>NZ_VFMU01000001.1:2936004-4404006 GCF_006715225.1 Arthrobacter sp. SLBN-112
CGGCAGGTGCCTTGAAGAACAGGTGGACCGCGCCGTCGTCGTTCTTCCCCGTTTCAATGGTGAGGAACAGCGGCGACTGGCACTCCACCACCTGCTCCAGCAGTTCGGGGTGGTCCTTGAGCCGGTCGGGGAGCTCGGGCAGTCCTTCGGAGAACTCCAGCAGCAGCTGCAGCCTCTCGGGTTCGGACAGGGCCTGGAAGTCGTCCACGATCGCCGCCAGGGCGGATGGCAATGCTTGAGTAGTCATCGTTTCAAGTCTACGCGGGCGGGCGCTGCGTCAGGCTCCGACGGTGGCCGGAACGGAACCCCGCTCGGCGCCCTTGACGATCGGCACGCGGACGGCATTGCCCCACTCGGTCCAGGATCCGTCGTAGTTGCGGACGGAATCAAAGCCCAGGAGGTACTTCAGGGCGAACCAGGTGTGGCTGGAACGCTCGCCAATCCGGCAGTATGCCACCACGTCGTCACCCTCGGACAGGCCGGCCTCGCCGAGGTAGATCGCCTCCAGTTCCCCGCGGCTCTTGAAGGTGCCGTCGGCGGCAGCGGCACGGGCCCAGGGGATGGATGCGGCAGTGGGGATGTGGCCACCGCGGAGGGCGCCCTCCTCAGGGTAGGCCGGCATGTGGGTGCGCTGCCCGGTGTATTCCTCGGGCGAGCGGACGTCGATAAGCGGACCGGTGCCGAGGTGGGCCAGGACGTCGTCCTTGAAGGCGCGGATGGGGGCGTCGGCGCGCTCGACCACCGGGTAGCTCCCCGGGGCGGGGGCGGGCCGGTCCTTGGTCAGTTCCCGGCCTTCGGCAATCCACTTGTCCCGGCCGCCGTCGAGCAGCCGGACATCCTGGTGGCCAAACAGCGTGAAGACCCAAAGCGCGTAGGCGGCCCACCAGTTGGACTTGTCGCCGTAGATGACCACGGTGCTGTCCCGCGAGATTCCCTTTGAGGCCGCGAGCTCCGCGAAGGCTGCGCCGTCAATGTAGTCACGGGCAACTTCGTCGTTCAGGTCGGTGTGCCAGTCAATCTTGACCGCGCCGGGGACGTGGCCTGTTTCGTACAGGAGCACATCCTCGTCGGATTCCACCACGACGAGTCCGCCGTCAGCCACCGCGCCGTCCTTGATGGCAGCCGCCAGCCACTCCGTGGAGACGAGACGTTCCGGGTGGGCGTAGGCAGCGAACTTCTCATTCTGGTCAACCGGGTAGGGCATTGCTTGGCCTTTCAGTAAGAGCACGGGAATCCATGGAACATGCATTGGAACCTGTTCCCACCCTAGCCAGCGCCCCTGACGTTGTCCGTATTCCGTTAATAGGGCGAAATGTTGCCTTCGTCACTCGCTGTGCCGCGAGGATGGCAGCCAGCCCGGGAACGGCCTGCATTGCCGGTATCCTTTCTGGGGACCAACCACCAGCAGAACGGACCACCTTGGTACAGATCGAACAGCTTGCCGCCCGCACTCCGGCAGTTTCGGTGGACGAACTCCTCAAGGGCTTCTACCCATCGCCGCGGTTCGGGGAGGTCTCCTTTGCGAGCTACCGCCCGGATCCCAAGCAGCCCAGCCAGGCCACGGCCGTGCGGGAACTGCAGGGGTTTGCCGACGGCGTTGGGTCAGGTAACGGGGGCGGGCTCTTCAAGAAGCTGTTCGGCAAGAAAGACGAATCGCGGGCCGGCATCTACCTTGACGGCGGGTTCGGCGTGGGCAAGACGCACCTGCTCGCGTCCCTGTGGCACGCCTCGCCGGGCCCCAAAGCCTTCGGTACGTTCGTGGAGTACACCAACCTCGTGGGCGCCCTGTCCTTCCGCAAGACGGTCGATGCGCTGAGCGGCTACAAGCTCGTCTGCATCGACGAATTCGAACTCGACGATCCGGGCGATACCGTCCTGATGTCCCGGCTCATGCGGGAACTGGCCGACGCCGGGGTCAAGCTTGCCGCCACATCCAACACCCTGCCGGGCTCGCTCGGTGACGGCCGCTTTGCCGCCGTGGACTTCCAGCGCGAAATCCAGGTCCTGGCCGACCAGTTCGAGGTCATCCGGATCGACGGCGAGGACTTCCGGCACCGTGGCCTTCCCGCCGCGCCGGCCCCGCTGAGGAACAGCGAACTCAATGCCCACATGAAGGCGGAGTTCGACGGCAAGACGGTTGCCCAGGACGAATTTTCCACCCTCATCCACCACCTGGCCGGCGTGCACCCCAGCCGCTACCGCCAGTTGATCGACGGCGTTGACGGCGTGGTCTGGCGCAACGTGGAAACCATCAAGGAGCAGGCGGTGGCGCTTCGGTTCGTGGTCCTGGCGGACCGGCTCTACGACAAGGATGTTCCCATCCTGGCCAGCGGCGTCCCCTTCGACCAGTTGTTCACCGAGGAAATGATGACCGGCGGGTACATGAAGAAATACTTCCGCGCCGTCTCCCGCTTGACCGCGCTGGCCCGTGAAGGCCAGAACCACGAACCCTCGTAGGGCAACACTCCTAAGAGGACGTCAGGCTGCGACGCGGCTTGAGCGCCCACCGGACCGCCAGCCCGGCAGCCAGTGCCCAGAACGCGGAACCGATTCCGGCAAAGGCCAGTCCCGAGGCCGCCATCAGGAACGTGACCGCCGGGGCAATACGCTCCTCGGCGTCAGCAAGGGCAGCCGAAATTGCCGAAGCCAGGGTGCCCAGCAGGGCCAGCCCGGCCACGGCTTCGAGCATCCCCGCGGGCGCCTGGTTAACTACCGACACCAGGGCTGTGGAAAAGGCAGCCAGCACCAGGTAGGCCAGGCCGGACGTAAAACCGGCGATCCATCGCCTGCTTCGGTCCCCGCCTGCTTCGGGGCCGGCGGCGAGGGCCGCGCTGAGCGCCGCGAGGTTGATGGCGTGGCCGCCGAAGGGCGCTCCCAGAACGGTGCCCGTTCCCGTAACCAGCATCGCCGGCCGCCACGGGGTCTCATAACCGAATGAATGCAGCACAGCCACTCCGGGAACGTTTTGCGACGCCATGGTCACCACGAACAAGGGGACGGCGATGCCGGCAACGGCCTGCAGGCTGAACGAGGGCGTGGTCCAGGCCAGTGCGGGCATGAATCCTGCCGGATCCACCGCCGTCCCGGCGGACGCCAGGGAAGTTCCGATCACGCCCAGGGCCACGAGCAATGCTGCAGGAACCGCCCAGCGCGGAGCGAACTTCATCATCAGCAGCCAGCACAAAATGACCGGCGCAACAAACACGGGGACCGTGCCCAAGGCTTTGAAGGGGGCCAGGCAGAGCTGCAGCAGGACCCCGGCCAGCATCGCCTGCGCCAGGGAGGACGGAATGCGCGCCATCAGCCTGCCAAGCGCCGGCACCATGCCCGTCAAGGCCAACAGCAGGCCCGCCGCGAGGAAGGCCCCGACGGCGGACGGCCACCCGCCGTCGGGAATTCCCGATGCAGCCAGCAGCGCCGCGCCCGGCGTTGACCAGGCCAGTGTCACCGGAACCCGGGAGCGCCAGGCGAGCACCAGGACGCCAATCCCGATGGTGATGGTCAGTGCAAGCAGGCCGGATGCGGCCTGGCCGGAATCGGCTCCCACCGCCTTGAGGCCGGCCAGGACCACGGCAAAGGAGGAGGTGAAGCCCACCGAAGCGGTGACGATCCCGGCGACGAAGGGCCGGGAATCGATTCGGGCCCGGGTGGTCTTTGCCTCGGAGGGTGCGGGGGAGTTGGGCATACCGGCAGGTTACCGGCGGGCGTCCGGGAATCGGGAATCCGTTGGCACCGGCTCGGTTACAAGCCGGAACCGCCTTACGGTGCCATCAGCGCCCTTAAACGCCGAAGGTGCGGGCGCCGCCTCCCGGCGGGACCCGCACCCCGTTGACGTGCTGGGGCAAAGCCCTGGCCAAATCCTTTACGGAGCCCTGTCAACCGGCGGAACCGGATTTTCAGGAGCTGCCGGCGGAACCTGCCCGGCGGCAGGTGCCTGGCCCGGGGTTCCGTTCTTGTCAATGAGCTTGGAAGCGCCATCCTGGATCTTGTCGACATGGCCGGTGTACTTGCCGCCGGTCTTGGTGTCGACGAAATCGCCGGCCTTGCTGATGCCGTTCTTGATGGCCTGCTCGTTGCCGCGGATGAGACCCTGAGCCTTGTCCTTTAGATCGTCAATCAAACCCACGAGCACCTCCCTTCGATCGCGGAGCCAGGTCGCTCCTCGCGCCTTCGATCCTATCCGGGGGTGAAAGGTGTGCCTAGGGAGTTCGCCCGCAGCGGATGCGGGGGAAACGAAAAAAGCAGCTCCGTAGGAGCTGCTGTTCTTGTGGGCGATACTGGGATCGAACCAGTGACCTCTTCCGTGTCAGGGAAGCGCGCTACCGCTGCGCCAATCGCCCGGAACCGGAAGACCGGCTTATGGGATATAAGAGAGCGGACGACGAGATTCGAACTCGCGACATCCACCTTGGCAAGGTGGTGCTCTACCAGCTGAGCTACGTCCGCGTGTGCAGGATGAACCGGTAAACCGGCGGTACTGCGGGCAAGTTGCCTTGCCAGTGGGCGATACTGGGATCGAACCAGTGACCTCTTCCGTGTCAGGGAAGCGCGCTACCGCTGCGCCAATCGCCCATTGAATCCGAAACATCCGGAAACCTTGGTTTTCACCGAGGTGGGTACGGGATTCGAACCCGTGTATACGGCTTTGCAGGCCGCTGCCTCGCCTCTCGGCCAACCCACCGTGTTAGCGTCAATTCCGAAGAATGTTTGCTGTGACAGTGTCCTGCGAGCGGACGACGAGATTCGAACTCGCGACATCCACCTTGGCAAGGTGGTGCTCTACCAGCTGAGCTACGTCCGCATTTTGGAGGGTTGATTCCTTGCCGTTTCCGGCATTTCCTCGCGTTCCAACGAGTAAAAACAATATAGGAGGTTCGGGGATTCTCCAAATCGCTCCGGTCCGGCCCTGCACTATGACCTCCCGATCCCTGTAACTGCGCGGATTTTTAGAGTTACAGGGGTGTAATTCCCGACGGCGGCAGTGAGGGCTGGTGCGCCATGCTGCGTTCCGCCGGGCTGCTTTCAGTCATTGGCGGCCAGGTAGGGGGTGCGGCTTTGGGGCCGCTTCATGAGGTGCCCCGTTCGATTTTTGAAATAGGGCAAAGGTGGGCTAGCATTCAAATGCATCGGGGCGATTGGCGCAGTGGTAGCGCGCTTCGTTCACACCGAAGAGGTCACTGGTTCGAACCCAGTATCGCCCACCGCAGAGGCCCGTTTCCGCTCACCAGCAGCGGAGACGGGCCTCTTTTGCGTGCAGCTCCTGCCTCCCGGAGCTTTTGTCGGCCCCCTGTGAAAGAGTCTTTTGTATGACTGATCCGCTTCTCGCCCACGCCACCGAATACGGCCGGATGTATGCACGGTCAACGTCTGAGCAGTTTTCGGTACCTTCCATCACCACGGTGATCAGCCAGCAGCCGCACGGCCTGGATGGCTGGTTCGGTTACATGGGTGCCAGCAGCCTGGCCAATGATCCGCTGCTCTCGGACTGCCTGGGCAGTCCCGCCAAAATCAAGCAGGCCATCAACCGTGCCGCCAAGGCGGCCGAAACCTACCGGGACGATGCCGCCAGGCGCGGGGACCGCGTCCACAATTACTGCGAGCAGGTGGCGCTCCGGGCGCTCGGGCGCCCCCACGGCATGAAGGAAGCCCGCGAGGCCTTGGCTGCCAACGGGGAAGAGGCCTTCGCCGTCCGCTTCGACGAGTGGTGGGAACTCTTCAAGGTGGAGCCCATCGCCCCTGAAATCACTGTCTGGAACAACACGGTGGGCTACGCGGGCACCCTTGACCTTGTAGCGCGGATCAACGGACGCATTTGCCTGATCGACTACAAGACCAAGGGCACAACGCGGGACGGCCTGGTCAAACCACTGGATGACAAAGTGGTGATGCAGTTGGTGGCCGGCATGAAGGCGGAGGAAAGCCTGGTGGATGCGGAAGCTGGAACCTGGGAGCCCTGGAAATACGGCGAAAACCCGGTCCTGCTGGCCGTTGCCATTGGCGAGACCGAGGTCCGTCCTGTCCGTGCCAACCCCGAGGTCCTCAAGCACCACTGGTGGAAGTTCTGCGCCCTGCGCCGGGTCTGGGAATTGTCCGCGGACACCATCAGTGCCGGCACCGCGCTGCTGCCCATCGCACCCCCGCCGCTGGCACAGGCCCGCACCGCCTAAGCGGCAGGAGGACCTCGAGAGACTGCACCTAAACTGGATAGGTTCCCTTTGCCGCCAACCGTGAGGACAAACAGCGCATGGCTATTCTGAATATCCGCATCATCGGTGATCCTGTGCTGCGCACAGTTGCCGATCCCGTGACGGAATTCGGACCGGAGCTTGCCAAACTGGTGGCCGACATGACCGAAACCATGGAGGACGTGGACGGCGCAGGGCTTGCCGCTCCGCAGGTGGGCATCAGCAAGCGCGTCTTCACGTACCGGATCGACGGGGTAGAAGGGCACATCATCAACCCCGTCCTGGAGAACAGTGAGGACTACCAGCCGGACCACGTGGAGGGCTGCCTGTCCATTCCTGGCCTCGGCTTCCCCGTCCGCCGTTTCCGCGCCACCCGGGTCACCGGTGTGGACATGCACGGAAATCCGGTGTCCGTCGATGGGGAGGGGATGCTGGCACGCTGCTTCCAGCATGAAAATGACCACCTGGACGGCATTCTCTACACCGACCGCCTTGAGGGCGAAGACCGGAAGGCTGCATTGCGGTCCATCCGCAACGCCAATTACGACGCCGTCACGGGGCGCACCACCGCCAAGCGCGCCAAGAGTGTCGGGTCAAGTTTCGGCGGGGCCAGCTTCGGCGGAACCAGTACCCCCGGCTCCAGCTTTGGCACAGCAGGGTGAGGGTCCTCTTCGCGGGGACCCCCGCCGTCGCTGTGCCGTCCCTGGACGCCCTCGTCAAAGCCGGCTTCAACGTTGTGGCGGTCCTGACCCGTCCCGATGCGCCGGTAGGCCGCAAACGCGTGCTGACGCCCTCGCCGGTGGCACAACGCGCCGCGGAACTGGGCATTGATGTTATCCGCGCCGCGCGCGTCGACCCCGAGGCCATTGCCGCTGTCTCCGCAGCGCAGCCGGACGTCGCGGCAATCGTTGCCTATGGCGGACTGGTCCCCCCTGCAGCTCTGCGCATACCGCGGCACGGCTGGGTCAACCTGCATTTCTCCCTGCTGCCCGCCTGGCGTGGCGCGGCGCCGGTCCAGCGGTCGGTCATGGCAGGCGACGATATCACTGGTGCCGTTACCTTCCAGCTGGAGGAAGGACTGGACACCGGCCCCGTTTTTGGCACGCTGACCGAGGCCGTCAGGCCGCAGGACACTGCCGGAGACCTGCTTGAGCGGCTGTCCCGCAGCGGTGCGGTCCTGCTGGCGCAGACCCTGTCCGCGATCGAGGCGGGAAAAGCGTCGCCGCAGCCGCAGGCCGGCGACGTCTCGCTGGCACCCAAACTGACCCTGGAGGATGGACACATCAACTGGTCCCATCCTGCCCTTGCCATCAACCGGCAGGCACGGGGAGTCACCCCTGAGCCCGGCGCCTGGACCCTGCTGGACGGGCAGCGGGTCAAGCTCGAGCCTGTGCGGCTCCGGCCTGATATCGCAGGACTTGCCGCCGGCTCAGTGGCCTTGCAGGGGAAAACCGTGGTGGTGGGAACAGGCTCGCACGCCGTGGAACTTACCCGGGTCCAGCCCGCAGGGAAAAAGATGATGGCTGCAGCCGATTGGGCGCGCGGCATGGCTTCACTGGAGGGTGTGGTGTTCGAATGAGCGGGTCCGGCGGCAATACAGGTGGACGGAATACCGGCCGGCCCAACACTGGCGGAGGGGGAAGCGCCGAAGGATACGGCCGCGGCGGGAAGAGCGGACAGGGCGGCAGCGGCGCGCCCGCCGGCAGCGGCCGCGGCAACGGCGGACCCCGGGACGCCAGCAGGAGGGACGCCAAAGGCCGGGAACGCAACCGCGGACCGCAGCGGGGCTTTACCGAACAGGCGCCGTCGCAGCGGACCAGGCGCGCTGATCCCGCCCGTCTGGTGGCCTTCGAAGTGCTGCGCGCTGTGGCGGAGGAGGATGCCTACGCCAACCTGGTGCTGCCCGCGCGGATCCGGCATCACCACCTGGACAAACGGGACGCCGGGTTCGCCACGGAACTGAGCTACGGCGCCCTGCGCGGCCAGGGTACCTACGACGCCATCCTGGCACGGTGCGTGGACCGGCCCCTGGCCAAGCTTGACCCGGCCGTCCTCGACGCCCTCCGCATCGGTGCCCACCAACTGCTGGCCATGCGGGTCCCGGCGCACGCCGCACTGGACCAGACGGTAGGACTGGCCCGTGCCGTCATCGGAGCCGGCCCCTCGGCACTGATTAATGCCGTCCTCCGCAAGGTTTCCGCCCACTCCCTTGAGGAATGGCTGGACCTGCTGGTGGAGGGCGAAACCGACGAGACGAAGATTGCCTCGCTCCGGTACGCGCACCCCGAGTGGATTGTCCGGGCCATGCGCCAGTCACTGGTGGCCCACGGCCGGCCCGCAGTCGAAATCAACGACCTGCTGGAGGCGGACAACGCTGCCCCGGTGGTTAACCTCGTGGCCCTGCCGGGGCTGGGCAGCCTGGACGAAGCACTGGACAACGGTGCCACGCCCGGCGAACTGGTGGAAGGCTCCGCGCTGTCCAGCGGCGGGGACCTGGGACGCCTGGCGTCGGTGCGTGCCGGTAGCCTCAGGGTCCAGGACGTTGGTTCACAGCTGGTGGCCAGGGCCCTGGCCGCGGTGGACCTTCCCAAACCGGACCTCAGCCGGGCAGGCGACGGTGCCGGCCGCAGTCCCGGCGCCGAAAGTGCCGCCGATGCAGGGGCGGGAGCCGGTGCCGATAATGATGCCGGCGCCGGTGAAGCGTGGCTCGATCTTTGCGCCGGCCCCGGGGGAAAAGCGGCCCTCCTAGGTGCGCTGGCCCACCAGCGGGGCGCCACGCTCCTGGCCAATGAGCCCGCCCCGCACCGCGCAAAACTGGTCAGCCAGGCGCTGTCGGCCGTACCGCAGGGCAGTTGGCAGGTCCGGACCGGCGACGGCCGGGATGTGGGTGCGGAACAGCCGGAACGATATTCCCGCGTCCTGGTGGATGTCCCCTGCACTGGCCTGGGAGCTCTTCGGCGCAGGCCCGAGTCCCGGTGGCGGCGCTCGCCCAAGGACATCGCAGACCTGGGCCCGCTGCAGCGCGAACTGCTGAACTCCGCCCTGGCCGCGGTCCGTCCCGGGGGAGTGGTGGCCTATGTAACCTGTTCACCGCACCCGGCAGAAACCACGGCTGTCGTGGCCGACGTCCTCCGGAAACGCACCGACCTGGAACTCCTGGACGCGGGCGCCGCCCTGGATGCAGTCAGCCTCACCGGAAACCTGGGCGCCGGCCATGAACTGACCGCCCAGCTCTGGCCCCACATCCACCACACCGACGCCATGTTCCTGGCCCTGATCCACAAGAAAGCCTGACAGGGAAGAATCCCCGACTCATTAACCTGGGCTCCCGGTCCGGCCTGTTCCAGGCTGCGGACCGGAAGTCTTCTACGACACCAAGCACCTTCAGCGAAAGGCACCCCTGTGACGCAATGCTGCATCAACCCGAGTATCCTCTCCGCCGACTTCGTCAACCTTGAGGCCGAACTGCAACGGATCAGCAACGCCGACGCCGTCCACGTGGACGTCATGGACAACCATTTCGTCCCCAACCTGACCCTTGGGCTGCCCGTGGTGCAGCGGATCCAGGCGGTCAGCCCGGTTCCGCTGGACGCCCACCTGATGATCTCCGACGCGGACCGGTGGGCGCCGGGTTTCGCCGACGCCGGCCTGGCCTCGGTCACGTTCCACGCAGAGGCCTCCATTGCCCCCATCAAGCTGGCACGGGAACTGCGCAGCAGGGGATCCAAAGCGGGGATGGCATTGCGCCCGGCCACCCCGGTGGAGCCGTACCTGGACATGCTGGCCGAGCTGGACATGCTGCTCATCATGACGGTGGAACCGGGTTTCGGCGGCCAGGCATTCCTGGACGTCACGCTGCCCAAGATCCGGCGGGCCCGCGCAGCCGTGGAAGGCTCCGGACTGGGAGTGGCCATCCAGGTGGACGGCGGGATCACGGAAGACACCATCGCCCGCGCGGCTGAAGCCGGTGCCAACGTTTTTGTGGCCGGCTCCGCCGTCTACGGCGCCGACGACCCCGCCGCAGCCATCGACCTGCTGCGGGACAAGGGCGGCCGGACATTACGCGGGGCGACGGAATAACGGGGAGCCCCTGCCGGTTGTGGCACAATAACAACACACATACGTGCTCCGGGGTCGGTGTAAGTCCGAACCGGCGGTGACAGTCCGCGACCCGCGAGCCGGCATTCTCTGACGAGGATCCGGCAGACGGTTGAACCGGTGGAATTCCGGTACCGACAGTTAAAGTCTGGATGAGAGAAGCACGTACAGCTGTATCAGTGGGCCCGCGGGCCCGCAACGTTCTGCTGTCGTACCCCCGGAGCCATCGCGGTTCGACAGGGAAGGAACGACACGCACATGAACCCCCAGCGATGGCTCTTAAACGCCGAAAATCCTGCCGCCTCCAAGGCAGCCACCCAACCCGCTCCGGCCGCCGCATGACGGGCGCCGTGGAACTGACGCCCGCCGCCGGGGTGGTCACTGCCTTCAGCGCCGACGAAACCCGGGCCATGGAGCACGCCCTGCGGGCAGCCCTGCAGGGTCCGCGCGGCGCGAACCCGCTGGTGGGCGCCGTCGTCGTCGGTCCTGACGGACGCCACCTTGTCACCGGCTACCACCGCGGCGCCGGCACGGCGCACGCCGAAGCCGACGCAATTGCCCAGGCAGCCGCCGTCGGCCTGGACCTCTCCGGATGCACCATGGTGGTCACCCTGGAACCCTGCAACCACGTGGGCCGCACCGGGCCGTGCACGGAAGCAATCATCGATGCCGGCATCACGGACGTCGTCTACGCCGTCGACGATCCCCATGACCCCGCCGCCGGCGGCGCCGCAACGCTGCGAACGGCCGGCGTCCGGGTCCGCAGCGGCCTCGGTGCCGACGAATCCCTGGACATGAACCGCCAGTGGTTCGAGGCCGTCGCCGCCAAGCGCCCGTTCGTCACCCTCCACATCGCCCAGACCCTGGACGCCCGGATAGCTGCCGAGGACGGCACCAGCCAATGGATCTCCAGCCCCGAGTCGCTGGCAGACAACCACGGAATCCGCAGCCGCATCGACGCCATCCTGGTGGGCAGCCAGACCGTGCTGGTGGACAACCCGCGCCTGACCGCCCGGGAACCCTCCGGCGACCCCGCACCCAAACAGCCGGTACGGGCCGTCATGGGACTGCGCGGAATCCCGGACGGCGCCGCGATCCGTGGCGATGACGGCCTGGCCGTCCACCTTCCCACCCGGGACCCGCGCGAAGCGTTGACCATGCTGTATCAAGCCGGCATCCGGCACGTCATGGTGGAAGGCGGGTCAAGGATCCTCAGCGCCTTCCTCTCAGCGGGCCTGGTGGACGAACTCATCGTGTACCTGGCGCCCACCCTGCTGGGATCCGGCACCCCCGCCCTGAACGGGCTGGGCATTAGCAGCCTCCCGGACGCCCAGCAATGGGAATGGGACGAGGCCGACGGCGGCGCCGTCCGGACGCTCGGCCGGGACCTCAGGCTTCACCTCAGACCGCAACGGAAAGTTGCATTCGACCACCCACCAACCCGCGGCAGCGCGGAGCAAGCCCAGGGAGGCTACTGATGTTCACCGGAATTATTGCCGAGCAGGGGCAGGTGCTGTCCGTGGAGCGCGACGGGAACACCAGCGCCACCGTGCGGCTGCACGCCCCCGGCTCCACCGAGGGCCTGCCACTTGGCGGCTCCATTGCCGTGAACGGGGTCTGCCTCACGGCAACCGCCATTGACGGCAAGGAGTTCAGCGTTGACGTCATGGGGGAAACCCTGGTCCGGAGCACCATCGGCGAACTCGCTGCCGGGGATTCGGTCAACCTGGAACGCTGTGTTCCTGCAGGCGGGCGCCTGGACGGGCATGTCGTACAAGGACACGTGGACGGCGTCGGAGTCCTGCTGGAACGCGAACCCCTGGGCAACTGGGAGCGCCTGCGCTTTGGCGTCCCCGCCAACCTGGCCCGCTACATTGCCGAGAAAGGGTCCATCGCCATTGACGGTGTCTCCCTCACTGTGACGGCTGTCAGCCCGGCGCCGGAGCAGGAGCCCTGGTTCGAAGTGGGCCTGATCCCCACGACCCTGGCCGAAACGGGCCTGGGCACCAAAACCGCCGGCAGCCGGGTGAACCTGGAGGTCGATGTCCTGGCCAAGTACACCGAACGGCTGCTTGCCTTCCGCGATGCCGGCGCAGCCGCGGGTACCGGTGGCACCGCGGTTGCGGGAGGTGCGCTGTGAACGCCGCAGTACACCTGGAATCCGCCGCTGCCGCGGCTGCCGTCAACACCGACGGTGCCTCCGGCGGCCAGGCGGCCGCGCCCGCTAAAGGACTGGACTCCATTGAGGATGCAGTGCGCGCCATGGCCGCAGGTCGGCCCGTGCTCGTGGTCGACAACGAGGACCGCGAAAACGAAGGCGACATCATCTTCGCCGCCCAGCACGCCACGCCCGCCCTGATGGGCTGGACCATCCGGTACAGCTCCGGCGTCATTTGCGTGCCGCTGACCGGCGAACGCGCCGACGCCTTGGCACTGCCGCCCATGACGGCCGTCAACGAGGATGCCAAAGGCACGGCCTACACAGTGTCCTGCGACGCAGCGATCGGTGTTAGCACGGGAATCTCCGCCACGGACCGGGCCTTGACCGCCCGCATCCTGGCCGACCCGCAAGCCAGCCCGGCCTCTGTGACCCGCCCGGGGCATATTTTCCCGCTGCGTGCGGTTGACGGTGGTGTGCGGGAACGCCAGGGCCACACCGAGGCCGCCGTGGACCTGTGCCGCCTTGCGGGCCTGGAGCCGGTCGGGGTGATCGCGGAAGTGGTGTACGACGACGGTGAAATGATGCGGCTGGACGGCCTGCGTTCGTTCGCAGCGGAACATGGATGTCCCCTGATCTCCATTGAGGACCTGGTGGCGTATCTTGAAGCCGGGGCCGGGGGAACCCAGCGTGAGGATGTCCGGGTAACGCCGGGCGTACAGAAGGAGAAACGATGACGGCAGCGGCAGCCAGCGAAGACAGCCAGCAGAACGGCCACCGGAAGCACCACGCGGTCTCCGGCGAGGCACCCCATCCCGTCAGCGGAGGGCCCGTCGTGCAGCTGCCCACCGCCTTCGGCGATTTCGTGGCCCAGGCATGGACTGACCTGGTGACCGGAGTGGAACACCTGGCCGTCAGTTCCCCCAACGCCCCCACCGACGGTAAAGCGCCCCTGGTGCGCCTGCACTCCGAGTGCCTCACCGGCGATGTCTTTGGCTCCTACCGCTGCGACTGCGGCGAACAGCTTGCCTACGCACTGGAGCTGATCCGGGACAACGGCGGCACCCTGCTCTACCTGCGCGGCCAGGAGGGCCGCGGCATTGGCCTGGCCAACAAGATCAAGGCCTACGCCCTGCAGGAGGCCGGCTTTGACACGGTGGAGGCCAATGAACAACTGGGCCTGCCCGTTGATGCCCGGTGCTACAAGGCCGCAGCGCAGATCCTCGCCGAAATGGGCCTGCACGAGGTGCGGCTGCTGAGCAACAACCCGGACAAGCAGAACAGGCTTGCCAAGGCGGGCGTGAACGTCGTGGAAATGGTGCCCACGGAGGTGCCTTCCCGCGAACAGAACATCCGTTACCTGCGCACCAAGAAGGACCGCATGGAACACCGGCTGCTGCTGGACACCCAGGTGGCCCCGGTGCCCGTGCCGGCCCCCGAAACCCCTTTCGACCACGAACAAGACTGAACGGAACAGAAGAACCCATGAGTGGACACGGCGCCCCCGACATCGACCTCAGCACCCTTAACCCGGCCGAGACCTCGCAGCTGAAGCTCGCGATCGTCGCAGCCAGCTGGCACACGCAGATCATGGACGGGCTCCTGGACGGCGCGCTCCGGGCCGCCAAGGACGCCGGCATTGCCGAGCCCACCGTGCTGCGCGTTCCCGGCAGCTTTGAGCTGCCGGTTGCTGCAGCACGCCTGGCACCGCACTTTGACGTCGTCGTTGCCCTCGGCGTGGTGATCCGCGGCGGAACCCCGCACTTTGACTACGTCTGCCAGGCCGCGACGTCGGGCCTGACCGACGTCAGCGTCTCCACCGGTGTGCCGGTGGGCTTCGGCGTGCTTACCTGCGACAACGAACAGCAGGGACTGGACCGCGCCGGCCTGCCCGGCTCCAAGGAAGACAAGGGCCATGAGGCCGTAACGGCGGCGCTGGCCACCGCCGTTGTGCTCAAGCAGTACCAGGGCTAAGAGACAGCCTGCTGCGCGGGCGCGGTGTGTATTCGCTCACATCGCGCCCGTCATGCAATGGCCCGGGAAGCGCCGGTGCGGCCGCAGCAAGTAGGCTGGAGGGCGTGAAGAATTTCGAGACGCTGTTCGCTGAGCTCAGCGAGAAGGCAGCCACCCGCCCGGAAGGCTCCCGCACCGTCGCTGAATTGGAGTCCGGTGTTCACGGCATCGGCAAAAAAGTCGTTGAGGAAGCAGCCGAAGTATGGATGGCTGCCGAATATGAATCCGATGAAGCCGCGGCCGAGGAAATTTCCCAGCTGCTGTACCACCTGCAGGTTCTGATGCTCGCCAAAGGCCTGACCCTGGAAGACGTCTACAAGCATCTGTAGCCACCGGCCCGGCGCGCTGACGCCGGGCCCGCTGTGGCCTGCACTGCCTGAAACCCAGACCTTCCACCCCAGAAAGAATTCCCCAATGCTGCGAGTAGCCGTCCCCAACAAGGGCTCCCTGTCCGAAGCCGCCTCCGCCATGCTCTCCGAAGCCGGATACCGCCAGCGCCGTGACAGCCGCGAACTGGTCATGGTGGACCCCGACAACGACATTGAGTTCTTCTTCCTCCGCCCCCGCGACATTGCCGTTTACGTCGGCCAGGGAACGCTCGACGTCGGCATCACCGGACGCGACCTGCTGCTGGACGCCGGGGTGGAGGCCGAAGAGCTGCTTCCGCTGGGATTCGCCGCTTCCACCTTCCGCTTTGCCGGCCCGGTGGGCGACTTTGGCTCTGCCGCCGAACTTGACGGCAAGCGCCTGGCCACGAGCTACGATGGCCTGCTGCGCAGCTACCTGGCCGAACGCGGCATCAACGCCAAGGTGGTCCGCCTGGATGGGGCGGTTGAATCCTCGGTCCGGCTCGGCGTCGCAGACGCCATCGCCGATGTCGTGGAAACCGGCAACACGCTCAAGGCCGCGGGCATGGAAATCTTCGGTGATCCCATCCTCAAATCCGAGGCCGTCCTGATCCGCCGCACCGGCAACGGGGGAGCCGCCAACGGCACCGCCAGGGAAATCGACGTCCTCATCCGCCGCCTCCAGGGCGTCCTGGTGGCGCGCCAGTATGTGCTGATGGACTACGACATCCGCAAGGAGCTCGTGGAGAAGGCGGCCGGCCTGACACCGGGCCTCGAATCGCCCACTGTTTCACCGCTGCGCGACTCTGACTGGGTGGCCGTCCGGTCCATGGTGCCCAAGAAGGAAACCAACCGGATCATGGATGAACTGTACGACCTCGGCGCGCGCGCCATCCTGGTCAGCAGCATCCACGCCTGCCGCATCTGAGCCGGCCGCAGTAACCACCACAGACTCCAGGAGTTCCCATGGCAGTAGCAGTACGCGTCATTCCCTGCCTTGACGTCGACGCCGGCCGCGTCGTCAAGGGCGTCAACTTCGAGGGCCTGCGCGATGCCGGCGACCCCGTGGAACTCGCCCACCGGTACGACAACGCCGGTGCCGACGAACTGACGTTCCTTGACGTGACGGCGTCCTCCGGCAACCGCGAGACCACGTTCGACGTGGTCCGCCGCACCGCCGAGGAAGTCTTCATCCCGCTGACGGTGGGCGGCGGCGTCCGCGGCGTGGCCGAGGTGGATAAGCTCCTGCGCTACGGCGCGGACAAGGCCTCCATCAACACCGCAGCCGTGGCCCGGCCCGATGTCATCGATGAAATCAGCCGCCACTTCGGTTCCCAGGTGCTGGTCCTGTCCGTTGATGCCCGCCGCACCCGCCCTGGCTCGCAGCCCACGCCGTCGGGATTTGAAGTGACCACCCACGGCGGCCGCACCGGCACCGGGATCGATGCCATTGAATGGGCCCGGGAAGCAGCGGACCGTGGGGTGGGGGAGATCCTGCTGAACTCCATCGACGCCGACGGCACCAAGGACGGCTTCGACCTCGAACTCATCAAACTGGTCCGGGCCGCCGTCAAGGTTCCCATCATCGCCTCCGGCGGCGCGGGGGAGCCTGCGCACTTCCCGCCGGCCGTCGCAGCCGGCGCGGATGCGGTCCTGGCCGCCTCGATTTTCCACTGGGGGCCGGACGACATGATGTCCCAGGTCAAGGAAGCGATCCGGGAAGCCGGCTTCGAAGTCCGCTGAAGCGTGTCCCAACCCAACTAAAGTAGCGCCAAGTGTCGTTTTGAGGGCTCATAACGACACTTGGCGCTACTCAGTTGGAGGGGTTAGAGCCCTACTTCGGCTGACTGGAGGAGGGCGACGGCGTCCGGCTGGCCTTCGAATGTGACCAGGGCATGGCGGGTGCGGCCGTGGGCGTGCATCAGCAGTTCGCCCGGCTCACCGACAATTGCCACCGAAACAGGCGCCCGCTTGGCGACATGCCGCGGACCGGACGGACGGACCAGGACAATGCCCAGGTCCACGCCGCGGTAAAGGATGGCGGCACGCTTGACCAGTTCGTCCCACAGGGCGTCCGAGTATGCCTCATCAAGTGCCCTGGGCGCCCACCGGTCCACGGCCCGCCGTACGTCCTCGGTGTGCACGAAGTACTCAATGAGGTTGGCACTTTCGTCCAGTGCCTTGATGCTCATCGGCGAAAGCGCCGGGGGACCGGCGCGGAAGGTGTTCACCAGCCGGGCATAGTCGTCGTTGCTGGTCAGCTTTGCCGCCAGCCTGGCGGTGGCCTGGTCCGATGCCTTGGCCAGGCGCTTGATGATCAAACCGAGCCCGACGGCGGCCTTCCGCTCGCGCAGGTACAGGTGCGCGGCAAGGTCCCTGGTACGCCAGCCCTTGCAGAGTGTGGGCGCATCAGGGCCGGCCGCAAGCAGGGTTTCGGCCAGGACTTCTCGGGACGGTTCGACGAAATGCATCACTTGTGAAACTAGCACGAGAGGCGCGGAGTTGGGCAGCACTTCAGCGGCCGGTGGCGTGCCGTTGTTCACAACAGGAGTACGGGCCCGTGTTGGCACTAGACTTGACCCGATGTCTGAGCAGCCAGCCCCCGTCCCAACCGCAGGATCCGCCGTGTCCCCGCCCGTGGAATCCGTGCCGGCCAGCCCGCTTCCCCAGGAAGTGGCCGCTGCGCTTAAGCGCGACGGCGCCGGCCTGGTGGCCGCAGTGGTGCAGCAGTACGACACCAACGAAGTCCTGATGCTTGGCTGGATGGACGACGAAGCGCTGCACCGCACCATGACCACCGGCCGCGTCACTTTCTACTCCCGCTCACGGCAGGAGTACTGGCGCAAGGGCGATACTTCAGGGCACGTCCAGTGGGTCAAATCCGTGGCTCTGGACTGCGACGGCGACGCACTGCTGGTGCGCGTGGACCAGGTGGGCGCGGCCTGCCACACGGGCACCCGCACCTGCTTCGACGGCCGGGCCCTCGACGTGCTGGCAGGCCAGGCAGGCTAACCGGATAGCTGCCCGGCCGGCTTCCCTCCACGGCCCCCCAGCAAGAACACCAAGGTGCCCGGCACTGCCGGCCCTTTCGAAGAACAGGCGGACAAGCATAACCATGCAGGACCTTGGAACCATCAGCCCGAGCCTCGAGGAATTCCGGGAACTCGCCGGCCACAGCCGCGTCATTCCCGTCAGGCTCAAGGTCCTCGCCGACGCCGAAACCCCCATCGGCCTGTACCGGAAGCTGGCGCAGGGGCAGCCCGGCACCTTCCTGATGGAATCGGCGGCGGTAGGCGGTGCCTGGTCCCGCTACTCCTTCATCGGCGCCAGGTCCCGCGCCACCCTGACCACTAAGGACGGGCAGGCGCACTGGCTCGGCGAACCGCCCGCGGGCGTCCCGGTCAGCGGCAGTCCCGTGGACGCCGTCCGCGACACCATCGACGCCCTGCGAACCGACCGCTTCGACGGGCTGCCGCCGTTTACCTCCGGCCTGGTGGGCTTCCTCGGCTGGGAGACCGTCCGGCACTGGGAACGGCTGGTCAGCCCGCCCGAGGACGACCTGCACCTGCCGGAAATGGCCCTGAACCTGGTCACCGACATGGCCGTGCACGACAACGTGGACGGCACGGTCCTGCTCATCGCCAACGCCATCAACTTCGACAACAGCTCCGAGCGCGTGGACGAGGCCTGGCACGACGCCGTGGCCCGGGTCAAGGAACTCCTGGCAAAGATCAGTGCCCCCGTGGTGCAGCCCGTCTCCGTGCTGGCACCGGCAGCCCTGGACTTCGCGTCCAGCGTCCAGGAACGCTGGGACGAGGCCGAGTACCTTGCCGCGCTGGACCGCGGCAAGGAAGCCATCGTGGACGGAGAGGTCTTCCAGGTGGTGATCTCGCGCCGGTTCGAGATGGAGTGCCAGGCGTCCGCGCTGGACGTGTACCGGGTCCTGCGCAACACCAACCCCAGCCCCTACATGTACATCTTCAGCCTGGCCGACGCCGACGGCCGCGAGTACTCCATCGTCGGGTCCTCGCCGGAAGCACTCGTGACGGTCACGGGCGAGGAAGTCATCACCCACCCCATCGCCGGCTCCCGTCCGCGCGGCAAGACCGTCGAAGCAGACAAGGCCCTGGCCGAGGAGCTCCTGGCGGACCAGAAGGAACGCGCCGAACACCTGATGCTGGTGGACCTGTCCCGCAACGACCTTTCCAAGGTCTGCGTGGCCGGCACCGTGGACGTCACCCAGTTCATGGAGGTGGAGCGCTTCAGCCACATCATGCACCTGGTGTCCACCGTGGTGGGCCGGCTGGCCCCGCAGGCCAAAGCCTATGACGTGCTGAAGGCAACCTTCCCGGCCGGCACCCTCTCGGGTGCCCCCAAGCCCAGGGCCCTCCGCCTCCTCGACGAGCTGGAACCGCACCGCCGCGGCATCTACGGCGGCGTGGTGGGTTACCTCGACTTCGCCGGCGACATGGACATGGCCATCGCCATCCGGTCCGCCCTGATCCGTGAAGGACGGGCCTACGTCCAGGCCGGTGGCGGCATCGTGGCTGACTCCGTGAACCCCACCGAGGCGCTGGAAACCGTCAATAAGGCCGCCGCCCCGCTGCGTGCCGTGCACACGGCAGGATCGCTGCACAACATTTCCGCGGACTCCCTGCCCGGCGGGACGGCGTCCTGATGCCGGCCTCCGACATGGCACCGGACCGGCCTGGCGACGCACCCGCGGCAGGAGCGGCGGCCAAGGCGGTCAAGCCCGGGAAGAGCAGGGCCGTACCGGCCTGGGCGCGCAAGTCCACGCTGGTGCTGCTGATCGCCTTCCTGGCGCTGGCCGCATTCGGCACCACCACCCAGACCTGGATGACTGCCACCCTGGACCCCAACCAGGTGGGACAGTCCGGCCCAGCCCAAAGCGTCATCCAGGTACAGGGCAGCAAAGCAGCCACCACCGTCACGGCCCTGGCCCTTGTTGCCTTGGCCGGCGGGCTCGCGGCGGCCATTGCGGGCAGGATCGCCCGGTGGGTCATCACCGCCATTATTGTCCTTGCCGCGGCCGGCGTGGTGACCGCCGCGGCCACCGTCCTGGCCGACCCGCTCACGGCGGCGCAGGGATCCATTGCAGCGGCCACCGGAGTCTCCGGCAGCCAGGCGCACGTGGACCTGACCCCGTTTCCGGTACTCGCCGTCGTCGCCGGCTGCCTTCTCGCCGTGGCAGCCCTGCTGATCCTGCCCGCCTCCCGTTACTGGAAGGCGCGCACCAAATATGACGCCGCCGGTGCCGCGGGGACCGCAGCTGCCGGCGCAACGGCACCGGCCGGCCCCGTGGACGAGATCGACAGCTGGGACCGGCTTTCCCGCGGCGAGGATCCCACCTAACCCCGGCAGGCGCCCGGACCGGCAGGGACGGCAAGCCCGGCGGTACGCGGGCGGCAGCCAAAAAATGGCAGAATGTAAGCAGTATCCATCCTGAGGAGATTTCCATGAGCAAAGCACCTGCGTCCGTTTCCAAGTCAGGCACCCGCACGGTGGCCCCCGGCGCCATTGACCACAGCCAGGAACTGGGCCACGGCAACAGCCCGGCCGCCTGGACCTGCGTCATCGTGATGCTCGTTGGCGCGCTCATCGCAGCCATCGCCTTCGTCATCGCCAGCACGCCCATCTTCATCGGCGGCATCGCCGTCATGGTCGTCGGCCTGATCCTCGGTTTCATCATGCGCAAGGCAGGCTACGGCGTCGATGGCAGCAAGCTGAAGAACTCCGGCCACTGATGGCGACTGTTCTCGACGACATCAACGCCGGTGTCAGGGAGGATATGGCGGCCAGGAAGCAGCTCGTTTCGCTGGCTGAGCTGAAGGACCGGGCCCAGGCCGCGGCACCTGCCCGTGACGCCTGGGCAGCCCTCGGCGGAACCTCCCCAACCCGGGAACAGCTGAAAGTCATTGCCGAAATCAAACGCCGCAGCCCCTCCAAGGGCGATCTCGCCAGCATCGGGGATCCGGCGTCGCTGGCCAGGCAGTACGCCGACGGCGGTGCCTCCGTCATCAGCGTCCTCACTGAACAGCGCCGCTTCAACGGCTCCCTGGCCGACCTCGACGCCGTGCGCGCCGCCGTCGACATCCCGCTGCTGCGGAAGGACTTCACGCTCGACGAGTACCAGATCTGGGAGGCCCGTGCCCACGGCGCCGACCTCATCCTGCTGATCGTGGCCGCCCTTTCGGACGCCCAGCTCGCCGAATTCAGCGCCCTCAGCCGGAACCTCGGCATGAACGTGCTCGTCGAGACGCACACGGAAGAGGAAATTGAGCGTGCCGTCGCGGCCAACGCGCGCATCATCGGCGTCAACGTGCGCAACCTTAAAACGCTCGACGTCGACCGTTCCGTCTTTGCCTCACTGGCAGGGCTGATTCCGGCCGAGGCCGTCGTGGTTGCCGAATCCGGCGTCCGCGACGCCGGCGACGTCACGCACTACGCCGCCAGCGGTGCCAACGCCATACTCGTGGGTGAGGCACTGGTAAGCCATGCCACGCCCCGGGAACGCATCGCCGAGTTCACCGCCGCCGGCGCCGCGGCCATTGCCGCCCGCGGCTGAAGCACGTACCACCCGGCTTCCTGCGGGGCCTGCAGCATGCAGGCCCCGCAGCACAGGCATCCCGTTCCGGCCATGCCGGAACGGCAAACTTTTGACCAACCACCACCGAACAGGACAGGACTGATGGCTGACGCACCCTCAGGAAACGCTGACAACAACACCGCGGAAGCATTCCTGCAGGGCGGATCCCTCCGCCACGCCCCGGGGCCGTACTTCGGCAACTACGGCGGGCGATGGATGCCCGAGTCCCTCATCGCCGCCCTGGACGAACTTGAAGAGACCTTCAACAAGGCCAAGGACGATCCCGAATTCCGGGCGCAGATCGCGGACCTGAACAAGAACTACTCCGGCCGGCCCTCGCTGCTGACCGAAGCCAAGCGGTTCTCCCAGCACGCCGGCGGGGTCCGCATCTTCCTCAAGCGTGAAGACCTCAACCACACGGGCTCGCACAAGATCAACAACGTCCTGGGCCAGGCCCTGCTTGCCAAGCGGATGGGCAAGACCCGCGTCATCGCCGAGACCGGCGCCGGCCAGCATGGCGTGGCCAGCGCCACCGCCGCTGCCCTCATGGGGCTCGAATGCGTCGTCTACATGGGCGCCGAGGACTGCCGCCGCCAGGCGCTGAACGTGGCCCGGATGGAACTCCTGGGTGCCAAGGTCATTCCCGTAACCAGCGGATCCCAAACCCTCAAGGACGCCATCAACGATGCCCTCCGGGACTGGGTGGCCAACGTTGACAACACGCACTACCTCCTGGGTACCGCCGCGGGCGCCCACCCGTTCCCCGCCATGGTCCGCTACTTCCACGAGGTCATCGGGGAAGAAGCCCGCGCCCAGATCCTGGAGCAGGAGGGCCGGCTCCCGGACGCCGTCTGCGCCTGCATCGGCGGCGGCTCCAACGCCATCGGGATCTTCCACGGGTTCCTGGACGATCCCTCCGTGAAGATCTATGGCTTCGAGGCCGGTGGCGACGGTGTGGAGACCGGCCGGCACGCTGCCACCATCACGCTTGGCAAGCCCGGCGTCCTCCACGGCGCACGCTCCTACCTGATGCAGGACGACGACGGACAGACCATCGAGTCGCACTCCATTTCCGCCGGCCTGGACTACCCTGGTGTCGGCCCGGAGCACTCCTACCTGTCCGACATCGGACGGGTCAGCTACGAGCCCATCACGGACAGCGAAGCCATGGAAGCCTTCCGCCTCCTGTGCCGCACCGAAGGCATCATTCCCGCCATCGAGTCCTCGCACGCATTGGCCGGGGCCATGAAGGTGGGCCAGCGGCTTGCCGCCGAAGACCCGGACTCCGCAGCTGAAAAGATCGTCATCGTCAACCTGTCAGGACGCGGTGACAAGGACGTGGCCACTGCCGCCGAATGGTTTGACCTGTTGGACAAGAATTCCGCCGAATCCGAGATCGGCAAAGAGGGGGAGCAGCTGTGAGCAGCGCAGAGATGACCGGCGCAGGGACAACCAGCAAGTCGGCAGCAGCCATTGACAGGGCACGGTCCCAGGGACGCTCCGCCCTCATCGGTTACCTCCCTGCCGGCTACCCCAGCGTGGAGGACACCATCGCCGCAGGCATTGCCCTGGCGGAGAACGGTGCGGACCTGATCGAGATCGGCATTCCCTACTCGGACCCCGTCATGGATGGCCAAGTCATCCAGGCTGCCACCACCGAGGCACTGGCCAAGGGCTTCCACGTCAGCCAGGTATTCGACGTCGTTGCCGGCATCACCAGCAGGACCGACGCCGCTGTCCTGGTCATGACCTACTGGAACCCGGTGGTCCGGATGGGCGTGGATGAGTTCTCGCGCCGGCTGTCCGAAGCCGGGGGAGCCGGGCTCATCACCCCGGACCTGATTCCGGACGAGGCCGCCGAATGGATGGCAGCCTCGGACAAGTATGGCCTGGACCGTGTGTTCCTCGTGGCGCCGTCCTCCACCACGGAACGCATGCAGCGGACCGTGGATGCAAGCCGCGGCTTCGTCTACGCCGTCTCCATCATGGGCGTCACCGGAGCCCGCACATCAGTCAGCACCGCAGCCAAGGACGTTGTCGCCGCCGCGCACGCCGCCGGCGCCGAACGCGTCTGCGTTGGGCTGGGCGTCTCCACGGCCGACCAGGTCCGGGAGATCGCTGCCTACGCCGAAGGCGTCATCGTGGGCACCGCCCTGGTGGCAGCCCTCCGCGACGGGGGAGTGGACGCCGTCGGCGCCCTCACCAAAGACCTGAGCACGGGCCTGACGCGGGAACAAGGCCTCACGCAGGAAACCGGGGCCTAAAGCATGCAGCCACTCCTTCAGGCAGCCGCGCTGGTGCCCGCCCTTGCGCCCGCCAGCATCCCCAGCCCGGACTGGTCCGGCTTCGACATTCCCCTGCCGTGGGGCAGCCTGCGGATCCACGCCTACGCGCTGTGCATCCTCGCCGGAATCGTCGTGGGCCTCTGGCTGACGTCCGTCCGCTGGGCCAAGCGCGGTGCCCCTGAAGGCAGTGTCTGGGACATCGTCATCTGGGCCATCCCCTTCGGCATCATCGGGGGCCGGCTCTACCACGTGGTCTCGTCACCGGATGCCTACTTCGGGCCTGGCTTCGACGGCACCGGGGACCTCTCGCTGATCCCGCAGATCCAGCGCGGCGGGCTGGGGATCTGGGGCGCCGTCGTCCTCGGTGCCGTCGGCGCCTGGATCGGCTGCCGCCGCAGCGGCGTCAAACTGAGCGCATTCGTCGACGCCGCTGCGCCGGGCCTGCTCCTGGCCCAGGCCGTTGGCCGGTGGGGCAACTACTTCAACCAGGAACTCTTCGGCGGTCCCACCACCCTGCCGTGGGGCCTCCAGGTCGACGCAGACAACCCAAACTTTCCTGCAGGCATGCCCGCGGACACCCTGTTCCACCCCACGTTCCTCTACGAATCGCTGTGGAACCTGGCCGGCGTCGTGATCCTGCTTGCCCTGGACCGGCGCTTCACCTTCCGCCGAAGCCGGCTCTTCTGGCTGTACGCCATGTACTACACCCTGGGCCGGGTCTGGATCGAGGCAATGCGCATCGACGACGCTGAACAGATCAGCATCTTTGGCATCACCACCAGGCTCAACGTGTGGACCAGCATCTTCGTGTTCCTGGCAGCCCTGACCGCCTTCATCCTCCTGGGACTCAAGGGCAGGCCGGATCCGGACACCGTATACCTGCCGGGCCGTGAACCGGAGAAGACTGCGGAGCCGGGAACGGAGGCGGCGGCCGGTCATGAAGTCCGGGATCCGGACGACGTTGTCTCAGATAGTGATTCGCGTGGTAATCTCCCTGATAGCCACAGCGGTTCCAGGCATGCTTCCGACCCCACGGAAGAAGCCGCGGCGGCACCGGCCGGCTCAAAGCCCGGACCGGATGCAACGGCGGCCGGACATTCCGGCAGCACAGCCACAGGACCCGCACCGGAAGCCGGCACCAGTAAGTAGGGCGCCGGCCAGGCAGGGCAGCAGAGCCACCGCTCGAAGCGCCCGAAAACCACAATGTCGTGGCATGGGGCACCGTCCGGCCGGCATGTATTTGCCACCTGATGATGTCTCGGGCAGGGGCCTGCGTAACCGTTAGTTCAGCAGGCTGCGCTGACCTACAATTTCCAGTAATCAACACTTTGTTGTGCCCACCGCAGCGGCGCCGACGAGTGGGGCCAACGGTGTCCCTTCCATACGCACGATCAGGAGGAAGGACGTCTCCCATGACCCAAACTCTTCACACTCCCAGCTGGTCTGAACCGGACCAGCCTGAGACTGCAATGTCGCCGTTCAAGCGCTTCGCAGCCATGCCGGAGGCCGCCGGGCTCTACAACCCGGAACAGGAGAAGGACGCCTGCGGACTGGCGATTATCGCCACCCTGCGCGGCGAACCCGGGTACGACATCGTCGACGCCGCCCTGACCGCCCTGCGCAACCTGGAGCACCGCGGTGCCGTGGGTGCCGATGAGGGTACGGGCGACGGCGCGGGCCTGCTCATGCAGATCCCGGACGAGTTCTTCCGCGCTGTCACTGAGTTCGAGCTGCCCGCTCCCGGCCAGTACGTTGCCGGTACCGCCTTCCTGCCTGCGGAGCAGCGCGAGGCCGACGCCGCCAAGGCAGGCATTGAGGGCCTGGCCGCCGATGAGGGCCTGAAGGTCCTGGGCTGGCGCGAAGTGCCGGTGGTCGCCGACCTCGTGGGCGCCATGGCCCGCGCCTGCATGCCCTACTTCTCCCAGCCCTTCCTGGCATCCGCCACCGGCGAGGAACTGGACCGCAACGAGCTCGACTCCCGCGCCTGGCGCATCCGCAAGCGCGCGCAGAACAAGTTCGGCGTGTACTTCCCCTCGCTCTCCTCGCGCACCATCGTCTACAAGGGCATGCTCACCACTGCCCAGCTGGAGCCGTTCTACCCGGACCTCTCCGACAAGCGGTTCAAGACCAAGCTCGCGATCGTGCACTCGCGTTTCTCCACCAACACCTTCCCGTCCTGGCCGCTGGCCCAGCCGTTCCGGACCATTGCACACAACGGTGAAATCAACACCGTCAAGGGCAACCGGAACTGGATGCGGGCCCGCCAGTCCCAGCTGGCCAACCCGCTGCTGGGCGACTCCCCGGAAGAGCTGTACCCCATCTGCACCCCGGGTGCCTCGGACTCCGCGTCCTTCGATGAGGTAGCGGAGCTGCTGTGGCTCTCCGGCCGGCCCATCACGCACTCGATCATGATGATGATCCCGGAGGCCTGGGAAAACCATGCCACCATGGATCCGGCCCGCCGCGCCTTCTACGAGTACCACTCCCTGCTGATGGAGCCGTGGGACGGCCCCGCCGCCGTCTCTTTCACCGACGGCAACCTGGTGGGCGCCACCCTGGACCGTAACGGCCTGCGCCCCGGCCGCTTCTGGATCACCGAGGACGGCCTGATCGTCTTCGCCTCCGAGGTGGGCGTGATCGACGTCGAACCCTCCAAGGTGGTCAAGAAGGGCCGCGTGTCCCCGGGCAGGATGTTCCTGGTGGACACCGAAGCCGGCCGCATCATCGACGACGAAGAGGTCAAGGCCGAAGTCGCCGCCGCCAACCCGTGGGCGGAATGGGTCAAGGACAACCTGATCGACCTCAATGAGCTGCCCGAGCGCGAGCACGTGGTGCACACCGCCGCGTCGGTGAACATCCGCCAGCGCACCTTCGGCTACACCACCGAGGAACTGAAGATCCTGCTCGGCCCCATGGCCCGCACCGGCGCCGAGCCGCTGGGCGCCATGGGCTCCGATACCCCGGTGGCCGTGCTGTCCAAGCGCCCGCGGCTGCTGTTCGACTACTTCGTGCAGTCCTTCGCGCAGGTCACCAACCCGCCGCTGGACGCCATCCGTGAAGAACTGGTCACGTCGCTGACCTGTGCCATCGGCCCCAATGGCAACCTGCTGGACACCAAGCAGGTCCGCCAGCCCCAGGTCCAGCTGCCCTTCCCGGTGATCAACAACGATCAGCTCGCCAAGATCGCCAACATCGAGGACGCCGACGGCAACCGCGTGGCCATGAAGGTCCGCGGCCTCTACCGCCCCGAAGGCGGCGAAAACGCGCTCCGCGCCCGGCTCACCGAGATCTGTGAGCAGGTCTCCGGCGCCATCAACCGCGGCGTGCAGTACGTCGTGCTGTCCGACCGCGATTCCAACGCCCAGTGGGCGCCCATCCCGTCGCTGCTGCTGGTCAGCGCCGTGCACCACCACCTGCTGCGCAGCGCCAACCGCACCAAGACCGCCCTGGTGGTCGAGGCCGGCGACGTCCGCGAGACCCACCACGTGGCCGTCCTCATCGGCTATGGCGCCTCTGCCGTCAACCCGTACCTGGCCATGGAATCGGTGGAGCAGCTCATCGCTGCCGGCGACGTCACCGGCGTCACCCCGCAGGACGGCGTCTACAACCTGATCAAGGGCCTGGGCAAGGGCGTCCTGAAGATCATGTCCAAGATGGGCATCTCCACCGTGGCGTCCTACACCGGTGCGCAGACCTTCGAGGCGCTGGGCCTGGGCCAGGAACTGGTGGATGAATTCTTCGCCGGCACCCACTCGCAGCTGGGTGGCGTGGGCCTGGACGTCATCGCCGCGGAAGTTTCCGCACGGCACCAGATGGCCTACCCCGAGGGCGGCATCGAGCAGCCGCACCGCCCCCTGCTGGGCGGCGGCGAGTACCAGTGGCGCCGCGACGGCGAACCCCACCTGTTCAACCCGGAGACCGTCTTCCGGCTGCAGCACGCCACGCGTGAACGCCGCTACGACATCTTCAAGGCCTACACCAGGGGAGTGGACGACCAGTCCACCAACCTGATGACCCTCCGCGGCCTGCTCAAGTTCAAGAACGACCGCCCATCTGTTCCCCTTGAGGAAGTGGAGCCCGTCTCCAGCATCGTCAAGCGGTTCTCCACCGGCGCGATGAGCTACGGCTCCATCTCCCAGGAGGCGCACGAGACGCTGGCCATCGCCATGAACCAGCTGGGCGGCAAGTCCAACACCGGTGAAGGCGGCGAGGACGTTGACCGCCTGCTCGACCCCAAGCGCCGCTCCGCGGTCAAGCAGATCGCGTCCGGCCGTTTCGGCGTCACCAGCCTCTACCTGACCAACGCGGACGACATCCAGATCAAGATGGCCCAGGGCGCCAAGCCCGGCGAAGGCGGCCAGCTGATGGCGCAGAAGGTCTACCCGTGGGTGGCCCGGACGCGGCACTCGACCCCCGGCGTCGGACTCATCTCCCCGCCCCCGCACCACGACATCTACTCGATCGAGGACCTGGCGCAGCTCATCTACGATGCCAAGCGCGCCAACCCCTCGGCGAGGGTCCACGTGAAGCTTGTCTCGGAAGTCGGGATCGGCACCGTGGCGTCCGGCGTGACCAAGGCCAAGGCCGACGTCGTACTGGTCTCCGGGCATGACGGCGGCACCGGCGCCTCGCCGCTGAACTCGCTCAAGCACGCCGGCGTCCCCTGGGAGCTCGGCCTGGCCGAAACGCAGCAGACGCTGATGCTCAACGGCCTGCGCGACCGCGTGGTGGTGCAGGTGGACGGCCAGCTCAAGACCGGCCGCGACGTAGTGATCGCCGCGCTGCTGGGCGGTGAAGAGTTCGGCTTCGCCACCGCTCCGCTGGTGGTGGAAGGCTGCATCATGATGCGCGTCTGCCACCTGGACACCTGCCCCGTGGGCGTGGCCACCCAGAACCCGGAACTGCGGGCACGCTTCAGCGGCAAGCCGGAGTTCGTGGTCAACTTCTTCGAGTTCCTCGCCGAGGAAGTCCGCGAGATCCTGGCCGAGCTTGGCTTCCGCAGCCTTGAGGAGGCCATCGGGCACGCCGAGGTCCTGGATACCCGCGAAGCGATCAACCACTGGAAGGCCGACGGCCTGGACCTGGACCCGATCCTGCACGGCCTGGAGTTCGACGACGACGCGCCGCTGCGCAACATGACCGGCCAGAACCATGAGCTGGACAAGCACTTCGACCAGCGCCTGATCACCATGGCCACCGAAGCGCTGACCGACCGCAGCCCCGTGAAGATCGCGGTGGACGTCATCAACACCGACCGTTCCGTCGGCACCATGCTGGGCCACGTGGTCACCAAGACCTTCGGCACCGACGTGCTGGCCACCGACACGATCGACATCACGCTGAACGGCACCGCCGGCCAGTCCCTGGGCGCGTTCCTGCCCGCGGGCATCACCCTGCGGCTCTACGGCGACTCGAACGACTACGTGGGCAAGGGTCTCTCCGGCGGCCGGATCATCGTCCGCCCGGACCGGACCAACGTCTTCAAGGCGGAGACCAACGTCATCGCCGGCAACGTCATCGGCTACGGCGCCACCAGCGGCGAGATGTTCCTGCGCGGCCAGGTGGGCGAACGCTTCCTGGTCCGCAACTCCGGTGCCACCGCCGTCGTCGAAGGCATTGGCGACCATGGCTGCGAGTACATGACCGGCGGCCAGACGCTGATCATCGGGCGCACCGGCCGCAACTTCGGCGCCGGCATGTCCGGCGGCACCGCCTACGTCCTTGACCTGGACACTGCCAAGGTCAACAAGGACGCCCTGCAGTCCGGCGAACTCCAGCTCCGCGAGCTGGACGCCGAGGACCGCGACATCGTGCACGGCCTGCTGGTCAAGCACGTTGAAGAAACTGACTCCCAGCTGGCGGCGCGCCTCCTCGAGAACTTCGATGACACCGCCGCCCGCATTACCAAGGTGCTGCCGCGCGACTACGCGGCCGTGCTGCAAACCCGTCTCGACGCCATCGAAGAGGGCCTTGACCCCGACGGCGAAGAAGTATGGTCTCGAATCCTGGAGGTGACCGGTGGCTGATCCACGCGGATTTCTGAAAGTACGCCAGCGTGAAACCCAGCCACGCCGTCCCGTTCCCGTCCGCATCATGGACTGGAAAGAGGTTTATGAGGCGCAGGAAAAGGGCACGCTGAAGGCGCAGGCCGGCCGCTGCATGGACTGCGGCGTCCCGTTCTGCCACCAGGGCTGCCCGCTGGGCAACCTCATTCCCGAGTGGAACGACCTCATGTGGCGGGACAAGGGCGAAGAAGCAATCGAGCGCCTGCACGCCACGAACAACTTCCCCGAGTTCACCGGCCGGCTCTGCCCGGCACCCTGCGAGGCGTCCTGTGTGCTGGGGATCAACCAGCCCGCAGTCACCATCAAGCAGGTGGAAGTCTCGATCATCGACGAGGCGTGGGACAACGGCTGGGTCAGCCCGCTGCCGCCCGCACGCCTGACCGGCAAGACCGTTGCTGTCGTCGGCTCCGGCCCTGCCGGCCTGGCCGTCGCCCAGCAGCTCACCCGCGTGGGACACACCGTTGCCGTCTACGAGCGGGACGACAAGATCGGCGGCCTGCTGCGCTACGGCATCCCCGACTTCAAGATGGAAAAGGAGCAGGTGGACCGCCGCGTTGAGCAGATGAAGGCCGAGGGCACCCGCTTCCGGACCGGCGTCTCCGTGGGCACCGACGTCACCTGGGAGCAGCTGCGCAGGCGCTACGACGCCGTCGTGGTCTGCACGGGTGCCACCGTCCCGCGCGACCTGCCTATTCCGGGCCGCGAGCTGGACGGCATCCACTTCGCCATGGACTACCTGGTGCCGGCCAACCGCGCGGTTGCCGGGGAAACCATCGAGAACCAGATCAACGCCCACGGCAAGCACGTGGTGATCCTGGGCGGTGGCGATACCGGTGCCGACTGCCTGGGTACGGCGCACCGGCACGGTGCCGCCTCGGTGACCACCCTGGCGATCGGCAAGCAGCCGCCGTCGGAGCGTGCCGGCCACCAGCCGTGGCCCACGTTCCCCACCCTTTTCGAGGTAGCCAGCGCCCATGAGGAAGGCGGCGAACGCACCTACCTCGCCTCCACGGTCGAGTTCGTTGGCGAGAACGGCAAGCTGACCGGCGTCAAGGTGGCCGAGACCGAATTCGTCGATGGCAAGCGCCTCCCGAAGGCCGGCACCGAGCGGATCATCCCCGCCGACCTGGTGTTCCTGTCCCTCGGCTTTACCGGCGCTGAACCTGCCGGCATCACCGAGCAGGTGCACGCCGAATTCGACGGCCGCGGGAACGTGGCCCGCGACGGCTACTACATGACCAACACCGAAGGTGTCTTCGTGGCAGGCGACGCCGGCCGCGGGCAGTCCCTGATCGTGTGGGCCATCGCCGAAGGCCGCGCCGCCGCTGCCGCCGTGGACAAGTACCTGATGGGAAGCACCATCCTTCCCGCTCCCGTAGCGCCGACGGACCGGGCCATCGCCGTCCTCTAGGGTGCATCGAGGGTTCACCTCGCCGACAACTTAACCAATGCAAGAGACCAATAGGGTAGGTATATGAGACGCGCAAAAATTGTGGCTACGTTTGGCCCGGCAATTGCCAGCTATGAAAACACCCTCGCGGTGCTGGAAGCCGGCGTTGACGTGGCCCGCATGAACATGAGCCACGGCGACTACACCGTGCATGACAACACCTATGAGAACGTCCGCAAGGCAGCAGCCGACCTTGGCAAAGCCGTTGCCATCATGGCCGACCTGCAGGGCCCCAAGATCCGCCTGGGCCGCTTCGTGGACGGCCCGCACGCGCTGGCCGTGGGTGACATCTTCACCATCACCACCGAGGACGTTCCCGGTACCCAGGAAATCTGCTCCACCACCCTGAAGAGCCTCACCGAGGACGTCAAGGTGGGCGACGCCCTGCTGATCGACGACGGCAAGGTGGCACTGCGCGCCGTCGAGGTGGACGACGTCAAGGTTGTCACCACGGTGACAGTGGGCGGCATGGTGTCCAACAACAAGGGCATCAACCTTCCCGGCGTGGCCGTCAACGTTCCCGCCCTGAGCGAAAAGGATGAGGACGACCTCCGCTGGGCCATGCGCCGCGGTGTTGACCTGGTGGCCCTGTCCTTCGTGCGTGACGCCTCCGACATCACGCGCGTGCACGAGATCATGGACGAGGAAGGCCGCCGCGTGCCGGTCATCGCCAAGATCGAAAAGCCGCAGGCCGTTGAGCAGCTGCCCGAAATCATTGACGCGTTCGACGCCATCATGGTGGCCCGTGGCGACCTTGGCGTAGAGCTTCCGCTGGAGGAAGTGCCGATCGTCCAGAAGCGCGCCATTGAACTGGCCCGCCGCTGGGCCAAGCCGGTCATCGTGGCCACGCAGGTCCTGGAATCCATGATCGACAACCCGCGCCCCACCCGTGCAGAGGCTTCCGACTGTGCCAACGCCGTCCTGGACGGTGCTGACGCCGTCATGCTCTCCGGCGAGACCAGCGTGGGCAAGTACCCGATCGAAACCGTCAAGACCATGGCCCGGATCATCGAATCCACCGAGGTCCATGGCCTGGAGCGCGTCCCCCCGCTGGGCACCAAGCCCAGGACCCGCGGCGGCGCCATCACCCGTGCCGCCGTCGAAATTGCCGACCAGCTGGACGCCAAGTACATCTGTGCGTTCACCCAGTCCGGCGACTCCGCACGCCGGCTCTCCCGCCTGCGTCCCATCAAGCCGGTCTTCGCCTTCACCCCGGTGGAGCAGGTCTGGAACCAGCTGGCGCTGACCTGGGGTATCCAGCCGGTACTGGTCCAGATGGTGGACCACACCGATGCGATGACCGCGCAGGTGGACCGCAGCCTCGAGGAAATGGGACTCGTCCAGGACGGTGACCTGGTGGTTATCGCCGCCGGGTCCCCTCCCGGAAAGGCCGGCTCCACGAACTCTCTTAAGGTGCACAAGGTGGGCGACCTCGCGGACTCCACTTATGCGGGTGAAGTCACCAGCAACAAGGAAAAGCTCGGCCCCTGGCCGGAAAAGAAGAAGAAGGCCTAGTCTTCAGACATAGCAAAGGACCCCTGCCGGTTGGCAGGGGTCCTTTTGCACGCTGGTGACCGGGCCCGTCGTCGGAAATTCCTTGCCGGGGGGCCGGCGCCTAGTTGACCTGGTTGATGATGGTCTCGGCGACTTCGCGCATGCTGAGGCGCCGGTCCATGGAGGTCTTCTGGATCCAGCGGAACGCCTCGGGTTCGGTCAGGCCCATCTTGGTGGTCAGCAGGCTCTTGGCGCGTTCGACGAGCTTGCGGGTGGCGAACTGTTCCTGGAGGTCCGACACTTCGCTCTCGAGGGCCTTGATTTCCTCGTGGCGGGAGAGTGCGATCTCCAGCGCCGGGATGAGGTCTGCGGGGGTGAACGGCTTGACCACGTAGGCCATTGCACCGGCGTCGCGGGCGCGCTCCACCAGTTCCTTCTGGCTGAAGGCGGTCAGCAGCACCACGGGGGCGATGCGGGCCTTGACGATCTTCTCCGCTGCGGAGATGCCGTCCATGACGGGCATCTTGACGTCCATGAGGACCAGGTCGGGCTTGAGTTCCTCGGCGAGCTGGACGGCCTTCTCGCCGTTGTCCGCCTCACCCACGACGTCATATCCTTCGCCGCGCAGGATCTCGATGATGTCGAGGCGGATGAGGGTTTCATCCTCTGCCACAATGACGCGGCGCGCCGGCTGGGACGTGGGCTTGGACTCCGTCTGTTCAGTCACGGGATCTCCTTGAAAAGGTACGGCGGGACATCACTATCTTAGGTGCCACCGCGGCTGTACTTGGCTTGCAGGGTTTGTTTGCGGCGACGGCGGCGCGATTCTGGAATTCAGCCTATCTGCATGTAGAGTAATTCCGCGTACGTGAAGCGATCGCGTTGCTCACAGTCAGCTGTGGGCGTACTTCGGCTTCATGTAATCCGCGCCCGAGTGGCGGAATTGGCAGACGCGCCGCACTCAAAATGCGGTATCGAAAGGTGTGTGGGTTCGAGTCCCACCTCGGGCACAGTGTCTTCGCAGGTCAGAAGCGTTTTGTCTTCCTACTGTTGACAAAGCTTGACAATTACGCATCCCTGGTGATGTTTGGCCTTCATCGTGGCCGAGGGCAGTCCCAGACAGGGGGACCAGGAGAATTAAGTCGTGCCCAAGCTCTTGCACGGCTCCGCGCAGGCCTTGTTGTGTGGCGGCTTCCAGAAGCCAAGGGGAGTGCACGTGGCCCGATGTCTGGCAAACAAATCATCAGCCGAATTTCGATCAATTGTCGCTTCATCGCCGAGGGATGGGCGCCTGGTGATAACAAACTTCACCGACAGCATCGATCGACTCGGACGGGCTCATGCCGACCGCGTATATATCTTCCTATCGTTTGACGGGAGGTCATCAAACACGCCGGAAACAAACGCCAGGTCCCACTGCTTCTACGTCCCTGACCATGACTATCGATCGGATTTTCAGTAACGGTTTCGGACTCTGCGCGCCGCGAACCTGGCCTGCCATTACTGAGAGGCCGCCGCGTCCGTTTCCTCTGCCTCCACTCTTTCCTCCGTCGCCTCAGCTTCCTTGCGCTGTTTGGCGAGCAGTTCGAGTAGCTGCTCGTCACTGATCCAGTTATGGAGTGCCTTGCGCCTGCGGCTCCGCCACATGCCGCCGGGGACCTTCTCGTAGATCAGCGCGAAGCCCACATGGACACGCGTGCCCACCGGCAGGTGCCTCAAATCGCTCATGTCTCGTCCACCTTTGTCGTCCCGACCTTGCGAGCGGTCATAAGGCCCGGGCGATGGCTCATGTCGTTCCACCGTTCTTCCTCCCTGACTCATAACGCGGATAGTGCAGGACGGTGGCCGGCTGATTGCTTCCAACCGCGGAGCAGGCAAATTAGGAGATGACTCAGACACGGTCGCAATGGTGGAGGGTAACGCGGTCGTCCGCAGGGTTGAACTGGAGTTCAAGGCACATAAATTTGTCAAGGCTCTACGCTGAATCCGAGCGGCTCGACGAGCTGGGCTGGTACACCTGTCCCAATCCGCATGATTTGATCGAGGCTTGCTAGAGTCCGACTACGACAACTGAGTTCGCCGCGGCAGTGGACACGCTAAATACGGCGTGCCATAACACCTTCGGTGACCCAGCCACTTGGCTAACGGCTGACGGGTACCCAGACAGCTGGCCCTCTGCGTCATGGACTCGCTGTGGTCCACGAGGCCCTCGTACCAGCCCGTCCAGAACGTCGTGGCACGTTATTCAGCTCATCGCGGCCTCAACGGTCATGACGCCAGCCAGGACGGCCCGCGCGAGCTCCTTCGCGTCTTCATGGAGGTAGGCTCAGGCGACCGGTTTGCCGATGTGGTGGAGAACCACAACCGGGCCTATTCATATCCGAAGGCCATGTTGAAGGCGCGGAGGTTGTCTATCAGCCCGCCTTGGCCTTTGACAAAATGGGCATCAGGACTATGAAGGACCTGCACGCCCAGTATGAAGCGGATGAGCACCTTACCGACTCAAAGGGCGTGGCTGAAACTGCCCAGCCAATCGTCCGGCGTCACATTCACCTACCTTATGATCCTAGCCAGCTACCCCTCTGTGAAGCCGGACCGTATGATCATCCGCTTCGTTAAAAAGCATGGAAATCTCTCGAGGGATATCACGCCGACCCAGACTAGTGATTTGGTCAAGCAGGTGGCGAAGCAATATCCGTCGCAGCACATCGCTTAGATCGCGTCATCTGGCGCTACACATCCGGACGAACGGTCCTCCGCGACACGCCACAGGCTGCCTGCGCTGGGCTACTCGGGTTCCGCTTGTTGCCTCTCTAGCCATCAGAGCCGTGATGGTCGTAAAGGGTGTCCTTAAGGTCACGCCAGTCGTGTTAGCGCCTGTGCCCGATGAAGATTTTCCGTGGCTGCGCTGGTGGCATGACTGGCTCGGCGCCGGGTCTTTGTCTACCCATGCCCGCAGGACTTCCGAGGGCCGCAGCAGTGTGGCCTATGCCGTAGCGCTCATGGAAATACTTGTGTAGGTACAAGGGGTTTGGTGGACGGATACCTTTAGCAAGCCACTCAAGTAATGCGGGCGACCAGTCGGCAATCTGATCGAGTGTGTATGACGTTCAGCTGAAGGGGACAATAGGGTGATTCTTATGACCTTGCACGTAAGCCTTTCAGCGATGACATCAAACTGCGGTGACGAAGTTGAACTCCCCTCAGCGGGTGTCACTTGTATCGTTGGCGGGAACAACGCCGGCAAGTCTCAAACTCTTCGAGACATTGCCAGCCTGCTCGTGAATCAACAGGCCGCCACCGTGGTACTAAAGCGGATAGCGCTGAGGAAACCAGCGGGGCTTACCCCTGAAGAAGCAGAGCAATTCCTGGAGGCGCACGCGTTGCGAATGCCGCCCCAGCCGGGCCAGCATCGGACGTATACTTCGCTCATGTCCGGCGGTGCCGGGGCGCAGCCGTCGCACGTGGCCCAATCTCTTGCTGAAGCACCAGATACTCTAGGAAATGCTTGGCACTTCTTTTTTCGCCACCTAACCACTGGTTCTCTGGCTTCTTGGTCCAGCCACGGAATCGGTCACGTGGGCATTCCTGCCAGTGGGACACCCGATTCCCCACTTCAGCAGATCTTTCGGAATGGCGCACTTGAGGAGCAGTTATCACAGCTGTCGTATGAAGTATTCGGGGAGTACCTCACCCTTGACCGGATCAACATGGACGTTCGTTTCCGGGTTGGCAAAGTCGACATGGATGTGCCGCCGATGAATCGCCCAACGATTGACTACGCGAATGCAGTTGCGGCTTTACCCACGCTGGAAAGCCAGGGCGATGGTGTGAAGAGCTTTTTGGGGCTAGCAACGGCTGTCCTTGTTGGGCGTTTTCAGATTCTACTGATTGATGAGCCTGAAGCCTTCCTTCACCCGGGACAAGCGAGAACGCTTGGAAGGTGGCTTAGCCGACAGGCCGCCCGGCGTCAGATGCAGATTGTTATTGCAACTCATGATCGGGACCTAGTCCTTGGCTTGCTCGAGGGTGATGAGCCGTCGGTGACGGTGGTGAGGGTGGTACGGGATGGGTCTGCCAACCGGCTTCACGCTATTCCGGCCAAAGAATTGAATGAGGCATGGGCCGATCCGGTATTGCGGTATTCAAATATCTTGCAGGGTCTGTTTCATCGGCGAGTCGTGGTTTGTGAGTCAGATTCCGACTGTCGCTTCTACGGGGCGGTGTTGGATGAACTCGCCAACAAAAACGGTCAGCGTGCACAGGCTGATGACGTCCTACTCGTGCCAAGCGGCGGGAAGGCCGGGGTAGCGACTTTGGCGCGTTCTCTTGAAAAACTAGACGTCGAAACGCATGCCTTCGTTGATTTCGACACCCTGAATAATAAGGCGATTATCCAAGGCATCGTTGAGGCGGTGGGTGGCACGTGGACTCCTGACATCGATGCTGATTTTCTGACGTTTGTTCGTCCGATTCAGAACGATAAGCTCTGGGGCCAAGTTAAGGCGCAGGGTTTGGCTGCCGTCCCAGCCGGAGAACCAAACGTAGCCTGTCAAAGACTCCTGAGAGTGCTCAATAGTATGCGAGTCCATATTGTGCCTAGTGGGGAAATTGAAAGCTTTGACCGCACGAGCTCATCTCACGGGCCAGCATGGGTGAGTGAAGCCCTGGCAAAGGGTCTACACAAATCTTCCGGTGCGGCGCATGACTACGTGGCAAACCTATTGCTGAGCTAGACTGTATTGCCGCAGTTGCCTCATTTATGGAGAAATTCCAATGGATGTTCATTCTGCTTTGATAGTGCGGTCCATTGGTCTCACATGGAAAAGCATTCAGCTGTCAGGAGTAAGAATTGCATATGCGTACGGGCTTCCTCGCGATGTCCACATTGGTGCTGGCCCTCGCCGCCTGCTCAACGCCCGAAGCCAATTCGACGGGCGACCGAGCTACAAGCAGCAGTCCGTCAGCGGCGGTGACAGCCGCTGCACCTTCTACCCCCGCAATTGCGGTGCCTGCCGAAGTGAAGCTTGGCACCGTGACGGACATCGTGGCGGCGGGATGGCTTGCCGGGATTCCTCGGCCCTCTTTCCCCTCGGGCCCCCAAGGAAAAGTCGCTGTGGTTGCGAGTGGACCCGTTACGGTGCGTCCTACCAAGACGTCGATCGTGCCCATCGTCGTCCGCAACAGCACCCAAAAGGCTGTAACGAATGTTGAAGTGACCGGTGCAGCCATGGACGCTACCGGGAAGATTCTCGGCTCGGCACATAGTCTTATTTTTTCGCCGACAACGGCGCCGTCGGGTGGAGTCGCATTCGGATTCGTCTACTTCGATCCGATGATTCCGGAGGATGCCAAGATAGATTTCACCGTCGTCTCCAAGTCTGCTGCAGGTGGGTTAAATGCCCAAGATCTGACGGTGGAGCAAGCCAATGTTGTCGGAGACTCCATCACGGGTAAAGCGACCAACAAGCACGCGTATGCCGTCAAGGGTTCCTTTACCGTGAACGTGACCTGCTTCGACGAGGCCGGTGCCCTGCTCACCTCTGAAATCGGTTTTGCCTCGCCGACGGCTAGCGTTGCCCCCGGTGATAGCGTGACGTGTCAAGTAGATCTCCACGGAACACCGTGCCCATCGTCTCTCGTAGGGGTATCAGGTTCCCAGTACTAGCGGGTTCCGGAAGGCCCAGGAGGTGGCTGGGTCGACACCGCTCTGTCACCCCCTGCCCGCGTAGCTCAACGAATAGAGTGCTTGCTGCGGAGCGGGAGGTCGAAAGGTTCATATCCTTTCGCGGGCACCCAGCAAATCCTGACATAGGCGCCAAACCCGTGCTGTCGATGTAAAAGCGGAAACCCTGAGCCGTTAGTCAATCGGTAGTCAATCTCTTGGGCAGTAGTCCTCGGAAGGTCATTTGCCCTGTCTCACCGCCCGCTGGGCGTGGGGCGGGGTATTGCGGCAGCAAGGTTTTCGCAGCTAACTGCCTGAAGCGAAGTTCTTGCTCCATAGAACACCATCAGGGTCGAACCGGCCATGGCTAGCATGTCCGAGGGCGCCTCAGTCGGGACGGAGGTCAGGCCACAAATGTCTTCCGGGCGTCTGGAGCTTCCCGAAACGGTGCTTTCTTCGGGAACGAATTTAGCCAGAGTCAGCGTCCGGTGGTTAATGGATTCCTCGCCGCTGTCCTCGGCAGCCACTGCCGCTTCGGTCAGGAGCGATGTAAGTTCCCCGATGATGCCCTCACTGCGGCTGAGGAGGTAGCGGGCCATGTCATCCGTCGCCAGATTCGACTGCTGGTGGAGCCGGAAGGAGGAAGCGAAGCTGGCGAGCAGAGATGCCAGGTCTGCATTTACCTCCCATAAGGGCAGTGTCATGGGCTCAAACCGATTTTCGAGCTGTACTACGTCCTGCCCTTGCAGGCACATGCAATTGCCCGATCGGGCGACACAATAGACATGATTCGTCTCGCCCACGGCGGCAAGCTATTTCTGGGAGGATTGGCATGCGATTACGTTCTGAGATTGCCGACGAGGGTTCGCCTCATCGGGACCAAGGTCCGCGGCCGAGGGGTGCAAATTCACCGCCGACCCAAAAGGATATGCGGGACGTACCGTTACAGAAGCTGGACCGGTCAGCGGTCTTGGCGCTACAACGTTCCGCCGGAAACGCTGCTGTCGCGTCGCTTGTTCGACCACGGCGTTCAGGTGCGGATTATGCCGCCGCTCTGGGAAGAGGCTTCGTTCCAGTCGTCGCCCGCGTCCCGTCGGCAGGTGCCGCACCGGTGATTCAACGCGACAGCCGTTCGCTCCCTCCCGGAGCTCAGATCGTGGCGTCGACGCAAACAACGTTTTCGGCTGCCCCCGTGCTCAGGAAGCTAAACCAACTCGCTAGGTCACTCTGGCCACCCGCAGTTGAATTCGGAACTACACGTGTGGCCAACGACATCGTTGCCGTCATGGAATCCAGCAATCTCGCTGGCCGTAGCATTCCAATCCAGTACACCCAAACGTCCGGGAAGAACATGATCTGGACGGGCAACATATTCTTTGGGATAGGCGCGCCCAGTATCGCGTCCAGAGGCACCGGCCAACTGACGTCTGGAGCTGGCGGGACCAGCTCGGCGCAAAGCGGCACTAGTCGTTCGACGACCGACACTTCCAGCGGGGAGCTAAGCGCAGGAGGACACGAGGGAGCAGTCGGAGGAAAGGCATCAGCAGGCACCAGCTCGACCGCAGGTTCAAGCTCCCAGGACACTACGACTGGGCAATCGACCGCGAGTGCTCAGACCTCGGACCTACTCAATAGATACACAGCCCCACTTATCGCAACTATCCACCTTCACTGCGAACTAGAAGTTGAAGTTTCGGACTACGCCAACCCCTTTGCTTGGGGCATGTATCTTGCTGAAACGCTCCATGGAGAACAAGATGCCCACGGGGACATCGCCTGTGGGGACATCACTTACCAAGTGTCGTCGGGGTTTGCTCCGCCCCACCCCTGAGAGTCTTGAAGAGGTCTACCGCCCTCCTTATTCACCTTGCGGATCGAAACTGTCGATGGGCAATATCGGGCCTGCCGGCCCTGCGGACCATCGAAGAGCCCTCGTCGGGTTATAGGACAAAACGTGTGTAAATTTCGGGCGCGTCATGTGCCTCCTGCCGAACATTTGCGGGTCCAGAACCCTGCGTCGGTGTTGAGGTCGGTGCTGTAGAGCTGAGGGCCTGGGTCCTGCTCAGTAGGAGCCGCGGTGTGGTCTTGGCTGTGCGGTAATGGCTCGCTTGAATGAGTTTGGCCGGTGGCAGAGGCTGCTCGCTGTGGAGGTAGAGGTGCCACTCGATCGCGCGTTTGCGGTGTTCCTCGCTCATTCCGCGGTGTGCCCGCAGGAGTAGCCGGAGTTGGGCGTTGGAGCCGCCTTCAATGCGGTTGGTGGTCGATGCGATCTGCAGGCCCGTGAACTCACGGCGTAGGTAGGTGAACAGTGTCCGGGCCTGGCTGAGTCGTTCCAGAAGCCGGTAGGCCTTACGGAGCCTGTCGTGCGTGTACCGCCAGGCCTGATTGGCCCGCACCCAGCCCGAACGACAGCGCTGGCGTTCCGGTACGTGGGGGCTTTGACCAAGTGTCCGTAGCTCTGGTGCCAGTCATTGAGCCTGCCGAGCCACGCGGCGGCTTTGGACGTGGTGGTGATCCTCGTCAATGCCCGCCCCAGCCGCAGCAGCGCCTTGCCAGCGTCGGTTCTGGGCCTGCCAGTCAGGTACGTGCGGACGTTGCGTTGGACGTGCACCAGACAGCGCTGAACCGCGGTCTCACTCCAGCACTCGGACATGGCTGCCGCAATTGCCGCGCCACCATCGGTAATCACAGCAGTTGGGGCGGGAGACCGGCCGAGCAGGGCAGCCTAGGCGGCGTTCTTCTCGGTGTCGCACCACTGCCAGCCAAGCACATAATCACCGGCCACACTGACCAAACAGCACCACGAACCCACGCAGATCTCATCGACGTGGATCTGATCATGAATCTCGCCGGTAACCGGGATCTCCGGAGCGATGTTCCAGCAACACGAGGTGCGGCGCCGGAAGGAACGGGCCGTGCCGAACGAGGTCGCCGATGACTGGTTCGACGTGCCAGCAGCCATCCCAGAAACGCCGCGGTGGCTATACAGTTGTGTGGGTGGCGGTTCAGGGTCCTGGCTAGTGGGCCCTTCGCATGCTGTGGGCTGGGGTTATGCGGTTCCTCGTTCCGGTTCTGTCGGGTTGGGCGTGCGTGTCCAACACCAGTTCATGGTCCGGAGCTACGGGTACTACATGACCTCTAAGACTTTGGTTTCGGATCTTCGTACAAGGTTCCTAGAGGGTGATCAGGCGACTGCCGGGCTGTTTGTCCTGCCAAGAGCGTGTTGACAGTGTCAACACTTACGTCTGCTCTATGGCGTTGCCCGGGCTGTCGCTTGATACATGCAACTGTGCGACGAGATCCCAAGGCCGTCATCAACACTCATCACTTTGAGGCGATTACCGGACGGCATACTGGCTTCCTCAACCAGCGTGACGACAAACGTCCGCGGAATTCCCTTGACGCGCAGTGCCGCGCCCGCGCATGTCCCAATAGGGATGTAGAACTGTTTCGCCCATCGCGAGATAGACAGGAATGAAGCCCTATTCTGACGCCTAATGGGCTTTAGACTGCCTCAGGCTGGGGTGTGCTCCGTCGGACATATCTCAAACAACTCAAGCCACACGGATGCATCCGCCGGACCGGGGGCTATAGGTCAGGTCCCCATGCCGTGGCGCTGCACAATTGGCAGGACGTCCTCCCGGACGCCGGGCACCAGGACGGAGTAGGGCGGCTGCTTGGTGACGAACCGTTCCAGGTTCCGTTCCCGGGACGCCCACTGGGCTTCGACGATCTGGGAACCGAGTAGGACGAGGAGCCGATGTAGCGCACGTTGCAGTGGCGGACCAGGTCGGTCAGCGCGCCCAAAAGTCTCTTTGACGTCGGTGTGCGGGGTGGCCTTCTTCACAGCCCCCAGGGGAGACGACACCCCCAGACGAAGCCCTTGTGGCAAACGGGGGCGTAGCCCATCCAGCCGTCAGGAGCCCTTCGATGAATCGTCTGAGGTTAGGGTGACGTGTTCCAGCTGCTCCGGCGCTGCTTACCCGCCGTACTTCTGCCCGATAGGGGTAGCCAAGAAGTCGACCTGTGCGGATGGCGGCAAGGTGATGACATTGTCATTTGAATCAAGCAAAGTAAAGGCCGCGTTTACGACAGTCTGGTTGTCGACTGCAAAGGGGCGGTAAGTTCCCTCGGGCAGCGCTAGTTCGTAGTAGCCGTTCCTGTCTGTGTCGGTGTGCAATTCATGGCCATAGACGTTGCGGAAGAGAACAGTGACGCCGGGGTACGGGGCGCCGGAGTCCGCGTAATGGACGTGGCCGCTCACCGTCGTCGAAGTCACTTTTGGCTGAATGAGGCTAGGCGTAGAAGGAGCGGGCACTGGCGTGGAAGGAGCGGGCGCTGGCGTGGAAGGAGCGGGCGCTGGCGTCGAACTAGGGATTGTGGAATGGGGGCTTGGCGCCGGCCGAGAAGGGGTGCAGGCGGCTGATAGTCCAAGCATGGCCGCGATCAGCAACATGGACGTCAAGGAACGAGTGACAGAACGCTGTTTCATGAGATGCCCATTCCTTGTTCGGGGATTTGTCGCTTGCGATTGCCATAACAAGTTCCCAGTCTCCATGGCCGGGGCCACTTCGCCGTACCACCCTTAATCTGCCGTCGAATGGATGCATTGCTTTCCTTGGTTCCGATGGACATGCCGGGGCGCTCATTCTTGCCGGACTGGAAGAAATAGGGAAGAGCCAATGGTCAGTGACCTGGGGCAAACCCTCAACGCCGACATAACGGCCGCTTGGTCAGCAAACGCGCATCCGGATTCCCGACAAAGACGAGCCCAGTGTGGGCCCAGTAGAACAAGTACGCGGCCTGAACGAACGGATTTTGGAGCTCATGCGGGAGGCCGCCTTGGTACACGACATGTACACCGTCGGAGGGTGCACGGAGTTCAAGAGCGCAGCAGATGCACTGGCGATGCCAGGCTATTTTGACAATTCGCTTCGACTGCCACGCCAACCTGCCCGACGATGGACCGGTTTGAGTCCCGGGTAGCGAATCAGCCGAAGGTTCTAAGATACGGACACTGCCGGACGCCGTCACGACCGTTCCAAGCGCCCCGAACTGAATTAGGGAAGTGTCGACAACGGCAACATTTTCGCCTCCGAACACAGTCCGATAGCCCTACTCTGATTCCGTATGCTTCCGGACGTTCCCGGTGTTTTCGGGGGCGGGGATAAAGTTCGACTCCCCCCTCGGGCACAGTGTTTCCGAGGGCAGCGGACTCTTTCAACTTCGAGTGAAGGCAAATCTTGACATTTAAAATTCTGGTGGCAGCTCCAACGTCTGTGGGCCGTAGGCTGTGACTTGCGCCACCGGGGCCGCTCGGCAACTTTTCCTTGTAAAGGCCTTTTCGGCGAATGATCAAGATAAAGCATCACTGTCACGAAGATGCCCTTATGGGCTGAACTTTCGGTCCCTTTGGCCACCTTATACGCTCGCCTTGCAAGACGAAAAAGCATCTATGCTTGCCGCGTGCCGATACTCTTCGCAGGTCGAGATCGACCGGGATGGTACTGGCGGGGCCAATTTCCGGAGACGGGAATGGGAGCCCTTCAGTTGTTTCATGAGGGAAGCAATGGAACGGTTGAGACGTGGCGTAGGCGCCTGGATGCTTGTATTCGCTACTGCTGCATTAATCAGCGGGTCGACAGTTTCGTGTGGGGAGGCTACAGTTCCGCCACTCTCGACCGCGCCGTCGACTTTGATTGGGCCAGTGTCGACTGGATCCTCAACCCCGGCTGGGCCGGCGTCGACTGAGTCGCCTAGTATTCCTGGAACAGCGCCGACAGGGTCTGCTACTGCGGGAGGGCCGGTTGGGCCGCTGTCCAGTGGATATGCGACTGTGATCGGCAGTGCAACTTCGGATACATCGGAGTCAAAAACGCACACCACGACGAAGCGCGTGCCAACGGACCTTGTCGGTAAGACGGCGGATGCCGCTGAGGCATTGTTGGCCACCGCTGGGACCGCTTCCACGGTTGCCTTCCGGGAGGCCGAGGAGGCGGACGTGGGGCTTGTGCTGGAAGTCGATCCTGCTGGTGGGTCAGTTATCGCTGAGGGCAGAAGTGTTGTCCTGCTGGTAGGGAAGCGCAAGGAGTCCGTGGAACGAAGGGTGCCAATGGATCTTGTGGGTAAGTTGGCGGATGCCGCTCAGGCATTGTTGTTCGGCGCTGGGATCCCTTCCACGGTTGCCTTCCGGGAGGTTGAGGAGGCGGACGTAGGGCTTGTGCTGGAAGTCGATCCTGCTGGTGGGTCAGTTATCGCTGAGGGCAGAAGTGTTGTCCTGCTGGTAGGGAAGCCCAAGGAGTCCGTGGAACGAAGGGTGCCAATGGATCTTGTGGGTAAGTTGGCGGATGCCGCTCAGGCATTGTTGTTCGGCGCTGGGATCCCTTCCACGGTTACCTTCCGGGAGGTTGAGGAGGCGGACGTGGGACTTGTGCTGGAAGTCGATCCTGTTGGTGGAACACTGCTGGCTCCAGGGGGCAGTGTGCACCTTCTGGTCGGAAAGGTTAAAGAAGGTCTTCCGCCAACCCCATTAGGAGCCGAGGATCTGACCACAGAAATCCCAGAAGTTCCCTGACAAAATCACGCTCTTTGACGGTGACCGATGAGGGAAGAAGATTGCCCGTCTACTCCAACATCATTCCTGACATATGGGAACGGCAGTTCCTCCATTTACCAGCCTTCAAGCCATGGTTATGAATCCCCCTTCCTGGCTGCCCGGTTCGCGGGCAACGAAGGGGTTCGCCGGCAACGAAGGGCCGGCCTGGTAGTCGTTTTGGAAAAGAGTCAGATCAAGAAAGGCTCTGTTGTGTTGCTTTTCAACCATGTAGGGGGTGGACAGTGCCCGCTTGCCTGCCCTTTTGGGCGCCTTTGCTATGCATGTGGGCCGTAAAACAGAAACAGTAAGGGCTTCAAGATCAGAGTGAGGAGCGTCGTGTCCATTAGGGATGGATGTGACCAGCAGAAGAAAATAAGGCTCGTCCTGATGCCTTTGCGAGTTTGGCTGGGCACAAGCATTACGGTCGCAGTCCTCTGCCTCGGGGCATCGCTTGCATCCGCCGCTTCAGCTATCGGTGACGGAACATTTCCTTCGACACCGGCGGAGTCCGGAAAGCCGCAAGGACTAGAAACTGGCGTTGCTCAGATACGGGAACCAGCTGCCGTAGTGGCTGATTCTGCGGGATTCCTGTACTTCGACCGCGTAGACGTGGAAACGATCGGGGCCGACGGTACGCGGAGGATGCGGGTTGCTTCGCATGGGCTCACTCGACCCCCCGCCGGCAAGCTCCTTGCCCCTTTGGAGGTTCTTACCCTGTCATCTCGATATGGTCCTCGAATAAGTCCCCTTACCGGGGCTGCCGGAGATTTCCATTGGGGGCAGGATTTCAGCTCACCATGTGGCACGCGCGTTTATTCGGCCGACTCGGGGGTAGCCCGGGCAGTCGGTTGGCATCCTTGGGGTGGCGGCAACCGGGTCGAGATTGACCACGGCAACGGGATCATTACAACTTACAACCACCTAGAATCCGCGGCAGTAGAGCAAGGCGAATCTGTAAAGGTTGGTGAGGTTATCGCGCATGTTGGCACAACCGGATCATCTACAGGGTGCCACCTGCATTTCGAAACGCTTGTTAAAGGGATACACACAGATCCATCGAACTGGGAACTTCTGCCCGTTTCCCAGCTGGACCAGCTTGACGATCTGCCGAGGACGAGATTTGACCCTGGCCTGGGCACCAAGGTCGATAGGGCTCCCGTCTGGGCAGTTCCCGCCAACAGGGCCGACAACCGTGTTATATCTGGCGGCGATCTTGAGGCACCTGCACCTGCACCTGCACCAGGCCCTAAGCCGGGTCCGGGTCCGGGTGAGCCGGGTCCTGCGCCGGGGCCGTGTGTGCCGGCGGGTCCGGGTTCTGTGTTGCCGTGTGAGCCGGGTCCTGCGCCGGGGCCGTGTGTGCCGGCGGGTCCGGGTTCTGTGTTGCCGTGTGAGCCGGGTCCTGCGCCGGGGCCGTGTGTGCCGGCGGGTCCGGGTTCTGTGTTGCCGTGTGAGCCGGGTCCTGCGCCGGGGCCGTGTGTGCCGGCGGGTCCGGGTTCTGTGTTGCCGTGTGAGCCGGGTCCTGCGCCGGGGCCGTGTGTGCCGGCGGGTCCGGGTTCTGTGTTGCCGTGTGAGCCGGGTCCTGCGCCGGGGCCGTGTGTCTCGGCGGACCCCGGGCCCATACTGCCGTGTGTTCCAGTTCCGGTGGATCCCGTTCCTGTTCCAGTTCCGGTGGATCCCGTTCCTGTTCCAGTTCCGGTGGATCCCGTTCCTGTTCCAGTTCCGGTGGATCCCGTTCCTGTTCCAGTTCCGGTGGATCCCGTTCCTGTTCCAGTTCCGGTGGATCCCGTTCCTGTTCCAGTTCCGGTGGATCCCGTTCCTGTTCCAGTTCCGGCTGAGCCTGTGCCTGTGGATCCCGGAGCAATCCCGGCGGAACCTGTATAGGTGGACGCCGCAATTGGTGGACGCCGCACCAGGAACGGTAGTGGATCCTTCGCGATTGCTCCCGTGAGTGCCTGCGGGTCCTGTGGCCGTTCTGCTTGTGCAAAGACCGGTCCCGGTGGCTTCGAAAGCGGAACCTTCCCGGGTAATCGTCCATATGGGACGACTGGAGTTCTGGAATTCCCTAAAAGTGCATGGGCGCGGCGTTCGGCGGTCTACCCGCCAACAATGACCGTAGGGCATCCGGGGCCTGGTGCAATAGGCACCCCATGCAACGTGAAGTCGCCAACTCGGGCCGCGGGAAAGCCGCCAATCAGCACACTGAGGCTGCCGGATGCTATTCCGTTTGGGGCAGGCGAAACACAAAGTATCCCACCCGGAGCGGAGTTGGCGACGGCGGCCGGCATGCCGCCTATGAGCACAGTGTGAGTGGCTGCCGCCGGCGTTATCGGTCCGCCGCCATGCGGCTTTGGTCCGTCGAAAAGGGGACAAAGGGATGTGTCTCCGACCCGAAGGGCCGGCCCTGTAGGCACGTCGCGCCTCCTACTGTTGGGCTGACGACGGGTTCGGAATCGTTATGGTCCCGCTGAGAAAAGCCGCTGACTTGCACTGGGAGGGTGCAGCCTGATCGGGAGGTAACCCCACGCGATTGCATGACATGGTGAGATTCAGACTCTGTCCTGCCGTGACCCTAACTGATGTCAGGAAGTGGTAGTCCATGTCCCGGAAATTCTCCAAAGCCATATCCAGGAGCGGGACGCCATCAAGCTCCAGCCGCAATCGTCCGAAGTCGCCCTGCGGATTGTTTAGAACAAGGTCCGTCAGTTGCAGGACTCCCTTGGGATTCTCGAATACGAAGGGCGCGGAGGCGGACGCCCCCGCGCCCGCTTCGACTTCCAGGCGCTTAGCGATAGAACCCACTAACTGGGGTGGGGCCGTGGCTCCGGTTGCTTCCGTTGCTTTGGCTGCGGCTGTTTCCGCTGTGGTGGCGGCCTTCTGCGCCGACTCGGCTGCTACCCCCGCATCCGCAGCTCCAGCCGAGGCCTGTGAGGCCTTGGTTGCAGCCTCGGAGGCGCTCTGGCCAGCCTGATTAACAGACTCCTGAACGGCGGCCTTGGCAGTTGCTTCGACCGCAGGTTTGAACAGCAGTTGCCAGGCGGCCAGCAGGCCAACCGCCAGCACCAACAGTGCAATGACGGCTTTGGTAATCCACCCCGGCAAAACCGGCTCCTGCAGATACGTCCCATCGAGTACCACGGGTGTTCCGTCGGCCGGCGTGGCCGTGACAGCGAAGGGGTGCGTGGCGGACATGCCGCGCCAGATCTTTCTCACGGGACGGACGCGAACGTGAGCGAACTGAACGGTTCCCGGCTCCACCGTCAGGGCCTCTTCAGGCAGTCCAAGGTCCAGCATTTCGCCGGGATCGGTGCCCGTGAGTGTAACGGTAATCGGGATGTTGCCTCTGTTATCGACAGCTAAGCGGTGAACGGCACCGAATCTTCCCCGTGACGTCCGCGGCATCAATTCAGCTGTTGTTTCGTAGAAAGGGAGAAGGCTCAGCACTCCTTCCGGTACAACTGCGTCTTCCGGATGTTCGGTGGGGAGGACTTGGACGCCATAAAGAAATTCGCCGGCTTGAACGGCAGCAGAGCGGGGAGGCCTGAACTCCACAGAGGCCGTTGCGTCCTGCCCCGGGTACAAGGACACTAGGCCCGGAACAACCTCAGACCAGGGGCCGCTCGGTCCCACAACCTCCAGCTTGTACTCTTCGACAATTTCACCGTCATTGCGGATGTGCAGCGGAACGGACGCCTGAGCACCGGCTTCAAGACTTAGAGGGCGCGTATCCAGCGTCGCAGTCGTGCTCATGGCCTCTCCTTGCAAACAGGGCAGCGTCCGAGGGACGTACCGCGCTCGTCAGTATCTTTCGAGGCTATGGCTCCGAAGTCCGCGGCTATCACACCTGACAGACGGTTTTAAGGGCACGTGGATTGCCCGTTGAGCCTATGTTGACTGCACGAAGAGGACTTGCCTTTACATTGGTTTGCTACAGGGCAATTGGGGCAGGCCCCGCGAGTACACCAACCGTAACCGTCGGCCCTGAAAGTTGAGGGAGGATCCATGGAACCAATAACCGTCAGGGTTCACGCGCGTGACCCCATATCCGAGGCCGGCGTGGCCAGTGAGCTGCGCGCGCGCCCCGAGGTACGTGTTGTAAAGACAAGCGATACCGAGCAGCCGCGGGTTGTCGTCGTAGTCGCCGATTCCGTGGATGACGACGCACTGACGCTTCTCCGCATTATTCAACGGACGGGTTTGTCCCGCGCCGTCCTGGTCGCGGGCCATCTCGACGATGGCGATCTCGTTAAAGCGGTGGAGACGGGGGTTGTTGGATTGGTGCGACGCAGCGAAGCAACACCGGACCGGCTGGTTTCCGTCATCGCCGCGGCCGCTTCCGGGGAAGGCAGCGTGCCACCCGACCTGTTGGGACGACTCCTGGACCAAGTGGGGAAACTGCAGCGTCATGTCCTTGGCCCGCGGGGGATTATGTTCACCGGGCTGGCTCCCCGTGAGGTGGAGGTCCTGCGCTTGCTCGCCGATGGTCTGGATACGTCCGAGATAGCGCAGAAGCTCGCTTATTCGGAGCGGACCGTGAAGAACGTTGTCCATGACGTTACGACCCGTCTGCAACTCCGTAACCGGTCCCACGCCGTCGCGTATGCCCTGCGGGAGGGACTGATCTAGGAGGTTGCCCTAAAAGGCAGGAGCAGGTTCCCCAGCGCATGCCCGAGTCCACAAGCCGGGAGGAGGTGCGGGGCACCACTGTGGTCCTTGGGGTGTGGGGGTGTGCCGCCCGGCCTACCCCTTAACGCGATAGCGCAGGAGAGAAGTCCGGTGCAACAGCCAAGATGGGGACTAGCGTCGCTGGCAGTATGGGCGGTCGCGCTGGCTGGACTGGGCTCACCCTTGGAAGGACGCATTCAGACGACGTCGATGGGGCCCCTTATGCCGACAATAGATGTTCCTGCGCGGCAGACGCCAAGAGTGGCGTTTGCTGAAGGACGGTCGGACATTTACAAAGTCTCGATTCCCCGTGGCGGAAGTCGGGAACCTTGGGAGCAGCAACGGGAGCCGGCCGGGTATAGGGGAGAACTGTCGGCCGGTGCTCAGAGGCAGGCCTATATCAGCACCAAAGACAATTCGGAGGGTGATGTCTACGTCACCGTGAGCGATCCCGACGGCGTTCGCCATCGCCGCATCACGTGCGACAACAAGGCGGCGGAATTTCATCCGGTGATTTCGCCGGACGGCACCATGCTGGCCTACGCGTCCGATGAAAAGGGAAATCTGGACATCTGGATTGCAGGAATAGGGAAGGACGCGAAGGACTGTCCGCAAGCCAGACAACTGACGTCGTCCGAGGCTTCCGACTCGTGGCCCACATGGGTGCCCGACTCTTCCGCAGTGATTTTCAGCAGTGGACGCGAGGACCCCCTTGGTGACCTTTTCCAGCTGCCTGCCCCGGACCTGAACTCAGGCACTGAAAGACCTTTAGAAGTTAACCTCCTCCAGCTTACGGCCGGTCCCGATGCGGATACCCAGCCGGCTGCTTACCGGCCCACTGGTAGGTTTGAAAGCTCCGGATCAACCTGGGTCATCTTCACCACCACGCTGTTCGAACAGTCCGGGAGCCTGGCGATCCTTGAGCTCCCCTCCGCCGGCGCCAAGAATCCACAAGTCTTACCCGTTTGGCCAGCAGCATCGGATCCTGGTCTCCGGTTGGCCCAGGGATATGGCAGCTCGGAGGCGGCCTGGTCCCCAAATGGCGACTGGATTGCCTTCACTTCAATCCGTGATGACCCCGGCGGCGACGTACTGATAGCTGCTTTGAATTTCAACAACGGTGCCCCCGAAATTGACCCGTCGCGCGTTGTGAAGGCTGCCGCCTCTCCCGGCACATCCGAGTCCCATGCAGCCTGGCTTGCGGATGGAGACAATGCATCCCTTGGCTTCACGTCCCGGAGGGCAGAAGCGAATATTTCTGATGCCAATGCGTTCGACGGCGGGGCGCAGCGCGTCATTGCTGCTGCCGCGCTGGACGACGCCGGTCCCGCCTACTCACCCGAGGGAACATCCATCGTTTGGAGCCAGGAAGTCAGCCATGTCGATGGCGGAATCCCTCGTGTGCTTTTCCGCTCTGATGCGGACGGACAGCAGGCAGGGATGCTCAACTACGAGCGGGGCGACAAGGATGTGGACGTTGATCCGGTCTGGTCCCCGGATGGCCGGCGAATTGCCTTCACCCGCTACGCGTGGACGGGAAGGGATTACAGCGACCCGGCCGCGTGGACGGTTGACCTGGGGATGGAACGGGAGGAAGGCGCCCGTGCGCCCAGCCGCCGCGTCAGTGCGCCAGCTCCTGAGGGGGTGCGTTACGCCGAAGAGAATCCATCCTGGTCACCGGACGGACTATTCCTCGCAGTTGACAGGCGCTATGCGCCGGATCTCCAGGTCAACTTAAAGACATCCGGGCCTGTCAGAGTGGGGCAGGAGATTAGCGCAGAAGCGAATGTCACGAACGTCGGAAAAGTCACCACTGACCCGACAGAAATTAAGTTCACATTTCCCGCAGGGGTTACCGTTGCGTCCATTCCCGATGGATGCGTGCAAGGAAGAGGCCAGATCATGTGTCGGGTCGGCATATTGGCCCCTGGCGCGGATTCGGTTCACTCGTGGACGTTGCGCGGGGACACTCCGGGCGGCTGGGAACTCGCCGCGCAGGTGCTGCAGCCGGGCGACTCCAACCAGGCCAACAACCAAGCCAGCGCGATGCTGCTTGTTAGCGGAAATTCCGATCTGGAGGTCGACGTGAAGGCTACGCTCCGGTTTTTATACGATGATTCGACGAAGGTATATGACGGAGTGCTTGCCAGCGCGACGGTTACAAACCTTGGCGAACTACAAGCCGACGCCAGCACCCTGACCTTTACAACCGACGGAAATCTGACTCTTCCTTCCGAATGCTCCTTGGAAGGTCCCTGCACTGGCAAGTGTGTCGCGGAGAAGGAAGCTGTCACCTGCCCCATCGAGGCACTCGCCCCGGGGGCCAGTGCTACACGTGAGATTGTTCTAAAGGGGCTTGGCACCGGAAAGGACACTGTCACGGCCAAAGTATCAAAGGACGCCGCCGAGATCTCCACCGTCAACAATACGGCGGTTGCTGTGGTGCCCATCCCATCCCCGACTCCGACGACTTCGCCTCCTCAGCAACCCCAGATCGGCCTCCGGTTTCTGTCCTTAGTCAGCGCTGCCCCGGACGTTTCGAAAGCCGGGATACTGCCAGCTCAATCACTGCTCACCTTGTCCCCACCGCCGGAACCCATCTCCTCTCCGCCGGAGTTGTGGGTGCTGAACGCCGCCTCAGGCGAGGGGAATCCGCTGGCAGCCCCGGGTCGATGCGTAGCCGAGTGCGCGGTCACGGGCACACATCCGGCCTGGTCACCGGACGGGACCCGGATCGTCGTGACGGACGGCGGCATGTTGCAGGGTGTGACGCTAAAGGACGACGACGGGTCCAACGGTCCGGACTTTCCGCACGCTGCCGCGTCAATCGCCGCAGTCACTGGCTTCGATGCCGCAGGCACGCCCACGGCCAGCCGCTGGCAGATACGTTCCGCTGAGGACCCCGCCTGGGCCCCGGATGGGACAGAGATCTACTTCACCGGCCAGCCCGCCGGGCAGCCGGACCACCGTGGAATCTTTGCCATTGCTCCGGATGGCAGCAAAGTCCGGGCAGTTGTCCAGGGCCGCCGTCCGGAAACACAACCGGCGCTTCAATCGTGGGCGGATCTTGCCATCAAGCTGGCCGGTGATCCGGTCACCATACCGCAGGGGAACACCGCAATGCTCAAGGCGTCGGTGGTCAACACGGGACCGTCTCCCGCGGCGGCGGGGAAGGTCCTCATAGAAGTACCCGAAGGAATGACCGCCCAGAACACAACCGCCGACGGCTGTGAAGTTTCAGCCAGGTCTGTCCAGTGCAACCTCGACGAGCGGCTGGACAAGGCCGCGGCCATGGATATCGTCGTCGAGGTAAGAAGCGACGCCGCCGGGGAACACGTCTCAACTGCGACGGTCACCGCCGGAACCCCCGACCCACGCCCGGCTGACAACCAGGCGGCCACCAGTACGCGAACGCTCAGTACGCGAACCCCGGGAGGAGACTCCTCGGACATCGCTGTGGAGCTCAGCCTTAAACAAAGCGAGGGCTGGACGGGCGGCCAGCCTGCAACAGCCACGGCAAAGGTCACCAACAACGGCCCCGCTACAGCATCCGGCATCAGCATCAAGGCCGACACAACAGGTCCCCTGACCTTCGAACGAGCCGGCGAGTGCGGCGATGCTGGCTGTCCCATGGACAACCTGGACGCCGGAGCCAGCCGCGAGGTGGAACTGAAGTTCGGCCTGCCGGAAAGTGACCAGAGCGGGGGAGTCTCGGCCCGGTCCGCGGAGATCAGTGTCGAAGCCAGCACATCGAGTACGGATCCGAAGCTGGAGAACAATAAGGACAGCGAAGGGTTCACGGTGCGCCAGCCTGGCGTGACCGTTTACCCTGCCGTGGCGAAGCCGGGCGACGTGGTTACCGTTGTGGTCGAGGGCCTGCCGCCGGGAGCCGCGGTGAAATTTGCGTGGTCGAAGGGTATTCCGCCGGACCCGACAGCGATCAACCACAATGGCACTGATCTGCGCAGAGGTGTGCTGCTGGTTCGCCGTGACCAGCTCGGAACGCGGGACATCATCGTCACCAGCGGAGGCCAAGAAAAGCTGTTCGGCGAAATCCGGGCAAACATGCTCGTCGTGGCCCGTCCGGTGGCTCCGATGCCGGACTTTATTGGGCGGGGGTAAGCCATGATTGCTCAGGTTGATGAGGCCCTGCGGACGCTCGTCCGCACCGAAGCATTGGATGGTTCCGAGGTGGACGTCGTTTTCGACGCGCCGACCAAGGACTGGGCCGGCCGCCGCAACGCTCCGACCGTCAATCTCTATCTCTACGATATCCGGGAAGACGTGCGGCGCAGGGAACGCGGGATGTCCGAAGAACGCGGCGACGACGGGTATGTCCGGACACGCCGGCCCGCTCCGCGCCACTTCAAACTTTCCTATCTTGTGACGGCATGGACCCAGCGGCCGGAGGACGAGCACCGGCTGCTGGACCAACTGCTGCGGTGCTTCCTTAAGCACGAGGCGCTTCCGGATGAGCTGGTGGTCGGTCCGCTGGCGGAGACGGGACTCGTGGTCCCACTGACCGTAGGTCTTCCTCCTCCGGAGGACCGTGCATTCGCGGACGTGTGGTCCGCCCTGGGAGGCGAGCTGAAGCCGTCCCTCGACATCGTGGTAATCGCGCCCGTGGCGACCGGCATCATTTACGAAACAGCCGTTCCGGCTTCCAAGGGGACGCACGTGGACATGTCCGATCTTGTCGGTGGAGGCGCCGACGTTGGACGCCACCAGCATGTCCCGCCGCCGGCAGCGGCGCGCGGATCCCAGCGCCGGGCGGCGGGGTGATGGGGGTGTGGGCACGATGACCGGGAGCCCCAGTCTCGCCCATGTTCTCGGCCGCGTGGGGGTGGTGGAGGAGCGGATCCGTCTCCTCGTCGCAACGCGACGCGCCGATGACCCGCAACCTGATGACCCGTTCCGTGGGCTCTACCTCAGCGACGACGCCGTCGACCGCCTGCTGTGGCAGGAAGCGGCGGGACCGGAGGATGAAAGGACGGAAACGGACCCGGGCTGGCGTTCGCCGCGCCTCGAGGAATGCGAGGCTCGGGCGGACGATGCCCAGGCCGACGGGCACCGGCTGAGACTGCGGGAGCTGGCCGCCACCTTTGGCCTCGAACCGCTTGACGTCGATCTGCTGCTGGTTGCGCTCGCGGCCGACCTCGACCAGCGCTTCGAACAGCTTTTCGGCTACCTTAACGACGACGTCACCCGGCGCCGTCCTTCGGTCGCTGTCGCGCTGGCACTGTGCGGCTCCCCGTTGTCCGCGGCCGACGCGCGTGCGCGGGTGCTGTCCGGTCCGCTGATCACTGGCGGGCTGCTCGTCGTCGAGGACCCCGACCGCCCGTTGCCGGGAAGGTCACTGCGTGTGCCGGACCGCGTCGTCGGGCATCTTTTGGGCGGTGATACGCCGGAACTGTCCCTTCAGGCTGTTCTGGCCGAACCGCCAACCGTCGACTGGGGGGATGCTGTCCCGCTGGAACGCGCGCTCCGGGCAGGTGTCCGTCTGGCTTACCTCCGTGAGCCCGCCACAGGCTCGGGCCGTGTTCTGGCTGCAGGCGCTTTGAACGCCGCGGGCTACGGAACGGTGCTGCTGGACCTGGCCCTGCTAGCCGCCGAGCGTGAACCGCTCCAGCTCGTGGAAGCTGCCGTGCGGGAAACACGGCTCCGGGGCTCTGGCCTCGTGGCGGGACCACTTGCTGTGGTGGCGGACCGGCCTGCAGTGCTGGAGGCCCTGCACGCTGAACCGCAGCCCGTGTTGCTCTTCGGGGACGGCGCGTGGGATCCGGCATGGACCACCCGGCCGCCACTCCTGGTGGACGTTCCTGTCAGCACAACTGCCGAACGTTCAAGCCTCTGGCGCAACGCGCTCGGCGCCCTCAACGGGATGGACGTCGAGGCCGCCACGTCGGCGTTCCGGCTGCGTCCGGAGCAGGTGGCCCGGGCTGCAGGGTCGGCGCAGGTGCAGGCCACATTGACGCCCGACGGGCGCCTCACGGCATCGCACCTCGGTGCGGGAGCGAGGGCAGAGAACGGTTCAGCCCTTGACCGCCTGGCCCGGCGGGTCGAGCCGGTGGTGGGCTGGGAAGACCTGGTCCTCCCGGATGCGGTGCTGCTGGCGCTCAAGGAAGTGGCGCTGCGGGCCAGGCACCGCGAACAGGTCCTCGGCGACTGGGCGATGCGGCCCGGAGCGGGCCGGGGACACGGCGTGGCGGCGTTGTTTGCCGGGGATTCCGGGACAGGCAAGACCATGTCCGCTGAAGTTGTGGCCCGTGCGCTGGGACTGGACCTCTACGTGGTGGACCTGGCCACCGTCGTCGACAAATACGTGGGCGAGACCGAGAAAAACCTGGAACGGATCTTCACAGCCGCGGCAGGTGTCAACGGCGTGCTGCTCTTCGACGAGGCGGACGCCGTCTTCGGGCGCCGCTCCGAGGTCAAGGACGCCCACGACCGCTACGCCAACATCGAAAGCGCCTACCTCCTCCAGCGGATGGAAACGTTCGACGGCCTGGCCATCCTTGCCACGAACCTGCGCGCCAACATTGACGAGGCATTCACCCGCCGGCTGGACGTCGTCGTTGACTTCCCGCTGCCGGACGCCGCCCACCGCCGCATCCTGTGGGACCGCTGCCTCGGGCGGACGCTTGCCCGGGCGGAGGACATCGACCTCGCCTTCCTGGGGCAGGCCTTCGAACTTGCCGGCGGAGCCATCCGCTCTGCCGCCGTCACTGCCGCCTATCTCGCCGCCGATGACGGCGGCAGGGTCACCATGACCCACCTGGTCACCGCAGTGCAGCGTGAGTACCGCAAGCTGGGGCGGCTCACCCTGGAGAGCGAGTTCGGCCCGTACTGGGGCATGTTAACCTTGGCGCGAAGGTCCGGTGGGTAGGCCTGCGGCTGCCCATTGGGGCAATGCCGGATGCCCGTAAGGACGCCGTGGCGGAGCTTGCGGGTCCGTAATGCGGGGCGCATCGTCGGGGTAGGTCTGATGAAAGGGATGCACCATGCACAGCCACGACCACGACCAGTCCGACGTCGACGGGCTCCTCAGCAAGCCAGCCCGGAAGGAAGCCGCGGATTCTGCGGTGGTGTTCCGGGCGGCGGCGGCCGGCCGGACCGACGTCGTTGGGTCCCACGGGATGCTGGCGCTGCAGCGCGCCCTCGGAAACAGCGGCGTCCGCGGCCTGGTGGAGGAGGAACGGTCACCTGTCCTCGACGTCGTCTCGTCCGGGGGCGGCCAACCGCTGGAGGAACCGGTGCGGGCCGATATGGAAGGCCGGCTGGGACACAGCTTCGCGGACGTCCGCGTCCATACGGGGGAGACTGCCCACAATTCTGCTGCGTCCGTAAACGCCCATGCGTATACCGTCGGGTCCAACATCGTTTTCCAGCGGGACAAATACGACCCCGGCTCGGACACCGGCAGGACGATGCTCGCCCACGAACTGACGCACGTGGTCCAGCAGCGGAGCGGCCCGGTGGACGGAACCGCGACGGGCACCGGGGTGCGGGTCAGCGACCCGGGCGACCGCTTTGAACGGGAGGCTGCCGCTACAGCCGAGCGGGCCATGTCCGCACCGGCAGCCCCGGCGACGGCACAGCGTTCGACGGCGGGCGCCGCCGTCGTGCAGCGTGCCGCGGATGAGGAGACCGCGCAGGGGTCTTTCATTGATGGCCAGAGCGTCCAGCGGGACGAGGCAGAAGAGGAAGAGCCGGGCTGATCCCCGGCGGGAGCGGTCCATGGCGACGACTTTCCAGGGCGGACCAGGAAAGGTTCCGGTGAAGGGTGCCGGGCCTACGGTGGCGCGCCACGTCGCGACCGCCAGGAGCGATGTCACCGACGTCCTCATTGAGGGCAGGCGACGTGGCCCTGCCCCGGCCGGCGCTGATCCCCGTGCCATGCTGATGTTGCAGCGGCAGGCCGGTAACGCCGCCGTGGGCGCCCTCATGGCCGCGAAGCTGAAATCGCCCGGAGAACAGGCCGGCACAGGTATTGACGCGGCCCTGAAGGAGATCCGCAAGAACGATCCCGCGATCGGAACGGTGGAGAAGGGCCTCAAGGCCGCCAGTGCGGCCGGCGTGCCGGTCGAACTCGAAGGACCCAAACCGCCGGCCTCGGCACTCGCCGTCACCAAGACGGGGTTCGGCCCCGGGTCGGTGCCCGCGAAGAAACCCGTGCAGCCGCCCAAACCATTACCTGCCGTCAGTCCTCTCGGAAAAGCCGCTGCGGCAAAGATGAAGGTGCCGGCCAAGGGTTCAGCACGAGGCAAGCCACCAGCCGCCGGTCCCGGCGGGGGCGGCGTAGGCCCAGCCCTTCTGGCACCCCTCGCCCTGCCTGCCGACAAGCTTCTGCAGCCCCCGGTGGCACCCGTAACGGTCCGGCCCGAGGATGATCCGGGCTTCGCGCAGGTTGCCGGCAGCATCAAGGGCGTCGCGCAGTCCCGGAAGGCCCACCCTCCGGCCGCGGCCAAGGCCCAGGAAGCCCAGGGCGCTGCGCTTCCGCCTACAGACGACGTGGCCGGTCAGGCCAAGGCTGCCAAAGTGGATGCCATGGACGCCCAGCAACCTGGCACGTTCGACAAGCAGACGTTCATCGCAGCGGTTAAGGCGGCAATCGAGGCGAAGTCGCCGAAGACCCTTGAGGAAGCGGACGAATACAAGAAGTCCGGGAAGGCCGGCGAGGCAAAGGGGCAGGTCCAGGGGCTTGTCGGCCAGGGGAAGGCCGGGCAGGCCAAGGACATCGAGGCGGCTACAGCGGCTCCGCCGGACCAGTCCAAGGCGGTCCCGAAGCCTGTCACCCCGATGGCGCAGGAGCAGGCGGGACAGGTCTCAGCCGTCCCCGCGGCGGGGGCCGCGCCCAAGCCGGCACCGGCCGATCAGCTCAATCTTGCTGCCGGCCCGCAGCAGGCCAACCAGGAAATGGCCGACGCCGACGTCAGTGAACAGCAGCTGGCCCAGTCCAACGAGCCCGAGTTCCAGCAAGGCCTCGCGGATAAGAAGGCCGCGGCCGAGCATGCCCAGACTGCACCCGCGGAGTACCGCCAGCAGGAACAGCATGTCCTTCAGCAGGGCAAAGCGGAGGCCGGAACGGAAACTGCCGCCGGCGTCGCGGGAATGCAAAATGCCAAGGCATCGGCACTGGCCAACCTGGTCGCGAACAAGGGTAAGGCCAAATCCAAGGATGAGACCCGCCGCGCCGAGGTGACGGCCAAAGTGCAGGCCATCTTCGCCGCCACCGAGGCCGAGGTGAAAAAGACCCTGGACGGGATCGACCCCGCGGTTGAGGAGGAGTTCACGACGGGCGAGGCGGGGGCCCGCTCGGCGTTCGAGGCGTACGTTGAGGCGAAGATGTCGGCGTACAAGAAGGACCGGTATGGCGGGTGGCTCGGCGGGTACCGCTGGCTCCGGGACAAGATCGCGGGCATGCCCCCGAAGGTCAATGAGTTCTATGAGGCCGGCCGCGAGCTGTATCTCGCAAAGATGAACGTGGTCATTTCCAGGGTGGCGGACATCGTCGGGAGAGCCCTCACCGCAGCCAAGCAGCGGATTGCCAAGGGCCGTTCCGAGATTTCGACTTACGTTACGGGTCTGCCGACCGACCTGCAGAAGGTCGGAGCCGAGGCGACCAAGGAGATCGGCGACAGGTTCGAAGCGCTTGAGGGCGAAGTCAACGCCAAGCAGGAATCGGTGGTTGATGCCCTGGCCGCCAAGTACGTTGAGGCGGGCAAGGGGCTCAACGACCGGATCGAAGCGCTGCAGGCAGAGAACAAGGGCCTGGTGGACAAGGCGATCGGTGCGTTGAAGGCGATCATCAACACCATCCGCGAGCTTGCCGGGATGCTCAAGAACGTGCTCTCCCGCGCGGCAGGCGTCGTGGGGGACATCATCAAGAACCCCGTGGCCTTCCTGGGCAACCTCATCGAGGGTGTGAAGGGCGGCATCCTCAAGTTCAAGGACAACATCCTGGCCCACCTCAAGAAGGGCCTGATGGGCTGGCTCTTCGGTGCCCTGGCGGAGGGCGGAGTCGAACTTCCGGACACCTTCGACCTTAAGGGCATCATCAAGCTGCTCGCCTCCATCTTCGGGCTGACGTGGGCCAACATCCGCAACCGGCTGGTCAAGCATATCGGCGAGCCGGCGATGGCCGCTGTGGAGAAGGGCGTGGAGATTTTCCAAGTCATCGCCAGCCAGGGCGTCGCGGGCCTGTGGCAGATGCTTTTGGACAAACTCGGCAACATCAAGGACATGATCCTTGAGCAGGTGAAGGACTTCGTGATCACGAAGATCATCACCGCCGGCATCACGTGGCTGATTGGCCTGCTCAACCCCGCGGCGGCGTTCATCAAGGCCTGCAAGCTGATCTACGACGTGGTCATGTTCTTCGTGAACAACGCAGAACGGATCATGAAGTTCGTCAACACCATCATCGATTCGGTGGCGGACATCGTGCGCGGCAACGTCAGCGCCGTGGTGAACAAGATCGAGGACGTCCTGGGCCAGATGGTCCCGATCCTCATCGGCTTCCTCGCCAGCGTGATCGGCATCGGCGGCATCGGCCAGAAGATCCGCCAGATCATCGAGACGCTGCAGAAGCCGGTCAACAAGGCCCTCGACTTCGTGATCAAGACTGGCCTGAAGCTTGCAGGCCCCATTATCCGCGGGATCAAGGGCTTCGCCGGGAAGGTTAAGGGGAAGATCGCCGCAGGAAAGGCGTGGGTAAAGGGGAAGGCCGAGGCTGGGAAGGCGTGGGTGAAGGGCAAGACAAGTAGGGGCACTGGCCTAAAACAAACGAAACGCGGAGAAGAGCCGAGCCCCAGCCAGATGGCGAGGGCTGCTAGGAACGCGGCCAAGGACGGGCACAGTGCCATCGCGCGTGGCATTTCACCCGACGAGGCTCCTCAAGTGCTGGCCGCCGTACTCGACCGCCACCGTGAATCTGGGGTGAAGGCGCTTGACCTCGTCGCGGAAAGCGACGGGCTCCACGTTATGGCCTCGGTCAATCCGACGCATGTCTGGCGGGATGGAGTTCGAATCACGATCAGCCCGATCGTCATACGCGAGATATCCGGTGGCGAGAAGCATCAGGTCGGCGCCCTAGAGAGCGAGGACTTGCTCTCGTCGCGTCAAACGACCGCTCGAGGGTATTTCCTCTATGACGGGAAAGGGCACGCTGTCGAAGCGATGACAAGCAGCGAGTCGACACACTATCGCCGGAATGCTACACGTTCCGCCGAGGGCGCCCACGCCGAAGAACAACTGACAAACGCATTTGAGATCATCTACGACGATGTGCTGGGCCAGCGAGCGAGGAAGCATAATGGGGTTTCGCCATCGAAATACTCGATCGAGTTGGGCATAGACGTTTCGGTGAGCAGTTGCCCGAACTGCGCGAACCACATCGCCAGCTTTGTGCGACGAATGCTTTCTGACGGGTGTAACGTTCAGGCGACCATGCGGTTCGGCGGCCTATACCACGGTCCATCCAAGGACGGCCCCACGAAGGGCCGGATCATAATGCCCACGGTCATTGCCCCCGACGATCAAGCCCTTCTCGCAATGTTCTATAGGCGCGGCGAAGTGCGCTCCGTCAAGAAGGGCAGAACATGGGGCGCATTGACGATGTCCATGGAGCCACGGACGTCTCCAAGCGGGTACCAGAGCCTTCCCTCTGGCCAGCGGGTGGGCAAGCTTGGGCTTGCCATCTTGAGCTCGGCGGGCGTGAAGATCGAAGTTCTAACCAGTAATGATCTCCGCGCTCCATCAACAAGCGAAGGTAACGTCCGCATTGAACAGAAGGCCGAAAAACTGAAGAAGGCCCTGGCCGCTGTTGAGGAGAAACTCGGGAAGAACGCCAAGGCAACTTGAGCTCTTGGCTGCCGCTTTTTTGAGATTATCCTCGGCCGGTAGCGGTGGTATCGCCGGCTGGCGGCATTTTGATTCCGACAACTTGTAACAGCAGCCATATTGATCCCTGCAAAGGTCGACGCCTTCTCGAACGCCAAGGGGCTGTGATAGTGCATAGGATCAAGGACAAAACTCGCAAGCCAGTGCTATCACGCTGCCACTTCTCTTATGGCTGACCTCTCAGCGCAGGTGCGCATCGGGCCTCGGCTCCGACTGCGTTCCTGCCCCTTCGTGCACCCCATCCTTCCCGTCAGCGCATCCGCATAGCCTTACCGCCGCACCCCTCCCCGCTGGAACCTTGAAACACGTTTCGGTTTCATCGAGGAGACAAAATGCCAAGCTATCTTTCGCCAGGTGTGTACGTAAATGAAGTCGAAGCGGGCACGCGTCCGATCGAGGGCGTAGGCACTGCAGTCGCCGCCTTCGTCGGGCTCTCCGCCAAAGGACCTGACAACGAGCCCACCCTCGTTTCCAACTGGACCCAGTTCTCGGAGATGTTCGGGGACTTCATCCCGGGCTCGTACCTGGCCCACGCCGTCTACGGCTACTTCCTGAACGGCGGTGGTAACTGCTACGTCGTCCGCATCGGCGCTGACGGCAGGCGCGAGGAAAAGCCGAAGCAACAGCAGCCCAAAGCCGTGGCCGCGGCCCCAATGGCAGAACTCGGCGGATACCGCTTGACGGCGAAGTCCAACGCATCCAACCCCAAGCCAGTGACCATCGAAATCGCCGACCCCAGCGGTGAAAACCCGCCGGAAGACCAGTTCAAAATCGTCATAACGGCAGAGGGAAAACCCCCCGAGGTCTGGGACAACGTGACCACCAAGCGCGGCACCAACAACGTTGCCACCAAGGTCAGCGCCGAATCAAAGGTAGTGACCATTGAGGAGGTCGCCCCGGGCGCCGCCCTCCTGAAGCCGGACAAGGGCACCATCCAGCTCGTCGCCCCGGAACCGGAGCCCGAACCGCCCAGCACCGAGGAACTGAACGTGAACGACTACGTCGGTGACGCGGCAGACCGCACCGGTTTCAGCGGCCTGGAAGCCGTGGACGAGGTGACCATGGTCGCCGTTCCGGACCTGATGGCTGCCTACGAACAGGGCTCGATCGACCTGGAAACCGTCAAGGCTGTCCAGCTCGCCGCCATCGCCCACTGCGAGCTGATGGGCGACCGCATCGCCATCATCGATGCGCCACCGAACCTGAACGCACAACAGATCAAAAACTGGCGCATGGACGGCGGCGGCTACGACTCGAAATTCGCCGCGCTGTACTGGCCGTGGATAAAGACTTTCGACCCGTCCACCGGAACCAGCAGGTTCATCCCGCCGTCCGGCCACATGGCCGGCGTCTGGGCACGGAACGACGACACACGCGGCGTCCACAAGGCCCCGGCGAACGAGGTGATCCGCGGCGTCACCAGCCTGCAGACCCAGATCACCAAGACGGAACAGGAACTGCTGAATCCCATCGGGGTCAACTGCATCCGCACCTTCCCGGGCCGCGGGATCCGCGTCTGGGGAGCGCGAACCCTGTCCAGTGACGCCGAATGGCGGTACCTGAACGTCCGGCGCCTGTTCAACTACCTGGAGGAGTCCATCCTGCAGGGGACGCAGTGGGCTGTCTTCGAACCGAACGACCCCGCGCTCTGGGCCCGTATCCGCCGCACCATCAGCGCATTCCTGACCAACGAATGGCGCAAGGGTGCGCTCTTCGGGCTGACCCCCGAGCAGGCCTTCTTCGTGAAATGCGACTTTGAAACCAACCCGGCCGAAGGCATCGACGCAGGACAGGTCGTGTGCCAGGTGGGCGTCGCCCCGGTAAAGCCGGCCGAGTTCGTGATTTTCCAGCTATCCCAATTCTCCGGCGGCACCAGCCTCGTGAGTGAGTAAGTACCCTTCAAAAGGAGCAAGACCATGGCCCTCGGCGATTTTGACAACTCACCAGCCAACGCCTTCTCAGTCACGATCGACGGCATCGAAGTGCCACGGGTGATCGAGGTCAGCGGCCTCAAGACCGAGGTCGACAAGATCGAGCTGAAGCAGCAGACCAAGGACGGCAAGTACGTTATCCGCCAACTCATCGGACGGCAAAAAGCCGGAACATTTTCGGTCACCAGGGGACTCACCGAAAGCAAAACCGTGACCGACTGGCTCAAGACTGTCATGGAAGGCGACGTCGCCGGAGCCCGCAAGACGGCCGCCGTCTCACTGCTTGACTACAAAGGCGAGACGCTGAAGACCTACAACTTCGTCAACTGCTGGGTGCAGAGCGTTGAACTGAACTCGCTCAAGGCAGGCGCAACAGAGCAGGCCACCGAGAAATTCACCATCTGCTACGACGAATCCACCATCTCGTGATGCAGCGGACGCATGGCGCCGCAGTGTTCGCTGACCCCGATATGGACGACGGGCATCAGCCGGACCGGCGCACCGACAGAGGAGGGCCAGCGGAGCGCCAGGAACTCCGCACGGAGTTCCGCTTCGTCCTGCCCCGCGGCTACATGGACCAGGACGGCACCGTCCACAAAGACGGAGTCATGCGGCTTGCAACTGCCCGCGACGAACTACTTCCCCTCTACGACGCCCGCGTCCAGGAGAACTCTGCCTACACCACCGTGGTTCTCCTCGGCAGGGTCATTACCTCCCTCGGCACGCTCGGAGCCGTCACCTCCGCGGTGGTGGAAAACATGTTCGCATCCGACGTCGCCTTCCTGCAGGACTTCTACCGCCGCATCAACGCCGAGGGCCATACACGTATTGCCGTCACGTGCCCGGAATGCTCCTACCGGTTCACCGCAGACCTTGCCGGTGGCCGCCTGGGGGAATCATGACGTACGCCCCGGACCGGATCTATGAGGAGGTGGCGTACGTGGCCTACCACTTTCACTGGCCGCTCAACGAGATCCTCGATCTGGAACACGGCCAGCGCCTTCGCTACGTCCAGGAAATCGCCGGGATCAACACGCGCCTGTCGCAGGAGCGGTAACCCATGCGGTGGCCATGGCAGCGCGAGTGGACCCGGCCTCCGGCTGACGACGTCGGCGGGGGACTTCGGCAAGAGGCAGCGCCACCGCCTGGCGTTCCGCCCGCGGGCTGGGCCTTCCTGCCACCGCTGCAGCGCACCACCGGAAACATCCATCTGACCGCGGATCCAGGACATTTCACCGGCACCCTCGCAGCTTGGGGCAATCCCTCATTCACCGGTCCCATGTCCCATCTAGTCAGCGCAGCCGCGCCGCCGGGGATTGTCGACGTCGACGGCGGCGGCACCGTTCCGGGCAGCGGCGGCTATGCGCCGCCGTCGTCCGTGGAAATGACGCTGCAGCAGCCACCGGCTCCTCGCCCCAGCACTGCAACGCGCACAACGGGGAACACGGCGCCGCTTCAGCGCACAGCGTCCGACGGCGACACTCCGGCAGGTGCCTTCGCTCCGGCGGATACTGCGCTCACCGCAGCGCCCGGAACCTTTCCGGTCCTGCAGGTTGACGCTTCCCCGCCGGAACCGCCTGCGTTCCCTGCCGAGAACGAAGCGTCCCCGGCCGAGGCGCCCCCTACAGAGGACATGCCGGTGCCGGTGACTGCAGTGGACACCTCCGGGGCGGGCAGCGTTCCGCCTTCCAGCCAGCCCCTGCGCCCCGCCGGCAGCACCTCCGACCGGAATGCCACGTACGTTCCCCTTCCAGTTCCAGCGGCACCATCCCTGCAGCGTGCACAGTCAGGAACGCCGGGCATTCCAGCAGCCGTGAGGAAAGTACCGCCGGCGTCGAAGCTTGGCCTGGGAATGCCTCTGGCCTACTCCGAACCTGCCGGACCGTCGGAGCCTGCTGCCGGACCTGTCTTGGGGTTCGACGTTCTGCCGGTCCAGCGTTCGGCGGTCCCCGAGACTCCCGGGCCAGCCCCGGCCCCGCCAGCGACCGCAGGAACCGAGGACTCCGTTTCGGCGCGTGATGTCCACGGGGATGACGGCAATGGAAGAGGCGCCGCGGTTACAGAAGCTGAAACCATCGACGGGAATCACGCGAACGGGATCGCCGACCTGCCACTCTTTAGTCCGCCTGAAGAAACGCCGTCGAACGCCGTCGCGGTTCAGGCATCAACGGACGTCGGCATGGGTGACAATTCGGACGCCGGAGCGAATGGGCACGCTGACCAGGCTGCCGTCGGAGCGGAAGACGGCCAACCTTCGCTTGTCGTCCCTGCTTCGACAACGGACCAGGGCGGGGAAGAGGGCCATGACCCGTCAGTCGTGGGGTCCCAGAATCATCCGCTGTCGACGCCACCGGAAGAGACGGTTGGCGCGTTACTGTCGGCTGCCGGACCGGCCGCGTCGCTGGCCAGCGTGGACTACAGCTACCCGGCCGGCGTCCCAACCCCACGGACAGCTCATGAGGGCCGCGCCGTTGGCATGCCGGTTGTCTCGCGGTTTGGCACCGCGCCAGTCCTGTCAGGGCTGGCGGAGCCCATTGGCGAGCCTGAAGCCCCCGAGCCAGCGGCTGGGGAATCATCAAATCCCCCGCCCTCGGCGGTTGCTCACCAGAACTCGGGGGACCTGCCAGCTGCATCCCGGGACACCGGCTGGAGCGGCACAGCCCAGAACACCATCGGGAATCCGGGAACTGGCCAGCCGCCAATCACCGAAGCACGGACTCCGCTTGCTGATCTCCCGCTCCAACGGGCCATCCAGCCAGAAACTGAACGCCCGGCCACAAGCACTCCCACGCCTAAAAGCATCGCGGCTTCTGTTCCCATGGTGTTCCGGATTCCTGGGGCCACTTCCGGAGCTTCCACCCCGGAAAGCTTGCAGCGACTCACCGAAATGCCGGTCAGGCAGCAGGTGGCAACCCTTTCCCCAAGCTCGGTGACTGCCGCCCCGTCGGGACCAGTCGCACGAAGGTCTACGCCCCTCATCGCAGCGAACGCCCTGCCACATCACCCCGGCAACTTTGAACCTGGTGCTCCGTCAGCCGGACCACCGGACCTTCCCGGAATCGACCGCCCAGGCAACCTCGGTGGGGTGCCCTCAGCGGCCGGCATGCAGTTATCCGTTGCTGACCCCGCTTCCTGGCCGGCGGAACCCGGGGAGCCGACTGCCGCCGTCGGACGGTCCATCCAGCGGACCCTCGCTACGGAGGGTGCCGCCTCCGCCCGAGTCCGGGAAGCAAGACGCACACCCGCTTCCTGGCGGCCGGCGGAACTGGTTTCAGTAGCGGCTAACGCGGGGGCACAGACCGGCGCTCGGCGGGCAGTGAGCCTCCAGCGGGCCGCTGTATCGTCACCGTCATTCCCACGCCCGGCCGAGCATCATCCTGCAATGCCTCAAGGCGCAGGGGCAGCTTTTGGCTCGCGATTTGCCGCTGAAGCAGTCAGTGCAGAAACCCCTGCCGGCCCACAGACCCTCGAAGGTTCTTCGCGTTTCGCTACGCTGAGCCTCGCGACCCCACCCGCCGCCGCGGCCAGTGCCAACAGTTCCCTTCAACGGGATGCCGCCAACTCCGCGCCCGAACCGCAAATCCATGTCCGCCCGGAAGCCATGGAGAGCACCGGCGGACCTGCAACCGCGGGAGACAACTCGTCACCCTCCGCGGCTACAGTGCAGGCCGACGCCGAGTCCGTTGCCGCGGGACCAGCACAGCCGCTCCCCGGGACGGGCGGCGCCGGGGGACGGCAGGCCGCAGGCGCACCGGCAGCCACGCCTGAGCAGCTGGAAGAGCTGGCGAAGCGGCTTGCCGGGCCGCTGATCCGCCGCATCAAGGCAGAAATGCTGCTGGACCGCGAGCGCCGCGGTCTGCGGACCGATGTGAACTGAGGAACATGATGCTGGAAGACGTGAATACAGCGGTTAGTGTCCGGTACACCGTGGCTTTGGACAACGCGGACCTGGGAACGTTCAGCACCTGTGAAGGGCTGGGCTGCGAGGTAGTGATTGAATCCCGCGAGGAGGGCGGCAACAACGCCTTCATCTGGCAACTTCCCACCCGGCTCAAATACCCCAACATCACGTTGACCCGGCCGCTGGGGCGTGACACGGAAAAAATAGCCAAATGGTTCGCGGACATGGCTTCCGGGTACACGCGCTGCACCGGAATCATCGAGGCCATGACCGGCAGCGGCCGCAAGATCGCGGGCTGGGAACTCTACGACGTGGTGCCCGTGCGGTGGAAGGGTCCATCCCTCAACCCTGACCAGCCAAAAGTCATCATGGAGTCGCTGGAGATTGCCCACCACGGCTTCGTTTCGAAGCTGCGCTAGGCGGAGGACAGCATGACCACGCATGCGATTGTTTCGGAACCGGAGGCGGCTCACGACTCCAACCCGGCGGCGTCGGGCGCGGTTGCTGCCGGCCGTGCCCCGAACAAGGGCGGGGCGGAGCACCTGAAACTCTCCCACGCGTTCCTGAAACTTTACGAGCCTTCCCAGGATGGCTCCTTGGATAAGCCGGGCCCGAAATTCGGTGAGATCGAGTTCCAGTTCAACCCCAAGGAACTGACCATGGGGAAAGCCGCCACGTGGGCCCGGCAAACAGCGAAGGGCAACAAGACTGCCGGACCGCCGCAGTACGTGGGCCCGACGCCCTCCAAGCTCACACTTGAAATGTTCTTTGACGCCTCCGGCAAGCAGGACAAGGACGTGGTGAAGCGAGTCCAACAGTTGCTGGCCTGCTGCGTCCCCACCGAAGCCTCGCGCACGCACGGCAAAGGCTCCCCGCCCTGGGTGGTTTTCCGGTGGGGGGAATTGACCGGCTTCCTGGCCTATGTTGCCAGCGTCCAAGTCAAGTACACCCTCTTCACAGCTTCAGGGCTTCCGGTACGTGCCATATGCACCGTGGCGCTGGAGGAGATTGCAGGAGATCCGCCCAAGCAGAACCCGTCCTCGGGCGGTCTGGTGCCGCGGCGAAGGCATGTGGTGATCGAAGGGGACACGCTTGCCGGCATTGCCTACGGCGAATACGGCAACGCTTCACTTTGGCGGGCCGTGGCGGCTGCCAACCGGATCGATGATCCCATGCGCCTGCGGCCCGGCTCGGCGTTGTTACTTCCCTCGGTTGATGAGCTGCCATCCGGAGCAACGCAGGAGGGGCCGGCGGAAAGCCGGGAGGTGCTTCGTGGCGCACGGTGAAGAGTTCAGCAACATGCTGCTCGTCGAGGTGGACGGCCGGCTGCTTCCACCGGATGTAGCCGCACGGCTCGTGGCCAGTTATGTCGATGACAGCAGCAACGTCCCGGACCTATTTCTGCTCCGTTTCAGCGATGAATACTCCACTGTCCTGGAGAAAGGCGGCTTCAGCATCGGAGTTCCCATCAAGCTGTCGGTGCAGCAAAGTGGCCCGGGAGGACCTGTTCCGCTGATCTCCGGTGAGGTGACGGCCCTGGAAACGGAAATGGACCAGCAGGGCCTGCACACCATCGTCCGCGGCCTGGATCATTCCCACCGGCTGTTCCGGGGCCGCAGGGTGGAGGCGTACCTGCAGAGCACTGCCGCGGACATAGTCCGCAAGGTCGCGCAGCGGGCCGGAATCAAGGCCGGGACGGTCGATGCAAAAGGCCCGGTGCTGCAGCACGTTGCCCAGGACGGCATAAGCGACTGGGAATTCCTGCACCGGCTGGCGGTTGAAGCCGGGGTGGTGCTTTCCGTGTCCGACGGCGTGCTGCACTTCACCGCATCAACGGATTCAGCGACTGCTCCGGCCGGTGCCGGTGGGGCAAAGGAGGACCCTCTGGTGCTGGAACGGGGCGTCAACCTTGTGGCGCTCAACGGCACCGTCACCTCCGCAGACCAGGTCCCCGACGTGGAAGTCAGGGGATGGGACGTCGCAGCAAAGCGGGCGATCGTTGCTGTTGCGGCGGCCAAGACCCGCAGCGCCAAGCTTCCGGATGCCAACCCCGCAGACCTCGCCAAGACGTTCCAAAGTCCGAGGTACATCGCGCCCGCCACAGCCTATGACCAGGCTGCACAATGTGATGCTGCCGCCGCCGCCATAGCCTCGCGCCTCGGCGGCGCCTTCGCGGAACTCCAGGGCCTAGCGCGCGGCAACCCGAAACTGCGGGCCGGAACCGCCGTGGTGCTCAAGGGCGCCGGCAAGCCGTTTGATGGCCAGTACACCCTCAGCTCGTCCCGGCACGAGTTCAGCCCGGACACCGGATACCTCACATCCTTTGCAGTCAGCCACGAATCCGAACGGTCACTCTACGGAGTCGCGGCCGGCGCAAACAGCAGGGCAGGCGTGCCCGCCGTGGTTAACGCTGTCGTGACGGCCGCGAAGGATCCGGAGAACCAGGGCAGGGTCAAGGTCAAGTTCCCGGTCCTGTCTGATAACTACGAGAGTTGGTGGGCACGGACGGTTCAGGCAGGAGCCGGCGCCTCGCGCGGCGCAGTCGTCCTGCCGGAGGTGGGGGACGAGGTCCTCGTCGCCTTCGGCCACGGCAGCTTCCAGCAACCATTCGTGCTGGGCGGCCTCTACAACGGCAAGGACCAGCCGGACAAACCATGGGCGGACCACGTGGGCTCCACCGACGGCGCCGTCCAGCGCCGTGCATTTGTCTCCCGCTCGGGAATGCTGGTGGAGTTCCTCGAGTCTCCCGACGGCGAACAGCTCACCGTGAGCACGAATGGCGGAAGACAAACGATCTCGCTTGTTCAAAAGCCGGATGCCGCTATCGAGATTCTCTCGGAAGGACCCGTCAACGTCACGGCAAAGAAGGACGTTTCTGTGACGACGTCAACAGGCGACGTGGTGATCAAGGGCAAGAAGGTGACTGTGGAAGCATCGACCGGCCTCGAGCTGAAAGGGGCCACAGTAAAGATCACGGGAAGCGCGTCGGCGGAACTGACTGGCGGCGCAACCACAACGATCAAGGGCGGCCTGGTCCGGATTAACTGATCCAGGGCACAAAGGGGCTTCGGCCGACGATAGAAAGGGAACGACGTGGGACAGGAGTTCATCGGCGCTGGCTGGGCGTTCCCGCTGCGGACCGACAGGACCGGCGGGATCGCCCTGGTTCATGACCAGCGGGAGATCGAGGAAAGTATCCACCTGATCCTGGCCACGTCGCCGGGGGAGCGGCCCATGCGTCCGGAATTTGGCTGCGCCGTGCACGACTACGTTTTCGCGCCCGCAGACGCATCCACGGCCGGAGATATCGCCTATGCGGTCCGGGTGGCACTGAACCGCTGGGAGCCCCGGATAGACCTCGAAAACGTCCTGGTCTACTTTGACGGGGCGCAGGACGGGGTGCTGCTGATCGATATCCAGTACACCGTCAGGGGAACCAACGACCCCCGGAACCTCGTGTTCCCGTTCTATGTCATCCCGCGCAACGGAGAAGAGCGTGACTACTGATGCTGCCCTCACCAAATCTTGATGACCGCCGCTTCCAGGACCTGGTGGACGACGCCAAGCGCCTGGTGGCGAACAACTGCCCGGAATGGACGGACCACAATGTCTCCGATCCGGGCGTGACCCTCATCGAATCCTTTGCGTACATGGTTGACCAGCTGTTCTACCGGCTCAACCGCGTGCCGGACCGACTTTACGTTGCGTTCCTTGAGCTCCTGGGCGTTACCCTCCACCCGCCCACGGCTGCATCCGCTGAGCTCCTGATGTGGCTCTCCGCGCCCCAGCCGGACGACGTCGTGATTCCACAGGGAACCGAAGCTTCCACCCGAAGGACGGAGGAGGACGAGGCTGTTGTCTTCGCAACAACGCGTGCGCTGACAATTCCGCCGCGCCGCCTGGCCCACGTCATGGCCCAGGCTGACGGCGGGACGCCCGTAACGCACGCCGAGGTATTGCATGGAGACGGCGGCTTCGCCTGCTTCAGCACTCCTCCGGCGCTGGGGGATGTATTGTTGCTCGGGTTGAACGACCAGGCACCATCCTGCGCAGTCGCATTCCGCTTTGAGTGCGAGGTCAGGGGAGTCGGCGTCAACCCGAGGAACCCGCCTCTCGTGTGGGAGGCGTGGAACGGTTCCGAATGGGTTTCCTGCGATCTCGAAACGGACGGGACCGGGGGACTCAACCGCCCGGGCGATGTTGTCATTCACCTTCCCGACACGCACGCAGCCTCCGTGCTGGGCGGGTCCAGGGCAGGCTGGGTGCGGTGCCGCGTTGTGGAACCATCATCCGGGTATCCGTCCTACAGCGCCTCACCCACACTGCGGTCGGCGAGCGCGTTTACTATTGGCGGTTCCACGCCGGCCGTCCACGCCGAGACGATAACCGATGAAATCATCGGCATGTCGGAGGGCGTTCCGGGAGAGAGCTTTGAACTGGGCAGGCGCCCTATTGTTCCCGGCGGATGGGTTTTCCTTGTCGAGACCGCCGCCGGCCCAGGGTGGGAGTCCTGGACGGAGGTGGATTCATTTGCCGGCTGTGGACCGAAAGACAGGGTTGTGGTACTCGACCGCACGGCGGGCACTGTCCACTTCCCGCCCGCGGTGCGTGAACCTGACGGTTCGCTGCGCCACTACGGGGCAGTGCCGCCCGCCGGCAGCCCGGTGCGGGTTCCGTATTACCGCACCGGAGGCGGTCCGAAGGGGAACGTGGCCGCCCGGGCGGTGTCCGTGCTGCGATCCACCATTCCTTTCGTGAATAGTGTCGAAAACCGGCGGGCCGCCCACGGCGGCGTGGCTCCGGAAACGATCGAACAGGCCAAGGTCCGGGGTCCGCTCGCACTGCGCACCCGTGACCGTGCCATCACGGCGGAGGACTACGAGCAGCTGGCGAAACGAGCCGCGCCGGACATTGCCCGGGTCCGCTGCATTCCGGCGCTTACTGCGGATGAGGCTGGCGGGGTGCGGGTGCTGGTGGTCCCGGCAGCCGTTCCGGACAAGGAAGAACGCCTTGCGTTCGAGGACCTGGTTCCCGATGAAGATACGCTCTCCGAAGTTGCGTCCTACCTGGATACGCGCCGGCCGGTAGGCGCGCGGGTCCTCGTGGAGCCGCCTTTCTACCGCGGGGTTACAGTGGTGGCCCGGCTTACGGCGCGGCCGCGGATCTCGCGCGAGGTCCTGCAACGGGACGCCTTGCGGGCACTCTACCGGTACTTCGATCCCATCCGTGGCGGGCCCGACGGCGACGGGTGGCCGTTCGGGCGTCCCGTTCATGCCGGGGAAGTGCATGCCGTGCTTCAGGGACTGGCCGGAACGGAAATCGTGGACGACGTACTCGTGTTCGCGGCGGACCCCATCACAGGCCGGCGCGGGGAACCGCTGCAACAGGTCGAGGTGGAACGGAACGCCCTGGTGTTCTCTTTCGACCACCGCGTTCGAGTGTCGGAAGGAGCCTGAGGTGCGCGGAATGATCAAAGGCCTGCGCAGCGCCGTACCGCTGGTACCGCAGCTCCCTGCCGTCCTGCAGGAAGACGCTTTCCTGCAGCGGTTCTTGTTGGCTTTCGATGACGCTCTGGCCCCGGTGTTCACCGCCCTGGACGGACTGTCCTCCTATATTGACCCGCGTCTGGCCCCCGAGGATTTCCTCAATTGGCTGGCTGACTGGGTGGGCGTGCGGGTGGATGAGACCTGGCCGGCAGCCCAGCGTCGAAATGTGGTTGCCAATGCAGCAGCCATCCACCGCCGCCGCGGTACGGTCGCCGGGGTGGCCGACGCCGTACGGCTTGCCGTCGGAGGCGTGCTGGATGTGCGGATAGAGGACAGCGGCGGCGCCACCTGGTCCCCGACTCCGGGCGGCCGCCTTCCTGGAAACGCCCCTGCGCTGTTGCACGTTCGCGTGTACGCAGCCGCTATCGAGGACGTGAACCTGCGGCGCCTGGAAGGAATCATCAACGCTGTGAAGCCGGCCCACATTCCGCACACCCTGGAAGTACTGCCCCGAGTCACCCGTCTGCCTGACGATTCCTGAGGAGGCCCAGGTGCTGATCTGTGGAGAATGTAGTACCCGAAATAACGACGGCGAGAGCTTCTGCGCCAACTGCGGAGCGTATCTCGTGTGGCAGGGTGAGCAGGGAAAGCCTTCAGAAGGCGCAATAGCCAGGCCGGAAACGGACTCCGGCGACGGGAAAACTGTTCTCATGCCGAAGCTACCGGTGCCTCCCGACCATGACCCCATGCACCCGCCGGGCCGTGAACGTGGTTCCGAACGTGGCACGGCCCCGCAGCGGGGCACAAAAACGGACCAGCTCTCAAGCGTGCCACGCGTTACGCGGCTCCCCGGAACCTTCCCGGAGCAGGAGTTTGCAGGGGTCATTAGAGCGGAAAAGCCGCTGAAGCCAGATACCCGGGACAGGACCGAGCCGCCCCCAGAGGTAAAGCCCGGCCCGTCGACGATACCGCTGGCAGCCGGCACTCCTCCTTCCACTGATGAAACGCCGCCAGCTCCGGGCGAGCTGATCTGCGGACGTTGCGGTGCCGGGAACAGCCGCGAGCGCCATTACTGCCGACGGTGCGCGGCGAGCCTTGACGAGGCCGTCGCGGTACCGCCCCTGCCCTGGTGGCGCAGGCTCACTGCCCCGCGGCCGAAGGCCCCGTTGCCCGCCGGGACACGGCCGAAGCGGAAGCGGCGGCACTTTCCCGTGAGGCTGGTCTCCTTCCTTGCGGTGCTCGGGATTTTAGGCGGCGCGGCGTATGCATGGAGGGGCACCATCGACACCGCCGTGGCACAGGTTGAGGACAGATTCCTAAGTTCGGATATGCGGGCGAAATCGATCACCGCTTCCAGCTCACAGCCGGACCGCCTGCCTGACTTTGCCATAGATACCTTCAGCGACCGTTCATGGGCCGCGGGGGTAGCGGGCAACAACGGCGACCAGTATTTGGACTTTGCTTTCGAAAGGGAGTTCCGTCTGACCCAAATAGTCATCAGCGGCGGCGCGTCAAAGGACTCAAACGTCGCTATAAAGGAACGGCGCCCACGCAATGTGGAGGTGACTGCCGGCCAGGCGGAGGGACAGTCGACGACCGAAAGATTCCAACTCAAGGACAAAACTGAAAGTCAGACCTTCAACATTGCTGCGGACCGGGTCACGGCAGTTCGGCTCAGGATTTTGGACTCGACGGGTCCGGAGGAGGCCCCGGTAGCCATAGCGGAGGTGCAGTTCTTGGGGCGATAATGACACTTCCCTTCACACCGGGACGCTACTCAGCTGTAACGCCAAGCGAGTTCAGAACGAGGTCGTACCTCCTTTGGGCCCGTTGTGCAGCCGCGGGATCACCCAGCCGCCAGAATGTATCCACCAAGGTGCGCCAGGATTCGTCCCGCCATGGATCAATTTCAACACTTCGCGTTGCGGCGGCGGCTGCAGCTGCAGTGTTTCCCAGGCTAAGTTCAACGCTGGCAAGGGTAGCTGCGGCCTCAGCCGCCCGTTGGCGGTAACTTTCGCGTATACCTGAAACCCAGTCTGCCGGACCGTCCTCCGGCAACACCTCACCGGAATAAAGCCCGACGGCGCGGCGGAGCTCCTCCGCCGCGCCAAGGGTGTTGCCAGCGGACTTCGCCAAGGATGCAGCGTGCAGGGACTGTTCGAAATCGGCGAGATCTGACGTGGACCCTGTTCCGAGAACCAGCGCGTAGGCTGCACCTTGCCGCACAAGGAGTTGCCCGCCTCCGGACTGTCCCTCATGCTGCAAAACTCCCCGGAGGCAGGACAGGCTCACTTGAAGGGCATGTAAAGCTGCCGGTGCCTCCAGGTCCGGCCAAAGTATCCCTGCTAGTCGCTCCCGGTGCACCAGCCGACCCGCGTTCAGGCAAAGAATCCGCAGCACGGTCCGGGCCTGGGGTCGGATCCTGGACAAATCCACGGGTACCTTTTCGCGGCTGAGGGCGAACCCGCCCAGGCAGGTGATCTGCAGCGAAGGCAGTGGCGCACGCTCCGGCCAGGGGTGGGTGTTCCCGTCACTGTGTTCTATCGAGGGTCCATTGCCGTTGGGCACGTCCCGGGGCAGGCTTGACGGTAGGACTAGTTCATGGCGGCACGGCGCCAACCACGTCCAGGGACGGCATACCAGACCTCCAGATTGTGCGGTCTCGGCAGCCTGACGCATGAGTTCCCCGTATGCCTCAGGCTTTTGGAGCGCCATTGCCGCGTAGGCGACCGCAAGGGCGCCTGGCACCCCCGCTGTTCGGGCGAAAGCTGCCGCTGACTGCGCGTTCTCAGGGGCGCATGGCAAGTCGAGGTTTGCGGAGACCAGTGCCTCCGCGGACCATGCCCAGGCCTCAAGTGTGCCGGCGGAAAGCCGTCGGAAGCGTCTAGCCAGCGCTTCAAGTTGGCCAAGATCCGCGGCGCCGGTCCGTAGCCGCAACAGGGCCGCACCTGCGGCGATGAGCGCAGCGCCCCATTCATCGCCGCGGTCCTCGCAGGTTTTAATGGCGGAATTCACGGCGGCGAAGGCGGCAGCGGTTCCTGAAAGGGCAGCCTGCATACCACCGGCCAGACGGGCCAGCCAGGTGAAGCCACGCCGCTCGGCCTGGCGGTGGACGGAATCGACTTCGGCGGCGGTGGCGTCGGCGTCCGTGCCGTCGAAGCGGTGTCCAGCTACGGCTAAAGCAAGTTGTGCTGCGAGGGCAGACACAGGATCCATGTCCAGCCTCTCGGCGCACCGGATGAGCAAAGGCAACGCCGACCGCTGGTCGCCCGCAAGCAGTAGTGATAACCCGGTGAACAGGTCCTCCGGCTCCCGCCGTTCGCCCAATGAGCGGGCCGCTGCACAGGGATCACCGCGGATGGCCTTCCGGAACTCCCATGAGGAGGTATCGGCAGATGGTGCTTCGCCACCTCCGGACCACAGGGCTGCCTGCAAGCGTAAATCTTCCGCACGGCGGAGGCATTCAGGATCAGTTGTCAGGTCCGGGATCCTGGCTGCCGCGCCCTCTGCCGCCGCTACCCGCCCGTCGTCGAGCATCTCCCTCGAGCGGGCGACGACGACCCAGGCGTCATCCGTTAATACATGGTCCGGAATGGAAGCTGCCCATCCGCACCTGCCGGGCTGTAGGGCTGCTGTGCCGGCCCTTGCCAGCAGGAGTTTCACGCTCTCCCAGTCACCGCCCTCGGCCAGGACACGCAAGCCCTCTCCCACTGCACCTTCCAGTTCAAGCATTGCGGCAGTGCGCAGCCGTAAGGCAACCTGCTCTTCGGGCTCCATCTGTTCAAGACCGGCAAGGAGATACTGACGCAGTACCTTCGGCATTCGGTAGGTGGCCCCGTCGTCATCCGTAGAGACAATGCCCAAGTGTTCAAGCCTGTGAAGCATGACTCGGCTGTCGTGCCGTTCGAGCAGGGCGTCACACCGTGATGGCGTGATGAAGTCCAGCAAGCTTGTCACGCTTAACAGCCGATTCATATCCAGCGTTGTGCCCACGAGGAAGTGATTGACCAGATAGTCGCCGGCGAACCGCGACCTGGAGTTGAGGGACTCTGCGGCACGGCGCCTTTCTAAGTTCGAACGACTCGTCGCCGCCAGATGGAAGAGGTGCAGCGCCGCAGCCCACCCATCCGTTACCCCGGCCAAATTCGATATGCCGTGCACGCTGAGTGGATGCTTGAAGGTAGTGCGGAAGAGCTGTTCAATCTCATAATCGCGAAACCGCAGGTCGTCACCAAAAACACTGAAAGCGTTTCGCAGTTCAGACTTTGCCATATTGATACGGGGGAAATGCCTGCTTCCAATAAGGAAGTGCATGTGCGGCGAATTGACTGCAATGATTTGCTCCAGCTCCTCCTCCAAGGATGTACCTGCGAGAAGGTGTAAATCGTCCACGACGAAGTAGAAATGCCGATCGAGCAATTCTGCCGCTCGGGCAAGGTCGGGAAAGGAGCTTGCCGGCTCACGTTCAACGGCGGCTCCTAAGGCACAGGCAAAGAAGGAAAACATCTTTCCTGGTTTCACATCCGGGCTTCCCGATTGATACCAGACCACATCGCCGGGACAGTGAGCTGCCCATTGCGTGAGCAGCGTGGTCTTTCCGGTTCCGGGGGGACCTACTGCAAGTCTTAGCCGCGGATTGAAGACACCTTGGGGCGCTGACATCAACCGCGGACGCAGCAATCCCGGAGGTGAAGGTGTGGTGCTTCGGCGTTCAAGAGGCGGGTCGGCCATACCGTCCTGCTTTCCTAAGTTCTCCGTACTCATTGTTTCGCCGGGCCCTATACAAGTCCACCGTTTCGAGTATTTGCGGGGCGTGTTAGGTAGCTCGATCAGAAAGAAGGGGTTTACGGTGGACAAACGGGGTTACGGCTATCAGTTGTCCCGGTTTTGCCTAGATTGTGCCAGCATCAGCTGCAGGAAATTGTTGGAGTACGGTTCCCCTGGAAAGATTGCGAGGTAGCTGCCCTGGCTGTGAAACTGCGAAGCGCGAGTGCTTGAGAAGATCCTCCCGTTCCGGATGCCACGGCATTACTGCGCGCAAGTGCCTGTGCTCCAGCCGGATCGTCGGCAATGTTTTAGAGTCCTGGACTACTCCCTCGTGCAGCTTCAGTGTGTCGTCTACTAGCTTGACTGTGTGCCGAGCTGCCGCCTCCAGCGGGCCCTATTCAAGATACCTGCTGCCGTCTGCACCGGCGACATTTTCTGAACAGGTGCATACCTTCATCGACAATCTCGAAAAGAAGGTGTTGACAGTGTCAACACCTTTGGCTTCGGACCGGGTCGTAGTTCGGTGGGACCGGCTCGGATTCCTTATGTTTTCTGGGGTTTCCGGTGTTTTCAAGGCCGGGAATACAGTTCGAGTCCCACCTCGGGCACAGCATATCCCCTCGTCAGAGGGGTTTTTGCTTTATTGTGGTGGCGTCCCTCTGACGCTAGGTGCGCGGGTTGTAGCCTGGCCGCCGCGGTGGCCTATTCAGGTGTGTGGGTGGCGGGTTCAGGACCCTGGCTGGTGGGCCCTCCGCCTCCTGTGGTGGCCTTCTTCATTTCGGTTGTGTCGGGTTGGCCCGGGGTGGCCAACACCTGTTCATGTGCTGTGGAGGCGGGACGACATGACTTCGGCCATCTCGCTAAGGGCGCCCCCTGCGGGCGGTCTTAGGGCGTGCCCGCGAGAGAGTAGTGCCCCGAGGTATGTCCTGCCAAAGAGGGTGTGGACACTGTCCACACTTTCGTCTGCTTTATTGGAGGGCCGAGAGGACCTGAGGCCGATCTCAGATCGGGCCATAAATCTTCTGGTCGCGGTGCCTGAAAAGTTGTCCTTGGAGCCAACGTGACTGCGATTTAGGGTGGATTGGTCCACTGGATGGCGGTGCTTCTGTCGGTGACGGTCGAAAACTGAGCCATTGTGACGGTTGAAAACTGAGCCACCCGTTCCAAACGATTGGGTGGGTGATCACAGTGGAGGATTGGGCGCTTATTCGGCGGTTGCATCTGGCCGAGGGTGAATCGATGAGGTCGATAGCGGCGCGGTTGGGGGTTTCCAGGAACACCGTGGCGAAGGCGGTGAGCGCTGATGGTCCGCCAACATATGTCCGGGCGCCGCAGGACTCCGGGATCAAGGCAGTGGAACCGGCGATTCGTGCGCTGCTCAAGGAGAACCCGCGGATGCCGGCGACGGTGCTCGCGGAGCGGGTGGGCTGGAAGGGGGCTCCGGCCTGGTTCCGGGAGAACGTTGCCAGGATCCGGCCCGAGTATGCCCGGCTGATCCTGCTGACCGGATCTCTTACGATCCCGGGGATCAGGCGCAGTGCGATCTGTGGTTTCCGGAGGTCCGGATACCGGTCGGTGCCGGCAAGGCCAGGGTGTTGCCGGTGCTGGTGATGGTCTGCTCGCATTCGCGGTTCATCATGGCCCGGATGATCCCGTCCCGGATGACCGGGGATCTGCTGGCCGGGATGTGGGAGCTGCTCGGATCCCTGGGCGCTGTTCCGCGGCGGCTGATCTGGGACAACGAAACCGGCATCGGCCGGCGGAACAGCTACGCCGCCGGGGTCGCGGCTTTCGCCGGGGTCTTGGCCACCCGGATCGTTCAGGTCAAACCCTACGACCCGGAGAGCAAGGGCGTGGTGGAGCGGGCCAACCAGTTCCTGGAGACTTCCTTCCTGCCCGGCCGGGTCTTCACCTCACCGGAGGACTTCAACGACCAGCTCGGCCAGTGGCTGCCGAAGGCGAACGCACGGCTGTCAGGCGGACCGGTGCCCGGCCGGTGGATCTGCTCGCTACGGACAAGGCGGCCATGCTGGCGCTGCCGCCGGTCACCGGGTTCACTTCAAGGGTCCGGCTCCCGAGGGACTACTACGTCCGGATGGGATCCAACGATTACTCCGTGCACCCGCAGCCATCGGCAGGTTCGTCGACGTCACCGCCAACCTCCAATCTGTCACGATCAGCCTGGAGGGCCGGTCCGTCGGCGCTCACTCCCGGTCCTGGGGTCCGGGTCTGACCATCACCGACCCGGACCACGTTGAGGCGGCAAGGGCACTGCGGAAGGCCTTCCAAACCCCTCAGCCGGTTGGCGAAACCACAGGGCTGCGGGACCTGGCGGACTACGACCGGGCGTTCGGTGTTGTCCTCGATGACGGGCAGGTCGCCTGATGCCGGCCGCTAAGGAGACCATTGGGCAGATCGAGTACTACTCGCGGGCGATGAAAGCGCCCCGGATCCGTGAAGCAGCCACCCGTCTCGCAGATCAGGCCCGTGAGGCCGGCTGGACCCATGAGGAATACCTCGCCGCTGTCTTGTCCCGGGAAGTTGCAGCCAGGGAAGCCTCTGGCGCCGAGATCAGGGCCCGGGCAGCTGGTTTCCCGGCCCGGAAATCACTCGAGGACTTCAACTTCGATCACCAGCCCGGCCTCAATCGCGACACCATCGCGCACCTGGCCACCGGCGCGTTCCTCACCGAAGCGTCCAACATCGTCCTGCTCGGACCGCCCGGGACCGGCAAAACCCACCTCACCACCGGCCTTGGCTTACGGGCCACCCAGCTCGGGCACCGGGTCCTGTTCGCCACCGCCATCGACTGGGTCGCCCGCCTCCAGGGCGCCCATCAGAACGGCCGGCTGCCCCAGGAACTGGTCAGGCTGCGCCGCTACGGGCTGATCACCGTGGACGAAGTCGGCTACATTCCCTTCGAGCAGGACGCCGCGAACCTGTTCTTCCAACTGATCTCGTCCCGCTACGAGCACGCCTCGTTGATCCTGACCTCGAACCTGCCGTTCGCCCGCTGGGGCGACGTGTTCGGGGACCAGATCGTCGCCTCGGCCATGATCGACCGCATCGTCCACCATGCCGAAGTCATCACCCTCAAAGGCTCCAGCTACCGCCTCAAACACACCCAGGTCGACTCGCTGCCCTCGACAAGACCGGAAAATACGGCAGAATAACCAGCGTCAAAGTGGCTCAATTTTCACCCCGCGAAATGGCTCAGTTTTCGACCATCGCCGACAGCTTCAGCCCCCTACATGTCGCCTTCGGATGCCCTTCGCGGGTGCAAGAGGCAGCAAGGCCAACCCTCGACTGCCGCCGGGTGTCTCGGAACGCTAGGGTTGTGTGACGCCTACTGCGGGAAGGTTCCGAATGCCCCGCTCCGGAGTTGGAGCCCTGGTTAAACTGCGGCGGTATCTCAGGACGCACTCCGCGTTCTGGGTCTTCGCCGTCCATGAACTGACAAACTGTGGATATGGCAAGAGGAAATCTTCGCATTTTTCTGGGGTCGGCACCCGGGGTCGGCACCACTTTTGCCATCCTGCAGGAAGCTCACCAGCTGCTCAGCGCCGGCAAGGACGTGGTTATTGGCGTGGCGTCGGACCACGGCCGGTTGGAAACTCGGGAATTGATGGCTGGGCTGGAGGTGGTCGCCCCTGTACCCGGGGAGCCCGCAGGCATAGATATGCAGGAGATGGATGTCGATGCCGTGTTGGCCCGGCATCCCGAAGTCGCCGTCAGCAGCCGGACGCGCGCAAGGCCACCGGTCCGCCGATAGACTTGGCCCGTCCCTTGGCTTCGTCCTGGGGACCACGGCAACCAACAGAAAGACCTTGATGACACCCCGTTCTGACCATGCCGTACCGGCACAGGTTGACCTGAAGCTGGGCGCCGATCCGGAGCGCAAGCCCCTGGTCCGCTGGCTGCTCGCCAATCAGGTGGCCCCTGCCGGCCCGGAAGCCACGGAAGACCACAGGCCCAATGCTTGGTGGAAGGTCATGTGCCTGACCGGTGTCGACTACTTCTCCACCTTGTCTTACCTGCCTGGCATCGCCGCACTGGCGGCCGGGGCCCTGTCCCCGTTGGCTACCTTGCTGATCGTGGCACTGACACTGCTGGGCATGCTGCCGATGTACCGGCGGGTCGCGCAGGAAAGCCCACACGGGCAGGGTTCGGTGGCCATGCTGGAGAAGCTGCTGCCCTTCTGGCGCGGCAAGTTCTTCGTCCTGCTGCTCCTGGGCTTCGTCGCGACTTCGTGGATCATCACCATCACCCTCTCCGGCGCTGACGCGACAGTTCATCTGCTGGAGAACCCGCTGATCCCGGAGGCCCTCAAGGGAAGTGCCGTCCTCATCACTGTGATCCTGCTGCTGATCCTGGGCGGGGTCTTCCTGCTCGGCTTCAATGAAGCCGTTGGCGTCGCCATCCCCCTGGTGGCGATCTACCTGCTGCTCAACGCAGCCGTCGTCGTGGCCGGCTTCGTCCACCTGGCCGCGGATCCGTCCCTGGTCAGCGGCTGGACCGACCGGCTGCTCTCCAGCGGCGGTGGCCCGCTCGGGCTGGTCAGCCCCGCCATCATCGCCTTCCCGCTGCTGGTCCTTGGCCTGTCAGGGTTCGAAACCGGTGTGTCCATGATGCCGCTGATCAAAGCCAACGGAACCACACCCGATGAGGTCATGGCCTCCCGGGTCAAAAACACCCGCAAGCTGCTCACTACCGCGGCGCTAATCATGAGCATCTACCTGATGTCCACCAGCTTCCTCACCACCGTCATGATCCCGGCGAAGGAGTTCCAGGACGGCGGACAAGCCAACGGACGCGCCTTGGCGTTCCTCGCCCACGAACTCTTCGGGGCCGGCTTCGGCACCGTCTACGACATCTCCAGTGCCCTGATCCTCTGGTTCGCCGGCGCCTCCGCCATGGCCGGGCTCATCAACATCGTTCCCCGCTACCTGCCCGCCTACGGCATGGCCCCCGAATGGGGCCGCGCCGTCCGTCCCGTCGTCCTCGTGTACACCATCCTGAGCATCGGTATCACCGTCGCGTTCCATGCAGACGTGAACGCCCAGGCCGGCGCGTACGCAACCGGCATCCTGGCCATGATGGTCTCCGGGGCGGTCGCCGTGACAGTCTCGGCCATTCGGCGCCGGAGCAGGACCGGGGCCGTCGGCTTCAGCATCCTGACCCTCATCCTGCTCTACGCGCTGGGCGACAACGTCCTCGAAAAACCGGACGGGATCCTCATCTCGGCATTCTTCATCGCAGGCATCATCGCAGTCTCGCTGGTATCCCGGGTCAGCCGGACCACCGAGCTAAGGGTGGATACCATTGAGTTCGACGAGGCGGCCCGCCAGTTCATCACCGACTCGATCGCCTTCGACGGCCAACTGCACATCATCGCCAACAAGCGCCAGCACGGTAACAAGGCCGAATACGCCGAGAAGGAATTCGAACAGCGCGGACTGAACCCCGTGCCCGGCCCGGCTGACGTCATCTTCCTGGAAGTCGAGATCTCCGACCCGTCCGAGTTCAGCCACACACTTCGCGTCGAAGGCATCGAAGTCGAGGGCTACCGGGTCCTGCGCGTGAAATCCCCGGCCGTGCCGAACGCGATCGCCGCGGTCCTGCTGGCCCTGCGCGACTCCACCGGCGTCAACCCCCAGTGCTACTTCGAATGGTCCGAGGGAAGCCCCGTCGCCCACCTCATGCGCTACTTGTTCCTTGGCCAGGGTGACACCCCGCCGCTGGTCCGCGAAATCCTCCGCGGGATCGAACCCGACAAGGCGGCCAGGCCCGGCGTCCACGTCGGCTGACCGGCACGGCGCAGAGCGACGTGCAAGGACAACGAATGCACCAACGAGCCCGATAAGGGCACACAGACCTCTCCAGCGCGCAACAACGACCACCACGACCGCGTGCACGGCGGCGAGTAACAGAATCGGTACAGTCCCGACGAACAACGAAATATAGGCCGGCGTCCTCTGCTCAGGGAGTAGCCGGGCGTCCCCGAGCCCTTGCCCATGAACTCCCGATAGATCCCTTAGCCACCCCCAAGCCCCGAACCTCATCGGACAGTCGCAGCCCCGCAAGCGGATCCCCTTACGGACAGGAAGACCATCGCATAAGCCGACTTGATGTGTCTCGAAACCTCAGTGCCTCAAATCGCTAGGGATTCGAGGCGCCTCGGTTACGAGACATGCAGGTGGGTTCAGAGAAGGAACCGGCGCCCGAGGGCGGGATTGCCCATCGCATCAACTGGTCTTGTCGGACTTGAACATGATCGAGTCGAAGACGGCGCGTGCTTCTCTCGTCAGCTCCGGATTGATTGATTCGCGATTTGGCCCACTGCGATCACAGCGCGCTGGCCGTTCAGGTCGATCACTCGGTAGGTTTCGCGTTCGTCCTGAGTCAAGTACCAGCGTGAGCAGTCGTATGCGGATCCTGAGTGGATGCATAACTTGCCGCCGTCGCAGGCTGTGATGTCCTCGGCGGCCTGGACGAAGTGGTCGAACTCGAAGCCGGAGCAATTGCCGACCATGACCTCCACGGGAGGGGTGCTTGCCGTTGACGTCTGCGCCGCCATCGCGTCAACGAAGGCCTCGGCCGACGGACCGACATCGGCAAGGGCACCACTCCAGGCGCATGCGTCCTTCGCCACATAGTCCGCGGGCCAAAGAGTCAGGTAGACGGCCCATTCAGCCGGGTGCTCCGGGTCGTCCTTGCCCAGGCTGTCGCCGTCGAGTGCAAACCAGCCGTCTGGGACGGTGATCTCGAAAGGCTCCTTGTAGCCGGCGATGGGGACGAGGTATGTGCCGGCGTCGATGTCGCCGCTCTCCGGCAGCGGTGGGACCGTTCGACTGCCGCCTTGGTCCGGCAGCGGCGGGGCCGTTCGACTGCCGCCTTGGTCTGGCAGCGGCGGGGCCGTGCGAGCCTCCGTAGTCGGAGAACTGGCGGACGGGAGGGAGACGTCGTTGGGCTCATACTCACACCCGCCGAGACATCCAATCAGTGCGATAGCAAACAAGGGCAAGAGATGGCGCCACCGCTGAGCGGCCTTTTCGAAGGGTGTCATGGAGCTCATCGACCCACCAGGCCGCTACAGGGTGCTGTGAGGCCCCGCGGCTGGGTGGCCTCGTGGGCTGCCCGAGATGGGATGCCGCCGCCTCAAGTCGCCTCCGGCACAGAACCCGTGACAATGTACGAAGATCAGTTTCGACTCATGCAATCCCCCGAATGACAGAGCGCGCTGAAGCAGTGTTGAGGAAACGCCGGATGTTGAGCGCTTTTCACTGCCCGGGTCTAAGTAGCCCGAGAGACCCTTGAGACTCGAGACGGGAAGGTTTCGAGTCACCGGGTGACATGCGACTTTCGACAGTAGCGCAGTAACTCGCCCGGGGGCTGCGTCTGGCTCATCACCCCAGGACCCCACACGCATGCTTTGAGGTTTACATAGTGGGGATTGCAGTTGTGCTCGCGACCAAGGCTCCGGGGTCCGAGCCTTAGTCGGCTTTTGACGCCGGGTAGAGGAAGACGTCCACCGAGTGTCCGCGGTAGTGGAACCGGGCGATGCTCCCGTCTGGGAGACCTGGGATACCTTCAATAAAGTCGTGGTTCTGCAACGGCCACGTATCAACGTCAGCAAAAAGATCCACCCCAGGCGGTACGCAATTTGGGTTAGGCTCCCCGTAACCTGGTCCGAAAATCCTTAAGCACTGGTAGCCCCGCCTGTCCATGTGGAACACCGGCTGGCGTCCCCGATACGGCTGGTAGCCGCGAATAGTGGACTCATCGGCGTTCGATGAATAGAAGCTCAGCGTCTTGAACACCGCGTTCTCTCCCTCGTCTGCGATTGGTTGCAGTATGGCATCGGGACGCGGCTGTCCGACGAGGGACGCCATGGTGTACGCGAGGGCCAAAAAGACCACCAGCGCGCCGGCCACTAACGAGCTGCGGCGGGCACGTGTAGCAGTAAGACGACGCCAAAGCGACTGCGGCGTGCCCTCGCGCGGCGCAGTCCAGGCGGGATCGGGGCTGGGCGCGCCATCCGCGGCTGCAGCAGGTTCGCCGAGGCCGGTGTCCGCGGCGTCGGGCGGGACCGCTTTGCGTGCTGCTTCCAGTTCCTCCAGCCTTGCCAGCGCAGCGGGGTCAGTCTGGATATCGGGATTCGGACCATACGCCCTCCTGCGGAGCGCATCCAGTTCACGCTTATCGTCTGAGGGCTGTGAGGATGTGTCCATCAGTCGGCCTCTGGCAAGAGGTAGACGTAGGCGTCCACCGTGTCGCCACGACGTATGAACCTAATGATGCCGTCGCCGGTGGGTATGTCGAGTCCGTCGCCGGACGAAGAGACGTCCACAATGAGGTCTGCCGGAAACGGAGCGCAGCGCGCTCTTGAGAGGTAGTCGAATGCCCGGTGGACGGCCACGAGACACGGAGAGCCGAAAGCATTCACGCCGGACCAGACATTGAAGCCATGGTACGACCCGTATGCGCGGAGCGTTGAGGGGTCGATTTCGTACCTGCCAGCTCGCTCCGCGGAGGTCACCAGGGTGCGGACCTGGTCGTCAGCCTCGACCGCCGTCAGACGCAAGGTAGCGTCGGGTCGTGGCGCGGATATCAGGAAGGCCGCCACGACGATGGCGGCAGCGACTACCAGCATGCCAGCCACCCGCGCGAGGCGACCCCACCACGTCCTCATCGCGCGTCCCAGGAGCGACCGCAACGAGCTTTCCCTTACTGGCTGCGACAGCGGCGCGATCGCCCGTCCGGGCTCCGGCGACCCCTGAGCTTCAGCTAAGGCGACGGCGGGAACCGCCGCTTTCACGGTTTCCGTACCGGCCGAGCTTTCGCTCGCGGGGGCGTCCGCCCGGCGTTCGACGTCGGCGAGGTGCGCAGCCTCAAGTTCGCGCAACCTCGCGAGAGCCCGAGGATCACCATCGATGTCGTGATCCGGACCGTACGCCCTCACGCGTAGTTCATCTAGCTCGCGGCCGGCGTCAGAAGGGTGGGTGAAACCTTCCACAGCTGAAAGTACACCCGCCGCCAGAGGCGAGTCCATACGCAATCACGGATGGGCCACTCCCAGACGCGTCAAGTAATGGAGGAGCTGTTGGTTCCCAAGAGAGTTTCGTCTCGAAACCCTTGGGAAACGAGACGTCTCGAACGAGCGAATAGACTCTGACCTGAGCAGTCATGGAATTTCTGTGTGGACTTCGGCGCTTGGTGGCGGCTTTCTGTTACCGCTTGGTGGCGCGAGTCCGGTGGGCGGTTCAAAATAACGTGATCAAGGGACAGGTATGCAATTAGTCCTGCAAGCCGGCTGGAGGCGGTGGTGCGGTTATGGTGCGCTCGTTTGCTGCTGCGACCGGTGGGGTACCCGTGGTGCTCCAGCTGGCGAGGAAGGCCAGTTGTTCCTCGGCTTGGCTACCGGGTTCAGCCGTGTAAGCGATCAGGGTTAGGGCTTCGCCGGGAAGCTCCAGAGCGTCGCCTGTGAGTTCGATTTCACCGATCAATGGGTTTCTCATCGTCTTCCGGGCTGATCGGTGGAAGCGCACGTTGTGTCGGGCCCAGCGTGTGGAAAATTCAGTGCTCCCTGCGGCGAGGTCGCCGATCAGTCCATTCAAGTAGCGGTCACGGGGGCGACGACCTGACTCCACCCGGAGAGCTGCCGCAAAATCATCGGCGATAGTCTCCCACTCGACGAAGAAGTCCTTGGAACGGGTATCGAGGAACATAAACCGGGCAAGGTTCAGGGGCAGGGTCGCCGGGCTAAGGATGCCGGTATAGAGGGCGAAGCAGAGGCTGTTGGCGGCGACAATGTCCATCTTGGCGTTCCGTACGTATGCCGGAGTGCCGGTCATTCCGGAGAGGATCCGTTCGATGCTGGGACGGACCTCGGCCCGTTGGGCGCGGATGCCTGAAGGCCGGGTAGGAGTGGCTGCCTTGGCCAGGTCCAGCAAGTGGGAACGTTCTGCCTCGTCCAGCTGAAGGGCACGAGCCAGAGAATCCAGGACGGACTCGGAGACGCCCCGTAGGTTCCCGCGTTCCAGGCGGGCATAGTATTCCGTGCTAACGCCTGTCAGCATGGCTACTTCCTCGCGTTTGAGCCCCGTTACCCGCCGTGTCCCGCTGTAGGCGGTCAGGCCCGCTTGGGCTGGCGTGATGCGAGCCCGCCGCGTCATGAGGAACTCGCGGACGTCTTTGTTGTTGTCCATGGCTCAAGGCTACGTGGGGCCAAGTCTGCCTAACAGGAACTGCCAGTACACCGCACAGCAGGCACTCCCGCGCATGGGAAAGGGCTGGTTTGCTTGAAGAAGCTCCCATTCTCACCCGAAAGGACCCCATGTCCCTGACTGCTGTCAGCCCTGCGAAAACCGCGGCACGGCCGAGGGCTTCACTGACGGTAGCCATGCTTGGCTTCTTCGTCGTGGCCCTGGATGCGCAGATCGTGAATGTGGCACTGCCCGCGATCCGGAACGACCTCGGCGGCGGCCTGGCAGGGTTGCAGTGGGTCGTCACCGGCTACACGCTCATGTTCTCGGCGCTGCAGCTATTTGCCGGGACGTTCTCCGACAGAACCGGGGCCCGCCGGGCGTATGGGATGGGGATGATCCTGTTCACTGTCGCGTCGGCGGCGTGTGCATTCAGCCCCACCCTTGCCGCTTTGATCCTCAGCCGGATCCTTCAGGGTATCGGAGCAGCAATGATCACTCCGACCTCCCTTGCCCTGATCCGGGAGGCATACCATGACGCGACACAGAGAGGCCGGGCCATCGTGTACTGGGGCCTGGGAGGCTCCGTCGCGGCCGCGGCGGGACCAGTGCTCGGGGGTCTTCTCACCGAGATCGACTGGCGGCTGATCTTCTTCGTTAACCTCCCCGTGGGGGCAGTCGCCCTCATGGTGCTCTCGCGGGTAGGCAAGTCGCCGCGCCGGCCCTCTCCGTTCGACTGGACCGGGCAAATCACCGCTGTCCTGGCGCTGGCAAGCCTCACGTACGGCATCATCGAGGGAGCGTCTACAGGATATGGAAGCCCCGGGATACTCACGGTTTTCGCAGTCTCTGCCGTATCACTCACGGCGTTCCTGATCGTCCAGGCCAGGGGGCGGACGCCTATGATCCCACTTGATTTGTTTAGCTCTCGAACGGTCTCCACCACCCTGGCCATTGCGCTGGTCACCATGGCAGCCTTTTACGGCGTCGTATTCCTGCAAAGCCTCTACTTCCAACAGCAACGCGGTGCCACAGCACTGGAGACCGGGCTGTTGTTCCTGCCGATGACCGCACTCGTTGCACTGCTCAACCCCTTGGTTGCCCGGCTCATGGCCCGCTACGGAGAGGTCGCCATGATCGCAGCCGGACAAATCATCATGGCAGTCGGGCTCACCGGGCTTTGCCTCCTACCCTCGGACTCACCGGCGCTGTTGGTCGCACTCGTCATGGTGCCCGTCGGTGTCGGCGGATCCTTCACCGTGCCGCCGATCATCGCGATCGTCATGGACAACGTGCCCGCCCAACGCGCGGGCACGGCCAGCGGCGTGGTCAACACCGCACGACAGGTCGGCGGCTCCCTCGGCGTCGCGATATTCGGTGCCGTCCTCGCAAGCGGACGGTTCATGGACGGGCTGCGCACCAGCCTCGGTTGGACCGCTGTCATCCTCGTCATTCTCGTCATAGCCTCCCTGACGCTGCGCCACGGACAAAGGAGAACCGCATGAAACTCATCAACCCCGCACCAACGGTCAAAGCACCCAAGGAAAGATTCACCGGCGACGCCTACCTCAGCCCGCTCCACACCGGCGAGGCACCCTCGCAACTGACGGCCGCCCTGGTGCACTTCACACCCGGTGCCCGCACTAACTGGCATTCGCACCCCCTCGGTCAAACCCTGCACTGCACCGAGGGCGCCGGACTCGTGGTGACACGGGACGGCACCGTGATCGTCATGCGCCCCGGAGACACAGTCCACACCCCGCCAGGTGAAGAACACTGGCACGGAGCAACATCGGAGAGCATGATGTGCCACCTGGCCATGGTCGAACGCCTCAACGGGGAAAGCGCCACCTGGCTTGAACCCGTCCATGACGCCGACTACCAAACCGCGCACAGCCGTCAGACCAACTGATAACCACATCAACGCAAAGGAAAAAACCATGCACAACGTGACCCTTAACAACGGCGTAGAGATGCCGATTCTCGGCTTCGGCGTCTTCCAGATCCCGGACAATGAAACCCAAGCCGCGGTCGAAGCCGCAATCGCAGCCGGCTACCGCCATCTGGATACGGCAGCGTCCTACGGCAATGAAGAGGCCGTCGGCGCCGCGATCAAAGCAAGTGGCGTGGCCCGCGAGGACCTCTTCGTCACCACCAAGCTCTGGATCCAGCACGCCCCCACCGGCAACGTCCAGGACGACAGCAAGCGCGCCTTCGAAAACTCCCTGACCCGCCTCGGCCTGGATTATGTGGACCTGTACCTGATCCACCAGCCGCTCGGTGACTACTACAGCGAATGGCGGGCCATGCAGGAAATCAACAAAGAAGGCCGCGCCCGCGCCATCGGTGTCTCAAACTTTCACCCAGACCGTCTCGTGGACCTCATCGACCACAACGAGATCGTCCCCGCCGTGAACCAGATTGAAACGCACCCCTTCCACCAGCGGGCAGAGGACCAGGCACTCATGATCGAACGAGGCGTTCAGATCGAATCGTGGGGGCCCTTCGCCGAAGGCAAGAACGGCCTCTTCACGAACGAAACCCTTGCCGCGATCGGGGAAAGCCACGGCAAATCCGTCGCCCAGGTCGTGCTCCGCTGGCTCATCCAGCGCAACGTCGTGGTGATCCCCAAATCCGTACGACCCGAGCGCATGGCGCAGAACCTCGACGTCTTCGACTTCACCCTGACCGAGGACCAAATGGGCGCCATCGCAGGCTTGGATACCGGTGACAGCCAGTTCTTCGACCACCGCGACCCGGCCATGGTGGGCTGGCTGGGCGGACGCCGGTACAGCTGATCCGTCCAGCCATGAACACGCCACCAGACGCTGGCCGGCGCTCAGTACTTCGCTTCGGAGTCGGAGCGCTGGCTGGCGTGCTGATGGGCACAGCAACAACTGGCTGCACCCCAGGAGTAAGCACCATGCCTTCACAAGAACCGTCTTCGCAGAACCCACCAGCCCGCCAAAGTCGAGGCCGGGTGCTGCTGGCCTACTTCTCCCGTGCCGGCGAGAACTACTACTACGGAGGCCGGACGGACCTGATAGTGGGCAACACGGAAGTCCTTGCCGGCATGATCAATGACCGCCTCGACTGCGATGTTCACCGTATCGAGGCCGCCGACCCTTATCCCGACAGCTACGACGCCACCGTGGCCCGCAACGTCCGCGAGCAAAACGACAACGCCCGCCCTGACATCGCCAACCCCCTGCCGGCCATCGACCAGTACGACACCATTCTGCTGGCCAGCGGGATATGGAACGTCCGCGCACCCATGATCATGGCCACGTTTGCCGAGAGCTACGACTTCACCGGCAAAACGATCCATCCAGTCACCACCCACGCTATGAGCGGGCTCGGCAACACCGGAAGCGACTACACCAAATTCTGTCCTGGCGGGGTCATTGGCCAAGGTTTGGCGGTGAAAGGCGAGGAAGTCAGGGACGCCGGTCCGGACATCGACTCCTGGCTGCAACGCATCGGACTCCTCGAAAAATAGCACCTTGGCAAGCCACGCTCATGCACAACCAACCATCCGAAGGACCAGCCATGAACGAACAAACCCAAACACGTGCCCAGCAACTCATCGGTGACTTCGCCCCCAAACTCGTCGACCTCACCGATAACGTACTCTTCGGAGACGTGTGGGAGCGTGCCGAATTGTCCCCGCGCGACCGCAGCCTGGTCACCGTCGCCAGTTTGGTCACCAGCGGCAGCACCGAACAGCTCCGCGGGCACCTCGTTCGGGCCAAGGACAATGGCCTGACGGAAACGGAACTCAAAGAAGCCATCATTCATCTGGCCTTCTACGCAGGATGGCCCAAAGCGATGTCCGCCATCACGGTAGCCAAGGAAATTCTCACTCCCTGAAGCCGGACAAAGCGCGGCCCAGACGATGAAGTAGTTCGTCTGGGCCGCCGTTACCTGCGACCGGTATAGGACCCTAGTTGACCGTCCGCTCCGGGCGCGGCGCGACTGACGAGTGGGAATGTCTTAGAAAACAAAAGCTTTCTGAGACACTTTTCTGGACCTTAGGAGGGGCCAGCAGCCGGCTGAGAAAGCCGGGCACGCCGTTGTCTTGCAAACACGTCTCACCATAAATCGTCTCAGCAGGGACCCGTAAGGGACTTTTTGAGTCAGAATGGCCTAATGAGGCATTTGGGTTACACGCGGGTGAGTACTTCGAGCCAGGATGCCCAGCTGCAGCTCGACGCACTCGTCTCCGCCGGCGTGCAGAAGCGCGACGTTTTCGCCGACGTGACCTCCGGAAGCAAGACGGCGATCGAGCGGCCCGGGATGAAGAGGCTCCTCGAGTATGCAGAGGAGGGCGACACTGTCGTTGTGTGGCGGGTCGATCGGCTGGGCCGGTCATTGATCGACGTGCTGAACACCGTGAACCTGCTGAGAGAACGCGGCGTCCAGGTCCAGTCAATCTCAGACGGCATCGACCCGGCAACCTCGACGGGCCGGCTAATGCTGAACATGCTCGCCACCTTGGCCGAGTATGAGCGCGAGCTGATCGTAGAGCGCGTCAACGCCGGCATCGCCGCTGCCAGGCAGAACGGAACACGCTTTGGCCGGCCACTGACGGATCCGCTTGTCATTGCCGACAAGCTCGCGATTGCGCAGGACGCCCGGGCGAAGGGACGCACCGCGGAAGACGCCGCACGCCTCGTGGGCTGGAGCCGTGCCACTCTCTACCGCCACCAGCAAGCCCTCGCCGCGCGCGAGGGCATCACCATGTAGGTGTTCCTGACCGGCGGTGAGCGCTGGAGAGTCCTTCGACTTCACGTCGAGGACCAGATCCCGCTTACCGCCCTCGCCCGTGAAACCGGGATTAGCACCCGCACTCTTCAACGCTGGCTTCGGCTCTACCGGCTGGTGGCGCGGGTGCTCTCGAGCTGCGACCGCGCGCCGATGCCGGCACGCGGCGCATAGACCCAGGAATGGTTAGGTTTATCGAGGGACTCGCGCTGACCAGACCGCGCCCGAGTATCGCAACGTTGCACCGACTTACGGCGGCCGAAGCAGGCAGACGAGGCACCCAAGCGCCGAGTTACTCCGTTGTCCGCAAGATCGTCCAGGCACTGGACCCTGCCCTGGTGACCCTGGCTCTCGAAGGTCCCGCATCCTATCGGGACCGGCATGAACTTGTCCTTCGACGCCGCGCCGACCGCCCAAACCACATCTGGCAAGCGGACCACACCCAACTCGACATCCTCATCAACGGAGCCAACGGCAAACCTGACCGGCCTTGGCTGACGACAGTGATGGACGATTACTCCCGGGCGCTCTGCGGCTACACCGTTTTCACTGGAGCGCCGTCAGCGCTCAACACAGCTCTCGCCCTCCGGCAGGCCATCTGGCGCAAGAGTGATCCCAGCTGGGCAATGTGCGGATTGCCCGACATCCTGCACGTGGACCACGGCTCCGACTTCACCAGCCACCACCTTGAACGCACTGCCATCGAGCTGCACATCCGCATCATTCACTCGACCCTCGCCCGGCCTCAGGGCCGAGGAAAGATCGAGCGGTTCTTCGGGACCATCAACACCGAAGTTCTTCCCACCCTCCCCGGGCATCTGGGGCCCGGGACCAGAAAACCACAGCCCGCACTAGATCTCCCCGGACTGGATCGGGCTATCGGAGGCTTCGTCGCCGCCTACAACGACCGGCCCCACAGCGAGATAGGTGACACCGCGGAGCTGCTCGGATGCATTTAGTGCAATTAGCGGGGCGTGCAGTCCAGTCAAGAGCGGGTACCGTTTTGGTACCATAGTGACATGGCTATGAATCTCCGTGTCCCTGAAGACCTCGATCGGCGGCTGGAGAAGTTGGCCGCCGAGGAACACACGTCCAAGTCCGCGCTTCTGTTGCAGGGCGCAGAGTTGGTTCTGCAGCGCCACGCGCGCCGGCGCGAAATCAGCCAGGGCCTTGATTTTGTTATGAGTCATGATGCTGAGTTGCTGAAGCGTCTTGAGGACGCGTGACAGCATACCTGGACATTGAGGATGCACTTCAGGTAGTCGATCGGTACGGCTTCCATATCCGTGATGTCGGGTTGTTGGCCTCGGCATTGGCCAGGCCGGCCACGACTGTCATGGGCGCGGAAGCCTATCCGGAACTGGCGGTGAAGGCGGCAGCCTTGTTGGAGTCGGTCGCCCGGTTCCATCCACTCATTGATGGGAACAAACGGACTGCGTGGACGCTCATGGTGCTGCTGCTGTGGATCAACGGTTACCGGCATGGCTTCACCACGGATGAAGGCTTCGACCTCGTCGTCGGAGTCGCCGCGGGCACTGTCGACTTGCTGGACTCTGCCGCCGAGATTTCCAGGCATCTGGTGCCCCGGTAGTCCTCCAGCGCCCCCGGAAGGGGGTGTGGACAATGTCCACACTTTTCGTCTCGTACTGGGCCAAACAGCCTCCGGACTGCTCCGGATTCCGCATGTTTTCGCCGGCTCGCAGTGTTTACAGGGGAGGGAATGCAGTTCGAGTCCCACCTCGGGCACGACAGATCGCCTCGTCAGAGGCGATTTTGCTTTGACGTGTGTATCAAAGCTTGCTGTCGCGTCGTCTGACGGGTGGTTCGCGGGCTGTGGCCTGGCCGCCGCGGGGCCTGTTCAGGTTTGTGGGGTGGCGGGTTCAAGTCCCTGGCTGGTGGCCTTCCGCCTGCTGGGGTGGGGTTATGCAGTTCCTCGTTTCCGTTCTGTCGGGTTGGCCGGGGGTGGCCTACACCTGTTCATGCGTCGGGGAAGCGGGGACGACATGACTTCGGAGATCTCGCTAAAGAGCGCCCCTCGGAGTCGGTCTTACGGCGTGCCGGCGAGAGCCGCGCCCCGAGGTTTGTCCTGCCAAAGGGGGTGTGGACAGTGTCCACACTTACGTCTGCTTTATTGGAGGGCCGAGAGAACTCGAGTCCGATGTCAGGTCGGGCCACCAACATGTCGCCTTCGGTTGCCCCTCCGCGGGTGCAAGGGGCAGTCAGGTCAGCTCTCGCCTGCCGCCCGGTTGCTTGGAAACGCTAGCCCATTCGCGACAGGTCGCTTATGAGACGCTGCACAGGGCAACGATGCTGGCGTGGGCTATGATCTCTTACGCTGCAGCGTTGTCGGTGCTCACTGCGCTGATCCTTGTATTTTGGTCGCCCGTGAAAGACGTTCGGGGAATTTGATCGCGACGGCTGTTGGGGCCTTTGCCGGTCCTTTGCCTTGAACCGGATCCTAGGGTCGGTGAACCCTCCGCAGTTCTTCGTGGACGCGCCCCTTCCGGTCTTCCCTGTCACTTGGCAGGACACTGGTTCTGGTGTTTTCGGGTTCGCCGCGCTGGCGCTGGTTTTGGGTCTGGGGCCGCTGCGGTCAGCACCGGCCCGGCGTCTGGTCCTCTTTGCCGGCCTCGGCGCAATCGCGGCACTCGTAGTTGATGTCTTCCTCTACTGACCGCGCCAACACCGAGCCAGCCGCAATCCGGCGGCAGCCCGAACCTGATGCCGGCGCTCAGCCCCACGACGGCGAAAGCAACGGCGTTAACGCAGCTCGACGCCGGAATGACATTGTCCCCATCAGTCCCAGCGGCTGAACCAGCAGGAGGATTTGGTGTCCGTTCAACGGCCCGGCGAAGTCTAGGATTCGACGAGCGTCAAGATTGATTCCGGGCGGACGCCGTCGAATTTCATCGCATCGGCTGCAGCTTTGGACTCCATCATTCGCTGGAATTTATCCATGTCCGGGACTTCGACGATGAGTCCTACACGGTTGGTCTTCACCGGATCAATGAACGTTCGAACGGTGATGCCCGCGGGACCGAAGATTTCTGCGCGTTTTGGTGAGCTTAGCCAGTGCTCAACGTCGTCGACCTCGTGGGTGATTATTAGCGTTGGCATCGTCGCCCCTGCTTTCTGAAGTTGCGTCAGAAGCCAAACGGGAGAGGGACCGCGTTAGGCATCCTGATCACGCTGAACCTAGCATGGCCTCGATCGCAGGGCTAGGGACGGAAGATAGGTAGCCGGCGCCCTCCTGTCCTCTGCATGACGCCAAAAGGGGATCCACCGTTTACCGGTAGGGGCACCGAAGCGTCACCCAGGGTAGCGGACTTCTCGTCTCGTATCCCTAGCGTTTTGAGGCGGGAAGGTTATGAGACGCCTTCCGGTAGTTGCGAAGGCCAAGAGGGGTTCCGTCGCGTTTGAGTGGACAGGACACATAATGCGAATGACTTTGCAGACCGCTGCTTTGCTGCCGTCGTGACCAAAACTGATCCCAAGGGTTTGACCCGGCACGGGGACAGTCATGTAGGAGCCAGCTGGAAGGCAATGCGTGTAGCGGGCAATGCTAGCCCTTGCATAGGTTACGAGACGGACGCTACCGCCAGATCTCTAGGGCGAGTTAGACCCGGGCGGTGAAAAGCTGCCCCAGATTTGGCGCCGTACAACTCTTCATTGTCACGGGTTCTGCGTCGGAGGAGACTTGAGGCCGACGGCATCCCATCTCGGGCCGCCCGCCGGGCCACCCGGCTGCGGGGCCCCACAGTATCCTGCAGCGGCTTGGTGGATTGATGAGCTCCATGACACCCCTCGAAAAGGCTACTCAGCGGTCGCGCCATCTCTTGCCCTTGCTGCTTATCGCGCTGATTGGGTGTCTCGGCGGGTGCGAATATGAGGCCGACGACGTCTCCCTCCCGTCCGCCAGTTTTACGACTACGGAGGGGCCCTCCCCCGCACCAACTATGGAGGCTGGCACGGTCGCACCGCTGCCGTGCAGCGGCGACATCGGCCCCGGCACTTGCGACATCGACGCCGGCACGTACCCCGTCACCAGCTTCACGGAGCCTTTCGAGATCACCGTCCCAGACGGCTGGCCTGGCGGCGGCGGGGGCCTGGGCAAGTACGACCCGGATCACCCGGATGAAGGGGCGGTCTTCGTGGGTTGGTGGCCCGCCGACTACGTGCCGACGGACGCGTGCGCGTGGCAGGACGCGCTCGTCAAGCTCGATCCGTCGGCTGAGGCCTTCGTCGAGGCGATGACGGCGCAGACCTCAACGGCTAGCACCCCTCCCCTCAACGTCGTGCTGGGCGATTACTCCGGCTTCGAGTTCGACCACTCCGTCGAGGGCGACGTGGACATCACAGCCTGCGACCGCGGCAAGTTCTGCATCCACTCAGAATTCTCAAACGAATGCTCACGCTGGTACTCGACTCAGAATGAACGCGAAACCTACCGGGTGGTCGACCTGAACGGCCAGCGCGCTGTGATCTGGGTGGCCCAATACCACCCAGCCATCAATGCGGGGCTGACGAGAGAGGCTTGGGTGGCCCTTCACCCACCCATCAATCCGGAGCTGACGAGAGAGGCACGCGCCGTCTTCGACTCGATCGTGTTCAAGTCCGACGAGTGAACCAGTTAATGTGCGGCAAGGTGAGCGGAGGGTGTGGAAGTGAGCAGCGGGGTGTGGAGTCGTAAATCAGGGCGTCAGCGGGTAGCGGCGCTCACTGTCAGCCTGGGACTAGTGTTGGGGGTCGGCGGCTGCACCTATGAGGAGCCGGATTGGGAGCGATCGCTTCCAGGTTCGGCCTTTCCGGTGCCTTCGACTTCGCAATCTGAATTATCTGTTGCCGGACGCGAAGGCTGGGGCCCGGATGCCTTGTTCTACACGGATGCGGAAGGCCTATATGTCGGGGAAAACAGATGGCCACCGGCTCGCGTGGCGTCATTTACAACGACTTCCACCGGTGTGGTCTATGTGGATGCCGAGACGTCGAGGCTTGTTTGGGCAGACTGGGAACACGGCAGCAGGGAGCTCGGCTGGATGGAGCCCAAGGAAACCCGCGGGCGCCGTCAATGGGGTGAGTTTCGGGATATTCGGGACCTAGTGGGTAACTCCAGCCTTGATCTGGTCTCTTGGGTCCACAGGGGCGCATACAGCGGGGACATCGTCGTCGTGCGTCCAAGCACCGGGGAGGTGCTCGCCCAGGCACCAATCCCGTCTCTACCCGCCGAAAAAAGTGTGGTTTACGGATCAATCGATGATGCCGCCGTCTATTACGCAACCTCGCCCGGTGAAGGGGTGATCGGGGATGTGTGGGTTTGGCGGTGGGCCGCCGGCGCAGCTCCTCAACTGAGCGACCGGCCCGTTGCCGATGTCAGTGGAGACATCTGGGCGGTGGAGAGGGAGTATCGCATCGATTTTGAGAACGCTGACGGAACCGTCTTGTCATCGGTCCACTCTTCCTATGGAGACCGGACGGCTTTCGGCAGTGGCCTCAGCCCTGGGGGTCGGTTTTGGTACGCCCCGACCTATGATCTGATCGTCGAGACGGCGACAGGGGCAGCAGTCAAGATCGAACGCGGTTTCCAGCAGCGCTACGGCTGGGCCGGGCCTGAAGAGTTGACCCTGATTGGCCCAGGTATCTCGGTTTGTTCAGCAATAACGGGAAAATGCGAGGAATCATTCAAGTCCATGAACACGATGGGCTACAGGATCCTGTCGGTCGGGCCGATCGGCCAGCTATTGACCGCCGGGCATCCCGTGAGGAACATGAGGATTCTGGCAGGTATGGCCGATTCCCCCGCGCAAATGCCGGCAGGCACAAAAGGATCTGATGCCATGGTGGGATTACGGCTTCAGGCACCGTTCCTGCGGCTGGTGGCATTCACGGCCGCAGCGGCGATGATCGTTGGTGCTGAAGGCTGCACACCGGCTCCGAATCCGCCCGAGCAGCCATCTGCATCCCCCAACCCCTACTTGGAACTTGAAATATTCGGCAAGGCGATGATCGAACGCGGCGCACCAGCCGTTCTGATCCACGTCAGGAAAGACGGCCAGGAATGGTCCCAGGCGATCGGTGTCCGAAACCTGGAGAGCAAAGAACCCGTGCAACTCTCAGATCCTGTAGAGATCGCCAGCGTCACGAAGTCCATGGTTGCCGTGACTGTCCTAAAACTTGCTGAGGAAGGCAAAATCAAACTAGATGACCCGGTCGGCAAACATTTGGCCGACTTCGATGGCCTCATGCGTCCTCCCGGGCCCATCACCATCCGCCAACTCCTGAACCACACATCAGGGATGCCGGAGTACACCCCGGACGTGTTCGCATCCAAGCCCCTGAACGAGGTACTTGGCACGAGGCTAAGCCTCACTGAACGGCTTTCCGCGGCTGCAAAAACGCCGTGGACGAACGGCCCTGTCCCGGAGACCGATTACTCGCACTCGAACTACGTTGCGCTGGGAATGCTGGTGGAAAAGCTTCGGGGGCGACCCATCGGCGACGTCATTAAGACGGATATCATCGAGCCACTGGGATTGAAGGGGACGTCCATGACATTGGATGGACCGCCACCCCCGAACATGGCCCACGGTTACCTACTCATAGACGCCAAGCTAGTGGATGTTACATACCCCGCGTACCAGATTGGCTCACCGTCGGGCGGTATCGTTTCCACCGTTTCGGACCTCAACACGTTCTACAGGGCACTAATGCAGGGCGAACTCCTGAAGCCAGCCACCGTTGACGAGATGAAAGGAGCCGACGCTTCCTTCTACGGATTGGGCCTGTGGCGCTGGAACGACGCCTGCACGAACGGCTTCGCCTTCGGCCACCCGGGCGACATCCTCGGATACGGCACCGCCTCCATGACCAGCACCGACGGCAACCGCCAAGTGAGTATAGCCATCACCTATCCGCCCGCCCCGTACGTCGAAGGCGGAGAAAACCGGTTGGACGCGGAAATCGTGGATATCGCGCAAATGACCCTCCGCGACATGTGCTGATCCGCTGGTCGGAGGGCACTTACAGGACAACAGGACCAGGGTCTCGACCGATTCGTGCTCAACGTCGACCATGGTCGACGGAAAGAACTGCACGTTAAGGTTCCTCAAACTGACATCCGCCCCCCAAGTCAGAAACGATCCTTGAATCCAATTGACCAAGAGAAGATCGCCGGATCCACGCGCGCTGTGGCCTGATGCTCGTTCTGAACCAAACAGGTCCGAAAACGACCGATATCTTTAGTCCCTCTTCGTCGGTGCCTCGATGCGCGGCACATCCGATGTGGAAAGTGTCCACGACACATCTCTCACAGGCCCGCGTGTCCGAGGAGCAAACTGAAAATCGTGACACGTCCGATGCTTGATTGCTGAACGGCTGCAGCCTCAGCGTCGTTTTTTGAAGTCGTTTGCAGTGGCAATTGCGGTCTCTCCGCCAGTAAACGGTTCCTTTGCGGCTGGAAGCGTCTAATGGCCCGACTGCTCCACTATTCCCAGGTATTCGGTGACGCGACGGCCGCACAACATCCTGATCAGTTCGGGTCGTCGGATCCAGTGGGGGACGTGGAGGTGAGGAACAAGCCGGTTTGGTGGAACTGGCGGGCCGTAAGACTTGAGAGCACAACCATGGCCAGCAGCAGCACGATCATCATGACGTCTAGGAAGGAGTGGATGCCTCGAGACAGGGATTGCCCGGCGAAGTAAATCAAGAGACCGGGCGACCAGAGCAATTGCTTGGCCAGACCCACCCGGATCTGAACTGCCGCACCTCTGAGGACCGATATGTGGTTGATGTCGATCGGCTCTTTGCCCAGAACCTGGCGTCGGACGTGCTTCACTTCCTCTGCCGTCAAGCCCAACGTGACTCCGATTGGGTGGTCCCGGACCATGGGGGACACCTTCTTGCTTCCATAGACCCAGCCAACAACAAGAACGCCGAGGCCTCCCAGTAGCGAGCCTAGATACAACCCGGACCGAAGGAAACCCTCGGCGACGTCCGGCCAAAGGGAGGCCAGGGCGAATCCGACGACAAGTCCAGCCAAAACCGTCAATGGGAAATGCACCAAAAAGTACCGGCGGACCGCTCCACCTATCCCAAGGTCAGTCAAGCCCTCCGCCCTCGACGCTGCTTTAGTCCAGCGTGACTCCGCCCCCGCATCCGCTTCTTGCATTTTGAGTCCCCCGCTCACTTTTGTCTCTGATGCAGAAAATACACGTCCAGCAGAACCAGGTACAGCGTTCGACACCGGGTTCCCTTAGGGTCCGCTGGTGTTCCGACTCCGCGAGTGTCCCAGTGCAAGCGCCAACTGGTGTCTGAGGTGCTCGATTTCTGTGGAGAGCTCGCGGTTCCGTTCCAGCGATGCGCTGAGTCGGGCGCGCAGGGAGTCCGTGCTGGCACTGCTTCGGCGTGCGCGCGGTTGTTGTGGGCGGTCATCAGCGCGTAGACCGATAATGACGGCGCGGAGGTCGGGCTGGGTGTAGAGCCAGGAGCGGGATACGCCGGCGGCGGCGGCGACGGCTTCGAAGGTGACGGGGCCGCCCTGGTTTTGGAAATCGCGGAGTGCGGCGACGGCTTTGGAACGGGTGAGTTCGTGCCGACGCTCCGCCGCCAGCCGGATGTGGCGGCTGTTATCTGCCCGCACGGTTGTCCTCCTCGAGTAAGTGGCTGGGGCCTTCTCGCGTTCCGTTGTCGAGTGTTTGGATGATCCGGTCCAGGTTGCCGAGGACTCGTGTGTTCATTTCGGCCAGGCGCTGTTGCCCGCGGGCTTCGGCTGCGGAAATGATTTGAACGACCTGGGTGCGGTGTTCGCGGTGTTGCGGGAGGAAGTCGGCGGTGGTGATGAACATGGGACAGGTGAGGCAAGCGTTGGCGTGTGGGCAGGTCTTCTGCACCGGCAGCCCGCAGTAGCCGTTGGGGAGTGCCTGGGTTGTCCTGCCCAGTCGCTGTTTGGACCAGGCGGCCTCGGCCAGGGGGCCGTCGGGATCAAGCTCGACGACACTGCCCGATGCGTTGACTTTCCGTGCGGCTTCCCAGTGCCGCCGGATGGTGGTGTCGCTGAGTCTGGCGTAGTGGGCGGTCATCTGGTGTGAGTCGTGGTCCAGGATCCGGCGCACTATCTCCTGCGGGACATCGAGGTTGATCAGTCTGGTGCCCAAGGTGTGACGGAAACGGTGCGGGCTGACCACGGCAGGGTTGCCGCTTTCATCGGTGATGTTGCAGTCCCTGACCCATCGCCGAAGAGCGTTAGTGTATGAGCTTGCGCTGATGTGTCCGGCGCCGTAAACGTCCACCCGGTCATGGGCGAAAAGCGGGTTTGTCCCGGAATTGCCCGTGCCGTTGACGTAGCTGATCTGCTCCGCGATGGCCCGTTCGAGTTCTTCATCGATGGGGACGAGGGCCTCGCGTTTCATCTTGTGGTTCAGATAGCGCAGGTACGGGGCGCCGTCCTTGTCGCGCGCGATGCAGTCCTGGGTCAAGGCCACCGTGTCACTGATCCGCAGCCCGCACCGGATCAGAATCAGAGTGATCAGTCGGTGATCCGGACTGGCCATTTTGGCAAGATTTTCCGGGTTTTCCAGCTGGGCCATGACGTATTCGCTCAGCGCCCGGGGTTGCCGGACCGTCTCTTTGGGATAGTCCTCGGTGTAGATCTGGGCCGTACTGGGCAGATCGGTCACCCATCCGTGACGGCGCATGGTGAGGAGAAACGTGTTGAACTGGCCGATCCGCATCCGGCGCGTCGTCGTCCCGGCCGTATGGGTGTGCAGGTATGCCAGGAACCCTTCGATCACCTCCCGGTCTATATCGGCGGTGCCGGTGACCGGGATCCTCGTTGAATCCAGAAAGGCATTGAAGCTTTCCACGGCTTTGGTTCCCAGCACCGCGGATTCCACTGTTAGTCCGGTCGTCAGCCGCCAGCGGGCCCATCGTTTGGGCCAGCTGCTTCAACCAGGGCCGGGTGATGTTTTCGAAGTGGACCGTGACCTGGCTACGGGCGTTGATACCGAGGTCTCTCGCATGCCAGACGTCCTTGGGAAACTCGGTCTCCCAAGGCGCGGCATCCAGGTAAGCCTTCCCCCGGGGGCCCGTCCGGACCGGCAGTAGGTCGTTTCGTGCGGGCACGGGATGCAGGGTCGTCATAACGTCACCTTATTGGAGGCGAACCAGCCCGCATCGGCCAGCGCGCGGCGGGCGTCATGGCTGGAGATATGGGCGTAGGTGTTGACCGTCGTCGTCAGGCTCGCATGGCCCAGCAGCTTAGAGACCACTTCGATCGGGACGTTCTCCCGGAGCATCCGAGTGGCATAGGTGTGCCGGAACCAGTGCGGATCAAAGGCGATGCCCGTCTGCCGCCGGAGCCGCCGCACCCGTGGACGGCGGCATATGTCATTGCCTGCCCGTAGGGCCGGCCCCACAGGTTGACGAAGACGTAGTCGGAATCCAGGTCACCGTATTCGACGTCGAGGTAGTCGGCATACAGCCGGATCAGTTCGGCGGTGACGGGGACGGTTCGCGAATGGGGCGACTTTGCGCGCGCACCGTTGGTGTTGTTGCGCCGGCAGACAGTGACTTCCCGTTCGGCTACGGCGATGTCCTCATGTCGGAGCCCCAAAGCCTCACCGATCCGGATACCGGCGTCATGGAGCAGCGCGAACAGCAACCGGTCCCGGAGATGCTCACACGAATCCAGAATGCTTTGGACCTCGTCGTGGGCCAGCAGGCGGGGAATCCTTGCCGTCACGGGAAGCTTCACCACCCGGCGCTGTTTCGCGGCACCCTTGCTCATGTGGTGCAGGAAGGGTTTCCAGCCACCCTGGCGGGCGGACGGATCCCAGCACGTGATCAACTCGCCGAGGTCAAGGCCATGGCGGGCGGCATGCTGATAGAAGATCGATACGGTGGAAAGCTTGCGGTTCACCGTCGCCTCACCGCAATGGTGCCCGATCGTGGGAAGCGCCGAGAAGACCTGGCCACGCATGTCCGGCGGACGTCGCAGCCACCGGATGAACGCCCCCACGTCTTCCAGCTTCACCGACTGCCAGTCGAGCCCGTATTCGTCCAGGAAAACGAACCAGTCCTTCAAATCGTGGGCGTGGGCCTTGATCGTGTTCGGTGACCGCTCCGTCTCGGCCAAATACCGGAGGTAACGCTCCACCGGTTCTACAACACCGGCCACGCCGACCACTGTGTACGACACCGCATTGCTTGCCGGATCCAACACCTTCGATACCCGCATCGCCGCTCCTGTCAGCTGCCTCGTGGACGGACAAGACGCTAACCCATCCACAACGAAGCAACCAGAGCTCCAAACCCACGTGAAATACATGACGGACGGCCCGCAGACGACTAAAGATATCGGTGGTTTTTGACTCCCTCAAAAGGCCCCTAACGACATGCAGAGGTATGTTGAGTCAATGTCAGCCCAAGCCCCCGATCTACTTCTTCTAGTTCAGCGCATCCTGGAGCAGCAAGGAGCAACTGTCGCGATAGCCGCGACGTCCGAGCAACGGTTTCCAACGGGGGAATCGTCCCACGGCGTGAGCTTACGCAGACGGCTTGGGGCTGGACGAGGTTCAACGGTGGGAGCCATTCGTCTCGCAGTCGAACTTCCAGGGCGTGTGCTTCTTCTGGGCCTTCGAAAGCGATCCATCCCAGCTCACAGGAAGGAAGCCACTGATTGACAACTGCTATCTGGTCGGCATTCACCAGGCTCGGGCCCTGACGGGCGACCGAACGGCCGATGCCCAGTTGCGCCACTGCAACGCTCGCTCTGAGAGTACTGCGACTCAGGTCAGCGCCTTTACTGAAGTGAGAGCTCAGTCGACGGCGCAGCCCCTTTGCCCCAAGTCCTTCACCTACATATATGGGCTGGCCGTCGCGGAACCAGATATAGATTCCAGGGTCGGTCGGGATTTCGGCACGTGGGACAGGTAATGGAAGGGGTTTTACTTGCGATAAAACCAGTTTCCACTCATCCCCATATGAGGTTTCTCCCCGCAGCGTTTCCATTTCTCATGTTAGGCCGACCGAGCTCCAGGTTGCGCGGCCTTTCGCAGCAGCCTGGCGACCTCCGGCGTCATGGAGTATCGCTCACCATCCCAATCCCAAATGTAATGCCAGAAGCATCCTCACCATCGAGGAAATTGTGTTTGTGAACCTAAACAGCGAGGTAGGCCCGAGCCGCACGGCTACACGGAAATAACCTACGACAGAGGCAGAATTCCCACGCACCACCTGACGGAAACGCCATATCGTCTAGGGACGGCGAACTCGGCCTTTAAAAGGTGCACGGCAAGCCCCCTGGTAACAGGGTCTTCTTCCGTCCCTTGTAGGCTCTGTGCTGCTCCGCCAAGGCAATTCCCGCTCCGTTCCCTGATCAGGGAACGTTCGAACTCTGCGAAGGCACCCATGACGGAGGGCATCAGAATGGACATGGGGGAGTCCTCGCCGGTGGAGACCAGGCTTTGCTTCACAAACTCGGCACGTACCCCTGGCCTGAACTCACTCCGCGGCGGCGACCCCGAGGTCCGCTGCGTGGCGGCTGATAGTGCGGGCCAGGTCGATGTCGCGGCTGGTGATCCCGCCGACATCGTGACTTGAGAGCGTGACGCCGACCTCGGGGTAGGTGAGCGTGAGGTCGGGGTGGTGGTTGGCCTCCTCGGCGGAGGCGCCGATGCGGTTCACAAGCTCCAGCCCGGTGGAGAACTTCCGGGTCCTGAAGGTGGCGGTGAGGGCCTCTCCGGTCAGACGCCAGCCGGTGAGCCCGGCCTGGGTGAGCTCGGCGGTGGACAGCTTCCGTTGGGGATCAGTCATGGTGCCATCATGGCTCCGGAGGGCAGCCGTGGGCTACCCCTCCAGGCACCACGCCTTCAAAAGTGATGGCGCCGCCGCCGGCGACTGCGGGTAAACGTCCGCGCTGCGCGGGGATAACGCTGTCACGCCCTGGCGGATGAGGGAAAGGCCCAGCCACGATGCCAGCGCTTCCTTCTCCTAGCTCCCCCCGGGACCAAATTCAAGGGGCGGATAGGGCGCAGAGTTGGTTCTGCAGCAGCACGCGCGCCGGCGCGAAATCAGCCAAGGCCTTTATTTTGTGATGAGTCATGACGCTGATCTGCTGAAGCGACTTGAGGACGCGTGACAGCGTACCTGGACTCTGAGGATGCACTTCAGGTAGTTGACCGTACGGCTTCGTGATGTCGGGTTGTTGGGCCTCAACATTGGCCAGGCCGGGTACCAATGTCATGGGCGCGGGAGCTTATCCGGAACTAGCCGTGAAGGCGGCAGCCTTGTTGGAGTCGGTCGCCCGGTTCCATCCACACATTGATGGCAACAAACGGATCGCCTGGACGCTCATGATGCTGCTGCCGTGGATCATCGGATACCGCCATGGCTTCAGCACGGATGAAGGCTTCGACCTCGTGTCGGAGTCGCCGCGGGCACTATCGACTTGCTGAGCGCTGCCCCCGAAATTCCAGGCATCTCGCGGAAAATGGCCTCAGGTGTCGACTCCCGCTGTCCGCTGCTCAAGGCTCACCATCAGCTGCTCTGGACACCGGATGTTCGAGCAGACCCCGGCAAAAGGTTGACGTTCGGCAGTGACGCCATCACGAACTCCTACGCCGAGTGGGGGAAGCCGAGGGCCTTGGAGGCTAAGGCTGAGTTGAGCGAGGAGCAGAAGCACCGCTATTTGAACCCGCCGTTCAGGATCGGCAGTGCCGTGATCTGGCCCGTCAGGAAAATACGCCGGCCCACCTTAAACACCGCCAGGGGAATGAGATTACCGATCGCGGACCGGTTGGACCTGACCCTGGAATGCAGCCGACGCCACTACGCCGAGGAGCCAGGCAGTTCCCTCGCCGATGTCACCACTAACTACCGGTTACCCGTACATTCCCTCTTCAGCTGATTACCCCTGTGGCAAATCATGGGGTGTCACCGGGTTGTGTGGGTCCCAGCGATAAAGGCCCGGCATCGGCCTCCATTGGTGGTGATACGAAGCATTCATTCAAATAACGAAGTCGAAAATGCAGCCATAGCTGTGACTTTCGACGCTATTTGGCGGGGTTCGGGGATCGCTAAATTGCGTGGAGAGCCACCGACGATTCCCTTGGCTTCAGCACGTCTTCTTCGCGAACGTCCACCGTTGCTTACGTTGCGGCTTTCGCGGGACTTCGGACTCTGCCTGCCCAAATTACGCCGCTCCTATCCTGTAATGAGACTGACAACCCGGACTCTTCAAGGAGCGTGTCGATGATCAGGCCCAGTGAGCATGCGTGATGAAGGGATCCGTCGGCTGACTGGATGGGCTGCTGCGGGCATGGTGGTGTTCTCGCTTGCCCAGTTTCCGCTTTATCTCCTTCAGGATGCCTCGGTGGGGATCTACGACGGGGCCGCCGGGGCTGCCGAGGCTTTGCGCATTCACGATGCGATCTTCACTCGGGTTCTGCTGGACTTGTGCCTCTACGCGGCCGGGATGGTCTTCGCGGCAGGATTGGGGCACTTGATCCGCCGTGCGGATCCGGACTACGGATGGGCCTCTTCCCTGGTCGTGTCCTCCATGGCGGTGTGGCTGGGAGTGACGCTGGTCGCGAACGGGTTCGAGGGCGGTCTGGCCCTTGACGCCCAGGCCCCGGTCCCTGACCCGTCTGTGAACCGGGCACTGACGTTGGGTTACCTGTTGATCTACAACAGCTCCATTGCCTTCGCCGTCACCGCGCTGTTCGTCGGCGCGGCCGGCTATGCAGCCGCGGCCACGGGGGTTCTGCCGTCCTGGACCCGGTGGGTCGCCTACGCCGCGGTGGCTCTTTGCGTGGCCGCTGTGCCGTCCATGTACGGCGGGCCGGCGGACCCAAGTGGCTTCTACAATGCTGCCGGCTGGGGACCGATCATCGCCGCGAACTTCCCGCCCCTGATGTGGATCGTGCTCCCAGCAGTGCTACTACTCCGCCGTCGAGCGCGCCAGCCAAGCCGGCGCCCGTCCTCGGAAGGGCGTCCCGGCAGAAATATGCCCTCGTGAATGCTCCTACGGCTGCCGTTCAGTCCTGGTGCGGTCGCTTCTGGGAGGGGGACCGTGGAAGCAGGACCGGAGGGGGTTCCCGAGAGGACCAGGAGTGGCTGTATCTGCCGGATCATGCAGGCATGTCTGACGATTCCTCGCCGCGGGTGCCGGGGCTGCTCCTCGTGTCCTCTTCGTGTGGGTGATGGCCCTGACCCTCGCGTCGGGCCTGTAGACCCGGCAGGGGCCAGGACCAGCCGGTCGCCGACGTCCCGTCTGCGTCGATGAACGTCACGCAGATCTTTGGCAAGGCCCTCGCACGCTTCGTCGATTGGCCTTGCTTGCCGCTGAGACGACGGGCGGGCTCGGGGCGACGGTCTGCTCAGGCCGCAAGGGGCACTTTGAGGAAGTCATCGAGTGCGGCACGAGTAAATGCGCTTTGTCCGAGGCCGAGGTGGCCGCCGGACTCCTGTGCGGCCAGGACGCATCCGGGGATGCGATGGGCCGCCTGCTCGGCGGGGGCGAACGCGCACATTGGGTCGTCTTTGGCTTGAACGATGATTGTCGGGACGGCGATCTTTTCGATGGGAAGGTCGTTCACCGCCGGGTTTGAGATGTAGGCGTCATACACGGCACCCGCTGCCCGCGGGCCAATTGGGAAGATGCTCTCCATCATCTCGTCCATCTCTTGCGCTTGCTCGGGCGTCTTCGGGAATCCCGGCGGGACCCCCATTAAGCGCGTGAATTGTGCTGGTGCGGCCTTCTTCATGACCCATAGCGGCAGGTCGGCGTAGAGCAGCCTGGCCCAGGCCGGTGGGGCGACTGCTGTCGGATCGCCGGGGAAGCTGCCGGAGAGGACAATGAGGTGTTTCGTTCGGTCCGGATGGCGCAAGGCGAATTCGAGCGCGGCGGTGGTACCGGCGGAGATTCCGATGATGTCCACTTGGGGGACATCGAGGTGGTCGAGCAGTGCGGCGAAGGCGTCGGCCTGGTCCCGCGGAGTTGCCCCGGCCGGAAGCGCGGAGCCGAGATAGCCGAAGCGCGATGGGGCGATGATCCGGTGTCCGTGCAGGATCGAACGGACGGAGAGCAGGCCTCCGTCGCAGCCGTGGAAGATGCCGTGGCTGACGAGGACGGGCTCACCGGCACCGGACTCGGCGTACTCCACAGTCCCGAAGTCCGTGCTGTCGTAGTGGCGCGGGACGGCCGACAACCGGATCTGGGCGTTCATGAAGTCCCGCCGGTAGGCTCGGATAACCCATGTGGCGAGCCCCGCTACTGTAGAGGTCATCGCTGAGACGAGTATCCGGGTGGTCAAGGTTGTCATGACTTCAATGATGTTTGCGGGAGGAAGGGTACTCCCAGAGCCAAAGGTCCCCATGGGCGACGGCAGACCGCTGAGCCCATCCACTCCTGCCTTGGGCTGGACCACGTGATTTCCGTCTTTGACCACGTTGATCGCTCGTGCGTCACTGCTGGATTCGATCCTTACGGGGATCAATCGGGGTGAAGATGCCCAGGCGTTCTTCAAGCGCCGCTGCTGCATCGAGGCAGAGGTCCTCCCGGTAGCGGGGCCCGATGAGCTGGATCACCTGGGGGAGACCGCCGGCAACACCGACGGGAACCGCCACCGCGGGCAGGCCAAGGGCATTGACGGCTAGGGTCATGCGCAGGTTGCGGATCGTCCTGGCCACCTGATCGTGATCCAGATCGGAGTCGTCGGCTTTGAACGGGATGTCTGTTGAGATTGGGGCGAGGATGAGGCTGTGCGTCTCCTGGAACTCGCCCCATGCCCGGAGGACTGTCTGCCGGGTTACGAATGCCGAAAGTGCGGCCACGGGGTCCGGTCCGCCTGCCAGGCCGTAAAAGGCGGAAAGAAACTGGCGGGTGTCTGCGGGCAGCATGTTAAGCATTGGCAGGATGACGGCCCGGCACTCCGGAGTGTTGAGCATGGCCAGGGCGGCACGGGCCGCCTCCTCGATCGAGGGCGGCTCCGCTTCCTGGACGCTGTACCCGGCGTCGTCCAGGGCCGCCGCCGCCTTCCGTAGGCCGTCGGCTACCTGAGGGGCGACACCCCTGGCGGCGGGGTCGACGACGAGCGCGACGCGGACCGGCTTGTCCGGCTCTGGCCCTTGAAGGGGCGCAGGCACGCACCACGGGTCCCGCCAAGTGGGTCCGGCCGTCACTTCGAACGCGGCGCGGAGGTCGGCCACCCGGCGGGCCATCGGGCCGACGGCGACCAGCAGTTGCGCACCAATCGGCTCACCCGCCGGCTCGACTGTGCTGGCGTTGGGAATGCGGCCCAAGGTGGGTTTGAGCGCACTGACGCCGCAGCACTGGGCCGGCCACCGGAGCGAGCCGAGCCCGTCCGCCCCGATGCCCAGCGGGGTCATCCCGCTGGCCAGTGCCGCCGCCTCGCCACCGGTGGAGGCGCCGGGGGTCAGGTTACGGTCCCAGGGGTTGATCGTCGCACCCCACACTTCGCTGACGCAGTGCCAACGCACGGCCAGGTTGGCCAGGTTTGTATGGCCGAGGGGGATCGCTCCCGCGGCCCGGAGCCGCTCAACAGTGGGGGCGTCCCGGGTGGGATAAGCGTCGGTGGATACCTTGAGCCCCTGGGTGGTCGGAGCATGCAGGAGGTCGATGTTTCCCTTGACTGTGAAGGGCACACCGAGGAGCGGCGGGAGTTCTCCGCCGGCGGCCAGCAGCCGGTCCGCAGCGTCCGCTGCATCAAGTGCCTCCTCAGCCAGAAGGATCGTGACGGCGTTGATTACGGGGTTGACCGCCTCGATACGGCGAAGATGGACCTCGATGACCTCCCGGCTGGACGTCCTTCGCGAGCGAATGGCCTGAGCCAACTGTGTAGCCCCCATGCGCCAGAGACCCGTTGCAGTCTCCATGCCCGCCCCGGCGATTACTGGTGGCACGTCCGCCGGTTTATGCCAGACCATGACGCAGACGACGACGGGCGGCGGGCTGGGAGGGCGGGCGGCGTTCCGCGCGCAGCAGCAGCGCAAGAGCCGCGAGCATGACGGCCGCATAGCCGGTGAGGAACCACGAGAAGAACAGCGCGAGGGCAACATGGAACACGATGGCGCAGGCAAGCCCGACCTGGGCCAGCCTTCCACCCCAGAGGATCAGCAAACCGACGACCGCCTCGAAGGTGATCAGAAGACCGATGAGCAGCATGTAGCTGGCGGGCATGACCGCTTGCCAAGTCTGGGTCACCCACCCGAACTTCGCATCGTTGGCGAAATCACCGTAGTCGTAGCCTGAGGCAAGGAACGATGCGTTCACTCCTGCCCCTCCAAGCAGCATCGTCAACCCTGTTCCGATGCGCCCGATATACCTGGCCCGCCTGCTCAGCCCCGCGAGCACGTCCCCAATGAACGCCGGGACAGCCAGGACGAAGAAAACAATCATCGAAACTTGGACAAGCGTGTTCATGACGACTCTTCCCTGAAGCTGCGGTCAGTCACTCGTCATTCAGGCTCCATCGCCACTTCTTGGGCGGGTAGAGCCATAAGTCCCGCCGGAGGGACGTCTCCCGGCGCAGGTCTTTCGGCACTGGAGGGGTGTCCGGTCCGGGACAGATTATGGAGCCGAGCCCAGGAGGCGACGGCCATGCGTACCCTTGGAATTGTTGAATCAGGTGGGTTGAGCGGATCAACGCTTGTGCCTGCTTTCCGTAGCTCATCGTGCTCGCCGAGATGGTGACGCGCACCCCCGGGGAACTCGGGCCCATCGACGAGGATGCCTTGCATGCGAAGGTCGCCGCGGTGCTGGACACCTGGCCCTCCGCTGGTCTGGCGGTCGCCGTTGTGCGTGAGGGGAGGTTGGCGTCGTTCCACGCGCATGGTGTTGCAGACGTGGCCACCGGGGAACCGGTCACCGAAGACACTGTGTTCCGGGTCGGCTCGCTCACGAAGACAGTCACGGCGGTCGCGGTCATGCAGCTGTGGGAGCGGGGGCTGGTTGATCTGGACGCGCCGGTGAACGATTACCTCACCACCTTCCGGCTCGCGCCGGTTCGACAGGGCCTCCAACCCGCGACAATCCGGCACCTGCTCACGCACACGGCCGGAGTGGGCTACTGGCGCCGGCTCTCGGATCTGCTCCGTCCGGCAGTCGGATCGGGTGTTCGCGGAACCCATGTGTTGCCTCTGGGCGAGTATTACCGCCGGGGGTTGCCGCAGGAGATCCAGCCCGGCACCAAGTGGGCTTACAGCAACCACGGCTTCGCTGCGCTGGGCCAGATTGTCGAGGATGTCACCGGCCAGATGCTGGCGGATTACATGCGCGGGCACGTGTTTGACCCGCTGGGAATGGACCGCACGGACCTGGTCCGCTCCGACCGCGTGCGTTCCGGCCTGGCCACCGGCTACGTCGTGCGTGCCCGCGGGCTCATTCCTGTCGGCGACTATGAGGTGCCGACGCCTGGCGGTGGCGGCTTGTACTCCACGGCGGCCGACATGGGCCGCTTTGCCGCCTCGCTGCTCCGGGAAGGAGCAGCGGACCGGAGTCCGCTGTTGAAGCGTACGACGGTGGCGATGATGTTCCAGCCACACTTCCAACCCGACCCGCGGGTGCCTGGAGCTGGGCTGGGATTCAGCCTCGGTTCCGAAGGGGGACACCGCACGGTCGACAAAGACGGCATTGTGAGCGGGTTCCTGTCAGACCTGGCCATCGCACCCGACGAAGGCATCGGCGTCGTGGTCCTGACCAACACCGGCGCCTTGAGCGGCCAGGGAGCAGCCGTCCCGCTTGGCAGGGCGGTGCTCCGCCAGCTGCTCCGCCTTCCCGATGAAGCGGTGCGGACCGACCTCGCACCGCATGCAGAGGTGTGGGCTGATCTTTGCGGTTGGTACGCCCCTGCCCCGGGCCCCGTCACAAACCTGTTCACTCGACTGCTCCTGGGCGCCGGCGCTGAAATCGTCGTCCACCGCAACCAGCTGTTCATGAAGCCCCTCACGCCGCTCCCCGCCATGCGCAAAGGCATGCGCCTGCACCCGGACGACCCGGACGACCCGTACGTTTTCCGCGTCGACATGTCCGACGTCGGCTTGGGCACCCTGCCAGTCGTGTTCACCGGCACGCCGGACACTGGCAGGAGGCAGCTCCTGATGGACGTGATGGCATTCGAGAAGCGCCCTGACGTACGAAATCCCAGGCGGCTGGCCGCCGGGGGCCTCGCCGCAGGTGCGGCCACGCTCGCGGTCCGCCGCGGCTTGCGCCGTGCACACTCCTGCAGCCGGACCCCAGCTCGCACTGAGTACCCCTACAACTGATGTCACCTGCAAACTCAAGGAGATCCGCAAAATGGCTAGAGTTCTGATTCCGTACGGGACAACCGAAGGACAAACGGCAAAGATCGCCGATGTCATCGCGGACGTTATCCGGGACAGAGGCCATACGGCCGACGCCGTTGACATCAACGGAGCATCCCACACCGTGCCCGCCGGATATGACGCTGTGATCGTGGGTGCATCCATTCACATGGGCAAGCATGACAAGCACGTGGTCGAGTTCGTACAGAAGAACCACGACACTTTGGAACGCCTCCCTTCGGCCTTCTTCTCCGTCAGCCTCGCCGCCCACGGCGACACCGGGCAGGCCGAGACATATGTGGACGAGTTCGAAGAAGAGACCGGGTGGCGGCCCGACCAGGTCGCCTCGTTCGGCGGTGCGCTCCTGTACACCGACTACGGCTTCATCAAGCGGCACATGATGAAGAAGATCGCGCAGGACAAACCAGGCAACCTTGGACTCGACCTGTCACGGGACTACGTCTACACCGAGTGGGACGCGGTCAAACGGTTCGCAGAGCACTTCGCGGACAGGCTCAAGTCCACCTCTCCGTGACTGCGCGGCCACGCCGCGCCCGAAAGGGGCGAAGATGCCGGACAGACTGACGGCGGATGACCAGCTGGTCCTGTGGTCAGACGACACATGGCCGCAGGACATTGGTGCACTCATGTTCCTGGACGGCAGCAAGCTGCTCGACGCCGACGGGCAGCTGAGGATGCAGGCGATGCGGGAAGGAATCGAGGGCCGCCTGCACCTTCTGCCCCGGCTTCGCCAAGTGCTCTACTTCCCCGGCCGCGGTCGGGGTCGGCCACTGTGGCTCGACGCGCCCGCGTTCAACCTTGACGAGCATGTCCACGTTATGGCGGTGCCTGCTCCTGGTGATGACCGGCAGGTCCTGGACACGGTTGCGAGGATGCGCCGCCGCCGTCTGCAATTGTCCCGGCCGTTGTGGGAGATGTGGTTCCTCACCGGGATTACCGGCGGGCGGGTCGGCCTGTTCATCCGCCTGCATCACGTCATGGGAGATGGCATGGCCAGCGTGACCAGTCTGGGGGCGTTATTGGACACCACTCCCGAGGCTGATGAGGGAATGCCGGCGCCTGAGTGGGTTCCATCCCCATGGCCATCCAGCGCTGCCCTGCTGGTGGACAACCTGCAGCACATTGGCCACGAGCTCGCCCAGATGCTGGTGGCGCTCACACATCCCGTGCGGACGGTCCGTGGCGCTGTCAACGCCTGGCCCACTCTTCAAGGCTTACTCGCGGCCGAGCCCGGACCGAGCACCAGCCTGAACCGGCTGCTGGGACCGGACCGGAAACTGGACCTGATCCGCGCCCGGCTCGATCCAGTGCATCAGGCCGCCCAGGAGCACGGTGCCACCGTGAACGACGTTCTGCTGGCGGTGATCGCCGGCGGGCTGCGTGGGCTGTTGATGGGTCGAGGAGAGCCGGTCGACGGCGTGTCCGTGCCGGTCTACGTTCCGATGTCGCTCCGGGCAACAAACCCCACCGCGGGCGATCACCAGGGAGGGAACTTCATCAGCCAGATCGCCGTGCCAGTTCCTTTGGGGGACATGGACCCTGCCTCCAGGCTCAGGCGAATAGTCGGGGAGACCACAAAGCGCAAAGCAATGCCCCACACCCCTCTGGGCGCCATGTTCGGTAACAGGTTCATCAGCAGCATCATGATCAAGTTCGTTGCGGGACGACGCGTCAACGTTCTCAGCGCCGACCTGCCAGGGTCAAGGCAACCCTTGTACTTTTGCGGCGCGCGGATCCTGGAGGTGTTCCCGCTGTTGAACCTCATCGGTAACGTCTCTCTCGGGGTAGGAGCAATGTCCTACGCAGGAAGTCTTGGCATGTTGGTGGTCTCCGACGCAGACGCTTATCCCGACCTCGATGTCTTTACCGACAGTGCACGCCGAGACCTCGAGGCGCTCCTCCGGGTCACCCAGAAACGACAGGTCAGGTTCAATACGCTGGAGGAGGAGTAACAGAAGTCAGATTCTCGGCCCGTTGCCGGATTCCCTGGAGCATCTTGCGCTCCATCATGAACCAGCACACGTCGATCAGCGGCGCCAGAATCCAGAGGGCAGCCCGTGAGTAATTCCGGATGCGCACCCGGCTCACGAGCCGCGTGGTGTTCCCGTCCGGGTATAGGCCGAAGCACCAACTGACGCGGCCGGACACGGGCTCCAGTACCATGGCTTGTTCGGGTTGGAGGACCGCAACTGGCCAGTCCGGGCCTTTGCCCAGCGGTATTACGTCCCCCAAGGCCAGCCCCTGGAACTCGGGAAGCACCATATCGCTGCTTGGGCCGCTGAGGATCCCGAAAGCCTGATCCAGGAAGTCGTAGCTGTAGAGGCCCCCGCGACCGTCACCCATTTGCACAAGCCATGGCCAGATGCTGCCCGGGCCCGCCGTGATGGACACGGCACGCGTCGTTGTCAGATAGGGAGCGTCCACGATCCCGTCACCCGGCATTGTACGGTTCGCCTCCTCCCTGCTGGCTCCCCAATGGAGATGGAGCGGTCGCAAGAAGCGGTGGTAGGCAGCCACCGCAGCGAGGACACCTGCGGCAGCCCGGAGGATGCCCCGAGGCCAGCGGGCCCCATGGACCGCACCATGGGTGGCCGTCATGGAACACCTGCCCTTCTGTTAAAAACTGCTTACCAGCATCCGGCGGCAGGGCAGGTCGCTGTCAGAGGCAAAGGTCCCTTCGCTTGAACCAGCGGGTACGGGGTCAGGGGCGGTCATCCACAGACAGGTTCCCCTGCACTGAGTGGATGGTCCGCAGTGGTTCCCCATCGATTCTTTCGCCGGCCTGGCAATGGAAACAGGGACAAGGAAGGACTACCGGGTCAGCGCGAACTTCCTAGGGGGGTGGAGTGTGCTCCAGTATCGATGGGTCTTGAGCGCGTCGGCAGTTGGCCGTGCGGCCGCCGCCTTCGGGGTAGCTGCGAGCCGGTGCGCGGGTGTATTGGGGCGGCGCCAGGCTGCGGGAAAGGGTGCAGCCGCTGCTTAGAGACGGCCTCCTTCCGGCAGCTCAGTCCATGTCCACCCAGACAATCACCACCTCGCTCGTATCCAGGACGTATGGCCTTGGCTGGCTCAAATGGGTCACGGCCGCCCTGCCGCATTCTACAAATCGTGGGCAGTTGATCAGGCGGCTTGTGCCGAGTGACGTTTACTGCTGGCGAGGAACTGTTCGTGTTCCACAGGGGTGATGTAGCCCATTGCGGAGTGGAGCCGGGAGTGGCTGTCGAACTCCTCGATCCAGCGTCCGGTTTCCCGGATCGCGTCCTGCCTGGTGACCCACCGGCGGCGGTCGTAGAACTCGGTCTTCAGCGTCGACCAGAGGGACTCCTGTATCGCGTTGTTCCAGCACACGCCGGTCCGCGCGACCGACTGCATGATGCCCAGCCCGACGCAGACATCGTTGAGCTGAGCGGAGGTGTACTGGGTGCCGCGGTCTGCATGGAACACGACACCCGCCGGTCCGCCGCCGCGCAGGACGTAGGCCATGCGCAGCGCCCGCTCGACCAGGCTGCTGGTCTGGACCGAGTCCATTGCCCACCCGATCACGCGGCACGAGCAGACATCCCTGACAGCACACAGATACACCCAGCCCTCGCCGGTGCGCGCAGGTATGTGATGTCCGAGATCCAGACCGCGTCCAGCGCCGCGGTGTCCCACTTCCTGGCCACCAGATCCGGGGTGGAAAGCACCCGCACCTCACCGATCGGCGCTAGGGGCCGGAAACGCCGCGGCGGGATCACCTACAGGCCCTGCCGGCACATCGAAGACAACCGCTCCAGCTCAGACGTTTCCATCTCCACCGCCGCGAACTCCTCGGGAGCCGCCAAACGGGCCCGTTCCTGAGCAACACACCGGCCCAGCAACTGCTCACCCAGCCCCAACTCCCAGGCCACCCGCAGTACTGGCCTGCCCGTATCGATGACAAGACGCGCGGCCTTCCGCCGATACTCGGGAGTGAATTTACGTCGTGTCGTGCTCACAAGAACAACTTCCCGCAGAATCCAAGGATCCCGCTACTTCAGGTGTCCACCAACAGAGGTTAACCCCAGCTGTATGAGCTCAGCGGCTGGGAGATAGTAGAACACCGCCGCAGCCAGGATGACCGCAGCCGTGGGGCACATCCACCCGTCCGTCTGAATACAGACCACCGCGGCGAAGCCGGCGGCCGCCCCAGAGGTCACCGTGCCTTGGTCCGTACGAATCTAGTCAACATAAGGCCAGTAGAAGTTGGAGTAGCAGTTGCCGAGCTCCGGCGTCGCGTTGGCCGCCACGCCCGTCCTAGGACAAGGCCTAGGGCAACCATTATGGCTAATAGAGGTTTCTCATATTCCGAGGTTGGCACCGGGGGATGCGGGGGCAAATAAATGCATGAGGGGCAGAACCTAAAACGATTCTGGCCCTGATTTGTCCATTTGTTGGGTGAGATGAGAGTCACCTATCATCAAGAGAGCCGGTACCAGTCGATGTCCCCCCATGTCTGGCTGGTACCGGTCTTAGTGTGCCGCTTGGTACTTCTCCAGGATGTCCTGCTGGATTCGACCGCGGGTGTTCACCTTGAACCCGTTATCCAAGGCCCACATCCGGACGGCCCTGGTATCAATACCGGAACCGCCGGATTTCCGACCCGACGGATGACCGCGGCCGCCGGAGGTCTTACGAGCAGCATTGGTAAAACGCTCTAGAGCGCCACGAAGTTCATTGGCGTGGTCGTTATTCAAATCGATTTCGTACTCAGTTCCATCGAGGCCAAACTTGATGGTTTCATTAGCTTCCGAGCCGTCGAGGTCGTCGGAAAGAATTACTATTGTTTTCTGGGCCATGCAAAAAGGTTAGCAGCTAAGTAGTCTTAGCAAGTTACTCCCGGATTAGGGAGCTTCGCCGGCCAGGAAGCGTTGTACCTCGATAGAACTGAGCCATGAAGTTAGGCCAAGAGAGACAATGCAGCAAACCAAACACCAGCTTGCCCAGGAAACTTACGGGCGCAACAAGCACTGCTATCAAGGACGCTCCAAACAGCAGAAGGTCGACGACCATTAGTCGCACTGTCATGCTGGTGGCGCCGGGATCGAGATCTGTCGGGACTGGCAGGGGGATTGCTGACTTCATCACTTGCCCTCCGCTAAGGCGACTCCCCAGCCGTTCCGCGGTGTCTTTCAACGTTACGGAAAGCTCGGCAGTGCGTTCTAGTGGGTTTTGGGCAGAAATTGGGTGGAAGCTCTGGCGCGATTACTTTATGGCCGAAATCTCGATCCCCATCATGTTCTTCCAGGCAGCTTCCACCGCTATACCGACCCTCCTGATTGCAGTGGCAGTGGGCATCAAACAGGGAGCAACGTTCGCGGGCTTTTACGAGCGCGCTAAGACCGGTGGGCATAAGCGGCATCTAGTGTTGATGACCGTTGGCTTGCCAGTTGTGACCGTCCTCGGCCAGATGGCCCCCTCCCGCTGTGCCGCGCGGCTCCGGCAACATACTTGAGGCATTCATGACATGGAGAGAGCTTTGATGAATTACCTGCTGCTCATATTCGTAGAGTTCATACTTCCCATCGCCTACAAGTTGAGCTTCAGAGGCTTTAACCAGTTGTTCAAAGGGGTTTCATATGGAGGAATGGCACTTGTGCCGTCTACGTTCTGCTTATCGTCGCGGGTGTTGTACCGCTGTAAGGATGAGCTGTCTGCGAGGATTACCGAATGACCTCAGTTCCTCTCGCATTCTTCCAAGTTGCCGCAGCTGCCATTCCCACGCTCTTGGTATGCGAAGTAAGACGCTCAATGCGCGCAGAATCATTACGCCCTGTCGAGTGAAAGTGCTGTTTAAGAGCGGCGGCACCTGGCAGCATGGGCCATCGGACCGCGGGTCCGCGACCAGCGCAGCTTGCTGAGCTATGGCGCTGCGCCTGCCCGCAACGGGGAAATAGTCCTGGATCTTTATAGCCAGCACCAGGGAGACACACACGCAATACGGCAGGCGCCATGGATCGAGGTACACCAGCTGTCCATAGCTCTCCCAGAAGTGAGCTTGCGCTAAACAGGGCGACTCTCGAAACTCGAGACTAGGCAGCTTTGGAACCGATATTCGAAGTCGAGGTCATCAATGAACATGAAACCGGAAGTCGGCAAACTTGATGCGGGACCGTGGCAAGCGGAGTCGTTGGAAGGGTTGGTGGGGCGGCTGCTGCCGGCAGCAGGTCAACGTCCGAACCGTCCCTGGATTGTAGCGGTAGATGGAAGGAGCGGGGCAGGCAAAACCAGCTTGGTCGATCGTCTACTGGCCCAAGTGCCGGACTCAGGTGTCGTTCACACGGACGATGTAGCGTGGCATCTCTCGTTCTTTGACTGGGCGGATGAACTCCGTGACGGTGTCCTCGAACCCTTGCTTAAGGGCGAGGAAGTCCATTATCGTCCGCCGGGCTGGGTGACCCGAGAACGTCCAGGTGCCATAGCTCTACCCGCGGGGCGTTCCGTGGTGTGGGTAGAAGGGAGCGGATCATCACGCCAAGCGCTCTCGAATCCAATCGATGCTTCGATCTGGGTGCAGTGCGACAACACTGAAGCCCGACGTCGCCTCCGGGCACGGGATGGCCAGGAAGAAGAAGACTTGCACAGGGAATGGGAAGAACAAGAAATTCCCTTCCTACTTGAAGACCGGCCATGGGAGCGGGCCACAGTGATCCTGGCCGGAAGGCCCGCCCTGGAGCACGATCCGAATACGCAGGTAGTAACCACTCAGCCGGCGCCAGCACGCGCGGAGATCACCTAACGCACGAACTCACTATTCCGGCCTCCACTGCCGATGCGACAAGATTGAGCCACTGACACTGCTGGCCGGCCCAGTAGTTTCAAATAGATTCAAGCAGTGCCGTCGCCCCCCGGCGGGGCGCATCTGGGCGCGAGAGAAGGCTTCATAGAGAGAAGCCTTCGGCGCTGGTGTGTAACTTGCAGCCCCGGAATGGGTAGGAAGGGATCAGATCGCCTCTGGGCCAGCGGTACTCGGTAAATCCGGGTACGGGTGTCGGGCAGAGATTCATGCAATAGGCGAAAGAAGGGGTGTGGACGTTGTCCACACCCTTGGCGTCGGATCGGGCTTTACAGCCCTCGAACTGCTTCGGATTCCTTATGTTCCCGCGGGTTCCCAGTCTTTGCAAGGCCTGGAATGCAGTTCGAGTCCCACCTCGGGCACGACGTATTCCCTCGTCAGGAGCGATTTTGCTTTGACGTGTTGACAAAGCTTGTGCTCGCGTCGCTCTGACGGGTTGGTTCGCGGGCTGTGGCCTGGCCGCCGCGGTGGCCTATTCAGATGTGGGGTGACGGGTTCAGGACCTCGGCTGGTGGGTCCTCCGCCTGCTGTGACTGGCTTCTTACGGTTCCTCGTTCCGGTTTTCGCGATAGGACCGGGTGTGGCCTACACATATTCATGAGCCGGGGGCGGGGGACGACATGAAGAAACCTCTGTGACTCGGAACGCTCTTGGGAGGCCGCTATTGTTGCCCGGGGGAGTTGCGGTGAGGAGTTTGTCCTGCCAAATGAGGTGTGAAAAGTGACCACACTTATGTCTTCCTTATTGGAGCGGCTGTAGGCCCCGGTGAATTGTCAGGTTGGGGCATACGACCTTCTGCCACCCTTGTCAGAAAAGAAAGAAACCGTGCCCAGTCCGCACCCCTCACACCACTGTCTGTCGTTAGGTCCGTCACCGACAGGTGTACCTCTGGCCCGCGCACCTCCACCCCCGGACGCGGGGTGCCCTATGCCAGGCGGGCGTTATGGGCGGAACGCGAAGACCTCTTAGTCGCTGGCTGTGTGTAGTAGCCACCAAACTAAGAGGTCTTCACGTATTCACGATGTAACGAACGTCCTGACCCGTACAGCTAGTTCGCGATCAGCTCGGGGGCGATTACCCGTCACTTCTGCATCCCAGGCTAACCAGCGAGACCGCGCACAGCCGTGCCCGGGGACACGGTCGCGGCCGTGAGGACGGCCGTCTCCCGCTCGCTCTGCTGCACCTCGTCGAGTTCCTTGAGGGTGTACTTTTTGGTTTCCTTGGCGGTGAGGGCTGAGATTCCTGCCAGGACCATGAACCCGAGCGCGACCATGGACGGGCCGACCCAATCTTTCAGATCGGGGCCAGCGAGTGCTGTTGAGAGAACGGGGCCGATGACGCCCGAGATGGCGAAGCCGATCTGGGTGCCCAGGGCGAGTCCGGAGACGCGCAGTCGGCCGGGGAACATCTCTGCGAAGAACGAGGGCCAGGACGCGTTCACCATTGAGTAGAAGAGGGAGTAGTTGATGATGCCAAACAGGAAGATCAGCGACCAGTTGCCGGTCGTGATTGACCACAGGTATGGCACCATTGTGATTCCTGCGCCGCCCGTTGCGATGAGGAACATCGTTTTGCGGCCGATCTTGTCCACAAGGAATCCTGCCAGGGGCGTGATTCCGAGGGCGATCACTGCCGAGACTGTGGTCGTCAGGAGCATGGTCGGCTTATCCAGCTTGTATCCGGCGGTCCCGAATGCCACGGAGAAGGTTTGCATCATGTAGCTTGTGCCCGCGATGAGCGCACAGAATACGATCCGCAGCACCGCGCGCCAGTGGAAGCGCAGAAGGTGCCTGAGGGGGGCGACGTTCACCTTGGCGGCCTGGACCTTTACGAACTCGGGTGGCTCCTGGATGTGACGGCGGATCAGGTATGCAGCGACGACCACGACGGCGGAGGCCCAGAACGGAAGCCGCCAACCCCATGTCAGCAACTGCTCCGAGGGCATAGCGGCGATCGGGATGAAGACCAGCAGTGTGAGCAGCGTGCCGGAGGAGGATCCCAACGTGGTGAAGCTCGCAAGGAACCCGCGTCGACCCTCGGAAGCATGCTCCAGGCTCATGGTGATGGCACTGGGCTGCTCGCCGGAAAGGCACAGTCCTTGGATGACGCGGATCAGCACGAGCAGGATCGGAGCAAGAGGGCCGATTTGGGCGTACGTGGGCAGGCACCCGATCAGGAAGGTACAGCCGCCGATGCCGAACAGTGTGATCATCATGACGAACTTGCGGCCGCGGCGGTCACCCAGCGGCCCCAGGATGAGGGAGCCGAGCGGGCGTACCGCGTAGCCGACCGCGAAGGTGATCATGGCGAGCAGTACGCTGATGCCCTGGGGCAGCTCGGGCGAGAAGAAGAGGACGTTCAGAATCAACGCGGACGAGGTGCCGTACACGGCGAAGTCGTAGTACTCCAGCGTCGTGCCGATCCAGGCCGCGACTGCGGCCCTGACCGGGGTCTTCTTCGGAAGTAAGGTTTCAGTCATTTCGTCTCCGTTGGTGATTGGGTGAACACCGGCTGCCGCTACACCTGGGCTCTGGGAAAGAGATTTCGAGTGGAATATCCGGTTGGTCCTGCTGTGAGCTCTCTCGCAAGTCGTGTTTACGACTTTGCGGACCGGCCCCAGACATCAAGTTAACGTTTGCGGTGTGGGTCACACAAAGTCCGCTTTTATGTACCTACATAACGATTCGTTATGGCATAGAGGCGAAGAACGGGGGCCTTGGACAACAGGAAGCTCGACGTAGTTCCCTAACCAAGAAGGTTTTACGTGGGGCGACTATTTCCACGACGCCGGACCGCTTCCTCAACCAGTTCGGACATCCACGGTCGGTGTCCCCGGTGAAGGGCCATCTCCGGGGGTAGTCCTTGGATGGACGGGACGGAGCCGGCGATGTCGATGGTGATGCGGCCATTGCCAAGCGGGGCGTTGGAGATGTGCAGGTCCCCGAAGGACTGGGGGAGGACGGGATCGAGCCACACGCCGCCGGCAGACACGACCGGGTCGTAGCGCATCAGGCTGGACACGATCTGGATGGGTGCGGTGGCTGCCCACGCCTGAGGCGAGCAGGCGGTGGGGTACGGAACGGGAGTGGCGAGGTGGTCCCGGCTGAAGCCGCAGAACAGTTCCGGGAGGCGGCCGTCGGAGAACTCTGCCGCGTCCATCATCCCGGTGGCGATTTTCTGCGCTTCGGCGACGAAGCCGTACCGGAGGAGCCCGGCCGTGATGATGGCGTTGTCGTGGGGCCAGACGGACCCGTTGTGGTAGCTGGCCGGGTTGTAGGCGCCCATGTTGCTGGCCAGGGTGCGTACGCCCCAGCCGCTGAACATTTCCGGTGACATCAGGTGCGCGGCGACTTGCGGGGCTTTGTCTTCGTCGATCAGACCTTGAAGCAGGCAGTGCCCCATGTTCGAGGCACAGGCATCAACCTGCCGTTTCCTGCCGTCGAGCGCGATGGCGTAGTACCCGCGCTCCGGGATCCAGAATTGTTCGTTGAACTGCTTCTTCAGCCGGGCAGCGCGATCGGTGAGGTCGTTGCCCAATGCCCTGTCACCGGCCTCGTAGGCCAGCCATGCCCGTGACAGGTAGGCGACGTAGACGTAGGCCTGTACCTCGCAGAGCGCGATTGGTGGCTCGGCCAGGGTGCCGTCGGCAAAGTTGATGCCGTCCCAGGAGTCTTTCCAGCCTTGATTGATCAGCCCCTGGTCGTTGAGCCGTTGGTACTCGACGAAGCCGTCGCCGTCCTTGTCGCCGTAGTTCACAATCCAGTCCAGTGCGCGGTCGGCGTGGGGCAGCAGGGCCTTGATGGTGTCCGCGGCGAATCCCCAACGGCTCACCGCCCCAAGCACCATCAGGAACAGGGGAGTGGCATCCACGCTGCCGTAGTAGTTCGACTTGCCGCCCAGGGACAGGCCGCTGGAGACGTCAAGCCGGACCTCGTGGAGGATCTTGCCCGGTTCCTCTTCCGTCATGGGGTCCACCACGGTGCCCTGGCGGTCGGCGAGGGTCTGGAGTGTGCCCAAGGCGAGCGAGGGGTCCACCGGCATCGCCATCACCGAAGCCCACAAGGAGTCCCTTCCGAACAGGGTCATGAACCAGGGCGCACCGGCGGCGACGACGACGCGCTCCGGATGGTCGGGGTCCTCGATCCGAAGAGCGCCCAGGTCGTCGTAACTGCGGCGCAGGGTCCGTTCCACGGAGCGGTTGGCTACCTGCAGTTCGGGAATCTTCGCAACCCACTCCCGGCGGCGACGGTCTCGGGGGGACAGGCTATCCCCCTCGGAATGGGCGAAAGCCGGTGCGTGGGCTCCATCGTTGGTGGGCAGAACGGTCAGGACTGTGCTCCATTGCCCATGAGCGGGGACGGACACCCGATATTGGACGGTGTTACCGGAAATGTCGGCACCAGGTACATGGATAGAAGTGCCTTTGCGGACGTCCTGCCAACTGCCTCGAATGGTGAGCATCCCGTCGTCGGCTTCTCGTGTTTCCTCCCACCGTCGCCGGACACGTGCCTCCTTCACCTCGAAGAGGTCCGCGTAGTCGGCCCCCGTTTCCAGAACGATGAGGCACTCAGCCGGCTCCTGGGAGTAGTTGTGGACGGTGAGCTGCTCCTGGAGGCCGGCCCCGACTTCCCGCAGCCGTTCCACGATAAGTGGGCTGTCCGCGTAGCCATCGGACCGGGGGATCCTTGCAACAAATGCGGCACGGAACGGCTCCTTTGTCTCCGCTGTGAGTGGTTCAAGCCCCTGTCCATCCACTGTGAGCCGCCAGGTTGAAAGGATCCTGACGTCGGCCACGAAGAGGCCGTGCGGACGGTCGGCCTGAATATCCCCGTTGGACGACGAAATACAGAAGGATGAGCCCTCGACCAACGTCACAGAGCCAGCCCCTAGTGGACCGGCCGCCGTATCCGCATTCCACCCCGCCATTCTGGCCTCCTCGACGACTTATTGGAGCGCCGTACAAGCAGACACCGTGCTTGCCGCGGCCTCTTCGAAAAGACGCTACGCTTGGTTGCCAGTCGCCGCCAGAGCGGAGGCGTGAGCTAAGGCGGAACTCGTCTACGCCGGCGTCCGCAAGGGACAACGGGGCGAAAGACGGCGGGCAGCGGATCAGCCGGGATGATCATTGTGGCTAGGCCACGCGCAAGCCCACGCCCCTGGTCACTTTGCGGATCTCGTCGGACTTCAGCCCGCTTGCCCCGGCAAGTTGGTAGTCGTCAAGCAGTCGGGATTTCCTGGCCAGGGCCAGTACCTGCGTGCGTTCTTCTTCTGCGGCACTCCGGGTGCCCTCGGCTGCCGCCAACTCCGCGGCCAATCCTGCAATGAGGTCCAGATGGCGGTTTCGGGTTTGGCCCGACGGGTACAGCTCGCCGCGTGCCAGCGCGGCAGACCTGATACTGGCGGCAGGCAGGCCCGCGGCCTTTGCGACGGCGGCAACCTGCACGCCGTCGCACACGGCCTGGGCAACGCAGTCACCCAGCTCGGCGGTCAGGGCACGCACCCGGCTGGACCGGAGCGCGATAGTCGTCCGCAGCTGGGCCAGCATGGCCAGGGCTTGTTGGGCGCGGGCAGTGGCGGGGTCCGGCTTCGGCACGCCCCGGTACCGGTAAGCGGCCACGCCGGCCCCGCCCGTCCCGGTGCCGGCCGTACGCGCAAGTATCCGTTCCTGAATCTCTCTACCGGGCACCTTTGCTCCCTGTCTTTCGTTGGTGTTTCCATGTCAACGCGGCTTCCCAGCGGCAGGGGCACCTTTCCCGCGGTTCGTCCCGGCGGCCTGGAAGGAACGTGCCGGGGGCCGGCGCTGTGCCTTCCTCAGGTCTGTCCATCCTGCAGGTTACGCCGCGGGCAAGCCCGGGGGGCAATACCGAAAGTGCGTGGAGCAATACGCGAAAGTTCTGGCCTGCTCCGTCATAAGTGCTGCTTATCTGTCCACGCACTTTAGGTCTTATCCAAGAGCACGGCTCCTTCCCTAGGCTCGAATGAACCACCCTCATCCGTACCGGAAGCCTGGAAGAGAACATGCCTGAGTTCGTGCCCGCATCACGCGTTACCCGTATCAAATCCTCACCCAGCGTCGCCGCGGCAGCCCGCGTGCGGGAGCTCAAGGCCGAGGGGCGCCGGATCCTGGACCTGACGGTCGGCGAGCCGGATTTTGATACACTACAGCACATCAAGGACGCTGCCATCGCAGCCATAGGCCGGGGTGAAACCAAATACACGTCGGTGACCGGGACGCCCGAATTGCAAAAGGCCATCCTGCAGACGCTGCAGCGTAAAACCGGCCTGCAGTACACGCCGGGTGAGATCACCATCGGCGGAGGCGGCAAGCAGGTCATCTTCACCGCATTCATGGCAACACTGAACCAGGGCGACGAGGTTGTCATCCCCGCACCGTACTGGGTCTCCTACCCGGACATGGTGCTCGCCAACGAAGGAACCCCCGTCGTTGTCTCCTGCGGCGAGGATACTGGCTTCAAACTCACCCCTGGCGCCCTGGCTGGGGCACTGACGGAGCGCACCAAGTGGGTCATCCTCAACACCCCCTCCAACCCCACAGGAGCGGTGTACTCCCGTGAGGAACTGGCCGGACTGGCCGCCGTCCTCAAGGACCATCCGGCCGTCTACGTCCTCACGGATGAAATCTACGACGAGATCCACTTCGGCGAAGAGCCCATCACCAGCCTGGTGGCCGTTGCCCCTGAGCTCAAGGACCGTGTGCTGGTTACGAATGGCGTCTCCAAGGCCTATGCCATGACGGGCTGGCGCTTGGGCTATGCCGGTGGGCCGGGGCCCCTGGTGGCTGCCATCAACAAGCTGCAGTCCCAGATGTCCTCCTGCCCGTCTTCCATCAGCCAGGCAGCTGCTGCCGCGGCACTTATCGGAGACCAGGCATTCGTCCACGAAAGCGTGGACGTGTACCGCGAACGGCGCGATGCGGCAATCACCGGGCTGAACGCCGTCAAGGGCCTGCAATGCGCGACGCCGGATGGCGCCTTTTACGCCTACGTCAACTGCGCCGGGGTCATCGGCAAGACGACGCCCGACGGTAGGCAGATCACCAACGACGAGGACTTCACGCTGTACCTGCTTGAAGCAGCGTCTGTTGCCGTCATCCAGGGTTCGGCCTATGGACTGAGCCCTTACTTCCGGATCTCCTACGCCACCGGGCTGCCGGTGATCGAGGAATCCATTGCCGCCATCGAAAAGGCCGTCACGGCGCTGGCCTGACCCAACCATCCCTTCCAACAACAGGAGCACCCCATGATCCACGTCAAAACGAAATTCGACCGGCCCTCGGAGGACGCCATTCAGCGCCTTTCCAAGTTCTCCTCCGCCACAGTGCATGAAGCACAGGGCCGCAAGGGCGCCTTGAGCTCCAGGATTAAGCCCATCGACCGCAGCATGTCCTTCTGCGGACCCGCCGTCACCGTGGTTTGTGCACCACGGGACAACCTGATGCTCCAAGTGGCCATCCACTACGCCCAGAAGGGCGACGTTGTCCTGGTCTCCGCCGGTGAGTACGAGGAAGCCGGGACGTTCGGCGACGTGCTGGGCAACGCCATGAAGGCGAAAGGCCTGGCGGGTATGGTCACGGATTCAGGTGTCCGCGACACCAAGGACCTGATCGAACTCGGCCTGCCCGTGTTCTCCGGCAACGTCTGCATCAAGGGGACCGTCAAGGAAACCATTGGCCCCATCAACCATCCCCTGGTGTTCGGTGACGAGATTGTCTACCCGGGCGATGTCCTGCTGGGCGACGCCGACGGCGTCGTGGTTGTCCGCAAGGACGAGATTGAGGAAGTCATCAAGCTGTCCCAAGCACGCGTCGACGCGGAGGACGACCTCATCCGCCGTTACAAGGACGGCGGCACTACCATCGAGCTGTGCAAGCTCACCGATGTGCTGAAGGCCAAGGGCCTGCTGGTCGAGGATGCTGAACTGCAGCCTGCGATGTAGCTCCTTCGTTGCTGCCTAACTGCCGTCATGACTCCTTCGTTGTGACGGCAGCTACGCAGCAACTCTCTGTTAAAACCAAGAGGCCCGGGTTCCTTTCGGAACTCCGGGCTTTGCCTCTTGCTGCCCTCGTGCGGCTTAGTTCATGCCGGGCAGGAGGTAGGCCGGCGGACCCACCTGGGAGTCGTCCAGGTACCACATGGTGGAGCCGCTCTTGCCCGGCGGCATCATGCTTCCCTCGAACACGAACACCGGCTCCGCGGAGGGGCCGTCCTCCGGCCGCCAGAAGCCGTTGGTGGGGCAGTGCGAACCGGTGCTTGCTTTGAGCTGGATTCTTCTTTCCGCAGTTTTCCGGTATTGCAGGCTGGTGATCTTTTTCATGGTGGGCTCCGGGAAATTTATTGCCGAGGTGAACGCTGTTTGAGCGGACCTTTATGGCTTTTATCCTAGGACTTCGGTTGTGCCCTGAATAAGACAAAACAAAAGTGCCCTGATAAGCCTCCCTTATGATGCCGTCCGGTCACTGACCGGGAATGGGCGGGTATTTGCTGCGGAGCATTTCCTGGAGCATTTCCTTCAGTACCAGCAGGACCGCTGAACCGGCTTCGGACAGGGGTTCATGGTCGGGGGTGCACAGTGCGATTTTGCACTGCAGGGCGGGTTCGACGATCCGCAGGACCCGGAAGTCCTCCTCGTGGAACAGGGCATCCGCGGCCGACTTCGGCAGGATGGTTGCCCCAAGGTCCGTGCGCAGCAGCCGGGTGAGGGAGGGGACCGATTCCACTTCGCCTACCAGCTTCAGTTTCATGCCCTTGTTTTCGATGCCTGCCTGCACCACCTGCCGCAGCGTGTGGTTCTGTTCCGGCAGAAACAGGCCCAGAGTTGCCACCTCCCCAAGGGTGATGGATTCAGCGTCCGCCGCTACCGGAAGTTCCCGGCGGGCATTCACGATCAGGTACAGGTCCTCCACGATCAAAGTGGTGAACTGCACCCCACGGATGGGTCCGGGCTCGTAGATGAGCGCCATGTCCAGGCGCCCGTTCTTGATGGCCTCGCTGAGCACGCCGCCATAGATTTCGGTGACGTGGAGGACGATGTCCGGGTAGCGCCGGCCCACCTCGCTGATGATCCGCGGGGTAAGGCTGGACGCCATGCTATATGGCGCAATGGCAATGGAGACGCGGCCCGAGGGGGCAGCACCGGAGGCTGCAACGTCGATTCTGGCCTGCTCTACCAGCCGCAAGATAGTCTGCGCGTGCCGGTACAGGGTATGGCCGGCCGCCGTGGGCTCCACGCCCTGCTTGCTCCGGATCAGGAGCCGCTGCTTCAGTTCCGTTTCCAGGGCCGACACCTGCTGGCTCAGCGCCGGCTGGGCCACGTGGAGGGCGGCGGCCGCCTTGGTGATGCTTCCTGAGTCGACAATCTTGACGAAGTACGCCAGCTTCCGGGTGTCCATAGCGCTCCTCTTTCAGCGGGGACGGCACAACATGCGGGGTCATACGTTGGCGCTATGGCGGGACAGGCATTACGTCTTTGTGTGATCCGAGTCTCGGGCATAGGTTAATTGCAGATGACTTTCCAATGACCAGAACATTCTATCCCGCCAAGCCATCGCCCTTTTTGATGACGGCATATGCTTTCTGCATAAGTAGGGAAAGAGCTTATTGGCCGCACGATTTTTACAGCTACGAAACAAGGGCGTAGATTCTTTGGGCAAGCGCCAATAGCGCCGACGAAGGTCATAACTGTTCCCTATCCCATGACATCGGATTCGTCTTTGTGTGAGGCAAATCCCAGTGCCACACTCATTTACACCACGCGTTACCCAGCACCAGCAGAGGAAGGCCCGTAATGCCCACAGTCGATCTCGTAGCGGATCTTGGTGAAGGTTTTGGCGCCTACTCGATTGGCGATGACAAAGCCCTGCTGGAGATCGTGTCCAGCGCCAACATCGCCTGCGGCTTCCACGCAGGGGATCCGGACATCATGGATGCCACTGTGGCCGAATGTATCCGAAGAGGAGTCAGCATCGGTGCGCATCCCAGCTTCCCGGACCTCCGCGGCTTCGGCCGCCGGGCCATGGACCTGACAGCTGACGAAGTCCGCACCGACGTCATCTACCAGCTGGGAGCCCTGTCAGCGTTTGCCGCCTACCATGGCGGTTCCGTCTCCCACCTCGCCCCGCATGGCCGCCTGGGCAACCTGGTGGCAACACGCGCCGATTATGCGGGAGCCGTAGCGGATGCCGCCGTGCGCGTGGATCCCGCCCTGATCATCTTGGCGCAGGACGGTGAACTCGCCACCGCTGCGGCGCATCGCGGCCTGCGGGTGGCCATCGTCGGCATCGCGGACCGCGCCTACCAGGATGACGGCACACTGGTGCCGCGCAGCCAGCCCGGCGCCGTGATCCACGACCCCTCCGTCGTCGTCGAGCGCACCGTCCGGATGGTCTGTGAAGGACTGATCGAGACTGCCTCCGGCAGGGACATCGCCATCCAGGCAGACACGGTGCTGCTGCATGGTGACAACCCTGGCGCCGTCGACCTGGCCCGCCTGATCCACCGCGAACTCATTGCCGCGGGCGTCACCATCGCCCCGTTGGCAGAGGTGCTCGACGCAAAGCAGAAGGTTTCCTGACGATGGCCGCAACGACAACGCCAACAGCGCTGGATATTTTCGAATCCGGAGACGCCGCCCTGCGGGTGGTGGCACGGTCCGGTGATGCGGAAGCGAACTGGGCCACTGTCCACTCCCTGGCTGGCTGGCTGGCCACGGCCGGCGTCGACGGCATTTACGGCGCCGTTCCCACCTACGACTCGGTCCTGGTGGAATTCGACCCCTACGTCACCTCAGCGCGGCAGGTCCGGGCGTTCGTCCTCCTGGGAATGCGCCAGCTGGACTTCACCGGCCCCGCTATGCGGGAACCGCGCCGCTTCGAGGTTCCCGTGGTTTACGGCGGGGAATACGGGCCCGACCTGGAACGCGTGGCGGACCACCAGGGCCTGGACGTTGAGGACGTGATTGCCAGGCACACCGCAAAGACCTACGTCATCCGTTGCCTCGGGGCGCCGGCAGGTTCTCCGATGATGGATGGGCCGGACTTCCCGGTCCCGGTGCCGCGTCTCAAGGACCCGCGGCTGTCCGTTCCCGCGGGCGCGGTGTCAGTTGCCGGACGCCAGGCAGTGATCGCGCCCGCAGTGGCTCCGGGTGGCTGGTGCGTCATCGGGCGGACCCCTTTAACAGTCCTGGACGCGGCACGCGAACCTCTGGTGCCCTATGTTCCGGGTGACGAACTGCGCTTCTATAGGATCCCTGCAGGGGACTTCGAAAACTTCACGGGGAAGTTCCTGGAGGCCCGGCCATGACCGGCTCGCTGATTATCCTGCAGCCTGGCCACTCCGTGGTCACCGACCTCGGCCGGACTAAAGGCCCGGCGTTCGGACTGCCCGTTAACGGGGCCCTGGACCAATTCTCGGCCAAGGCCGCGAACATCCTTGCCGGCAACGAAGACAACGACCCCCTGCTGGAACTCACTGCCCTGGACTTCCGGATGCGCGCCACCACCGACCTGCTGATCGCCGTCACCGGAGCGCCCATGGACCTCACGGTGGGTGGACGCGACTGCCCCCAGTGGGAACCGGTATCCGTCCGGGCCGGCGAAGTCGTGGCCGTACGGGGAATCCGGACCGGACTGCGCGCCTACATCGCCGTCCACGGATCCTTCACAGTCCCCAGCCTGCTCGGCAGCTGCGCCCCGGACACTGTGGTGGGCTTCGGGTTGAAGCTCGTGGAGGGCTTCCGCCTGGAAACCCGGAAGACCACAGCGCCCATCACCCAGCCGCACTTTGGCCTGCCGCTGTTCCGGCTGGGCCTCACCGAACCCGCCTTCACTACCAACCCGGTCGTCGACGTCACCGACGGGCCGGACGTAGCGGAATTCGGGGAAACGGCAGGCCTGCTGTTCAGCACGCAGTACACCGTGAGCCCCCGCAGCAACCACATCGGGCTCCGGCTCGGTGGTGCCCTGCCCGAACGCCAGCTCACGTCCGAAGTGCTCTCCCGCGGTGTCCCGGTCGGGGCCATCGAGATCCCGTCCCGGGAGGAGTTGCTGGTCCTGCACCGGGGACGCGGCGTGACGGCGGGCTATCCGGTCCTGGCGGTGGTCACGAGCCGCTCACTGGACGTCCTGGCGCAAGCCAGGCCTGGACACACCGTCACCTTCAGAAAGACAACCGTGGCTGAAGCAACAGCCATGCACCGGACAGCCTGCCTTGAACTGGACAGGCTCCGGAACACAATCAACACTGTCTTCGGACTCCTCGGCATCGGCGCCGGCCAGCGCTGGCATGAACTCAGCCCAGCGTCAGGAGCCTGAACATCATGAATGCTTTTCCCGCCGCCAAGGACCGCGCGCACGAACCGCTGCGCGATCCCTAACCCCTGCCAACCCGGGGCTCTGACGTCCGACCCATTGCCGGACGCAAGAGCCCGCCCGAATTCCACCACTTTGGAGTACCAATGCCTTTTTCCGACTACACCACCGCCCTCGTCACCGGTGCATCCACCGGCATGGGCGCCGCCATCGCCGAGCGGCTGGCCAAACGCGGCCTCACCGTCCACGCGGTGGCCCGCAATGAGGAACGCCTCGCTGAACTGGCGGACCGTACGGGAGTAGTCCCGCACGTGGTGGACCTGACCGACACCGCCGCCCTGGCCGCCGTCGTCAATGACCTGAAAGTGGACGTCCTGGTCAACTGCGCGGGCGTCTCCCGGCCGGGCAACATCCTGGATTCCTCCGAGCAGGACATCGACGAACTTATCGACGTGAACCTCCGCGGTCTGCTGCAGCTCACCCGGCTGGTCCTGCCCGGCATGGTGGAACGGGACCTCGGCCACGTGGTCAACATCAGTTCCATCGCCGGTATCTACAACTTCTACGGCCACACCGTCTACCACGCGACCAAGGCCGCCGTGCACCAAATTTCCCGGCAGCTCCGCAACGACACGGTGGGCAAGCGGATCCGTGTCACCGAAATCTGCCCCGGACGCGTGGAAACTGAGATCTTTGGCCGCAACATGGGCGGCAGCCCCGAGGCCATGGAAGAAGCCTGGCAAACGTACTACGAGGGCTACGAGTCGCTGACCACCGACGACATCGTCAACGCCCTGGACTACGCCATCGAAACCCCGCGCCACGTCAACGTTGGCATGCTGGAACTCATGCCTACCTTCCAGGTCCCCGGCGGCCTCACCTTCGACCGTCGCGGGGACTCCGACTAAAGCCGCCCCCGCGGCGCCCAAACCCGGAACTACCTTTCCACCGCCCAACCGATAGGCCCTCAAGATGCAGTTAGTACGAACCGTTAGTTTCCCCGAACCCCAGCTCCTGGCTGACCTCTCGCCACTCCCCGAAGGGCTACGGGGCGTCGTGTGGGACATGAAGGACGAACCGGGGGAGGAGCTGGGTGGCATCGACGGCGTCATCCTGCCCTACATCGACGCCGGGGCAGTGCTGGGTTCCCTGGCCAAGGTCCCGGACCTTAAATTCGTGCAGACGCAGTCAACAGGGTACGACGGCGTCCGCGAGGCTGCCGGGCCGGGCGCCGCAGTGGCAAACGCCTCAGGCGTCCACGCAGCTGCCACGGCCGAACTGGCCGTGGGGCTCATCCTGGCCAAGCTGCGCGGCATTGACCAGGCCGTCAAGGACCAGCAGATTGAAAGCTGGAAGCCGCAGCGCCGTCAGTCTCTGGCAGACCGGAACGTCCTGCTGCTGGGCATCGGGGGCATCGGCAAGGAACTCGCCCGCCGGCTCGAGCCCTTCGAAGTCACCGTGACCCGGGTGGGAAGCTCAGCCCGGACGGACGCGGACGGACAGGTCCACGGCCCGGACGAACTGGTGGAGCTCGCCGCCGGCCACAACATCCTGGTCTCGGTCCTCCCTCTGAACGACAAGACCCAGCACCTGGTGGGCCGGGACGTCCTGGCAGCCCTGCCAAACGGGGCCCTCGTGGTGAACGTGGGCCGCGGCGCCGTGGTGGACACCGACGCCCTGACCCGGGAAGTGGTGTCCGGCCGCCTGCAGTGCGCCATCGACGTCGTCGATCCCGAACCGCTGCCCGCAGGCCACCCGCTGTGGTCCGCGGAAAACGCACTCATCACCCCTCACATTGGCGGTAATGCCTCAGCCTTCGAACCACGGATCCTCAAACTCCTGAAGCGCCAGCTCGAGGCCCTCGCCGCCGGGCAAACCCCGGCCAACCTCGTGCAGCAGGGGCCGTTCGCATGAGCGCGCTTTTTGATTTGACCGGCAGGGTTGCCTTGGTGACGGGTTCCAGCAGGGGCATTGGTTCGTCGTTGGCACGGGCGTTGGCCGACGCCGGAGCAACGGTAGTGCTCAACGGCGTCAACGAGGAACGGCTGAAGGACGCAGCCGCTGCCATGGCAGCGGATTTCCCGCCTGGCCGGATCCACAGCATTGCCTTCGACGTGACCGACGACGGCGCTGCCGCCCGCAGCATCCGCTGGATTGAAGAGAACGTCGGCCCGCTGGAGATCCTGGTCAACAACGCCGGGATCCAGCACCGGGTCCCGATGCTGGAGCTGGACGTGGCTGACTGGGAACGGGTCCTCTCCACGGACCTGACCAGCGCCTTCCTGGTGGGCCGCGAAGCTGCCCGGCACATGATCGAACGGGGCAGGGGGAAGATCATCAATATCTGCTCGGTCCAGACCGACCTGGCGCGACCCACCATCGCCCCCTACATCGCGGCAAAGGGAGGCCTGCGGAACCTCACCCGCGCCATGACCGCCGAATGGGCGGCCTCAGGGCTGCAGATCAACGCCATTGCGCCGGGCTACATCCACACCGAAATGACGCAGAACCTGGTGGATGATGAGGAGTTCAACTCGTGGATCCTGGGCAGGACACCCGCGCACCGCTGGGGCACCGCCCAGGACCTCGCCGGACCCGTGGTGTGGCTGGCATCTGACGGCTCCAACTTCGTGAACGGGCAGACCATCTTCATCGATGGCGGAATGACGGTGGTGGTCTGATGGCTTCAACATCCCTTGGCGTGGCGGAGCTCCCGGCGTCCGGCCCGGCGCTGGTGGCCCACGGGGCCGGTGACCTGCGCATCGACGAGGTCCCGCTGCCCCGGCCTGCCGCGGATGAAGCGGTGGTGGAGGTCCGATACGGGGGCATCTGCGGCTCGGACCTGCACTACTGGCTGCACGGCGCGGCGGGGGAGTCCATCCTGAAGGCCCCGCTGGTGCTGGGCCACGAAATTTCCGGGGTCGTGGTGCGCGCCGCAGCCGACGGGTCCGGCCCGCAGGTGGGCAGCGCCGTCGCGGTCCACCCGGCCACACCCGGCCCCGGCGCGGCGAAGTATCCGGCGGACCGGCCCAACCTGTCGCCGGGGTGCACCTACCTGGGCAGCGCGGCCCGCTACCCGCACACGGACGGGGCGTTCAGCCGGTACGTGAACCTGCCGGTGCGGATGCTGCGGCCCCTGCCGGCTGGCGTGGACCTGCGCACCGCGGCCCTGATCGAACCCGCGTCGGTCGCGTGGCACGCCGTGTCGCGGGCAGGGGATGTCCGTGGAAAGACCGCGCTGGTGATCGGCTCGGGGCCCATTGGAGCCCTGGCCGTCGCGGTCCTCAAGCGTGCGGGCGCAGCTCGGATCACCGCCGTCGACCTGCACCCCAAGCCGCTGGAGATCGCCCGGGCCGTCGGTGCCGACGCGGTGATCAACGCGGCGGGCACCGCGGCCATCGCCGCCGTGGAGGCCGACGTCGTGATCGAGTCCTCCGGGAACCACCACGGCCTCGCTTCCGCCATCAACGGCGCGGTACGCGGCGGAACAGTGGTGATGGTGGGCCTGCTGCCCACCGGCATGCAGCCGGTGCCCATCTCACTGGCCATCACCCGCGAACTGGACCTCAAAGGCTCCTTCCGCTTCAACGACGAAATAGACCAGGTGGTCGCCGCCCTCGCGGACGGCTCCCTGCACATCGAGCCCGTCATCACTCACGAATACCCCCTCGCCCAGGCATTGCACGCCTTCGAAATTGCCAAGGATTCCACCATCTCCGGCAAAGTCCTCCTCAGTTTCGGGGCAACGGGGGAAGACCAGTGAGCGGGAAGCTGCCACCACTGGTGGTGATGGGCGTTTCCGGGTGCGGCAAATCCACTGTCGGGACTTTGCTGGGCCAGCAGCTGGGGATGCCGTTCTACGACGGGGATGATTTCCACCCTGCAGCCAACAAGCAAAAGATGGCCGCCGGGGTTCCGTTGACGGATATGGACCGGGAGCCGTGGCTTGCCCGGCTGGGGGAGTTGCTTGCAGGAAAGGACGACGGCGGCGCGGGAGTCCCGCCGATAGTGGCCTGCTCCGCGCTGAAGCGCCGGTACCGGGACCTCCTTCGCAGTTATGCACCGGACGTTGTCTTCGTCCACCTCGCCGGCACTGCGGCAACAATCGGCGCACGGATGGACGCCCGTTCCCACGAGTTCATGCCGCGCACGCTGCTGGACTCCCAGTTCGCCGCGCTGGAGGACCTGGAGGCGGACGAGGCCCATGTGCTGGGCGACGTCAGGCAGCCCCTGGACGTCCTGGTGGAGTCGCTCGAGCTGAAGCTGAAGTCTGCGGATGCAGTCATGACTGGGGCCGAAGGTGACGCTTCCGGAAGTGCCCCAACTGCGTGAAGTAGGAGAGGGGCTCCTCCCCGGCTCAAGCCGCGGAATCCGCGCCTCACTTCGCGCCGCTACCCCCTCTCGAGCCTCGCTGGACCTGGAGGCCGATTTTCCGGGGTCCGAGGTCCACCAGGTGAACGCCCAGCGTGCAAATGCTTCATCCTCGTCTTCGTGGCCATCGCCTGCCATGAACGAGGGCCAGTGGTGTGGAGCATGAGGCCAGCTGAGTTGGTACTCGCCTTCTGTGTGCTCTTGACGCCCGAACGACTCCGTTCGTTGCGTGAAGAGCAGTGGCGGGCTGACCTGCGGGATGGGCCCGGTCTGGGTATCTCTCAGTTCTCACTCCTGGTAGGGGCACTTTGTCGGGTTGGTTGGGGTGGCCAAAACCTGTTCATGGTTCGGGATTACGGATACGACATGACGGTGACGTCTTTGGTGCGGAACTTGTTCGGAATGCTTCCTTCGGTGGTCAGGTGGAGCTTTGGGTCTGCGTTTGTCCTGCCAAAGGAAGTGTGGACACCGTCCACACTTTACGTCTGCTTTAGGTGTGCCCATGCTGGGCACCGGCGACGGGTATCTCCGTAATGCGCGGCGCGTAACTTCCGGGTTGGACAGGGCCGCGGGACCCTTGAGGCAGCACGACAAACAGTGCACGTGCGCCGTTGCGATCAAGCGTAGGGGAGCGCGGCACGATGACGGGCGGGAGCCTCAAGTACTGTATTGATCGCACAAATCAAAAAGCGACTGGGCCCAGATTGACATTCTCAACCCAGATAGAGCCTTGCGTTTGCGCTAGCGGTCGGCCGAGTCGATTAAGAGTATTCGCAAGCCATTGTCAGAAAAGAAGAATCAATTTCTACTCCGACCACCCCTTTGAACCTGACTGACGTCAGGTTGGGGTGTGGTTTAACTGGACAATTTCGCTTGAGTTGGCTCCGGACCTGCGTCCGGTCACATAGGGGGTCGCGTACCTGTGGACGTAGTTGCCCTGCACTGCGCTCACTGGGAGGGGGAGCCTACTGGCCGCCGACCTGGTGCGGCGGTGGACTCTCTTTCCAAAAGCTGGGGTCGGACGGTTGAGTCAGCAATTTCCTCCGCTCCGGACAGCTGCTGTTGGAGCAAACGGAAGGCTCTAACACCGAGGTCCTTGAAGTCGGGGGCGACTGTGCTCAGGGCGGGCCATGTGAACTCGCTGAAGGGCTGGTTGTCCCAGCCGATTATGGATACTTGGTCCGGAACCGCCACTCCCTTCTCGGTGAGTGCGCGGAGGGCTGCGAGAGCGAGTCCGTCATTTGAGCAAAAGACTGCTGTTATTCCTGGATCGGCGGCGATCCGAAGTCCTTGTTCGTAGCCCGATCTCGGAGCGCGAGAGGCTTCAAGTACAGGGGGCGGCTTAATGCCGGCATCAGAGAGCGCATCGAGCCATCCTTGGTATCGCCCCGAGAACTGGGTCAGAGGATAAAGGCCCAGGTGATGGACGGTTGAGTGTCCCAGGTCGAGCAGGTGTTGCGTGGCCTCGCGTCCGGCTGCGTACTCATCAATGAACGCGTAGGGAAAGCCGGGCTGGCCAGCTGAGAACCCGGATGCGGCGACAGTGGGTATGCTCTTCGGCAGTTGCTTGAGCACTTCTGCGCCTGATGGATCGAAGTCGAGGACGATGATCCCCGCAAGCTGCTGTTGCAGGGCTATTTCGAGCGCGGCTTTCACATCTTGGTCTTCCGAAGATTTCACAGCCGATATCACCACGGAGTAGCCTGCTCCCTGCGCCACCTCCTCGATGCCGGCCAGAGTGTTGGCGTAGCCATAGGTGGAGGTGCTGGCCGCAAAGATCGCGATCATCGATCGTTCGCCGCTTTTCAGCGCTCTGGCTAGTGAGCTCGGTCGGTAATTCAGCTCTTCGATTGCAGCCAGCACTCTTTGCCGACGCTCCTCGCTGACCGGGATGTTTCCGGTTAAAACGCGCGAGACTGTTGGCACGGAGACACCCGCGAGGCGGGCCACGTCGGCGATCACCGGTTGGCGGGAATCTTTCGTAATTCTCATGTCAGTCCTTGCCGTTCCAATTTGAGCTCTATGGGGAAGGTTATCCCGAAGCGCTGTTGCGGGCGCCCATTTGTTGGCGGACGAGCAGCCAGGCGAGAAAGGCAGGGACTAATCCGCTACCTAGCGGAATCAAGGTCGGCAGGCGGAAGGCCAGAAGCAGCCAGGTGCTCAAGACAACCACGCAGCCGGCAAGGGGTAGGGACTTAGCCAGCATTAGACCCCGAACCGATCTCACAAGCTCCGGGCCGGTGACGTCATCCTCGGCAACCATGGACACGGCCAACAGTGCCACGTAAGCCGCGCCCCCTATGCCACAGATCGGGATGATTATGCACAGTGCCAGCACGCCCGCAGCCCCTGGTGTTGCGAGCCAGAACAGGATGGAAAAGACAGCTGCAGCCATGGCCACCGGCACGGCCAAGCCCAGATAGCCAACACGGGACCAGGCCCAGGAGAACTCCCCGAAGAAAGATCGGGCCACCCCGGGACGCTCTTCGATGACCGTTTTGCGCAACGCGCGCTGTAAAGCGACGGCCGCAGGAACAATAGTAAACAGCGGAAGGCTGACGAGCAGGAACAGGACCTGCAGCAGGAGGGTGTCTCCGACAGTTTCCAAAGCAGCCATGACTGCCGCACTTCGGGGCCTGCGCCTTTGCTGTTCCATAACTTCCATTCACTGTCTGCAGCATCATTTCCGGGGAGCGGAGCCGCTTCACGTCTCATCATCCTATGGAATGACGGTTGTGACTTGCGCCTCTGATATCGATATCATACACTCGATGCAGCGCCACCCAACGCCGGGTGGCTACATCAGGAGGATTTGATATGGCACGTCGACGTGCAGGATTTCTCGCGCTGGCAGTCGCCGGCACCTTGGCTCTGGGAGCCTGCGGCTCCGGCGGTGCATCTACTGCCCCCGCTTCGAACCCCGCGGAACTGACAGGAACGCTTCGGGTCCTGGTTCCGAGCTACCCCGCCAGCAACGAAGGTAAAGCCGAGCTTGAGAAGGTAGTGGCTTCCTTCAAGACCAAATATCCGCAGGTGACTGTCGAACCTGACTTCGCAACCTTCGACACCCTCAACCAAAAGATCTCCACTTCCATTGCTGGAGGCCAGGGTTACGACGTCCTGGTGACCGGGATCGGCTGGGTGCCTCCGTTCGCCGCCAAGAACGTCTTTGAGGACCTCTCAACGTTCGGCGCCACCGCCGAATCGCTTGGCACATCGACGAACCCCGCCCTCGTCCCGGCTTCGGAATACAAGGGCAAGGTTTACGCCGTTCCGTTGATCGCAGGGCCCAAGCCTTTGGCCCTGCGCAAATCACTCTTCGAGAAGGCGGGTCTTGATCCGTCAAAGCCGCCGACAACCATGGCCGAAATCAAGACCGCTGCTGAGAAGCTCACCGTCAAGGATGCCGCCGGGAACATCACCCAGGCAGGCTTTGACTTCTGGGCGGCGCCGGGTGGCTACCGCCAGGACTTCGTTGCCCTGCTCGGGTCACTGGGCAAGCCCCTGTACAACACCGACGGCGAAGCAGAGTTCTCCGGTTCCGAGGGCGTGCAGACCCTTGAATGGATGAAGAGCATGGTGAACAACGTGCAGAAGTACGGTGCACAGAACGCCGCGAAATCCCCCCTGGTCAACACGGGCGAAGCTGCCCTGGGATTCACCGGCGGATACATTGACTGCTCCGATAAGGGCGTAGGCAAGGCCGTCTGCGATGACCTCGTCTACTTCAACGTCAAAGACAAGGAAGGCTCCATGTTCACCGGCGGCCAGCTTGCCTCAGTAGGTAAGAGCAGCAAGCTTAAGGCAGCGGCGTGGGACTTCATCCAGGAGCTCAACAAGCCGGAGGCTGAGGCCGGCATCGCGACCCTGAACTTCGCGGTCCCGGCAGGCAAGGACGCCGCGGATTCGCCGGTCGTAAAGTCCAACCCCGCGAGCACGTTCGTGGCCGCAAACCTTGGCGACGCCAAGTTTGAGGGCGGAGCCGCGAACTGGCTCGAATTGCGTGGGACGTTTGGAACAAGCCTTGACGATGCCCTTCTGGGTAAGAAGTCAGTCGAGGAAACCCTCAAGGCTCTGGAGCAGCAGTCAAAGTGAGCACTCTCAAAGAGGCCAAACCAGCGGTGCGTGCGGCGGGGGCGGCTAACACCCGCGCCGCACGCCCTGCGGGGCGGAAGTCACGTCTTACCCGACAGCAGTCCCGCGCCGGTTGGCTGCTCCTGGCACCGGCCCTGCTGCACTCGACATTCTTTCTCGCCGTGCCCGCCCTCGCCGCAATCTTCCTGAGCTTCACGAACTACGATTTTTCCGGCGCCTGGCAGATGATCGGCACGGAAAACTACGTCGAGCTGTTCCAGGACGCCCGCTTCCAAGCGGCGTTCCGCAACACCATCCTTTACACCCTCGCCGTCGTTCCCCTGTCCATGGTTTTGGCCCTTATCATCGCGCTGGGACTAAACCAAAAGATCCGAGGCCTCGGTTTCTTCAGGACGGTCTACTACCTGCCCGTCGTGACCGCGACCGTGGCGGTCGCCTCGGTATGGCTCTGGATCTACCATCCCAGCGCCGGCCTGGCCAACGCCGTAGGGAGCCTCTTCGGGCTGACCCGCTCCGAGTGGCTGAATGACCCCGCCACAGCCCTGCCTGCTCTGATGGCCGTCGGCATCTGGCAAGGACTGGGTGCCAAGATGATCGTCTATTTGGCGGCTCTTCAGGGCGTCTCCAACGAACTGCTGGAGGCGGCGAACCTGGATGGCGCCAATCGCTGGCAGGTTTTCCGCAACGTCATCTGGCCCGCCCTCGGCCCGGCCCACTATTTCGTGCTGATCACCGCCATCGTTCAGACGTTCCAGGTCTTCGACCTTGTCTTCGTCATGACCAAGGGCGGTCCGGTCAATTCCACCACCGTGCTGACCTTCGACATCTACAACAACGCCTTTGAAGGCCTCCGCCTCGGTTATGCCTCGGCCGAAACGGTGATCATGCTCGTACTCGTCGCTGCCTTCATCTACCTGGGTGGTCGTTCGCAAAGGAAAAACCAGGATGCGCATTAAGAATCTCACGCCGGGGCGCGTAGTCCTCTATGTCGTACTCTCACTGGGCAGTCTGCTCATGGTCGGCCCGTTCATCTGGATGATCCTCACCGCGCTCAAATCAAACAGCGAAGTTGGCACGTTCTCCTGGCTGCCCACGGAATTCCACTGGTCCAACTTCGTGGAGGCAATGGACGCAGCACCATTCCTCCGCTATTTCTGGAACAGCCTGGTCCTTACCCTTGGGGAAACCGCGCTGACGCTGGTTTTCTGCACCATGGCCGGATATGCGTTGGCAAAAGCTCCGATCCGCGGTGCAAACGGAATCCTGAACTATTTCATCGCCTTGATGATGGTTCCCTTCCAGATCATTCTGGTGCCGTTGTTCCTGCTGGTGAAGTCCATTCCCCTCTTTGGCGGCAATGACATCCTCGGGATGGGCGGGACCGGGTGGCTCAACACCTGGTGGGCTCTGATCATTCCCTTGGCGATCGCACCGCTCTATACCTTCCTGGCCCGCCAGTTCTACGTCACGCTTCCTTCCGAGCTGGCCGACGCAGCGCGGGTGGACGGACTTGGAGAGTTCGGGATCTTCTTCCGGATCATGACGCCCCTGGTCAAGCCGGCCCTGGTCACCATCGGTGTCTTCCAGATTGAAGCGGCGTGGAACAGCTTCCTGTGGCCCCTCATCGTCACCAACTCAGATGAGCTTCGACCCCTGCAGGTGGGACTCGCGATCTTCTCGCAGGATCCTCTGAACGTGCAATGGCCGTACCTCATGGCCGGCGCTACGCTCGCCACGCTGCCCATGATCATCCTGTTCATCTTTGCCCAGAAACGTTTCGTTGAAGGCATGGCCAGTGCAGGCCTCAAGGGCTGACCCTTCCAAACAAGAGGAACAACATGATCACGCCGTCAGCCTCAACGCTGGGCGCACCCGGAGTACCCCTGGACGTCGTACTCTCATGGTTGCAGCAGCACCGCATCCACGGCATCGAACTGCGGCTCGCACCGGGGGAAATCGCCGACCCGGGCTTGGGTACTGCGGCCCGGAATGACCTCCGGCGCCGAATTCAGGCAGCAGGTGTGCAGGTTACAGGCATCGCTAGCTACGTGAAAGTGGCGGCCCCAGGTGCCAATGTATCCGTCGTCGCCGAGCTTATCCAGGCAATCGACTTCGCCAGGGACCTCGGGGCACCAATGGTCCGGGTATTCCCCGGCGCAGACACCCGGCCTGCCGCCTTCACCGAGGTCCCACCCCTGGTGGAATCACGTGCAGAGGTGGATGAACGAGCGGCACGAAGGCTCAGTGCCATCACCCCCTACGCGGCTGACCTCGGCGTCCTGCCGGTGCTGGAAACCCACGATTCCCACCCCACGGGAACGGACGTCGCAGGGATCCTGAACCAGGTGGACGGACCCGTGGGAGTGGTGTGGGATGTACTGCATCCCTGGCGCGTCGGCGAACCGCTGGACGAGACGTGGAAAACGCTCGAGCCCTGGCTGACAACCGGCCGCGGCTGGGTCCAGATCAAAGACGCCAACATGCCCGCCAGCAGTACGCCCCTGCCCATCGGCAAGGGTTCATTGCCAACCGAGGAGTTTGGCCAACTGTTGGTCCGCAACGGATACCGCGGCCCGGTCACTCTTGAATGGGAAAAGGCCTGGTATCCGCAGGCGGCGCAACTGGACGTCGCACTGGGTTCCGTCCGGACATGGTTCGACAGACATTGGGAAAAGGACATCAATTGAGTGCAGCACTGCACAGCACCACCGCGTCAGGAACGCCTGTGTTCCGGCCCAAAGCGGCCCTGGCAATGCAGGACGCCGACCTGCGGGACGCCCTGTTTTCCAAACGCCTCCGCAGGCGGTTCGAATCGATCTGCGACTGCGACTTCAGCATGGTCATCCAGGACTTCGGCACGACGACCGACGAAGCCATCCGGGACATCGATGTTCTCCTCACCGGCTGGTTCTCCCCTCGCATCGACGCAACGGTTCTTGCCCGGATGCCACGGCTCAGGCTCATTGCCCACGCAGGCGGAAGCGTCAAGGGCCATATCCTGCCCGAGTGCTGGGAGCAAGGCATCATCGTGACAACGGCTGCAGAAGCCAACGCCTTGCCCGTGGCCGAATACACCCTCGGGCTCATCCTTCTGGCGGGGAAGTCAGCGATCACTGCCAGCCACCTCTACAGGCAGCGCCAAACCAAAATTGACCGGGAGCAGGAGTTCCCGGACACCGGCAACTACGAGCGCGCCATCGGAATCGTCGGAGCCTCCACCATTGGAAGGCTGGTCCTTGAACGTCTCCGGCCCTTTGATTTTGATGTCACCGTCTATGACCCAACGATCAGCGACGCGGAGGCGCTGCGGCTGGGCGCCCGCCGGGTTAGCCTGGATGAGCTTATGAGCTGCAGCGACATCGTGTCCCTGCACGCGCCGGTTCTGCCAGAGACCCTGCACATGATCGGCCCCGCCCGGCTTGCCGCCATGAAGGACGGCTCGACCCTGATCAACACAGCCCGAGGGGAACTCGTGGACCAGAAGGCACTGGTTGCTGAGCTGGAAGCAGGCCGGCTCAATGCCTTCCTTGACGTCACCAGCCCGGAGCCCTTACCCGCCGGCCACCCGTTGTTTACCCTCCCCAACGTCCTGCTGACACCCCATATTGCCGGTTCGATGGGTACCGAGCTGCACCGCCTGGCAGCTTACGCGGTAGATGAAATTGAACGCTACGCCGCAGCTGCCCCCCAGAGGTTCCCGGTCAGCCTGAACGACCTGGTGAGGATGGCATAGCAATGGAAAACAACAGCTACATGGAATGGTCAAACGGCGCCCTGCACGTGGCCCTGCGCATCGGCAGGGACAGCCCGGTCGGCGTCGCATACCTGCATCCTGCCGAAGCCCCTTCGGCACCGCTGGCATCCGGTGGTGCGCTGGTGGAAATCCTCACCGTTGAGGAGGGCAGGGCCAGAACGAGCCAGCGGTACGCTGAATCCGCCATTGGTAAACGCCTCAGGTATGTCGGGCACACAACCACAAGAGATGGCCAATGGCACATCCTCACCGTGCTCCAGCGTGACGAGGAAACCGGATTGGAAGCAGAAGTTGTCCTTCGTGCCGCCACCGGTGCCGCGACCGTCCAGGCCGTGACGACCCTCCGTAACAGCGGAAGAAAACCCGTCTGGCTCCAGGCCGTCTCGACACTGGCCCTCCCGCTTCTGGCCGGACACCACTCCGTGGACGCCGCCACCTTGCAACTGGCCTCGGCTACCTCGCAATGGCTGGGTGAAAACCAATGGACCCTGGAAGAATTACGCCGAAACCTGCCTGATTTGAACCTGAGCCTTCACGCGCAGGACCAACGGGGGCACCTGCTGCGCTCTTCGACCTCATCCTGGTCCACGGGGGGGCCTCTGCCTACCGCTGCCCTTGTAGATGCCGATGCCCAGTGGTGCTGGATGTGGCAGGTCGAACACAACGGGGGATGGGCCTGGGAGCTGAGCGAGACCCGCGGCGCCCTCGGCCTCGCCCTGCTCGGTCCTACAGATGATCAACACAGCTGGCTGCATTCCCTGCAGCCCGGCGAGGAGTTCTCCACGGTGCCGGCCGCCCTGGCCATCAGCCAAAAAGGTCTGCACGGGGCGCTTGCTCAGATGACCTCACACCGCCGGGCGCTCCGCGCTCAAGCTCTCCAGGGCCGACCGCCCGTGATCTACAACGACTTCATGAACACGCTGATGGGGGACCCCAGCACCCATAGGCTCCTTCCGCTGGTCACAGCTGCCGCTGACGCCGGTGCTGACATCTTCTGCATCGATGCTGGCTGGTACGACGACACAACCGACTGGTGGGACGCTGTGGGGGAGTGGCAACCCTCAACTGCACGGTTCCCCAACGGTCTCTCAGAGGTCACCGACGCTATCAGCTCCTCCGGCATGGGCGTCGGGCTCTGGCTTGAACCGGAAGTGGTGGGCGTCCGAAGCCCCATGGCCGCATCTCTGCCCGAAGAGGCATTCCTTCAGCGCCGAGGCGTCCGTGTAGTAGAACACGGCCGGTACCACTTGGACTTCAGGCATCCGGCAGCGAGAGACCACCTCGATGAGACCGTGGACAGACTCGTGGAGGACTTCAACACGGGCTATTTCAAGCTCGACTACAACATCACCGCCGGTACCGGAACTGATCTCGGCACCAGCTCCTCCGGCGACGGCCTGCTCGGACATAACCGGGCCTACCTTGACTGGCTGGACGGCGTGAAAGCCCGCCATCCCCAGGTAATCATTGAAAACTGCGCCTCCGGCGCGATGCGCCAGGACTACGCGCTTCTGGCACGCCTTGACCTTCAGTCGACCTCCGACCAGCAGGATCCGATGCTGTACCCGCCCATCGCCGCCAACGCCTTCCTCAGCGTCCTCCCCGAGCAGGCAGCCAACTGGGCCTACCCCCAGCCCGAAATGGACGACGAGGAAATACGGTTCACCATGGCCACCGGGATGCTCGGCCGGATGTGCCTCTCGGGCTTCCTCGACAGGATGACAACCAGCCAGCTGGCATTGGTACGCGAAGCCGTATCAGCACACAAGGAAGTACTGCCGGAGATCCAAGCCTCCACCGCGTTCTATCCGTCAGGAATACCTCTGTGGAATGACCAGTGGTTATCCGTAGGACTCCGGGCTTCCGAAAGGGACCTGGTAACCGTCTGGCAGCGCGGTCATGCACAGAACGAACTGACCCTGCACCTACCCCGTTGGACGGGACAGGAAATCACACTTCGCTGGCTGGGATCCGGCAAAGGCTTCGAGACAAAGTGGGACCCCTCCGGGTACTTGTTCCTCTCCGCCACACCACGGAACGGACACCCTTACGCAGCGACCTTCACCGTACAAGCTGCGTAGGGCACGACTGAACGGGTGAAACCCAATAGTTGACGACTCCCTCCCACCGCTGATATGTCCGAGCCATTTGCGGTTCCTGGTTCCGAGAGAAGAAGCCATGTACAAACTGAACAACCCGATCAGGGATTACGCCTGGGGTTCCACGACACTCATCGCTGACTACCTTGGCCGCACACCCTCAGGTGCCCCTGAGGCGGAGATGTGGATCGGCGCCCATCCAGGAGCGCCGTCAGTGGCAGTCCTGGACACCGGCCGCGAACGCCTGAATGAGTTGATTGGTGCTGATCCGGAAGGCCTGCTGGGGCCGGACAGCCACGCCGCCTTCGGGAGCACACTGCCGTTCCTGATGAAGGTGCTGGCTGCTGACTCTCCACTGTCACTTCAGGTACACCCGACACGGGAACAGGCCGTGTCCGGCTTCGCAGCCGAAGATGCTCTCGGCGTCCCGAAAGATGCCCAGGCACGCAACTACAAGGACCCTAACCACAAGCCCGAGATGATTCTGGCCCTCACGGACTTCGAGGCTTTGTGCGGGTTTCGCCCTGCAACTGAGACCAAAGCGATTTTCGACGCGCTCGTGACCTCTTTCAGGGAGACAGGGGCCGGAATCCCCGAGGTCCTGCAACAGGCCAGCTCCACTCTTGCCGGCGCCGACGACCCAACTGTTATCCGGCAAACCTTCGCCGGACTGATCAGGGGCGGCGATGAAGTCTCCCGTGCCGTTGACGCCGTGGCGGCGCTGCTGGGCTCGACGATCCCCGAAGGTCCCCATACCGCCGCTTTGAAAACCGCACTGGAGCTCGGCGAAGCGTATCCAGGGGACCCTGGGGTTTTGATATCCCTGATGCTGAACAGGGTTTCCCTTCGTCCCAACGAGGCCGTGTACCTGCCTGCCGGGAACATTCACGCCTATCTGCACGGTTTGGGCATCGAAGTCATGGCTTCCTCCGATAACGTGCTGCGCGGCGGACTCACCGCCAAGCACATTGACGTTGAAGAACTGTTGAGAACAGTTGACTTCACGCCCCTGCCCGTTCCAAGACTTGCCGCCACGTCTCCCGCAGGAGGCCACCTGATCTGGCAACCTCTCCCTTCGAGGAGTTCCAATTGCAGCGGATCGAGCTGGAACCCGGAGCCCCGAACATGGAGCTTCCGGCTCGTGTTCCAGTGCTTGTCTTGGCGGCCTCCGGCAGTGGCGTGGTTGACACCGGACTGCAGACATTGGAACTGGGGAAAGGCAACACTGCTTTTGCCGGAGCCAATGAAAACCCTGTGACGTTGCGGGCAGGCACCACGGAGCCGCTGGTCGCCATTGTCGCCACCACGGGGGTCCAAGAACCCAGGCCACGTTGACGACTTGGCTTACCTTTTGACCGTTTCCTTTACGACCACGTCAGGCGCGATATGACCAACTCAACAAACTCCGTGTTCACAGCCGAGGGGATCCATACGGCCAGTGGCGCAACGGGAGCCTTGATCGGTTTGGATATTGGTGGGACCAAGACCCACGGCGTACGGTTCGAAAATGGCGTGCCTGTCGCTGACAGTATCGCCGGCAGTGCCAACGTCCAGAACGTCAGCCGGGAAGGTGCCCACGCCCACCTCGCAGAGCTTTTCGCGGATATTGGCTACGGAAACGTTGTACAGGTATACGCCGGCGCCGGAGGAATCGACACGGAAGCCGATGCCGAAGCCCTAAAAGCTCTCATTGCCCCTTTCGCACCGAAAGCCCTGACCACCGTCGTCCACGACTCGCGGCTGCTGTTGGCAGCAGGCCGAGTCAGCAGCGGAGTCGCCGTCATCGCCGGGACGGGGTCGGCGGCCTGGGGACGCAATCCGCGCGGAGTCGAGGCACGGGCAGGGGGCTGGGGATACCTGCTGGGAGACGAAGGAAGCGGATACTGGCTCGGCCGGGAAGCCGTCCGCCACAGCCTGCGCAGAATGAACCAAGGCTACGAAGCGGACGCCCTCACCCGGAATCTCCTCCGCGCATGCGATCTGGATCATCCGAATCAACTGATGGCGCTGTTCCATTCGGCGGGCACAGGACGCCGGTACTGGGCGCAGCAGGCACGTCTGGTAGTAGAGGCCGCCGACGCTGGACACCTTCCCAGTCAGAAGATGCTTGACCGTGCCGGGCAGGATCTCGCTGATATGACAGCGCAGACACTGTCTCAATTGGGCATCGCGGGACCCGTCGTCCTGGGAGGAGGGCTCGGCATGCACGTACTGCGGCTTCAATCAGCCTTCCGTGAAGCCTTGGCCAAAGACGGAATAACTGATGTCCGCCCGGTCACCCAAGACCCCGTCTACGGTGTCACCCAGCTCGCCGCGGAACAGCTGGCGCGACCGGCCTAGCCATACCGAAGTTTCTCTCTCCTCAAATATTGTCGAAAATCCCGCCCGCCGCCTTGCGGCGGCATATGGAGGCCCCATGAAATCCGTTTACGTCCCCGCAGCAAAAACTCTCCCAGTCGCCCCCTCGAGAGGTGCTCTTTCGCCACTGCCCCTGCCGGCTGTATCGCTGTCGGGAGGCTTCTGGGGGGAACGCCAGGAACTAAACCGCGCCGCCATCATTCCCCATGCCGTCTCCTGGGTCACCCGGCTTGACTGGTTGGGCAACCTTGAGAAGGCTGCCGGAAAGGACAAGTACGAGCACCGAGGACGGGAATTCGCCGACTCGGAAATCTACAAGCTGATCGAAGCCATGTCTTGGGAACACGCCCGCTCCGGCGAAACGGAACTCAGTGAGGTCATGGAAGCCTTCATCGACGAGTTGGCTGCAGCCCAGGAGCCGGACGGCTACCTGCACACGCTGTTTGGCCGGCCCTGGCAGCAGCCCCGCTACTCCGATTTCAAGTGGGGCCATGAGCTGTACTGTTTCGGCCACCTGATCCAGGCTGCAGTAGCCAACCACCGCGCCACCGGGGCGGTAAAGCTCCTGGACGTTGCCCGAAAACTTGCTGACCACGTCTGCATCATGTTCGGGCCAGGCGGGCTGGATAAAGTATGCGGGCACGCCGAGATCGAGGTAGCCCTTGTGGAGCTGTACCGGGTCACCGACGAACGGCGCTACCTGGACCAGGCCAGGACCTTCATCGAGCGCAGAGGCACCGGAACGCTGCCCCTCTTTGAATTCGGCCAGGCCTACTGGCAGGACGACATGCCCGTCCGCGCGGCCACGGTCCTGCGCGGCCATGCCGTTCGCGCCCTGTACCTTGCCGCCGGCGCCGTCGACGTTGCGGTTGAAACCAACGACACCGAACTCCTCGATGCCCTGAAGCTCCAATGGCGAAACACCGTCGCCCGCCGCACCTACATCACCGGCGGAATGGGCTCACATCACATGGACGAAGCCTACGGCGAAGACTTCGTGCTCCCGCCGGATCGATCGTACTGTGAAACATGCGCCGGAGTCGCTTCCAACATGTTCAGCTGGCGCCTGCTGCTGGCCACGGGGGACCCACAATACGCGGACCTGATCGAGCGGACGCTCTACAACATTGTGGCCACATCGCCCTCCGCCGACGGAAAGTCCTTTTTCTACGCCAACACCCTGCATGAGCGCACCACCGCCGGGGAGGCGCCACTGAACGAAGACGGCGTCTGCATCCGGGGAGGCTCCAGCGGCCGTGAGGCGTGGTTCGAAGTGTCCTGCTGCCCGCCCAACGTCGCCCGGACCCTGGCAAGCCTCAGCTCCTATGTAGCAACCACGGACGCAGACGGAGTACAGATTCACCAGTATGCGGCTGGACGCATCCGCGCCGAACTGGCCACCGGCGCCCTGATCCTGGACGTCGAAACCGACTACCCAGCCACAGGACGGATCAAGCTGACCGTGGCCGAAGCGCCCGGTACGCCCGTCAGCATCAGTCTGCGGGTCCCCGCCTGGGCCACCGGCGCGACGCTGAATGCCGGCGAAGGGGCGAGGCCTGCCGGCCCCGGAACAACCACACACACCGAGGCTTTCCGGCCCGGCCAGGAAATTATCCTCGAGTTTCCCATGACCCCAAGATTCTCCTGGCCCGATGACCGCATTGACGCTGTCCGCGGCTGCGTTGCCGTCGAGCGCGGCCCCGAAGTCTTCGCCCTGGAATCCGTTGACCTCCCGGCCGGGTGGGAGCTCTCCGACGCCCACATAGACACAGCGGCCGGCCTCCGCGAGAAGGATGGCACCGTCACCGTACAGCTGGTCGGACTGAACCGAGGACCGACCGGGCCCGCCTGGCCCTTCACAAACAAAAATGACACGGTGACCGCCGACAGGGCCCAAGCGGCGCTGGTCCCTTACCACTCCTGGGCCGAACGCGGCAGCTCGACCATGAGGATCTGGATTCCGGTCCGTACCCCGCACCTCCCGTAGCACTTCAAAGCCCCGGTTGTGACTTGCATCGTCGCCGCAACGAACGGGCACCGGTCCGGACTACCGTCTCAGCCCGTGCCCTGTCAGGCCCTGCCCAGCGGGACATGGTCCCGTTTCTTCGGGGTCGACTCCGGCGGCCGGCTGGTCCTGCGCACCCGCACCCTGGACACCCGCGAGGATTTCGGCGCAGGCAACCCGGGTGACGATGCCGGTGGAGGCCAGACCCGCAGCCCGTACCTGCGGGACCTCAGCCAGGTGGACATCGGAGACCGGCCTTGGTTGCGCCTGCAGCGTGACGCCAGAAGCCACCTCAGCACGGCTCTGGTTTCCGCTGACGGCAGGGCATGGCAGTCGGTGGCGCGGGATATCGTCCCATTGCCGGAGACCGTGCACGCCGGTGTCTGCACCACCGGCGCCTGCGCCTTTGAGGACGTCGACGCGAAAAGTCTGGACCCGGATATTCCAATGCTGTCGATTCGCTATCAGGGGGCACGCGCGGAACTCGCCCGCACCAAACCGAGGACCGTGACCGTTTTCGACGTCCTTGACGTCAGCGAAGATGCCGACGGTGTCGTCGTCGCGGAGGACCTCTTTCAAACCAGGTTTACGTTGCCCGAACCATCCGGCGACCGGACGTACAAGGTGGTGGGCAAGCGCCCCGACGGCGGCACGGTCAGCAGCGCCGAAATCGATGTGGAAATCCCGGCGGCATAGTCCGGCCGAAGGGAAGCGGTCAGCCAACTGGCGACCTGACCGGGCTGGCCCTGGTTTGCCGCCGGGCGCCGGAAGGGCCGGTGGTGATGGCGCGTATAGCCATTGCCACCGGCCCTTTCCATGCCCTGAATGCCGGGTGCCATCATGCAGACGGCTGAGACGGACCGGCAGGCCCGCCTCAGCCGTCATGGGACCGAGCGTTCCTTTTACGGGGTCTTCATGAGCACCAGCGCCTGATGGGCGCTTACGCTGACGCTGGCCCCATTGACCGACCCATTCCCGGAGGGCGTCGCAGCACTCCACGAACCGGCCAGGCCGAGGTCAGTCTCCGCAGGGGCATCACCGCTGTTGAGGACGATCATTGCTCGCTCTCCGCTGGCGGTGACGAGCTCGAAGGCCTTCAGGGAAGTCGACCCTGTGGCGTGCTCGATGGTTTCAAGCGGCTTCGCATCCTTGGCCCTGGGCTGGAGCAAAACCGTGTGGTCTGTTCCGGCAGGTTGGCCAAGCTGCAGCCACTGCTGGTTCTCCTGCGGCCAATCACCGGAGACCCTGCCCTTGTCCAGGGCAATTGAGGGTTGTGCCGATCCGAGGAGGTGTACATCCAGGTCCACTCCCTGATAGCCGTGGGCTACGAGCAGCCCGGGCGTCTGGTCCATTGAGGTGGTCAAGGTATGAAGGTTGAACCTGCTGGGGTTGGTTGATTTGATGCGGTCCCAGACAAGGTAGGCGTTAAATCCGCCCTTGAGCTGGATCATGTTGCGCTGGTAATCGGTAGCGCCCGGCGTGGCCCCGCCGGTCTGAACCAGGTCGAGTTTTTCGGAATAGTAGCGGACGGGCGTCTGCACGAAGGGGGCTGTGCCCTGCCAGGAGCCGTCGGACTGGAATTGGACGACGTTGTGAGCCGCGGCGCTGTTAAACCAGACGTTGTCACCGTTGAAGTAGCCTCCTGTTCCGGAGTCAAGCGCCAACGGAACAGACTTCCCCCAGAGCGAGAATCCGGAGCGGTCGTCGTGATTATGGCCCAGGGTGCGGGGTGTGTCAGACATGATGAGGTAGTTCTCGTCGGGGGTGCCAACTTTGTTCCGCAGGATGTCATAGCCAACGCTGGTCACTGCTGATGAGGTCAGGCCAGGGTCCTTGGCAGGCAGCGCAGGGTCAGTGTTCAGAAGCGGTGGAAGCGTCCAGGGATTCGCCCCGGTATCCGTGATCGGAGAACCTGCCCGCTGCCAGGTCCATTCCATTTCCCCGGAAAGTGCCGGGTCGGAGTCCTTGTAGAGAGCGGCATTCCATCCCAGGATCCGGTAGGGCTTTTCGTTGTAGTCGGCATCGCCGATGGCCGGCATCAGGACCGTTCCGGGCGCTTTGGTGTTCGTTGAATCCACTGGTGTTTGAATGTCCACCAGGAACGTGAACATTTTCTTCAGCTTGGGGTCGTTGACCAGGTCCGCGCCGCCTGCCCGTTTGAGGGCTTGAACGAACGGGACGAGCCGCACGAGGGGAGCCGCGTGATACCGCACGGTCTCGGGGAACGCGCCGTCGTCGCCGACGACGTTCTGAAGGGTCCATTCCACTTCACCTTGAGCGTGGGCTCTGTAGGTTTCAGCGGAGGTTAGGTTGGGCAGCGCCATGCTGACCAGCCCGACACCGATAGCCCTGTCGAGGTTCCAGTTGGAAATCCGTCCGGCCTCGGTTGAGCGGTCGTAGTAGGTTTGATTCATTTGGGTGTCCTGCATCCAGCCGAGGCGGTCCGTGAGCCAGGCGCGGTCGGTGTCACCCATCGACTTGGAGTTCATGACGAGGTCAAGTGCCTGGGCGAATCCGCCCATGGCCCGGCCGAAGTGCACCGCGCCGTAGCCGTCTTCACCGTTAGGCTTTCCACCAGTGCTGAGGGCGTAGTCCATGCCCCAGATTGATTCACCGATGAGGTATTTCAGACCCAGGATTGCCTTCTGCGCGGCGGTCTCGTCTCCGGTTACGAGGTAAACGTTGGCGTTGGCTTGGGTGGCTTCAAACAGCGGGGAGTCCCAACGGGTGTGCGTGTCCCAGTTATAGGCAGGCGTCTTGAATGCCGCTCCAACCGGCGCCCCGGCGTCGTTCGTGAAACTGACGGTCCAGGTGAGGCCGGTGCCTTCGATCAGGCCCCGCTGGCTGATGGTTGCTCCGAGTGAGTAGCGTGCACCTGCCGTTGCGGGCAGGTCCTGATTCAAAACGATGGTTGCCTTGTCTGATGGTGCAGCCCCTGCATACCTCAGGGAAACGGTATCGGCTGCCGCCCATTCCGTGGAGGTGGCTACAGCGGCGCCGGGAGTGGCCGAGGTGACCGACCATGGGCTCGCCGGGGTTCCAAAAGCCTCAAAACTGTTGTCGGAAATGGTCACCGGCTGGCCGTTGGCCAGCGAGGTAAGTGTCAGCGCATCCGCCATTGTTGACCCTTTGCCGGCCAGCTCGGCTGTGAGGCGCATCTTGGTGGCACCGGTCGGTACCGTATAAATGTTGCTTTGCGCGCGGTAGGGGTTGGCCAGGTAAGTGGGGTCCTTAAGCTGTTCAACGCTCCACTTCTTGGACAGTGCGAGTTGCCTTTGATATTCGTCACCGACAACTCCTGTCTTCACCCTCTCTCGGAGCGCCGCCACATCGGAGCTGCCGAGCAACAGCGATGGCCGGGATGTGACCGCCTTCGCTGCAGGGTCGATCACCGTGCTTCGGACCAGCGACAAATCATCGAACCAGGCCTGGCCCCGACCCTTCAGGCGGACAAACGCCTGCGCCTCCGTTGCGGCCGCGGGAGGGAAGGCCTGGAGACCCGCGGCATGCCAGTCAGTCGTGCCCTGAACACTGTCCACGACTTGTTCGCTGAGGGTCTTCCCATTTGCATCCAGGTATTTCACGCCAGCGGTGGCAGTGCCGCCGTCCAGGGCTGCCTTGATCATCGCCGAGAAATCGTAGCCGGCGAGGCGTTCCACGGGGAAGGCGGCAGACTCCAACACTGACTGATCGCCGTCGGACTTGTTGGCCAACGTCAGTGAATTCTCCCCGCTCTTGGCCGTTGCCGTGTCGACACCGGCGGTGTTACCAGCCGCCACACCAGGCAATGTCACCTGCCGAGCGATGGAAACATCATCAAACCAGGCTGTTCCACCGTTGTAGAGCCGGTAGTCGATGCGGACAGAGACCGCCCCTGCCGGGGCCGTGAGTGTGGATTCCACGTACGTCCAATCAGCAGTGGTGATGGTGTTGCTGATGACACGGTCACCACCGACGGTTTGGCCATTGGCGTTGCGGAAAATTACGAGTGGGCGGATATCACCTGCGGCGGCGTTCTGACCCTTGACCCAGAATCCGAATTTGTAAATGCCGGGAGTCACCGGCACGTAGTTGGTTTGCTGCCAGTCAGCAATTCCTCCCGGGACGCCATCGATCCGCAGTGATTTGGAACCCGTGTGTGCGACGGAAGGATCCCAGACCATCGTGGATTTCGGGGTGGCGTAATTAAAGGTTTTCCAGTTGTCAGGGGAGGTGGAACCCTGTTCTGCAGACGAGTTGGGCACAGCCACGGGTTCCCACTGGGTGGAAGCCGCAGCCCAACCTGCCGGAGCCAGCGGGGTCCCTATCGTTGACTCAGCCCCACCATTAGGGACCGTTTCCTGCTGCTGGCGGACGTTCGGGGCGATATCGTCAACATCCACGGCACCGTTGCCCAGGACATGGACGGAGACTTGAACGTTTTTCGCGTCTGCAGGAGTTGCTGCGGTCAGGCTGATTTCGGACCAGGATCCCGCCTTCAATGAAGTGGGGGCAGAAACCTCCTGGCCGACCTCCCGTCCATCTGCGGCGGTAAACCGCACCCGCAGTTCGGCCTTGGGCGTCCCGGCGCCCTGGCGAACCATAACCCGGTAGAAGACTACGTCGGTGGACTTTTTGAGCTTCACTTCCGGTAAACCCCGATGAAAGATCGACTCCAGGAGCTTGCTGGAGCGCCGCGCCAGCGCTGAGCGCCGTTGCGGGCGCCATGAATAAACAAAGCGCCAAGGCGCCGCCAAGTGGACGGCAAATTGCTGGATAGTTCAAAGGTGAACCCCTTCGTTCGTAACTGGTTGCGACATCAGAGCCCTAACGAGGGCAGACCAATCCCACGGCTCAAACATGATGTCCATCACTGATATCGATTTCATGAGTCTAGAAGGAGGTTCTCTGCCAGTGCAAGGGCCTGTTTGGTATGGGCTCATCAATGAACCGGCCCGCACGGATCCTCGGTCCCCGCAAGCGGGCTCTGATGGCCACAGCCTTGGGAAGATCAGTCGCTGCCTTCTGGACGTTCTCATAGGTTTGGAGATGAGGTCACCGTTCAAGGCGGACTGGCAATGAAAAGCACCCGCCCGTGTGACTCCCCGGACGGGTGCTTCAGTTTCCCACGTTAATTGGAGCCGAACTCCAGGAGGCTTATGCCGATGTCTTTGCCGATTTTTCGCAGCAGCAACACGGAGAGTTCGGGATCCTTTGATGAGTCCCGGTCGGTGTATTCAGCCAGGGTGACCACGCGGGTCAGATCCAGGTCTGGCCAGCGCTCTTTGGGGAGCATGGAGCGGCCGGAAACGGCGATAATGGGGCGATTTCCGGACCGTCGGGCCACCGCCACCGGTAGTTTCCCGGCAAGGGTTTGCTCGTCAATGCTGCCTTCGCCGGTGATCACAACGTCGCAGTTGTCCTTGCGGGTGTTGAAGTCGAGCAGGTCCAGGAAGTAGTCCGCGCCGGAGACTTGCCGGGCCCCGAGCAGGAGGCAGGCGTAGCCGATGCCGCCTGCGCTGCCTGCTCCGTCGTTTTCTGCCAGCGCCGCGGCGTCCTTGAATCCTGCTTCGGACATTTTCGCCACGAAGTTCGCCAGGGCCGCATCGAGCCCGGCAATATCAGCGGGCGTGGCACCCTTCTGCGGTGCAAATACCGCTGGTGCGCCCTGCTGGCCGCGGAGCGGGTTGTGGACATCCCTGGCTACTATCAGTTCAATCTCGCCCAGCTCGGGAAGGGCAGTCCGTTCCACGGTATGAATCTGGGCCAGCGCCCGTCCGCTACCGTAAAGTGGCCGGCCCTCTGCGTCGCGGAAGCGGTAGCCAAGGGCCGTGAGCATTCCCATCCCGCCGTCGGTGCTGGCGCTGCCGCCCAGGGCCAGGATGATGCGGGCCGGGTTGAGGGTAAGGGCGAAAAGGACTGCTTCGCCGAAGCCGTGACTGGAGGCCTCCAGCGGTTCGAGCTTTCCGTCGGGGAGCAGCCCGAGCCCGCAGGTGTTCGCCACCTCAACCACTGCCGTGGTGCCGTCGAACGCGATGCTTGCCTGCACCGGTTGGCCGGTGGGTCCTGCGACGGTGCAGCTGCGGCGACCGAAGCCGGAGGCGACGGCGGCATCGACACTGCCGTCACCTCCGTCCGCCAGCGGCAGCAGTTCGCAGTGGACCTGGCCGCCAGGGAAAGCGACTGAGCGGAGCCCTGAGGCCAGGGCGTCAGCCACTTCGCCGGCGGTGAGGCTGCCTTTGAACTTGTCCGGCGCGATAAGGGCGCGGACGCTTTGCTGGGCGGTTTCTGCCGTCATGTCAGACAGTTTCCGAGTAGGCAGGGCGGCGGCCGGTGGAGGGTTCGACGACGGCGGGTCCTCCGGGTGCCAGCCCTTCGGTTCCAGCGTGCTTGGGGGCGTGTAGGCCGTACCCGGCGATATCGTCGTCGATGTCGGTAGCGTCGTCCGCGTGGACCAGGTCCTCGGCAGGAATGGGCTCCACCGTTTCACCGGCAAAGACGCGGCGGGCGCGGTCCACGTCCAGGGTACGGTCCCACCAGGCGATGAAGAGGGTGGCCACGGCGTTGCCGGTGAAGTTCACCAGGGCCCGGCATTCGGACATGAACTTGTCGATGCCGAAGATGAGCATGATGCCGGCGGCCGGGATGGTGCCGATGGTGGTGAGCGTGGCGGTCAGGGCGATGAAGCCGCCGCCGGCCACTCCTGCTGCGCCCTTGGAGGTCAGCAGCATTACGGCGAGCAGGCCCAACTGCTGCCCGATGGTCAGGTCCGTGTTGGTGGCCTGAGCGATGTAGAGGGCGGCGAGGGAGAGGTAGATCGCGGCACCGTCGAGGTTGAAGCTGTAGCCGGTCGGGACCACCAGGCCCACGGTTTCCTTCTTGACGCCGGCGTGCTCGAGCTTGCGCATCAGCCCGGGCAGGGCGGGTTCGGCGGTGGAGGTACCCAGGATGAGCATGTACTCCTCCTTGAGGTGCCGGATCATCCGGAAGATGTTCAGCTTCAGGAAGGCCATCACTGAACCGAGGACCACCACCACAAACAGGATGGAGGTGACGTAGAAGAGGGCGATGAGCCCGCCCATGCTGGTCAGTGATGAGACGCCGTACTTGCCAACAGCGAAGGCCATGGCACCGAAGGCACCCAGCGGGGCTGCCTTCATGATGAAGCTGAGGATCTTGAACATGACCCCGGTGAGCCGCTGCACGCCATCCAGCACGGGAGCGCCTACTTTGCCCATGGAGTTCAGGGCGATGCCGAAGACCACGGCGATGAAGATGATCTGCAGGATGTCGCCTTCAACGAAGGGGCCTACGATGCTGTTCGGGATGATGTGGGTGAGGAACTGCCACCATTCCTGGTGCTGGCCGGCGTCGATAAGTTTGGCGGCCGAGTCGGAGGTCTTGATGGCACCGGGGTCGGCGTTCACGCCTTCACCGAGGCGGAAGATGTTGATGGCCACCAGTCCGAACACCATGGCGAAGATGGTGCCGACCTGGAAGTAGGTCAGGGCTTTCAAGCCGGTCATGCCGACTTTCTTCAGGTCCGCGACGCTGGCGATGCCGCCCACAATGGTCAGGAACACGATGGGGCCGATGAGCATCTTCATCGAGTTCACGAAGGTGGTGCCGATGGGCTCCATGGCGATGCCGGCGGTTGGGGCCAGCCAGCCGACAAGGATGCCGATGACAATTGCTGTCAGTACCCAGAAGTAGAGCTGGCGGTACCAGCGGGTTTTGGTGGCCGGTGTCGCTTTGCCGGCGGTGGTGATGTGGTCCATGATTCCTACCTCATTGTGGAATGTCGCTGGAATAACGCTGAAGTGTGTAAGGGGACGCTCGACGGCGGCCTTTCCGCCGCCCGCGGAGGTCCCTTCCCAACGCTCGCAAGCTCGCGTCGGGGCCCTCGGGACACCGCTTGGCTTGGGACCTCCCGGGAGAGACGTGCTAGACGGCGGCGGGTGCCAGGGTCAGTGCCTTGATGATCGCCTCGGTGACGTCGTCGGTTTTCGCGTCCCCGCCGACGTCGCGGGTCAGGTGGCCGGAGCCGGTGGCGGCTTCGATGGCGGCTTCGACCCGGCGTGCTTCCTCGTGCAGGCCGAAGTGGTCCAGCATCAGGGCGGCGCTGGCGATGGCGCCGATCGGGTTGCTGATGCCCTGGCCCGCGATGTCCGGAGCGGATCCATGGACCGGTTCGAACATGGACGGGAAGCGCCGTTCCGGGTTCAGGTTGGCGCTGGCGGCCAGGCCCAGGCTGCCGGCCAGTGCCGAGCCGAGGTCGGAGAGGATGTCCGCGTTCAGGTTGGAGGCGACCACGACGGAGAGGTCCTCGGGCTTGAGGATGAACTTGGCGCTCATCGCATCCACCAGAACGCTTTCGGTCTGCACGTCCGGGTAGTCCTGGGCCACGCGGTTGAAGACTTCGTCCCACAGGACCATGCCGTACTGCTGGGCGTTGGACTTCGTCACCGAGGAGACCTTCTTGACGGTGCGGGTCCGGGCCAGATCGAAGGCGAAGCGCATGATGCGTTCGCAGCCCTTTTCGGTGAACAACGCCGTCTGCAGGGCCACCTCGTTGCCGGGGCCGCGGCCGCTGAGATTGCGTCCGCCCAGGCCGGCGTATTCACCTTCGCTGTTTTCGCGGACTACAACCCAGTCGAGTTCGGTGTTGTCAGCCTTGCGAAGCGGGGATTGCACGCCCGGGAGGAACTTGACGGGGCGGATGTTGGCCCACTGGTCGAAGTTCTGGGTGATGTTCAGGCGCAGGCCCCACAGGCTGATGTGGTCCGGGACGTTTTCCCAGCCGACTGCGCCGAAGTAGATGGCGTCGAAGTCCTTCAGGGCGTCCAGGCCCTTGGGGTCCATCATCTGGCCGGTCTTGTCGTAGTACTCGGAGCCCCAAGGGAACTCGGTCCAGTCGAAGGCGAATTTCCCGTTGGAGTTTTCGGCCAGGGCGTCCAGGACGCGGCGGCCGGCGGCAACGACTTCCTTGCCCACGCCGTCGGCGGGGATTGAAGCGATGCTGAACTTCTGCGTGCTGCTCATGTTGATGTGTCTCCTCGTTGAGTGTGAGGTGCTTGCCTGGGAGCAGGGTCACACCGTTCCTTCCTCTTCAAGTAGACGGGCTCCAGTCCAACTGCGTCCAAGACCAAGATTCAATGCGCTAGATAGGATTAACCTATGAATGGTCGTGGGTCGGCTTTGATCGGTTCACGTGGAGTTTCGCAATCTCCAGAAACGCCTTTGCAGCCGGCGTGAGGTCTTGTTTCCGGCTCACGATTGCCACGTTGAGATCGGATACCGGCTCGATGAGAAGGGTGCGAAGCCCGGACCTGTGCGCCAGCGGGCCCCAGGACGAAGGCATAACGGCGTGCCCGACGCCTGCCAATACCAGGGGCAGAATGGAGGTCCGGTGCGCCACCTCAACCACGATCTCAAGATCCACACCGCGGGCCAGAGCATCATCTACGAGCCACCGCATCAATGATCCGCGCTGGCTTGCAATCAGCCGGTGTCCGGCCAGATCTTCCCGTTGGACCGCGACGCCAGGCTGAAAGGTATCCGCCTGCGGGTTCACAATCAGGATCAGTGGCTGGCGCTCCAGCTCGAGCACCTCGACGCCGGGGACCCGGATGGGATTGGGGGATCCAGCCAGTCCAATCTCCGTGCTGCCGCTGCGGACAGATTCGATGACGTCCTCCGGGGTGAAGGCGGCTACCACGTTCAATCGAACCGACGGGTGCGAGCGGGTGAACCCGGCGATCATCGAAGTCAAAGGTTCAATCCCCGGGGACGGCATCGTAATGATGTCCAACTGGCCGCTGCGGACACCTCGAAGAGCCTGTACCGCAGATTGGGCCGCATCAAGGTCCCGCATGACCAGCCGGGCAGGACCAACCAGCTCCTGACCGGCTTCGCTCAGAACAGCACGTCGACCGATCCTATGGAACAGTGGAACCCCCAAATCCTTTTCAAGACTGGCAATGGTTTGGGACAACGAAGGCTGCGCTATCAGCAAATGCTCTGCAGCGCGATTGAAGCCATCATGATCCACAACGGCCAGGAAATACTTCAGCTTTCGCGTATCCACGCAGTTTTCCTTAGGGAATTGATCGAGAGGCGGCTCGGACAGTGACCGCTCAAAGGTTCAGGAACGACAAGAGCTCACATGGCTCCCGCCTATCAACCATATTGATCCCTGGTCGTGGGCGCACCCCGCAAAGCAGCCGCTTTCATGCAATTCCAACGATGGCCGGAAACCATGAACGTCTCCAATTCCAACCTTTCCGCTCGGCATTTTCCATTTGCCTTCACAAGGCGGTTGTTGGCGTCTGCTGGATGCGGTTCATTGCACGGTGGGATTAGAAGCTGAATTCCTCCTGGTGGAGTTGTCTTCGTGGCAGGCCCGCCTGGATCAGGGCCGCTGTCACGGCGGCGGAAAATCTTGGGGACGCGCAGATGTAGACGTCACGGGATGCAATATCCGGAACCATTTGCTGGAGGCTTTGGGCGGTTATCGCGTTCCGGGGGGCTGAGGAACTCCCGGTCAGGAAGATCAGCTGGGCGCCCCGGTGGTGGGCGATGTGTTCAAGCTCGTCGCGGAAAAGTATCTCCTCTGGAGAGGACGCCCGGTAGAGCAGGGTCAGGGTTCTTTCGGGGACCGGCAGTGTTTCGAAGAGTGCACGCATGGGGGTGATGCCTACCCCGCCGCCGATCAGGAGGACTCCTCGTCCTTGGCGCCGTTCGTTCGTCATGGCGCCGTACGGGCCGGCGGCGAGGACTCTTGTGCCGGGTTTCACGGCGTGGATCAGCCGCGTGCCGTCACCGATCGCTTTGACGGTTATCCGCAGGAACTGCTCGTGGGGTGGTGCTGAGAGTGAGAAGGGGTGGGACGATAACCAGAGGGTTCCGGTCAGGAATCGCCAGCGGAAGAATTGTCCGGATTCGGCGTGGAGTTCGTCGAGGTGGCGGCCGCGAAGGATGAGGCTGGCCGCTCCGCCTCCTTCATCGATCACGTGATCAACGCGCAGCCCATGGCGCCATAGTTGCGTGAGCGGTGCCAGGACCCGGTACCGGAGTACCAGCCCGAAGCTGAAGGTGTAGAGCAGGCTCCACGCGACCTGTACAAGGGGAAGTCCTGCCAGGTCGGGGCCTGCCAGTTCGTGGGAGAAGGACAGTGCGATCGCCAGGTAGGTCAGCAGGTGGAGGAAGTGCCAGGTCTCGTACTTCAGTCTGCGGCGCACGTTCCGTGCAGAAACGTAGCCAACCGCCAGGAAGAGCACTGTTCCGGCCGTGGCAGCGACAAGTCCTGGCATGTGGAGAACTTCCGCGGTGGCAGCCCATATCGGGATGCGTTGACCCATTGACCATGCCACGGTCGCGGCGACGCCATGGATGAGGATGAGTGCGAAGATTGCCCTGCCGCCCAAACCGTGCCATCGGGCCAGACGGTCAGCACCGATTCCGCGTTCCAGGGCAGGTGCGCGTGACATCAGTGCCACCATGACGGTTACACCGTAGCCGGCAAGCAGACCGGATGTGTGTGCCAGGAGGGGAAGATTGAACAACACCGGGTGGGGAGCCTTTATGACCGCGAGGGCAACGACGGCGACTGCACCTGCCATGACCAGCCAGAGCACCACAGCGGGCGAAATACTTCCTCCTGCGGTCCCTCCCGGTGAATCGGACCGTGCAAATCCGGAACGGTCGGCTGTTGCAGTCATGGTCTTCTTTCTTTGACGCGCGGCTAAAGCGGCGCAGTCGGGTTCTTGGATTGTTTAAAAGCGGTCTTAGTGCCTTCCCCGGCCGTCGGCCCGTGCAGGCCCGCCGCCTGCAGGCGCGGGACGAACCTGTTGATTCGGGGCGGCCCCTGCACCTGAGCCGACGGTATCCGCGCCCGCGATTATTGAGGGTTGAACAGGAGAAACGGCTGGACCGTCCAGGCCCAGCTGCACACCAACGATGACGGCAGCTGCGACGACCGTGACGGATAACGCCCTCCGGAACCAAGCCCACGCAAGAGCGCGGTCCCGTGCCGGACGCCGTGCTATGACGTGTCGGGGACCAGCCGGCGCGGTGGTGCTCATGGCCTGCTCCCGCCAACGGGGTGTGCGTTCCCCGGATTCTTTACGCTTTCGCAAAATGCCGCTGACGGCACTTTGTCCGTCCAGGAGTCGGTTTCCTGCAACACGGCAACTCGCATAGCGGCCAGGGCAGAGATGGATTGGGGACGGTCTGCAACCGGCAGGACCGGGGGGCAGTAGACGATGGTCATCAGCGTCTTTCTTGAGCGGTGGTTCATCAGGATGACCTGAGTCAGGGGCGGCCGGCAACCGGGCCTTGAAGGTCGCTTGACCACATGAAGTGGGAAGGGAAAGCCGGGCGGACGCCGATGGTGGCGTCCGCCCGGAGATCCAGGGGCGTGGGCTCAGTGCCCGCCGGTTTCGGTGGCGGTGATGGTGAAGTCGGTGTCGAGCTTGACGGTGGCGTGGGTGTTGTCGGATGTGGTGATGTGGGCTTCGTAGGCGGCGGATCCGTCGTCTTCGTTGGTCATGGCATCGATGGTGGCGCCTGCGTTGGCGGCCAGGACGGCGGCCTTGACCTTGTCAGCGGTATCACCCGTGAGGGCCGTTTCGTTTCCATGGTCCGCACCGGCCTTGCCCGTACTGGACGGGCTGGGTGTTGTGGTGGCGGCGTTTGCGGGCAGTGCGGCGGCGGTGAGGGCTCCGCCTCCGATGAGTGCTCCGATCAGAGTGGCACCTGCAGCGATTTTCCGGACGCTATTCACAGTTTGTTCTCCTTGTTGGTTCCACTCCGGATTTCGAAGCTGTTCTTATCCTGGGTGGGGTCGCTGTCCGGGCGCTTTGGCCCTGCTGTGGAGGAACTGTGACTGATTCGGCTGGACATGGAGCCACAAACAAGAGCGGCCCCTCCCGGGATGGATGCTTCGCTGACGGAATCCAGACGTACGGGCAGTTGGGCCGGGTCTGACCCAACTGCCGATCACGCGCTGAACGCAGGCGGCAGTGGCACCGGCGTTGTGGAACAAGTTGGTGCACAATTACCCGGACGTCCCGCACGACCTCATAAGCCTGGCCGCTGCTGTCCGGGTTCAGATCTAAGACAGGCGGTCGGTGGTGTGTATGAACTGCCCTAATCACCCTATTTTGAGCGTCCTGCCGCCTGACGTCAGGTTGGGGTGTGACCAAACCTGGTCTTCAGGGCAGGGAACCTAAGGGAGCAGCCTCGTCAAGGACTGCAGGTTTAAGGAGCGCGCTGGGAGCTTCCGGCAACGCCCTTTCTTAATGGGGTGTGAATCTGTTGGGAGCCCTAGGCTACATGCAAGGCTTCAGGACGAATTTGGCATTCGGGTGTAACGGGCCTAGGCGTGTCCGGCGGGCAGGATGGTGCTGGCACCGACCGCGCCTCTTGGCGTAGCTGCTCATCGCCTCGACGATCTGTTCCCCCGGTGCCCGACGGCGCGGGCTCACTCCGCGGCGGCGACTCCGAGGTCCGCGGCGTGGCCGCTGATGGTGCGGGCCATGTCGATGTCGCGGCTGGTGATTCCCCCGACATCGTGGCTCGAGAGCGTGACGCCGACCTCGGGGTAGGTGAGCGTGAGGTCGGGGTGGTGGTTGGCCTCCTCGGCGGAGGCGCCGATGCGGTTCACGAACTCCAGCCCGGTGGAGAACTTCCGGGTCCTGAAGGTGGCGGCGAGGGCGTCGCCGGCCACGCGCCAGCCGGTGAGCCCGGCCTCGGCGAGCTCGGCGGCGGACAACTTCCGTTGGGGATCAGTCATAGAGCCATCATGGCTCCGGATGGCCGCCTTGGGCTACCCCTGGAGGCGCCACCGGCGCCGGCGACTGAGGGTAAAACGTCCGCACCGCGGCATAACGCGGGTACGCCCTGGCAGGTGAGAGAAAAGGCCCAGTTCGTGGTGCCAGTCGCGTCCTTCTCCGAGCTCCCCCGGCCAAATTCGAAGGCCGGTAATGGACGTTCTGTGAGGGTGGCAGTGATGTTCCAATTTCGGGCACCTGACCATCTCAAGATACAGGCGAACCTACCTGTGCTGTGGCAAAGGGACCTGACATCATCGTCCCACGACAGGTCCGTTACCCGGCGGGATCATCGACAGTTTCAAGAGGGGATGGTTCGTAAGTCTGGGCGCCAGGGGCTTGGGTTTGGTCGGTGCACGCGAAAGAGCCCCGGCCGGTGGCCAAGGCTCTTCGCATGATCGGAAAGAGGAAAGACGGCTACGTGTGCTGTGGCTCGTTCCTCATCGCTCGCGCGTACTAGTTGTTGATAATGCGAACTGGACCGGTGGCGGCATCGCAGACGGTTACCGCGTTGCCGGTGGCATCCACTGCTTCGCCGAGAACTGCTATCGATCCGATGTCCGCGACATCGCAGAGATTTGCTGCGACACTGGCGGCTACATTGACGTCAACAGCATCCTCGACGGTGATGTCGCCGACAGTGACACTCACGAGGCCATCATTCAATGTGTTGTTGTTTGCGGCCTGGGAAGGTCCGGCAACGGCGCCCATCAGGAACAGGCTTCCAGCGGCTGCGACGGTGGCTTTCTTCAGAACTGACATGTTTCGCTCCCTTGATATCGGCCCTCGTACCCCATCCGGCAGTCCAGTATTAGTTCTTGGGCTGCTGAAGGCCGTGCTGATGCATGGCGCAGGGGACCGGGCGTCTCTGTGGTTGCTTCTTTTGGCATCCGCCGGTTCGGCGGGGGAAGGCGGTTCAACCGGCTCGGCGCCCAAATGTCGCTTTAGTCGAGATGGGCATTAGGCCTTGGGAAGGCCCCGGGTTAAACATCTGTATTGCGCTTCCATTAACGAGCCTAAAGCTAAGTATGCTTAGCAGTCAAGGGGAAGTCGCGCCATAAATTAGATTGCCGGTTCTTGCGGCCTCCCAGGAACCTCGGGCACGGTGTATTCCCTCGTCAGGGGCGATTTTGCTTTGACATGTCTAAAAAGCTGGTGTTCGCGGCATCTAAAGAGTTGGGTCGCGGGCTGTGGCCGGGCTGCCGCGGCCTATTCAGGTGCGTGGCTGGCGGGTTCAAGTCCCTGGCTGAAGGCCTTCCGCCTGCTGTGGTCGGGTCTGTGCAGTCCTCGTTCCGGTTCTTTCGGGTAGGCCGGGGGGCCTACACCTGTTCATGGTTCCGGACTGGGGTTACAACATGACTTCCTGATTTCGGTGCGGACCCGTACTTGAACCTTGCCTCGGTGCCCACATAGAAGCTGGGGTGTACTGTTGTCCTGCCAAAGAGGGTGTGGACAGCGCCCTTTGTGAACAGCCGACGAACTCGAGTCCATTGCCCGCGGCACCCCTTTGCCGACATTGCCCGCGGCAACTGGTGACCCCACGACTGGTGGACCGCAGGACCACGGCGCCCCGACCGGCTTGAGGACGTCAAAGGCACCCATCGAACGTTCTGCTGCCAGCGGCAGGGGTGCGAAGGGCGTCAAGGCCGAAGGTGACTATTCCAGGCCATCAACCGACCAGTGACACTGCACTGCGCGAGACCCCTGCCCGTCGTGCCACATCCAGTGCCGCTGCTTTGCGTTTGGCCATGCTGATTCATCCCCTGCCTTTGGGCTTGGCATACCTAACTCATGTGAGGGCTAGGTGTACTGCCTTGGTTTGAACCAGGATGAGGTGGCGCCTGCAGGGTACACGGAACGTTCTAATGCTCTGTCCGTTGACGCCGGGCAATCAGGGGAACGTTCGGCGCTCGTCGGTCGCCTATTTCGCCGTCGTCTCAGCGTGTCCGAACCGCTCCCGGGCAATTTTGACGGACGTGCCGAGGGCAGCACCGATAACCTCCCAGGAGTCCCCGTTTGCGCGGGCGGCGCTGACGGCGGCGTCCAGCTCGGCCTCGGCCTTCACGGCGGCCGAACGGGCAACGGTGATCCGGCGAAAGCCGGCGGCGTCCCTGTCCACGCGGGGCGCCGGACTCAGGCGAAGGAGCGTACCATTTACCCGCAACGGCGCGGCTAAGTGCTCGACGTGCAGGACGTACTCTTCTTCGGGCCCGCGCTGAACGTAGAGGGTGAAGACGACCTTTCCCTCGCCGTCGTCAAAGTCCACTTTCCCGTGGCTCTCACTCGGGCCAACGGGCCACGGGCGCGGCTTCAACCGCCCTCCCGCTTCGTACTGCGTCGGCTCGTGGAGATGCCCCCCGTGCCGGAAGTCGGGGGCCTGTGCGTCACGAGGTGTCATGCTGACCGTTCTCCTTCAAGTTAATCTTGCCGCTGCGCCCCGACGGTGTTCGCAGTGGCATGTGGGCAGCGCTTTGGTACAGATACCAGTAGAAGTTACTGCGGGTTCAGGCACACGAGTACCGGGTACTCGATCCTCCCGCCAAGTGCTGGAAGACTTTCCCCGTGTATTGGGCCTACCCCGCGCGAGGTATTTAGTCGTACTGCTTGCGCAGCGCTGCCCAGGCCTGGAAACCGCCGATCAGGTCGGTGGCACGTTTTAGCCCCAGCCGCTGCAGGGTGTGCGCGGCGAGGCTGGAGCTGTAGCCCTCGTTGCAGACAACTATGATCCGGCGGCCAGGGTCGTCAGCGATTGGGAGCCTGTGGGGGCTGGAGGGATCGAGCCGCCACTCGAGAACGTTTCGGTCGATGATGACCGCGCCGGGAAGGTCACCGTCGCGGTCCCGCTGATCGACCGGGCGTGTGTCAACAACAAGGGCGCCCGCTGCCATCTCCCTGTCGAGATCCGCCGGGTGAACGCGTTCAAGTCCGACGCGGCTCTCCAGCAGTAACTCGTTGATCGTCATAGTCCCAAGGGAATCACTCGAATCTGAACTCCGCTGACAGACTGCGACCCCATCGTCGGGAATGTCAGACTGATTCACTGTTTGGCTCGCTTTCTGCTTATCATTCCGTGCTTCCACCCTGAGGCGAACGAGGAGCTGCTCTTTGTAGCCAATTACAAGGGTGTGGGGGAGTCCGGTCAACAGGCGTCAGCCAGGCGATAAGCATCGTGGCCGGCCCTGTTGTTCCTCCCATTGAACTGCAGACCTCGCCCAGAACCGGCTCGTCAGCGGAAAGGGGGTAATGCACATGGCTACCTAACGTGCCCCCTTCAACCTCCCCTTTTTTGCTCCGCTGCGATTCAGGGTATCCCGAGCGGACGAATGGCGGACGTACAGTGTTCCTGCCTGGAGGTGATGAAATAGCCTCCGCGTCGTATTCCACACATGGCATTCCCATCGCCACTAACTGGGCATCGGCAAATTCATTGTTACGGCCGTTGCACCTGAAGGAATTTATCAGCAAAAGAATAAGTCCACCGACATAACTCTGAGGGGACCGTTATGCGTCTGCTACGCCTTTTCATCGCTCTGTTAGTCGCGGCGGCCGGCACTGTCGCACTTCCCGTGCCGGCCCAGGCCGCCGACGTCGGAATTCCCGGGCCGTCCTATGCGGGCGACGGCGTGAAAACCCCGACGGCGGACAAGGCCCAAAGCAAGCTTTGGTTTCAGGATGGGAGCTGGTGGGGACTGTTGTGGAGCCCGTCTGCACATGCCACGACGATTCACAGGCTCGACGTCGCAACACAGGCGTGGCAGAACAAGGATACGGTTGTTGACGCACGGCCCAACGCGCGCGGTGACGCACTCTGGGACGCAAAGGACGGCAAGCTCTACGTCGTGTCGGGCACCACGGTGCGCTCGGAGTGGAGTTCGCCGCCTTCCCAGCAGGCAGTGACCTCCGGGTCCGCACTGCTTCACCGCTTCAGCTACAACGCATCGACGAAGACCTACTCAGAGGACGCCGGGTTCCCCGTCACCCTCCACAAGGGGAGTACGGAATCGATAACGGTGGCCAAGGACTCCCTCGGCAAGCTGTGGGTCACCTACACCACCGTTTCGTCCGACAACAGCAACCGTGTCTACGTCAACCACTCGACCACCAGCGACACGGAGTGGGCCACTCCCTTCGTCCTGCCCACAACCAACGCCCAGGTGCACTACGACGACATCTCCGCAGTCACGTCCTTCCAGGGCGACAAGATCGGCATCATGTGGAGTAACCAGAAGCCGGGGCAAAAGAAGTTCTACTTTGCCGTTCATCAGGACGGCCAGCCGGACAAGTCGTGGCAGACGGAGGTGGCCTACGGCGGAGGAAAGAACTGCACGGGGGGATGCGCGAACGACCATCTGAACCTCAGGCAGCTGACAAGCGACGGCAGCGGCCGTCTTTACGCTGCGATCAAGACAGCCAATCGAAATGCAGGCCAGACGTTGGTGGCGCTCCTGGTGCGCGACGGCAAAGGCGACTGGACCAGCGCTGAGTTCGGTGAGGTGCAGGACCTCCATACCCGGCCCATGGTCATGATCGACGAGGAACACGGCCAGGTCTGGATGTTCGCGGTCGCGCCCGAGGTAGGCGGCACCATCTATTACAAGAAATCGCCGCTTAACAACGTTTCCTTCGCACCCGGCGCCGGCACGCCGATCATCAGCAGCAGTACCGACACAGACATCAACGACCCCACCTCAACCAAACAAAGCGTCAACAGCCAGACCGGCCTGGTGGTGTTGGCCTCTGCGAGAAACAACGCCCGCTACTGGCACGCCAATATAGACCTCAGGGGCTGAAGCAGAACGGGAATCTCTGGGGGTGCGGCCAAAGTCTGTCATGAGGAACCATGCGTCTTTGGCCTGCCCGTGCCGCCTAGCTGTTTCCAACGTCACCGTGGTGGGCCGAGGCGACGAAATGCTCCACGCGCCGGTCCGGCACCAGCCAGATCAACGCCACGACTGTATAGACGGCAATCCCGAGCAGGGGCTGGGCAAGGGTAAGCGCGATGCCCAGAAGGTAGATCAGCGGGGACGCTTTGCCCTTCCAGTCCCGGCCGACAGCCTTGGCGAGCGCCCCGTCCCTGCCCTGCACGGCGATCAGCCGGCGTTCGAGGATGAAGTAGGCGATCGCGGCTAACAGCAGATTGATGCCGTAAAGCAGGACAGGGACCTGGATGAAGCCGGATTCATCCATCCACCGTGTCGTAAACGGGAACAGCGACAGCCAGAACAAAAGGTGAAGGTTGGCCCACAGGATCCCGCCGTTCACCCGGCTCGCCAGGTGGATCATGTGGTGGTGGTTGTTCCAGTAGATGCCCACGTACACGAAACTCAGCAAGTAACTGAACAAGGTGGGCAGAATGCCGGCCACACCTGCCCAAGTTGGTTCCTCGGGGACGTGAAGTTCCAGCACCATGATGGTGATGATGATCGCCAGGACGCCGTCGCTGAATGCTTCGAGCCGGTTCTTGTTCATGACGTGGGGTCCCTTCGGAAGGCTCACTGATGCTGTTTCTCAGTGTGCGATCGAGCGTTGCGGCGCCCTGGGCCCGGCAATGACGAGCTTGCTGCCCAGCCAGCCTAACGCGAGGCCGGCCAAGGCCATTCCCTCACGTGTTCCCCTGGGCATCCTTCCTGCTTCCGGGGGCATTCCGGGTTCAGCCAGTGGCCCTGCGAGGATGCCTTCACCGATGGCGAAGGCAACGGGCGAAGGACACCGGGTAAAGCGCCATGGGAGCCTCCTTTGCAGCTCACTCCACGATGCCCTCACGGTTGCAGGCGGAGTAGAGGCGTTAGCCCTCTACTCAAGTGCAGGCGCCTTCTTACATATGCCGTCCACGACGCCGCCGCTCATGACGCATGCACTCCATGGCGGGAGCACTCCGCCGTCCAGCCCAGCGGTGTTACCTGGACCTTCATCCGGCGCCCGCATGCCGCGCAGTAGCGCGGCGGTTCCATCGTGAGGCGCTCGCCGCAGCGGTGGTGAACGTCCGACGGCGGCCCGTCGCCGCCGTCGTACGCCTCGCCGCAGTGCCCGCAAAAGTTTCCCGCGGCTGAACGTGCGGGGAGTGAAACGCTGTTCACAGCGTCTTCTGGAGTTCCTTGATGGGCATGTTGAGGTCCACGAGCAGGTTCAGGTCTGCGGTGGCGGGGCGGCCCAGCGTGGTGAGGTAATTGCCCACGATCACGGCGTTGATGCCGCCGAGCAGGCCGTCGCGGGTACCGAGGTCGCCCAGGGTGAGTTCACGGCCGCCCGCGTACCGGAGCACGGTGCGGGGCATGGCCAGGCGGAAGGCGGCGATGGCGCGGAGGGCATCTTTGCCGTCCATGATGCCCTGGTTTTCCAGGGGTGTTCCCGGCCGGGGGTTGAGGAAGTTGAGCGGTACCTCGTGCGGTTCCAGTGCCGCAAGCTGGGCGGCGAGTTCGGCCCGCTGCTCCAGGCTTTCGCCCATGCCGATCAGGGCGCCGCAGCACAGTTCCATCCCGGCCTCCTTGACCATGGCGCACGTCTCCAGCCGTTCGTCATAAGTGTGGGTGGTGACCACTTCCGGGAAGTAGCTGCGGGCTGTTTCCAGGTTGTGGTTGTAGCGGTGCACGCCCCAGTCCTTGAGCTGGTCCACCTGGCGCTGGGTGAGCATGCCCAGGGAGCAGGCGATGTTGATGTCCACCTCTGCTGTGATGCGGTCGATGGCGAACTTGATCTGGTTCATCAGCTTGATGTCGGGTCCCCGGACGGCGGCGACGATGCAGAATTCGGTGGCTCCGGTGGCGGCTGTTTCCTTGGCGGCCTTGACCAGTTCCGGTATATCCAGCCAGACGCCCCGGACGGGGGAGTCGAAGAGGCCGGACTGGCTGCAGAAGTGGCAGTCCTCCGGGCAGCCGCCGGTCTTGATGGAAATGATGCCTTCCACCTCCACGTCCTCGCCGCAGTGCCGGAGCCGGACCTGGTGTGCCAGCTCCAGCGCCGCGGGAAGCGCCTCGTCCGGAAGGCGAAGGACCTCTTCGACCTGGGCCTGGGTCAGGCCGATGCCGTCCTTGAGGACCTGCACGCGGGCGGTCTCGAGGATCTTATACCCGGTGCCGGTGCCGCGGCTCGGTGCGGTGGGAAGGTTTGGCTGGATCGTCATTAAGTCGTCCTTCACGTCTGCTTGGAATATCCCTTAGAGCAGACGCTAGTTCTCCTTTGATGAGCCTATTTTGGAGGGGTTCAACAAAGAATGGGGTGATTGGGCCAACGAAGGCCTCCACTGCAGGACCGGCTCAGGACTTTCCTGGGTCTCCCGGAAGAAGCAGGCGGACCTGGGTCCTGATGTCCTGCACAATGTCCTCGATGCGGGTGGCGGGATCCGGGCTTCCTGCCATGCCGAGGAACATGATTGCCGAGACGACGTGCGCCGTGGTGGCGGCATCAGCGGCGCTGAGCCTGCCCTTGCGCGCCAGGACGGCGGCGATGGCCTCCTCGGTTTGCGCGACGATGTGCAGGGCTTCCCGATGGCGCGGCTCCGAGGAATCGCCGAAGACCATCTCCTTCAGGTAGGTGCGCCCGTTTTCGACCTGGACCCGGTTGCACTCCACGATCGGCTGCAGGATGGCCATCACGGCATCGAGTTCATCCGGAATGGTTTCAGCAGCGGCGCGGCCCCGCTCCAGCGCTTCGGCGTAGTGGGCATTCTGCACCAGCAGAAGGAGCTCGCCCTTGGACTTCGCGTAAAGGAACAGGGTCCCGGTGCCGATATCGGCCTTGTCCGCGATCTGCTGTGTCGTCACTTCCTCAACGCCATGTTCGGTGAACAGCTCACTGGCTGCGGCGGTGATGCGGTCCAGCTTCTGTTGCTTGTTCCGCTCGCGCCGCCCGGGAGGCTGGGAAGGGACAGGCACAGGGACTCCTTGGATTAACTGATTGGACTCAGTTATGAGTATAACGGCGCGGCTGCACCTGGATCAGTCGCCAAGGAATGCGACGGCGGCACGCGCGAACGCAGCATGGTGCTGGAAGATGCCCCCGTGTCCGGAGTCGGGGTAGATGATCAGCTCGGAAGCTTTGATCCGGCGGTGCAGGTCACTGGAGAGGGCGGAGGGCACCATGCGGTCGTTGTCACCGTTGGCGATAAGGGTGGGAATGGCAAGCGTGGACAGGTCCGACGGCGCGGAGCGGCCAAACTTTTGGATTGCCTTCAGCTGGGTCTGGAATGCGCTGGTGCTGACCGTCTTGTCACGGTCCTCCGTGCGTTCCTTTAGCCGGTCAATGAAGGCCTTCGCGGCGGCCTTGCCGGTGGCGTTGCGGTTGAAGAACAGGAACTCCTTGGGGTCTGACCGCGTCAGGGTGGCGCGGAAGATGTCCCAGTAGGTGGTGAAGACCACCTTGTCCATATCCTTGCCGCCGCGTGGGCCCGTCCCCGCCAGCACAAGCCTGCGGACCAGGTGGGGATGCTTGAGGGCCAGGTCCTGGGCGATCATGCCACCCATCGAAAACGAGAAGGCGTCGATCCTGCTCAAACCAAGCGCGGTGACAAAGCTGTAGGCGTCGTCCGCCATTGCCTCGATGCTGTCCGGAACCCGCCCGCTCGAGGCGCCGACACCGGGTTGGTCAAAGGTTATGACGTGGCGGTTCCGGGCAATGGGGTCGATGATTCGCGGATCCCAGTTGTCCATCGTCGCCGCGAGGTGCACGAAGAACACGACAGGGATGCCGCCCTTTGGTCCCAACTCCCGGTAGGAGTAGGTGTTGCCGCCTGCGGAAAGGGATTTGGCTGGTGCTTTAGCGTACGAGGTGACAGTTGGGTCGTGCGGGGTGCTGGTGCTGTCCATGGCAGTTTTCTCCTGAATGGTCTGGGGTGGCTGGTTGACGGCGGTCAGCCGGCGATGGCGATCACTGCTTTGCCGCGGGTTCCGCCCTTGGCCAGGGATTCCAGTGCCTGCGGGGTGTGGTCGAAATCGAAGACTTTTCCCACCACGGGGCGCAGCACGCCGTCGTCCACTAAGGCGCTGATCGTGCGCAGTTGGTCACCGCTGGCATGCATGAAAAGGAACTCATAGCTGACGCCGAGCTTCCTGGCCTGCCTCCGCACCTTGCTGCTGAGCATGGTTATCGCCAGCCGGAGCACCGGGTTCAGGCCGGCTTTGCGGGCAAACGCCGGGTCCGGCGGTCCGGAGATCCCGATGGCCTTGCCCCCGGGTTTGAGGATGCGGAGCGACTTCTCCAGGTTCTCCCCGCCGAGGCTGTCCAGCACCAGGTCGTAGCCGGTCAGGAGCTTCCCGAAGTCCTGGTTGCGGTAATCGATCGCGATGTCCGCTCCGAGATCGCGGACGAAGTCGGCGTTGGAGCCGCTGGCTGTGGTCGCGACGGTGGCGCCAAGGTACTTTGCGAGTTGGATGGCGATCGACCCCACGCCACCGGCGCCGGCATGAATGAGCACTTTCTGCCCGGGCTGCACGTTGCCTTGCTCGACGAGGGCCTGCCACGCCGTGAGCGCAACGAGTGGCAGGGAGCCGGCCTCCTGCATGCTGGCCGTCGCTGGTTTCAGTGCCAGGTCATCCTCAGCCACGGCGATACGCTGGGCGAAAGTGCCGATCCTGTCCGTTGCGGGGCGGGCATAGACCTGGTCGCCGGGCTTGAAATCCCGCACCTTGGACCCGGTGCGGATAACGGTACCGGCGAGGTCGTGGCCGAGGACCAGCGGGAGCTTATAAGGGAGGATCTGCTTGAACTCGCCCAATCGGATCTTGTCGTCCAACTGGTTCAAGCCCGCCGCCTCCACCCGGACCAGGACATCCCGGTCCCCGACGACCGGTTCAGCGATGTCCGCTTCGCGCAGCGGTTCCCTGTACTTGTTGATGATGAATGCGCGCATGCCTTACTGCTCCTCTTGTTCGGGTTGTTGATTAGGTAGTTGCTGCCGTTGGCGCAGCAATATCCGGAAGTCCTACGCCCCGGTGTTCGCCAGCTGTGGGTACATCCCCTCAATGGGGGCGCTAAGCTGCGCCTTGAGCTGCATGGAGGTTTCGTCGGCAAGAACCTCGTATGCGCCGGCTTCGACCCCATCCATGACGGTCCGGACGAAATCGGCTGGATCCATTTTGGGATCAGTGGTGTTGCCAGCCATCGCTGTGTCGACGTATCCCACGTGGGCGCCCACGACATGGACCCCCTTGGGGGCGAGCTCCAGGCGAAGCGAGTTGGTGGCCGACCAGAGCGCAGCCTTGGTTGCGCTGTAGATGCCACCCACCGCGTACCAGCTCATTGCCGAGTGGATGTCGATGATCACAGGTTTGGCTTTTGCGGACAGGATCGGCGCGAATGCGCGGGCGAGGAACAGCGGGCCGAGGAAGTTTGTCGCCACGTTGTTCCGGATTTCCGCGTCGGTGTGGCTGAGGATGCCCGGAGTTGCCACGCCGGCTCCGGCATTGTTGATCAACACCGTCACATCGCCGGCTGCCTGGGCCGCGGCCTCGATGGAAGCGGGATCTGTGACGTCGAGTGCAAGCGAAACGATGCGGTCGTCCTCCCAGTCACGGGGGTTACGGGCGGTGGCGTAGACCTTGCCCGCGCCCCTCTCGAGGGCCTCGTGGACGAAGTGCGTGCCGATACCGCCGTTTGCACCGGTGACCAGGACGACTGCTTGGTTGAATGAGGACATTGCGTAAACCTTCTTCTGATGGGGCAGCAAAGACTGATACTGCTCATAACTGAGCGTACTCAGGTAATATTCCCGCCGGAAGCTGACACTGGCTCTGCGACCGGGAGGCACGCCTCAACCGGTCACGCGTACTCCGCCCACTGCACCTGTCCACGGTGTATCGCCCGGGGCCGGCAGCACCAAATGAGCGAAAACGTACCCCTGCTCAAATGCGATCACCCGCGAGGTAACCCGCGTGCAATCCAGCACCAGCTCCACGGGCTGAAAGGGGGCACCTGGATGCTCCTGGCCAATGGAGACTCTCGCACCGGAAGCGCCGACGCAGGCTGAGGTGACGGTGTACTGCCCGCCTGCAGGCACTTTCGCCATCGCCCCGAAGCCCCTCACTGGGCCGTCGAGGGGTCCTTCCTCAAGAAGGACTACTGGCCCCTGGGCAGCCCCAAGGAGCCGATCCAGCTCGGCGTAGTTCTCTACCTCGCGCTCCAGCACCAGCGGGTCAATGTAGGGAACAGCGGACACCGCCGACGGCGCTGGGCCGGTTGCGGGACTGCGAACGGGCTCGTTGTATTCATAAGAGCACCCCGCGGCTCCGCCCAGGGCAATCAGCAGGCACACGGCATAGGCAAGACCGGGTTGTTGCCTTTCCTTCCTTCCCACATTTCCATGGTGGCGATGCCCGCGGCCGGAGGCAATGGTGCGGCGATTGACAGCACCCGCGGGCCGGAGTAACACAGCCAATGGCGGTTCCAATTTCGGACCGTCGCAGACAATCGTGCATGCACCGGCAGGGCAGGGGTGCCGCTCCCATTGAGGGACCGGGCCAGCCAACGGTGCGGCATGCTTCAAAGGAGAAGCGCCATGACCGTTGCCCATATCCTTCACCGTGTTGCCGACTACGACGCGTGGCGCAGGGTCTACGACTCCGTCGGCGACATGCAGCAAGACGGCGGGGTAACCCAGGAATCGGTCCACCGTATGATCGACGATCCGAACAATGTCCTCGTCATTCATCATTTCGACACCCTGGAAACCGCCAAAGCGTTCCTCGGCAGAAGTGACCTCAGGGACGCCATGCACCGCAGCGGCGTCCAGGGCGAACCACGAATTGAACTTTTCGAATAGCGTCAACCTTGAGGTCCTGCCAGGGCCTATGCCCGTCGCTCAGGCCTTGGTGATGGCCGGTCAACTGTCGACAACAAGGCCAACCTCAAGATTGAAGCAATAAATCCCCATGCTGGACAAAATACCTTCCCTCTGCCCGTGGTGGTTTTTAGAGTGTCCGTACATGCATTACCTCGGGGTATCCCCCCGAAAGAGCAGGTCAAGGGGAGGCCATGAGCACAAGCAAGCCGGTGACACCCAAGGAAGCACGTCCTGCGGCCCCGGTATCGGGCGGATTTCCTGTGCCCGCACCACCCAAACAGCCCCTGGCAACACCCGGTGCCGTTCAGCAAAGTTCGACGTCGAGCGGACGGGAACATGAGGTGCGGCGCCTGATCCGTGATCTCGCCGTCCTTGCTGCCAGGAATCGCCGGCAGGCCTCGTGAGGGGTCTGCCGCTGGACCGCGTCGCGGTGCAGGACGCGCCCAACTTGGTTCTGTCACTGCCGCTGTCCTTTGGGATATGCTCCTGAAATGGCACCGCGAAGTTTTCTTCAATGGCCGGTCGTCCGTCAACTGACCACGGGCGACCTACTGGGGCGCGGGCCATCTGTCACCTCGCCCCGCACGCAGGCAATAGCTCCACGGACGGCCACCGCGGACCGCGTGGTGCAAAGTGTGTGCCCCTACTGTGCTGTTGGATGCGGGCAGCGGGTTTACGTCAAAGACGAAAAAGTTGTCCAGATCGAGGGAGATCCGGATTCACCCATTTCCCGCGGTCGGCTCTGCCCCAAGGGCTCTGCCAGCGAGCAGTTGGTGAACTCGCCCGGCCGGCAGACCCGGGTGCTCTACCGTGCACCGCGCTCCAGTGAGTGGGAATATCTGGACCTGGCTACGGCAGTTGAGATGGTGGCGGACCGCTTCATCGAAACCCGGCGCAGGACGTGGCAGCAGGAAGATGACCAAGGCAGGCTTCTGCGCCGCACCATGGGCATAGCCTCGCTGGGCGGGGCCACCCTGGACAACGAAGAAAACTACCTGATCAAGAAACTCTTCACAGCTGCAGGGGCGGTGCAGACCGAGAACCAGGCCCGCATATGACACTCCGCCACGGTTCCCAGTTTGGGAGCCTCGTTTGGACGCGGTGGTGCAACGCAATCACTGCAGGACATGGCTAACGCTGACTGCATCATCATTCAGGGTTCCAACATGGCCGAGTGCCACCCGGTGGGGTACCAGTGGGTGGCGGAAGCGAAGGCCCGTGGTGCGAAGGTTATCCACATTGATCCGCGGTTCACGCGCACGTCGGCGGTTTCGGATAAGCACATTCCCATCCGTGCAGGTTCTGATGTTGTGCTCCTGGGCGCCCTGATTAACTACGTCATCACCAACGACCTCTGGTTCAAGGAGTACGTCGGCGCGTACACCAACGCAGCCACACTGGTTCACGAGGACTACCGTGATGCCGAGGACCTGGGCGGCCTCTTCTCCGGCTTCGATCCCGAGAAGCGGGCGTACGACACGTCGTCGTGGTCTTATGCAGAACAAGGGGAGGGAAGTATTGACGATCCCGGGCCCGGCTCGGAACACGGCGAGGATGCCACGGCCCGTGCTGCCGGCCATGCCTACGGCAGCGGCGGCCCGCCCTTGGAGCATGCCGAAGTGCAGCGTGACGATACCCTGCAGGACCCCCGGACGGTCTTCCAGATCGTAAAGCGGCACTACGCCCGCTACACCGCGGAGATGGTCAGGGACATGTGCGGTATCGACGTCGCTGACTTCGAGTACCTGGCCCGTGCCATTACGGAAAACTCAGGACGCGACCGGACCACCTGTTTCGCCTATGCTGTCGGCTGGACCCAGCACTCCCTGGGAGCCCAGTTCATCAGGGCCGCAGCCATCCTGCAGCTTCTGCTGGGAAACATGGGACGCCCGGGCGGCGGAATCATGGCCCTGCGCGGCCATGCCAGTATCCAGGGTTCCACCGACATCCCCACCCTGTTCAACCTGCTGCCCGGATACCTGCCGATGCCCAGTGCCGGCCGCCATGACAGCCTTGGCGAATACCTGGAAGCGGTGGGGTCGAAACAGCAGAAGGGCTACTGGGCTGATGCCGACGCCTACACAATCAGCCTGCTCAAGGCCTGGTGGGGCGACGCCGCCAACGAGGACAACGATTGGGCCTACGACTACCTGCCCAGGCTCACCGGTGCCCACGGTACCTACGAGACGGTCATGGGCATGCTCGAGGACGAAGTGGAGGGCTACTTCCTGCTCGGGCAGAACCCTGCTGTGGGCTCTGCCCACGGCCGCATGCAACGGCTGGGCATGTCGCATTTGAAGTGGCTCGTGGTGCGCGACCTGAATCTCATTGAGTCGGCAACCTGGTGGAAGGACGGCCCGGAAATCGAATCCGGCGAGCTGCGCACCGAGGACATCGAGACTGAGGTGTTCTTCCTGCCCGCAGCAACCCATGTGGAGAAAGCCGGCTCGTTCACGCAAACCCAGCGGCTGCTGCAGTGGCGGCACCAGGCGGTGGCACCGCCGGGGGAGTGCCAAAGCGAACTGCAGTTCTTCTTTGAGCTGGGCCAACGGATCCGGGAGAAGCTGGCCGATTCACAGGACGAGCGCGACCGTCCGCTGCTGGACCTGACCTGGGACTATCCCGTGGACGAACATGGAGATCCGGACGCCGAGGCGGTGCTTGCCGAAATCAACGGCCGTCACTTGGCGGGCCCGGAGGCCGGAAAACCCCTCTCCGCATACACCGAACTCCGCGCCGACGGTTCCACGTCGGCCGGCTGCTGGATCTACACCGGGGTATACGCCGACGGCTTCAACCACGCCGCAAACCGCAAGCCGGGCCAGGAACAGGGGCCCGCGGCGTCGGAATGGGGCTGGGCATGGCCGGCCAACCGCAGGATCCTCTACAACCGGGCGTCGGCCGACCCCGCGGGTAAACCCTGGAGCGAACGGAAGAAGTACATCTGGTGGGACCAGGAGCAGGGTAAATGGATCGGGGACGACGTGCCCGACTTCCCGGTGGACCGGGCACCAGGCAGCCACCCGGACCCCTCCGTTGGTGGGGCAGCCGCCCTGAGCGGTGATGATCCCTTCATCATGCAGGCGGACGGCAAGGGCTGGCTGTTCGCGCCGAAGGGACTCATGGACGGGCCCCTTCCCACCCACTACGAGGCTCAGGAATCGCCAGTGGCCAACGCGCTCTACCCGCAACAGCAGAGCCCGGCGCGGCTGGTGTTCCCCCGCACTGATAACCTCAGTGCGCCAAGCGCCGGCACCCCCGGTGCAGACGTGTACCCGTACGTCTTCACCACCTACCGCCTCACCGAGCACCATACGGCGGGCGGGATGAGCCGCTGGCTGCCGTATCTGTCGGAGCTGCAACCGGAGATGTTCTGCGAGGTCTCGCCCGAACTGGCCGCTGAGCGCGGACTTGAGCCCTATGGGTGGGCCACCATCATTTCACCCCGCTCCGCCATCGAGGCGAAGGTGCTTGTCACCGACCGGATGAGGCCCCTGGCCGTCGGCGGGCATACCGTGCATCAGATCGGGCTGCCTTACCACTGGGGTGTCGGCAGCAATGCCGTGGTCAGCGGTGACGCGGCCAACGATCTGCTGGGTGTGACGCTGGATCCCAACGTCCAGATCCAGGAATCCAAGGTGGCCTCCTGCGACATCCGGCCGGGCCGCCGGCCCCGCGGAAGGGAGCTGCTTGCCTTGGTTGCCGAGTACCAGACGCGCGCCGGACTGACCACCGAGACCGGTAACCGGGCCGTCACCGACCAGCCCGGCAGTGTTCCGGGTACCGAACCGACGTTGGAGGACTAGATGGGCCAGTTGTCCGGACCGACCGACCCTACCGCCGATGCCCATTGGGAGCACAACCACCCGCGCAAGGGGTTTTTCACCGACACCTCAATCTGCATTGGCTGCAAGGCCTGTGAGGTTGCCTGCAAGGAGTGGAACCACAACCCGCAGGACGGCAACCTGGAACTGCTCGGGTCCTCCTATGACAACACCGGCTCCCTGGGGGCCAGCACCTGGCGGCATGTGGCGTTCATTGAACAGGGCCAGGAACGCATCGAGGAGGCGCGGGAATCAGGACGGGCCCTGGTCAGCCTTGGCATGCCGCGCATCGGTCCGCCCCAGGCGGCGCCTGCTGGGACCGATTTGGCGGGCGCGGACACCACACCCCCGGACACGGCAGACTTCCGGTGGCTGATGTCCTCTGATGTCTGCAAGCATTGCACGCACGCCGGATGCCTGGACGTCTGCCCCACCGGAGCGCTGTTCCGCACCGAATTCGGCACCGTGGTGGTCCAGGACGATGTCTGCAACGGCTGCGGAACCTGCGTGGCCGGGTGCCCCTTCGGCGTGATCGAGCGTCGCAGTAACGGCACGGTCAAGGTCGCCGCCAGCAGGGAGGAACAGCACGCCAAGCATCCCACGGTGCCGAACGAGGGCATCGCCCAGAAGTGCACGCTGTGCTACGACCGGCTGGTGGCAGACGAGACGCCTGCCTGCGCCAAGGCATGCCCGACGACGTCCATCAAGTTTGGCGATCACGACGACATGGTGGACACGGCCCGGGAACGCGTCGCCGCGCTGCATGCGCAGGGCATGACCGAAGCGAGGCTTTACGGCGCGAACGAGAACGACGGGGTCGGCGGAACCGGATCAGTCTTCCTGCTGCTGGACGAACCCGAAGTCTATGGACTGCCGCCGGACCCGCGGGTGCCCACCGCGGATCTGCCCCGGATGTACCGCCGGGCCGGCATGGCAGTAGCGGGCATGGCCGCGGCAGCTGCCCTGGCTTTCCTGGGAGGACGTGCGTGACCCTCTCAGAGTTCGACAGCTTCCGGCCATCCGAGCCTGCCCGCCGCGGCCGGCAGGGCGTCAAGCGCGGCACGGGCCGGCGACGGGACAACAGTGACGGCTCCCGGGAAATGCCCATGGTGCCGGAGCCGGACTTCACCTCGTACTACGGCCGTCCGGTGGTCAAGCCGGCGCCATGGGGCGATGACGTCGCCATCTACCTGTTCCTGGGCGGCGTTGCAGCCGGGTCAGCCCTGCTAGGCCTCGGCGGTCAACTGACCGGACGGCCAATCCTCTGCCGCAATGCCAGGCTAAGCGCGCTGACGGCGGTGAGCGCCGGCGCCGTTGCTTTGGTGAAGGACCTGGGCAGGCCGGAGCGTTTCCTGCACATGTTGCGGACCTTCAAGGTGACCTCGCCCATGAGTGTGGGCTCGTGGATTCTCAGCGCCTTCAGCGCCGGCACTGCCGTCACTGCCGTGGCGGAAATCGACCGGCTCAGCGGAACGCGGCTTCCGTTGGGTTTGTTGCGAAAAGTGCTGCAGGCTGTTGAGGGACCGGCCGGGTTTGAAGCTGCCGTGTTCGCGGGGCCGTTGGCGGCCTACACCGCGGTCCTGCTTGGCGATACCGCCACACCCACATGGAACGCCGCCCACGAAGAACTGCCTTTTGTCTTCGTGAGTTCGGCCTGCCTCGCGTCTGCCGGGCTCGCCATGGTCACCACACCCGTACGGGAGACCGGGCCTGCACGCAAACTCGCCGTGCTGGGCGTCCTGGGTGACGTCGCTGCCATGAAGGTGATGGAACGCCGGATGGATCCGATAGCAGCCGAGCCCCTTCACCAGGGCAAGGCGGGCGTCATGCTGAAGTGGAGCGAGCGGTTGGCGGTGGCCGGTGGCTTGGGGACTCTGCTGGGCGGACGTAACCGTGTGGTGGCCGCGGCTTCGGGACTGGCGCTGCTTTCCGCGTCGGCCCTGACCCGCTTCGGGGTATTCGAAGCGGGGCTGGCCTCTGCCAGGGATCCCCGCTACACGATAGAACCGCAAAAGAACCGGCTTGCGGCCCGCCGTGCCGCGGGCGTTACCGGCGACGCGATCACTACTGCCGGCTGAGCGCGTTGCCCGGCTTCAGCGGACCTGGATGCCCTGGCCCGCGGTGGTGTGGCCAATCACGGGGTGACCCGGCAGCTCACCGACCACCAGCAGGCCGCCGGAGGTCTGGGCATCGGCCAGTACCAGCAGATCGTCCTCGGTGACGCCGGGACCGGCCTCCAAGTGCGGCCGCACCCAATCGAGATTGCGCCGGGTCCCACCGGAGACGAAGCCATCCCGCAGCGCCTCACGCGCTCCTTCGATCAGCGGTACCGCTGATCGGTCAATCACGGCGCCCACTTCCGAGGCACGGACCATCTTGTACAGGTGTCCAAGCAGGCCAAAACCCGTCACGTCTGTCGCTGCCCGGACCCCGGCGGCCACCGCGGCCTCGGCTGCGTCGCGGTTCAACGCCGCCATCGTCTCGACGGCTTCGGCGAACACCTCGCCGGTCTGCTTGTGCCGGTTGTTGAGAAGCCCGACGCCGAGTGGTTTGGTCAGCGTGATCGGCATCCCGGGCTGGGCGGCATCATTGCGAAGCAGGCGGTCGGGGTGGGCGACCCCGGTTACGGCCATTCCGTACTTTGGCTCCGGATCGTCGATGGAGTGCCCGCCGAGCACCGGACACCCTGCTTCTGATGCGACGCTCAGGCCGCCCCGGAGTACCTCCGTCATCAACTCCAGCGGCAGGACTCCGCGGGGCCAGCCAACCAGGTTGATCGCGGTGACCGGCCGGCCGCCCATCGCGTAAATGTCCGAGAGGGCATTGGCGGCAGCGATGCGGCCCCAGTCAAACGCATCGTTGACAACGGGAGTGAAGAAATCGGCGGTGGTAAGGACCGCAAGGTCATCGCGGACCAGGACCGCCGCCGCGTCGTCACCGCTGTCAAGGCCAACCAGGACCTCCGCGCCCTGTTGGCCGATCAGCCCCCGCACCGCATCTTCGAGCTCGCCGGGCGGAATTTTGCAGGCACAGCCCCCGCCGTGGGCGTATTCGGTGAGCCGGAGCGTTCCGACGGCGGCATGATCGAGTTGCTGAACTGACATCTGAGCCTCATTCACCCGCCCAGCCTACCCCGCAGGACAACCTGCTATATTGAGGCGCGGTGGCGTCCGGGTCCTGGTGGGCCCCCCGGTCTTCAAAACCGGTGCGGCTGAGCATCTCGGCCTGGCGGGTTCGATTCCCGTCCGCCACCGCCAACTTTCGGCAGTGAATGCCGCGACATGAGGAGGGCTGTGGACCAGGTCGATCCCCGGCGCCTGATTCCCCGCACGAACGACCTGCTGGCACTGCCGGCCGTTCACGAGGCCCGGACAAGGCTGCACGAGCGCGTCATCCGCGAACTGGTCCGGCAAGTCCAGGAGCAGGCCCGGTGCGGCGATCTCCCTCCGGGCGATGTGGAACCAGCCCTGCTCGCCGCTCTGGGTTCACGAACCGCAACGACCCTGCGCCCGGTGCTCAACGCCACCGGCGTCATCGTCCACACGAACCTGGGGCGTGCGCCCCTTTCGACAGCCGCGGTGGAGGCCCTTCTGACGGCCAGCGGCTACGTCGACGTGGAGCTGGACCTGGCAGACGGCAGCCGCTCCCGACGCGGCGCGGGCGCCCGGGCTGCATTGCTCGCCGCCTGTCCCGCCGCCGAGGACGCCCTGGTGGTCAACAATGGAGCTGCGGCGCTGGTGTTGGCCACCACAGCCCTGGCCGCCGACCGGGAAGTAGTGGTGAGTCGGGGCGAACTCGTCGAGATCGGTGCAGGCTTTCGGTTGACCGATTTGATGGAGTCGACCGGTGCCAGGCTGCACGAAGTGGGCACCACCAACCGAACGCACCTGCATGACTACGCCGGCGCCCTCGGGCCGGACACCGGTTGCGTCCTGAAGGTCCACCCCAGCAACTTCCGAGTGGACGGATTCACGTCCGCTGTTCCGCTCGACGAACTGAGCCGGCTGACGGTGGCGCACGGCGTACCACTCGTGGCCGACCTGGGCAGCGGGCTGCTGGCCCCCGACCCGTACCTGCCCGATGAACCCGATGCTGCCACCGCTTTGGCAAGCGGGGCCGACGTCGTCATAGCCAGTGGTGACAAACTGCTGGGCGGCCCCCAAGCGGGCCTGTTGCTTGGCCGCAAGGAGATCATCACCCGCCTGGCCCGCCACCCGCTCGCCCGTGCGGTCCGTGCCGACAAACTTGCCCTCGCCGCCCTGGAAGCGACCCTCGCGGGGCCAGCGGCGCCGGTTGTCCAGGCCCTGCACGCCGACGTCGAACAGTTGCGCCAACGTACGGAGCGGCTCGCCCAGGCCCTGGGTGTAGCCGTTGTGGCCCATGACGGCAGGGTAGGGGGCGGCGGCGCCCCCGGAGTTCCCCTGCCGGGATGGGCCCTCCGGCTCCCTGAGAATATCGCAGGCCACCTGCGCACAGGCAACCCGGCCGTCCTGCCTCGGGTCAATGACGGTTCCTGCCTGATCGACCTGCGCTGCGTGCCGGCAGCGGACGACGACAGGATTCTCAATGCGGTACGGCAGGCATTGGCAACCCGCGAGGGCGCCGATGCAGGCAGGGCAGGCTGATCAGTGCACGTCGTTGCCACCTCCGGACATGTCGATTCCGGTAAAAGCACCCTGGTTCGCGCGCTCACCGGCATGGAGCCGGACCGTTGGGAGGAAGAACGGCGCCGCGGGCTGACCATTGACCTGGGCTATGCCTGGACAACCCTCCCGTCCGGACAAGATGTTGCGTTCGTTGATGTACCGGGCCACGAACGGTTCCTCGGCAACATGCTTGCAGGAATCGGGCCGGCGCCGGTGGTCTGCTTCGTCGTAGCCGCGGATGAGGGCTGGCAGGCGCAGTCAAGCGATCACCGGGACGCCGTCGCTGCGCTCGGCATCGAACACGGCGTCGTGGTCCTCAGCCGCGCGGACCGGGCATCCCGGGAGCGGGTTGCAGACGTACTCGCCCGGACCCGCAGTGAGTTGGCCGGAACCGGTTTGAAGGACGCGCCCGCCGTAGCTGTGTCGGCCATCGACGGAACAGGCCTTGCTGACCTGCGGACAGCGCTCGACGACGTCCTGTCCCAGGTGCCGGCCCCCGCCACCACCGGGCGGGTCAGGTTGTGGGTGGACCGCTCGTTCACCATCACCGGTTCCGGAACGGTGGTGACCGGAACACTGGCAGCAGGCGCACTCGCCCAGGGCGACCGGCTTCAGCTGCTGGGCCACGCCGGTTCCCGCACCGTCACAGTCCGCGGCCTGCAAAGCCGGGACACCTCCTACGCCTCAGTGGAGCCTGTCAGCAGGGTTGCGTTGAACGTGCGCGACGTTGCCCCAACGGATATCCGCCGCGGGGATGCGCTGGTGACTCCCGATGCGTGGCCCGCCACCGGCGTGGTCGGCATCCAGCGGATCACCGGCGTCGCCTATATGGACGTGCCGGAACAACTCATGGTGCATGTTGGCACTGCCTCCGTGCCTGCCCGGCTGCGACCGTTCGGAACCGATCATGCCCGGCTCGTCCTGGACAGGCCCCTGCCGCTTGTTCTCGGAGACCGGATGGTGCTGCGTGACCCCGGAAGCCGCTCCGTGCTGGGCGGCGCACGCGTCCTCGATGCCGACCCTCCGGCCTTGGAGCGGCGCGGCGATGGCGCCCGCTGGGCGGAACGGCTTGCAGGCATGGACCCCGCCGGAGATCTACTGGGAGAAGTAGCAGCCCGCGGAGCCGTCCAGGTGCAGCATCTGCGCAGGCTCGGGCTGCTGCCCGGGCAGGACGCGGACGCGGATGCGCCGTCGGGCGTACGGACATTGGGCGATTGGTGGGTGCATGCCCCCGTCCTCGAGGCATGGCAGGATCGGCTGCGCAATGCGGTCCAGGCGCTGCAGGAGCGCGATCCCTTGGCGCCCGGCCTTTCCATGGGCGCGGCGCGGGACCTGCTGAGGCTGCCCGACGAGAGGCTTCTGCCCCACGTCATCCATGGGGCAGCCCTTGATCAGGACAGCGGCCACATCCGGCTGCCAGGCAGCCAAGGCAACCTCGGCCCCGTGGAGCCCGCCATCGCCGAGTTGGAGCGCAGGCTCGGCGCAAACGCGTTCCATGCCCCGGAAGCCGATGAGCTGGCTGCACTGGGCCTCGGTGCCCGGGAACTCGCCGCCGCCGAACGCACGGGGCGTTTGCTGCGGCTGCGCGACGGCGTGGTGTTGCTGCCTACGGCGCCGGCCCTGGCCATGCGCACCCTGGCGCGCCTGGACCAGCCCTTCACCACAAGCGAGGCACGCCAGGCACTCGACACAACACGCCGGATCGCCGTTCCGCTGCTGGAACATCTCGATTCCCGGGGCTGGACCCGGCGGCTCGATGCCGGTCACCGCTCGGTGGTGCGCTGACCGCGGACCGGGTCAACGGGTGATCATGCCGGCCCGGCGGGAGACTACGCCGGGCCGGCCCTGTGGACACGGCTTAGGATGTCGTCCACAACGCGCGGGAGCGGCGCCGTGGCGTCGATCGTAATGCCACCGGGTGGGATTTCTTCCCGTGTTTGATGCAGGCGCTCGATCAACTCCCGTTCCTCTTGGCGTCTTCCCCATTCATCCTCCGGGCGCCCGTCAAGCCGTTGATGCAGCGTGGCGAGGTCCACCTCAAGAACGAATACCGCGTCAAACAGGCGAATGAACTTCGAGAGGTTTCTGGAGCCGCCACAGAAGAACGTCAGCGCCTCCCGTTGGTCCGCGATCAGGGCCTTCACCTTGTCCACCCGCCAGATGTGGTGGTGGTGCACGGAGACGCCTGTAATGCCGGCCAACGGTTCACCGGTTTCCGGATCGCCTTGATAGGCCAGTTCGCGGTCACCATTGATGGCCTGATAGCCCCGCCGCCGCAATTCGTTGCAGACCGCGGTCTTGCCGGTTCCGGAGCCACCCTCGATGAGGTAGTTCTTTCTGCCCATGCCTGATGGTAACGATTCCAGGTGCCGTGGAATCAGTCATGTCCTTGGACCCCAGGTGGGGTGTTGGAAACCGTTCCGGTCACCGGGCGTGGAAGCTTGATGGTTTGATTAGTCAGTGCTCCGTGTAAAACGCTTTGTGGTCTTTGGCCTGTTCGTGGTTTGCGTCAGCACGGCATTCTCCTTCTGGTTCCTGCGGCAGCCCGGTGCGGACGCCCGGATCGCCTTCTCCGCACCGCCGCAGGCCCGGGTGATCTTCGAGGCCCGGCCCACCGGCATGGATACCGCCGTGAACGTAGCGCGGAGCCCGGACGCCGAGTGGCTGATGCGGTCCACGGCACAGACAGGGATCCCTGCCCGGGCGCTGCGGGCCTACGTGGCTGCCGCCGACACGGCCAATCGTTCCACTCCGGGGTGCGGAATCGGCTGGAATACGCTCGCGGCGGTGGGCTTCGTCGAATCAGCCCACGGAACTTATGGCGGCGGCAGACTTAGCGCCGACGGGCAGGCGAGCGGGCCCATCGTGGGTCCAAGCCTCAACGGCGATGGATTCGCGGCCATCGCGGACACCGATGGGGGTGCGTTGGACGACGACGCCCTTTGGGACCACGCCGTGGGGCCGATGCAGTTCATTCCCTCCACGTGGCGGCTTGCAGGAAGGGACGGGAACGGCGACGGAACCGCGGATCCCTCCAACATTGACGACGCAGCCCTCAGCGCCGCCACGTATTTGTGCGGCCACGGCCGAAACCTGACAACCCCGCGGGGTTGGACAGAGGCCGTCCACTCCTACAACCAGTCCGATGCCTATATGCGCCAGGTGCGGGCCCAGGCCGCCGACTATGCCGCAAAAACGGACACTCCGGAATAGGTCGGGCGGCCCCACCTGCCGGTCAGGCGGGCTGCCACCTGACGGGAAGTGCCTTCAGCCCGTAAACAATGGTGCTTTCCATTCGTTCCAGCTGTGCTTCGTGTGCCAGGGAAAGCCCGGGCAAGCGGGCGAGTAGTGCCTCCAGGGCAATCCTGGCCTCCAGCCGGGCCAGTGGTGCGCCGAGGCAAAAGTGGATTCCGTGCCCAAAGGCCAGATGCCGGTTCGGGGTGCGGTCAATGTCGAACTCGGCCGGCCGCTGGAATTGCTGCTCATCGCGGTTTGCGGAGCCGATCCAGGCCACGATCGGTGCCCCTGCCGGAATACGCTGATCACCCAGGACTGTCTCCGCCACGCTCACCCGGTACATCGACTGGACCGGCGACCGGAAGCGCAGCACCTCTTCGAGGGTCTGGGGAAGCAATGCGGGCTCTTCAAGGACACGCTCGAGTGTGCCAGGCGACTCTGTCAAACATAGAACGGCGTTGCCGATCAGGTTGGTGGTGGTCTCATTGCCGGCGACGAGCAGCAGGCTGCAGAAGCCGAGCAGTTCAGGCACCGTCAGTTTTTGGCCATCTATTTCGGCGGCCAGCAAGGTGCTGATCAGGTCCTTGCCGGGCCGGCTCCGGCGTTCGTCGATGAGGGCCAGGAAGTACCCGATCATCTCTGCGGCGGTGGCATCATCTCCGCTGCCGGCAGGACCAGTCCGGGTCTGGCTGACGATCACGTCCGACCATTGTTTGAAACGCTCGCGGTCCTCCGCCGGGATGCCCATGAGCTCGGAAATCACGATGACCGGCAGCGGATATGCAAGTTCCCTGATCAGGTCGGCGCTCCCGCGAACGGCGATCCCATCCAGAAGCTCCTCTGTTAATTCGGCAATGCGCGGCGCCAGCGCGTCCACGGCTTTCGGGGTGAACGCCTGCGTGACCAGGGAGCGCAGCTGCCGGTGCCTTGGGGGATCGGTGGTGATGAGGCTTGCGGCGAAGAGCTGTCCGGAGCCGGATGGACTATCACCGCCCATGCGGGACGAGAACGTGGCGTGCTCGGACAGCACGCGCTGGACATCGTCGTACCGCAAGACATGCCAGCTCCCCGACCGGTCATCCTGAAAGACCGGGGCTGCCGCCCGCATCCGTTCATAGAGGGGAAATGGGTCAAGCGAATATTCGGCGAGCTGTGTGACGTCCATGATGGACTCTGCCTCCCTGGCGCTCTGCCGGCACGACGGGCCGCCATACCCTTAAATGACTGAGCGTGGAACCTTGATCGTAACCAAAGCCTGCGCGTGGGTCATTAGTCCCGGCGTCGAACGTCCTGGTAATTTGCGGCCGAAAGTATCTGCAGGCCTGAAGCATCTACTGCAGCGGGATCAGACCGCTCCCGTGCAGGACCTGAGCGTCGGTTTTGTGCTAGGGATTTCCAAGCCTCTAAGGTTGATGCTCGATGAAAGCCCCTGAGAAGACATCCGATCAGCCGCGCCCCGTACCGGCGCGCGGGCCCATCTTCGTTGATGCCTCAGGACGGCGCTTCCGGCGGGTCCGGCTTATGGGTTTGGCTGTTCTGGGACTCGTGGGAGGCTACGTGGTCCTGCTGATGGCCGCCTTCATTGGCGGTTCCGGCGTCTCCGCACCGTTCCTGCCCCTGCCGGCCGCGGCCGGGCCGCCCCCGGAGCCGTCCCGGACTGCTGCGCCGGTGCCCGGTGCCGTCAGCTCCCAAAGTGCCGCACCGCCGTCGGCTGCCGCCGTGCCCGTTGTTGCGCAGTCGCCGGCGTCTGTGCCCCAGCTAGCGCCCGCCGTGCCGCCCGCGCCAGAGGCCGCGCCGGCACCAGCGGCACCTCCTGTCCCCGCCGCGGTGCCGGCGCCCGTTCCCGTTCCTTCGGGACCGGGAATGGGCGGGACTGCACCGGGCTCAAGCGGCACGGCACCCGGCTCAAGTGCAACGGCGCCAGGCGTGAACGGCGCAGCGCCGGGCCAAGCAACGAAGCCGACCGCCCCCGCACACCCTTAGTATGCATCGCCGGAACAAGGGCTTGGCGCCCGCCAAAAGCAATGTCCCCACCAATGTCAAAGCGCATTGGTTGGTCCTTATGGCCACCTTGATCGCCTTGGGCCTCGCCCTGGCCGTGCAGGGGTATATGCATCACCTGGGCGGAATCGGTGTGGACTCCGTGCCGGTCGGCGCATCTGCCAGCCAGGTCCCGGAGGCGGTATCCCACGGCGGGCCGGTAGTCGACTCACGCGCCGGGACGGTGCGTACGGTCAGTCCCCCCGACCATACCGTCGCGCTCACCTTCGATGACGGCCCGGACCCGGCGTGGACGCCCCGCATCCTCGATATCCTTCGGGAACACCACGTCCACGCAACGTTCTTCGTCGTCGGTTCGGCCGCGGTGGATCATCCGGATCTGTTGAGGCGCATAGCGGCCGAAGGTCACGAAATAGGAGTCCATACGCTGACCCATGCCGATCTCGGCGCTGCCGGCGAATGGCGCCGCGAACTCGAGGTGCAGGGCGGCCAGGACGCGATCGTGGGAATCACCGGCCAGACGGCCTCCCTGCTGCGTCCGCCTTACACGGCCGGCAACGGCGCGCTCACCAACGGCATGTGGTCTGCAATGCAAGGACTGGCGGATGAGGGCTATCTCACCGTTTTGAGCAGCATGGACAGCAAGGACTGGCAGTTGCCGGGCGTCGGGGCAATCGAGAAGAACCTCACCCCCGCGGGGTCGCAGGGCCGGGTAGTCCTGATGCATGACGGCGGCGGCGACAGGGAACAGACAGCCGCCGCGCTGGATTCCGCCCTGTCGCGTTTCTCCGAGCAGGGCTACCGCGTGACCACGGTCGGTGACGCAGTCGGCGTCGAGAGCATGCGCCCCGCCTCCACCATCGAACAGGTCCGCGGCGGAGCGTTGGTATGGGGCATCCGCCTCAGCGACCTTGTGGTCACCGGTATCTCGTGGGCGCTCGTTGCGGCCGGCGTCGTGACTTTCGTCCGTGCCATCCTGGTGATGTTTTTCGCCGCGCGGCACAGCCGCGCCGCCCGGCGCCTTGGGAGCCACGGGCGTGGCCGGCGGCGGGTTGACGTGGCACCCCGGCCCGGGGTTACGGAGCCGGCCACCGTGATTGTCCCCGCGTACAACGAGTCCGCCGGCATCGAAGCCGCCGTCCGGTCCATCGTGGCTTCCTCACATCCGGTTGAGGTCATCGTGGTCGACGACGGCTCGTCAGACGGGACAGCGGACATCGTGGAAGCCCTCGACCTGCCCGGGGTGACAGTTATCCGGAAAGAAAACGGCGGAAAGCCGTCCGCGCTGAACGCCGGCATCGAGGCCGCGAGCCACGATCTTGTGGTCATGGTTGACGGTGACACCGTCTTCGAACCGGACACCGCACGTGCCCTCATCCAGCCCTTCGCTGACCCGCGGGTGGGGGCAATCTCGGGAAACACCAAGGTGGCCAACCGCGGCGGCATCCTGGGTGCGTGGCAGCACATTGAGTACGTCGTCGGCTTCAACCTCGACCGCCGGCTGTTCGACGTGGCCGAGTGCATGCCTACCGTCCCCGGCGCAATTGGTGCCTTCCGCCTCGGTGCCCTCCAAAAGGTCGGGGGTGTCAGTGATGACACGCTTGCCGAGGATACGGACCTGACGATGGCCCTGTGCAGGGACGGCTGGCGCGTGGTGTACCAGGAGGATGCCAGGGCCTGGACGGAGGCGCCGGCAAGCCTCGGTGCCCTGTGGCGCCAGCGGTACCGCTGGTGCTACGGCACGTTGCAGGCCATGTGGAAACACCGGGGCGCGGTGGTGCAGGGAGGACAGGCCGGCAAGCTCGGCCGGCGCGGGCTCGGTTACCTGATGGTACTGCAGGTGCTGCTTCCGCTCTTCGCGCCCATCGTCGATGTCTTCGCTGTCTACGGCCTGGTCTTCCTTGATCCACTCCGGATCGCGGCGCTCTGGCTTGTTTTCCTTCTGGTTCAGTTCCTCATGGCTGCTTACGCCTTCCGGCTCGACAAGGAACGGCTTGGCCCGCTGTGGACGTTGCCCCTCCAGCAGTTCGTCTACCGGCAGCTGATGTATCTGGTGGTCATCCAGGCAGTTGTCACGGCAGTGGCAGGGGTGCACCTGCGGTGGCACCGGATGGAAAGGTACGGCAGCCTGCGCGTCCCGCAGACCCAAAACCAGGCCTAGGGTAAGTTCGGACCCATGGAACTGACGACCGCCGGCCTGGAGTGCCTTTTTACGGGCTCCGTATGGGCGGAGGGACCTTTGTGGGTACCGTCGTCGCATACAGTGCGATGGAGTGACATCCCCAACAACCGCATCCTCGAGTTTGACCCGGCCACCGGGACCACCCGGGAATACGCAGTTGGCGTCGAGTTCACCAACGGCCGCACCCTGGATGATGACGGCAGCGTGGTGCAGTGCAGCCACGGCCTCCGCCGCGTGGAGCGCGACCGTGAAGGAACAGTAACCGGCCTGGTGGATTCCTTCCAGGGACGCAGGCTGAATTCACCCAACGACGTGGTGATTGCCCGTGACGGCAGCATCTGGTTCACCGACCCGCCGTACGGGATTCTTCCGGGGACAAAAGAAGGCCACGAAGGCGAGCAGGAATACGGCGGGTGCCATGTGTTCCGCTATGAGCCCGCCTCGGGATCAATGACGGCGGAAGTCACCGACCTGGTGCACCCCAACGGGCTCGCCTTCTCGCCTGACGAATCCGTCCTCTATGTCGCCGATACCGCCGGTTCCCGTTATGGCGTACCCCTGCGGATCGCCACCTACAGCGTGCATGAGGGCCGCTGCAGCCGCAGGACAGGGGCGCTGGAGTTGGAAGAGGGTTTTCCGGCTGACGGACTGCGGGTCGACGTCGAGGGCAGGATCTGGACCTCCGCCGGTCCGTCCATAAGGATCTACTCACCGTCCTTTGAGCTCCTGGACGCCGTTGCCGTGCCCGAAACCGTTTCGAACCTGTGCTTCGGCGGGTCTGACGGCCAGGACCTCTATGTCACGGCAACCACCAGCCTGTACCGGATCCGCACCACCACCAGGGACGCGGCCGGCCGAAGCTTTCCGCCTATCCACCACTGATTGCGAGGACAACCATGCAATATCGAACCCTGGGCCACAGCGGCACTGTCGTCACCAGCTATGCACTGGGCACCATGACCTTCGGCGCGGAGGCCACGGAGGAAGCTTCCCACGCCATCCTGGACAGCTACTTTGAAGCCGGCGGGAACTTCATCGACACCGCTGATGTCTACAGTGCTGGAGTCTCGGAAGAAATCATCGGCCGCTGGCTGGCCAACCGGCCCGAGGTGAGGGATAAAGCGGTGATCGCCACCAAGGGACGCTTTCCCATGGGGACGGCACCGAACGACGTCGGAACGTCCCGGCGGCGCCTGACCCGCGCCCTGGATAATTCCCTCCGCCGCCTTGGCGTGGAACAGATCGACCTGTACCAGATGCACGCGTGGGATCCGATCACGCCCCTGGAGGAAACGCTCCGTTTCCTGGATGACGCGGTGACCCGCGGAAAGATCGCCTACTACGGCTTCTCGAACTTCCTGGGTTGGCAACTCACCAAGGCCGTGCATGTGGCACGCAACCAGGGGTGGAACCCGCCCGTCAGCCTGCAGCCCCAGTACAGCCTGCTGGTCCGGGACATCGAATTCGAGATCGTCCCGGCGGCGCTTGATGCCGGCATCGGCCTGCTGCCATGGTCGCCCCTGGGCGGGGGCTGGCTGTCCGGCAAGTACAAGCGCGACCAGCACCCTTCCGGGGCAACACGCCTCGGCGAAAACCCCGAACGTGGCATGGAGGCCTGGAAGGCGCGCAACGGGAACCCGCGGACGTGGGCTGTCATCGACGCTGTCCAGGACATCGCGGACGCCCACGGCGTGAGCCCGTCCCAGGTGGCCCTGGCCTGGCTGGCGGACCGCCCTGCCGTGACGTCCGTGATCCTGGGGGCCCGGACCACGCAACAGCTCGCCGACAACCTCGCCGCCGCTGAACTGCAGCTCGATGCCGATGAAGTTGACAGGCTCACCTTGGCCAGCCAGCCGGAGACGGGCGTTTATCCCTATGGGCCGATGGCGCAGGAGCAGCGCAGCCGCAAAATGGAGGGCGGCCGGTAGCTCCTTCCAAGAAGGGGGGAGGGCCTACTCCGGGTGCTTCAGCACGTCCGGAAGCTCGTCCACATACACCGTTTGTGGCGGCTCGAAGTAGATCACCAGCACCTCAGTACCCGCCGGGAACACGCTGGTTTTGTCGTACGGGTGGGCATGGAATGCCATGATGCCGCCCAGGTAGGGCAACATGACTTCGCCGATGGTGCCCGGGCCGATGCGCCCGGTCACCCGGCCGATCTTCCCGGTCAGGCTCCGGTCAACGTCCTTGTGCACCGGCAGCCCTACGCACCCGGTGCCTTGGATGGATGCTTGGTGTCCTCGCCTTTTCGGAGCGCGGACGCGAGGGCAGGCAGGTAGTCGCCCGCCTGCGCCAGGATGCCGCCCAGCATCTTGTTGACGCCCTCGCCGCCGTTGAGGACGGTCATGTTGCCCACGTGGGAGAAAGGCTCAGCTGCTGCGGCGATGATGGCGGGCATGTTCTCGGCAAGCTGCTGGGAGATGACCGCGTCCTGGTTGGTGCCCAGCGCCTCGGCCCGGGCCTTGATGCCGTCCGCCTCGGCCAGGGCCTTGGCCTTGATGGCGGACGCCGCGGCGTCGCCCTTGGCCCTGGTTGCTGCGGCTTCGGCCTCGCCGGTCACCTTCGTCGCGCCAGCCGCCGCGGCAGCGGCGGTGGCATTCGCCTGGGCCTGCAGTTCCGTGCGCCGGGCGTTCGCCTGGGCCTCAAGCTCGGTGCGGCGCGCCAGCGCCTCGGCGGCGCTGATGTCCGCCGCCTTTTGGCCTTCAGCGTCGGTGCGCTTGGCGTACGCTTTCGCGTCAGCAGGCTTCCGGATGCTCGTCTGCAGCTTTTGCTCCTCACGGTCCGCCTCAAGCTTGGCAACTTCGGTTTCCTGGACCACCACCTGCTGCCGTGCTGTGGCCTCGGCCAGAGGCCCGGCCTGGGCGGCGTTTGCCCTGGCGCGTTCGGCGTTGGCCTGCGCCACAGACTGCCGGATTGCCGAAACGCTCTGGGCGTCCGCGATCAGGGCCGCCGCTTCCGCCTCCTTCTCCGCCGCTTCCCGGTTGCGGGTGGCCTCGGCAATCCGCGCCTCCATCTTCACCTGGGCAATATGCGGCTTTGCGATGTTCTGGATGTAGCCGGTGGGGTCCTGCAGGTCCTTGATCTGGAGCGAATCCACCACCAGGCCCAGCTTTTCCATTTCCACGCCGCTGGCGCTGCGGACCTGCGACCCCAGCTTGTCCCGTTCCCGGATGATCTCCTCCACGGTCATGCTGCCGATAATGGAGCGGAGGTGACCTTCAAAGACGTTGTATACCTGGCTCTGCATTTTGGGCTGCTGGCCCAGGAACCGGCGGGCGGCATTGGCAATGAAGGGAGGGGCATCGCCGATCTTGTAAATGACGACCCCCTCGACAATGACCTGGATGCCCTGCGAGGTGACGCAGGAAACCTTGAGTTCGGTTTCATTCAATGTGAGTGACAATGGCCGCACGGTCTGGAGGCCGGGGAGGACCAGGGCGCCTTTGCCGGTCACAATCTTGAAGTCCATTCCTGCCCTGGTTTCCAGGGTTCCCCTGGTCAGTCCGGAGATGATCAGTGCCTCGTTGGGTTCTGCCACCTTCCACATCAGCTTTGTTGCCACCCAGATAAAAACAATGGCAACCAGCACGCCCAAGATAATGGCAATCAGCGGGAAGAACGGTGCAAAGTCCGGCATGGCCAGGTCCTTTCAATGCCGTGAAGAATGCCTCACGGTAAAACCCCAATAAATGCAGCCGTCCATTTACGCGGGCATTGAAAGCGCAGACAATTCGGGCGCGGTGGCCAACTGTTGTAGACAGTCTGATGTGCCCCCGGCCAAGAGTCCAGAGCGGGACAGATATTTGCCTGCAGCAACGAAAAAGGACTGATCAGCGGCGGTTCAGAAAGCCCGAACCCATAGCAAGGAGTGCTTCCACTTCCGCCAAGCGGTGGGCCTCAAAGACGCGGTCTGCATTGGAACGTGTGCTGGCAAGGAATGGTATTGGCAGGCTGGCGTTGCACCCCCTGCAGCGGATCTCATCGGTCCAGACCCAGTTGTAGGCCACGTGACGTTCCAGGACGCTTTGCATGGTGGCGGCTATGGCGGTGGCGATAACGTCGGCTGCGGGCCCGAAACGCGCCGAATCCCCGGTGCTGCAGATGGACCCAACCTCAATATCGATGCTCATGGTGCCTCTTCCCGCGATCCGGATGGTGCTGTCGAGCATAGTGTGTTCCGCGTCACAACCCTGCATCGACAAGGTCTCGGTTACCTAACGGAGGCCGGTGGAGGGTCGCCCCCATCAGGGCTGCGGGTCCGGATGCACCACGGTGACCTGCAGCGGCATCCTGTTTGTCCTGCGCAGGCGTCCGCCCAGTATGTTCCGTAACCCGTGGGTCACCAGGCGCCTTTTAGTCAGGAACCGGAATTCCCCGGCGTCGGATGTCACAAGATCCACGATGGGCCGTGCCGCCTGCCCGGCGCTCTGTCCCCACAGTCCCACCACCACCTGCAGGGCCCCGAGGCGGTGCTCGAACCCCGCCTGGGATGCCACCCGCCCCAGGAGGTCCGTCTCCACCAGTCCGGGATTCATAGCGTGCACCCGGACTCCTGTACCTTTGGTTTCCAGCCGCAGCGTTTCCGTGAACTGGCGGACCCACCGCTTGCTTGATGCATACGCGTTCTGCAGCGCCACGGGTCCCCGGTCACCCTGGCCATAGAGGTTCACCAGGTCACCGTGGCCTTGTGCCAGGAACACCGGCAGGGCCACCCTGGCCCCGTGGAATGTGCCCAGGATGTTGGTCCGCACCACACGTGTGAAGTCATCCACGGGCGTTGACGCGGTGGGCCCGTAGACCCCCGATGTGCCGGCGTTGTTGATCCAGATGTCCAGCGTCCCGCGGCTGATGGCCTCGTCCCGGAGTGCTTCCACGTCGGCGAGGTCGCCGGTGTCGCAGCGCCTCCCGGACGCCGCGATGCCCTCAGCACGCAGACGTTCGACGGCGGCAGCAACGGCGTCGTCCGATCTTGCTCCCAGCACTACGGCCGCACCGCGCAGGCCCAGCTCCCGGGCCATGGCGAACCCAAGGCCACGGCTTGAGCCGGTCACCACCGCCACGCGGCCGCTAAGCACGTCGTGTGGAAGCACCGTCCGGGGGGAACGCATTCCTCTGTCCTACGCCCGCGCACGAGCGGGGGCAAGAGCCCAAAGCCGCTACCCTTCCGCCCCGGCGTAACGGTCCCGGAGGGCGGCGGCCAGGTAGGGGGCGGTGCGGCTGCTGCGGGAACCCGCGACGGCGGCCGGGCTGCCGGCGGCGACGAGCTTACCGCCGGCGTCGCCACCGGCGGGCCCCAGGTCCATCACCCAGTCCGCCCCGGCCACCACGTCCATGGCGTGTTCCACGACGATCACCGTGTTGCCGGCGTCCACCAGGCGGTTGAGCTGGGCCATCAACAGTTCGACGTCGGCCGGGTGGAGTCCCGTGGTGGGTTCGTCCAGCAGGTAGAGCGTGTGGCCGCGCCGGGCCCGCTGCAGTTCAGTGGCCAGCTTGATCCGCTGCGCCTCACCGCCGGAAAGCTCGGTGGCCGGCTGGCCCAGCCGGAGGTAGCCCAGGCCCACTTCCTGGAGGGTCTGCAGGGAACGCGCCGCGGCGGGAACCCCTGCCAGGAAACCGGCTGCGGCATCGACCGTCATTCCCAGCACCTCCGCAATGTTCCTGCCCTGGTAGGTGACCTCCAGGGTGTCCGGGTTGTAGCGCGATCCGTTGCATTCCGGGCAGGGACCGTAGCTTCCGGGAAGGAAGAGCAGCTCCACGGCCACGAAGCCCTCGCCCTGGCACGTCTCGCACCGTCCGCCGGCCACGTTGAAGGAAAAGCGCCCGGGGCCGAAACCCCGGCTCCTGGCGGCATCGGTGGCAGCGAACTCCTTGCGGACCGCATCGAAGAGCCCCGTATATGTGGCCAGGTTGGAGCGGGGTGTGCGCCCGATCGGTTTCTGGTCCACCGTGACTGCGCGGTCGATCCGCTCCAGGCCGGCAATGTGCCCCACACTGCCCGGGCCGCCGTCCTCGTCGATCCCAACGCCCGGCTCTTCACGTGGCTCCCGGCTGTCATCGCTGGCCCGCCGGGAGGTGCCGGCAACGTCCGCGAGGACCTTGCTCACCAGCGTGGACTTACCGGACCCTGATACGCCCGTGACGGCCGTCAGGACACCGAGCGGAAAGGCCACGTCCAGGTTCCGCAGGTTGTGGCGGCTGATGCCGCGCAGTTCCAGCCACCCGGCGGCCTCCCGCGCCGCACCCATGCCGCTCCCGCCGTCGGCCATGACCCCTGCTGAATCCCTGGGGAACAGGAACGGCCGTGTCACTGACCCTGGCACAGCGTCGAGGCCCTGGACGGGCCCGCTGTACAGCACCTGCCCGCCGTCCTCGCCGGCGCGGGGACCCACATCCACGAGCCAGTCGGCGCGGCGGACCACGTCCATGTTGTGCTCCACCACGAACACGGAATTTCCTGATGCCTTCAACTGGTCCAGGACCGCAAGGAGGGGTTCGGCATCCGCGGGGTGCAGGCCGGCTGACGGTTCGTCCAGCACGTAGATCACGCCGAACAGCCCGGACCGGAGCTGGGTGGCAATCCGGAGGCGCTGCATTTCGCCCGGCGAGAGTGTCGGCGTGGCCCGGCCTAGCGCCAGGTACCCAAGGCCAAGGTCAAGCAGGACGTTGATGCGGTGCAGCAGGTCGCGGGTAATGGCCACGGCCACTTTATTGGATTCGGAGGACTGCTTCCGCGACGCGGTGCCTGCCGTGGCCAGCAGGGTTGTGGGGCGGATGATCTCCGCCAGTTCTGTCATGGGCACGGCATTGAGTCCGGCAATGGTCTGCCCGGCGAAGGTCACCGCAAGGGCCTCGGGCCGAAGCCCGGTACCATCGCACCGCGGGCACGGTCCCGTCTCCATGAAGCGCAGCACCTTCTCCCGCATGGCAGGGCTTTTGGAGTCAAGGAGGGTGTGCATGACGTAGCTCCTGGCGCTCCAGAACCGGCCCTTGTACGGTTTGGCCACGCGGTCCCGCTGCGGCGTCACTTCCACCACGGGCTGGTCCTCGGTAAAAAGGATCCAGTCCCGCTGTTCGCGGGGCAACTGCTGCCAGGGAACGTCGACGTCGTAGCCCAGGTGGGTCAGGATGTCGCGCAGGTTCTTGCCTTGCCAGGCGCCGGGCCAGGCGGCGATCGCGCCGTCACGAATGCTGAGGGACGTGTCCGGCACCAGTGATGCTTCGGTGACCGCGTGGGCCGTTCCCAGGCCGTGGCATTCGGGGCAGGCGCCTGCCGCGGTGTTGGGGGAGAAGGCATCCGAATCCAGTGGGGCAGCGCCGTCCGGGTAGCTGCCTGCGCGGGAGAACAGCATGCGCAGCGAATTGGAGAGCGTGGTCACGGTCCCCACGGTGGACCTTGAGGTGGCGGTGCCGCGCCGCTGTTGGAGTGCGACGGCGGGCGGCAAACCGCTGATCTGCTCCACCTTGGGGTTGTGGCCCTGCTGGATCAGCCGGCGGGCATAGGGCGCCACCGATTCGAAAAAGCGGCGCTGCGCCTCGGCGTAGATGGTGCCAAAGGCCAGCGACGACTTGCCCGAGCCCGAGACTCCGGTGAACGCCACAATCGCGTCCCGCGGCACGTCGACGCTGACGTTGCGCAGGTTGTTCTCACGGGCACCGCGCACCCGGACGAAGCCGTCTTCGCCCTGGCCGGCCAACTCTGCGGGCAGGCTCAACATGTCTGGGTTCAGGGCGGTCAGCTGGTCAACGTTCTGTTCGGCATGCACCGCTTCGACTCTAGTGGTGATCCGTCCGTGGCCCGAACTTTGCGGGATCTGTCGGGACGGCGCGGACGGATTTACACTGAATCATCCGGCGGGGCCGGCAGGCACGAGACCCCGCCTGGGGGACCGAGAGATCAACTGCATAAAGTGGAAGGGCCGGCCATGGGCAACGCGTCGCAGGGAGCGAACAGGGCAGTATCCGAGGCCGCATCGGCGAGCCGCAGCCCTGCGGTCCGTGTTCTGGCCCGTGCCGGATTTGTCTTCATCGGCCTGGTCCACATCCTGATCGGCGTCATCGCATTGCAGCTGGACAGGGGCCAGGGCGGTGAAGCCGACCAGTCCGGAGCAATCGGAACCCTGGCGTCCAAACCTGGCGGCGGGATCCTGCTCTGGGTGGGAGCTGTTGCCTGCGCTGCGCTTGCCCTGTGGATGCTAAGCGAGGCCGTTTTTGGGGCCCGCTCCGAGACTGATTCCAAGAAGAAGCTGAAAAAGGCTGCCAGTGCCGTGGGCAAAGCTGTTGTCTTCGGTGTCCTGGCCTTCACCTTTGCCGTCTTTGCCTCCGGCGGCAGCAAGAACTCCAGCCAGTCCGCCAGCGATTTCACGGCAAAGCTCATGGGAGCGCCCTCAGGGGTGGTGCTTTTGATCGCGGTGGGGCTGGCGATCATCGGCGCCGGCGGCTATTACGCCTATCGCGGCATCACACGGAAATTCATGAAAGACCTGCAGGACCCCGGCAATGCCCGCACAGCCGTGGAGTGGATTGGAACCATCGGCTACGCCGCCAAGGGCGTGGTGCTCGCCGTCGTCGGTGTGCTGATTATCGTGGCCGCCGCAACCGCCGATCCGTCCAAGTCCTCCGGCCTGGATGGCGGGCTGAAGACCCTCGGCGCGCAGCCGTATGGAGTGTTTCTCCTGGGCGCCATTGCCGCAGGGCTTATTTGTTACGGCGTGTATTCCATGGCCCGGGCACGCTACGGAAAGTTTTAGCCTGCACCCTTGAGCCCGGTGCGGCGGGTTCGCCGGGATGCGCGTGAACCTGTTCGCGGCTGGCCGGTCACACTGCTTGCCGCCTGGGCCAGCGGGATGCGCAAGGCAGGCCCATGGCCCGGCAGGACAACGGCGGCGTCGACGCCGGCAAGGTTCCGCAGGGCAGCATGCGCTGCGTCCGGATCTGAGTGATACATGGAATGCAGCATCTGCGGACCGGAGGTGCGGCTGATCGGGTGGCCGCTGACAAACGAATCACCGACGGCGATGGCGCCGGCTTCCGGAAGCAGGATTGCCGCATTGCCGGGCGTATGTCCCGGCAGGGAGATGGCCACAGGCCGGCCGGGCAGGGCCCGGAGTGTGGCAGCGTCCCACGCCTCCGCGCGCGTGGCGGGCCTTGACGCCAAGGCGCCCGCCCTGATGGCGTGCACCATCCAGCGGAACACACGCGGCCGCCAGGCCCGGATGAGGACCTGTCCCAGGGTGACCTGGTGCTTTTCCTTCCCCTGGACGTGTGCCAACTCGCCGCGGGCGCACAGGACCGGGGTTCCAAAGGACTCGGAGAAGAAGGCCGCGGAGCCCGTATGGTCCACGTGGCCGTGCGTAACCAGCAGGGCCATGGCGTGCGCGGGTTCCAGGCCCAGGTAGCGGAGTGAGGCAAGGACGTGTCGGCGGTCACCGGGATAACCGCTGTCAATGAGGATGAACCCCTTTCCGTCCCGGACCACCATCCAGTTGGAGGCCGGCCCTTCAGCGAAATAGACGCCGGGTGCCTGCTCGGAAAGGCTGGTTGCGGGGTCCCACCCGATGGTTTGCGGCCGCACAGGTTAAGCGTAGCCCGCAGGCAACCGCGTAAAGCGGATGCCGGATCGCACGCGCACCGGGTACCTAACGCCCCTAAAGTTCCTGTGCAGTGGCTGTGCATCCTTTGATCCTGGTCACCTTGGCCCTACAGTATTCCCACCATTGCCTACGATGGGACACGGACAGAGGACGGATAGGCGGCGCGCAGCCGCCGCCGGCCCGCGACGATTTGCAGGCAGGAGGTGGACCGATGCATCACGGCGTGCTGCCGCAGGGCCATCCCGTGCACCGGCATCCCGGCCGGGTAATGGCTGCGGGTGCGGTTGGCCTGGTCCTGGCCGTAACGTCAGGGAGTACGGCCCAGACACAGCCACCGGTCACGGCGGCACCTCCGGTCCGCGTTGTGGTTGTGGGGGACTCGTTGAGTACCGGCCACGGCACGTCGCCGCAGCAGGCGTGGCCGGCGTTATTGCGCAAAGACCCGCTGGGCGCAGGCCTGGAGGTGGTTAATGCCGCCGAGAACGGCAGCGGTTACCTCAGCACCGGTGACCTTGACGGTACTTTCGGCACCGAGGTTGAAAGCTTCGTGACCCCGGATACTGGCATCGTTGTCTTTTTCGGGTCGGAGAATGACCTGGGCCGTGCGCCCGCAGATATTGGTGACGCTGCCTTGGCGGCGATGGACCGTGCCGAGGCCCTGGCCCCGGCAGCGAAGCTCATTGTGGTGGGGCCGCCGTCGTACTCTGAAATCCCCGATCCCGCCCTGGTGGACATCAGCGACCAGCTCAGGGCCGCTGCCCGGCAGGCGGGCGGTGAGTTCGTCGACCCCATCGCCGAGGGCTGGATCAGCAATGATTTTGACGATCTCATCGGCCCGGACGGTGACCACCCCACCGTGCTGGGACAGCACTACCTGCTGGAGCACATCGGCGCCCACCTAGAACAGGCGGCCCCTGCGGCAGCCGCAGCGCAAGGACGTCCGGACGCCCAGTGAGGGTGCCGGTGCACGCTGCTTGGACCAAAATGATTCACACCAAGGGCCAGGGGTAGCGCATGCCGGTGTGGTCAACCGGAAGTACTTTGTCCTGAAGCACCCGCTGGACGCGGCGCTGGAGTGCTGCCACTTCGGCATGGTCGAGCAGTGCACCTACATCGGCGGGCACCGTGGTGGCCAGCGGACTGATGTCCTCGAGCAGGTTGTCCGGAATGGGGTCACCCGCGAAGTCCCAGATCACGGTGCGCAGTTTGAACGCGGCGGAAAAGCACAGTCCGTGGTCGATGCCCCAGATGCGGGCGTCAGTGCCACGCAGCACATGCCCGCTTTTCCGGTCCGTATTGTTCGCCACGTAGTCGAACAGTGCGATGCGGGCGAGTTCGGCGTGGGTCCCGGGGGAGTCCGCGTACAGCGTGAAGTAATGCTCCTGGAGGTCCCCCTCGATGAACCACTGCAGCGATCCCACCCCAAGCGGCGCGTCTGTGCGGACCACCGTAGGCGGTACCATTCCCCACCCCAATCCTTCGCTGAGCAGGTAGGCGGCGCGCTCCCGGCGGTACAGGCCGGCGTCGAAATCAGCGAGTGGGCGTTCCCCGGCTTCCGGCTTGTAGACCGCCCAAGCGGAATCGTCCGCGGAGGTAACATCCACCAGGAACGTGGCGTTGCTGCCGCTCATGATCCGGCCCAACAGCTCGACGCCGCCCTCATTAAGGAGGGTCAGCTCCCGCCCGGACACCGGATGCCCCGCGCGGCCGCGTTCCGTGGCCATCCACTCCATGCCAAGCCGTTAACTGTCACGCCCGCCTCCGTCCGCTCAGGGTTCCGACGTCGAAGCTGCAGTCATTAGCAACCAGCCTATGCCGGACAATGGCCGAACAGAGGAATCTGGAGGAAACTCTCGATTAGCTGCAGGGCGGGGCTTACCGTAGAGGGGTGACTGATCGCCCCGATATTTTTACCGTTGGTGAACTGCGTGCCGCAGGGTATGTCCACAAGGACCTGCGCCACGAGATCCGCGACAATCTCCTCGCCGCCCTGGCCGCGGGGCAGGACCCTTGGCCCGGTTTGTTCGGCTTCAGCCGGACGGTGATTCCACAGCTCGAGCGGGCCCTCATCGCTGGGCACGACATCGTCCTGCTCGGTGAGCGGGGACAGGGCAAGACCCGCCTGCTGCGAACCTTGGCCGGGCTGCTGGATGAGTGGTCTCCGGTCATCGAGGGCTCTGAGCTGAACGAGCACCCCTTCGAACCGATTACCGAACAGTCCCGTGCCCGGGTCCTGACCGAGGGCGACCGGCTGCGGGTTGCCTGGCGGCACCGGTCGGAGCGGTACGTGGAAAAGCTGGCCACGCCGGATACGTCGGTGGCCGACCTGGTGGGGGACGTGGATCCGATGCGGGTGGCCGAGGGCCGCCGCCTGGGGGACCCCGAGACCATCCACTACGGGCTCATTCCCCGCTCCAACCGCGGCATCATCGCCATCAACGAGCTGCCGGATCTTGCCGAGCGCATCCAGGTGGCGATGCTCAACGTCATGGAGGAACGGGACATCCAGATCCGCGGCTACGTGCTGCGGCTGCCGCTTGACGTGCTGGTTGTCGCGTCCGCCAACCCCGAGGACTACACCAACCGCGGCCGCATCATCACACCGCTGAAAGACCGCTTTGGTGCGGAGATCCGGACCCACTACCCGATTGAACTGGAGGACGAGGTCTCCGTCATCCTGCAGGAGGGCCGGCTGGTGGCGGACGTCCCGCCCTTCATCCTGGAGATCCTGGCCCGCTACACCCGCGCGTTGCGGCAGTCCCCGGCCATTAACCAGACTTCCGGCGTTTCCGCCCGGTTCGCCATCGCCGGGGCTGAGACCGTGGCCGCCGCCGCACTGCGCCGGGCAAGCCTGCGGGGCGAGGACCAGGCGGTGGCACGGATTATCGACCTCGAACCGGCCGTGGAAGTCCTGACAGGCAAAATCGAGTTCGAATCGGGCGAGGAAGGACGCGAACAGGGGGTCCTCGACCACCTCCTGCGCACCGCCACCGCCGAAGCTGTCAGGGCGCACTTCCAGGGCCTGGACATGGGTCCCCTCGTGGCCGCCCTCGACGGGCACCGGACCGTCACCACCGGGGAACAGGTGACCGCGCAGGAGTTCCTGGGCAACCTCCCGTCCCTGAACGGCTCGGGCCTCTACGACGAAATCGGCCGGCGCCTGGGCGCCACAAATGACGGACAGCTCGCAGCCGCCGTCGAACTGGCGCTGGAAGGCCTGTACCTCGGCCGGCGGATCTCCAAGGAATCCGACGACGAGGAAACCATCTACGGCTAGGCACAGGAGGCACCATGGCCATCCACAAGCGGTCCGCCAGGTACGGCCGGTACACCGGCGGCCCGGACCCGCTCGCCCCGCCGGTTGACCTGGCCGAGGCGCTCGACGCCGTCGCCGAAGACGTGATGGCAGGCTACTCGCCGCGCCATGCCCTCCAGGAGTTCCTGCGGCGCGGCGGGCAGAACCGCGACGGGCTGGACGACCTCGCCCGGCGCGTCCAGGAGCGGCGGCGCGACCTGCTCAGCCGCCACCGGCTGGACGGCACCCTGGATGAAGTGAAGAAACTCCTGGACACCGCCGTGCTGGAGGAACGCAAGCAGCTGGCCCGGGACGCCATGATGAATGACACCGACCGTGCCTTCCGGGAGATGCAGCTGCAGAACCTGCCGCCCTCCACGGCGGCCGCCGTCAATGAGCTTGCGTCCTACGACTGGCAGTCAAGCGCGGCCAGGGAAGCGTACGACCGGATCAAGGACCTGCTGGGCCGGGAGGTCCTTGAACAGCGGTTCGCCGGCATGAAGCAGGCGCTGGAGAGCGCCACCGACGAGGACCGCGAAGCAGTAAGTGCCGTGCTCCGGGACCTCAATGAGCTGCTGGGCAAACACCGGCGGGGCGAAGACACGGACGCCGATTTCCAGGAGTTCATGGCCAGGCACGGCCAATACTTTCCGGAGAATCCGCAATCCGTGGAGGAATTGGTGGATGCCCTGGCCCAGCGAGCGGCGGCGGCCCAACGGCTCCTGCAGTCCATGTCCCCTGAGCAGCGTGACGAGCTGATGCGGTTGTCTGCGCAGGCATTCGGCTCGCCGGAACTGATGGCGCAGCTCAGCGAGCTGGACGCCGCCCTGCAGGCTCTGCGTCCCGGCGAAGACTGGACGGGATCGGAACGCTTCGAGGGGCAGGAGGGCCTGGGGCTGGGTGACGGGACCGGTGTGCTGCAGGACATCGCAGAGCTCGACGAACTGTCCGAGCAACTGTCGCAGTCCTACAACGGCTCCCGGCTTGATGACCTGGACCTCGATGCCCTGGCACGCCAGCTCGGCGAGAATGCCGCCGTGAGCGCCCGCACCCTCGCCGAAATCGAGCGGGCCATGCAGGACGGCGGCTACCTGCGGCGCGGCACCGATGGCGACCTGCGGCTGTCTCCGCAGGCCATGCGGCGGCTGGGGAAATCGCTGCTCCGGGACACTGCAAGGCAGCTCTCCGGGCGGCAGGGAAACCGGGACACCAGGATGGCGGGGGCCGCCGGGGAACAGACAGGCTCCAGCCGACAGTGGGAGTTCGGTGACCGCGAGCCCTGGGACGTCACCCGCACCATGACCAACGCCATCCGGCGCATCATGGCCGACGGCGGTGACCCGGGCCGCGGACTGCGCCTCGCCGTCGGCGACATCGAAGTGGCGGAGACGGAGGCACGGACCCAGGCGGCGGTTGCCCTGCTGGTGGACGTCTCCTTCTCCATGGCTGCCGAAGGGCGGTGGGTTCCAATGAAGCGGACCGCGCTCGCACTGCACCACCTGGTCTCCACCCGCTTCCGCGGCGACAGACTGCAACTGATCACGTTCGGCCGTTACGCGCAGTCCATGGACATCGCCGAACTTACTGCCCTCCCGGCGCTCCGCGAGCAGGGCACCAACCTGCACCACGGCTTGCTGCTGGCGGGACGCTTCTTCCGAAGCCACCCATCCATGCAGCCCGTCCTGCTGGTAGTCACCGATGGCGAGCCCACCGCGCACCTGCTGCCGGACGGGGACTCCTGGTTCAACTGGCCGCCGGATGCGGAGACCATCCGTGCCACCGTTGCCGAACTGGACCGCCTGGGCCGCTCCGGTGTCCAGACCACATTCTTCCGCCTGGGCACCGACCCCGGCCTGGAGCGGTTCATCCAGCGGATGGCGCGGCGCGTGGACGGCCGGGTGGTGGCGCCGGAGGTGGGCGACCTGGGCGCAGCCGTGGTGGGGGAGTACCTGCGGGCCCATGTCCGCAGCGCCTACGCCGACGGCGACTGGTTCTGACCGGTCCCTTGCCGGGTTTCCGGGCCGGGAATAGCATGGCGCCATGAGCCAGCTGATGGTGGATCTGATCATCACCCTGGACGGCTTCGCGTCCGGTGATGGGTGGCCGGGCTGGTGGGGCCTGGAGGGTCCGGAATACCTGGCCTGGCTCCAGCAGGAGGCCGGAAAGGACTATACGTTCCTGCTGGGGGCGAACACCTACCGCCTCATGTCAGGGATGTCGGAGGATGCTGCAGCCGGAGGAACCGGATATTCGCAGGACGAAAGCTCAACCCTGACGGGCCTTGCCGCCGTTCCCAAGATGGTGTTCTCCTCCACCCTGAAAGCACCCCTCCGGTGGCCAAACTCCGAACTGGTGGCCGGGGACGCGGTCCAGGCCGTGAGGCGGATGAAACAGACCCATCCCGGGCCCTTGAGTACCCTCGGCAGCCTCAGCCTCTGCCGTTCCCTGATGGCAGCAAACCTCGTGGACCGGTTCCGCCTGGTGGTCTTCCCCCTGATCACCGGGCGCACGGGACGCGAACGGATCTACGACGGCTACCCTGACGTCGCCCTGGACCTGGTGGACAGCAGGATCTTCGACGGACGCCTCCAGCTGCTCGAGTACATCCCCCGCGTGATAGACCGTCCGCCGCTCAGCGGCCAGCCCTGACACCCCGTGGTGACTGCCCGGATCGGCAGTATTCCGGCCCGTGGGTCAGCGCAGCACCACCACTTCCGTTTCATACGCCTGGGACGAGCGCATGGTGCCCCGGAACCAGCAGACGGCGTGGACGGAAGGATTCCCCGGCGCAACGATGGGGCGGAGGTTGTCCACGTGGGAGTTCCCGGTTATTGCCTCCCACTCCCACGACCCGCCTTCGTCAACGGTCCTTCCGCGGTAAATCTCGTAGTGTGCCGTGGAGCGGCCGGTCCGGGGATCCACCGGAGTGGAAATGTACACCCGGTCCAAATCGTAGGGGTCCACCGCCCCGAGCCCGGTGTAGTCCTGCTCGTGGGGCAGCAGGCCGGGGCCCGCGACGGCTAAACGGTGCAGCCGCCAGCGCGTTCCGTCGAAGCGCGCGTACAGCAGGCGGTGATCATCGACGTCGAGCATCTGCTCACGTTCAAGGGCGCCGTTGGCGTCGTTCGCCCGGCAACTGATGATGGCGGCGAGGTGCCCGTCCCGGCCCCGCAGGTCAACCGTCCAGCCGTGGGTGAGGACGTCCCCGTCCAGTTCGGTACCGGCCTCGAAGACGGTGGTCAGGGAGGCCTGGTCGACGCCGGGTGAGCCGATCAGCGGCTTTCCCACCACCCGCCCTTGGGTGTCGTGCAGCGCATCGTCCCTGATGTAGCCGTGATAAATCCTGTTGTTGAAGTCACGCGGGTGGTGGTCGGTGGTGATGAGGTCAATGCGGTCCGTGCCGTTGCCGTAGTAGCGGGTGTAGCCGTTCACATAGCCCACTTTGGGCCGGGTGAAGAGCTTGCCGCCGAAAGTCCAGCTGCTGCCGTCGTCCCCGGACACCATCAGGGTGGGGTCGTCGTTGATGGCGCGGACAAAGTTGTACACCCGCGACTCCGCGTCCAGCCGGTGCAGGTTGGAGTAGGTGGCGCCGCGTCCTGCGGCCAGTTCCGTCCAGTCGAAGCGCTGCTCGGGGCCCCATTCGGAGGCATCGTGGGGACGGACGGAGATCCGCCAGCGGGAGTAGTTGTCTGTTTTGTGCCTGGCGTACATGGCAAGGTACCGGCCGTCCGGCCTGACCAGCAGCGCCGGGGCGTCATGGTCGTCAGGCTCCAGCCTCTGGTGCAGGACGTGGACCGTGCTGGTCCCGGAAGCCAGGTCCAGGACGGCGACTTCGATGTTGCCGCCCCGGCGCTCGCCGTCCGGGCCCTCCGGAGCGGCTACCGAACCCACCAGCAGGGTGTTGTTGACGGGGTCCACCAGGGCCCGCTCGTCCTGGAACCAGCACCACGCGCCGTTGTCGTTGATGGTTTCCGGCGCGCCATGCCCGAATTCCCTGCCTTCGATACTGGATGTCATCCCGTCATCGTTACGTATTGGATTCGGAGGGTCAACGACAACACGGCCGTCGATCGTGGTCGGTCAGCAACCCGATCAAGGGGCTGTGCCAGGGGCAGTCTGCATGACCTTGGAAGAGCCCGGCCGTGGCCTGCTGGGCATGAAATTCACCATGCGGTCCTTCCAGCTGCCACGGCGCCGGGTCCGGCTGCTGCCCCGCCGGCCATTTCCATGTCAGGATCAAGGTATGCCCCAGCGCCTCATGCTGCTCGACACTGCCTCCCTGTACTTCCGTGCCTTCTATGGCCTGCCGGACACCATCCGGCGCCCCGACGGAACGCCGGTGAATGCCGTTCGCGGCCTGCTGGACATGATCGCCCGGCTCAGCACCGACTACCACGCCACCCACTTGGTGGCCTGCTGGGACGATGACTGGCGGCCGCAATGGCGGGTGGACCTGCTCCCCACCTACAAGGCCCACCGGGTGGCCGAAGCAGTTCCGGGCGGGGCCGACGTCGAAGTGGTGCCCGAGGGCCTCCAGGCGCAGCTGCCCATGATCCGCCGCGTACTGGAGTTGGCCGGCATCGCCATTGTGGGCGCGGCACACCACGAGGCCGACGACGTAGTGGGCACCTACGCCAGCCATGCCGGCTTCCCGGTGGACGTGGTCACGGGCGACCGCGACCTGTTCCAGGTATGCGACGACGAACGGGCGGTCCGGGTGATCTACACCGCCCGCGGCATGAAGAACCTCGAAGTCATCACGGAAGAAACCGTGGTAACCAAATACAAGGTCCTGCCCCAGCAGTACGCGGACTATGCCACCCTCCGGGGGGACGCCTCAGACGGCTTGCCCGGCGTGGCCGGGATCGGCGAGAAGACGGCCGCGTCCCTGCTGCTGAAATACGGGACTCTCGAACGCCTGCTGGCGGCCGCGGAGGAGCCGGGCGCGGGCGTGTCCGCGCCTGTCCGGGCCAAACTCTCAGCCGCCGCTGCCTACCTGGAAGCAGCCCCCGCCGTCGTCCGGCTGGTGCGTAACCTGGAGCTGCCCACCCTTGAGGAGGCGGGCGCCCGCCTGCAGCCCGTCACAGGTGACCGGCGCGCAGAGCTGGAGCAACTGGCTGCCGACTGGAACCTGGGCGGCTCGGTCCGCCGCCTGCTCGCCGCCCTGGACCTGCAGCAGCAGCCTGCGGCGTCGTCCTGATCACCAGGCACCTCATTCTGTTGCGATAAAGGACGGTGTTCCGGCGCCGGCAGCGAGGCGCCGATGACGCCGAAAGTACGGACATGACAATTCGTTGCGCCCCGGGTCGGCGCGTTTCAGGCGGCTTGAATGAGCTGAATCGCTGATGGTTTGGTGAGGTAACGATCCAGATGAGAGGCCATTTTCCATGTCAGTCAGTTCAGATCTTGCCCCGCGCCGGCTTCGGGATATTTTTGGAACATTTGCCAGCGGCCTGACCGTCATCACCGGGACCACCCCGGGCGGGCCCGCCGGCTTCACCTGCCAGTCCTTCGCGTCCCTGTCGCTGGAGCCGGCGCTGGTCACGTTCAGCCCGGCCCGGACGTCAACCACCTGGCCCGCGCTGCGAAGGGCAGGCTCGTTCACCGTGAACATCCTCCCTGCGGAACACCAGCATCTGGCGGGGCAGTTCGCCCGCTCGGGGACGGATAAATTCGCCGGCGTCAGCCATGCATCCTCGCCGCTGGGAAACCCCGTGCTGGATGACGCCCTCGCCTGGATCGACTGCGAGCTCCATGAAGAGTACGACGGCGGCGACCACACCATCGTGGTGGCAGCGGTACGGCACCTCGATGCCCGGAATGACGCCGAGCCGCTGGTGTTCTTCAAAGGCCGGTACGCCGGTCTCACCCCGCTGGAACGCCTGCTCGAAGCGGCGGGCTGAGCCGGGACAGGAGAAGCCGGTCATTTCCCATGCAGCGGGCATGACCGGCTTCAGAATGTATCCAGGCGGAGGACTCAGTAGGAGATGAATGCCACGAGTTCGCCCACCCGGTCCTCGGGGTAGTTCCGGGCAATGTCGGCCTGGCTGATCACGCCAACCAGCTTGTGCCCGTCAATCACGGGAAGCCTGCGCACCTGGTGGTCCTGCATGGTGCGGATCGCTTCCTCAATTGAGTCGTCGGCTCCAATGGTGACCGGCTTGCCTTCAGCCAGGTCGCCCGCCTTGGCACTGCGCGGGTCGCCGCCTTCGGCCAGGCACTTCACCACGATGTCACGGTCCGTCAGCATCCCCTTGAGCCGGTCGTCCTCGCCGCAAATGGGGAGGGAACCAACGTCAAGTTCCTTCATTTTGCGGGCAGCTGCTTCCAGGCTCTCGTTTTCACCGACGCACTCCACGCCGCCAGTCATGATTTCGCGCGCCTTTGCCATGTTCGTCTCCTTCATTCCTGCTGGTGTGCCGTATCTGCGGCCGGATCGGATGGCCCTTCTGGTGTCATTCGTGAGGCGGATGGCTCCGGAGAGCTGCCGATGAAAAAATGCTAAGACTACTTATTATCAGTGTCCAGACTCTTCGAAAGGCGCAGTGCGCTGCACTTGCTGAATTCGTCGAACGCTTGCCATGGGCCCATCAAGTAGTAAGCTTGCTGAGCATTACTAGTAAGCTTGCTGATTAAATGGGATTGGAGCAGGAGCTATGGGCGCAATTTTCGGGACGGCCCTGTCACTGATGTTGACCGTTGGGGGAGCGGCGGTGGCCGCCGACCGGGGCGCCGGAGCCGCACAGCACTATCTCGCCGGACACGTGCTCCTCGGAGTGGGCATCGGCCTGCTGATCGCCACCGTCCTGCGCACCGGCCTCCGGCTTCTCCTGGCACGGCCCGCCTCGCCAGCGCGGACCGCTCCCGTGGCGCCCCCGGAAGCTGGGTACGCCCCCGTGACTGTCCTCCCTGTCCGGACCGCCTCCGCTGCCCCGCTTCGGGGCCGGCATGCCGCTTAAGGTGCGGCCACGCATGGAGCCGGTGCGGCCTGCTATGGCCGGACCGGCGCAGTCCGTACCGCAGGGCCGTCGCGGAGCCCGCGCGCTGATCGTCCTATGCTGCGCCGTTGTTGCGGCCGCCCTGGTTGCCGGCGCGGCCGGCATCCGTTCGGGCGATGCCGACGAAAACGTCCTGCGGGGTTTCCAAATCCGGGTGCTGAGCATCAGCCAGGCCGCAGCCGAGAACAGGATGGACGGGGCGCTGGCCGCCCTGCATGCCCTGGAGAAAGACCTGGGGGATGCGGCAGCCAATGGACGGCTCTCCGCGTCGCGGTACCGCAGCATCGAGAACGCGCTGTCGGCCGTCCGGACTGATCTCGCCACACAGGTAGCGGCAGCCTCCGCGGCGGCACCCCCTGACACAGTGGCGGACGCCGTCGCGCCCGCCCCTGCCCTCGCCGGCACCGGGCAGGACCAGCCCGCTCCCGTCGAACCGGCCGTCCCCGCCGTCGCGCCGGCGCCGGCTGCCCCCGCGCCCGAAGAGACCGCGCCGGAAGCTCCCGCCCAGGAGCGGTCGGAGGCCGCGAAGGAAGCCAAAGGCAAGGGCAAAGGTCCGGGCAAGCCCTGACCACAGCAATGAACAGCCTCTTGGTCAGGGCAGAATGGACGGATGGTTTCTCCCGACGTCCGCCCCGGAGCCGGCGCCTTCGACCTTGGCGCCATCGGTGCCGGACTTGCCTTCGAAGGATCCCTTTCCATACTGCGGAATGCGCTGGAAAGCGCTGGTGCACCCGGCGCCGCCGTGGTGCAGGCACCGCCGGGGACGGGCAAAACCACGCTCGTGCCGCCGCTGCTGGCAAACCTTTACGGCCGGCGGGGCCGGGTGGTGGTCACCCAGCCGCGGCGGGTTGCGGCCCGGGCCGCCGCGCGGCGTCTCTCCGCACTCGATGGCAGCCGGCCGGCCGGGCGCGTGGGCTATACGGTTCGGGGGGAACGACAGGCCGGCCCGGACACCCTGATCGAATTTGTCACCCCGGGTATCCTGTTGCGCCGCCTGCTGGCTGACCCCGGGCTGGAAGGCACTGCCGCCGTCGTCCTGGATGAGGTGCACGAGCGCGGCCTGGAAACGGACCTCCTGCTCGGCATGATCGCGGAGGTCCGTGCGCTGCGGGGGGACCTCGCCGTCGTCGCCATGTCCGCAACCCTGGACGCACCCCGGTTCGCCGCCCTGCTGGGCGATGCCGACGGCGGCGGGCCGGCACCCGTCGTCGACTGCCCTTCCGTGAACCATCCACTGGAAGTGCAGTGGCTCCCCGCGCCCGCCCCGCGGCTGGATGCGAGGGGTGTGGCGCGCGCCTTCCTGGACCACGTCGCCGCGAGCGCCGCGGATGCCCATGTCCATGCTGTTGCCGCTGACAGGTCCGTGGACGCACTCGTGTTCCTGCCGGGTGCCAGGGAGGTTTCGCAGGTTGCAGCCTCCCTGCGCAGCAGGCTGGGCAGCCGGGTGGACGTGCTGGAGCTTCACGGCCAGGTGGGCCCGGCGGAGCAGGACAGGGCAGTGTCGGGGCGCGGTCCCGGGGATCTCCCGCGGATCATCGTCTCCACGGATCTTGCCGAGTCGTCCCTCACTGTGCCCGGTGTCCGGTTGGTCATTGACTCCGGTTTGGCCCGGGAACCGCGGCGGGACGCGGGCCGGGGCATGAGCGGCCTGGTTACCGTCTCCTGTTCAAGGGCCTCCGCGGACCAACGGGCAGGGCGCGCAGCACGGCAGGGCCCGGGGACAGTGGTCCGCTGCTACTCCCAGCAGGCCTACGGTGCGGCTTCCGCCCACGTGACGCCGGAAATCAACGTGGCGGACCTGACCGGCGCTGCCCTGGTCCTTGCCTGTTGGGGCGCGCCCGGTGGAAAGGGGATCGTTTTACCGGACCCGCCGCCCCGGCAGGCCATGGACGACGCCGTCGAGGTGCTCCGGGAGCTGGGCGCCGTCTCCGATGAAGGCTTGGTGACGGCAGCCGGCCTGGCCCTCGCCCGCGTCCCCGCCGATCCACGGCTTGCGCGGGCTTTGCTCGACGGCGGCAGCTCCACCGGCCACCAGTTTGCTGCCGACGTGGTGGCCGCACTCTCCGGGGACCACCGCGCGCCCGGAGCGGACCTGCCCCGCCTGCTGGCCCAGCTCCGTACCGACACAGGCCCGGCCGGAAGGCGGTGGGCGGAGGAGTCCAGACGGCTGGCCGCACTGGCACGGCGGCAACAGGACGGCGCGGCGGTGGTTCCCGCCATTCCCGCCGCTGGAGGCGAAGCTGTTGGGGCCGTCGTCGCGCTCGCCTTTCCTGACCGCGTGGCCCGCCGGGTGCCCGGCAGCGACGGCGCTGGCCAATACCTGCTGACCTCCGGCACCAGGGCAGGCCTGCCGGCCGGCAGCACCCTGTCAGGCCACGAGTGGATCGCCGTTGCCGACGTGACCCGCGCCGAAGGCAGGGACGCGGCCGGCACCGGCGCCGTCATCCGTGCCGCTGCCCCCCTTTCCCTCGGCGTTGCAGAGACAGCGGCGTCACATTTGCTGGCCGACACCGTGGAAGCGGAATTCACCGGGGGCCGCCTCAGCGCACGCAGGACCAGGCGGCTGGGATCGATCGTGCTCTCCACAACACCGGTGCGCGCCACCGCTGAACAGGGCAGGAGGGCGGTGGCGGCCGCGCTGCAGTCCGGCGGGCTTGCAGCCCTGTCATGGTCGACGGCGGCGGCGTCCTTCCGGCGCCGCCTCGCGTTCCTGCACCGGGAGTTGGGAGCGCCTTGGCCTGATGTGTCGGACGGGTCACTGCTGGACCGGATCGAAGAGTGGCTGGGACCCGAACTGGGGGACCTTGCCGCCGGGAAACCGGTCACCTCGGTTGACCTGTCGCACCCTTTGCACCGGCTGCTGCCCTGGCCCGAGGCTGCGCGGCTGGACGAGCTTGCGCCGGAGAACCTTGAGGTCCCCAGCGGGTCCCGGGTCAGGATCGACTATCCGGAACCAGGAGACGACCCCGCAGCGCCCGTGGTGGCGGTGAAACTGCAGGAGTGCTTCGGGCTGGCTGAGTCCCCAAGACTGGTGGGCGGCCGTGTTCCGGTCCTGCTCCACCTGCTGTCCCCGGCGCGCCGGCCCCTCGCCGTGACAGATGACCTGACCTCGTTCTGGTCCGGCCCGTACCTGCAGGTGCGCGCGGAGATGCGGGGCCGCTATCCCAAGCATCCGTGGCCGGAGGACCCTTGGTCGGCCCCCGCCACCGCACACACCAAGCAGCGCAGGTAGGCGTCCTTCCCGCGCCTGGAACCGAGCGTGAAAAGTCCGATACACGGCCGAAACCTCCTGTCGACGTGCTGAAACATCGCTGGCCTAGGCTCAGTCCAACGCGGACGACGCAGTCCGCAACCACCTACGGAAGGACGCACGCCATGTTTCTCTTGAACAGCCTCAACCTCCTGCTGGACGGCCGCCGCAGCGACGCCGGTGCTTTCCGCAACAGCGACACGGGCTCATTTCCCGAAGGCAAGCTCACCTCGGCCGCCTGGGAAGGCTGGTGGCACGAGGACGCTGCCTAGCCGCCTGATCCCTGCGCTGCGATGAAGGCTGCTACGGCGGCTGCCAGGGACGCACCCACCTCATCGGTGGCCCGCTTCTTCCCCGCCACCGCGAACGAGTGGTCCCCGCCCTCCACCCACTGCAGCACGGCGTTGGACCCGATCCGGGCCACGACGTCCGCCAGGATGCCGGGCGTTGCAAAATTGTCGCGGGTTCCCTGCAGGAACAGCATCGGTGTGGTCATCCCGTACAGGTGCTCATCACGCAGTTTCTCCGGCTTTCCGGGGGCATGCAGGGGGTAGCCCAGATACACCAGGCCGGAGGCCTCCATCCCCTCGGCGACAGCCATGGAGGCCATCCTGCCGCCGAACGACTTGCCCGCCGCCCAGACCGGGCCGCTGTCACCGTTGGCATCCGCCCGGGCGCGGGCAGTATCCATGGCGGCCCGCCAGGCGGCGATGGCGGCAGGCGGGCGGTCAGGGAACTTCCGCCCTGCCTCACGGTACGGGAAGTTGAAGCGGAGGGTGGCCAGGCCCAGGCCGTTCAGGGCGTCGGTGAATCCACGGAGGAACGGGTGGTCCATCCCTGCACCCGCACCGTGTGCCACCACCACAGTGGCGGTGGGATCTGCGGGGCGGAGATAGGCTGCAGAAAACGTGGTGTCACTAACCGTAACGGTGAGCTGTTGATCGGCTGCGGGCATGGATCCATCATGCCGGAGTGCTGCCCGATCCGCCCGAGCCATGCATGATGTTCCGGTTCCTGCCCATGGCGGGGTGTACGTTGTCCCCATGGCGAGTGAACAGACCACCATCACCGTGCAGGGTCCCAACGGGCCGCGCGAGATGCGCATCTCCAGTCCCAGCCGCGTCCTCTGGCCGGATCTGGGCCTTACCAAGCTGGACCTGGTCAACTACATCTGCGACGTGGGGGAGGCGTTCATCGCCGCCAACGGCGACCGGCCCGTGGCGCTGCAGCGGTTCTCCGGCACCATCGACGGCGAGCAATTCTTCTCCAAGAATCCACCCAAGGGCACACCGGATTTCATCCGCTCCGTCAAAGTGGTGTACCCCAGCGCACGGTCCCACCCGCAACTTGTCTTCGACGAGCCCGCGGCAGCCGTTTGGGCCGCGCAGATGAACACGGTGGTGTTCCACCCCTGGCCGTCCCGGGCGGAAAACACTGACAACCCGGACCAGTTGCGCATCGATCTTGACCCGCAGCCGGGAACCGACTTCGACGACGCCGTCCCCGCCGCGCTGGTGCTCAAGGACGTCCTGGCCGAGGCGGGCCTGACCTGCTTCATCAAGACCTCCGGAAACCGCGGACTGCATGTCTACGCACCCATCGAAGCAACCCACGAGTTCCTGGACGTGCGGCATGCCGTCATTGCGGCGGCCCGGGAAGTGGAGCGCCGCATCCCGGACAAGGTGACCACGGCCTGGTGGAAGGAAGAACGCGGCCGGCGGGTGTTCCTGGACTTCAACCAGGCCAACCGCGACCGCACCATCGCCGGCGCCTACAGCCCCCGCGCCCTGCCCCACGCTCCCGTATCCTGCCCCGTCACCTGGGCGGAGCTGGAGAACGCGGATCCCAAGAACTTCACCATCCTGACGGTTCCCGACCGGTTGAAGACGGTGGGGGATCCCTGGGCGGATTTCAGCGCCCACCCGGGCACCATCGACACCCTGCTGGAGTGGTGGGACCGGGACTGCAAAGCCGGCCTGGGGGAGATGCCCTTCCCGCCGGACTACCCCAAGATGCCGGGCGAGCCGCCCCGGGTCCAGCCCAGCCGCGCCCGCAAGCAGGACTGACCCCAACAACGCTGAGCCAGCCAGGACCCACCATTGCGCTCCCAAGAAGGGGCACTTTGGCGCGGACACGCCCGGCGTCGTCGGAAATTACGACGGCGGCGCCGCCAAAGTGCCCCGGGACCGCAGGTGCGGCCCGGGTTTGCTCGAAGCAGGGTTACTCGAACCGGGATGGATCGCCCATGCCGCGCCGGACAACCTCGGCCACCCCGCTGGAGAAATCGACCACGGTGGTGGGCTCGGCGCCGCAGTCCCCGGCGTCGATCACGGCGTCCACCTGGTGGTCCAGCCGCTCCTTGATCTCCCAGCCAACGGTCAGCGGCTCTTCCTCATCCGGCAGCAGCAGCGTGCTGGACAGCAGCGGCTCGCCCAGTTCGGCCAGCAGCGCCTGGACAACGCGGTTGTCCGGGATCCGCACCCCGACAGTCTTCTTTTTGGGGTGGAGCAGGCGCTTGGGGACCTCCCTGGTGGCGGGCAGGATGAAGGTGTAGCTGCCCGGGGTGACGGCCTTGATGCTGCGGAAGACATCATTGCCGATGTTCACGAACTGGCCCAGCTGCGCGAAATCCCGGCAGACCAGGGTGAAGTGGTGCTTGTCGTCCAGGTGCCGGATGCTCCTGATTCTGTCCAGGGCCTCCCGGTTGCCCATCTGCGCCCCCAGCGCGTAGCAGGAATCCGTTGGGTAGGCGATCAGGCCGCCGTCCCGGATGATGTTCACCGCCTGCGAGATGGCGCGCGGCTGGGGGTCCTGGGGATGAACGTCAAAGAATCTGGCCATGTCCCCGAGCCTACGTTCCCGCGCGACCCGCCGCACCATATGCCGCGGGCGGGCGTCTTGAAATACGGGGTGAACAGGGGAGGCTTCCCCTACCGGGTTGCCGCAGGATGGGGCAGGATGTTGTCTGCCCACGTTCCGGCCGGCGCAGTTCCGGCCCCTGTGAAGGAGAGCTCCCGATGCCAACAATCCTCAACCCCTACATCAGTTTCAGGGACAATGCCCGTGAGGCGATGAACTTCTACCAGTCGGTGTTCGGCGGCGAGCTGACACTCAGTACTTTTGGTGACTTCCAGGCCAGCGAGGATCCGGCGGAAGCGGAAAAGATCATGCACGGCATGCTGACCACCACCCAGGGCCTGGTGATCATGGGCGCTGACACCCCCAACACTATGGAGTACCGCCCGGGTTCCGCCATTTCCATCTCCGTCAGCGGCGACGACGAGGTGGAGCTGCGCGGCTACTACCAGAAGTTGAGCGCTGATGGGGGAGCGGTGACTGTTCCCATGGAACAGTCGCCGTGGGGTGATGTCTTTGGCATGTGCACCGACCGGTACGGAGTCGCCTGGCTGGTCAACGTCAACGCAGCCCAGCCCGCGCCGGCACAGTAACCGGCACAGTAAGCGGAGGGGGCTTTGACGGCGAGTCCGGTGAGTGCCTCCCGGCCGCCCGCCTGGATCTGTGCTTTGCCTTGAGGCCGGGCCTCCGGGCTGGGAGGATTAATGCGTGAGGTTCCTCATGGAGTTCCTGTCCGACAAATGGTGGATGGTGTTTCCACTGATGGCGCTGGCCGGCCGCTGGGCGGGCGGCTGGCGGCGCGGCGCCGGGCGCCGGTACCGGCGCAGGGCTGAACTGTACAACCTCCGGAACCAGGCACGTGAAGCCGAAAGGGCGTCCGTGGCCGAGGTGCAGTTGCTGATGGACACCCACGACGCCACGAACCGGCGATGGCTTGAATATGAGCTCGACGTGGGCAAGCTCATCGATTTTCCCATGATGACGGACGTGCGGGAACCGCTCACGGTGGCCTTCCTGCGCGCCAAGCGGGAAGCCGACGGCCAGCGGCCCCCTTCCGCCGAACACCTCACATCACTGTCCGGCCTTGACGCCTACCGGCAGGCAGTGAACAACTTCGCGGTGGCCCTGGACGTGGCCGAACGTGAAGCCAGGCGGGTCAGGGACAGCAAGTTCAGCGGACCCGAACGTGAACGGCTGGCCACGGCACGGAAACTGCTGATGATCGCGGAGAACCACGCGGCCACCCCGGCCGAACGGCAGGCAGCGTACAAACGGGCACGCCGCGAACTGGACGGGCTCATCGTCCTGCCGGACGTCACCCTTGCGGCCCTTGAGGAAAAAATTGCCCCGCAACTGGATGCCGGCTCCAGGCCGCCCCAGTTCCACCAGGGCTGAAGTCCTTTTAGGTGCAGCGTGGGGCGAATGCTTTACCTGGATGTCGACGGCGTCGTTTGTCCATTCGGCCCGGATGGAACCACCGGCTGGGGGTCCGCCTGGCAGCACGCCGACGCCGGACTGCTGCCCGTCACATTCGCCGCCGAACTCGTGGCCGGGCTCAACGCCCTTGCCCTGACGCCCGGGCTGCGTTGTGTCTGGCTTACCAGCTGGGAGGAGCTGGCGCCCCAATACCTTTGCCCCGCCGTCGGACTTAACGGCAGCAGCTGGCCTTATCTTGCCGGGGACGGGGCAGCGGGCGGGACCGGCTGGTGGAAGCTTCGGGCCATCCAGGAGGACGTCGAGAAGACCGGACCCGACGCCGTCGCATGGGTGGACGACCAGCTGGGCTTCGAGGCTGAGGCGCAGTCATGGGCACGCTTCCTGGGCAGGCGCATCGTCACGGTGTCACCGCATCCGCGGCAGGGAATCACACCCGCGGAACTGGACCTGCTCCGCTCTTTCCTGTCCCGGTCCGTGTTTTGACCTCATGCCCGGGACGCGTACGATCGATAAGGTTTCCCGCCGGTTGTGCCAGTACCGCAAGTCATTCCTAAGCAAACAGCTGGTGAACTATGCTGTGCAAGGCAGCCTGGTAAGAGAAACTGCTGAACGTCGACTCTGCAGATTGGGCAACAGGTGGATATCACCTTCATGGTGGCGCTGGTCATCGCACTGGCACTATTTTTCGACTTCACGAACGGCTTCCACGACACCGCGAACGCCATGGCAACGCCCATCGCAACGGGTGCCATCAAACCGAAAACCGCGGTTGCCCTGGCAGCCGTCCTGAACCTGGTGGGCGCCTTCCTTTCCACCGAGGTGGCCAAGACGGTATCCGGCGGCATCATCCGTGAGGGGTCCGGCGGTGTCCAGATCACCCCGGACATCATCTTCGCCGGCCTGATGGGAGCCGTCCTGTGGAACATGGTCACGTGGCTGAAGGGGTTGCCATCCAGCTCGTCCCATGCGCTGTTCGGCGGATTGATCGGGGCCGCAATCGTCGGTGCGGGATTCAGCTCCGTCAATCTTGAGACGCTGCTGCAGAAGGTCATTCTGCCGGCCGTTTTCGCGCCGTTGATTGCAGGACTTGCCGCATACGTGTGCACACGCCTTGCCTACGCCCTCACCTCACGCCACGATCCCGAGACGGGAACCAAGCTCACCCAGAAGCGCGGTGGTTTCCGCACCGGCCAGATCTTCACGTCCAGCCTGGTGGCGCTGGCGCACGGAACCAATGACGCCCAGAAGACCATGGGTATCATCACGCTGGTCCTGATCGCCGCCGGAACCCAGACGCCCGGATCCGGTCCGCAGCTCTGGGTGATCACCGCCTGCGCCCTGGCCATCGCCATCGGTACTTATGCCGGCGGCTGGCGGATCATCCGCACCATGGGTTCCGGCCTGACCGAGGTCAAGCCGGCCCAGGGTTTCGCGGCCGAGTCCAGCACAGCCTCAGCCATCCTCGCCTCGTCCCACCTGGGCTTCGCCCTGTCCACCACGCAGGTGGCGTCGGGTTCCGTCATCGGTTCCGGGATGGGACGCCGCGGAACCACCGTCCGCTGGAACATGGTGGGCAAGATCGCCCTGGGCTGGCTCTTTACCCTTCCTGCCGCCGGGATCGTCGGTGCTCTAACCGCCCTGCTGGTCAAGACCGGCGTCGTGGGCGTACTCATTGCCGCCATCGCCGGCACCGGCGCAGTGCTCTTCATGTTCTTCTACTCACGCAAGTCCTCCGTGAGCCACCAGAATGCCGTCGAGGTGGAGGAAGCCGGCCAGGCCGTCCGGTTCGCCAAGAAAAAGGCCATGGCCCGCGCCCGGGCCGAAGCCAAGGCAAAAGCCAAGGCCGACGCCAAAGCCAACAACCCCAAGGAGAATCGGCGATGAAGTGGTTGGAACTCCTGGCCGTTGCCGGCTCTACCCTGGTAGCTTCCGCAACAGTGGTAACCCTCTACTCGCTCGGCGTCCGGCTGACGGCCATCGCCGCTGACGCGGAACAGACCTCTCCGGGCCTGAAGCGCTCCTTCGCCTACGTCTGCTTCGGCCTCTGCGGCCTGGCTGTCATGGTGGGGCTGTACCTGATCATTCCGTACTTCTCGAAGTAGCAAATCCGGGCCGCTTGCCGGGCAGGTGCAGGGTTGTTGACTGGGATTGGCCCCTTGGCTGGGCCGGGGCGCTTGTCTAGGCTGGGGCCATGCCGCGCATCCAATACTTTGTGGCCGCGTCCCTGGATGGGTTCATCGCCACCTCCACCGACGACCTCGGCTGGCTCCTGCAGTTCGACGGCTTCGAGGGCGGTGCAGAGAGTTACAACGGGTTCATGGCCGGTGTCGGATGCATCGTCATGGGCGGGGAAACCTACGCCTGGCTGATGGAACATGAGCCAGGCAAGTGGCCCTACACCGGGACGCCCAGCTACGTCTTCACGCACCACGAATACCGTGCCCCGGACGGGGCCGACATCACGTTCGTCCGCGGTGACATCCAGGAATTCGTCATGGACTTCCGCAGTGCTGCCGGGGACAGGAACATCTGGGTGGTGGGCGGCGGCAACCTGGCCGCCCAGTTCGCGGACGCCGGGCTGCTGGATGAGATCATCCTCTCCGTCATCCCGGTGGTGCTGGGCAGCGGGAAGCGGCTGCTGCCGATGAAGGGTCCGACGCCGCCCCTTGAGCTGGCAGCCTCCAGCACCCTGGGCAGGGGAATCGTCGAGCTGCGCTACCTGATGCCCGGAAGGACAGGCCCGCAGCCCTGACGCCGCTGCCTCAGCCGGCGTTGTCCCTGAGCATGTTGGTGATCCGTGCCGTTGACAGGCGCCGTCCCTGGCCGTCGGTCATGACAATTTCATGGGTGGCCAGCGTGCGCCCCAGATGGATCGCCGTGCAGGTACCCGTGACCAGGCCCTTCGCGATGGACCGGTGGTGGGTCGCGTTGACCTCAATGCCTACGGCGTGCCGGCCCGGGCCCGCATGCATTCCCGCCGCGAACGAGCCCAGCGTTTCTGCCAGCACCACATGCGCCCCGCCATGCAGGATCCCTGCCACCTGCGTGTTCCCCTCCACGGGCATGGTGGCAACGGTGCGTTCCGGGCTCATCTCCAGGAAATGGATGCCCATCTTGACCACCAGGGCGCCGACGCCAAACCTCCCCAGCCAGCCGTGCATGTGGTCGGGAATTCCGGCGGCTGCGAGCTCTTCAGCGAAAGCACCCGGCGTGAAATTGTCTGTCATGGCAACTAGGCTGGCACCTGTGAGTGAAACAACCAAACCGGCCCCTTTCCCGACTTCGGCCATCGAAGAGGAGGCTGCCCTGCAGCTTTCGTCCTCCACGCTCCGGCCTGCCGCAAAGGCTGCCGCCCCCGCTGCCGGCGGTTCTGTTTCAGCCACGGAAGCACCCGTCATTCCCATCACCGGCCAGCCGCGGCTGCTGGTCCTTGACGGCCACTCCATGGCCTTCCGCGCCTTCTTCGCCCTGCCCGCGGACAAGTTCTCCACCTCCAACGGCCAGCACACCAACGCCATCCACGGCTTCACCTCCATGCTGATCAACCTCATCAAGGAGCAGCAGCCCACCCACATCGCGGTGGCTTTCGACGTTTCGGACGAATCCACCCACCGGAAGACCCAGTACAGCGAGTACAAGGGCGGCCGGAACGAAACCCCCCGCGAAATGAGCGGCCAGATTGACCTCATCGGGCAGGTCATGGAGGCCTGGGGCATCAAGACCATCAAAATGCCCGGCTACGAGGCTGATGACATCCTGGCCACCCTGGCCACCATGGGTGACAAAGCCGGGTTCGAAGTGCTGCTCGTCTCCGGCGACCGGGATGCCTTCCAGCTCATCACGGACAACGTCTTTGTGCTTTACCCCCGGAAGGGCGTCAGCGACATCCCCCGGATGGACGCCGCCGCCATTGAAGCAAAGTACTTCGTCAGCCCGTCCCGCTATTCGGACCTCGCCGCCCTGGTGGGGGAGACCGCGGACAACCTCCCCGGCGTGCCGGGCGTCGGGCCCAAGACTGCTGCGAAATGGATCAACCAGTACGGCGGCCTGGAAGGCGTCCTGGAACACCTTGACTCCATCGGCGGCAAGGTAGGGGACGCCCTGCGGGAGAACGTCGACGCCGTCAAGCGCAACCGCCGGCTGAACCAGCTCCACACCGATCTTGATCTTCCCGTCACCCTGGACGACCTCTACCAGCCCCGCCCGGACCAGGCGGCCATCGAAGACCTCTTCGACCAGCTCGAGTTCAAAGCCATCCGCGGGCGGCTGTTTGCCCTTTACGGCGAGGCTGACGCGCCCGCCGCCGAGCGCGAAAGCATCGAAACCCCGGATTACACCACCCCGGCCGGCGCCGACGAGTTGGCCGCCTTCCTGGCAGCCGGTGCCGGTCAGCGGGCCGCCCTCGCCGTGGACCTCGTGCCCGGCCGGATCGGTGAGGACGCCGCCGCGCTGGCCATTGTGCGCGGCGACGCCGCAGTGTACGTCGACCTCGCCGGCCAGGACGCAGAGACCGAGAATGCGCTGGCCGCCTGGCTGCGCGACCCCGAAGCACCCAAAGTGATGCACGGCTTCAAAGCTGCGCTTAAGGCACTTACGGCCCGTGGCCTGGAGCTGGAGGGCGTAGTGGATGACACCTCCATCTCCGGCTACCTCATCCAGCCGGACCGCCGCACTTACGAACTCGCAGAACTCGCCCAGCACCACCTCAATGTGGGAATCCCGGCAGCCACCGCCAAAGCCGGGCAGCTGGAACTGTCGTTCGACGGCGACGACAACGCGGCCGCCGACGCCCTGGTCCAGGCAGGCGCAGTGGTGCTGGCCCTGAGCCGCTACTTCGAGGACGAGCTCAAGGAACGCCGGGCGGAGGAACTGCTGTCCACCCTCGAATTGCCGGTCAGCCGCGTCCTTGCGGACATGGAGCTCGCCGGCATCGCGATCGACATGGACAAAATGGACGAGCAACTTGCCGACCTGGCGCGGGTCATCGACCAGGCGCAGGAACAGGCGTTCGCGGCCATCGGCCACGAGGTCAACCTGGGCTCGCCCAAGCAGCTGCAGACCGTCCTGTTCGATGAACTGCAGCTCCCCAAGACCAAGAAGATCAAGTCCGGCTACACCACGGATGCTGCGTCCCTGAAGAACCTTTTGGAAAAGACCGGGCACGAGTTCCTGGTGCAGCTCATGGCGCACCGGGAGGCCGCCAAGCTGCGGCAGATGCTCGAGTCGCTCAAGAAGTCCGTGGCGGAAGACGGCCGGATCCACACCACCTATGCACAGAACGTGGCAGCCACGGGCCGGATCTCGTCCAACAACCCCAACCTGCAGAACATCCCCATCCGCAGCGAGGAGGGCCGGCGCGTCCGCGGCATCTTCGTGGTCAGCGATGGCTACGAATGCCTCTTGTCCGCCGACTACTCCCAGATCGAGATGCGCATCATGGCGCACCTCTCCGGGGACGCCGGCCTGATCCAGGCGTACAAGGACGGCGAGGACCTGCACCGCTTCGTCGGCTCCAATATCTTCCACGTCCCCACGGACCAGGTCACCAGCGCCATGCGCTCAAAGGTAAAGGCCATGTCCTACGGCCTTGCCTACGGATTGACCTCATTCGGCCTGTCCAAGCAGCTGGAGATCTCCGTTGACGAGGCCCGCAGCCTCATGAAGGACTACTTCGACCGCTTCGGCGCCGTCCGCGACTACCTCCGGGGCGTGGTGGACCAGGCCAGGGTGGACGGCTATACCGCAACCATCGAGGGACGCCGCCGCTACCTTCCGGACCTCACCAGCACCGACCGCCAGCTGCGCGAGAACGCAGAGCGCATTGCCCTCAACAGCCCCATCCAGGGCTCCGCAGCGGACATCATCAAGCGCGCCATGCTGGGTGTCCACGCCGAACTGCAGGCCCAGGGCCTGAAATCCCGGATGCTGCTCCAGGTCCACGACGAACTGGTCCTGGAAGTTGCCGCCGGGGAGCGGGCCGCGGTGGAGAAACTCGTCACCGAACAGATGGCCGCAGCTGCCGACCTGAGCGTGCCCCTGGAAGTCCAGATCGGCGTCGGACCCAGCTGGTACGACGCCGGGCACTAGGCTCGGCGGCGCACTCTCCCAAGAGGGGATGTTTGTGCTGGTCAGTGGCGGGATCCATTGACTAGGCTCGGGTAAATGGGTGATCTGAGCGGAAACTATGAAATCCGGCGCTTCGAACCGGCCGCCAAAGACGATCCTGCGTACGCACAAACGGTTGCCTGGATGCGGGCCGTAGCGTTCGGTTTCCACGACGCGCGCCGCACGGACGAACGGGTGGACAGGGGCATCGGAATGCAGCGTGCCGACCGGCGCGTGCTGAGCGGGGCCTACCAAACCGGGCCGGTCGCCGGGTATGCCCTGGGTGCCGACGTTCCGGTCGCGACCTTCGCTGCCTTCGATAAGACACTGAACATCGGCTTTGGGCGGATGCTTGATACCCGGCTTGTCACCGCCGTGACGGTGCGCACCTCACACCGCCGCCGGGGACTGCTGCGCCGCATGATGGTCGAGGAACTCGCGCTGGCGCGCCGGGAAGGCCTGGCGATGGCGGCGCTGACTGCCTCCGAGGCCTCGATCTATCGCCGGTTCGGATACGGGGTGGCGACGCGGGAACAGTCCATCAAGGTCGACACCACCCGGCGCTTCGTGCTGAACCACGCAGCCACGGGGTGTACCGAGGTGGCCGACCCCAAGGTTCTCCTTGAGCTGGCCCCCAAGGTCTTTGAAAAGCTGCACCGCCAAACCCCCGGTTCGGTCGGCCGGCACGAGTTCTACCGCCAGCTCGCCTCCGGATCCATCAGCCGTGCCGAGGACGACGATCCAAAGGTGAAGGTTGCGCTGCACTACGGCACCGACGGCGAGGTGGACGGCTACGTCTCCTACAAGTTCGCCGGCTGGGACACCGCCCCGTACACCATGGAGGTTGTCGACTTGGTGGCCGCCTCCCGGGAGGCCTATCTCGAACTGTGGCAGTACCTTGGCGCCATCGACCTTGTTGAGCGTGTCACGTGGGAAGAAGCGCCGGTGGATGACCCGCTGCCGTGGGCACTTGAGGACCCCCGCTGCGTGGAAGCCTCCGAACCCCGCGACATGCTGTGGCTTCGGATCCTGGATGTCCCGCAGGCCTTGTCGGCGCGGCACTACCCGGCCGACGGCCGGCTGGTCCTCGACGTGGCGGACCCGCTGGGCCTCACGGCAGGAACTTTCGCCTTGGATGTCAAAGGCGGCCAGGCCGCCGTCGAACCTGTGGCCGCGGGGGAGAAGGCCGACCTGGCTCTGGACGTCTCGGCGCTGTCCTCGATCTACCTCGGCGGAATCAGCCCCGTAACGCTCAAGGCGGCAGGCAAGGTCGGCGAGGCAACTCCCGGCGCAGCGTTCAAGGCGCAGCAGATGTTCACGGTGGAACGGGCAACACACTGCCTGACCCACTTCTGATCTCCCCACGCGTCCCTGACACCCGCTTTGACCCGAATTGCGGGCAGCGACTAGAATAAACGGGCGTGTACCACGTGCACGCACTTGCGGTCCCTTGAGGGCTGCATTGAAAGCAATCCACAAAATCAGGATGACCCGGAGGATCCGTCGGATCCACCGCGAATCGCGCCTGCGTTCCATAACGCGGGCGTGCCGGTTTGCCTGACCGACTAACTATCCACAACGGAGCCCCTACTACATGACCATCACCTCCACCGAGAAGCCCGGTACCCCCGTAGTCGCGATTAACGACATCGGTACCGCTGAGGACTTCCTCGCAGCTGTCGACGCCACCATCAAGTACTTCAACGACGGAGACCTCGTCGAAGGTACCGTCGTCAAGGTCGACCGCGACGAAGTCCTGCTCGACATCGGTTACAAGACCGAAGGTGTCATCCCCTCCCGCGAGCTTTCCATCAAGCACGACGTTGACCCCGGGGACGTTGTCTCCGTTGGCGATCAGGTCGAAGCCCTGGTGCTCACCAAGGAAGACAAAGAAGGCCGTCTGATCCTCTCCAAGAAGCGCGCGCAGTACGAGCGTGCCTGGGGCGACATCGAGAAGGTCAAGGAAGAAGACGGTGTCGTCACCGGTACCGTCATCGAGGTTGTCAAGGGTGGTCTTATCCTCGACATCGGCCTGCGCGGCTTCCTGCCCGCATCCCTCGTCGAGATGCGCCGTGTGCGCGACCTGGCTCCGTACATCGGTCAGCAGATCGAAGCCAAGATCATCGAGCTGGACAAGAACCGCAACAACGTGGTCCTGTCCCGCCGTGCATGGCTCGAGCAGACCCAGTCCGAGGTCCGCTCCACCTTCCTCAACAAGCTGGAAAAGGGCCAGGTCCGTCCCGGCGTTGTTTCCTCCATCGTCAACTTCGGTGCATTCGTGGACCTGGGCGGCGTAGACGGCCTGGTTCACGTTTCCGAGCTGTCCTGGAAGCACATCGACCACCCCTCCGAGGTTGTCGAAGTTGGCCAGGAAGTCACCGTCGAGGTTCTCGAGGTCGACCTGGACCGCGAGCGTGTTTCCCTGTCGCTCAAGGCTACGCAGGAAGATCCGTGGCAGACCTTCGCCCGCACCCACGCCCTCGGCCAGGTTGTTCCGGGTAAGGTCACCAAGCTGGTTCCGTTCGGCGCATTCGTTCGCGTTGAAGACGGCATCGAAGGCCTGGTCCACATCTCCGAGCTGGCAGTCCGCCACGTGGAGCTGGCCGAGCAGGTTGTCTCCGTTGGCGACGAACTGTTCGTCAAGGTCATCGACATCGACCTGGAACGCCGCCGCATCTCGCTGTCCCTCAAGCAGGCCAACGAGGGCGTCGACGCAGACAGCACCGAATTCGATCCGGCTCTGTACGGCATGGCCGCAGAGTACGACGAAGAGGGCAACTACAAGTACCCCGAGGGCTTCGATCCCGAGTCCAACGAGTGGCTTGAAGGCTACGAGAACCAGCGCGCGGCCTGGGAGCAGCAGTACGCTGACGCCCAGACCCGCTGGGAAGCCCACAAGAAGCAGGTTGCCCAGCACGCTGCCGACGACGCTGCTGCTGCAACGTCCGGTGACAGCGATTCCGGCACCACCAGCTACTCCTCGGAGCCTGCTGCCACCGACACCGGTGCCGGCACCCTGGCTTCGGACGAGGCACTTGCTGCCCTGCGCGAGAAGCTGACCGGCAACTAATTGCCGCCGGCCCGGATTCCGGGCCAACGCAACAGACCCCCTGCCAACGGCAGGGGGTCTGTTGCGTTTAATGCGGTGCGCCGGCTTCCTGTTGCAGCCAGCCTGTCCTTAGAGTTCGACGACGGCGCGAACTGTCCCGTCGCCGTCGAACATAAGGTGGGCGCCGGCTGAGGCAAGAAGGCGCCGGGCACCGGCATTGCCCGCCAAAGTGCGGGCGGTCACCCGGGACAGGCCAGCCCTGCGGGCCTCTTCGAGCACCAGATGCAAGGCTGCACCTCCGATCCCCTGCGACCGGAAACTCCGGCCAAGCCAGATGCCCGTCTCGGCCGACGGGGTGCCCGCACTGGTGTCGCGCTTGAGGCGCACCGAGCCGGCAATCCGGTCGCCGCTGAAGACGGCCCAGGATTTCTCCGCGGCGGGTCCATCCAGCCCGCCGGCGGCGGCGTGATGGTAGCTGTAGAACCAGGCGGTGCGCTCCAGGTTCCAGCTGGGACCGCCCAGCGGGGGCGCCACCTCATCCGGGGAGGCGTCGCGTTTGGCCAGCCGAAGCAGCTGGTCCGCTACAGTTTCGTCAACGTCCACCAGGGTCACATCAGGTGAGGGGTTCATCGATCCATTCCGTTCCATCGGCAGTGAGGCCGGCGGAGCCCGCCGTCAGCTGCAGGATGCGGTCGCTTGCGGCGGCAATCGCGTCAGCATGGTCCGGCACGGCAATGCGCAGCACCGTGTGCCGGTCCTGGTAACTGGTCTCGGCCATGACGGTGCCGGCGTCGCGCAGTTCGTTCTCCAGCCGGCCCGCGGCCGCGTGTGGTACGGCGGCGGAACAGATCCGGAGCCTGCTGCGGCGCACCAGGGGTGCCAGGTCCAGGGCTGCGGAGACCGACTCGGAATAGGCCCGGACCAGGCCTCCGGCGCCGAGCAGGACACCGCCGAAATAACGCACGACGACGGCACTGACGTCACTGAGGTCGCTCACCCCGGGCGTCGTTTCACGCTTCAGCAGGGCCTCGAGCATGGGGATGCCGGCGGTCCCGGCGGGTTCCCCGTCATCGCTGGAACGCTGGATGCTGCGGTCCGGCCCGATGACGAACGCCGAGCAGTGATGGCGGGCATCGTGGAACCCGCGGCGGAGGACCGCCACCAGGTCACGGGCCTCCTCCTCGGTCCCGGCCCTGCGCAGGACGGTGATGAACCGGGAGCGCTTAATTTCGAGTTCGTGCCGGAAGTCCCCGCCGGACGCCAGCGTGGTGTACGAGGTGGCCCGGCTGTCTTGCTCTTGCATCCGCCCCAGTCTAGGCCCACCCGCACACTGTCCCTCCTTCACTGAACACGGCTGCCCGGGCTAGTAGGCTGGCGGCGTGCTGAAAATTGGACTGACGGGCGGGATCGCATCAGGTAAATCGGTGGTGGCCGCGCGGCTGCGGGAACGCGGCGCCGTGCTGGTGGACGCGGATGCCCTGGCACGGGAAGTGGTTGAGCCCGGAACCGAAGGGCTGCGCCGGATCGTGGAGGAGTTTGGCGCGGACATGCTCGACGGCGCCGGGCGGCTTGACCGGGCACGGCTCGGCGCGGCGGTGTTCGGCAACCAGGAGCGGCTGTCTGCGCTGAACGCCATCGTCCACCCCCTGGTCCGCGCCCGCGCAGCGGCCATCACGGCAGCAGCGCCGGACGATGCGATCGTGGTCCAGGACATCCCCCTGCTGGTGGAGACGGGGCAGGGGAGTGCCTTCCACCTGGTGCTGGTGGTGGATGCCCCGGATGACGTGCGGCTGCAGCGCATGCAGGAGCTGCGCGGCATGACCGCGGACGCGGCGCGTTCACGGATGGCCGCACAGGCCACGCGCGAGGCACGGCTGGCCGCTGCCGACGTCGTCCTGGACAACTCAGGGACAGTGCAGCAGCTGCTTGACCAGGTGGACAGGCTTTGGGACGGGCGGCTGGTGCCTTTTGCCCGCAACCTGGCGGCAGGGACCCGCGCCCCGCGGAACGGGGGACCGGTGCTGGAGCCGTACCGTGCGGAATGGGCTCAGCAGGCCGCGAGGATCGCGGCCCGGCTGGCGGCGTCCGCACCCGGACTCATCCTGGCCGTGGACCACATCGGCTCCACCTCCGTTCCCGGCCTGGCGGCCAAGGATGTCATTGACCTGCAGGTGGCGGTGCCGGACCTGGAGGCAGCGGCCAGGATCGCACCGCACCTGGCTGCTGCCGGTTTCCCGGCGGTGCGGGGGATCGAAGCCGACACTCCGAAACCCAGCGCGGCAGATCAGTCCGAATGGCTGAAGCGGTTCCACGCCAACGCGGACCCGTGCCGTGCCGTGAACGTGCATGTCCGGGCGGCCGGCTCGGCCGGATGGCGTTACGCCCTGATGTTCCGGGACTGGCTGCGGAGCGATCCCTCCGCGCTCAAGCTTTACGCGGCACACAAGGCCGGGCTGGCAGCGCGCTTTGCCGGCGCGGACACCACCAGCGGATACGCCGAAGCCAAGGAACCCTGGTTCTCGGACGTGGCGTGGCCGCGGATGTCGGCCTGGGCGGAGGCAACGGGGTGGGTGCCGCCGTCGTACGCCTCGTGAGGCAGGAACCCGGACGGGCGGCTGTTCGCCTGTAACGGACGGGCCCACCCACTGTCGGTGCCCGGTTGTAGATTAGATCCATGAGCCTTGCGCAGGAGATCAACCGTGTTGTCGCGCCCTTTGAAGTCATCAGCGAATTCAAGCCCGCGGGCGATCAGCCGGCCGCCATCGCCGAGCTGACGGAGCGCATCAACAACGGTGAGAAGGACGTGGTCCTGCTCGGTGCCACGGGTACCGGCAAGAGTGCCACCACCGCCTGGCTCATCGAACAGGTGCAGCGCCCCACCCTGGTGATGGTCCAGAACAAGACCCTCGCCGCCCAGCTGGCCAACGAGTTCCGCGAGCTCATGCCCAACAACGCCGTGGAATACTTCGTCTCCTACTACGACTACTACCAGCCCGAAGCGTACGTGGCACAGACGGACACCTTCATCGAGAAGGACTCCTCCATCAACGAGGAAGTCGAACGGCTCCGCCACTCTGCCACCAACGCGCTGCTGACGCGCCGCGACGTGATCGTGGTGGCCACCGTTTCCTGCATCTACGGCCTGGGAACCCCCGAGGAATACATCGCGGGAATGGTGACCCTGCGAAAAGGCGCCGAGATGAACCGGGACCACCTCCTCCGCAAGTTCGTCGCCATGCAGTATGCCCGCAATGACATGGACTTCCACCGCGGTACCTTCCGGGTCCGCGGCGACACCGTGGAAATCATTCCCATGTATGAGGAACTGGCTATCCGGATTGAGTTCTTCGGGGACGAAATCGAGAACATCCAGACCCTCCATCCGCTGACTGGCGAAGTCATCCGGGATGAAGAGGAGATGTACGTGTTCCCGGCCTCGCACTACGTCGCCGGGCCGGAACGGATGGCACGGGCCATCAAGCGGATTGAGGATGAACTGGCCGACCGGCTGAAGGTGCTGGAAAGCCAGAACAAGCTGGTGGAGGCCCAGCGGCTGCGCATGCGCACCACCTACGACCTCGAGATGATGCAGCAGATGGGTTTCTGCAACGGCATCGAGAACTACTCGTCCCACATTGATGGCCGCGGGCCTGGCACCGCGCCCCATTGCCTCCTGGACTACTTCCCGGACGACTTCCTGCTGGTGGTGGACGAGTCCCACGTGACCATCCCCCAGATCGGCGCCATGTACGAAGGCGACATGTCCCGCAAGCGGAACCTGGTGGACTTTGGTTTCCGCCTGCCGTCCGCCATGGACAACCGGCCGCTGAAGTGGGACGAGTTCCTGGAACGGGTGGGACAGACCGTCTACCTTTCCGCCACGCCCGGCAAGTACGAGTTGGGCAAGGCGGACGGGTTTGTCCAGCAGATCATCCGCCCCACCGGCCTGGTCGATCCGGAGGTGGTGGTGAAGCCCACCAAGGGCCAGATCGACGATTTGCTCGGTGAAATCAAGATCCGGGTGGAGAAGGATGAGCGGGTCCTGGTGACCACGCTGACCAAACGCATGGCCGAGGACCTCACGGACTACCTGCTGGGCCACGGCGTCAAGGTTGAATACCTGCACTCGGACGTGGACACGCTGCGGCGGGTGGAGCTCCTGCGCGAACTGCGCATGGGTTCCTTCGACGTCTTGGTAGGCATCAACCTTCTCCGCGAGGGCCTCGATCTTCCTGAGGTGTCCCTGGTCAGCATCCTGGACGCGGACAAGGAAGGCTTCCTGCGCTCGTCCACGTCGCTCATCCAGACCATCGGGCGTGCCGCCCGCAACGTGTCCGGCCAGGTGCACATGTATGCGGACCGCATTACCGACTCCATGGCCAACGCCATCGACGAGACCAACCGGCGGCGCGCCATCCAGGTGGCATACAACAAGGAACACGGAGTGGACCCCCAGCCGCTGCGGAAGAAGATCGCGGACATCACGGACCAGCTGGCCAAGGAAGACGCCGACACCCAGGAACTGCTGAAAAACAACCGCCTGGCCAAGGGTGCCAAACGCGCCAAGTCCGGCGCGAAGGGCGGCGCGCAGGTACGTGCGGACGGCCTCGCCGCTGCACCGGCCGAGGACCTGGTGGGCCTGATCGAGCAGCTGACGGAACAGATGCATGGCGCCGCGGCGGAACTGCAGTTTGAGGTGGCAGCCCGGATCCGCGACGAAGTCAGCGACTTGAAGAAAGAGCTGCGCCAGATGCAGGCCGCAGGCCACGCGTAGGGGCGGTGCCCTTTCCACGCAAGCTCCGCCTGGCAAAACGGCGGGCACCCACCCGGGTGCCCGCCGTCATGCTATTCCCTACTCTGCTGCGGCCTTTACTTCCTGGCCGAATCGATCATTCCCTTTGCTTCCTGCATCAGGCCCTTGGCTGCCTCAGCGGGGGATTTACGGTCGAACAGGACATCAGTGCTGTACCGCTGGATCAGCGCCTGCACCCCGGAGGAACCGGTGGGAGGCACCGGCGGACCGCTCTTCAGGTCCGGCTTGATGTCCTTCAGGAACGCCGCTGCCGCCTTGTCCGCGGGTGTAAGCAGCGGGTCAATTGCGGTCTGGACTTCAGAGTTGGTGGGGAAACCGCGCTCGGTCAGGATGGTCTTGGCCGCATCCAGGTTGTTGAGCATGTAGTTGACCACTTCGGCAGCTTCCTTCGGGTGCTTGCTGCGCGAGGATACTGACCAGAACATGGACGGCTTGTAGGACATGCCGTTCTCCTTGGCGCTGCCGGTGGAGCTGGGGGCGCGGAGGATCTTTACGTCCGTCTTCAATGCTGACTGGAGGGCATTCACCTGGTTGGTCCACCACCAGGACATGGCCGTCTTGCCGGTGGCGAACAGGGTCTGTTCCACGGGGGCGCTGATGTCCTCGGTGGCAATGTTGGCCGGAGGGGCCGCACTTTGGTTGCGCAGGTTCAGCACGTTCTGGAAGAAGGACGTGGCGGTGTCTTCCTTGAAGCCCAGTCCTCCGTCTTCCGAGTACAGCGACTCGCCGTGCTGCATGGCCCAGGTGTTCAGGTCGGAGTCGGTCAGAGAGTAGGAACTGCCGTAATTTGTCTGTCCGGCCTTGCCCGCGGCCGCTGCGATCTGGGCGGCGGTCTTTGTGTAGTCGTCCCAGGTCCAGGTCATGTCGTCCGGGATGGGAACTCCGTAGTCCTGGAACATCTTGGTGTTGACCATTACGGCCTTGGCGTTCTGGCCGGTGCTCAGGCCGTACTGTTTGCCGCTGACCTGACCGGATTTGAGGGCGTCCTGGTCAATTTTGGACGTGTCGATGTTTTCCTGCTTGGACAGGTCCAGCAGTGCGCCGCGGCCACCATACTCGGCGATGTAGGCCTGGTCCATCTGGATCACGTCGGGCGAATCGTTGGCCGCCGTGGTGGTGGCCAGTTTGTCCCAGTAGCTGGTCCACACGCCAGGCTCAGCCTGGATCTTGATGTTGGGGTGCGACGCCTGGAATGCATCGATCACCTGTTGTGTCTGTTTGTTCCGCAGGTCGTTCCCCCACCAGGTGAAGCGGACGGTGACGTTTCCTCCGCTGTCGCCCGAGGGCGACGGGGAGGATGAGCAGCCGCTGGCCAGCATGGCCAGCGCGGCGGCGGTGGCGAGGGCTTTGACCACCATGCCAGTGCGATGAGGAGTCTTCATTGACCAACCTTGACTTTCTGGGACGGACACCGGGGAGGGTGAGAAAGCGTTTTCTCACCCGGAAGAGATTATTTCAACCGCTTGTGCGGGCGTCAACGGTTTGGCGGAAAACGTTATCCAAGCGATCCGGGTCGGCTGTCTGCCGGGCCTCCAGGCGCGCGCCGTCACCTGGCTGGGGTACAGTTATAGGCACGTAGGGGAGTATCCCAAGCGCTACGATCGTCAACACGCAGGGCATAGTTGCCCCGCCGGGCGTAGCGGGCCGCCACATCAGCACCAAGTGCACAGGCTGGCCGGAGAGACTTACACCATTCTTGTGTACCCTGCGAAAGGCTGCCCTGTGCTTGATTTGCCCGTTTGGTTCGAGGTTGGCTCGTTTGTCGTCCTCGGCCTGATTCTCCTGATCGATCTCCTCCTGGTGGTCCGGCGGCCGCACGAACCGTCCATGAAGGAAGCCGGTTTGTGGGTGGCCTTCTACGTCACCTTGGCCCTGGCCTTCGCCGGTGCCATGTTTGCTTTCACCGGTCCGGAGTTCGGCAGCCAGTTCGTGGCCGGCTGGGTGACGGAATACAGCCTCAGCATCGACAACCTGTTCGTATTCATCATCATCATGGCCAGGTTCTCGGTCCCGCGGAAATACCAGCAGGAAGTGCTGATGGTGGGAATCATCATCGCCCTGATCCTGCGCGGCATCTTCATCATGCTCGGCGCCATCGTCATCGAACAGTTCAGCTGGGTGTTCTACATCTTCGGTGCGTTCCTGCTGTGGACGGCCTGGAAGCAGGCCCAGGACGAAGGCGAGGAGGAAGAGGACCGGGAGAACCCGCTGATCGCCAAGATCCGCAAGGTCATCCCCATGTCGGAGAAGTTCGACGGCGGCAAGCTGCGTACAACGGTCAACGGCAAGAAGGTCTTCACCCCGATGGTGATCGTCTTCATCACCATCGGCCTTACGGACCTGCTGTTCGCGGTTGACTCCATTCCCGCCATCTTCGGCCTGACCCAGAGCCCCTTCATTGTCTTCACGGCCAACCTGTTCGCCCTGATGGGCCTGCGGCAGCTGTACTTCCTGCTCGGCGGCCTGATGAACCGGCTGATCTACCTGAAACACGCGCTGTCCTTCATCCTCGCGTTCATCGGCGTCAAGCTTGTCCTGCACGCAATGCACGTCAACGAACTGCCCTTCATCAACGGCGGACAGCACATCGAATGGGCTCCGGAGATCCCCACCTTTGTCTCCCTGGCCGTGATCGTGGGCACCATCATCATTGCCGTGGTCGCCAGCCTGCTCAGCTCCAAGGCCCAGGTTGCCATGATCGATCCCCGGCTTGAGGAAGACGCGCGCAAGAGCCACAGCGACGCCGAGTAGCGCCCGCCCACTCATTCAATCCGGGGGATCCCGGCCGCCTGCGCGGCCGGGATCCTGCCTCTTAAACCCCTCCTGGAGGAAGCGGACCAAAACCCCTGTGGCGCCCGCCGCCACGGGACTATGCTCTGAACATGGCCCGCACCCTTGTGATGGAGCAGGACGTGCGCCACGTGCAGCGGCGCACTGTCGTGCTTTTGAGCGTGGCCCAGGTCTTCAGTGGACTCGGGACTGGATCAACCGTGTCCATCGGCTCAATCCTGGCCGTAGAGCTTTCCGGTTCCAGTGCGTGGGCCGGTGCCGTGGCGACGGTCATGACCCTTGGGGCCTCCGCCGCGGCGCTGCCCCTGGCATCGCTTGCGGAGCGGCGTGGACGCCGGGCCGGGCAGGTGGCCGGTCTCTCGGCGGCTTTGGCAGGCGCCGTGCTGATGGTGCTGGCCGTTGTCTCCGGCCTCTTCGTCCTGTTGCTCCTGGGATCCGCGGGCATCGGCGTGGGCACGGCCGCCAGCCTGCAGGCAAGGTTTGCCGCCGTCGACCTTGCCGCCGCCGAGCACCGCGGGCGGGCATTGTCCACCGTCGTCTGGGCGGTAACTGTGGGCGCGGTGGCCGGGCCCAACCTGATCCAGCCGGGTGCAGCCGTGGGAGCAGCGCTGGGGCTGCCGCCGGTCGCGGGCCCGTTCGTGATTTCGGGCGCCGGACTCCTCATTGCCACGGTGATCCTGTTCACGGGCCTTCGCCCGGACCCGCTGCTGCTGGCCCGTCAACGTGCCGCCGCCAACGCTGCCGGAGTTTTCCCGCTTGCAGGAGGAGCCCCGGCAGGAGGAGCGCCCGCCGGGGCCGCCCCTGCCACTGACGCCGTGCCCGCAGTGGCGGCTGCCCGGGGCTCGCTCAGCCGCGGGTTGCGCGCCATCCGGGGCTCACGGACAGCCCTGCTGGCGGTGGCCGGCGTCGTGGCCGCGCATGCGGTGATGGTCGGCGTGATGTCGATGACGCCGCTGCACCTCCAGCACCTGGTGGAAGGACCCGGACCACATGCAGGGCATGTTGCCGAGGGGGACGTGCTGGTCATCATCGGCTTCACCATCTCGCTGCACATCGCCGGGATGTTTGCGCTCTCCCCGGTCATGGGCTGGCTGACCGACTGGGCCGGCAGGATGGAGACCATCATGATTGGTTTCGCGGTGCTGATCGCGGCCGTAGCTGTTGCCGGGTTCGGCCAGTCCTCCACCGCGGCAGTGGCCGTGGGGCTGGTCCTGCTGGGCATGGGCTGGTCCGCGGCGACGATCTCGGGCTCCACACTGCTGGCGGAGAGCGTGGGGCAGGAAGCCCGGGTGGCGGTCCAGGGTGTCTCCGACATGCTGATGGGCGCCGCCGGTGCCGTGGGCGGTGCCCTGTCCGGGCTGGTCCTGGGCTTCGCCGGCTATCTTGGCCTGAACCTGTTGGGCGGAGCCATCGGGGCGGCAGTCCTGGCCGCGGCGGTCGTCACCCGGCTGTCAGACCGGCAGTCAGCGCCCGCCTGACCGCACCATGCCCAGCAGGCGCGCGAAGATCCTTTCGCCGTCGTCGGCGATTCCGTCGTGATGGAAGTCGGCCGTCTCCCAGACCTGCAGCCCGCGCACCGCTGCTGCAGTCCGCAGGGAAAGGTCCCGGTCCACGTAGATGTCGTCTGAGTACACCGCCGCTGCCACGGGAACTGTGTTCGCGGCCAATGCCCCAGCGCTGTACAGCGGCGTCCAGTCCTGCTTGGCGGCCAGCAGTTCCGCCACGTCCCGCAGCGGCCGGAGGGCGGGGTCCTGCTCGAAGTACCACGGGTAGACCATCTCGCCGGTAAGCAGCAGGGGATCGGCGTCCGGCCGGAACCACGGGTTCTCGCCGAGCATCCGCCAGGCGGACCAATTGGTTGCCTCCCCCTGGCCGTAGATGGATTCGTGCATCAACGCGTACAGCGGGTTGGAGCGGCGGGAAACCACGCTTTGGAGCTGTTCCAGGAACGCATCGGAGAGCCGGGGTCCGGCGGCGGTTTCCACAAAGGCGTCCTCGAGCAGGTAGTGGAGGCCGTCCACGCGTGTGTTGCCGCCCAGGAACGCCCCGGCCATCTGGAACCGCTCCACGGTGAGGGGCCCGCCGTCGGGCAGGAATTCCGGTGTGGAGCGCAGGTGGCGGGCGATTCGCTCCACAACCTCCCTGTCCTCCGGATACCAGCGGAAGTACTCGTCGTTGCGGGCAGCCACCCGCTGGTACGTGGCCCGGTACACGTCATCCGCGCTGCCGGTGAGCGGGGCAAGCCCGCCCGTGATCAGGACTTCGCGCAGGCCCTCAGGTGCGAAGGACAGGTAGGTGAGCGCACAGAAGCCCCCGTAGCTCTGGCCGTAGATGGTCCAGGGCGGTGAGTCCAGCACCTGGCGGATCAGTTCCGCGTCCGCCACGATCGAGTCGGCCCTGAAGTGCTGCAGGTAGGCGGCCTGCTCCACTGCGGTTCCGCGGGCGGGCAGGGTGGTCCGGTCAAGGGGTGTGGAGAGCCCGGTGCCGCGCTGGTCAAGCATCAGGATGCGGAAGTCCTGTGCTGCGGCCTTGCCCCATCCGCCCAGGGAACCCCATCTGTTGCCGCGGCCGCCGGGGCCGCCCTGCAGGAAGAGGAGCCACGGCAGCTGCGACGCGGCCTCCTCGCTGTGCGCGGCTGAGACATACTCCCGGGCAAAAACGGTGATGGTTTCCGCGGAGCCGTCCATTGAAGCGAAATGGTCCAGGGGGACCGTGAAGTAGTGCTCCACGGTGCGCATGCCACGGAACTCATGCCGGGCCCTGATCTCATGCCCGGCCGCGATGGCCTGGCCCTGCCGCGCGTCAGCCACGGGAGGAAGCGGGAAGGGACGTGCGGGACGGTGCCCGGCCGAACTGGTCCAGCGCTTCTCCAGTCAGCCTGAAGGTGGACCAGCCCTCCATGGGACGGGCTCCGAGGCGGCGGTAGAAATTGATGGAAGGCTCGTTCCAGTCCAGCACGCTCCATTCCACCCGTGCGTAGCCGTTTTCGACGGCGATGGCTGCAAGGTGCTGGAGCAGGGCCTTGCCGTGTCCTTCGCCGCGGGCTTCAGGACTGACGTACAGGTCTTCGAGGTAGATCCCGTGCACGCCCTCCCAGGTGGAGTAGTTCAGGAACCACAGTGCGAAGCCCTGCACCTCGCCCGCCGCGTTCTCGGCCATGGCCGCGAAGACGCGGGGGTTCCCGCCGAAGAGCACCTGCTCCAGCCGTTCGGGGGTGTTCCGGACGGCATCGGGTTCCTTCTCGTAATGGGCCAGTTCATGGATCATTCGGAGGATGGCGGGCACGTCATAAGGGGTTGCGGGGCGGATTACACTCATTGTTCGAGCTTACCGCCGGCGTCAGAGCCGGTTGACGTCCGTCACCCTGACCACCGCTGTTCCGGTGGCATCGGACGCGGCAAGATCCACCTCCGCCGAGATGCCCCAGTCATGGTTGGCCGCCGGGTCGTCGAAAATCTGGCGGACCTTCCAGGTGCCGGGTTCTTCGGTGATGATAAGCAGGCCCGGCCCGCGGGCATCCGGCCCTGTCCCAATGTCATCGTGTTCGTCGAAGTAGTCGTCCAACGCGTCTTCCCAGCGTTCTGCACCCCAGCCGGAACCGGCGTCGAGCTCTCCCAGCGCGGCGGCGTCCTCATCCGCGAAAAGTTCCACGCGCCGGAACATCTCGTTGCGTACCATCACCCGGAACGCGCGGATATTGGAGGTGAGCGACGGCGGTGGAGGCGGCGGTGCGTCGTGCGGCGTCGGCGCCGCCCCGGATGCCAGTTCCTCCCATTCGTCCAGGAGGCTGGAGTCCACCTGCCGCACCAGCTCACCCAGCCAGGCCGTCAGGTCCGCCAGGTCCTCGCGGAGCATGTCCTGCGGAACTGTCTGTCGCAGCGCCTTGAAGGCATCGGCCAGGTACCGCAGCACGATTCCTTCGGACCGGGCCAGGCCGTAGAACTGGACGAATTCACCAAAGTTCATGGCCCGCTCGTACATGTCCCGGACCACCGACTTGGGTGCCAGCTCGAAGTCTCCCACCCACGGCGCGGCCTTCCGGTACACCTCGAACGCTTCGCCCAGGATCTCGGCGAGCGGCTGGGGGTAGGTGACCTCGTCCAGCATGGCCATCCGCTGGTCGTAGTCGATGCCGTCGGCCTTCATGGCCGCTACCGCCTCGCCGCGCGCCTTCTTCTGCTGGGCGGACAGGATCTGCCGCGGTTTCTCCAGGGTCGCCTCGATCACGGAGACCACGTCCAGGGCGTACGACGGCGACTCCGGGTCAAGGAGTTCCAGTGCGGCAAGTGCGAAGGGGGAGAGCGGCTGGTTCAGGGCGAAGTTCGGCTGCAGGTGGACGGTCAGCCGGACGGAGCGGCCATCGGCGCCCTGTTCCTCCGGCGGGATCCGTTCGATGACCTCGGCGGCCAGCAGTTCCCGGTAAATGCCCAGGGCCTTCTTCATCAGCCGCAGCTGGGAGGAACGCGGCTCGTGGTTTTCGGTGAGCAGCCGCCGGGCCGCCGCGAACGGGTCGCCCGGCCGTTCCATCAGATTCATCAGCATGGCGTGCGTCACCGTGAAGCTGGACGTCAACGGGTCCGGCACCGATTCCACCAGTCGCTTGAATGTCGGCTCTCCCCAGGAAACAAAACCCTCGGGCGGCTTCTTCTTCACCACCTGGCGCAGCTTCTTTTGATCGTCCCCGAACTTGGCGGTGGCCTTGGCCATCGCCTTGACGTTCTCGATCACATGCTCGGGTGCCTGAACCACCACGGTCCCGGCGGTGTCGTAGCCCGCCCGCCCGGCCCGGCCCGCAATCTGGTGGAATTCGCGTGAGTTGAGCAGGCGGGTGCGGACGCCGTCGTACTTGCTCAACGCCGTGAGCAGCACAGTGCGGATGGGGACGTTGATGCCAACCCCCAGCGTGTCCGTGCCGCAGATAACCTTCAGCAGCCCCGCCTGCGCCAGCTGCTCCACCAGCCGGCGGTACTTGGGCAGCATTCCCGCGTGGTGCACGCCGATCCCGTGGCGCACCAGCCGGTTCAGCGTCTTCCCGAACCCGGCAGCGAAGCGGAAGTTGGCAATCAGCTCCGCGATCTTGTCCTTTTCCTCCCGGGTACAGACGTTGATGCTCATCAGGTTCTGGGCGCGGTCGATGGCTTCGAGCTGGCTGAAATGCACCACGTAGACGGGCACCTGCCGGGTGGACAACAACTCCTCCAGCGTCTCGTGGACGGGAGTCTGGTGGTAGTAGTAGTGCAGCGGAATGGGCCGTTCGGCGGAGCTGACGGTGGTGGTGGCGCGGCCGGTCAGGTCTGTGAGCCCCGTTTCAAACCGGGTGACATCGCCCAGGGTGGCGGACATCAGCAGGAACTGCGCCTGTGGAAGCTCCAGCAGGGGGACCTGCCAGGCCCAGCCCCGCTGCGGGTCGGAGTAGAAGTGGAACTCGTCCATGATCACGGCGCCGAGTTCGGCTGCCGAACCTTCGCGCAGCGCGATGTTGGCCAGGATCTCTGCGGTGCAGCAGATGATGGGGGCATCCTGGTTCACCCCGGAGTCACCGGTGATCATGCCGACGTTCTCTGCGCCGAAGATCTCACAGAGCGCGAAGAATTTTTCGGACACCAGGGCTTTGATCGGAGCTGTGTAGTAGCTTCGCCGGCCTTGGGCCATTGCCTGGAAGTGCGCCGCAATGGCCACCAGGGATTTCCCGGACCCGGTGGGTGTGGCCAGAATGACGTTCGCCCCCGTTGCCAGCTCCATGATGGCCTCGTCCTGCGCCGGGTAGAGCGACAGGCCGCGGCTTTCCGTCCACTCCACAAACCGGGTGTAAAGGGCGTCGGGGTCCACGGCGGCGGATTGGACGGGGGCGGACAGATCGCTCAGCTGGTCAACGAGTTTCATTGACTTCAACCTTAGTGCCACGTTGCGGGCGGATCGGGAGTCCGTTGGGGGTTAGGCTACGCCTTGCCCGTGTGTGCGTCAGAACCTGGAGAATTTCATGAAATGGGACCCCGCAAAGTACGTCCAGTTCGGCGACTACCGGAACCGGCCGTTCTTCGATCTCACAGCCCGGATCCAGGCCGACGGGCCCGCCCGGGTGGCCGACCTTGGCTGCGGACCGGGGAACCTCACGGCCACCCTGGCTGAACGCTGGCCCGGCGCCATGGTCCTGGGCGTGGATTCCTCCGCGGAAATGCTGGCAAAGGCGGCACCCCTGGTGGAGGAAGGTTCCTCCCTTCAGTTCGAGCAGGCGGACATCGCCGACTGGATGCCGGCTCCGGATACGGACGTTGTGGTCACCAATGCAGCCCTGCAGTGGGTTCCGGGCCACCAGGACATGATGCGGAAATGGCTGGAGGTTCTCCGGCCGGGGGCCTGGTTCGCCATGCAGGTGCCCGGAAACTTCGATGCCCCCTCGCACTCGCTCATGCGGGAGCTCGCGGGGTCGGACCGGTGGGCGGCGAAGCTGGACGGGGTGCTGCGGGGCGGCGAGTCAGTGGGGGAACCGGGGGACTACCTGGGGATCCTGCTCGAGGCCGGCTGTGCGGCGGACGCGTGGGAAACCACCTACCAGCAGGTCCTGCCCGGGCCGGACCCGGTGTTGGAATGGGTCCGGGGCACGGCACTGCGGCCGGTCCTGGCCGTCCTCGATGATGACGACGCCGTGCGTTTCGAAGCCGAATACGCGGCCGCCCTGCGGGATGCCTACCCCGGCGGTGTCCATGGCACCATATTCCCGTTCCGCCGGATCTTCGCCGTGGGCCGCAAAGCGGGCTGACTCCGCGCCCGCCGGATGGTTTTCCGCCCGGTCACAGGCTGTGACAGCAGTGGAAAGTGATCTGGCTTACAATGACGACTGTGGTGTAGGGGTCAAGCCGCCGGCCCCCTCTCGGCCCAGGCATTTACAGGGGGTATTTTGCTGGTCGGACTCATGAGGCGGCAGCTTGCCGGTCAATACGCGTACGTTGGGGCGATCGTTCTCCTCCAGCTGGTCCAGGCAGCGGCAAACCTGCTGCTTCCCACGGTGAACGCGGCCATCATCGACGATGGGATCGTTGCGGGCAAACCGGAGGTGATCTCGCGCCTTGGCGTGCTCATGGCCGCCATTGCCGTAGTGCAGGCGGCATCCGCCATTGCGGCGGGCTACCTTGGTGCGGTGGTGGCCATGCGGACGGGGCACCGCCTGCGGGCCGAGGTTTTCACCCGGATCCAGTCACTGTCCTCCCAGGACGTGGCCCTGTTCGGAACACAAAGCCTGACCACCCGGGCCACCAACGATGTCCAGCAGATCCAGGCTTTCGCTGTACTTGTCTTCACCATGCTCTTTGCCGGGCCTGCCATGGGCATCGGCGGCATCGTCCTTGCCGTGCAGCAGGATGTGGTGTTGTCCCTGGTGGTAATCGTCATTGTGCCCCTGCTCTTGCTGATCATGTACCTGATCGTCCGGCGCCTGATTCCGCTCTACCGTGAGGGCCAGGACCTGCTGGACCGGTCGGGTGGGATCCTGCGCGAGCAGATCATCGGTGTGGACGTCATCCGCGCCTTTGTCCGCCAGGGCCATGAGGTCCGGCGGTTCGCGGAGACCAACGCGGGATTGACCGCCAACAACCTGCAGTCTGCGCTCCTGGTGGCGGGGATGCTGCCCATGATCATGCTGGTGGTCAATACCAGCTCTGTTGCCGTCGTATGGTTCGGCGGGCACCGGATCCAGGCTGGGCTGATGAACCTTGGCGCACTGACGGCGTTCATTGCCTACATCATGCAGATCCTGCTGGCGATCATGATGTCCATGTACGTCCTGATGACGGCGCCGCGTGCCGCAGTCTGCGCCGAACGCATCCAGGCGGTCCTGGAGACCGAGCCGTCAGTCCCCAATCCGGCCGGCCACAGCACGGCCGCGCCGGTGCAGCCCGGGACCGGCCTGCCAAAGCAGCCGGCAACGCTGGCGTTCCAAGGTGTTGCCTTCTCCTATCCGGGAGCAGAAGCGCCCGTGTTGGCGGATATCACCTTCACCGCGGCTCCCGGCACCACCACCGCAATCGTTGGCGCTACCGGAAGCGGCAAGACCACGCTGCTGAACCTGATTCCACGTTTCCTCGAGGCGACCAAAGGCAGCATCACCCTGGCCGGCCACGACATCCGGGACCTGCCCCTGGACCAACTCCGCGCTGCCATGGCCATCGTGCCCCAGCACTCCCACCTGTTTACCGGAACCATCGCAGACAACCTGAGGATGGCGGCTCCTGACGCCACGGATGAGGAACTCTGGGCCGTCCTGGAGGCGGCCCAGACCATGCGGTTCATGCGCGACCTCCCGCTTGGGCTCGCAACCCCCGTTGGCCAGGGCGGTGCCAGCCTCTCTGGCGGGCAGCGGCAGCGGCTCTGCATCGCCAGGGCCCTGTTGCGCAAGGCGCCCCTGTACCTCTTTGACGACAGCTTCTCCGCACTGGACTACGACACCGATACAAGGCTGCGGCAGGCCCTGGACCAGGCGCTCGCCGGCGCAACGGTCATCATTGTTGCCGAGCGCCTTTCCGCCGTGGAGGACGCGGACCGCATCCTGGTGCTCGACGACGGCCGGCTGGTTGCGCAGGGAACGCACCAGGAGCTGCTGGAAACGTCCGCCACCTACCGGGAAATCGCCGAATCCCAGCTCGCGCTGGACGGCACGCCGTGACGGCGGTGGAAGAAGCCGGGGAGACGGCGCACAGTTTCTGGCCGACGGCTGGCAGGCTCCTTGGCCTGCTGCGCCCCTTCCGGCTGCAGATGATGGGTGCGGTGGCGGCAACCTGCGCCTTCGCAGGACTCAACGTTGCCGCCCCGAAGTACCTGGGCGATGCCACTGACGTGGTGGTGGATGGCATCTTCCAGGGAAGCCTTGACCAGCGCCTCGGAATCCTGCTCGGCGCCGTGGCCGTCATGTACGTCTTTGCCTCCCTGTTTAACTGGATCCAGGGTGCGCTGACCGCACGCGCAGTGCAGGGACTCATGTACGGCCTGCGTGCAGCGGTCGAGGACAAGCTGCACCGCCTCCCTTCGACCTATTTCCGGCAACGCTCCCGTGGTGACGTCCTGAGCAGGGCCACCAATGACATCGACAACATTGCGCAGGCCCTGAACCAGGTCCTGACCCAGCTCATCGTGTCGGTTCTGATGCTGTGCGGTTCCCTGGCCATGATGCTGTGGATCTCGCCGTTGCTGGCGGCCATTGCCATTGCCAGCGTTCCGGTTTCCACCTGGATCACCGTCCTGGTGGCCAGGCGGTCCCAGGAGCATTTCGCCAGGCAGTGGAAGGAAACGGGCGAGCTCAACGCATACGTGGAGGAATTCATCAGCGGGCATGAAGTCATCAAAGCTTTTGGCCGGCAGGCAGAGGCGGCGGAGGTGTTCAGGCGCAGCAACGGCCGCCTTGCCCGGGCAGCCGCCAAAGCCCAATACTCAGCCGGTGTGGTCCAGCCACTGATGGTGCTGATGTCCAACCTTAACTACATTGTTGTTGCCGTGGTGGGGGCGCTGCAGGTCATCGCCGGAACCATGACCATTGGCGGCGTCCAGGCATTCATTCAGTTCAGCCGGTTGTTCACCCAGCCGGTGGGACAGATCGGCGGGCTGCTGAACGTGATGCAGTCCTGCGCCGCATCCGCAGCACGGGTTTTCGTGCTCCTGGACGCCGGCGAAGACCCGCAGGAGCCCCCGGGCAAGGCAACCGGCGGTGCTGCAGCGGGCCGCATAGCCTTTCATGACGTCACGTTCGGCTATCCGGGCTCCGTGCCGGCGGTCCGCAACCTCACCTTCATGGTGGAGCCCGGCCAGGCAGTGGCCATCGTGGGACACACCGGCGCGGGCAAGAGCACTGTGGTGAACCTGCTTATGCGGTTCCTGGAACCTTCCTCGGGGCGGATCACCATGGGCGGAAGGGACATCTCGGGCATTCCCCGCGACCAGCTGCGGGCCCGGTTCGGCGTCGTGCTTCAGGATTCCTGGCTCTTTGCGGGGACTATCAGGGAAAACATTGCCTATGGCCTGCCCGGTGCCACGGATGCTGCCATCGTTGCCGCCGCCGAAGCCACCTACGCGGACCGTTTCATCAGGTCCCTGCCGCACGGCTACGGAACACTGCTGGAGAACGGCGGGGAGCCGCTCAGCCAGGGGCAGCGCCAGCTCATCACCATCGCCAGGGCCCAGCTTGCCGGGCGCAGCGTGCTGGTCCTGGATGAAGCCACCAGCTCCGTGGATTCCAGGACGGAGCTGCTCATCAGGCAGGCGATGCAGCGGCTACGCCAGGGACGGACCAGTTTCGTGATTGCCCACCGTTTGTCCACCATCCGGAACGCTGATCTAATTCTCGTCATGGACCACGGACGCATCGTCGAGCAGGGCATGCATGGAAGCCTCCTTGCCGCCAACAGCTACTACGCCACGCTGTACAACGCGCAGTTCGCCGAACGCGACGGCCGCGCCGGCGTTCTGGAGGGCGGCCTGTGAGCGCAGATGCCGGCTTCCCCGGATCCTGGCGGCCCAACCCCGCCAGCAGCGTTGCGCTGTTTGAGCAGCTGCGGCTCCAGGTCATCCACCTGGCGGACAGCGGGGCGCTGGCACCGGGCACCAGGCTGCCTGCCGTGCGGGCCCTTGCGGAGAAGCTCGATGTCGCCCCGCACACCGTGGCCAGGGCGTACAAGGAACTGGAAGCTGCCGGCATCGTTACCACCCGCGGCCGCAACGGGACGGTGATTGCCGCACGGGATGAGCGGCTGGGAGGCCTGTCCGCCGCGGCTTCCGCCTACGCCGCCGTCGCCAAATCCCAAGGTGCCAGTTTCGCCGAGGCAGTGAAGATCCTGGCGGCCGCCTACGATGTTCCCTGACGGCGGAACCGTAAGTGTTCGAAAAAGTTTTCGATTAGCATAATGGGGTGCCTAAAGCCGTAGCTGAAGAAACCCCTGCCCCCTCCGCTTCCCCCGCTGTCCCCTCCGCTGCCGCACCGCAGCGCCCGGACCTCTCCCGCCTTGTGGTGAAGGGCGCGCGGGAGCACAACCTGCGCAACGTGGACCTCGACCTGCCGCGTGATGCCATGATCGTCTTCACGGGCCTGTCCGGATCCGGCAAGTCCTCGCTCGCGTTCGACACGATCTTCGCCGAAGGCCAGCGCCGGTATGTCGAATCGCTGTCCGCCTATGCACGGCAGTTCCTTGGCCAGGTGGACAAGCCCGACGTCGACTTCATCGAGGGCCTCTCCCCGGCGGTCTCCATCGACCAGAAATCCACCAGCAAAAACCCGCGGTCCACCGTAGGCACCATTACCGAGATCTACGACTACATGCGCCTGCTGTGGGCCCGTGTCGGCAGGCCGCACTGCCCCGTCTGTGGCGAACCAGTGTCCAAGCAGACGCCGCAGCAGATTGTGGACCAGCTCCTTGAACTCGACGAGGGCACGCGCTTCCAGGTCCTGGCGCCGGTGGTGCGCGGACGCAAGGGCGAGTTCGTTGACCTCTTCAAGGAACTCAGCGCAAAGGGATACTCCAGGGCGCGGGTGGACGGCAACCTGGTCCAGTTGAGCGATCCCCCCAAGCTGGGCAAGCAGTTCAAGCACACCATCGAAGTGGTGGTGGACCGCCTGGTGGTCAAGGAAGGCATCAGCCAGCGGCTCACCGATTCCATCGAGACAGCCCTGGGACTGGCCGAGGGCCGGGTACTGGCGGAGTTCGTCGACCTTGAGGCCGACGACCCCGGAAGGATCCGGGCGTTCTCCGAGAACCTCGCATGCCCCAACGAGCACCCGCTCGCCATCGACGAAATCGAGCCCCGGTCCTTCTCGTTCAACAACCCCTTCGGCGCCTGCGCCGCCTGCAGCGGCATCGGCACCCGCCTCGAGGTGGACGAGGAACTCATCGTTCCCAACCCGGAACTGTCCCTGTCGGAGGGCGCCATCGCCCCCTGGTCCATGGGCACCGCCACCACCGAATACTGGAACCGGCTCCTCGAAGGCCTGGCAAAGGAAATCGGCTTCTCCATGACCACGCCATGGGAGAAGCTGGGCAAGGACGTGCGCCAGACCATCCTGCACGGCAAGGACCACAAGGTAGTGGTGCAGTACCGCAACCGCTTCGGCCGCGAACGCAAATACAGCACGGGTTTTGAAGGTGCCATCCAGTACGTCCACCGCAAGCATGGCGAGACTGATTCCGACTGGGCCCGCGACCGCTACGAGGAATACATGCGGCAGGTTCCCTGCCCCGCCTGCAACGGCGCGCGGCTCAACCCGGCATCCCTGTCGGTGCTGATCAACGGCAAGTCCATCGCCGAGGTTGCGGCCCTGCCAATGCGGGACTGCGCAGAGTTCCTGAACAACCTGGTCCTGACCGGGCGTGAAGCACAGATCGCCCACCAGGTCCTCAAGGAGATCCAGGCCCGCCTGACCTTCCTGCTGGACGTGGGCCTTGAATACCTCAACCTTGAGCGCCCCTCCGCCACCCTTTCCGGCGGTGAAGCCCAGCGTATCCGGCTTGCCACCCAGATCGGTTCCGGCCTGGTGGGCGTCCTCTACGTCCTCGACGAACCCTCCATTGGCCTGCACCAGCGCGACAACCGCCGGCTCATTGAAACCCTCACCCGGCTCCGCGACATGGGCAACACCCTTATCGTGGTCGAGCACGACGAGGACACCATCCACGTGGCCGACTGGATCGTGGACATCGGGCCCGGTGCCGGCGAGCACGGCGGGCAGGTGGTCCACTCGGGGACGTACAAGGAACTGCTGGACAACAGGGAATCGCTGACCGGCGACTACCTGTCCGGCCGCAAGGCCATCGAGGTGCCCAAGAAGCGCCGCAAGTACGACAAGAAGCGCGAGATCAAAGTGGTTGGGGCGCGGGAGAACAACCTCGTGAACGTCGACGCCGCCTTCCCGCTGGGGCTCTTCACCGCGGTGACCGGCGTGAGTGGTTCGGGCAAGTCGACACTCGTCAACGAAATCCTCTACAAGGTGCTGGCGAACAAGCTCAACGGCGCCAAGCAGGTGGCCGGGCGGCACAAGACGGTACAGGGCCTGGAGCACCTGGACAAGGTGGTCCATGTGGACCAGAGCCCCATCGGCCGGACCCCCCGCTCCAACCCGGCCACCTACACGGGGGTCTTCGACAACATCCGCAAGCTTTTCGCCGAGACCACAGAGGCCAAGGTCCGCGGCTACCTTCCCGGCCGCTTCTCGTTCAACGTCAAAGGCGGCCGCTGCGAGGCATGCTCCGGCGACGGCACGCTGAAGATCGAAATGAACTTCCTGCCTGACGTCTACGTCCCCTGCGAGGTGTGCCACGGTGCCCGCTACAACCGGGAGACCCTTGAGGTGCACTACAAGGGCAAGACCATCGCCGACGTCCTCAACATGCCCATCGAAGAGGGCGCCGAGTTCTTCGCGGCGTTCTCACCCATCGCACGGCACCTGAACACCCTGGTTGACGTGGGACTCGGATATGTCCGCCTGGGACAGCCTGCAACCACCCTCTCCGGCGGTGAAGCCCAGCGCGTCAAGCTCGCGGCGGAACTCCAGAAGCGGTCCAACGGACGCAGCATCTATGTCCTGGACGAGCCCACCACGGGCCTGCACTTCGAGGACATCCGCAAGCTGCTCATGGTCCTGCAGGGGCTGGTAGACAAGGGCAATACGGTGATCACCATCGAGCACAACCTCGACGTCATCAAGAGTGCCGACTGGCTGGTTGACCTCGGGCCCGACGGCGGTTCGGGCGGCGGCCAGGTTGTCGCCGCCGGAACCCCGGAGCAGGTGGCAAAGTCCACCACCAGCCACACGGGGAAGTTCCTCGCCGAAATACTTGGCTGAGTGGGGGAAATTCCTGCGAAGTATTCCTCCGCGGGAATGCGAGTTTCAGGCACTCCTGCTGTCGTGAGAAACTAACCCGGTGACTTCAACAACAGTGCCCGTGATCTTTGACCTGGACGGCACTCTTGTCGACCCTGCAGGTGGAATAACCGAGGGGATTGCCTCAGCCCTCCGCGGACTGGGACTCCCGGTTCCCGGCCAGGACCTGCTTGATGCGATGATCGGCCCCAAGCTGAGCGATTCCCTGCTCAACGTGGCAAAGGTGCCGGCGGACCGCCTGGAAGAGGTGGTCCGCCGGTACCGCGAACACTATGTGTCCACGGGGATAGCCCAAAGCCGGCTGTACCCGGGCATCCGCGACATCCTTGAATCCTTCGCCGCAGCGGGACAGCCCGTGGCAGTAGCCACCCAAAAGCCCCAGCGGCTGGCGCATAAAGTGCTGGCACACCATGGCATCGACGCCCTCTTCCACGGCATCCACGGTTCCGCCGATGATGAAGCGGCAGTGGAAGGCGTCCCGCTGGGCAAGACCCAGATCATCGCCGCGGCCCTGCGGGACCTGGACACGCGACACGCCATCATGGTGGGGGACCGCGCGCAGGATGTGTCCGGCGCGATCGCCAACGGACTGGACTGCATCGGTGTCGCCTGGGGGTTCGCCCCGGACGGTGAACTGGAAGATGCCGGCTCTGTGGCCGTCGTCAGCACCCACGGGGAACTGGTGGCGGTCATCGAGCGGCTGCAGGCTCTCCACGCTGCGGCAATGAGCGGGGTGAGCCACGATGGAAATGTTTGATGCCGTCCGCTGGACCACACGCAACCTGATTTCCGGCACCTGCCGGCCCACCGTCGTCGGCCTGGAAAACGTCCCCTCCGACGGCCCCTTCATCGTGGCTCCCAACCACCTGTCCTTCTTCGACAGCGTGATTGTGCAGGCACTCATGCCCAGGCCGGTCGCGTTTTTTGCCAAAGCCGAATATTTCACCACCGGCGGCGTCAAGGGCAAGGTCATGAAGGCCTTCTTCGAATCCGTGGGCTCCATCCCGGTAGAGCGCGGCGAACAGGCCGCCAGTGTCCAGGCGCTCAAAACGCTCCTGGACATCCTTGAGGCAGGCCGCGGCATCGGGATCTACCCGGAGGGAACCCGTTCCCGTGACGGCATCCTCTACCGGGGACGCACCGGCGTCGGCTGGCTGGCGCTCACCACCGGGGCGCCGGTGATTCCTGTGGGCCTGATCGGCACCGAGAAGCTCCAGCGTGCCGGCGAAAAGGGAGTCAGGCCACAGCACTTCACCATGAAAGTGGGGGAGCCGCTGTACTTCGACAAGACCGGGCCCGACCATTCCCTCCCCGCCCGTAGGGAAGTCACGGACCGGATCATGGATGCGATTGCCGAGCTCAGCGGCCAGCAACGCTCCACCAGCTACAACCAGAGCAAGATCGCAGAATAGCCCCATGGCAAGCAGACCGGGTGCGACTCAGTAGACTTGATAGGTGGCAAATCCAGCAAGTTACCGGCCCAAAACCGGTGAAATCCCCACCAACCCGGGCGTTTACCGTTTCCGTGATCCGCACGGCCGGGTCATCTATGTCGGCAAAGCGAAAAGCCTCCGGTCCCGGCTGAACTCCTATTTCGCCAACCCGGCCGGACTGCTGCCCAAGACCTACGCCATGGTCCACGCGGCCAGCAGCGTCGAGTGGACCGTGGTTGGCAGCGAGCTGGAGTCGCTGCAGCTCGAATACACCTGGATCAAGGAATTCAAACCCCGTTTCAACGTGGTGTTCCGGGATGACAAAACCTATCCCTACCTTGCCGTGACCATGAGCGAGAAATACCCCCGGGTACAGGTCATGCGGGGGGACAAGCGCAAAGGGACCCGCTACTTCGGCCCCTACACTGCCGGTGCCATCCGCGAAACCATGGATACCCTGCTCCGCGTCTTCCCCGTCCGGAGCTGCAGCGCCGGCGTCTTCAAGCGCGCGGAGGCCAGCGGACGGCCCTGCCTGCTGGGATACATCGACAAGTGCTCCGCCCCGTGTGTCGGGCGGATCTCGCCGGAAGACCACCGGGCGCTGGCTGAGGATTTCTGTGCCTTCATGGGCGGCGAGGCCAAGCGTTTCATCACCAAGCTGGAAAAGCAGATGGCCGACGCCGTGGGGAAACTCGATTACGAGCACGCCGCCCGGTTGCGGGACGACATCACCGCCCTGCGCAAGGTCTTCGAGCGGAACGCAGTGGTGCTGGCCGAGGACACCGACGCCGACGTTTTTGCCCTGCATGAAGACGAACTGGAAGCCGCCGTGCAGGTATTCCATGTCCGCGGCGGCAGGATCCGGGGCCAGCGCGGCTGGGTGGTGGAAAAGGTGGAGGACTTCAGCACTCCGGATCTGGTGGAGCATCTGCTGCAGCAGGTCTACGGCGAGGACGGCGACACCCATGGCCGGCTGCCCCGCGAAGTCCTGGTCCCCGTGGCGCCCAGCAATGCGGAGGACCTTGCCCAGTGGCTGGGCGGCATCCGTGGTGCCAAGGTGGACATCCGGGTGCCGCAGCGCGGAGACAAGGCGGCGCTGATGTCCACGGTCCGCGAGAACGCCGAGCACGCGCTGAAACTCCACAAGACGCGGCGCGCCGGGGACATCACCGTCAGGTCCCAGGCCCTCCAGGAACTCCAGGAAGCGCTGGACCTGCCAGTGCCCCTGCTCCGGATTGAATGCTTCGACGTCTCCCATGTCCAGGGCACCAACGTGGTGGCATCCATGGTGGTGGTGGAGGACGGGCTGCCCAAGAAGTCCGATTACCGCAAGTTCTCCATCACCGGCCCCGCGGCGGCCGATGACACCGCGGCCATGCATGACGTCCTGACGCGGCGGTTCCGCCATTACCTGCAGGACAAGTCTGCCCAGGTGGACGAATCCGTCCTGGCCTCCGACGGCCAGGAGGCGGCACCGGGTGCGGCCGTGCTGGACACCACCACGCCTGCCCCCAAGGCAAAATTCGCCTACCCGCCCAACCTTGTGGTGGTGGACGGCGGGCAGCCGCAGGTGAACGCTGCGGCCCGTGCCCTAAGGGACCTGGGCATCGACGACGTCTATGTCGTGGGCCTGGCCAAGCGGCTGGAGGAAGTGTGGCTTCCGGACAGCGACTTCCCCGTCATCCTGCCCCGCACGTCCCAGGGGCTGTACCTGCTGCAGCGGATCCGTGACGAGGCGCACCGCTTCGCCATCACCTTCCACCGGCAAAAGCGGGGCAAGGCCATGACGGTGTCGGCACTCGACGCCGTTCCGGGCCTCGGCGCCTCCAAGCGGAAAGCCCTGCTGGCCCACTTTGGCTCGGTCAAGGGCGTCAAGGCCGCCACCGTGGAAGAGCTGGCGCAGGCAAAGGGGATTGGTCCGGCACTGGCCACTGCCATCGTGAACCACTTCGCGTCCGACGGACCCGAGGCCGTTACCGTGCCGGCGATCAACATGACCACCGGCGAAATCATCGAGACTTAGCGCCTGTCCCCGAAACTTAGCTAGGGTAAAGGACGGGCAGCGCCATCGCGGTGCCGGCGGACAACGAGGAAACGGGGCAGGCTTCATGGCAGACACGACGGCGGGATCCGGAGCGGATCAGGACGGGCTGGAGCCCGTCAAACCGCTCGAAGCGGAGCTGCTGGTGGTCACCGGAATGTCCGGCGCCGGGCGGAGCACCGCCGCGGACGCCCTGGAAGACCACGGCTGGTATGTCGTGGAAAACCTCCCGCCCCAGATGCTGGGCACGCTGGCGGAGCTCGTCTCACACGCCCCGCAATCGATTCCCCGGCTCGCAGTAGTGATCGATGTCCGCAGCAAGGGCCTCTTCGCGGACATCCGCGCGGCCCTGGGGGCTCTCGCCGCGAGCGGGGTCACCTTCCGTGTCCTGTTCCTTGATGCCAGCGACAACGTCCTGGTCCGGAGATTCGAACAGGGGCGCCGGCCGCACCCGCTGCAGGGCGGTGGACGCATCCTGGACGGCATCGCTGCTGAACGCGAGCTGCTGCAGGAACTGCGCGACAGCTCCGACGTCGTCCTGGACACCTCCAACTACAACGTCCACGGCCTGGCCACCGCCATCACTGAACTGTTCAGCGAAACCGGTCCGGTGGCCCTGCGGCTGAACGTCATGAGCTTTGGCTTCAAATACGGACTGCCGGTGGACGCGAACTACGTTGCCGACGTCAGGTTCATTCCCAACCCGCACTGGGTGCCGCAGCTGCGTCCGCAGACCGGCCTGGACAAGGACGTCAGCGACTACGTGCTGGAGGCCGAGGGCGTCAAGAACTTCGTGGACCGCTACGTCCTGGCCCTGGAACCCGTCCTGGAGGGGTACCGCCGGGAGAACAAGCACTACGCCACGATCGCCGTCGGCTGCACGGGCGGCAAACATCGCTCCGTGGCCGTTGCAGTGGAGCTGTCCAAGAAACTTGCGCAGTACCCGCGGGTCACGGTGACCACCGCGCACCGGGATCTGGGCCGCGAATAATGGCCCTGTTCACCGGAGCCCTGCCCCTGGTGCCGCCCGCCACCGGCAAGGGCTCGGGCCAGCAGGACAAGGGCCCCAACGTGGTGGCTTTGGGCGGCGGGCACGGCCTGGCGGCCTCGCTGTCCGCGCTGCGCCTGCTAACCTCCGAACTCACCGCGGTGGTCACGGTGGCGGACGACGGCGGCTCCTCCGGGCGTCTGCGCGAGGAGTACGGCGTCCTTCCGCCGGGAGACCTCCGGATGGCCCTGTCCGCGCTCTGCGACGACACCGACTGGGGCCGCACCTGGCGCGACGTCATGCAGCACCGGTTCCGCGCAGGGAAGGGACCCGGCGGTTCGCTGGACGAGCACGCCATGGGGAACCTGCTGATCGTCACCCTGTGGGAGCTGCTGGGCGATACCGTTGCCGGGCTCAAATGGGCGGGCGCCCTGCTCGGCGCCCGCGGCCAGGTCCTGCCGATGTCCACCGTCCCGCTCACCATTGAAGGTGATGTGCGGGTGACCGCCCCGGACGGCGGAACGGCACTGCAGACCATCCACGGCCAGGCGCGGTGCGCGGTGGCCGGTTCGCTCGAGGAAGTCCGGCTCCTGCCCAAAGCGGCGCCGGCCTGCACGGACGCCTTGACCGCCATTGAGCTGGCGGACTGGGTGGTCCTTGGCCCTGGGTCCTGGTACACCTCAGTCCTGCCGCACCTGCTCCTGCCGGAGATGCGCCAGGCCCTCTGCAGCACGCCCGCCAAGCGCTGCCTGACCATGAACCTCGCCACGGACACCAAGGAAACCACCGGCATGACGGCGGCGGACCACCTCCACGTCCTTCGTCGCTACGCCCCGGAGTTCAGCGTGGACGTGGTCCTGGCCGACCCCACGTCCGTACCGGACCGGCAGGAGTTCGAGAAGGCAGCCGGCATGATCGGGGCAGAGGTGGTCTTGGGTAAAGTAGGGGCGTCGGGACGCCGCCCTGTCCACGAGCCGCTGCGGCTGGCGACGGCGTACCAGGACATTTTTGGGAACAGTTAGGAAGGTGCCATGGCACTGACAGCATCAGTCAAGGAAGAACTGTCCCGTCTGGACATCAAGAAGTCATCAGTGCGCAAGGCCGAAGTCTCCGCCATGCTCCGGTTCGCCGGGGGACTGCACATTATTTCCGGCCGGATCGTGATCGAGGCGGAAGTCGACCTCGCCTCGACGGCCCGCAGGCTCCGGGCCGCGATCGCCGAGGTCTACGGACACCAGAGCGAGATCATCGTGGTGTCGGCCGGCGGACTCCGGCGCGCCAGCCGCTACGTGGTCCGCGTGGTCCGGGACGGCGAGGCGCTTGCCCGCCAGACCGGTCTCCTGGACGGCCGGGGACGCCCCGTGCGCGGCCTGCCGTCCGCCGTCGTCAACGGGTCCGCGGCAGATGCCGAAGCCGTATGGCGCGGAGCCTTCTTGGCCCACGGCTCACTCACGGAGCCTGGCCGGTCATCTTCGCTTGAGGTCACCTGCCCGGGGCCGGAATCGGCGCTGGCCCTGGTGGGCGCGGCCCGCCGGCTGGACATCCAGGCCAAGGCCCGGGAAGTCAGGGGAGTGGACCGCGTGGTCATCCGTGACGGCGACACCATTGCCGCGCTCCTGACCCGCATGGGAGCGCACGACGCGCTGATGGTGTGGGAGGAACGCCGTATGCGCAAGGAGGTCAGGGCCACCGCCAACCGGCTCGCCAACTTCGACGACGCCAACCTACGGCGTTCCGCGCAGGCAGCAGTGGCCGCAGGGGCAAGGGTGGACCGGGCGCTGGAGATCCTGGGCGATGACGTTCCGGACCACCTCAAGTACGCGGGCGAACTGCGGGTGGCGCACAAACAGGCAAGCCTGGACGAGCTGGGCCGCCTTGCCGATCCGGTCATGACCAAGGACGCAATTGCCGGCAGGATCCGCCGCTTGCTGGCCATGGCGGACAAACGCGCGCTTGACCTGGGCATTCCCGGAACGGACGCCAATGTGACGCCCGAAATGCTGGACGAGTAACCGCCCCATAGAATCAAAAATAATTCCGGGCACCAGCTGTCCGGATGCACAATCCGAGAGTTACCAACCGGGCCTGCGGGTCCACGATATTGGAGGATTTTGTGACCGAGTACGTTTTGCCGGAACTCAGCTACGACTACGCCGCCCTCGAACCGCACATCTCTGCGCGGATCATGGAACTGCACCACAGCAAGCACCACGCCACCTACGTGGCCGGCGCCAACAACGCCCTGGCCCAGCTGGCCGAGGCGCGCGAAAAGGGCGACTTCGCCAACATCAACCGCCTCTCCAAGGACCTCGCGTTCCACACCGGCGGCCACATCAACCACTCTGTGTTCTGGAAGAACCTCTCCCCGGACGGCGGCGACAAGCCCGAGGGCGAGCTCGCGGCCGCCATCGACGACGCCTTCGGCTCCTTCGATGCCTTCCGTGCACAGTTCTCCGCCGCGGCACTTGGCCTGCAGGGCTCCGGCTGGGGCTTCCTGGCCTACGAACCCATCGGCGGCAACCTGGTCATCGAGCAGCTCTACGACCAGCAGGGCAACACGGCACTGGGCACCACCCCGCTGCTGATGCTGGACATGTGGGAGCACGCCTTCTACCTGGACTACGTGAACGTGAAGGCCGACTACGTCAAGGCGTTCTGGAACATCGTCAACTGGGCGGACGTCGCCCAGCGCTTCGAGGCAGCACGCACCAACGCCACGGGCCTCATCACCCTCCCGTAGTGACCGGCGTTATGCCCCGCTGTAACAAACTTCACATTCGGACTTAAATCGGCCGGGATGTGGACGGTCCGCCCCCGCACTTGCGGGGGCGGACCCAGTTAAACGTAAGATAGGTCACGGAAGGCGGTTAGCCTTCAGCAATGAGGCTGGTCGCCCTCCGTGTTAATCATCTCTGCCCAATGGCGTGCGGGATCTGTTAGTTGGCTTGATAGCCCGCTCAACTAGTTGTGCTTCTGAAAGCACCAAGGAGACTGAAAAAGTGACGACCCGTATTGGTATCAACGGCTTTGGCCGTATTGGCCGCAACTACTTCCGCGCAGCACTCGCTCAGGGCGCGGACCTCGAGATCGTTGCAGTCAACGACCTCACCAGCCCCGAAGCTCTGGCGCACCTGTTCAAGTACGACTCCGTCGGCGGCCGCCTGAAGGAAACCATCGAGGTCAAGGACGGCAACATCGTCGTCAACGGCAACGTTGTGAAGGTCCTCGCCGAGCGGGATCCCGCCAACCTCCCGTGGGGCGAGCTCGGCGTGGACATCGTCATCGAATCCACCGGTTTCTTCACCAAGGCAGCCGACGCCCAGAAGCACATCCAGGCCGGTGCCAAGAAGGTCCTGATCTCCGCTCCGGCCTCGGACGAGGACATCACCATCGTCATGGGTGTGAACCACAACCTCTACGACAACGCCAAGCACAACATCATTTCCAACGCATCCTGCACCACCAACTGCCTCGGCCCGCTGGCCAAGGTTGTCAACGACGAATTCGGCATCGAACGCGGCCTGATGACCACCGTTCACGCCTACACCGCTGACCAGAACCTGCAGGACGGCCCGCACAAGGACCTGCGCCGCGCCCGCGCTGCCGCCATCAACATGGTCCCCACCTCCACCGGTGCCGCCAAGGCCATTGGCCTGGTCCTGCCGGAGCTCAAGGGCAAGCTGGACGGCTACGCCATCCGCGTCCCCGTGCCCACCGGCTCGGCCACCGACCTCACCGTCACGGTCTCCCGCGAGACCACCGTCGAGGAAGTCAACGCCGCCCTCAAGCGTGCGGCCGAATCCGAGGAGCTGCAGGGCTTCCTGACCTACACGGACGAGCCCATCGTGTCCTCCGACATTGTTGGTGACCCCGCGTCCTCCATCTTCGACTCCGGCCTGACCAAGGTCATCGGCAACCAGGTCAAGGTTGTTTCCTGGTATGACAACGAATGGGGCTACTCCAACCGCCTCGTAGACCTCACGGAGCTTGTGGCATCCAAGCTGGGCTAGGGTTAGACACATGACATCTCACACCCTCAACGAACTGATCGCTGAAGGTGTCCGCGGGCGGTACATTCTGGTTCGAAGTGACCTGAATGTGCCGCTCGACGGCTCTACAGTCACTGATGATGGCCGTATCAAGGCCTCCCTGCCAGTGCTGCAAAAGCTCACGGACGCCGGTGCCCGCGTGCTGGTTACAGCCCACCTCGGACGCCCCAAGGGCGCCCCGGAAGACAAGTACTCCCTCCGCCCCGCAGTGGACCGCCTCGCCGAACTGGCGGGCTTCAAGGTCACCCTGGCTGCCGACACCGTCGGCGATGCCGCCAAGGCGGCCGCCGCAACCCTGCAGGACGGCGAGGCCCTTGTCCTCGAGAACGTCCGCTTCGACGCCCGCGAGACCAGCAAGGATGACGCTGAACGCGGAACCTTCGCGGATGAACTCGTGGCATTGACCGGCGGCAACGGCGCCTACGTGGACGACGCCTTCGGTGCCGTCCACCGCAAGCATGCCAGTGTCTACGACGTCGCCACCCGGCTCCCGTCATACCAGGGCGACCTGGTGCACACCGAGGTGGAAGTCCTCCGGAAGCTGACCACTGACACCCAGCGTCCCTACGTGGTGGTGCTCGGCGGGTCCAAGGTCTCGGACAAGCTTGCAGTGATCGACAACCTGATCGGCAAGGCTGACACCATCCTGGTGGGCGGCGGCATGCTCTTCACGTTCCTGGCGGCAGCCGGCCACAAGGTTGGCTCGAGCCTCCTTGAGGAGGACCAGATCCCTGTCGTCAAGGACTACCTGAAGCGCGCAGCCGACGCCGGAACCGAATTCGTGGTGCCCACGGACGTGGTGGTGGCAGAGAAGTTCGCTGCCGACGCCAAGCACGAAACCGTGGCGGCAGACGCGATTGAAGGCAGCAGCTTCGGCGCCCAGGGCATCGGCCTGGACATTGGGCCCGATACCGCGGCTGCCTTTTCCGAACGGATCAAGGGCGCGCGGACGGTCTTCTGGAACGGTCCCATGGGCGTCTTCGAGTTCGCCGCGTTCTCGGCAGGTACCCGTGCCATCGCGCAGGCCCTGACCGAAACTGAGGGATTCACCGTGGTGGGCGGCGGCGATTCTGCTGCCGCAGTGCGGACACTGGGATTCAGTGATGACCAGTTCGGCCATATTTCCACCGGCGGCGGTGCCAGCCTTGAGTACCTTGAAGGCAAGGAACTGCCCGGCCTGAGCGTCCTGGACCGCTAGAAGCAGGCCGGTAAGACCACCGCTGCTGACCACAAGCAACCGGACTTCACAGTCCTCCGGCCGGCAGGTTGCCCGCGGCAGCCTGCCGGCCGCACCCATATCAAGAACTTTTTGGAGATTACGTGACTACGTCAACGAACGGCGCTTTTGACCGCAAGCCCTTCATCGCGGGCAACTGGAAAATGAACATGGACCACGTGCAGGGCATCACGCTCCTGCAGAAGCTGGCCTGGACCCTCTCCGACGCCAAGCACGACTACAGCCGCGTTGAGGTGGCCGTCTTCCCGCCGTTCACGGACCTCCGCGGTGTCCAGACCCTGGTCCAGGGCGACGACCTGCAGGTCGCCTACGGTGGCCAGGACCTGTCGCAGTTCGACTCGGGAGCCTACACCGGTGACATCTCGGGGCAGTTCCTGAACAAGCTCGGCTGCAAGTACGTCCTGGTAGGCCACAGCGAACGCCGGACCATCCACAACGAATCCGACGAGGTCCTCAACGCCAAGGTCAAAGCTGCCTTCAAGCACAACCTGGTTCCCGTGCTCTGCGTCGGCGAAGGCCTGGAGATCCGCCAGGCCGGAACGCACGTGGACCACACGCTGCAGCAGCTCCGCGCCGGCGTGGCCGGGCTCACCAACGAGCAGGCCGCCGAACTGGTGGTAGCCTACGAACCCGTTTGGGCGATCGGCACCGGCGAAGTGGCAGGACCGGAGGACGCCCAGGAAATGTGCGCCGCCATCCGCGCCGAGCTGGAGTCGCTGTTCGGAGCGGAAACGGCCGGCAAAACCCGCCTGCTCTACGGCGGCTCGGTGAAGGCCAACAACGCGGCCGCGATCCTTCAGGAACGCGACGTGGACGGTCTGCTGGTGGGCGGCGCAAGCCTGGACCCGGCCGAGTTTGCTAATATTGTCAGGTTCGAGAGCCACCTGGTCACGGACTAGTCCGTAGCCAGCCAATACTCCCGCAATCCCAACTTCTGAAAGGCCGTCGTGGACGTTCTTCATGTCATTCTGCAGATCCTCTTGGGGATCACCAGCCTCCTTCTGACGCTGCTGATCCTCCTGCACAAGGGACGCGGCGGCGGGTTGTCCGATATGTTCGGCGGCGGCATGAGCTCGGGCCTCAGCTCTTCAGGTGTGGCAGAACGAAACCTCAATCGCTTCACCATCATCCTGGGCGTCACCTGGGGCGTGGTGATCATTGCCCTCGGCCTGATCATGCGGTTCAGCGGGACCGGGGATTCCTGACCCCTGCTGGACAAGGTCCTTTAGGCCCTGCCGGTCATTAGGCCTGCGAATTAGACTGTGGCTGTCGGTTTACCCGGCAGCCACAGTCTTGTTTAAGCTGCAGGTCCGCCGGCGCTCCCTTCGAGGCAGGAGTCGTTATGGTCCACCCATCATCCGGGTTCCGGGGCACCCGCGCCGGCGTGACGGCAGGGTCCGGTTCGAGCCTGCAGTCCACCGACGCCTCGCCGTCACGTCCGCTTCCGCGGATCCGCGTGTCCTATTGGTGCGCCAAGGGGCACGAGACGCAGCCCGTGTTCCTGAAGATGCCGGAGGACCAGATTCCCACGATGTGGGACTGCAGGCGCTGCGGTGCTCCTGCTTCCCGGGACGGCCGTGCCGCGGCAGCTGACGACCCCTTCGACGACGGCTACAAAAGCCACCTGGAATACGTTAAAGAACGGCGCTCCGGCCAGGACGCCGAAGCTGTCCTGGCCGGAGCGCTGGAAAAATTACGCGCCCGCGGCGTCCTTCCGGACCAACTGCTGCGGGACCCGTGAGGCGGCGTTCTCGTCGATCAGCCACAGGGTACGGGACGTTCCCCGGGGACCGGAGGCCGGTACCTGAACCGGGTTGGCTCCAGCCAGTGCCAGTCCCACCGCACCTGCCTTGTCTTCCCCGGCCACAACCATCCATACCTCCGCCGCCGTATTAATGGCAGGCAGGGTAAGGGAGATCCGCAGCGGCGGCGGCTTGGGCGAGTTCCTGACGCCCACCACCGTGCGCTCCTTTTCACGGATGCCGGCCTGTTCCGGGAACAGTGATGCAATATGTGCGTCAGGTCCTACGCCGAGCAGCACCACATCCAGCCGGGGGAGTGCGGAGGGTTCCTCCGGCCGGTCGTCGGACATGTCAGCCGCATGCTCGGCTGCAGCAGCTTCCCGCAACCGGCGTGCGTAGTCCTCGGCGGCTTCTTCCGGGGTGTCGAAATCATCTGCGGAACCAGGGGAGTGCACCCGGTCCGGGTCCACGGGAATGTGGGACAGCAACGCGTCGAACGCCTGCCTGGTGTTCCGCTCAGGATCGGCGGACCCCACGAAACGTTCGTCACCCCACCAGAAGTTGACCTTGGACCAGTCGACGGCGGGCGCTGCCGGCGAATCCGCAACAGCCTTCAACGTGCCAATCCCCACGGTTCCCCCGGTTAGCACCACGGTGGCTTCGCCGTACTTGTCCTGTACATCAACGAGCTTGGTGATCAGGCGTGCCGCGATGGCGGCCATGAGGACTGACGAATCCGGATGGATGCTTACTCGTGGGTCAACGCTCACTGGGTCGGACGCTCCTTAGATTGGTACGTGGCAGTCCAATAGTAATCACTTCCCCAAAGACTTCGTCCGGGTCGAGGCGGCGGAGTTCTTCGGCGAGGCAGTCGCGGAGGCTGCGCCGTGGCAGCGAGATGCGCTGGGCGGGCTGGCCTGGTTGGGTCAGCTCCGCCACGGAGAGTCCGGGGCGGAAGAGCTGGACGTCACCGCCGGGGCGGGTGAGCCGGACGCGGCGGATGCCGGTTCCGGCGGGGTCCGCGACGATGGTGACTGGGGCATCCAGGGTCAGGGTGAGCCACGCTGCGAGCAGGATGGTGGACGGTGAGTCCGAGGCGCCTTCGACCGCGACGGCCGTGACCGGGGAGGAGTCCACCCCATCCAGGGCCGCAGCGAGCTGGATCCGCCAGTTGGTCAGCCGGGTCCAGGCGAGGTCGGTGTCGCCGGCCTTGTAGGTGCCGTGGATCCGTTCCAATGCCGCCTGGGGGTCCGGTTCGTTGGCGGAGTCGGTGATCCTGCGGTGCGCGATCGCACCGATGGAGGTTTCGCAGGCGTTCTCCGGGGCACCGTGCGGCCACCAGGCCACGATCGGGGCGTCCGGAAGCAGCAGCGCGGCCACCAGGGACTCGGACTCGTGGGCCAGCTGGCCGTAGCCGCGCAGGACGATGACTTCCGAGGCGCCGGCGTCCCCGCCGACCCGGATCTGGGCGTCGAGCCGGTCCTCGCTATCTTTCCCGGCGTCGGCCAGGACGATGATCCGGCAGGGGTGTTCCCGGCTGGCGTCGTTCGCGGCCTCGATTGCTTCTTCCTCAAGGCCGGACTTGGTCACCACCACCAGGGTCAGGACCCGGCCCAGGGCAATCACGCCGCCCTGCTCGCGCAGGGCCATGAGTTTCTTGGACACCTTCGATGTGGTGGTGTCGGGCAGGTTAACGATCATGGCCTTCTCCAGGTTCGTCCGTCACGGGCCAGCAGCTCGTCAGCAGAGGCCGGCCCCCAGGAGCCGGGGGCGTAGGGCTCGGGCTGTTCTGCCAGGGAGGCCCAGTATTCCTCGAACGGGTCGAGGATCTTCCAGGACAGCTCCACTTCCTCATGCCGCGGGAACAGCGGCGGCTCGCCCAGGAGCACGTCCAGGATCAGCCGCTCGTAGGCCTCGGGCGAGGACTCGGTGAAGGAGTGGCCGTAGCCGAAGTCCATGGTGACATCCCGGACTTCCATCTGGGTGCCGGGGACCTTGGAACCGAACCGTATCGTCACACCCTCGTCAGGCTGGACCCGGATTACTACCGCGTTCTGCCCGAAATCGTCCTCGCCGTGGTCACGGAACAGCAGGTTGGGGGCGCGCTTGAAGACGACGGCGATTTCCGTCACCCGCCGCCCCAGGCGCTTGCCCGCACGGAGGTAGAAGGGGACTCCGGACCAGCGGCGGGTGTGGATGTCCACGCGGACCGCAGCGTAGGTCTCGGTAGTGGAATCGGCCGGGATGCCTTCTTCCTCCAGGTAGCCCTGGACCTGCTCGCCGCCCTGCCAGCCGCCGGTGAATTGTCCGCGCGCGGAGTGCGTGGACAGGTCCTCCGGAAGCTTGACCGCGGCGAGGACCTTTTCCTTCTCGGCCCGCAGGTCATCGGCGTTGAACGAGATCGGCTCCTCCATCGCCGTGAGCGCCAGCAGCTGCAGCAGGTGGTTCTGGATCACGTCGCGGGCCGCACCCACGCCGTCGTAATACCCCGCCCGGCCGCCGGTGCCGATGTCCTCCGCCATGGTGATCTGGACGTGGTCCACGTAGTTGGCGTTCCACAACGGTTCGAACAACTGGTTAGCGAAACGCAGTGCCAGGATGTTCTGCACCGTTTCCTTGCCCAGGTAGTGGTCGATCCGGAACACCGCGTCCGGCGGGAACACCGACTCGACGATGTCGTTCAGCTTCCGGGCCGACTCCAGGTCGTGCCCGAACGGCTTTTCGATCACCACGCGCCGCCACTTATCCCCGTCGGCCTGCGCCAGGCCGTGCTTGGACAACTGCCGGCAGACCTGCTCGAACGCCTTGGGCGGGATCGACAGATAGAACGCATGGTTCCCGCGGGTGCCGCGGACATCGTCGAGTTCCTTGATCGTCTCACCCAACCGCTCAAAGGCGGCATCGTCGTCGAACTCGCCCTGGACAAACCGGATGCCCTCTGACAACTGGTTCCAGACGGCCTCATCAAAGGGCGTACGGGCGTGCGCCTGCACGGAAGCCTTCACCTCGGCGGCGAAATCCTCCTTGTCCCACTCCCGGCGGGCAAAACCCACCAACGCGAAACTCGGCGGCAACAGCCCGCGGTTGGCAAGGTCGTACACAGCCGGCATCAACTTCTTCCGGGCAAGGTCACCCGTCACCCCAAAGAGGACCAACGACGACGGACCGGCAATCCGGTTCAAACGGCGGTCACGGGGGTCACGCAGCGGATTACGACCGCGGCCCGCGCCCTTCCTGCCGTATTCAGTTTCTGGCATGGTTGCTTCTGTGCCTTAGCTTTCGGTGGCGGACGCGCGGGTGGACAGGGCAGCAGCAATGTCCTGCAGCTGCGCCACGCCGGCGGCACGGTCGGTGAGGTGGAGGCGCAGCACGGGGCGGCCGTGACCAGCCAGGACCTGGGCGTCGCCTGCAGCCTGCGCGGCGATGAGCTCGCCGAAGCTGAAGGGCCGGTCCGGGATCCCCAGGTCCTCGGCGGGCGTCGCCGTGACCTGCAGGAAGACGCCAATGGCGGGTCCACCCTTGTGGAATTGGCCGGTGGAGTGCAGGAAGCGCGGGCCCCAGCCGAACGTCACCGGACGGCCGGTGGCGGCGGCCAGTTCGTCCCGGATGCCCTCCAGGTTGGCGAAGGCCAGCCGGTCAAAGTACGCCTGGACGCTCAGGTAGCTGTCAGCCGCCAGGGTGCCCAGCAGGGCCTTGACAGCGCCCTCCGCGGTGGCAGCGTTTCCGAGCCAGTCCCCGCCGCGCACCTCAATGGCGCCGTCGACGAACGCTGCAGGCGTGGGCTCGGGCTGGGCGTCCAGGAGTCCGCGCGCTGCCACCTTGGCGGCCTCAACGTCAGGCTGGTCGAAGGGGTTGATGCCCAGGAGCCGCCCGGCAACGGCCGTGGCGAATTCCCAGACCATCATCTGGGTGGCAAGGCCGCCGGCAATGGCCACCTGGTTGTCGCCGGGTTCGACGTCGGCATCCGCGGCCACGAGCCGGACCACCAGGACGTCGGGGGCGCCAGAGGTTACCTCCGGGGCATCCGGACCCGCGACGACCGGCAGGATGCCGGTTCCCAGCTTGCCGGTGGATTCAGCGATGAGCTGTTCAGCCCAATCGGCGAAACCAACAATGCCGGAGCCGTCCTCGGCAATGACGATCTTGTTCCGCAAGGGGCTGGTTCCGCCCAGCGCGGCGCCCAGGGCCAGCCCGATGTTTTCGGGGGCGTCATCGTTCAGGATTTCGGCAGCTTCCTCAGCCTCGTCCAGGAACGCCTGGATATCCACGCCGGCCAGGCCCGAAGGAACCAGGCCGAACGCCGTGAGCGCGGAGTAGCGGCCGCCGACATTGGGGTCGGCGTTGAAGACAGCGCGGTAGCCCGCTTCCCGGGAGGCCTTGTCCAGCGGGGAGCCCGGGTCCGTCACGATGATGGTCCGGCTCTTGGCGTCCAAGCCGGCCTGGGTGAAGGCCTGCTCGAAAATCCGGCGCTGCGAGTCGGTTTCCAGGGTGGAGCCGGACTTGGACGAGACAACGATCGCGGTCTGCGCCAGCCGGTCAGCCAGGGCAGCACGGACCTGGTCCGGGTCCGTGCTGTCCAGCACTGTCAGCTCGACGCCGGCGGTGCCAGCGATAACCTCGGGGGCCAGCGAGGATCCGCCCATGCCGCAAAGCACAATCCTGCTGACGCCCTCGGCGCGCAGGGCGTCCCGGAGTTCCAGGATGTCCTTGACCAAAGGCTGCGAGACTGTTGCCGCCTCCACCCATCCGAGGCGGATTGCCGACTCGGATTCGGCGTCGGGACCCCACAGGGTGTGGTCCTTCGCGAAGATCCGGGTGGCGACCCGCTCCTCGACGAGGGCGGGAAGGTGCTGGTCAAGCGCCTGCTGGGCAGCGCCGGTGGCGTCGAAGCTGAGAGTGCTCATGGGTGTTAGGAAGCCTTCCGTGCAGAGGCGAGGGCGCCTTCGACGTCCGCCAGCAGTTCCTTCCAGCTGGCCACGAACTTGTCCAGGCCTTCGGTTTCAAGGAGTGCTACGACGTCGTTGTAGGAGATCCCCAGCTTTTCCAGGGCGTCGAGGGTGGCGTTTGCTTCGTCATAGGTGCCGGTGACCGTGTCACCGGTAACCACGCCGTGGTCGAAGGTGGCATCCAGGGTCTTCTCCGGCATGGTGTTCACCACGCCGGGGGCAACGAGCTCGGTGACGTAGAGGGTGTCCGGGTAGGCCGGGTCCTTCACGCCGGTGGAAGCCCACAGGGGGCGCTGGGGGAGTGCCCCTGCGTCAGCAAGCAGGGCCCAGCGTTCGGTGGCGAAGAGCTCTTCGTAGACCTGGTAGGCCAGGCGGGCGTTGGCCAGGCCGGCCTTGCCCTTGAGCGCCTTTGCCTCGTCGGTGCCGATCTTGTCCAGGCGCTTGTCGATTTCGCTGTCCACGCGGGAGACGAAGAAGGAGGCCACGGAGTGGATCTTCGAGAGGTCGTGGCCGTTTTCCCTGGCCTGCTCCAGGCCGGACTGGAAGGCGTTGATGACCGCACGGTAGCGCTCCAGCGAGAAGATCAGGGTCACGTTGACGCTGATGCCCTCGGCCAGGGTTGCCGTGATGGCCTCGAGGCCTTCGATCGTTGCCGGGATTTTGATGTGGACGTTGTCCTTGTTGACACGCTGGGAGAGGTGCTTGGCCTCCGCGATGGTTCCTGCGGTGTCCCAGGCCAGGCGCGGGTCAACTTCGATGGAGACGCGGCCGTCAACGCCCCTGGTGGCGGCGGCCACCGGTGCGAACAGGTCGCAGGCGTCGGCGACGTCGGTGGTGGTGATCTCGAAGATCGTGTCCTCCACGCTGGCACCTTCTGCTGCCTTGCGGGCAATGATGTGGTCGTAGTCAGTGCCGGAGGTGATGGCGGCGTGGAAGATGGACGGGTTGGTGGTCACACCAACCACGTTCTTCTCTTCGATGAGCTTGCGGAGGGTGCCGGTCTGCAGGCGTCCGCGGGAAAGGTCATCGAGCCAGATGGAGACTCCGGCGTCGGAGAGCTGCTGGGTGGGAGTAGTCATTTTTCGTATCTCCTAAAAGTTTGGGTTTCAGGCCTGGAGGCTGGAGAGGGAGTCCTTGGCGGCGGCAGCAACGGCTTCTGCCGTAATGCCGAACTCCTGGAACAGCCGCTTGTAGTCGGCGGAAGCGCCGTAGTGCTCAAGGCTCACGGAACGGCCGGCATCGCCGACGAATTCACGCCAGGTCAGGGCCAATCCGGCTTCCACCGACACGCGTGCCTTGACGGCGGCGGGCAGGACGGATTCGCGGTAGGAGCTGTCCTGCTTCTTGAACCACTCCACGCACGGCATGGAAACCACCCGGGCTGCAATGCCTTCGGCCTGGAGGGCTTCGCGGGCCTGGACGGCCAGCTGGACCTCGGAGCCGGTGGCAATGAGGATCACGTCGGCCGGTACCGTGGCGCCGTCCTTCGATGCCTCGGCCAGGACGTAGCCGCCCTTTGCCACACCCGCGGTGGAGGCGAAGGTGTCGCCGTCGGCGTCGCCCTCGCCGCGTTCCCAGGTGGGAATGTTCTGGCGGGTGAGGACGATGCCTGCCGGGTTGGCGTGGTTTTCCAGCATGGTCTTCCAGGCAGCGGCCACTTCGTTGGCGTCACCGGGACGGACCACGTCCAGGCCCACGATCGCCCGGAGCGAGGCGAGCTGCTCCACCGGCTGGTGGGTGGGGCCGTCCTCGCCCAGGCCGATGGAGTCGTGCGTCCAGACATACAGCGACGGAACACCCATCAGGGCACCCAAGCGGATGGCCGGACGCTGGTAGTCGCTGAAGATCAGGAAGGTTCCGGAGAACGCACGGGTGTTGCCCGCCAGGCTGATGCCGTTCACGATTGACGCCGCGGCGTGCTCGCGGATGCCGAAGTGCAGCACCCGGCCATAGGGGTTTCCGGACCAGGCGCCGGTCTGCTTGGAAGCCGGCACGAAGGACGGGGAGCCTTCAATGGTGGTGTTGTTGGACTCTGCAAGGTCGGCGGAGCCGCCCCAGAGTTCGGGCATGACCGGGCCCAGGGCGTTGAGGACCTTGCCCGATGCTGCGCGGGTGGAAACGTCCTTGCCGGCCGGGAAGACCGGAAGGGCTGCGTCGATGCCCTCCGGAAGTTCCTGCGCTTCGATGCGCTGCAGGAGTGCTGCGCCCTCCGGGTTGGCTGCTTGCCAGGCATTGAAGGACTCTTCCCATTCCTTGCGCTCGGACGCGCCGCGCTCCACCACCTGGCGGGCGTGGTCAAGGACTTCCTGGTCCACCTGGAAGGACTTGGCGGTGTCGAAGCCCAGGACCTCCTTCAATGCGGCCACCTCGTCGGCACCGAGGGCGGAACCGTGGATCTTCCCGGTGTTCTGCTTCTTGGGTGCGGGGTAACCGATGATGGTGCGCAACGAAATGATGGACGGCTTGGAGGTTTCGGCCTTGGCGGCGAGCAGGGCGCTGTAGAGCTCCTGGACGTCTTCCTTGTATTCGCCGGTCCGGGTCCAGTCCACCCGCTGCGTGTGCCAGCCGTACGCTTCGTAACGCTTCAGGACGTCTTCGGTGAAGGCGATGTCGGTGTCGTCCTCGATGGAGATGTGGTTCTCGTCGTAGATGACCACGAGGTTGCCGAGTTCCTGGTGGCCGGCCAGCGAGGAAGCCTCGGCCGTGACGCCTTCCTGGAGGTCGCCGTCGGAAGCGATGACCCAAATGGTGTGGTCAAACGGCGATTCGCCGGCGGGGGCGTCGGCGTCGAACAGGCCGCGCTGGCGGCGCTGCGAGTAAGCGAAGCCCACGGAGGATGCAAGGCCCTGGCCCAGCGGGCCGGTGGTGATCTCAACGCCGGCGGTGTGCTTGTACTCGGGGTGTCCCGGGGTCAGCGAACCCCAGGTGCGGAGCGCCTCCAGGTCCTTCAGCTCCAGGCCGTAGCCGGAGAGGAACAGCTGGATGTAGAGGGTGAGCGAGGTGTGGCCGGGGGACAGCACGAAGCGGTCGCGGCCCAGCCACTGCGGATCGCGCGGGTCATGGCGCATCAGCTTCTGGAAAAGCAGGTAGGCGGCCGGCGCAAGGCTCATGGCGGTTCCTGGGTGGCCGTTGCCCACCTTCTCCACGGCGTCTGCAGCCAGGACGCGGATGGTATCCACGGCGCGCTGGTCCAAGCTGGTCCATGACAGTTCTTGCTTATCCAAATGTGGCACGAAAACCGGGCCCCTCTCTGTGCTGATGGCGGCGGTACACCGGCTCCGTTTAAGGGCGCACTGTGTGGCGCCCGCTGCGGTGTGTACCAGCCGTTCACCATCGAAACGTTGATCCTTGCATTCAGTCACGGACAGCAGCGGGAATGCGTTTTCCACCGCTTTCTTGCTGCGTGCTGATCTGGTGACAGCTTAGCTCGTATCCATTCTCCGGGCGGGCCATATCTCACGTTTTGGACGCAATTTCCCCTTTTGTGAATCAGCATTCCGACCGGTTGAGTTAATCTGCTCGAATGGGCCCGTGAGCAATCAATTGCGCATATGGAAGGGCCGGGACGGGGCCTGCGGCGCGGTATGATATTCGGAGGCCAACGCCGGATGGGCATCGCTATCGCCGCCGGGGTTTCCCGACTGTTGCACGCTCTTGGAGCATTTCCTCCCTTTGTGCCGTGCCCGGGTCCGGGCCGCACGACCGGAGCTGCATTGCCAGCCTCAACTGCCACACAGAACGGGTGACTGCCACCGTGAGCACTACAGATACGCCGCTGAACGCATCCCGGGCCTCCGGCGCCGGGTTTGCCCGTAAGGCCAAGGCGTATCTCGCCCTCACCAAGCCACGCGTGATCGAACTGCTCCTGGTCAGCACCCTGCCCACGATGATCTATGCCGAACGGGGCTTCCCGTCCATCGGGTTGATCCTGGCCACGCTGGTTGGCGGCGCCTTTGCAGCCGGCAGCGCAGGCGCGTTCAACTGCTACATCGACCGCGACATCGACAAGCTGATGCACCGTACGGAAAACCGGCCCCTGGTCACCGGCGAAGTCACCCCGCGGGAGGCCCTGGTCTTCTCCTGGCTGCTGGGCGCGGCCTCGATCGTGATCCTTTGGTTCGGCGCCAATCCTCTCTCGGCCTGGCTTGGGCTGGCCGCCATCTTCTTCTACGTTGTCATCTACACGATGATCCTCAAGCGGCGCACTGCGCAGAACATCGTCTGGGGCGGTGCCGCCGGCTGCTTCCCGGTGCTGATTGCGTGGGCTGCCGTCACCAACTCCGTCGAGTGGCCGGCGGTCATCCTGTTCATGGTGATCTTCCTGTGGACCCCGCCGCACTACTGGCCCCTGTCCATGCGCTACGGCGAGGACTACCGGAACGCCAACGTCCCCATGCTCGGAGCCATCGCCGGCGCCAAGGTGGTGTCCGTCCAGGTGGTCCTGTACGCCTGGGCCATGGTGGCCTGCTCGCTGCTGATGATTCCGGGCGGAGGTGCCGGTTGGGTCTACACCGTCACCGCCATCCTTGCCGGTGCATGGTTCCTTTACGAATCACACGCCCTTTACGCCCGCGCCCAGCGCGAGGACATCCAGGACAAGCGCGCCATGAAGGTGTTCCACGGTTCCATCAGCTACCTCACCCTGCTGTTCATCGCCCTGGCGGTGGACCCGTTCGTCGGGCATGCAATCATCGCCGGTTAGGCCAAGGCAACAGCCATGGCGGCTCCCACCTCATGGTGGAGGCCGCCGTTTGCTTTAACTACATGCCGCCCGCGTTGGTTTGACCTTCTTGTCATATCCGTCACTTTAGCTGTCATCGCCAATGACAAGATGCTTACGGTGGACGGGAACCTTCCCTCGACCCAAGGAGATTCCCATGGAAGCCCGTCCCTCCGCAGTCCCCGCGCCCAGCCACAGCCCGCCGGGAGGGAAAGGAGACCGCGGCCGCTTCAGATTCCCCCGGCCGCCGTTTGCCGCCCATCTTGGTGCCGACGTACCGGCATCCCTGGTGGTGTTCCTGGTGGCCCTCCCGCTCTCGCTCGGCATCGCAGCCGCGTCGGGAGCACCCATCATGGCCGGACTCATTGCCGCAGCCGTTGGCGGAATCGTGGCGGGAAGCCTTGGTGGCTCACCGCTGCAGGTGAGCGGACCCGCAGCGGGCCTTACCGTCGTCGTTGCCGGCCTGGTCCAGGAGTTCGGCTGGCAGGTGACCTGCGCAATCACCGCAGCCGCCGGCGTCGTGCAGCTCCTGTTGGGCATCAGCCGCGTGGGCAGGGCCGCCCTGGCGGTTTCGCCGGTAGTTGTCAAGGCAATGCTCGCCGGCATCGGCGTCACCATCATCCTGCAGCAGCTCCACGTACTCCTCGGGGCAAAGCCGGCAGGCTCGGCCCTCGAGAACCTCGCGGCACTGCCGGCAGCCATCACCAGCCTGGAACTGCACGCGGCCCTGCTGGGGCTCGCCGTCGTGGCAATCCTCCTGTGCTGGAAGTTCATGCCCGCCGCGGTCCGGCGAATTCCCGGGCCGCTGGCCGCCGTCGCCGCAGGCACGTCACTGGCCGTGGCCTTTGCACCCGGTGTCGAACGCATCTCCCTGGACGGCTCAATCTTCGATGCGATCGCCCTCCCGCAACTCCCCGACAGCAACTGGCGCGCCTTCGCCTTCGCCGTCCTGACCATGGCACTGATCGCCAGCATCGAATCCCTCCTGTCCGCCGTCGCCGTGGACAAGATGCAAACCGGTCCGCGCACCAACCTGAACAGGGAGCTCATCGGCCAGGGCACGGCCAACATCGTTTCCGGTTCACTGGGCGGACTGCCCGTCACGGGGGTTATTGTCCGCAGCGCCACGAATGTGGAGGCGGGTGCGGCCACCCGGGCCTCTGCCGTGCTGCATGGTGTTTGGGTCCTTGCGTTTTCTGCCCTCTTTGCGGGGCTGATCCAGCTGATTCCGCTGGCCGTCCTGGCCGGACTGCTGGTAGTCATCGGCGCGCGCCTGATCAAGGTGGCAGACATCCGGACCAGCCTGCGCACCGGGGATCTGCCGATTTATGCCGTGACCCTCATTTGCGTGGTGTTCCTGAACCTGCTTGAGGGCGTCATGATCGGCCTGGCCCTCGCAGCTGCCAGCGTGCTGTGGCGCGTGCTGCGGGCCCCCATCCACGCACACCGTCCCGCCGCGCCATCGTCGCTCTGGCGCGTGACCATCGCCGGCTCGTGCAGCTTCTTCGCGCTGCCAAAACTCAACGGAGTCCTGCAGTCCGTCCCCGCTGCCGCGGACGTTGTAGTGGAGCTCAACGCCGACTACGTTGACCATTCCTTCCGGGAAGCCCTGCTCGCCTGGCAGCGCCAGCACCAGGCTGAGGGCGGCACCGTGAATCTTGAGGAGCACGGCAACACGGTGTTCCAGGACGCTGCGCACCAGGCGCCCAGGCGCGCAGAAGCCACCGAGCTGCCCCTGCCACCGCGGACGGAGCCGTTGCTGCAGGGCATCAACAAATACCACCGCCGGTTTGCCCATCAGGTCCGTCCGCTGGTGCATGATCTGACAGAGGGGCAAAGTCCGGACAGCCTTTTCGTGGCCTGCGTCGACTCCCGCGTCAATCCGAACCTGATCACCAGCAGTGGCCCGGGAGACCTGCTCACGCTGCGGAACATTGGCAACGTGGTGTGCAGCCACGGCCAGGACGCTTCGATCGACTCGGCCCTGTCCTTCGCCGTCAAGGGACTGGGGGTGCAGTCGCTGGTCATCTGCGGACACTCGAACTGCGGTGCCATGAAGGCGCTGCTCGCAGAAGCCGACGGCGGCGACCACAGTTCCCTTGACCCGGCGTTCGGGCAATGGCTGGAGCACGCCCGGCCGAGTTACACGCAACTGCTTGCCGGGCATCCGGTGGGCAGACAGGCCGCGGCAGCCGGTTACAGCACTGTTGACCAGCTGGCGATGGTCAATGTGGCCGTGCAGCTGGCAAAGCTGCAGAACCATGCGGTGGCGGGCCCGGTGCTGGCGGACGGGAAGGTGCAGGCCACGGGCCTGTTCTATGACATTGCCACGGCGCAGGTCCTCCAGATCACAGCCGATGGCATCGAGAACCTTGACCCCGCCTGCGACGCCGCGTTTCAGGTCAAGGCTTTCGCGGAACGGTAATGTCCCTGGCCTCTTAAAGGAGCCCGAAACCGGCAGGCGCCCCGGTCCCATCCGGGGCCGGGGCGCCTGCCGCGCTTTTATCGGGGAGCGTTCGCCTAATTCGCTGCCCTGGAGGAGTCCAGGGGACTGGAGTGGGCGATGTCCCAGGCGTTCGTTGACGCCGTCATCAGCAGGGCGGCGCCGAGCATGTGGGCCGCCACCAGCAGCGCCGGAATGCCGTTGTAGTACTGCGTGAAGCCGATGATGGCCTGGAGCACGGTGACGCCCAGGAGTGCCAGGACTGCCGTCCGGAAGGGCCCCTTGATGCCGCGCCTGAAAACCAGCACCAGGGCCACCAGGGTTCCGGCGGTGACCAAGTAGGCCGGCACGGCATGGATGTGGGAGAACAGATCCCAGTCCAGGTCGTTGCGCGGAGCATCAGCGTCACCGGCGTGCGGACCCGCACCCGTAACCACCACGCCGAGCATCACGGCGACGGCGGAGAAAAGGGCGACGGCGGCCGTCACCGGGCGCAGGGCAGCGGGCAGCGCGGCGGGCCGGGAGGCAAGGAAGCGGCCGGTCCGTCCGAAGGCCCGGTTGACCAGCAGCGTGGCGAATACCACCAGCGCCATGGAAACCAGGAAGTGCAGCCCAACAACCCAAGGGTTGAGGTTGGTGAGGACGGTGACGCCGCCAATCACTGCCTGGGCGGGAATGCTGGCCAGCAGGCCCAGGGCCAGGAGGAAGAGGTCCCTCCGTTCCTTCCGCAGGTTCCACAGATACACCAGCATCAGGGCAGCAACGGCGGCCAGCGCGAACGTCAGGAGCCGGTTGCCGAATTCGATGAAGCCGTGGATGCCCATCTCCGGTGTGTTCACCAGCGAGTCCGTGGTGCACCGGGGCCAGGTGGGGCAGCCAAGGCCCGATGCCGTCAGGCGAACTGCGCCGCCGGTGACCACCAGGAGCGTCTGGCCGATCAGGGAGGCGACGGCGAGGCGGCGGATCCTGGCGTCCACGGTGCGTGGGAGCCGCGATGCCAGGCGGCCGGCGAGTTGGGGGAGGCGTGAAGCCGTGGTCACGATTATCTCAATTCCACTTGAACCAACGGATGGCTGCGGCTCCGGCGATAACCGTCCAGAGCAACAGGATGAGGGCAGCGCCGCCATTTACGGCGCCAGCCAGGAAGGCGGCCCGCATCGATTCGCCCAGGGCGCCGGACGGCAGGTAGTGCACAACGGCCTGCGCCGCGGCAGGGAGTCTTTCGGCGGGGATCACGATGCCGCCCAGGGAGCCGAGGAGGATCCACAGCAGGTTGGTGATGGCCAGCGTGGCCTCCGGCCGGACTGTTCCGGCCACCAGCAGCCCCAGTGCGGTGAAAGCCGCCGCGCCCAGCGCGAGCAGTGCCAGCCCCGGCAGCCAGCCCGCCGCCGTCGGCTGCCATCCCAGCGCCAGGGCTACCAGCCCCACCACCACCACCTGCAGGCACAGCACGGCCAGGACCGAAAGGACCTTGCCGGCGATAAGGCCGCCACGGCCCAGCGGCGTGGTGGACAGGAACCGGAGCACGCCGTAGCGGCGGTCGAAGCCGGTGGCGATGCCCTGGCCGGTGAACGCCGTGGACATCGCGCACAGGGCGAGGATTCCCGGAACCGCCACATTGATGCGGCTGGAGCCCATTCCGTCCAGGAAAGGGGTCACCGTCAGGCCGACCAGCGCCAGCAGCGGCAGCACCACTGCAAGGATCAGCTGTTCGCCGTTCCGCAGCATCGTCAGCGCCTCGTATTTGCCCTGCAACATGACGCGGCGCAACAGGGGGGCCGGCTGCTGCGTCTCCCGCATTGCTGCCGTGCTCATCGGATGTCCTTTCCCGAAATGTCCAGAAAGACGTCTTCAAGGCTACGCGCCTGGAGGCTCATTGAAGCGGGCATGACGCCCTTCGCTTCCCACCACTGCGCCAGGGCGGAGAGGTGGCGCGGGGTCAGGGCGCCGGTGACGGTGTAGCTTCCGGCGCGGGATTCGGAAACGTCCACGTCGTCCGGCAGTGCCGCAGCCAGGTCCAGGCCGGCCGGGGCCTCGAACACCAGCGTTCGGATGTGCTCGCCGCCCTGGGCGGCGGCCGGGCTGCGCTGCAGCAGCTCCTGCACTGTCCCTTCGGCAACGTTGCGGCCGCCGTCGATAATGTATACGTAGTCCGCCAGGCGCTGGGCGTCGTCCATGAGGTGGGTGGTGAGGATGATCCCCATCCCGCTGTCCCGCAGCTCGGCGATCAGGTCGAAGACCAGCTGCCGGGACTGCGGGTCCAGTCCGGCGCTCGGCTCGTCAAGGAAGAGGACTTCCGGCCTGCCGATGAGGGCGGCGGCGAGAGCCAGGCGCTGTTTCTGGCCGCCGGACAGCCTGCGGACGCTGGTACGGCTGAAGGCGTCGATGCCCAGCCTGCCCACCAGGTCCTCCAGGGGCCACGGGCGGGCATACAGCCCTGCGATGTGCCGCAGCAGTGGCAGGGGCCGTGCCGACGGCGGGAGGCCACCGTCCTGCAGCATCACACCGACGCGGGAACGCAGTTCAGCGCCTGCCGCCGCAGGGTCCTGACCCAGCAGTGAGATGCTGCCGCCGTTGCGTTTCTGCAGGCCCTGGGCGCATTCGAGTGTGGTGGTCTTTCCGGCGCCGTTCGCGCCCAGGAGCGCGGTTACCTGTCCGCGCTCCGCGATCAGTGAAACGCCGCTGACAACCCTGAGCATCTTTCCATCGAGACTGGAAAGGGGGCCAACGTCCTTGATGAGCCCATGGATGGACAGGACGGGGGACTGGGGGAATCGCACCACAGTATTCTACGGGATGTAGTATTTCCCGATGTCCGCACCGGCTGCGCGGCTGGGGCAGCCAAGGTCAGCCTGCCCTTACTGGAGTGCGGGACGAAATTACGACATGATTGTGTTGTGTATTCCATGACCAACGCTACTGCTGTGCCTGTGGCCGGTGCCGCGGCATCCAGTCCTGTGGCTGATGCCGACGAGCGCACCCGGGACCGGGTCCTCGCTGCCGTCCTGGAACACGGACCTGTCAGCGCGGCCGAGCTCGGAGACATGCTGGGGTTCACCCCGGCCGCTGTCCGGCGCCACCTGGACCACCTCTCCCGTGCCGGAGTCATTGAGGTCAAGAAGGTGGCCAAGCCCGGAGCAGGTGCCGGCCGTCCCGCCCGCCGCTACGTCCTGAGCTCCCAGGGCCAGTCCAGCCTGGGCAACGACTACCTGGACATCGCCGCCCTTGCGCTCCAGCAGCTGCAAAAGGTGGCCGGCCCGGATGCGGTGCGCGCCTTCGCCGAGGAGCGTTTTGCGGATATGGAGCGCCGCTACGCACCCGAAATCGAGCAGGCCGGGCCGGACATCCGGGACCGTGCAAATGCACTCGCAGCCGCCCTGACCCGCGACAACTTCGTCGCCTCCGCCGCGTCCATCGAGGCAAAGGCACCGCTGCCCGCCGCACTCTCGAGCGTGCAGCTCTGCCAGGGCCACTGCCCCATCCAGCAGCTGGCGGCCCGCTTCCCTGTATTCTGCGACGTCGAAACCGAAGTTTTCTCAAGGCTGGTGGGCGTTGACGTCCGACGCCTCTCCACCCTGGCGCGCGGCGGCCACGTCTGCACCACCCACATTCCTACAGGCAGGCTGTCTGCCAAGCCGGCCACTGCGCCGGCCGCAGCCCCCGCCAGCCTGGACGAAGTAACCAACCATTAGTAAGAAAGGCCGTGATGACGGACCAACTATCAGAGAAAGCAGTAGCCGAAAACACTGTGATCTCGGAGATTCTGGAAAAGAATCCCGAGCTCCACGGCATCGGCAACTACGAGTACGGGTGGGCTGACAAGAACGACGTCGGCGCCAACGCACGCCGTGGGCTCAGCGAAGAAGTCGTCCGGGACATTTCGGCCAAGAAGAGCGAGCCGGAGTGGATGCTTGACCTGCGCCTCAAGGGCCTGAAGTACTTCGACCGCAAGCCCATGCCCACGTGGGGTGCGGACCTGTCGGGTATCGACTTCGACAACATCAAGTACTTCGTCCGTTCCACCGAGAAGCAGGCTGCCTCCTGGGACGACCTCCCCGAAGACATCAAGAACACCTACGACAAGCTGGGCATCCCCGAGGCCGAGAAGCAGCGCCTGGTTTCCGGCGTCGCCGCCCAGTACGAGTCCGAGGTTGTCTACCACCAGCTGCGCGAGGACCTTGAGCGGCAGGGCGTCATCTTCCTGGACACCGACACCGCGTTGAAGGAACATCCGGAGATCTTCCAGGAGTACTTCGGCACCGTCATCCCCGTGGGCGACAACAAGTTCGCCTCGCTGAACACCTCTGTCTGGTCCGGCGGCTCCTTTGTCTATGTTCCCAAGGGCGTCCACGTGGACATCCCCCTGCAGGCATACTTCCGCATCAACACCGAAAACATGGGCCAGTTCGAGCGGACCCTGATCATCGCGGACGAGGATTCCTACGTCCACTACATTGAGGGCTGCACGGCTCCCATTTACACGTCGGATTCCCTGCACTCCGCAGTGGTGGAAATCATCGTGAAGAAGGGCGCCCGGGTCCGCTACACCACCATCCAGAACTGGTCCAACAACGTGTACAACCTGGTGACCAAGCGTGCCATCTGCGAAGAAGGCGCCACCATGGAATGGGTCGACGGCAACATCGGCTCCAAGGTCACCATGAAGTACCCGGCCGTGTACCTGGTGGGCGAGCACGCCAAGGGTGAGACCCTGTCCATCGCGTTCGCCGGCGAAGGCCAGCACCAGGACACCGGCTCCAAGATGGTGCACATTGCGCCGAACACCAAGAGCTCGATCATCTCCAAGTCCGTGGCGCGCGGCGGCGGACGCGCAGCATACCGCGGCCTGGTCCAGGTCCGTGAAGGCGCCAAGCACTCCGCCAACACCGTCCGCTGTGACGCGCTGCTCGTTGACACCATCAGCCGCTCGGACACCTACCCGTACATCGACATCCGTGAGGACGACGTTGTGATGGGCCATGAGGCAACTGTTTCCCGGGTCAGCGAAGAGCAGCTCTTCTACCTGATGTCCCGCGGCATGCGCGAAGACGAAGCCATGGCGATGATCGTGCGCGGCTTCATCGAGCCGATTGCCCGCGAGCTCCCCATGGAGTACGCACTTGAGCTGAACCGCCTCATTGAACTGCAGATGGAAGGGTCCGTCGGATAACGATGACTGAAATCACTACTGAAAAGGCACGCATCGGCGCGCCCTCAGCCCAGCCGTTCATTGACGGCTTCACCGAAGAGGGCGAGAGCCTCTCACCGATCAACGCCAACGGCAAGGCCCCGCTTGCGGGCGCTTCAGCCAAGAGCCACTCCCACGGCGGCGGCGTCGGCGTACCGGACAGCTCACGTGCCGGCCGGCTGACGTCCTACAAGCTCGCTGACTTCAAGCCGCTCACCGGCATGGAGGAGGACTGGCGCTTCACCCCGCTCAAGCGCCTCCGCGGCCTTCACTCGGAGGTCCTGTCCGGCGCGGCTCCCACCGTGATCGTCAAGGGCCCGGAGGGCGTTGTTGTCGAGGGCGTCGGCCGCGACGACCAGCGGATCGGTACCGCCGGTATCCCCGAGGACCGTGTCTCCGCCAACGCCTGGGAGAACTTCGCCCAGGCCACGGTGGTGACCATCCCCGCGGAGTTCGAAGCCTTGACGGAGATCACCGTCGACATCGAAGGCACGTCCCTCGACGCTGCCGCGCAGCACCTGGTGATCGTCGCCGAAAAGTTCTCCAAGGCTGTTGTGGTCCTGAACCACAAGGGCTCCGCCGTGGTCTCGGAAAACGTTGAAATCATCGTCGAAGACGGTGCCAACCTCACGGTTGTCTCGCTCCAGGAATGGAACGACGACGCTGTCCATGCCTCCTCCCAGCAGGCAAAGATCGGCCGCGACGCCAAGCTCAAGCACGTCATGGTGAGCCTTGGTGGGGACCTGGTGCGCGTCACGCCGTCGGCCCGCTTCACCGCCCCCGGTGGCGAGGCCGAACTGTTCGGCCTGTACTTCGCCGACGCCGGCCAGCACCTTGAGCAGCGTCTCTTCGTTGACCACGCGGTACCCAACTGCAAGTCCAACGTCCTCTACAAGGGTGCCCTGCAGGGCCGCAACGCCCACGCTGTCTGGGTTGGTGACGTCCTGATCCGCAAGGAAGCAGAAGGCACCGACACCTACGAGGCCAACCGCAACCTGCTGCTCACCGACGGTGCCCGCGCCGACTCGGTGCCCAACCTCGAAATCGAGACAGGGCTGATCGAGGGTGCAGGCCACGCCAGCGCCACCGGCCGGATGGATGACGAGCACCTGTTCTACCTGATGGCCCGCGGCATCCCCGAGGATGTTGCCCGCCGACTGGTGGTCCGGGGCTTCCTGAACGAAATCATCCAGCAGATCAAGGTCCCCTCCATCGAGGAGCGGCTGAGCGAGGCTGTTGAGCACGAACTCGCACTGACGGACAACTAGAAGCTACGGAGCACGGTTTTCAGATGACTGACCAGCCAAAGGGCGAGCTTGTCTGCAAGGTGGACGAAATCCAGGTGAAGCAGGCGCTGCGGATCCTGATCGACGACTACCCTGTGGCGATCGTCAAGGATTCCATGGGGGAGATCCACGCGATCGGCGACACCTGCTCGCACGCGGACATTTCACTGGCCGAAGGTGACGTGGAGGGCTGCACCATCGAATGCTGGGGCCATGGCTCGCAGTTCGACCTCCGCAGCGGCCAGCCGCTGCAGCTGCCCGCCTACGATCCCGTCCCGGTATTCGCCGTCGAGATCGCAGGGGATGAGGTCTACGTGGACGTCACCAACGTCCTCAACGGCGCCGAAGCTCCGAACTTCAGCTAGCACCACAGAATTACGAACCACACTTCCAGACACAGAGCGCACCGCAGCCGGCAGGCGCGGCGCAGAGGAGAGAACAAGACATATGTCTACTCTTGAGATCAAGGACCTGCACGTCAGCATTGAGACGGAACAGGGCACCAAGGAAATCCTGAAGGGCGTCAGCCTGACCATCCGCACCGGCGAAACCCACGCCATCATGGGCCCGAACGGTTCCGGCAAGTCGACCCTGGCCTCCACTATCGCCGGGCATCCCCGCTACAACGTGACCAGCGGCTCCATCACCCTGGACGGCGAGGACGTGCTGGAGATGAGCGTGGACGAGCGTGCCCGCGCCGGCGTCTTCCTGGCCATGCAGTATCCGGTGGAGGTCCCCGGTGTCAGCATGACCAACTTCCTGCGTACCGCGAAGACCGCCATCGACGGCGAAGCCCCCAAGCTGCGCACCTGGACCAAGGACGTCAAGGCTGCCATGGAGCAGCTGCGCATCGACGCTGACTTCGCCCAGCGCAACGTCAACGAAGGCTTCTCCGGCGGTGAGAAGAAGCGCGTGGAGATCCTGCAGCTCGAGCTCTTCAAGCCCAAGTTCGCGGTCCTTGACGAGACCGACTCCGGCCTGGACGTTGACGCCCTGAAGGTCGTTTCCGAAGGCGTCAACCGCGCCCACGCCGACGGCAACATGGGCACGCTGCTCATCACCCACTACACGCGGATCCTGCGCTACATCAAGCCTGACTTTGTGCACGTGTTCGTGGACGGCCAGGTTGTGGAGGAAGGCGGCCCCGAGCTGGCCGACCGCCTCGAGGAAGAAGGCTACGACCGCTACGCCAAGGGCGCCGGCGCTGCCACCATTGCCGCTGAAGCCGCAGTACAGGCCTAGTTAGGACTTGTCATGACCGAAATCAAGCCGGGCCGTACGGCCCTGGAGGACGTCGAAGAGGCGCTCAAGGACGTCATCGATCCTGAGCTCGGCGTGAACGTCGTGGACCTTGGGCTGTTGTACGGCCTGAAGTACTCCGACGACGACGGTGCGCTCCTGATCGACATGACCCTCACCACCGCTGCCTGCCCGCTCACCGATGTGCTCGAGGAGCAGGTAGGCCAGGCGCTGGATGGCGTCGTGGACGATTGGCGCCTCAACTGGGTATGGATGCCGCCATGGGGTCCCGAGCGGATCACCGACGATGGCAAGGACCAGATGAGGGCCCTCGGCTTCAACATCTAGTCCCCACGGCTTTAGTACGACGACGGCGGGTCACCTTCCTAGGGGAAGGTGACCCGCCGTCGTCGTTCCCCACTCCCTCCCCAATCTCGCAAGCTCGATTGGGGCCCCTCGGGAGCGTGGGCCCACCCACCACCAATCGATTGCTCCATAACTGTCGTTATCACGCGTGAAAACGGCAGGTATGTGGGCCCACGCCGGCAGGGTTCCCTGGCCGAGCTTGCGAGGCTAGGGGCCGGTGGGGAGCAATCGATGGGGTTAGAGGGTGGCGGCGCTGAAGGTGTCGCACTGCTTCATGTCGCCGGACTGGTAGCCCCGGGTGAACCAGCGCTGGCGTTCTTCACTGGAACCATGCGTCCAGCCCTCAGGAGAGACCCGGCCGGTGGCTGCTTTCTGGATCCGGTCATCGCCCACCGATGCGGCGGCGGACAACGCATCGTTCACATCCTGCTCGGTGAGCGGTTCCAGGTACGGCTGTCCGGTGGCGGGATCCGGGGTGGTGGACGCGTACTTGGCCCATAGGCCTGCGTAGCAGTCGGCCTGCAGTTCGGTGCGGACGGAACCGGACTCCGGTCCCTGCGGATCCTGCTGCGCCCGCCCCAGGTCGCCGAGGACGTTCTGGATGTGGTGGCCGAATTCGTGGGCCACCACGTACTCCTGGGCCAGGGGGCCGCCGGAGGAACCAAAGCGGTCCACCAGTTCCTGGAAGAAACCGGGATCGAAGTAGGCGGTGGTGTCCGTGGGGCAGTAGAAGGGGCCCACATCGGACGTTGCGGATCCGCAACCGGTGTTGGTGCCGCCGCTGAAGATCACTGCCTCCGGGCGGGGGTACTGCACGTTGTACTGCTTCAGGTAGCCGGGCCAGAACGCGTTTAGGCTGTTGACGGTGCCGGTGATCCGGCAGTCAAGCCGCGCATCGGCGTCCGCCCCGGTGTTGCAGGCCGGCGCCGTGCCTTGGGACTGTCCGGCGGTTCCGCCGTCAGTCAGGCCTCCGAGCATGTTCGGGTTGATGCCCAGCAGGAGCGCAACGAGCAGCACCAGGCCGCCACCGATTCCGCCACCGATTTTCACGCCGGTGCCCATGCCCCGCCGGTCCTGGACCTGGGAGGGATCAAGCTGCACGTTGTCATTGAAACTCATATCGTCACAATACCCGCGGGCCGGGGGCTCAACCCACGACGGCCGGTAAAGTTGGTTCGTGCCTTTCCTCGACAAGATCCAGCTCTGGGCTGGGCAACGGCCGCACGACACCGCCGTGGTCATCGCCGGGCGGCGCCTGGCCTGGGCGGAGCTGCTGGAGTCCGCCGCTGGACTGGTGCCGGAAACGAAGTCAGTCACCACCTTGTGCGAGTCCAACTCCGTGGACTTCGCCGTGAAGTTCGCTGCCGCCGTGGCCGGAGGCCGCCAATGCGCGGTCCTGGATCCGTCCTGGCCCGCACCCCTGCAGGAGGACATTGTCCAGCGGGTGGAGGCCTGCGCCGTTCCGGCCCCGGTCTCCCCGGATGATGGCCTGGCTGATGGCCCGCCTGACGCCAGCTTCCTCATCGGCCTGACCTCCGGAACCACGTCTGTGCCCAAGGCATTCACGCGTTCCCGGCGGTCGTGGCAGCAGTCCTTCGACGCCTCGATCGAGTTTTTCGGGCTTCGGCAGGATGACGTCACGCTGGCGCCCGGCCCGCTGGCCGCCAGCCTGAACCTTTACGCCCTGGCCGAATGCCTCTACGCCGGGTCCGAGTTCCAGACGCTGGAAACGTTCGACGTCGGCGACGTCCACGCTGCCATCACGCATGACAGGGTGACGCGCCTGGTCCTGGTGCCCACCATGCTGCGGATGCTCAGCGAACGCGGGATGACGGGGTGCGTGGACGCTTCCGGAATCCGCACCATCATCTGTGCCGGCTCCAAGCTCGACGCCCGCACCCTTGAAGCGGCCCGTCGCTGGGCCCCGAACGCCACCATTTACGAGTACTACGGCGCCTCCGAGCTGAGCTTCGTCTCCGGCCTTGGCCTGGCCCCAGGGCAGGACGCCGCCGCGGGCGGCACCGGAATCGGGCGGCCCTTTCCCGGCGTCGACGTCCGGATCCTGGACGACGACGCCTCCGTGGTTCCGGCCGGTGGCTACGGCAACATCTGCGTCCGCAGCGGCATGGTGAGCAACGGCTACCTGTGGGGCGATGACGGCGAGGCGCTGCGGTCCTTTGGCGACTGGTACACGGTGGGGGACCAGGGCTACCTTCTTGACGGGGAGCTGCACATCCTTGGCCGCCGCGCCGATATGATCCTTACCGCCGGACGGAACGTCTACCCGCACGAGGTGGAATTGGCCCTGGCCGCAGTCCCCGGCGTTGCGGCAGCGGTGGCCGCCGGCATGCCGGACGATCTGCGGGGCCAGCGGATAGTGGCGGGAGTGGTGGCGTCCCATGGCGGGCTTACGGCAACGCAGCTGCGGGCCGGGCTGGAGGACATCCTGTCCCGGCACAAGCGGCCCCTGCAGTACTACCTCCTGCCGGAACTTCCCACCACAGACCGCGGAAAGGTCAGCCGGAGCCTCCTGATGGAGTGGATCAGTGCCCGGGACCCCAGGGCACGGGCCCTTGGTGGCTGAGATTCTGCCGGCCGGGCTCCTGCCGGCGGACCGCCAGCCCGTGATCATCGCCGCACGCCGGACGCCGGTGTGCCCCGTCAACGGAGCCCTTCGGACCCTTCGGGCACATGAACTGCTGGCGCCGGTCCTGCGCGGCCTGGTCGCCGAACTGTCATTGGATCCGGAGTCTGTTGCCGACGTCGTGATCGGCAACGCAGTGGGCGGCGGTGGAAACGTGGCCAGGCTCGCCCTGCTGGAGGCAGGACTGCCCGTCACCGTGCCCGGGATCACCGTGGACCGGCAATGCGGTTCAGGCCTGGACGCCATCGTCCTCGCCGCCCGGCTCGTTGCGGCCGGTGGCAGCCCGCTCTTTCTGGCAGGGGGAGTGGAGAGCACCAGTACCGCGCCCCTGCGCGCCCACCGGAAGGACGACGGCGGCCCGGAGTTCTACCGCCGCGCCCAGTTTGTGCCGGCGGGCTTTGGCGATCCGGACATGGGCGTCGCGGCGGAAACAGTGGCGGAGCAATACGGCGTGGGCAGGGACCGCCAGGATGCCTTTGCGCTGGCCAGCCACCGGAAAGCCCTGGCGGCGGTCAGGGAGGGGCGGTTTGCCGACGAAATAGTGCCGCTGGACACCGCTGCGGGGACCGTTTCCTCCGATGGCGGACCGCGCGCCGGCCTCAGCCCCGCCATTATGGCGCGGTTCGCTGCCGCCTTCGTGCCGGGGGGAACCGTCACTGCCGGAAACTCCTGCTTCGACGCAGACGCCGCATCCGCCGTCGTCATTACCTCCCTTGAGCGCGCGCGCCAACTGGGGGCACACGATGGCCTGCTGGTGCGCGGCACAAGCACCGCGGGTGTGGCCCCGCAGGTGCTGGGGATTGGTGCTGCCCCCGCGGCCCGGGAGGTGCTGGCCGGAGCCGGCGTATCAGCAGGGGAGGTGGACCTGGTGGAATTCAATGAGGCCTTCGCATCCCAGACACTTGCCTGCCTGGACCAGTTGGGCATTGATGCCGGGCGGGTGAACCTGGACGGCGGCGCGCTGGCGCTGGGACATGCCTATGGCGCGTCCGGCGCGGTCCTGGTGACGCGGCTGCTGGCCCAGGCGCGGAGAGCCGGCCGTCCAGGAATGTTGGGGCTGGCGATGATCAGCATGGCCGGTGGAATGGGGACCGCGGCACTGCTTGAGTACTGCGTGCCGGCACAAGCCTGACCTTCAGGTTGGCTGGTCCTCGGCCTCGCCCAGGCCGCGGGCGGCAAGCGCTTCGCCGGTTTGGCGGGCGTAGGCCACGGAGGTGATGAAGACCGGCAGCACCAGTGCCCGGGGGTTGCGTTCCAGGCCCCTGGCCCGGGCCGAGTCCCGGACGTCGGCGAACGTACCGGCGATGAACGGGATGCTGCGAAGCATGATACCAATGGTCAGGGCGAAGCGTTCCGGATCGGCACCCAGCCTCTTGAAGGGACTCGCCGCCCGGACAACGCCGTCCAGGAGCCGTTGAATTGGAGTGGTGGCGGTAAGCAGGGACGCTGCCACGACGCAGACCAGGATGTTCAGCACGATCCGCGTCGCGGTGGGCCCGCCCAGCTGCCACCACTGGAAGAGGCCGATGGCCAGCAGCACCGGGGCGAGCGGCCGGACGGCACCCCACAGCCGCTTCACGCCGGTGCCGGCCGCCAGGAACAGGCCGGTGAGAACGGCCAGCACCGCTGCCGAAATACGCCAGTCCACGATGATGAAGGACGCCAGCCCGCAGGCGAAGACCAGCGCAAACTTCAGCGCCAGTGGCGTCCGGTGCAGGAGGGAATTGCCCGGCACATAGTTGGCCAGGAGGAATCCGTGGCCCCTCATTGCGCCTCCCGTCCTGCCGGGTGGAGGGTCTGCAGGCACCACGAACGGTAGGCTGCCACGGCTTCGGCGGGGGCGCCGTCGAATGCCACGCGGCCCGCTTCGATGACCAGGACGCGGTCCATCTCCAAGGCCAGGTCAAGGTCATGGGTGGACATAATGATCTGCTGGTCCAGGGTGGCCAGTGTCCTACGAAGCAGCTCGCGGTTGCGCAGGTCAAGCAGGGTGGAGGGTTCGTCAAGGACCAGCACCGCCGGATCCACGGCGAGCACGGCGGCGAGCGCCATCAGTTGCCGTTCGCCGCCGGATAGCTCGTAGATGCTCTGGTCCGCCAAGTGAAGGAGTCCCAGCCGGCCAAGCGCTGCCTCAGCCTGGCGGCACCGTTCCGGGCCGTTCTTCACGGAGCGCCGCAGGGACAGTTCCACGTCCTCCCTGCCGGTGGGCATCACCAGCTGGGAGAGGGGATCGGTGAAGACGAAGCCGACGTTCCGCCTGACTTTCCGCACGGCACGCACTGTGTCGTCGCCGTCGACCGCCACCCTGCCGTGGGTTGGCTGGATGAGCCCGTTGACCAGGCGCAACAGCGTGGATTTGCCGGAGCCGTTGGCGCCGATGATGCCCACGCGTGCTTCCTCGAGCCGGAGGGTCACTGCGTCGAGGAGGACTTTGGGTTGCGGGGAGTTCTCCGTTTCGACGGCGACGGACACCTGGTCAAAGGTCACTACGGGCATGGCGATGGGTCCTAGGCGCTTTCGGTTGCCAGGGCACGGCGGCGCACGCGGCGCACCAGGACGTCGGGGAAGGCCCGGTGAAGCGCTACGGCGATTACGGCCGCGAGGACATTCTTGATGATGTCCCCCGGGTAGAAGATGAGGTCGCTCAGGAAGGCCTGCTCGAGGGTTGCCTTGGAGTTCAGGGCGATGCCCACGATGCCCAGCGAGTGCACCACCACGATGCTGGTGACCGTGGCGGACAGGAAGAACCAGAGGGCGCGAGCCTTGGTGGTGCGCTTGATCACTACAGTGGCCAGCCATCCCACGATGCCCGCGGCGATGGGGAAGGCGATGATGTAGCCGGCGGAGGGCACGGCAAGGATGCCCAGGCCGCTGCGGCCCTGGCTGAAGATGGGGAGGCCGGCGAGCCCAAGGAGGGTGTACAGGCCGACGGCGGCGAAACCGCGCGCCGGGCCCAGCACCAGTCCGGTGAGCATGACAGCCAGCGTCTGGAAGGTGATGGGGACGCCGAAGCCGTTCAGGGCCAGTCCCGGCACCAGGGCCGCGCCGGCGACGAGGGCGGCAAAAACGGCGATGAGCCCCAGGTCGGTGCCGTTCCAGCGGCGGCGCTCCGTCCGCGGGCTGTTCTTCGGGGTGGTATCGGTGTTGCTCATGGTGGTCCTGTCGAGGTTGTACAAGCGGAATCTAATGTACAGCCGACGCTACCGGGGTGGAACGGGGCTCATTTTGTAGGGGATCTACTAAACAGGGGACCCGGGGCTTTGGGCCGGGCACAAGGACCCTCCAAATATGTGGACTTCGGAGCTTTGGCGGTGTTTGTTGCCTGCGCTCTTTGCCGCCAATCGCCAATAACGAGTGTGCTGGCGGCTGCTTCGATCACGTCGTCGGTGATGTTTTCGAGCTGGTTGGTCTTCAGTACACGGGTGATCCGAGGGAAGAGTCGTTCAAGCAGCCGGAAGTTGCCGCGAGTGATCCGCTCGATCGCGGCGATTGCCTGGGCGTCGGTGAAGTCGTCCGGATCGAGTGGCCTGCCGACTCGTTTCCAGTGCCGTTCGAGGGCGAACAGGAGCTCGTCGCGACCCAGGGCCCGGTAGCGGTGGATGCATCGAGCTGGAGCTTCGCGTCCTGCCCCGATGTTACCGACGCGTAGATACCCAAGGTGTCCCAACCGGTCATCGTGCCTCAGCAACCCTCAGCCAGCACCGGCCTGAGACGATTCGCGGTGAGACATTTTTCCAAGACACGGTGCGGCCCGGCAGGACGCGTTCCTCTGCCCCTCTGCGAGACGCGACGCCGGTGTCTCGACAAGCTGTTGCTTTTCGGTACGCTGCCTTCACTTAGCCGCGTATCCCAACTCACCCGGGGCCCGCGGCGCCTGCCAAGTACGGAGGATGACGAGGTAACCGTGGGCTCTCTGGCCGTTCTGTCAAGATGAGGTGACCAACGGTCCACTCGGTGCTTGACGTACTCAACCCCATCAGGGATCCCTACTTTCGCCGCGATCTCGTGGAGTATAGGAGCACCAGCACGGGAATGGGCAACAGATAGAGTGCAGACACGATGGCGTCTCCCCACCGGGGGATCCCGTAGAAAAGAACAAACACCAAGAATCCCAACACCAGAGCGATCATAGATCCGATCACGACGATCAGAGCTCGTTTGCGTCCATTCAGCATTCGAAAATTCCTCTCCAAACACCGGCAGCAGCGCCAAATATTGCTCCCCCGGTGGCGGCTGTACCCCAGGCGAGTGTCCCTCCCGGCCCGGCGAAGTTTGCCCACCAAGCTGCACCCCCGGCCATTATTGCTCCCGAACCAGCGTTGATGCCCATCAGTTGCCCGTAGCATTGCTGCACAGGATTCGGGCCAGTCGCCGCACCGCAAGCATTCCAGGAATAGCAACCGGATGTGGGGGAGTCGATAGTACAAACCCCGTAAGCGTCGCACCAGTCCAGACCCGTCGGGTCGGTGTTGTTGATGGGATTAGCGCCCGCATAGAGGTAAACATTGATTTCTTGGCCTGAGGGGTCGGGTTGGGTGAAGCGGCCGCGGGCGGGATGGTAGTAGCGGGCTCCGAATTTCATGCGGTTGCTGGTCGTGTCGTTGTAGCCGCCAGCGTAAGTCCAGGGGTTGGTGGCGGCACTGGTTCCGGTGGTGCCGGTGTCGTCTCCCCAGGAGTCGTAGCTGTAGGTGGCGGCTTTGGCCTGGGTGCTGTCGGTGAGCAGGATGGTCGAGCCGAGCGCGTCGGTGGTGTAGTAGTAGCTTGCCCCGCCGTTTGTGCGCATGCTGATGAGCGTACCTCCGGGGTCTCGGATGAACGAGGTTGTTCCGCTGGTCTTGGTCTGTTGGGTGACGCCGAGGGAGCCGTTGAGGAACGAGGATGAGCCGGCGGTGAGGCGTTCGTCGTTGCGGGTGCCGGCGTAGGTGTAGTTCGTGGTGGTGGTGCCGTTGGTGCCGGCGGTGAATTGGTTGAAGACGTTGTAGGTCACGTTTGAGGCGGAGCCGCCGTCGATGAAGTTGCCGTTCGCGTCGTAGGTGTATTTGGTGGCTCCTGTGGTCGGTGTGGAGCAGTTCCCGTTGGTGGGGCCGTACCAGCAGAGCTGGTCCGCGGCGTTGTAGGTGGAATAGCTGGTGGCGGTCCCGGTCTTGGCTGCGCTGAGCCGGTTGCTGTTGGCGTCATAGGTCCAGGATTCCGTGACCGTGCCCGTGACGGCGGAGGTGAGTCGGTTGAGTTTGTCGTATCCGTAGGTGGTGACCGCGCCGGTGTCCGTGGTCATGGTCTTCCGCTGGGCGCCGTCCTTGGCCCCGTTCAGGGTGTAGGTGTACGCGCGTTTGGCCAGGACCGTGTTGCCGGTGTTGGTCGCGGTGATGGCCGTGATCTTGCCCGCCCCGTCGTAGGTGGTGGTGTTCTTCACCCCGTTGGGGTACTTGGTGGCGGTGCGGCGGTTGGCGTTGTCGTAGTCGAAGCCGGTGCATTTGGTGCTGTTCGGGAACACTAGGGTGGCTGGGCAGGAGCCGCCGGGTTCGGCCAGGGCTGTCAGCCGGTTCGCCCCGTCATACCGGTACGTCACTGTCCCGAGCGGGTCGACGTAGGTGAGGATGTTGGACGCCCCGTCGTAGGTGACGCTGGTGGTGACCCCGCCGATGGTTTTGCCTGTGGGCCGGTTCTGGGCGTCCCAGGTGTAGGTGGTGGTTCCGGCTGCATCGACCCTGGTGGTGAGGTTCCCGGCGGTGTCATAGGTGTAGGCGACGCAGGTCGCCGGTACGCAGGTGGCGGCGTAGCGGATTTGGGTGATGCGGTCGTTGTTGTCGTAGGTGTACGTCGCGGTCTGGTTCTTGCCGTCCTTAGCTGTGGCGACCCTGCCTGCCGCGTCGTAGGTGTACGTCGTGGCCCCTAGCTGCGTGGGCGGGGTGACGGTGGCCGGGTTTCCGGCCGCGTCGTAGGTGTAGGTCGTTTGGTTGCCGTTGCCGTCGGTTGAGCGGCACAGCGACCCGGACTTGGCGCCACAGCTCGTGCCGGCGGCGTCCCCCTGGTAGTACTTCCGGGATGTGCCGCCGAGGTTGTCAGGGGTCAGGATCGCTGACGGGTTTTTGGTGTTCGGGTCGTACTGGATGGTGCTGGTGTTGCCCTCACTGGTCGTGGAGGTGTCGGGGCGGTAGTTCAGCAGTGGGTCCCCGACCGCTGTGGGGTAGGTGAAGGATACGTCCCCGGCGGTGCCCGTGGAACCGGCCAGCGGGGAGGTGATCTTTGTCAGGGAATTGGTGGCGTTGTACGCCGCCGTGGTGGTCTGGCCCAGACCGTTGGTGGTGGTCAGCCGGTTGTCGTGGCCGTCAAAGGTGGCCGATGAATTGTTCCCGTTCGGGTCGGTGCTCGTCAGGACGCCGGTCTTGCTTGCGTCCAGGGTGTAGGTGGTTTGTTTGCTGTTCGGGTCGGTCAGGTAGGCCAGGCTGCCGTCCGTGTTGTGCGTCAGGGTCCAGGTCGCGGCCGCGGTCGAGCCCTGGCCGTAGGTGATAGTGTTCGCCCACCCATCTGTCGCGTAGGCGAGGGCGGTGACGTTGGTGCGCCCGTCGGTGAAGGAGCTCAGTTTCCCGTTGGCGTAGGCGAAGGTGGTTATGGCGCCGGTGGCGTCGGTGATCTTGGACATCCGCCCTTCACCGCCGCCGTATTCGATGCTCACGGTCCGGTTCAGTGAGTTGTCCGTGACCGCGGAGGGCTGGTTCAGGTTCCTCGTGTCGTTATAGACGTACGAGACAGTCCGGCCCTGGGTATCAGTGGTCTGCGTCAGGCGGCCATTACCGTAGGCGTAGGTCACGGTGTTCGGGTTGGTGGTGTTCGCATCGACGGACCGGACCAGGGCGAAATTGGTCCCGTCGTCCTGGTAGACGTTGGTGATCCCGGTGTCGTTGAACCGCAGCCAATATTCCGTGGTGGAGATCTTGGTCAACGAGGCGTTTAGTTCCGGGGCCATGGTGAAGGCACCCGCGGTGTTGATGAAGGTGTACCAGCCACCGTCCGGGGCGGTGTAGATCATGTTCCCGGTCATCGGGTCGATCCGCAGGGCTGTTTCCAGTCGGCCCATGGACAGGGTCGGTCGGTGGTCGTACCTGGAGTTGTAGCGCCAGGCGACGTTCACGTCCTGCCCGATCCCGCGGACATTGAACAACCGGCCCGTGAGCACGGCATTCCCGTTCGTCGGGTTCAGCGCGAGTTTCGCTGTGTCGGTCAGGGTGTGTGAAACCATCGAGGCCTTGCCTCTTGACCCGGATTCTGCGCCGTTGACGGTCACTGGTGGCAACAGGTTCGGGTTGCTGAACCAGCCCTGCGAATCAAGGATGACGTCAACGGAACTGGCGCCTTCGTTATAGATCTTGATCGTTCCTGTGGTGGCGCTGGGCCGCACGACGACGGTGTTGGACACCGAGTCCGCCGTGTAGTTGACCATGCTGACATCTGATTCGGGCTCGTCGGAAGGCCATAACCGCAAAAAGCCGAACCCGGAGCTGAGGGGCGTGACGTTCATGACCACACCTGCCAGGTTCGTTGACGCTGCAGGAAGGCCACCCACCCCGGCAATCTGTACCTCAACCCTGCCACCGGCCGGGATCGGGGTATGAGCCGCCGGGGTGTCATAGATCCTTGATTCAACAGTGGTGAAGGAACTGTTGGAAACCTGCCCGTCAAAATAGCCCTGTATGTCGATGACTACCTGAAGGCCAACAGCCGAGGCGATGTGCTTGATATCCACCACGCCCGCCGCGTTGAGGTTCAGTACCGCGGCAACGGCCGTAATGTCATTTCCCCTGTAATTCAGGGATGTTCCCGAGCCTCCACCGGCGTCGAACCCGCCACCGGGACGCGCTTCAAGGATTGGATTGGGAGCATCGGTGCTGATGACGGTGATGTTCGCAAAGACCGCCGTCGCCGTGTCCGGCACGCCGCCCTTCCCCTTCAACGTCAGGCTTTTTATCCCCGTACCGGTCCAGGCGCCTGCCGGGTAGCCGATGCCAACGCGGGTATCGACGACCCGGCTGGCTGGTACGGATACGAATCCGCCGGGAGCGGGAGTGTCTCCTGCCGTGAAGTAGCCTTGCACATCGACCATGTACTGCTGGGATGTGCTGGCAATCAGTGCAAGCTTGCCGTCGCTGCCGACGGCAACGATTGCTGAGTTGGACGCCGTGTCACCAATCCCGGAGAACAGCACAGTCGTCTCCCGCTGCCGTGCAGTGTTCGGGACGACCTGGGCGGCACTGGCGCCGGTACTGCCTGCAACGGTCAACGTCACCATCACCGAATCGACGTTAGTGGTGGGAACCCCGGCCATACCCAGGATTTGGAAGGGATACCAGGTGTCCGGTGTCAACGGGCCCGTGATCCCGCCAAGTCCCTCCCGTGTATCCACCACCCTGCCGGGGGTGGGAACGAAAACCCCCGACTGCACCGAAGGAGTCGACTGCATCGGAACCACCGAGGGAGCCTGCACAGACGCCGGAGCAACAGGGGCAGAACCCGCAATCTCAGGAACGGCGAAAGCGGGTGCACTCAGCCCAGCGATCGTAATGCCGAAAGCAACAACAGCGGTGATGACAGCCCTGATGGCCAGAAAACCAGCCGGGACAGGCCGAAAAATGGCAGGACGAATCGAGCCCTGAACAGTAGACATCCCCCACGAACTTTCTACGAACAGATCCGCGGCAATCCCCAGTTACCGAAAGCCCGACCCCCCCAACCGCGTGATGCCCCGACGCTAAACCTCCACTCGCCGGCCAGCAACTATCTTAATCAAAACCTTGGACAAACCCGCGCGAATCCCAGCACTGACTCCCCGGAGGTACCTTTGGCGGGGCTCGGGGGTCGGACACGGGCCAGGCTCCCACTATGAGGCCTCCGGGCATTCTCCTGCTTGGCATCGTCGTGGTTGTCGGAGCGTTGGCACTGCCCACCCTGACAGGGCACATGCTTTCCACGGGCAGGCCCTGCCCAGCGGTAGGTTATGCCTACACAGGTGACGTGGAGTTGGCCTTTTCAGGGCCACCGGGGTCAGTAGCTGCATGTTTCGGGGATGGCTGCATTCCTCAAGAAGTGGCAGGTAACGCTGGGGAAAAATGGCTGGTTCCTCAGTCCCCGCCCTATTTGAACCCCCCTGTCAGCGTCACGTCGATTTACGTAGAAGCCGCGGATCTGTCGGGCCACCGCATATTCCGCAACCTGCCAATACAAACAGAATCAACCGGCGAACATCCCTTTGGGCCCGGGTGTGGAGGCCCTTTCAGGTTCAAGCCCGTACAGGTGAATTTCGACTGAAACCTTTCTACTGCAATGGGGCCGCGCCAACCCCCAAGCGTGGGACGCTTTCGAAGCCGGCCGGCGCGCTGGGGAGTAGGGGCATTAATTAGGGGGAGCCCGGGATTGTTTTGGATGCCTGGAGCAACAACACTGAACGAACTGGGAATTGCGGTGGCATTAAACTCGGGGGGGCTAAATTGTTCAATTATCCGTATTTCGGCGGGCGCGGGCGTGGTACCAGTGCCCGGGCTTTCTTTCTTTTCGTGATTCGGGGTGTTGATCGTTTGGCTGGCCCCCGCCGGCGCCGGTGGTCGCATCTCCGGTTCCACGGACTCTTGACAGCGATGTTCGTTGCGTTCTGTGCCGTGGTGGTACCGATCCCGGCGTCGGCCGACACGGGTGACGTTGGCGTTGCGGGTCCCTCGCATTCCGGCACGGGCACGCCCACGGGCACCAAGCGCGCCACGAGCGTGTTGTGGTTCAACGACGGATCCTGGTGGGGGAACCTGTGGGACTCTGCCACCTCCGATTTCCACATCTTCCGGTTCAACGCCGGGACCAGTTCCTGGGTGGATACCGGCATGGCCACGGATGGACGGGCGGACACCCATCATGACGTGTTGTGGGACGGGAAGACGCTGTACGTCGCAAGCTACAAGTTCGTGGATGACGAGCTGCCGGCTGAGCCCAATTTCCCCAGCACGATGCGCCGGTACAGCTACGACTCTGATACCGGGAAGTACACGTTGCTCGGTTCCAGCCAGATCAACAACTCCAAAGTTGAAGTCTTGACCATTGACAAGGACTCCACTGGCAGGGTCTGGTCCAGCTGGCAGGAGGACAACAGGATTTACCTTAACGTGACGGCCACAGACGGCAAGACGTGGGGCACGCCCTTCCAGGTTCCCGGATCAATGAGCAACGTCTCCGTGGACGATACATCGGCCGTGATTGCCTTTGACGGGAAGATCGGTGTGATGTGGAGCCGGCAGGTGGGGGACTCCACCGACGGCATGTACTGGAGCTACCACGTGGATGGGGCGTCAAATACTGCCTGGAGCACTCCTGAGGCGGCTGTGTCCGGGCAGCGCAGCAGCGATGACCACATGAACCTGAAGTGGCTGGACTCCTCGGGCGGCCGGGTGTTCGCGGCCATCAAGACGTCGTACACGTCCGCGTCGCAGCCGCTGATCCAGCTGCTGGCCCTCAGCGGCACCACATGGTCCGCGCACACGATCGCCACCGTGGCGGAGTGCCCCAACCGGGTGATTGTCATGATTGACGAGAGCACCCAAAAGCTGCGTACCTTCGCCACCTATCCAAAGCCGTCCGGCACTGCCGACGCCGGTGTCTGCACCAGCTCCGGCGGTGCGGTTTACGAAAAGTCCACACCGCTGGACAAGATCAGCTTTACCACCACCAAGACTGCCCGCATCGTCGATGCCGACCAGTTTGTTCACAACGTGACGTCGACGAAGCAGAACGTCAACAGTGCGGCGTGGGGCACGGTGGACAGCGGCCTGTTGCTGCTTGCAGACGTTAACGCCACAAGCCAGTACTGGCACTACTACGATCCCACGGGCGGGGGAAGTGACATCACGGCTCCGACCGTGACCGCCACGTCACCCGCTGCCGGTGCCACCGGTGTAGCGGTGACGGCCAATGTAACAGGGACGTTCTCGGAGGGCATTGACGCCTCCACGGTCACATCGGGCACCTTTACGCTGACCAACGGGACGACGCCCGTGACAGCGACCGTGTCCTACGGCGTCTCTGGCAAAGTTGCAGCCCTCGACCCTGGTGCGGACCTTGCAGCGGCTACCGAGTACACAGCGACGATCAAGGGCGGTACCAGTGGTGTGAAGGATATTGCCGGCAACGCCCTGGCCGCGGACAAGACCTGGACCTTCACCACGGCCGCGCCTCCGCCCGCGCAGACTCCCATCGCTGAGAAGGCAGCCTCACTGAACGGCGCTCTTGGTTCAGCCACCACGGCAGAGGTGTACGGCCTGAAGGACAACGGCGCGTACCAGTGTTTTGAACGCGGTTGCATTCTCTGGTCGCCGGCAACAGGGGCGCATGTTTCAACTGGCCCGATCCGTGGGTTGTGGGCGGCTACAGGGTATGAAAACGGCAGGCTCGGATACCCGGTCACCGACGTGGTTGGCGGGCTCCGGGACGGCGGATCGTTCCAGAACTACCAGGGCGGTGCGATCATCTGGTCCCCGGCAACAGGGGCGCATGTTTCAACTGGCCCGATCCGGGGTTCGTGGGCGGCCACAGGGTATGAAAACGGCAGGCTCGGATACCCGGTCACCGATGAGATTGGCGGGCTCCGGGACGGCGGATCGTTCCAGAACTACCAGGGCGGTGCGATCATCTGGTCCCCGGCAACAGGGGCGCATGTTTCAACTGGCCCGATCCGGGGTTCGTGGGCGGCCACAGGGTATGAAAACGGCAGGCTCGGATACCCGGTCACCGATGAGATTGGCGGGCTCAAGGACGGCGGTTCGTTCCAGAACTACCAGGGCGGCGCAATCATGTGGTCGCCGGCAACAGGGGCCCACATCTCCGTCGGGGCCATCCGAACAATCTGGGCCTCCACAGGCTTTGAATCAGGTCGGCTTGGCTACCCCACAAGTGATGAATACAAGACGGGGAACGACGGAAGCGTGGCCCAGAACTATCAAGGTGGCATCATCCACGTGAGCCCGGGCGGCGCCTATATCTCCTGGTCGTAGGGACCAGACTCCAGTGACTTGGTAACGTGTGCCGCATGCCCATCAAACTGGAGAACATCGGCATTGCTGTCCGGGACCTGGAAGCGGCCATAGCGTTCTTTGCCGACCTCGGTCTCACTGTCCTGGGCCGCCAGACCGTCAGTGGAGAGTGGGCCGACACGGCCGTAGGCCTCGATGGCAACCATGCCAAAATCGCCATGCTTCAGACACCGGACGGCCAGGGCCGGCTCGAGCTGTTCGAGTACATCCACCCCGAAGCGATCGAAACTCTGCCCACCCTGCCCAATGAGATCGGCATGCACCGCGTTGCCTTCTCTGTGGACGACATCGACGCCGCACTGGAAATTGCGGCCAGGCACGGTTGCCACCCCCTGCGCGGGGTGGCGACCTACGAAGACGTCTACAAGCTCACCTACGTCCGGGGACCGAGCGGAATTATTGTCATGCTTGCCGAGGAACTGAAGAAGGGCTGACCGCCTGCTGCAATATACTCCGAACATGCCCAAGAAGCACCCAGCCCTTAATGCCCATCGGTCCGTTGCTGTACTGTGCGGAGGCCAACTGTGAGCGGCGGTCTCGTTGCCCTGCTCGACGACGTTGCGGCTCTGGCCCGCATCGCGGCAGCATCAGTCGACGACGTCGCCGCCGGCGCCGCCAAGGCAGGGGCCAAGGCCGCCGGCGTAGTCATCGACGACGCCGCTGTTACCCCGCAGTATGTGTCCGGCTCGGACCCGTCCCGTGAACTGCCGATGATCAAGAAGATCTTCTGGGGCTCCATCCGGAACAAGCTGCTGATTATCCTGCCGGCGCTGTTGCTCATCAGCACGTTCGTCCCCTGGGTAATCCCGTTCATCCTCATGCTGGGCGGCACCTACCTCTGCTACGAGGGCGCCGAGAAGGTCTGGCACAAGCTCCGCGGCAGTCACCATGAGGACGAGGACTCCCCGGCGGTGGAACGCGGACACGATGCAGAGGCCAAGGTGGTCAAAGGCGCCATCACCACAGACTTCATCCTGTCCTGCGAAATCATGGTCATCTCCATGAACGAGGTGGCCACCGAGTCGATCTGGGTCCGTGCGTTCATCCTGGTCCTGGTGGCCTTCGCCATTACTGTGCTCGTGTACGGGGCCGTCGCCCTGATCGTCAAGATGGACGACATCGGCCTGCACCTGGCCGCGAAGGACTCTCCGCGTGCCAAGCGCTTCGGGCATCTGCTGGTCAGGGGAATGCCCGCCGTGCTTGCTGCGATTACCTTCGTAGGAACTGTCGCCATGCTTTGGGTCGGCGGCCACATCATGGTGCAGGGGGTGCACGACCTGGGCTGGCACGCACCCTATGACCTGATCCATGCACTCGAGCACCCGGTAGCCGGCGTGGCGGTTGTCGGCGGCTTCCTGGCCTGGCTCGTCGACACCCTGTGCTCCGCAGTTATCGGGCTCGCCTGGGGGCTCGTCGTCCTGGCCATCGTGGGCCCGCTGCTGAAAGTGCTGCCGTTCGGCAAGGCGAACGGCGGACACAAAGAGGCCACCGCTCCGGCCGGGAACGCCGGTCACGGGCCCGACGAGCACACAGACTGAGACGTGGCATCCGCTGCGCGTTTCAGAACGCGTAGCGGATGCGGCAGTAGGGAGCAATGTCCTGGATGAGCCCCGTCAACTGCCGCACGTAGCCCGCCTTGGCACGTGACCGGTAGCGGACGTTGTTGAAACCATTGGACGAGGTCTTCGACTCCTGAAGATCGGGACGCCACAGGACGTTTTCGGCCTGCGGATGCCAGCCCAGGTTGACCTGGTGCAGTTGCTCGTTGTGCGTCAGGAAAATGACCTCCGCGGCCAGCTGTGCCTTGGCTGCCGGCGTCAGGGTTGCGTCGAGCTGGCGCAGCAGTTGCTCCCAGTCCGCGAGCCAGGTGTCCGTGACAATGACGGGGGAGAAGTTCACATGCACCTGGTACCCGCCGGCAACGAAGTCGTTGATGGCTGCCATTCGTTCCGCCACCGGTGAGGTCCGGACGTCGACGGACTTCGCCAGGTCTGCGGGCATCAGCGAAAATCGGATCCGGGTATGCCCGCCATGATTCCAGCGCAGCATTGCCGGGTTGACGAACTTGGTGGCAAAGGACAGCCTGGCGTTGGGTAGTTCGCGGAAGAGCGTGACGAGATCCTCCACGTTGTCGCTGATCAGCGCATCAACCGAACAGTCGCTGTTCTCGCCGATGTCGTAGACCCACAGCTCCGGGTCGCACTGATTGGGCTCCAGCTTCAGCCCCTGGCGGGTGGCGTGCCGCTCGAGCGTCGCGGCGATCTGGTCGATATTGGCGAACACGGTAACGGGGTTGCTGTACCCTTTGTGCCGCGGCACGTAGCAGTAGGCACACGCCATGGCGCACCCGTTCGCCGTGGAGGGCGCGATGAAGTCCGCTGACCGGCCGTTCGGCTTGACGGACAGGGACTTCTTGACGCCGAGAACCAGCGCCTCCGTTTTGATCCGTGACCAGCGCGGGACGTTGGCTTCATCACCATGGACGTCTGGGATGTTCCAATGGTTTTCAACCAGTACGACGTCGGCATCCGGCCAGCGTGCCACAACCTCCTGGCCCCTGGGCAGCTCCAAGGCGGCCGCCTGGGCGTAGATGCGCCGGATTTGGAACAGCCGATCGAACTCCATGACGACATTCTCCATGACCCTCCTGAGCAGCAGGCCGCGTTAAGCCCACGGCATCAGCAGGAAACCTCGCGCCGCATGCTGTTGTTGAAAATTGGCTGCCCTGCCGGACGGTAGACTGGATTGTGCCGTTCTCCGGCCACTCTGCCCTGGCGTCCCTTCGTACTATGTGCGCGGACCGTGGCGTTCCCTGTTGTGAAAGGCCTTACCTGCTGTGATTACTGTCCAGGATCTCGAACTGCGTGCCGGTGCCCGGCTCCTGATGGACCAGGTGAGCTTCCGCATCGATAAAGGGGACAAGATCGGCCTGGTGGGCCGCAACGGCGCGGGCAAGACTACCCTGACGCGTGTCCTTGCAGGCGAGGGCCTTCCCGCCGCCGGCAAGGTGACCCGCAGCGGAGAAATCGGCTACCTGCCGCAGGACCCCCGCACGCCGGACATGGAGCAGCTGGCACGCGACCGGATCCTCTCCGCCCGCGGCCTGGACATCGTCGTCGGGAAGCTCCGGAAAGCGCATGACGAAATGGCCAGCGAAGATGCGGACGTCCAGCGCAAGGCCATGAACCGGTACGACCGGCTGGAGTCCGAATTCCTCGCAGCCGGCGGGTATGCCGCCGAGGCCGAGGCTGCCTCAATCTGTTCCAACCTGGCCCTCCCTGACCGCCTGTTGAACCAGCCGCTCAAAACGCTGTCAGGCGGCCAGCGGCGCCGCGTGGAGCTCGCCCGCATCCTCTATTCCGATGCGGAAACGATGCTCCTGGACGAACCCACCAACCACCTGGACGCCGATTCCATCGCCTGGCTGCGTGACTTCCTGAAGAATCACCAGGGCGGCCTCATCGTCATCAGCCACGACACCGACCTGCTGGAAGCCACCGTCAACAAGGTATTCCTGCTGGACGCCAACCGCGCCCAGATCGACTTTTACAACATGGACTGGAAGCGGTACCTCCTGCAGCGGGAGACGGACGAGCGGGCCCGGAAGCGTGAACGCGCCAACGCGGAGAAGAAGGCACAGGTCCTCATGGACCAGGCCAACAAGATGAGGGCGAAGGCCACCAAGGCCGTCGCCGCGCAGAACATGGCCAAGCGTGCCGAGCGTCTGCTCAGCGGCCTGGAAGCCGTCCGTGAGCAGGACCGCGTGGCGGCGCTGCGGTTCCCCGATCCGTCACCCTGCGGCAAGACCCCGCTTACCGCGGACGGGCTCAGCAAGTCGTACGGCTCACTGGAAATCTTCACCGACGTGGACCTGGCCATCGACCGCGGTTCCAAGGTGGTCATCCTGGGCCTCAACGGTGCCGGCAAGACCACGCTGCTGCGCATGCTCGCCGGCGTGGACGCCCCGGACACCGGCGAGGTCATCCCCGGCCACGGCCTGAAGGTGGGCTACTACGCCCAGGAACACGAAACCCTGGACCACGACCGTACGGTTCTCGAGAACATGCGCTCCGCGGCGCCGGACATGAAGGACGCTGAGGTGCGCGGCATCCTGGGCTCATTCCTGTTCTCGGGTGACGACGTCGACAAGCCCGCCGGCGTTCTCTCCGGCGGCGAGAAGACGCGCCTGGCCCTGGCCACCATCGTGGCCTCCAGCGCCAACGTCCTCCTCCTCGACGAGCCCACCAACAACCTCGACCCCGCCAGCCGCGCCGAGATCCTTGGCGCCCTGCGCAACTACACCGGCGCCGTGGTCCTGGTCAGCCACGACGAAGGCGCTGTTGAAGCGCTGAACCCCGAACGCGTGGTCATGCTTCCCGACGGCGTTGAGGACCTCTGGAACGAGGACTACCTGGACCTGATCACCCTGGCCTAGCCTGCACAGACTGTCAGCAGCGGTTCCGTCGCGAACTGTCAGAGGCGCTCGAAGACCATCGTTGCCTGGATGCGGTCACCGCCGCCGATCATTCCCAGGGCTGGAGCTCTCCTGTGGGCCTGGGCAGGAGGATTTGAGGGTATCGGCCTACCGCCTTCCGTTCAGCGCACCTTCAGTTCCAGAGCCCCGGTAATCCGGAGCAGGGCCTGGTAGGTGATGCTGAACATTGCTGTGTGCTCTCCCGCTCCGGCCCAGAGGAGTTCGTGGTCCTGGAGGCTCAAGTCCAGCAGTGTCCTGATCTTTCTCGGGTGCCCGACCGGCGCGACGCCGCCTACCTGCTGGCCTGTATGTTCGAGGACGAAGTCGGGGGAGGCGCGGCGGATCCTGCCGCGACCCAACTGCCCAGCCACCAGCTTGGTGTCCACGCGGGCTGCGCCGCTGGCGAGGATCAACAAAGGCTCGCCGCTGAGATCGAAGACCAGGCTGTTGGTGATTGCGGCAAGGTCACATGCCAGCGCCTCCGAAGCCGCGGATGCCGTGGGTACACCGTCAGGGAAGATGCGTACCGTATCGCCAACGCCGGCCTCCAGCAGGGCTGAGCGTACCAACGCGACCGGGCCGCCGTCGTACTCCATGCCCTAGTACCCCTGCGCGTCCAGGAGGGCGTCTTCTTCTTCCTCCGCTGTCGCCTTCTTCCGCTTGCGCGGCGGGGCGGACCGACGGCGGGCGGCAGGGACGGCTGAATGGACGGCGCCGTCCGGCAGCGTTTCCTCTTCGTCCTCTGCGTCGATCGCTGCATTCCGGGCCTGCTGACGGGCCGCGTAGCCGAAGCCGACGAACATGAGCACACCGAACGCGAACCACTGCAGCGAATAGGACAGGTGCGTCCCCTCGTCGGTGGACGGCTTGGGGAACGCCACGGGCATGTCGGCGGACGGAGGCGTTTCCGACGCAAGCTGGCCGTAGGCGCCCGTAAGCAGCGGATAGCCCAGCTGGGCGGCGTAGGTGGGCAGGTCAATGGACGCGAGCTGGCCTTCGGGCGCCCCGCGCTGAAGTTCCGGCTCGCCATGCTTCAGGCGGACGACGGCGGTGACCTCACCGGAGGGGGGTGCCGGCACCGAATCCGGGCTCCCCGGATTCCTGTTTCCGATGGGCAGCCAGCCGCGGTCGATGACCACCGTTTCGCCGGTGGTGAGGCGGAAGGGGACCACCACCTCGTACCCGGGCTGGCCGTTCAGGGGCCGGTTGCGGACAACCCGCTGGCCAGCCGCATCGTAGGAGCCCTTCAGCTCAACCTGGGTCCACTCCTTGGCCGGGTCAAGCTGGTTGAACTGGTCCCGTGCCTGGGCAAAGGGGATGGGGGTGGCCGAGTAATTGCTGACCACCCGGTTGATCTCGGCCAGCGTCTCCGCACGCCGGTCCATCTGCCAGCGGCCCAAAAATACGCACGCGGCGGCAAAGATCGCGGCCAGCAGGAGATAGCCCAGCCATTTGCTGGAAAAGAGGAACCGGTACATTCAGATGTCCTGCGCCAAGGCACCGGATACCCGGCTGTCCCCGAGCGGCACGGTTTCCTTCCATAGGCCACGTGTTTGAAGGTAATCCTCAAGCCACTCGCGATGGTCTCCGCACGCAAGCCAGGTCTTGCGGCGCTCGGGGGTATGGATCTTCGGGTTGTTCCACAGAAGCTGCCACGAGGCCTGCGACCGGCACGCCTTGCGGGAGCAGACAGCAGCAGATTCGCTCATCGTGGAGCCGGTTCCCGCGGCGAAGTCGAAAATACTCATGATGCCTTCCGCTCCTGCCCGGTTGGTGTTTCGTCGTCCTCGTTGATGAGCTCGCCCTGCAGGACCTCGTTGCCGTGCTCATCGGCGGGAGGAGTGGGCGGGCTCTCTAGCTCCGCCAGCGGCGCGGAGTCCAGCAGCAGGTCGCTGTGCCCCTCCGCCTTGTCGCTGCCGTTCGCGATGACCACCGCTATCCACGGCAGGAAGACCGCCCCGGCAACCATCAAAATCTTGAGCCAGCCATCCACCACGAAGATCATGATCAGGCACACCATGCGGATGCCCATGGCCAGCGCGTACTTGATCATGCGCTGGCGCATGTCCTCGGAATGCGCTTCAGCAGCATCCGTGATGCTGTGGACTTCCGAGTCGCCGGAGAACCGGCCTGGTTGTCCAGGCGCGGATTGTCCCGCATGGTTTTCAAGGGTCACGGTGAATGATCACGCTCCAAAGGCTTGCATCAATTCTCTCACCATCGGCAGTGGCGCCCAAACCCTTGCCGGGGCGGGACGCTAAGATCAAAGTCAGCCAAAACACCCTCTTCTACCGCGGTGCACCGTGCCGCAGAATACCGGAGCCTCTACATGACTGAAGCAGCCACCGCCCCCCGCAGCGTCCTGATCACCGGTGGAAACCGCGGCATCGGGCTTGCGATTGCTGAAGCGTTCCAGGCCAATGGCGACAAGGTGGCCGTGACGTACCGCAGCGAATCGAAGCTGCCGGAGGGAATCCTGGGCGTCAAGGCCGATGTCACTGACGAGGCTTCCGTGGATGCCGCGTTCAAGGAAGTGGAAGCCGCCCATGGGCCTGTGGAAGTCCTCATCGCCAACGCCGGAATCACCAAGGACACGCTGCTCCTGCGCATGAGTGAAGACGACTTCACCTCAGTCATCGACACCAACCTCACCGGCGCCTTCCGTGTCATCAAGCGCGCGTCCAAGGGCATGATCCGCCTCCGCAAGGGCCGCGTTGTCCTCATTTCCTCGGTCTCCGGCCTCTACGGCGCACCGGGCCAGATCAACTACTCCGCATCCAAGGCCGGCCTGGTGGGCATCGCCCGTTCGCTGACCCGCGAGCTGGGTTCGCGCGGCATCACCGCCAATGTGGTGGCGCCGGGCTTCATCAATACGGACATGACAGCAGAGCTTCCGGAAGCCACCCAGAAGGACTACCTGGCCAGCATCCCCGCCCGCCGTTTTGCCGAAGCTTCCGAAGTCGCGAACGTCGTCCGCTGGATTTCCAGTGATGAGGCCGCCTACATCTCGGGCGCTGTCATCCCCGTGGACGGCGGCCTGGGCATGGGCCACTGACCTTCTCAGCACACCGGGTGCGGGGGTTCTTTGTGGGAGTCACACAAGAGAATCACCAACACCCACTGGCATGATGGACTCCAGACCATCAGGGATTTAGACGTTTCGAACAAAGGGAGCTCATATGGGACTGCTCGACAACAAGACTGCCATCGTTACCGGATCATCACGGGGCATCGGCGCTGACGTGGCGAGGATCCTCGCCGGCCAGGGCGCCGCCGTCGTAGTGAACTACCGTCAGAAGGCGCCGCGCGCCAACAAGGTTGTCCAAGGCATCGAGGCCGCCGGCGGCCGTGCCGTGGCCGTCGGCGCGGACCTCACCACCCAGGAAGGCGTGCAGGCCCTGGCCTCCGCCGCCATGGAGAACTTCGGTTCGCTGGACATCCTGGTGTTGAACGCCTCGGGCGGCATGGAAACCGGCATGGGCGCGGACTACGCACTCAAGCTGAACCGCGACGCCCAGGTGAACATGCTCAACGCCGCTGTGCCGCTGATGCAGGAAGGCTCCCGCGTGGTGTTCGTCACCAGCCACCAGGCCCACTTCATCAACACGGTGCCCACCATGGAGGCCTACGAGCCGGTGGCCCGCAGCAAGCGTGCCGGTGAGGACGCGCTGCGCGAACTGATCCCCAACCTGGCCGAGAAGGGCATCTCCCTGGTAGTGGTGTCCGGCGACATGATCGAGGGAACCGTCACCGCCACGCTCCTGGACCGCTCCACCCCGGGCGCCATCGAGGCCCGCCGTGCGGAAGCCGGCAAGCTGTACTCCGTGGAGGAGTTCGCGGAGGTTGTGGCAAGCATGGCAACGGCCGACGTCGAGTCCGGCCATACCGAGTACGCCGGCGGAGCAGATTACTTCGGCAAGGGTGCCCAGCCCGCCAGCTAGGCTGCCCACTCCACGAGATGGCAGTTCGCGGCGATGTTCACTCCGAACACCGCCGCGAACTGCCATCTCGCGGTTAAGCGTCAGGAAGGTCAGACCCCGGCGACGTGGCGGACAGCGTCCAGGTACGGCATGTTGAGGGCGGCGTCGGCCACGGCGCGCACGGCAGGTTTGGCGTTAAACGCGACGCCGATCCCGGCGGCACCGAGCATGTCCAGGTCGTTGGCGCCGTCGCCGACCGCGATGGTGTGCTCGAGGGCGACGCCTTCGGCCGCCGCCCACTCGCGCAGGTATTTCTCCTTCGCCGCCCTGTCCACCACGGCGCCCAGCACCTTGCCGGTCAACGCGCCGTCGACGATTTCCAGTTCATTGGCCTGCCAGTAGTCCAGGCCCAGGTCGGCCGCGATCGGTTCGAGGATCTGGTTGAAGCCGCCGGACACCACTGCCACCGTGTGGCCGGCCGCCTTGAAAGCGGCCACCAGCTCGCGCGCGCCTTCACTGAGCTTCACTTCGTTGCGGACGGAATGGACGACGTCGGCGGGCAGCCCTGCGAGCACGGCCACCCGGGCGTGCAGGCTCTGGGCGAAATCCAGTTCCCCACGCATGGCCGCTTCCGTGACGGCTGCGACTTCCTCCCGCTTGCCGGCGTAGGCGGCCAGGAGCTCGATGACCTCCTGCTGGATCAGCGTGGAATCCACATCCATGATCAGCAGCTTCCGGGCAGCGGAGCGAAGGCCGGCCGGAACAACGGCAGTATCGAAATCGCCGGTCGCGGACTCCGCTACGGACCGGCGCAGCGCTGCGAGCCCGGCCTCGGTCGCATCCGGAAGGGCCAGGTCAAGGATGTGGACCTGGTACCGGTCGCCTGCCGGGGAGGATTCGGACAGTACCTGGGCGCCGTGCGACCCGAGGACGGAACGCAGCTGCTCCAGCCCGGTGGGGGTCACATTGAGGCCATAGCTGACAGCAGTCACGTTCGAAGTCATGCCTGCAATCTTAGCCAGCGCCGGCGGGACCGCTGGAATTCGTTGCGGGCCCGCCACCGCCAAGCATTCAGGGGCCTTCGCACCGGTTATCAGTCATCTTCTTTTTTGTCCTAGTGTCTACTCCTATGAGTGATGTTCTGGAACTGGACTCCGTCAGCGTTGTCCGAGGCAAAAAGACCCTGCTGGACAATGTCGACTGGCAGGTCAACGAAGGCGAGCGGTGGGTCATCCTCGGCCCCAACGGCGCCGGCAAGACGACGCTTCTCCAGATCGCAGCGGCCCGGCTCCACCCGAGCAGCGGCACCGCAGGCATCCTCGACGAAGTTCTGGGCCGCGTTGACGTCTTCGAACTCCGGCCGCGCATCGGCCTTTCCTCTGCCGCCCTTGCCACCCAGATTCCGGAACACGAGAACGTCCTCAACGTCGTGGTCACCGCTGCATACGGCGTCACCGGCCGCTGGCGCGAAGGCTACGAGCGCGACGACGAACGGCGCGCGTTCCGGCTGCTGAACGACTGGGGCATGGGGCCACTCCTCAACAGGACCTTCGCCACGCTGTCCGAAGGCGAGCGCAAGCGCGTCCAGATCGCCCGCGCCCTCATGACGGACCCGGAACTGTTGCTCCTGGATGAGCCGGGCGCCGGGCTGGACCTGGGCGGCCGCGAAGAGCTGGTCCACAAGCTGGGCGAACTCGCCAGCGACGAGGCAGCCCCCGCCATGGTCCTGGTCACGCACCACCTTGAGGAAGTCCCGCCCGGCTTCACGCATGCCATGCTGCTGCGCGACGGCAGCGTGGTGGCGGCCGGCCCCATCACCGAAGTCCTGACTGAAGAGCACCTGAGCACCACCTTCGGCCTGCCGCTTGCAGTCACCGAGAACGCGGGACGCTATACCGCCACCGCACGCCGCTAGAAGAGGCCTGCGCTACTGCCTTGGAACTCTTCAGCAGCATCATTGTGTTCATCGCCGGCCTGTGGGCCGGCACCATCAACGCGGTAGTGGGCTCCGGCACCCTGGTCACGTTCCCGGTGCTCATCGCCCTGGGCGTGGCCCCGGTGGTGGCGTCCATGAGCAACGCCATGGGCCTGGTGGCCGGCACCGCGGCCGGGGCTTTCGGCTACCGGCGTGAACTGGCCGGCCGGGGGCGGCAGGTGCTTCGCCTGCTGCCGGCGTCGGTCCTGGGCGGCGTGTCCGGCGCCTGGCTGCTGCTGCACCTGCCCGAGAAGGTGTTCCACTACGTTGCGCCGGTCCTGCTGGTCCTGGCGCTGCTGATGGTGGTGTTCCAGCCAAAGCTCCAGGACTGGGTGCGCAACCGCGAGGCCAATCCGGAGCACGCCGTCCGGGACAAACGCCACGGCATCCTCCTGGTGGTCCTCGTCTACCTCGCCGGTGTCTACGGCGGCTACTTCGTTGCGGCCCAGGGGATCCTGCTGGTCGGAATCCTGGGTGTGTTCCTTACGGGGACCATCCAGAACGCCAACGCCATGAAGAACATCCTGGTGCTCGGCGTCAACATGGTGGCCGCCATTTCCTACCTGCTCTTCGCCTTCGACCGGATCAACTGGCTGGTGGTGCTGCTCATCGCGGTCAGCTCCACGATCGGCGGGATCCTGGGCTCCAAGGTGGGCCGCAAGCTCTCGCCGCGCGTCCTCCGGGCCGTGATCTTCAGCCTGGGCATCGTGGCCCTGGCCGTCATGATCGCCAACCTGCTGAAATAATCTTCCGGTGACCTTCCACTACCTCGAATCCGCTGACGACCCGCGCGTCAGCGACTACACCACCCTGACCGACGTGCACCTTCGCAAGCTCCGTGAACCGGCCGAGGGGATGTACATCGCCGAGTCGTCGCGGGTCCTGCGCCGGGCGCTGGCAGCGGGCCACCGGCCGCGTTCGTTCTTCCTGGCCGAAAAGTGGATGGCGGACCTCGACGACGTCTTCCGGGCGTATCCCGACGTTCCGGCCTTCATCGGCTCGGCAGACCTGCTCGAGGAGATCACGGGTTTCCACCTGCACCGCGGCGCCATGGCCGCCATGCAGCGCCCCGCGCCGGTGCCACTGCCGGAACTCCTGGCCGGCGCCCGCCGCGTGGCCGTGCTGGAGGACATCGTGGACCATACCAACGTGGGCGCCATCTTCCGCTCCGCCGCAGCGCTGGACATCGACGCCGTCCTGGTCACCCCGCGCTGCGGTGATCCCCTCTACCGGCGCAGCGTCAGGGTCAGCATGGGCACGGTGTTCCAGGTTCCCTGGGCGCGACTGGGGGACTGGCCGGGCGACCTGCAGGTGCTGAAGGACCACGGCTTCACCGTCGCGGCATTGGAACTGACACCGGACGCGGAGGACGTCGACGCCGTCGCGTCCCGCAACCTGGACAGGCTCGCCCTGGTGCTGGGCACCGAGGGCGCCGGCATGAGCCCGGAGACGCTGGCCGCCGTCGACATCGCCGTCAAAATCCCCATGCGCAATGGCGTGGATTCGCTCAACGTGGCCGCTGCGTCGGCCGTGGCGTTCTGGGAGCTGCGCGCGCGGTAAGGGCGGGCAGAACGGGTTCGTCAGCCCCTCCCGCATCGGCTATGATGGATAGCTGGTTGTCCTGCTTTTTCAGCTTCCGCTGATGCAACAGATCCCAGCCATCCCATTCATACCTGGCAGCTGGCAAAATCCAGTTGCGCGAACAAAGGTCCCATTATGAAGTCTGATACCCACCCGAAGTACGAAGCTGTTGTCTTCAACGACCTGGCCTCCGGCACCAAGTTCCTGACCCGCTCCACCGTGTCTTCCAACAAGACCATCGAGTGGGAAGACGGCAACACCTACCCGGTCATCGACGTCGAAATCTCTTCCGAGTCCCACCCGTTCTACACGGGCAAGCAGCGCATCATGGACTCTGCAGGCCGCGTCGAGCGCTTCAACGCTCGCTTCAAGGGCTTCGGCGGCAAGAAGTAATCTTCTTCCCCAAGGTCTGATGGAAAGCCCGCACCGGCAACGGCGCGGGCTTTCTGCTTTTAACCGTGCACCTGTTTTCTGGGGCAGGATGGAAAGCATGACCCCGCCACGTAGCCCTGCCCATGATGCCCCCGGCAACCACCGCCTGCACGGCGAGTACAAGGTTCCGGGCGGAAAACTCGTGGTGGTGGACCTGGCCGTGGCGGACGGCGCCCTGGCCGACGTTTCCGTCAGCGGCGACTTCTTCCTGGAGCCGGACGAGGCACTGGAGGACATCAACCGCGCCCTGACCGGCCTTCCGGACACCACACCCGCCAAGGACCTGGCAGCCGCAGTCACCGCCGCCCTGCCGGCCGGAGCCGTGCTGTTCGGCTTCTCCGCTGACGCCGTGGCCGTGACCGTCCGGCGTGCCCTGGCCAAGGCAACGTCCTGGGGCGACCACGAGTGGAACGTCATTGCGCCCACCGTGCTGCCCACCGAAATCAACGTTGCCCTTGACGAGGTGCTCACCGAGGCCGTTGGCGCCGGGGCACGCACGCCCACCCTGCGTTTCTGGGACTGGCAGGAGCCGTCGGTGGTGATCGGGAGCTTTCAGTCCGTGCAGAACGAGGTGGACCCCGAGGGCGTCGCCAGGCACGGCATCAATGTGGTCCGCCGGATCAGCGGCGGGGGAGCGATGTTCATGGAGGCCGGCAACTGCATTACCTACTCGCTCTACCTGCCGCAGACCCTGGTGGACGGGCTCAGCTTCGCCGATTCCTACCCCTTCCTGGACGCTTGGGTCATGGCGGCACTGGAACGGCTTGGCATCAACGCCTTCTACATCCCGTTGAACGACATCGCCACCGACCAGGGGAAGATTGGCGGTGCCGCGCAGAAACGGCTGGCCAACGGCGGCATGCTGCACCACGTCACCATGAGCTACGACATCGACGCCGACAAAATGGTGGAGGTCCTCCGGATCGGCAAGGAAAAGCTGTCCGACAAGGGCACCCGCAGCGCCAAGAAGCGGGTGGACCCGCTGCGGCGCCAAACCGGCCTGGCGCGCACGGCGATCATTGAGGCGATGATCGGGGTCTTCAGCGAGCGTTACGGTGCAACCCCGTCAGAGCTGGCGGGACACGAGCTGGCGGCAGCCGAGGAACGGGTGGCCACCAAGTTCGGCACCAGGGAATGGCTCCACCGCGTCCCCTAGACCCATCGACTGCTGAGTATTTGTCGTTTTGGGCAGGGAAAACGGCAGTTACGGAGCAATCGACGGGTGGTGGGCGGCCCACGCCGGCAGGGTTCCCTGGCCGAGCGCAGCGAGGTTAGGGGGCCGGTGGGGAACGACGGCGGCCTGCGCGGTGAGAGCGCGCAGCAGGTGGCTGCGCTGCTCAATGATGATGCGGCGCAAGGCCTGCGGCGCGTCGGGGTTGGCGGCCAGCCAGTCATCCGTCCGCCGGACCACCGGGTGGTCCCCGGGGCGGGTGCCGTCCGCCAGGTCCTGTGCGGCGGGATAGAGTCCGCGGACAATCCGGCTGGCGATTTCGATGCTGCGCTCATCCCAGACAGTCAGCAGGCAGTCAAAGTAGGGCTCCACGTACGGCTCCAACAACGCCGGTGGCGCGGTGCTGAATCCGCTGATGGTGGCGGTGAGGAGCTGGTTGGAGAGCTCGTTACCGTGGACGGCGGCCTCCCAGGCTGCGACCTTGACCTCCGGGTCCGGGCGGGATGCCATGGCGGTTGCGTGTCCGGCGCGGCCGGATGCCGTGGTGTCGCGCGCCAGCTCTGCGTCGAGCTCCGCCGCGCTGGCCTGCCCGTTGGCGGCGAGGGCATGCCACAGCTGCCAGCGCAGCTCAGCGTCCACGGACAGGCCCGCCACCGTTGCCGTGCCGTCCAGCAGGCCTCGGAGCCGGGGGAGGGCTGCCGCATCATGCCGGCTGAGGGTGGCAAGGGTGCGGGCCCAGGCAAGCTGTGCGTCAGAACCGGGGGCGGCCCGGTCCAGCTCGCCGGCTGCGGCCTCGATGAAGGAAGCACGGACACTCGCGCGGATGCCCGCCGGTGTGTAACGTTCGACGGCGGTGGTTGCGTTGTCCAGGATGTTCAGCAGGACCCCGATTCCGCTTTCAGACGGACCGAAGGCCGTCACCGCGTCCACGTACCGGCTCGCCGGACTCACGCCGTCGCGGGCGGAGTTCCAGAGCGCAGTCCAGCACAGGGCACGCGCCATGGGGTCCGTGATCCGGTCCAGGGAGGCGCGGACGGTTGCTTCTGATACTGGGTCCAGCCGGACTTTGGCGTAGGTCAGGTCCTCATCGTTGACCAGCAGGAGCGCCGGCCGCTGCTGCCCGGCGAGTTGGGGGAGCTCCGTCCGCGGTCCGGCCACGTCGGTTTCGATGCTCCCGGTCCGTACCAGGGAGCCGCCGGCGTCGAAGTCATAGGAACCCACCCGGAGCCGGTGCGGGCGCAGCTCCTCGCGTCCTGTCACGGGATCCACCGCTTCCTGGACGATTGCCACCCGGCCCGGCGCGCCGTCGTCGTCCGTTGCACTGGAAGCTGCGAACTCCAGGGACAAGCTGGAAATGCCGGAGGTCTGCAGCCACTGCCGGGCCCACCCGGACAGGTCCCGCCCCGAGGCCGCCGCCAGGGAAGCCAGGAGGTCAGCGAGCGACGTGTTGCCGTAGGCATGCTTCCGGAAGTACTCCCGCGACCCGGCGATGAACGCGTCAAAGCCCACGTAGGCCACCAGCTGCTTCAGCTGAGGCGCCCTTGGCGTAGGTGATGCCGTCGAAGTTTTGCTTTGCCGCTTCAAGGTCCGGGATGTCGGCCACGATGGGATGGGTGGTGGGGAGCTGGTCCTGGACGTAGGCCCAGGCTTTGCGCTTGTTGGCGAAGTTGACCCAGGCCGTGTCCCAGTCCGTGGCCCGGTCAACACCGAGGGTTCCCATGTAGTCGGCGAAGGACTCCTTCAGCCACAGGTCGTCCCACCACTGCATGGTCACCAGGTCGCCGAACCACATGTGCGCCATCTCGTGCATCAGGGTGTTGGCGCGGGCCTGGTACTGGGCGTCCGTGGCCCGCGAGGTGAACACGTAGCTTTCCGTGAACGTGACCAGCCCCGGGTTCTCCATGGCGCCGAGGTTGTATTCGGGAACGAACGCCTGGTCGTACTTGCCCCAGGGGTAGGGGAAGTCGAAAAGGCGGTTGAAGAAGTCCAGGCCCTTTTCCGTCAGGCTGAAGAGCTCCTCCGTGTCGAAGGAGTCCGCCATGGATGCGCGGCAGTAGAGGGCGAGCGGGACGTCCAGGTGGGTGCCGTCGTCGAGCGTCGCCTGCCAGCGGTCCGTGGCCTTGAAGTACGGCCCGGCCAGGACGGTGGTGATGTAGGTGGACATCGGCAGGGTGGTGGCGAAATCCCAGCACGCCGTGGCGGGGTCGCTGGTCAGCAGGGTGCGGTTGACCTCGGCGCCGTTGGACGCCACGTGCCAGTCGGCGGGGGCCATCACGTGGAAGGTGTAGGTCGCCTTCAGGTCGGGCTGCTCAAAGTTCGCGAAGACCCGGCGGGCATCAGCAGGCTCGTACTGCGTGTACAGGTAGCATCGGCCGTCCGCCGGGTCCACGAACCGGTGCATGCCCTCTCCGGAACGGCTGTACAGCGCCGTTCCGGTGACCGTGACCTGGTTTTCGGCCCGCAGGTTGTCCAGCCGGATCCGTGCGCCGTCCACCACGTCCTCCACCTGCAGGCCCTTGCCGTTGAGGAACACGCTGTGCACGTCACCGCCGATGAAGTCGAGGAATGTGCCGGCACCGGGTTCGGCGGTGAAGGTGATGACACTGCGGCTCGTGTAACCGGGGACCGCTGGATCTGCTGCCTGCCGCACATCCAGGGAAATGTCGTAGCTGGTGGTGCTGATCCGGGCTGAACGTTCGGCGGCTTCGCGGCGCTGCAGATTCTCATGTGACACCCGGCTATCTAATCACGGTGCCGATTCATTGGTTCAGCCGGCGATCAGGAAGGCCGCAGCCAGGCCCAGCACGGCAATCAGAAGCCAGGAGGCGAGTGCCACCAGGAGTGCCGGTCCTCCGGTGTGGAGCAGGGTGCGGATGCGGACCGCGGAGCCAAGGCCGAACAGGGCCGCGCCCAGCAGGATGTCCTGCAGGGCGGCCCCCAGGTCGAGCCAGCCCGCGGACAGCCAGCCGGTTGAGCGCAGCACCACCATGGCAACGAAGCCTGCGACGAACAGCGGCACCAGCGGCGGCATTTTCTCGGCCACGCCATCCTCGGCGCCCAAGGCACGCACCCCGTTTCGGTGGTGCACACCCGCCAGCGCGGCGACGGGGGCCAGCAGCAGCACGCGGGTGAGCTTGACGACGACGGCGACCGCCAGGGCAGCGGTCCCGGCGGTTTGCGCCGTGGCCACCACCTGGCCCACATCGTGGACCGACGCGCCGGTCCAGGCTCCGAACACTGTGGCCGTGAGCCCCAAGGGTTGCGCAAGGAGGGGGAGGACGCCGATGGCGAGCGTGCCGCACAGGGTGACCAGGGCCACGGGCAGGACGGTTTCCGCGTGCCGGATGCGGCGGACGGCGGCCATGGCGCCAATGGCGGAGGCACCGCAGATGGAAAATCCCGTGGCCACCAGCAGTGAGGTCACAGGCGGAAGGCGGAACAAGCGCGAAATCGCGTAGGTCCCGCCGAAACTGGCTGCCACCACGCCCACAATCAGGACCAGGGCCAGCCAGCCGAGGCCAAGAACGTCCATGACGCTGACCTTCAGGCCCAGGAGTACGATTCCGCCGCGCATCAGGTGCTTGCCGGCGAAGTCCAGCCCCGGCCGTGCCCGGCCTCCCGTCCACGTGCCGGCGCCGGGCAGGTTGGCGGCCAGAACGCCCAAGACCACAGCGAGGGTCATAGCCGGCAGGGCTGGCAGCAGTCCATGCACCAGGAAGGCCGCCGCAACGGCGGCAGCGGCGGTCAGCAGCCCCGGAACCAGGCGGGCAATCCGCGGCCCGGAACGGCCGTTGCCCGGCGCTGGGAGGCTTCTGCTGTCTGGCACTCACCTACTGTGCCCGACGGGGCCCGTAAAGTACCAACCGGGCCATTGGCGCCAACACGCCACAATGGATGGCAGTAATGAATTCGAAACAAAAAGATGGTTGGCTATTGGACATGTCAGACCTATTCCAGGATTACTCGGAGGCCGCGGGCCGCACCGGAGCCTATGACGAGATGTTCGCCCCGGGTCAACAGGCCAGGGACTCGTACGGTCAGGTGGCGGACGCACTCCGGAAGCTCTCCCTGGCAGACGTCACCGCACGCGCGGACTCGATGGCGCGCACCTTCCTGGACCGCGGGGTGACCTTCGACTACGCGGGCGAGGAGCGGCCCTTCCCGCTCGATATCGTGCCCAGGGTTATCCCCGCCGCCGAGTGGGACGTTCTGGAAAAGGGGGTCGCCCAGCGGGTCCGTGCCCTGGAAGCCTTCCTGAACGACGTCTACGACAAAATGACCGTGGTGTCCGACGGTGTGATCCCGCGCCAACTGGTGACCACCAGCGCCCATTTCCACCGGCAGGTCCACGGCTTCGAACCGGCAGGCGGGGTCCGCGTCCACATTTCCGGCATCGACGTCGTCCGCGACGCCGCCGGGACTTTCCGCGTCCTCGAGGACAACGTCCGCGTGCCCTCCGGGGTGAGCTACGTCCTGGAGAACCGGCGTGCCATGGCCAAGGGCCTGCCGGAGGCCTTCGGCCAGCAGCTCATCCGGCCCGTCGAGGAATATCCCCGCCGGCTGCTCTCGGCCCTGCGCAAGACCGCACCGGCCGGCGTCGACGATCCCACCGTCGTCGTCCTGACCCCGGGCGTGTTCAACAGCGCCTACTTCGAGCACACTCTCCTGGCCGGCCTGATGGGCGTTGAGCTGGTGGAGGGCCGTGACCTGATCTGCCGCGGTAACCGCGTCTACATGCGCACCACCGCCGGTGAACAGCGCGTGGACGTCATCTACAAACGGATCGACGACGACTTCCTTGACCCCCTCCAGTTCCGGTCCGACTCCATGCTCGGCTGCCCCGGCCTGGTCAACGCCGCCCGCGCCGGCGGTGTCACGATTGCCAACGCGGTGGGCAATGGGGTTGCCGACGACAAACTGGTTTACAGTTACGTGCCTGACCTGATCCGCTACTACCTCAGCGAGGAGCCCATCATCGCCAACGTGGACACCTTCCGCCTCGAGGAAAAGGAAGCCAGGGAGTACACCCTGGACAACCTCGCGGAACTGGTGGTCAAGCCCGTGGACGGTTCCGGCGGCAAGGGCCTGGTCATCGGCCCCGACGCCTCCAGGGATGAACTGGACGCCCTCCGCCAGCGGATCATCGCTGACCCCCGCGGCTGGATAGCCCAGCCGGTGCTGCAGCTCTCCACCGTCCCCACATTGAGTGGAGACAAGTTCGGCCCCCGGCACGTGGACCTCAGGCCCTTTGCCGTGAACGACGGCGATGACGTCTGGGTCCTTCCGGGCGGCCTGACCCGCGTGGCCCTCAAGGAAGGGTCCCTGATCGTCAACTCCAGCCAGGGCGGCGGATCCAAGGACACCTGGGTCCTTGCAGATTCACCCCAGATGCCGGTGGAAACCGTTCCCCGCCAGGCCGTCACGGTCCGTGAACGGGTCTCCGTATGGCCTGTGGAAAGCAACTGGCGCGACCGCCAGTCGGAGCAGCAGCAGTGAGCCGCGCCGCCGTCGGGCATTTCTTTTACACCGTTCCGGGCGCGCAGGAGGTAGCCGCGAATGCTTAGCCGAATTGCCGAGTCCCTGTTTTGGATCGGCCGCTATGTGGAACGGGCGGACGGTACCGCCCGCATCCTTGACGTCCACCTGGAGCGCCTCAACCACCTCCCCATGGACGAGCGCAGGAGCGTCGCCCAGGAACTGCTGGCGGTCATGGGCGCCCGGCCCCAGAGCGAGGATTTCGGCCTGCCCGAACTGCTCCACGCCCTGGCCTATGACAAGACCAGCGCCACGTCCATCGCCGGCTCCCTGGGCGCTGCCCGCGAGAATGCCCGCCGGGCGCGTGAGACCGTGTCCTCGGGCCTATGGGAGAGCCTGAACACCACCTACTACGGCCTGAGCCAGCACCGCAAGGACGTGGTGGGCACCTACCGCTTCTGCAATTGGACCCTTGAACGCACCGCCATGGTCAGCGGCCTTGCCGACACCACGGTGAGCCATGACGAAAGCTGGCTCTTCCTGGTCCTGGGCCGGTCCCTGGAACGTGCGGACATGACGGCCCGGATGCTGTCCACCCGCGATGTGCTCTCCGCCGGCATGTCCTGGGTGAACATGCTGCGCTGCGCCGGCGCCTACGAGTCATTCCTGCGCACCCGCCGCGCCGCGTTCGGTGACCAGCACGCCGCAGAATTCCTGCTGCTGGACCGGCTCTTCCCCCGCTCCATCGTCTACGCGCTGCGGGACGCCGACGAGTGCCTGGCCAAGCTGGACCCGTCCGCGCAGCGGGTGGGTTTCATCAATGATGCCCGCCGCATCGTGGGGCAGGCCAGGACCTTCCTTGAGTTTCACCGGACGGACGACCTCATGTCCGAGCTGCCCGAGCACATGGAACGGGTCCAGAAGGCAGTGTCCCAGGCCTCGGACGCCATTTCCCGTAAGTACTTCAATCAGGCGGACGAACTGGCCTGGGTGGGAGAAGTGTCATGACCCGGTTGAGCATCGTCCACAGGACGGCCTACAAGTACAACAAGCGCGTCACCCTGTCCTACAACGAGGCCCGGATGACGCCGCTGACGGATTCGCAGCAGGTGGTGCTCGAGTCCGTGGTGAAGGTGTCCCCGTCCCAGGCGGCGGTCAGCACGTACCGCGACTACTGGGGGACCAGGGTCACGGCCTTCGACATGCAGATGCCGCACGAGAACCTCGAGGTGGTCTCCAACATCACGGTGGAGGTGCACCGGGCCGGGAAGATTCCTGCAGAAGCGGACATCGTGGGCTGGGACGTCCTGGCCGCACCGGAAACACTGGACACCTTCAGTGACTGGCTGCCACAGTCCCGGCTGAGCGGGCCGGGCGACGAAGTGCTGGGCATCATCCCGGACGTCGTGGCGGGGAAGAACCCGCACGAAGCTGCCATGGCCGTCTTCGCCTGGATGCGGGGGGAGATGACGTACATGTCCGGCTCCACCGCTGTCACCACCAATGCGGAGGAGGCCTGGGGCCAGCGCCAGGGGGTGTGCCAGGACCTGGCGCACCTGGCGATCGGTGCGCTGCGCAGCTGCGGCATTCCGGCACGCTACGTCTCCGGCTACCTGCACCCGCGGTCCAGCGCCGGAATCGGCGAGACGGTGGCAGGACAGTCGCATGCCTGGCTGGAATGGTGGGACGGTGACTGGCGCAGCTGGGACCCCACCAACCACAAGCCTGCCGGGGACTTCCACGTCACGGTGGCACGCGGCCGGGATTACCGGGACGTGCCCCCGCTCAAGGGCATCCTGTCCGGCGGCGGCGGGTCCGCCCTGAACGTCAGCGTGGAGATCACCCAGCTCGCCTGAGGCGCCAGGTTCCCCGGCCGTAGCGGCCCGGGAACCTGATGTCACGGCTCTATTCCGGTGCCGTCCTGGCGGCGCTGCTGATCTGGGTCCACCACGTCATGGGATCGGTGACCTGGAAGCGGCGGCCGGTGACCGAATCCGGGGTGATGCGGACGAACGCGTCCTTCCGCCCCGACTGCCACGGAAAGAGGTACAGGCGGGAGGTTTCCAGTACATCCTCCGTGCTCTTGACCAGGGCGGCGGTGCCCTTGATCACCACGCTCCAGGCCAGGCCCGTTTCGGGATCCACGCCGTCCGCCTCCACGGCCACGGGGGCATCGCCGGACGCTGCCGACAGCTTGGTTCCCTGGCTGGTCCGGAAGACCAGCGTGCCGCTGTCCACCGTGTAGTTGACCGGGAAGATGTCCGGGCGCCCATCCACCAGCACCGCCAGCCTGCCCACGGAGACCGTCCGCAGCAAGGCCCAGCATTCATGGTGTTCGAGGTTTTGGACTTGGCTAGATGACTCGTTGCTCATGCGGTGAGCATACGCCCTTCACCAGGGACTGGGCTTGTAATCCTTGAGGAAGACGCCGTACTGGTCCTCGCCGTTCTCGCCCATGACGATGGGATCGTAAACCCGTGCCGCGCCGTCCACCAGGTCCAGTGGCGCGTGGAACCCTTCCTCCATCAGCCGGACCTTGGTGAAGTGGGGGCGTTCGTCGGTAATCCAGCCGGTATCGACAGCGGTCATCAGGATGCCGTCAGTGTCCAGCATCTCCTGGGCGCTGGTGCGGGTCATCATGTTCAGTGCGGCCTTGGCCATGTTGGTGTGTGGATGTCCCGGCCCCTTGTAGGCCCGGGAGAACTGGCCTTCCATCGCGGAGACGTTCACGATGTACTTGCGCCGCGCGGTGGAGCGCCTCATGGCCCCTCGCAGCCGGCTGACCAGCAGGAACGGCGCGGTGACGTTGCAGAGCTGAACCTCAAGCATTTCGAGCGGATCCACTTCGTCCACCACCTGGGTCCAGCTGTTGATGGTGGCAAGGTCAGGGACCAGGCCGCCGGCGTCGATGGCGGTGCCGGAGGCGATCCGCTCCAGCGAGGCGGACCCGGTGGACAGTGCCAGTGACGTGATGGCGTCGCCAGCCAGGACCGGGTGTTCGGTGACGCTGCCGGCAAGCGCCAGCGGATGCTTGTCGTGGGCGTGGCCGAAGGTCAGCAGTTCGGGGCCGCCGTCGGCGTGCTCCAGTGCCGCGGGAAGCGGTTCGTCCTCGGCGTCCACCAGCGGCTTGTACGCGTTGCCGGAACGGCGCACGGTCTGGGCGGCGTTGTTGATGATGATGTCCAGAGGACCGGCCTCGTTGAGGGAATCGGTCAGGGCCATGACCTGGGCAGGATCGCGCAGGTCGATGCCCACGATCCGGAGCCGGTGCAGCCATTCGCCGCTGTCTTCCATGGCGGCGAAGCGGCGGGCCGCGTCCTTGGGGAAACGTGTGGTGATGGTGGTGTGCGCTCCGTCGCGCAGCAGCCGGAGGGCGATGTACATCCCGATCTTTGCGCGGCCGCCGGTCAGCAGGGCCCGCCGTCCGGTCAGGTCGGTCCGGGCATCCCGCTTGCTGTGGCTGAAGGCCGCGCATTCCGGGCAGAGCTGGTGGTAGAAGGCGTCCACCTGGGTGTAGTGCTGCTTGCAGATATAGCAGGGGCGGGACCGGATGAGGTGGCCCGCGATCGTGCCGGTGGCCGACGGTGCCAACTTGTTGCCGCGGGTCTCGTCGTCGATCCGGTCCGGCGCGGCGGTGGCCGTCTGGGCAATGACGGCGCGGTCGGCGTCGGCGATGGAATCCCGCTTGGTGACCCTGCGGTGGCGCTTGACCGCCTTGAACATCTTGCCGGTGGCGCGGCGCACCGAGATGTAGTCCGGGTGCTCCTCGTCGTACGCGTGGATGGTGTTCAGGACCTTGAGGCAGGCCTGGATGTCCTCAGGGGTCAGATCGGGGGAGCTCATTGGGAAAATTTTACAGCGTACGCCGCAGGCCGGGACACCATCAGTGGTGTCCCGGCCTGCAGGCGCCTTGGGGAATTCGGAGTCCGGGTCAGGAAACCCGGGCGCCGGGCGCTGCCTTCGCGGCCGCGGCTGCGTGCGTGCCGGCCACCTTGTCGGCGGCTTCGCGCATGTCGGGGTACTGGTCCGCGGCCGCCTTCACGGCGCTGGGCAGCTGGCTGAGGTGCCGCGCAGCGAGCCGGCGTTCCTCATCGCCCGGTTCCGGGACTTCCTGGCCCTTGGCCAGGACGGTGATGCCGGAATCAGTGACCTTGAAGCCGCGTGCGCGGTCCAGCTCATGGTCCAGTCCGATGGCGGCGCCGGCAGGGACCTTGACGTTCTTGTCCAGGATGGCGCGGTTGATGACCGCCCCTTCGCCCACCTGAACCTTGTCCATGAGGACCGAGTCGATGACCCGGCCGCTGGTGGCCACATAGACGTCGTTGGACAGCACCGAGCCTTCCACCACGCCGCCGGAGATCACCACGCCGCTGGAGACGATCGAGTCCAGGGCCGCGCCCACGGTGTTGTTCTGGCCCCGGACGAACTTGGCCGGCGGGGAAATGCTCTGCCGGGTGTAGATGGGCCATTCGGAGTTGTAGAGGTTGAACACGGGCAGCGGGGAGATGAGGTCCATGTGGGCGTCGTAGAAGGAATCGATGGTGCCAACGTCGCGCCAGTAGGTGCGGTCGCGTTCGGTGGAGCCGGGGATGTCGTTGAGCGTGAAGTCGTAGACACCCGCCTCGCCCTGGTTCACGAAGTACGGGATGATGTCCCCGCCCATGTCGTGCTTGGTGTCCAGGCGCTCGGCATCGACGTGCAGCGCGGCCACCAGGGCGTCGGCGTCGAACACGTAGTTGCCCATGGAGGCCAGGAACTGGGAGGGATCTGCGGCAAGCCCGGGGGTGCTGGCGGGCTTTTCCACGAAGGCGGCAATCTTCTGGGGATCGTTCTGGTCCACTTCGATAACGCCGAACTGGTCGGCCATGTGCAGCGGCTGCCGTACGGCCGCCACCGTGGCTTTGGCTCCGCTGTTCACGTGCTGGGCCACCATCTGGGCGAAGTCCATCCGGTACACGTGGTCCGCCCCGACCACCACCACGATGTCCGGGCTGGCATCGTGGATGAGGTTCAGGGACTGGTAGATGGCGTTGGCGCTGCCCAGGAACCAGCTCTTGCCCACGCGCTGCTGCGCCGGAACCGAGGCGATGTAGTTGCCCAGCTGGGTGGACATCCGCCAGGTCTCCGAGATGTGCCGGTCGAGGCTGTGCGACTTGTACTGGGTGAGTACCACGATCTGGAGGTACCGGGAATTGACCAGGTTGGACAGCGCGAAGTCAATCAGGCGGTAGCTGCCGGCGAAGGGCACAGCGGGCTTGGCCCGGTCTGCCGTCAGTGGCATCAGCCTGTTTCCCTCGCCACCTGCGAGGACAATCGCCAGGACTTTTTTCGTTAACGGCATGATGGTCGCTCCTGTACGCCTTCGTAACTCCCCAAGACAGTCCGGTAGGCCCGGACTCCTTCACACTAGAACAGTTATGCGTGAAGGACTACCTTGGGTCTTGTGCGAATAGACATTGTGACTAAAGAGTTCCCGCCCGAGATCTACGGTGGCGCCGGGGTGCATGTCGCCGAATTGAGCAGGGTGCTTAGCAAGCACGTTGACCTGCAGGTTCGTGCGTTTGGTGCTCCACGCGACGCCGATTACCATGGCGCGGCGGTGACGTCGTACCAGGTCCCGGAGGACCTCGGAGGGGCGAACGCGGCGGTGCAGACCCTGGGCGTGGACCTGCGCATTGTGCCGGATGTCCAAGGCGCGGACGTGGTCCATTCGCATACCTGGTACGCCAACATGGCGGGGCATCTCGCGTCCCTGCTGCACGGAATTCCGCACGTTCTCAGCGCCCACAGCCTCGAGCCGCTGCGGCCCTGGAAGGCCGAGCAGCTTGGCGGCGGCTACGCCCTTTCTTCCTGGGTGGAAAAGACGGCCTATGAAGCGGCAGCAGCCATCATCGCCGTGTCCGAGGGCATGCGCCAGGACATCCTGCGCAGCTACCCCAACGTGGATCCGGCAAAGGTCCGGGTGGTCCACAACGGCATCGATGTGGAACTGTGGCAGCGTGACGAAAACGACGACGCCGTCCGTGCCCTGGGCATCGACCCCGCCACGCCAAGCGTCGTCTTTGTGGGAAGAAACACAAGGCAGAAGGGCGTTCCTTACCTCCTGCGGGCGGCGGCGAAACTTCCGGCCGACGTCCAGCTGGTCCTGTGCCTGGGCGCAGCGGACACCCGGGAACTGGCAGCCGAAACCGCTGCCCTCATCGAGGACCTGCAGAAGCAGCGCACGGGCGTTGTCCTGATCGAACGGATGCTGCCGCGCCACGAGCTGATCCAGGTGCTCAGCCACGCCACAGCCTTCGCCTGCCCCTCCATCTACGAGCCGCTGGGCATCGTCAACCTCGAAGCCATGGCCTGCGGCGCTGCAGTCGTAGCCAGCGCCACGGGCGGCATCCCCGAGGTGGTTGAGCACGGCCGGACCGGACTGCTGGTGGACCTGGAACAGGTCACCGACGGCACCGGCACCCCCCTGGACCCGGAAAAGTTCGTCAAGGAGTTCGCTGCCGCCCTCACCGAGGTGGTGTCCGATCCCGAACGCGCCCGCGCCATGGGCCAGGCCGGCCGGGAGCGGGCCGAAAAGCACTTCTCCTGGGAGTCGATTACGGAAACCACCCTCGAGGTGTACCGCTCGGTGCTGCCGGCACAGAGCTGACCCGCCTGAAGCATTAACGCCGACGGCGCCGCCCACCTTGCGAGGTGGGCGGCGCCGTCGTCGTTGCTGCTGTTGCGGGACGGCTACTTCCGGTTCCCGGCTGTGCGCGCCAGCAGGACCTTTTCGTCCACGGGCGACTGCCCGCTGGCCCGCTCGGCCCGGAAGTGGGCCCGCGCCTCGTCCTGCCGGGTCTTCTCGGCGCCGGTGGCGATGGCGGCCCGCACATGGTCCTCGCCGTAGCCAAAGGCGTCCACCAGGTCCAGGGCATGCGGCCGGATCCTCTCCAGCAGCCGGTTGATGTACCCTCCCACGGTGCGGGCCCGCTGCATGGAGAGCCGGCCGTTCATGAGGTACCAGGACAGGTTCTTCTCGATCAGCGACAAGCCGAAGAGGTCCCGCAACCAGGTCAGGACCTTCCTGGTTCCGGGGTCCGCCACCTGCTGGAGGGCGTCCGTAAAGGCCTCCCACTGCAGCAGTTCCGCGTGCGCCTGGGCGGCGTCGATCAGTTCGTTCTGGTGCCGGTTGAACAGGGCGGCGCCTTTGTCCTGCGCAAGCCGCTTGCTGCCCTTCAGCGCGGCTCCTGCCTCGGCCACCATGGTTTGCACCCTGTCCGTAAGGAGAGCGCGCTGGGCTTCCTCGTCCCGGAGCGCGATTGCAGCCTTTTGGACCGACCCGGTATCAGCCACGAACTGGGCCACCTGGCGAAGTCCGGTGCGGTGGACAGCTGCGCCGGCAGCCTGGTTCACCACGTACCGGGCCAGGACGCCGAAGTCCACGTTGCGGAATTCCTTGGCGTAATCGGCCAGCAGGCGCTTGGCCACCAACTGGAGCAGCACCGTGTTGTCGCCCTCGAAGGTGGCATACACATCCAGGTCGGCGCGCAGTGAAGCGAACCGGTTTTCGATCAGGAAGCCGGCGCCGCCGCACGCTTCCCGGCATTCCTGCAGGGTGTCCAAGGCGTGCCAGGTGCTCAGGGGCTTCAGTGCCGCAGCCAGGGTCTCCAGGTCCTGGCGGTCCGCGTCGGTGTCGTGGGCGCCGGAAAAGACGTCGTCGAACTTCTGCAGCAGCTGCTCGTGTGCAAAGCCGGCCGCGTAGGTGGTGGCAAGCCGGGTGAACAAGCGCCGCTGGTGCCGCTGGTAGTCCAGCAGGACCTCTTCCTCCGTGTGCGAGGAGGCGTTGAACTGGCGGCGTTCCGTGGCGTACTGGATGGCGGCCTTCAGGGCCACCTTGGAGGCTGCGACGGCGGCGCCGTCCAGCGACACCCGGCCCTGGACCAGCGTGCCCAGCATGGTGAAGAAGCGCCGGCCGGGACTGGCGATCGGCGAGGTGTAGGTTCCGTCGGCATCGACGTTGCCGTACCGGTTCAGGAGGTTTGTCCGGGGAATGCGGACGTTGGTGAAGTGCAGCCGGCCGTTGTCGATGCCGTTCAGGCCGCCCTTGATGCCGTCGTCTTCCCCGCCGATTCCGGGCAGGAATTCCTTGGTGGCCGGGTCCCGCAGGTCGACGTAGAAGGCGTGCACCCCGTGGTTGACCCCGCGGGTGACCAGCTGGGCAAAGACAACAGCGCCCAGGCCGTCGATGGCGGCGTTGCCGATGTAGTCCTTCCATGCCGCGCGGAACGGGGTGTGGATGACGAACTCTTCGGTGGCGGGGTCATAGGTTGCGGTGGTGGCAATGCTGGCCACGTCCGAGCCATGGCCGGTTTCGGTCATGGCGAAGCAGCCGGGTATTTCCAGGTTCATGATTCCGGGCAGCCACTTGGTGTGGTGTTCTGCGGTGCCCAGGTGCATCACCGCGGATCCAAAGAGTCCCCACTGGACGCCGGCCTTGATCTGCAGCGAAGGGTCAGCCACCACCAGTTCCTCGAACCCCGCGATGTTTCCGCCGTGGTCGTCGGCGCCGCCCAGCTCTGCGGGGAAGGCACGGTGCACGGCTTCATGGTCCACGAGGTATTTCAACTGGCCGAACACCCGGGCGCGGTGCTCCGTATGCGTCAGGCCCTCGATCTTGTGCAGTTCCGGCCTGGCAGCCAGCTCCCTTGCCTGGTGCCGCACGTCGGCCCACTTGCCGAGGAGTTGCCGCCCCAGTGCCTCGACGTCGACGGCGGGGGCAGGGCCATTGCCCATAGGGGTGGCTGCAGGGGTTGCCGAAGGCCGAAGCCCCTTGCGGGCAGGGCGGTCCACTACGTCAGTCATGTCACAGTCCTTCTTTGGCGGATAACTTGGTGGTCGATGGGGCGGGAGTGAGTTCGGGGGCTATGCCGACGCACAGCCACGCTGTGATCTGGCGGGCCATCGTTTCCTGGGTTGGCTTGGCGGGGGAGTCCGGGGTGCTGAGCCATTGCTCACCGGCGTTCCGCACCAGGCCGATTGCCGCCTTGGGCCAATAGCCGATAACGATTTCCCCGACGTCGCCAAGGTGCGACCGCATGGGGGTGGCGATCATGTCGGCGATGGCGTCGAAGAAGTGGCCAAGCGGGCCCCCCGGGGCGGCCGGATGTGGCGGGTTGGAAGGGTCGGCAGGGGCATAGCTGGTGACGAACGCGTAGACGTTGGGGCTGGTGTCCGCCATTTGCAGATAGGCCGACACCATGGCCAGCAGGCCTTCCCGGGGAGTGACGGCGCTTTGGGCTGCTTCCTGGATGCGGTGCTGCATTTGGCTGAGGACGACTTCGCCCACGGCCTGCTGCAGCCCGGCCTTGTCCCCGAAATACCGGTAGAAGACCGATTTAGAGGTACCGGCAGCCGTTGCAATGTCCTCCATGGAGGCATCACTGCCCAGTGCGTGCACCGCACGGCGGGCCTGCTTGATCAATTCGCGGCGCCGCTTCTCCCGGTGGCTCTGCCAGCGGGAGGACCGTCCGTCAGGGGCTGCGGAAGACGGAGGCTCCATGGCCGCGGGGAGAGTTGTGTCCGGGAAGTTCACGATACCCAGCGTATCAGGTACGCTGGGTATCGGTAACCACTCGTGACCAGAGGAGCCATCCATGTCCATAGACGGACAGTCCACCCCCGCACCAGAGGGATCACCCCGGGTCTCGGTCCCGGCAACCCGCAGGGCGGTGATCGTCGGAGCCAACCGTATTCCGTTCGCCCGCGCCGGCGGCGCTTACGCCAAATCCTCCAACCAGGACATGCTGACAGCCGCCCTGGACGGCCTGATCGCACGCTTCGGCCTCCAGGATGAACGGATCGGCCAGGTGGCGGCCGGCGCGGTGCTCAAGCACTCCAGGGACTTTAATCTCACCCGTGAGGCCGTCCTGGGCTCGGCACTTTCCGCCGAGACTCCTGTCTACGACCTCCAGCAGGCGTGCGCCACGGGTCTTGAAACCGTGGTTGGCCTGGCCAACAAGATCAAACTCGGGCAGATCGATTCGGCCATTGCCGGTGGAGTGGACTCCGCCTCTGACGCGCCGGTGGTGGTCAGTGAGGGACTGCGCGAGGTGGTCCTGGACCTTCACCGGGCCAAGACACTTCCCCAGCGGCTGCAGATCCTGGGCCGGCTGCGGCCCAAGGACCTGGCACCCCTGGCGCCCGGCACGGCCGAGCCCCGCACCGGACTGAGCATGGGCGAGCACCAGGCCCTCACCACAGCGCAATGGAAGATCCCGCGGGAAGCGCAGGATGAACTCGCACTGAACAGCCACCACAACCTTGCTGCCGCCTACGAGTCCGGCTTCTTCGATGACCTCATGACCCCCTACCGGGGACTGACGCGGGACGGCAATCTGCGGGCCGACACGTCCCTTGAGAAGCTCGCGTCCCTGAAACCGGTGTTTGGCCGGAACCTCGGGGCAGATGCAACCATGACGGCAGGCAATTCAACACCACTCACCGATGGTGCCTCCACCGTCCTGCTGGCATCCGATGAATGGGCAGACACCCGGGACCTGCCCAAGCTGGCAGCAGTGGTGGACGCCGAAGCTGCTGCGGTGGACTTCGTCCACGGCAAGGACGGGTTGCTGATGGCCCCCGTGTTCGCAGTGCCCAGGCTCCTGGCCCGCCAAAACCTGACGCTGGCGGACTTCGACTACTTCGAAATCCACGAAGCATTCGCCGCCACCGTCCTCAGCACCCTGGCCGCATGGGAGGACGAAGACTTCGGCCGCGACCGCCTCGGCCTGGACGGTGCTTTTGGCAGCATCGACCGCTCGCGCCTCAACGTCAACGGGTCCTCGCTCGCAGCAGGCCACCCGTTTGCGGCGACCGGTGGCCGCATCGTTGGCACACTTGCCAAGATGCTCCACGCCAAGGCGGCTTCCACCGGACGTCCTGCCCGCGGCCTGGTATCCGTCTGCGCAGCCGGCGGCCAGGGCGTCGTGGCGATCCTGGAATCTTTGTAGGGGGACAGCATGACTGATACATACGCCCAACTGGTCAACAGCGGCCCGGGCCGCAACCTCGCCAGGAAACTCGGCCTTCCACAGCCCGCTGTCCTGCGCCGCTACGAACCCGGCCAGCCCCTGGTCACGGGGCCCGTCATTGTCCTGGGCGACACTGCCGGCGCAGACAAACTTGCCGCTGAGCTGCTGTCATGGGACCTGGACGTCAGGAGGCACGCCGTTCCTGCCGAAAAGCTGGCTGCCATTATCCTGGTACTCGATGACCTTACGCACCCGGCGGACCTGGAAAAGCCCGTTCTGGCGGCAGCGGGATCCCTCCGGGACCTGAAGGCCGGCGGCCGGATCGTAACCTTGTCCCGGCCCGCGGCGGAAGCGTCTGCGCCCGAAGCTGCGGCAGCACGGCAGGGGGTGGATGGCTTCCTGCGCTCCCTGGCCAAGGAACTCCGGGCGGGAGCAACGGGTAACGGCGTGCTCCTTGCTGATGGCACCGCCTCCACCAGCCCCAGCGCGCTGGGCGCCATCAGGTTCTTCCTCTCAGCCCGTTCGGCGTTCGTGGACGGACAGTTCCTGACGGTCTCAACCGAAGACGGCACGCTGCCCGCGGACGCGGAGCGGCCACTTGCCGGAAAAGTGGCCGTAGTAACCGGTGCAGCCCGTGGCATCGGCGCCCAGATTGCCCGGACGCTGCACCGCGATGGCGCCACTCTGGTCCTGGTGGACATTCCGGCAGCGGGAGACCAACTGGCGGCAGTGGCAAACGAGGTACGGGGCACTGCACTGCAGCTGGACATCACCGCTGCCGAGGCGGGCCGTCGGATCATAGACCACGCCGTGCAGCGACACGGACGGCTGGACATCGTGGTGCACAATGCCGGGGTCACGCGGGACAAACTGCTGGCCAACATGGACCAGGCACGATGGAACCAGGTCATCAACATCAACATCGCCGCCCAGCTCCGGATCAACGAGGCGCTGCTGGCCTCCGAGCACTTCCACACTTCGCCGCGTATCGTTTCTGTTGCCTCCACCAGCGGTATCGCCGGGAACCGGGGGCAAACAAATTACGCAGCGTCCAAGGGGGGAGTCATGGGCATGGTCCGTGCCAGCGCCCCGCTGCTCGCGTCCCGCGGCGGTACCATCAATGCCGTGGCCCCCGGATTCATCGAAACCGACATGACCGCACGCATTCCCTTTGCCGTCCGGGAGGTGGCACGCCGGTTGAACTCGCTGCAGCAGGGCGGCCTGCCCTCCGATGTCGCCGAGGCCATAGCATTCCTGGCAAGCGATGCTGCAGGCGGAATCAACGGGGAGGTGCTGCGGGTGTGCGGGCAAAACCTGGTGGGGGCATGACCCTCGCACAGCCGGTCATCCTGGCCGAGATGCCGTCATTGTCCAAGCTCTACGTCAATGCCGCCGCCCAGGCGGCAAGGCGCAGGCTCCTGGGAACCCACGATTCCGCCGTCCTTCCAGCCGAGACCCATGAGGTCAGGGGAGTGAGGGTGGGGGTCGAAAACCTTACCGCCTACCAGCACCTCATCGGTGAGACGGCCAGTGACGTCCTGCCCGCCGGTTTCATCCACGCCATCGCATTCCCGCTGGCCATGAGCGTCCTGAACCGCGATGACTTCCCGCTGCCCCTGCTGGGCATGATCCACCTGCACAACAGCGTTGAGCAACGGTCGCCACTGGTCTTCACGGATGTTCTGGACATGACCGCCCGGGTGGAAAACCTCCAAGGCCACCGTTCCGGGACGCAGGTGGACGTCGTGGCGGAAGTGCGCCGCACGGGTTCGGCGGAAGTGTATTGGCGGGGTGTCTCCACCTACCTCGCCAAGGGGGTGTTCCTGCCAGGGATCGACAAACCCGGCGCCGTTCCACCCAGGACCGACTTCCGGCCCCCGGACCCGACGGCGCTGTGGCACCTCGGCGTCGATACGGGGCGTGCCTACGCCGCAGTGTCAGGGGATTTCAATCCGATCCACCTGAGTGTGCTCTCGGCCAAGGCCCTGGGCATGCGGCGGTCGATAGCTCATGGAATGTACCTGGCCTCGCGTGCGCTCGCAGATGTTGGGCCTGCCCGTGGCGACTCATTCACGTGGGACGTGGAGTTCGAGGCTCCCGTTTTCCTGCCCTCCCGGGTTGCCTTGGAAATTGCCACCGATCACAGCGGTTCGGGGTCATGGAAGCACTCCCGGTTCGTCGCCTGGAGCCCCCGCTCCGGGCGCCGCCACTTCAGCGGGACAGTTGCCGCGCTTTAGCCAAACCGCGCCCCGGCCCAGGGCCTAGTCCTGCGGGCGGACAGCCCGCAGGATGCGGTGGAGGCTGAGGAGGACCGACTCGGAGGCCGGAACGGTCCCCTCGGTCGATTCCCTGCCCGCTGCGGCTGCCATGCAGGCTTCCACTGCTTTTTCCGCGGCATCGAACCGCTGTTTCTGGGTCTGTTCGTCAGCCTCGCTATAGGAGGCCAGGAGCTCTCCGGTTGCCGTGATGGCAGCTGAAAGCGGTTCACTGTCCTGCAGCGGGATTTCGTACGGTAGGTCGCTTTCCCAGATGACGTCGGAGAGCACGTCCGTCATGTCCTGGATGTGGAAGGTCACCCGTTCAAGTTCGCGCAGGTCGCGGTAGTCCTTGTCAACGTCCCTGGGGTGCAGCTTCCGCCTTGGGTTCGCGCGGCGGCTGGCGTCGGCTTCCTTGACCAGGTGCCGCACCGAGCTTGCGGCCGAGGCCAGCTCGTCCGACCGCCGCGACCAGTCCTCGTGTTTGGGCGGCCATTCCTCTGTTATTGCCGCCCCCATGTCGGTCAGCTGCCGCCCAAGGGCAACGCGCAGTTCGTTCAGGCTTGAAGCCGCTGCATCAAAGTGAAGTGGCGGAAAGATGAGGAAGTTTACAGCGATGCCCACGGCCACGCCGGCACCCATCTGGACCAGGTATCCGAACGAGAAATCGTCCGCGTTACTGCCGCCTACGAGCAGGACCAGCAGGGCCGCCGTCGGAATCCAATCGCTGCCCGAACCGATACCCGGTAAGCCGCCCAGCAGCACACCGATCCCCATGAAGAGTGCCACCGTCAACGGGGAGGGCTCGGCAATGCTGACCAGGATGAAGGCGAGGCCGATTCCCATCGCCAACCCCGCGAGTGCCTGCGCCCCCTGCCGCACCGAGCCGGCGACGTTGTGGTACATGGCCACCAGGGCGCCCAGCGGCGCATAGTACGCGTAATGCGAGGCCGCACCCGGCATAAGGGGCGCGATGGCGAACGCAAGGCCCGCGGCAAGCGCCGCCTTGGCAGCCAACTGCAGCCGCTGCGCCGCAAAGGCAGCGGAAAGCCCCGCCACCGATTGTTTGAGAAGTTGGGTCCCCCGAGCCCACCGTGCATCCGGTCGCGCTTGAGTATTGCCCATCCGGACCACAGTAGGGCCGGAGGCTCCTCAGGACAAACCGGCAGCGGAGCGCCGCACTTCTGCGGCCAGGCGATGCGCCCTTCCCGGCGTCCGGCCTTCCTCCTGCCGGCGCGGGATGTAGCCGAAGCCCAGCCCGTAGGATGGATCCGCAAAACCGAGCGCAGCGTTGGCACCCTCATGGCCGAAAGCCCGGTGGCTGCCAAAATTCCGCGAAGGGTGGGGCTTCATGAAGACGACGGCAAACGCGTTGTCCAGGCCGGAAGAGCGGTCTAGGCCCCACACCTGTTCCCGGGTCATGGCCTCCACCGTCCGGCTTGCCAGGAACGGCTGCCTGCCGTCGACACCTGTGGTCGCGGCGGCGTAGAGCCGCGCCAGGCCTTCCGCTGAGCCCACCCCGCCGGCGGCGGACATTCCGGCGGCCCGGACGCCGGGGATGTTCGGCAGCTCCATGATGGTGCTGACGGGCGCGTTGCTGTTGAGGCCTTCGAGGCTGAGCGGGTCAATCCAGGCCTGGCCGGGGTCTTCCTCGTAGAGGACGTCCCGGTATCGCGGCTCAAGATCCTCCGGTAGGCCGAGGAAGAATTCCACTTCCTGCGGCTTCCGGATCCTGCGGTGGTACATATCCTGAAGCGTCTCGCCCGTGACACGGCGGCACAGCTCCTCCATCAGGATTCCAATGGTCAGGGCATGGTAACCGAACTGCCGCCCGGGCTCCCACGCGGGAGCGGCAGCGGCAAGGCGTGCCGCGGCCGCAGGCGTGGTGAACTCTTCAAGGCCGAAACCGCCCTCGACTCCCATGAGCCCAGCCTGGTGCGACAACGCTTCCCTGACCAGCAGCCTGTCCTTCCCCTGGGCCCCGAATTCGGGCCAGTAGTGGGCCACTGCCTTGTCAAGGTCAAGAACACCATCCTGGACAAGCAGGGCGATGACCATGGCCGCAACGCCCTTGGAGCAGGAATAGGCTCCGGTCAGGGTTTCGGCACCCATGTCCGGGCCACCTGTCAGGCGGACTACCGGTATCCCGTGGTGGTAGGCGGCAAGCTGTGCGCTGTAGCGGGGGTCGCCAGCAAGGAATGACTCAAACAGGGCCAGGACGTTTTCGTACCCGTCGGCCACGAAGCCAAGAGATGTCTGCATGCCCTCCAGTGTAAGAGGAAAGCGGTTTCCTACTATGGGATTGGGTTAGCGCAGCACTCCGTGTCCCGGCGCAACTTCCTCGCCTGGCCGGACGGGACCCGGCGGCGTGCCGTCGCCGAATGGCCGGCCACCCAGGGACTCCCTGCCATGGTCCTCCAGCCATCCACTCAGGTCCGGGCCGGCAGGAACAATGCCGGTGGGATTGATGTCCTCGTGCACGATGTAGTAGTGCTGCTTGATCTGCACAAAGTCGATGGTGTCCCCGAAGCCCGGCGTCTGGAACAGGTCCCGTGCGTAGCCCCACAGGTTGGGCATCTCACTCAGTTTCTGCCGGTTGCACTTGAAGTGGCCGTGGTACACGGGGTCGAACCTGGCAAGGGTGGTGAACAGGCGCACATCTGCTTCCGTGATGGTGTCGCCCACCAGGTAGCGTTGCCGCGACAAGCGGTCCTCGAGCCAGTCCATTGCGGTCCACAACCGGTCGTACGCTGCGTCGTAGGCTTCCTGGGAACCGGCGAAACCGCATCGGTAGACGCCGTTGTTGACCTCTGTGAAGACGCGCTTGTTCACCTGGTCGATCTCGCCCCGAAGGTGTTCCGGGTAGAGCTGCGGCGCCCCCGGCCGGTGGAACTCGGTCCACTCGGTGGAGAAGTCCAGGGTGATCTGCGGGAAGTTATTGGTTACAACTTGGCCAGTATGGACATCCACGATGGCAGGCACTGTGATTCCCCGCGGATAGCCCGGGAAACGTTTGAAGTAAGCCTCTTGCAGGCGTTCTATGCCAAGGACCGGATCAACTCCGCCGGGATCGAGGTCGAACGTCCAGGACCGCGCGTCATGCGTGGGGCCGGGCTGGCCCAGGGAGATCGCTTCTTCCAGCCCCAGGAGCCTGCGGACAATGACCGTCCGGTTTGCCCATGGGCAGGCGCGGGCGGCGATGAGGCGGTACCGCCCCGCTTCCACCGGCCACCCCGGTTCTCCGTTGCTGCCCGGAGAGGCGTCCCTGGTGATCCGGTCCTCAATGTAATTGGTGTCCCGGGTGAACTCGGCACTGCCGGTCACATAGGCTCCACGGGTACTGTGTGTTTCCTGGCTCATGCCCCAAGCCTATGCGCCTCCTACCGGTTCCAGGCGCCTTCCAACAGGATTACCGAGACGGGCTGCCAGGCCACCAGCCAGGACCCCGCTACCAGGAGGGTGAACAGGGCAATCCACACCCCGGAGGGAACAGACGTGGCCCGGTACAGCAGGTAGGCATCGGAGGTCCCAAGACTTCCACGACGCCGGACGTGGACCTGCGTGAGTTTGAGCAGGTCGCGGACAGCAGCCACCAGGAGTGCAAGACCGAAGATGACGGCCACGTGGCCCACGACTGAGGCCGGCGCAAGGATTGTCAGGGCGGCCGCGGCGGCGATGGCGGCGGCAGTGATGAGGAAACCGGCGAGGTTGCGCAGGAAGATGAGCGATGCGGTCAGGACCAGGGCGCTGACGGCCATGGCGGCGGGGCCCCACCCGCGGAGCCCGCACCATACAAAAGCGGCGCCGGCCATTGCAGGTACCGGGTATCCCCAGAAGCAGGACCAGGCTGCTGCAACCCTGCTCCTGCTGTAGGAGGTGGTGGTCCCGGAATGGTCCAGTCTGAGGCGGATTCCGGCCAGCCGCTGCCCGGAGGTCACGGCCGCGAACGCGTGGCCCAGTTCATGGACGGTGGTGGCCAGGAGCCCGAAGTAGCGCCAGGTGCGGCGGGGTATGGACAGCGCGACGGCGGCAGCCAGGGACAGCAGCATCTCCACCCAGGTGATGTTGGGTACGTCTGCCTGCGTGAACGCAGCTGTGAAGGCGTTCCATAAGCTGGCTGGGCTGTCCACCGTTGCCTCCTTGGCTGCCGGTCGGCGTCGTAATTGTCTTCTCCAACGCTATGCACCCCAGCTGGGTGCTGCCTTATAGGCATGGGCTTAAAGCCGAAAGGCACGCCGTGTGCGGCGTGCCTTTCGGCTTTGGTCGGGTCGTTGGGATTACCGCCCCGGGGAAGGCTGTTGATTAGCCTTCGCACTCGGTGCAGTAGCTGTGGCCGTCTTTTTGACGGGCAATCTGCGACCGGTGGCGGACCAGGAAGCAGGAATAGCAGGTGAACTCATCCTCAGCCTGCGGGATGACCTGGACTACGAGCTCCTCAGCGACAAATTCGCCGCCAGGGACGCCGGCGCCGTCCAGTCCGTCAGCCTCGTCCAACTCCTGCACAACACTGCGGGCGTCGGGAGCATTTGCTGACTGGAGCTGCTCGAGTGAGTTGTCCTGCGATTCCTTGACGTCGGAACGCAGTTCATCGTAATCGGTTGCCACTTTGGGTGCTTCTCTTTTCTTTGATTGGCTGTCGGGTATGAAACGTACAGCATAGGGCGGGTATTCCCCAACAGGGAGGGTAGATCTGCCGCCTATTGGGTAAAGGTTCAAAGGAGAAGCCGCAGGTTTTGTAAGCGCAGTGCGGCTGCATGGGCAGTGGTGGGACGGTGTGCCGGTCCCCCTGCATGACGGAAGGGGCAGTGTGTGGAACAACTCACCGCAGAGTTCGGAGGTGCAGGACAAGTCGGTGTGGGCGTCGGTCCTGTGCTGGAGAAGTTCATCGACGTGTCCAGGATTGTCGTCCTCCGTGGTGGGGGACTGGGCGACCTGATTTTCGCCATCCCGGCGATGGCCGCGTTGAAGGCGGCGTATCCCCGATCCACCATCACACTGCTGGGAACCCCCATCCACAAGGCGCTGCTGGGAGCCCTGAAGAGCCCAGTGGATGAGGTGGTGGTCCTGCCTTTCGCCGAAGGAGTCCGGCCCGGGGAAGAAGATTCAGCTGAACTGGACCGTTTTTTTGCTGACATGCGCCGCCGCAGCTTCGACCTCGCTGTCCAGCTGCACGGCGGCGGCCGCTATTCAAATCCCTTCCTGCTGCGGCTCGGCGCCCGCCACACCGTAGGGACCCGGACCGCCGATGCGGCCAGCCTCGAGCGCACCATTCCCTACCTCTACTACCAGCACGAACCACTCAGGGCATTGGAGGTAGCCGGATTCGCCGGTGCCTTCCCGGTCGATCTCGAGGCCCGGCTGGCACCCGCTGCCGGGCTGGCAACCCATAAAGCCGGCGACGGCGGTGGCGACCGCCCGCTGGTGGTAATCCATCCCGGCGCCACTGACCCCCGCCGTCGCTGGCCCGCTGACAAGTTCGCTGAACTTGCCGCAGCCTGCGCAGCCGATGGCTCGGAGGTGGTCATCATCGGGGACAGCAGCGAGCAGGATCTCGCTGAGGGGATCGCGGCCCGGGCGGGGTCGGCGGCTGTCCATTCCATGGCCGGCGCACTGGATATGGCAGGACTCGTGGCGCTGCTGGCGGAATCTGACGTGGCGGTTGCCAACGACAGTGGTCCCCGGCACCTGGCCCAGGCGCTGGGCGTGCCCACGGTCGGTATCTTCTGGGCCGGCAACGTCATTAACGCGGGGGCGCTGGGCAGGAGCCTGCACCGCGTGCACGCTTCCTGGGTTACGGCGTGCCCCACCTGCGGCATTGACGTGACCCAGGTGGGCTGGACCGCACCCCGGTGCGTCCATGACGACTCTGTAGTGGCTGGGATCGGCGTGCAGGAGGTCTACGAGGATGTCCGCAGCCTCGCCGCCACGAAATTCGCAAAGCAGGACGTATGAGCGGCCCGACGACGGCGGGACCAGCCAGCGATCGGCTTCCCGCTGACGGTAAACCGGAGCTCCTGGTCCTGCGTGCCTTGAAGCTGGGAGACCTGTTGGTGGCCGTACCTGCGCTGAAAGGCATCCGGCGGGCGTTTCCCGAACACCGGCTGCGCTACGCAGCGCAGGGGTGGCTGTCGGAAGCCCTGGGGCTGGTGGGCGGATACGAACTGTTCCCCACGCACGGCCTGGACGAGCCATTGGCGATGGAACCAGGACTGGTGGATGTGGCCGTGAACCTGCACGGCAGCGGCCCGGAGAGCCAGGGGCGGATTGAGGCACTGAAGGCCAGGCAGACCGTTGGCCACCGCAGCGCCCACCGGGATGGCCCGCCGTGGCGGCCTGAACTGCACGAGCGCGAACGCTGGGTGAGGCTCCTGGAGTGGCATGGCATCGAAGCTGACCCGCTGGACGTAGGGCTGAACACTCCCCACGTCCCCAGCCCCGTCCCCGGCGCAACAGTCCTTCACGTCGGGGCCGCTTACGGCAGCAGGCTCTGGCCAGCGGAACGCTTTGCGGCGGTGGCAGCGGCCCTCTCGGAAGCCGGGCATCAGGTGGTGTTCACCGGCGGGACCTCGGAAAGGGACCGCGCAGAGGAAGTATGCCGGCTCGCAGGACTCCCGGGCACCACCATGCTGGCCGGTATGCTGGGCCTCGGAGAGTTCGCGGCCACGATCGCCGCCGCACGCCTGGTGGTCTCTGCCGACACCGGCGCCGCACACCTGGCATCCGCCTACGGGACTCCTTCCGTGGTGCTTTTTGGGCCGGCACCGCCGGAAATCTGGGGGCCGCCCCCGGGGCCCCACGTTGTCCTGACGTGCGCGGAACTGCGTCTCGGGGACACGTTCGCGGCCCGGCCGGATCCTGCCCTGCTTGCCGTCCAGGTTTCCGACGTCATGGCTGCCGTGAGGGGGTTGGGACTGCTGTAGACCGTGCGGGATTGTCCCTAATTGAGTGCGTCTGCAGGGGTTGGCTTTGGGCCCGAGGGCCTAAAATTGGATGCATGAGCACTGAGCTGGTAATTGCTTTGGTGTTGGGGTCGGCGTTCCTATGGGTCACCATAACGCTGACCATCCTGTCCGCCATTGACCGGCCCGAAAGGAAAGCGCGCCGGCAGGAACGGCGCGAACTCCGCATGGCGAACCGGCGGATTGCGTACCGCCCGGTTGCCGCGGGTTCCCATCCCCAAGCAGGGACCCGGCATCCGCGCCGCCGCAGCCTGCACCTGCATTGACGACGGCGGGGCCCGCCCGGGTGCAGTGGCGTGGAGCACCCGGGGCGGGAAAGCACGCCCAGCCAGGCGCCCGCCGTCGTACGCCTTGCGCTGAAGGCCACCCAGCCGGTCAGGTGGCCCGGGCTGTCCTTTTCAGGGTGCCGGTGCCACGTCGATAAGTACCTTTCCGACTGTTCCCTGCTCCACTGCTTCGTGGGCTGCAGCCGTCTCTGTGAGGGCGAACCGCGTCAGGGGCAGGCCATGTTCTTCGCCTACCCCAAGCGCACCTGCGGCGAGGGCCTCGGCAACGCCGGCTACAGCATTCTGTTTCTGCTCGTCCGTGACGGTGTAGGTGAGGATGAATTGATAGCGGACATTCCTGGTCATGCTTTCGCGGATTGGGACCGTGAGCGATTCGCCGGGGTTGGCGGCGTAAATTGAGATGGTCCCGCCAGGCTTGAGTACGTGCAGGTTGGCGTCGATGTTGGCCGGTGCGTTGACGTCCACGATGATGTCCACTCCGTCGGGGGCTGCCTCATGGACGGCGTGGACGACGTCGGCCTGCCGATAGTTGATAACCGTGGCGGCGCCGGCGCGGAGGGCGAGTTCCGCTTTCCGGTCTCCGCTGACGGTTGTGATGACGGCAGCACCGGCCCACCGTGCCAGCTGGATGGCTGCGTGGCCGACGGCGCCTGCACCGCCGGTGACCAGCACGGTCCGGCCTGCCAGGGCGCCGGGGGAAAGCCTGGCCGGTCCATCCTCGCTCGACGTCAGCGCCCGGTGCGCTGTCAGTGCGGGAATCCCGAGCGAGGCGCCGGTCTCAAAGGATTCGGCGTCGGGAAGCGGCACCGCTTTGTGGGCGGGCACCACGACATATTCCTGTGCGGTTCCTTCATTGCTGCCCCAGGCCACATCCCATAGCCAGACGCGGTCGCCCACGCCGAATCCTGTCACTCCCGGACCCAGCTGGTCGATGACACCGGCTCCGTCCTGGTTGGGAACCTTGGCGGCGTCCAGTCTGCTGCTGCCGCTTCCGGCCCGTGACTTCCAGTCGGTGGGGTTCACTCCCGACACCACCAGCCGGACCCGGACCTCGCCCGGACCTGGATCCGTCACAGGCTTGTCCCGGAGCTGCAGCACCGATGAGGGACCGGTTTCCTCGTACACAACTGCCTTCACGTCTTCTCCCACGTCCGGATGCATTTGCTTTACCGCTCAAACCTACCGAACCCCTGCCGCCCAGGGAGGCAGGAAGGGCCAGGGGAAATGCCCAGGCTGGAAGCGGGCACGCGTCGGGCGGGTATTCCCTAGAAGCGGGGCGTGCCGCGGAGGCGGCGGGGCCGGCCGTCAGGGTCCACGAGGAACCGGTAAATGGGATCGGCCCACAGGCGCTGGAGGGGCGTGACGGGTTCGGTGACATGGCGGCGGACCTGCCCTGCCGGGCGGGGCGCATGGCGGCCGCCACGGTGCCACTGGTCCAGGGCATCTGCCGTGCTCTTCCACAGCTGCAGTGCTGCCCCGTTTATGTGGAGCCGTGGATCGTCTTTCTCAAGGCCCAGGTGTTCCGCCCAGAGCTCGAGCCTCAGTTCCTTGGCGAGCGGCGGGTGTGGCGGGCTGCCGGATTCTTCCGGCGGCATGCCGTCGGCGGAGGTGTCCATTACGGCGCAGGTGAGCTCGCTGTCGGTGGTCCAGGACCGCCGGTTGAAATTGTCTGAACCACAGGTGAACCAGGTGTCGTCAATGATGCAGATTTTGGCGTGGACGTAGATCGGAGTCCCCTGGCTGTTTTCGAGGTCGAATATGCCTACCCTGTCGGGTGCGGCCCGGCGGAGCATGCTGATGGCCCGCAGTTGCCCAAGGCGCTTGGGCGGTCCACTCAGTGGGCCGTCGGTGTCCGGGTACCTGGGCACAACAATGATCACGTTCAGCCCGGGGTTGCGTTCCAGGGCAGTTGCGATTCCCGCTGCCACCTCTGTGGACCACAGATATTGATCTTCGACGTAGATGACCGAACGGGCCTGGGCGAACGCCTTCGTGTAAGCGCGCGCTATGCTCCGCTCTCCATGTGGTGCGAAGGGGAATGGCGGGTGCTTCACGCCGTAGGTCCGCAACAGTTGCACGGCATGCGGACCTGCCGGCGGTGGGGGAGGAGCGGACTCGGGGAGCGGTTTGGGATGCCTGGGCATACGGGCCAGGCGCTGCAGCAGCATCCGGTACGGGGTCCGCCGGTCCAAAGGGTGCGGATCGTTCCACCGCTCGGCGAACACCGCCAACACATCTGCAACCACCGGGCCGCGCAGTTCAAGGGCGGCATCGTGCCACGGGGGCCTCTGCCCGTAACGGGAATCCATCTTCACCGCCTGGGCGTCTCCCGCATGGCCGGCGTCGTCGCGACGGCTGTGCGAAAGGTCCAGCCCACCCACAAACGCCACATCGCGGGAGGGGTCGGTACGACGGCGGATGACCACCAGTTTCTGGTGATGGGAGCCGAAGAGACGCACTCGCTGATCCAACAGCGCCTCGCCGCCTGAGTCGTTGATCTTCCGGCTGAGAAGTTCATTGGAGCGGCCGCTGATAGGGGCGGACACCCGTTCACCATGGGATCTCCAGACGAGGCCCCGTACTTCCACGCCAGAGCGCGCCAGCCCTGCGAGCAACCCGCCAATGGTCGTGCCGCCCGCCTCCAGCTGCTCGTCGGCATCGCCGCGCCAGTCCGTGAACCACACCCGGTCTCCCGCCTGCAGTACCGACAGTTCCTCATGAAGCCTGGAAAAGTAGGCTGCGCCATGTACCAGGGGACGCACCAGATTGCCTTCTGACCAGGAGCCGGATTCCGTACCGGCAGCCTGGACATCCGATGCAGCATTTCCCCGCTCAGCCCGATTCAGAAACCACTTGCCAACCGTGCTGTCCACTTGGCGCTCCTTCCGGGGCCCGGGAAACAGGCCGCTGCGATTTCCAAACTAGCCTACGGCCGGGCATGAACCTGCCGCTTCTGGTGGACGGCACCGAAAAGGTTCAAGGCAGCAACGCCCAACCGCTGCGTCGGGAATAGGCTTATGCAGGATCGTCCCAAGCGAGGGCACCTTGGCCGCGGTCCGGCTCCCGCAATGTGCGTCCGGTGGGATTGGGCCACCGACCGTAGCGACCCCATAGCTCCCATCCGCAACGAAAGAATGAGTCAGACCATGTCACTGAAGGAAAAGCTGAAGGGCGATGTCATCGTCCACATGAAGGCGGGCAACAAGGTTGGCCTGACCACCGTGCGCAACGTCCTGGGCGAAATCGAGACGCGGGAGAAATCCGGCAAGACCCCGGTGGAGCTCGATGACCTACAGATCACCGCCCTCCTGCAGAAGGAAGCGGCCAAACGCCGTGACACCGCCGCCACCTATTCTTCGGCCGGCCATCACGACCGGGCCCAGGCCGAGATCGCCGAAGCCGAGGTCATTGAGGCCTACCTCCCTAAAGCCCTGACCCGGGAGGAAGCCGAACACATCGTCGATGAGGTCATCGCCGGCCTGAAAGCGGACGGCACGGAACTGACGATGCGCTCCATGGGCGCGGTCATGAAATCTGTCACCCCCAAAATTGGCGGCCGCTTTGACGGCAAGGCCATCAGCGAGATTGTGAAGGCCCGCCTGGCGTGATCCAGAATGCCGGCCTCACACCGGGACATGGGATATGGGCCGGCGGCGATTGGGGGGCGGCATCCGGTCTCAGAGATACCTTGGCCGCCGGCCCTGTCCCTATGTGTAAGGCCCTGCCCCAGCAGCAGGATCTTGTTTCCAACGGTAAGGCCGGTTCCTGAACGACAGCCCACGTTCGCCGCAAGTTTCGCTCAAGACTGGGCCTCGTGGCCCTCTTGGATGCGACGTCCCGGGAACGCATCGGGAATCGCGACTGAAAGCAGGGTCAAAGCCTGTGGTGCGGGCCTATAGTCAAAGGGACGGCACGTGCCATTTGTGCGGATTGACCGTACTCGCGCGGCGCCACATTACAAGGAATCGAGCCCACTGTGGCCACTACCCCCGGAACGCCCCTGCCCGGCCCCCGCCCCCTGCCCAGTGGTCCAGAACATCCATCCGGCCAGGGTTCCGGCGCAAGGTGGCCCATTGGCCGCGTTGTGGCCGGAACAATGGCTGCAGGACTCTTCGCTGCTCTGCTCCTGGCAGCTGCCCCTTTCATCCGGGCGCGTGAGAGCGAGGTCACGGGTGCGGTGCTGTGCGGCTTTGCGGTGGGGTGGGGCCTGTTGGCCCTTCTGTCAGCCCGGTTCACTGACCAGCCGCAGCGATGGGCTGCAGCACCTGCGATTTTCATGGGGGCGTCCGGTTTGCTGTTGGCGTGGTTCGGCGCCCCGGTGGATGTCGTGCTCAGCTGGGTGTGGCCGCCCGCCCTGCTGGCCTTGGCGATCTGGATGTTTTTCCGTTCACGCCAGCAACTGCATAGCCGGAGCAGGCAATGGGTGCTTTACCCGGTCATCGCGGTGCTGGCCCTTGCCTCGGTAGGTGGCGCCTCCCAGACGCTGGGCGCGGCGGCTGATGCGCAGGCCTTCCCAATGCCGGGCCAGCTGCTCGACGTGGGTGGCTACAGCCTGCACCTCAACTGCACAGGCACGGGAAGCCCCACCGTGGTGCTCCAGCCCGGAGCCGGTGAGATGTCATCCAACCACATACTGATTTCGGCGGCGGTGTCCGCCCGGACACGGGTCTGCGTCTACGATCGGGCCGGCAGGGGCTGGAGCGGGCCCGCCGACACGGTCCAGGACGCCACGCAGATATCTGCGGACCTTCATTCCCTGCTGCACAGCGGCAACGTACCGGGGCCCTACGTGCTGGCTGGTCATTCCTTTGGCGGTCTCTATGTGCAGACCTTTGCCGCCAACTACCCGGATGAGGTCGCCGGCATGGTGCTTATCGATTCAACGAACCGGGCACCGGCGGCTGTGTCCCGGCCGGTTGCCGTCCGCGGGGGGTACAACCTCCTTGGCCGGGTCACGGCCTTCATCTCAATAGTGGGCCGGGTCGGTTTGCTGCGCCTGTATGCACCTTTCGAGGATGTCAACAGCCTCCCACCACAGCAACGGGACGAAATCCGCGCCAATATCGCTGACCCAGGCAACATGCGCAGCACTCTTGACGAGTACGTACAAGCGAACACCTCGATGGAAGAAGCCGCATCGCTGCAGGATTTTGCGGGCAAGCCCCTTGTCGTCCTTACAGCGGGCGTCGGCAATGACGCCAAGCACGAGGCGTCGCAGAACGGCTTGGCCACGCTGTCCACCAACAGCCTTCACAAAACCATCGATTTTGCGTCCCATGAATCGCTCGTCGCCGAACCTGACGCCGCAGCAATCACCACCCAGGCAATCCTGGACGTCGTCGGTTCGGTAAGGACTGCGGCGCCCTTGGCAAAGTGACGCCCGGGCTCACCAGCGGCAGGCTACGTCCAGCCGCTGTACTTATTTCAGTGGCCGTCGGCCAGGGCCTCACAGCAGTTGGTAAATGCACCTCTGCGCAGCCTGTTACTCCGATGCCCGGTCCTGGAGGGGCCCGACTTCGTCCGGATGGCTGTCAGTGTTTTGGTAATAGCGGACTTCGAACATTTTGGCGCCGGTTGCCGAGACCCAGGGGCCATGCTTCATGCCCGGCGGGCGGGTAGCCCAGTCTCCCGTGTTGAAAGTGCGGTTCAGGCGCTGGTCGACGAATGAACCTTCGAAGATGAATACCTCTTCCCAAAAGTCATGGACCAGGACACCGTTTGGTGACGTATCGGTTCCCGGCTCAAACTTCAGGATGCGGGTGACACAGCCGTTCCTGTCATCACGCGCCAGGACCGCTTCCGAAAGCCCTTCAATGTGTGGTGTGCAGGGCGTGAACTCCACCGATGACGTTGGAGTGAACTCAAATTCGGGTTTTGCCACTTCGCCTCCAAGTTCATCAATTAGGAGATGCTCGGTCCCAGCTGTTCCGCCGCCCCGCCCGGAGAGGGCCGGGGTGGCTGTGCTCGGTCGTCGAGTGCCCAGGAGAGTCGAGTACTCAAGCACGCGCACGCGTTCGTTTTCAAACGCGACGCGGTAATTCTCCGGGTTCGTCTGGACAGGATCCTTCGCCATGAACGGAATATACGCCTGTGGCAGCCTTCGGAACCAGAGACTTCGGGTCAACGCGTTCCATCGGCGTCTTCAATGGTGACACCCGTGGAATCGATGGCTGCCGGGCTGGTTGGTGGGCTTCCTTGTGCCCCGTCGGGGGAGGGTGGTCAGCCGCGGACTCTCCTGATCCTCATCCTGTGCTGCCTGGGGGCAGGCGTGGGACTGGTTGTTACGGGGCGGGGGCGCCGCCAGGGCCTGTGGGGCCGATAGCTGATGGGGTCAGGGGGCGGCGGCGCTGAAGCCACTCTCGAGGAGCCTTTCCTGCGGCGCCGCATCGCCAGGAGAACGAGAATGGTCAAGCCGATCCATACGAAAGCGGCAACGAATATCAAAGCTACCGCCTGACCCGTGCTCATGACTCGACTGCCTGCGCTGAGCCGAGACCGTTCCTGCAAAGGCTTCCCGAGCGGTCACCCTCGTTGCCCATACATAGCGCGACGGCAGCTGTCATCTGGGGTGATGAACGGAAAATCCAAGGAGCCTGTTTCGACAGGATGCCCGTGAACGGAAGGTCTGGCGCTGGATGATGGTCAGCAGGGGTGGACATGGCGCGTGGCTTTCCGCGATGGTTCGGCTGACTTCATAGCCCAATGAGTCAAGTTTCCGCTCGTGGGGACGGCGTGGCAATAGCATGCAGCGGCAGCTATGCCGTATTCCCGCCGCCACGAACAGGAGCCCGGCGAACTGTGGTCAGACGAACCAGCGCCACCAGCGTGGCTGCTCCGGTTCCGGCGTCGGTTCCGGTTCAGGTTCCTCGCCTAGAGCTAGCGCGGCTTCGACGATGTCGTCCCCGGTGAGCGTCATGACGGCCTCACGATCGAGCGCATCGAGGCTTTGTTCCTCGTCGAGCGACAGTCGCAGCGCCTGGCGGTTGAGCGCCTGCTCGAACAGGGTGCGGGCGAAACGGGCGTTGCCGGAGTCCTCGCCCGCGTGGAGCCCTGTGAAGATGCGGCGCAGCACCTGGTCCGCCCCCGGCTCCAGCCTGTACTCGTGCTGGGCCAGCATCTGGTGGAAGATCATCTGGAGGGCGTCGACGGAATAGTCGGGAAAAGTGATCTCACGGGCAAACCGGGAGCGCAGGCCGGGGTTCGAGAGCAGGAAGGATTCCATCAGCCGGGGGTACCCGGCCACGATCACCACCAGGCGGTGGCGGTGGTCCTCCATCCGCTTGAGCAGGACCTCGATCGCCTCGGGGCCGAAGTCCATCCGGCCGTCCTCCGGTGCCAGCGCGTACGCCTCGTCGATGAACAGGACACCGTCCAGCGCTCGCCGGATCACCCGGTCCGTCTTGAGGGCGGTCGCGCCGACGTACTGCCCCACCAGGCCCGAACGGTCGACCTCAACCAGGTGGCCTTTCTGCAACAGTCCCACCGCGCGGTACATCTCGGCCAGGAGCCGCGCCACGGTGGTCTTGCCTGTGCCCGGGTTTCCGAGGAATACCAGATGCTGTGAGGTGGCCACCTCCGGCAGGCCATGCGCCTTTCGGCGGGCCTGGACCTGGAGCAGCGCGACGAGGGCCCGCACCTGTTCCTTCACGGTTTCCAGTCCCACCAACGCGTCGAGCTCGGCCTGCACCTCGGACAGCGGCCGTGCCGGCCCGGGCCTCGCACCGATGAGATCGCCGACCAGGTCGTCCACGCGCTCTGAACCGGGCAGCTTGAGCTGATCGGCCAGGTGGCCGATGGTTTCGCGCAGGTCGTCGAGCGGGTGGCGGCTGGGAGCCATGCATCCACTGTAGTACTCGGTTCCCGAGCGGGGTGAAGTTGGCCTCACCAGTATTAACTCGCTTTTGGTCGAAGTATTCGTGCGGTTGCCGAGGTACTGCAGTCAATTCTTTACCGGCCGCTCCAGCGGGTTAGAAGCTGCCGTACTCGATCCTGGCCGGAGCACCAGTGGGAACGGTGATCCGTCCGCCCTGGAAGTCCTGAGCGGTACTGCCGTCGGCCGTGACGTAGTTGTCGGTCGTCGGGTAGCCGAGCCTGCCCCACTCAAAGCCGGTCCCGGCCCAGGCGTCGCGGGTCTTGCCGGTCGAGAGCCCAACACCTGTGGCCGGACTGGAGATCAGTGCCCCCTTCTCGAAGTTGACGTACGAGCCGCCGTCCTTCAGTCCGATCACCCTGTTGGTGCCGGGGAACCCCAGGGCGGCCAGACCACCGGCTGCGTCGAACTTGGAACTGAAGTCCGAGGGCATCGAGTACGCGCCGAGGCGCGGGGACCAGAAGATCGTCCCGCCCTGATAGTTCTGCTTGACGCCGCCGTCGACCGGAATCTCATCGCTGATGGGATAGCCGAGGTAGCCGTTCTCGAAACCTGCCTGTGCCCATGCACCGCGGGTGCTGCCGACGGAGACATGGGCTCCGGTGGCAGGGGACCAGAGGATGGAGCCGCGCTGGAAGTTCTGGTACAGGCCGCCATTCTTGATGGCCACTTGCGGGCTGACGGCTGCGCCGAGGGTGGGACCCATCTCTTCGTGCTTGGTGAAGATGTCCCCGGTAACGGCGTAGGTCCCGACATTCGGCAGGTGGTGGATGACGCCGCCCTGGTAGTTCTGGGCGACGCCGCCGGAGATGCCGTACTCGTCCGTGATCGGGTAGCCGAGGGAGCCGTGCTCAAAGCCATAGCTGGCCCAGACGTTACGGATGGAGCCAACGGAGAGGACCGGACCGACGCCAGGTGTCAGGATGATAGCGCCACCCTGGTAGTTCTGGAACGCGCCGCCGTCCTTGAGACCGGTGACGACGTCACTGACCGGATAGCCAAGTGCGCCCCACTCGAAACCGGTGGAGGCCCACTTATCCCGGATTGGACCGGCGCTGATTGCGGCACCCGATGCCGGCGAGAACAGGACCGCGCCACCCTGAAAACCCTGCCATGAGCCGCCGTCCCTGATGCCGCGGACCTCATCGGTGGTCGGGTAGCCCAGGGGGCCGTTCTCAGCGCCCTGCGCCCGCCACTTGCCGTTGATGCCGGCGGTTATGGCGTGAGTCCCGCTGGCAGGTGAGGAGAAGATGGCGCCATTCTGGTACGCCTGGTACGAGCCGCCATCCTTCAGGCCAGTAATCACGTCGCTGACGGGATACCCGAGTGCGCCGTTCTCGAACCCGGTTTCGGCCCACTTGTCCCGGATCGGGCCAAAGGCAGAGATGCGGGCACCACTGGCGGGGGAGTGCATAATGACACCTCCCTGGTAGACCTGGTAGACGCCACCGCCCCTGAGACCGCCGACCTCGTCGGTGACCGGGTAGCCCAGCGGTCCGCTTTCGAATCCGAGCGATGCCCACTTGTCCCGGGTCGCTCCCCAGGAGAAGTGTGCGCCGGATCCTGGAGACCAGACAATGGCCCCGCCCTGGTAGTTCTGGAAGGCTCCGCCGTCCTTCAGACCCCCGGTCTCGTTGGAGGAGGGGCTCCCGAGCTGGCCTGCGGGTCCACCGCCCTGCTGGTACTTCTCTGCGATGACCCCGAAAGGATTGGAGGAGTACGGCGTGAAGATGTCATCGACAGCACCCATGATGATCCGGTCTCCGGGCCGGTTGCTGCGGAGGAATCTGTTGACCACGTCCAATGTGGTGGAGAGGCAGCCGGCGGACGTGGTCCGGCCGGCGTGCAGGAAGATCGCATAGGAGGCACCCTGCACAGTGTTCATGTCGGGCTCGCGGTTGTAATTAATTACCGCTGCCTGCTCGTAGTAGCCCTGGTTCATGTAGGTGTAAAGGTTCTCGTCAGAGGACCCGCCGCTGCCCTCGAAGTATTGGTTGTAGGTGGGGCCATATTCCCCGCCCCACCGGGAGTTCGCGTTGACCGTGTGGTACACCAGAGCTGTCCCGGGGTTGGCTCGGCCAAGAGCCTCCGTGACACTGTACGAGCCGGTCGGGGACTTGAAGGTGTCCTCCCAGGTCAGCCCGGGCGGAGCGAAGCCCTTGAGGCCGGCGTAGCCCCAGTCCTGCCATTCCTGCACGTAGCTGTTGCCGGAGCGGACGCAGCCGGTGATGGTGACAACGTTGGAATCACGGTTTGTGGCGGTGGCGAAGGTGACGCGGGTGGCGCCGAAGCTGTTGTATTTGACCTGACCCGCGGACAGCCGCTGGCAGGGGTTGTTTACCTGAGATGCCGCCTGAGCGCTGCCGGCTCCAAGAATGGCATTGCCCGCGATGGCGATCACCACCAGCGCGAGTGATAGTGGTTTGGTTTGGTGCACAGTTCCTTCTTCCCGTCGACGCAGCAGGGCGCCTTCCTGATAAGCGGTGAAGCGCAGAAGGACTATAAACCCGGGCTGACATGGGGAAATACGGTTTCTGGCGCGGCTGCCCCTAGGCTACCCGTCCTGCTGCACTTCTCACGCCATCGTGTACGTGGCGGGAGATAAGTGGGCTGCGGCTGCCGCACACATAAAGCCCATGAGCATCCAGGACGGATCTCTCTTCCATTCCGAAGGCTCCGGCACTCACCCTGCTGGGCCTTTCCGCTGCCCGGCGGAACCAGGGGCGGCTCCGAGGTGCTGGCATCCGTCGATGCCGTCCACATAAAATTTGAAATCATCACCGATAGAAAGACCGCCGTGAAGCAGAGTATTTTCGCCCGTGTCGCCCAGCTGGCCAAGGCCAACCTGAACGCCCTCCTGGACTCTGCGGAAGACCCGCAGAAGATGCTGGACCAGATGGTCCGGGACTACTCGGAGAACATCCGCGAAGCCGAGTCCGCGATCGCGCAGACCATCGGCAACCTCCGGATGGCCGAGGAAGACCAGGCCCGCGCCGTGAACGACGCCAAGACCTGGGGCAGTAAGGCGATCGCCGCCTCGAAGAAGGCCGACGAGTTCCGGGCAGCCGGGAACAGCGTGGACGCCGACAAGTTCGATGCCCTGGCCAAGGTCGCCATCGGCCGGCAGATGACCGCTGAATCTACCGCCAAGGCCCAGGAACCGAACCTGGCCGCGCAGAACCAGGTCGTCGACAAGCTCAAGCAGGGCCTGGACCAGATGCGCGGCAAGCTCGGGGAGCTGACCGCCAAGCGGAACGAACTGGTCAACCGTTCACGGGTCGCCGCCGCCCAGTCCCGGGTCCATGATGCGCTCAAGGCCCTTGACGCCGGCGACCCGACCTCGGCCATCGGCCGGTACGAGGAGAACATCCGCCGGCAGGAGGCCACGGTCCGCGGCCAGCAGGAACTCGCCGCCTCATCCCTGGACGCGCAGTTCGCGTCCCTGGAAGACCTCGGCGAGCAGACCGAAGTGGAAGCACGGCTCGCCGCCCTCAAGTCCATGGACCGGAAAGCCATCGACTACTAAGGGGGCTCTGACCGAAAGGTTGTAGACACCCGGCCAGTGGACGCCATTGCCTTCCACCACGACCTCCTGGGCGCCGACGACCCGAAGAGTTCCTTCACCCTGACCTGACTGGATTTCATCCAGTCGCCGTGGCGGGTCAGGTGATGGATTCTTCCACCATCCCGGCCAGCATCTGGAACCTGACTCCGGATCCTGTTCAGCTAGGTAGGTTGGTGAAGGCGCCTACCCGATCCCAGCGGCGATGGCCGCTCCACGAAATTCCGCAGGCATCCGGCACCCAGCTAGGTCTGGGCGACCCTGTCATTGGAGTTGCGGGTCTCCGCGCTCTCGACAGGGCTCCTGAGGCCGGCCGGCGGCCCGCTCCGGGCTTTGACCAAGGCAATCAGTAAGGTCAGGATGGTGCCCATCCAGGCAATTGCGGCCAAGAACACCAGGCCGATTGCCGCTAAGGGGTGCATGCCGAAAGCCTAGGACTTAAAGGGCGGGAATCCCGGACGCAACTCCGCAGCATCGCGGCCGGAATTTCCGCAAATTCGGGCACCCGTAGCTGGGATACACAGGGCGCGAAAAGAGTGCACCCCGTTCGCTGGGCGGACCCAGGAACACCTTAAGGAGCCGGCGTGGTGGGAGAAACAAAGAAGCCCCGGAAAATCAATGATTTTCCGGGGCTTCCGTTTGTGCGCGGAGGGGGACTTGAACCCCCACCCCCTTTCGAGGACTAGCACCTCAAGCTAGCGCGTCTGCCATTCCGCCACCCGCGCAGGTGGTATTTCGGGAAGCCGTCCCGCCTTTCAGCGTTTCGCGCCTCTCCGAAGCAGCGAGAAAAACTCTAACATGACTTTCCGGGAACAACGAATCGAGGCAAGTAGGTAGGCTGAGGGCAGCGATTCAGCTCGTGCCAACCAGTCATTCCCTACCAAGGAGCCTCCAATGCCTGACGTCCTGCCCGAGGATGAAGTTGTCCGGATCTGCCAAGAACTCATCCGGATCGACACCTCCAACTACGGTGACGGGTCAGGACCGGGGGAGCGCGCCGCAGCAGAATATGCCGCAGGACTCATCGAGGAAGTGGGACTGGAGGCGGAGATCTTCGAATCCGCCCCCGGCAGGGCCAACGTTGTGACCAGGATGGCAGGGGAGGACCCCTCCGCCAGCGCCCTGGTGGTCCACGGCCACCTGGACGTCGTCCCGGCACTGCGGGACCAGTGGTCTGTGGACCCGTTTGGCGCGGAACTGAAGGATGGCCTCATCTGGGGGCGCGGCGCCGTCGACATGAAGGACATGGACGCCATGATCCTTTCAGTCCTGCGGAACTTCGCCAGGGAAGGCAGGAAGCCCAAGCGGGACATCATCTTTGCGTTCTTCGCTGACGAGGAAGCCGGCGGCGTCTACGGCGCGCGCTATGCCGTGGACAACCGCCCGGAACTTTTCGAGGGCGCCACCGAGGCCATTTCGGAGGTGGGCGGCTTCTCGGCAACTATCGGCGGGCAGCGGACGTACCTGCTGCAGACGGCGGAGAAGGGCATCTCGTGGCTCCGGCTCGTTGCACACGGACGGGCAGGCCACGGCTCGCAGATCAACACGGACAACGCCGTGACGCGCCTGGCGGGCGCCGTAACGCGCATCGGCGAGTACAAGTGGCCCATCGAGCTCACGCCCACCACCCGGCAGTTCCTTGACGGCGTGACAGAACTCACGGGCGTCGAGTTCGACGCCGACAATCCGGACCTCCTGCTCAACCAGCTTGGCACCGTGGCCCGGTTCGTCGGGGCCACCTTGCAGAACACCACGAACCCGACGCTCCTCAAGGGCGGATACAAGCACAACGTCATCCCCGAGTCTGCCGAAGCCCTGGTTGATTGCCGCACCCTGCCCGGCCAGGAACAGCAGGTACTCGAAATCGTGCGCGAACTCGCCGGCAACGGAGTGGATGTCAGCTACGTCCACAACGACGTCTCCCTTGAGGTCCCGTTCGCAGGCAACCTGGTGGACTCGATGATCGACGCCCTGCACAAAGAGGACCCCGGCGCGAAAGTGTTGCCCTACACGCTTTCGGGCGGCACGGACAACAAGTCACTCAGCCGGCTGGGCATCACCGGCTACGGCTTCGCGCCCCTGATGCTCCCGGACGAGCTGGACTTCACGGGCATGTTCCACGGCGTGGACGAGCGTGTGCCGGCAGACTCCCTCAAGTTCGGCGCCCGGGTGCTGAACACCCTGCTCACCAACTACTAAGGGGACCTGCCGTGGCTCCAGAGGACCTGCTGCCGGATGAGCTCCTGGAGCGCATCCGGGGCCGCGCCGCAGGGTACGACCAGGACAACGCCTTTTTCCACGAGGACCTGCGGGAGCTTGCGGCGGCAGGGTACCTGAAGCTTTTCGTGCCAGCGTCCGACGGCGGCGCGGGCCTCGGGCTCGAAGCGGCAGCGCAGTGCCAGCGCAGACTGGCAACGGCCGCCCCGGCCACCGCGCTGGCCGTCAACATGCACCTGGTGTGGACCGGCGTCGCGCACGTCCTCGGAGCCCGCGGCGACCATTCCCTGGCCTTCGTCCTCAAGGAAGCCGCGCAGGGCGAGGTCTTCGCGTTCGGCAACTCGGAGGCGGGCAACGATTCCGTCCTCTTTGATTCACGGACGGTGGCCACACCGGGTGCAGATGGAAGCTACTCGTTCACGGGGACCAAGATCTTCACCAGCCTCTCGCCGGCCTGGACCCGGCTGGGAATTTTCGGGAAAGACGCTTCGGCGCGTGACGGGGACGGGGAACTCGTCCACGGGTTCATCAGCCGTGTAACCCCCGGCTACCGGATCCTGGACGACTGGGACACCCTGGGCATGCGGGCAAGCCAGTCCGCCACAACGGTCCTTGACGGTGTGACCGTGGCGCCGGACCGGATCTTCCGGAAGCTGCCTGTCGGCCCCAACGCCGACCCGCTGATTTTCGCGATCTTCGCATGCTTCGAAAGCCTCCTGGCCGCCGTCTACACCGGGTTGGGTGAACGCGCACTGGCCGTGGGCGTGGAGACCGTCAAGCGCCGCACCTCGTTCAAGAACGGCGGACGCAGCTACGCGCAGGACCCCGACATCCGCTGGAAGGTGGCGGACGCTGCCATGGTCATGGACAACCTGTACCCGCAGCTCCGGTCAGTCACGGCCGACGTCGACGCCCTGGCCGACCACGGGGCCCAGTGGTTCCCCAAACTGGTGGGGCTGAAAGTGAACGCCACCGAGACGGCACGACGCGTGGTGGACCTCGCCATCCGCGTCAGCGGGGGATCGAGCTACTTCAGGGGCTCCGAGCTGGAGCGGCTCTACCGGGACGTGCTTGCGGGAATGTTCCACCCCTCCGACGACGAGTCCGCCCACAACACCGTAGCCAACGCCTGGCTGGGCCCGCTGGAAGACTAGACGGTCCGCTGGACTGTCATTCCCTAGACGGTCCGCTGGACCTGCATCACCCGGCGCCGGAGCCAAAAGCGCCTGCCGCCGCCCACGTAGAGCTTGCTGCGTTCCAATTCCCACTTGCCGTATTCGGAGTGTTCCACCAGGCGCCGGCGTGCCTCCGGCAGGGAATCATCAGGGCTGACGGTCAGTACGAGGTACTCGTACTGCCGCAGATAATCCCGCTCCCGCTGGACCGAGCTGGTGAGAAATTGTTCCTTCATTTGCTCTCCATTTTCGTCCTTTTCCGGCTAACGTGAAGTCATGAGCATCGATCCGCGTGTCGCGCTTTCGTCCCTGACCACCGCTTTGGAAGAACACCTTATAGCAGCATCGAACCGCCGCGGGGACGGTGACCCCTCTGTGGAGGCAGCCTTCTTCGCCGTTGCCGATGCCTTCGAAGTTTACGAGGACGCGCTCTACGAGGCCTACAACGAGGTCACTCCGTTGCAGGTTTTTGACGACGAGGACGAAGAGGACGAAGAAGCCGACGTGGACGAGGACGAGGACCTGGAAATCGTCGAGGAATAGCAGCGCCGGTCGAATGCGGCCGGCCCTAGAAGGCGGCGGAAACATCCTCCAGGGCCCGTGCAATCTGCGGTGGCAGCGGTGCGGGCTGGACGTCGAGGATCTCCTTCAACTGCACGGGCGTGCGGGCGCCGACAATGGCGGTGGCAACTCCCTGCTGTGACAGCAGCCATGACAGCGAGACATCCTGCGGACTGCGGCCCAGGCCGTTGGCAGCCATGCACACGGCATCCACGATGCGCGACGGCTTCTCCTCGAGGTAAGGCTCCACATAGGCCGCTTCGCTGGCCGACGCCCCGCGCGATCCGCCGGGTATGCCGCCCCGGTACTTCCCGGTGAGGACACCCCGGCCCAGCGGAGCCCAGGCCATCAGGCCCATCCCGGCATCCTCGGCGGCCGGGATCAGTTCCGCCTCCGCTGTTCGCTCAAGGAAGGAATATTCGGCCTGGACAGCCACCAGCGGCACGCTGCTGGTGGCCGCGGCCTTCGCCGCCTGCCAGCCCTTGAAGTTCGAGATTCCGACGTACCGCGCCCGGCCGGTCCGTACGGCAAATTCCAGCGCAGCCAGCGTTTCATCGAGGGGAACGTTGCCGTCCCACGCCTCCGCAAACCAGAGGTCCACATAGTCCGTGCCCAACCTGGCCAGGCTCGCGTCAAGTCCGGTGAGCATGGCATTGCGTGACGTGTCCACCGCACGGCGCCCGTCCGGCGTCGTCATCCCCGCTTTGGTGGAGATGGAAATCTCCGTGCGGGACACCACATCACCCAGGAGCGAGCCAAGGATCACCTCCGAGCCCCCGCCCGCGTAGGACGCCGAGGTATCCACGTGCCGGCCGCCGGCGTCAAGGAAAGTACGCAGCAGCTCCGACGCGTCCTGTTCATCAGTTTCCCCGCCCCAGGACCGGGTGCCCAGGGAGAGGGCTGAGACTCGCAATCCACTGTTCCCCACGTAACGCTGCTGCATAGCAGCAAGCTTACGGGCTGATGCCCTACTGCCATGCCGTAGGGTCTTAGCGTGAACTGGTTTGAAGCGGCCCTGCTGGGCCTAGTGCAGGGACTGACCGAATTTCTACCTATTTCATCGAGCGCACACCTGCGGATCGTGGGGGAATTCCTCCCCAATGCCGAGGACCCGGGCGCGGCCTTTACGGCCATCACCCAGCTCGGCACCGAGACCGCCGTCCTGATCTTTTTCTGGCGCGACATCGTCCGCATCGTCAAAGCCTGGGCAGGATCCCTCAGGGGCAGGGTGCCGCGGCACGATCCTGATGCCCGCATGGGCTGGCTGGTGATCCTGGGCAGCCTGCCCATCATCGTGCTGGGCCTGCTCTTCCAGGACCAGATCGAATCCGTGCTCCGCAGCATGTGGATCGTAGCCACCATGCTGATCGTCTTCGGACTCTTCCTCGCCGTGGCCGACGCCGTGGGCGCCCAGAAACGGGACCTTACCCACCTGACCTACAGACACGGCATCCTCTACGGGCTGGCGCAGGCCCTGGCCCTGATTCCCGGCGTCTCCCGCTCCGGGGGCACCATCACCGCCGGCCTGCTGATGGGCTACACCCGGGAAGCCGCGGCGCGGTACTCATTCCTGCTCGCCATCCCTGCGGTCTTTGGCAGCGGGCTCTACCAGCTGTACAAGGTGGTGACCAAGGAGGGCATCTCCGGCCCGTTCGGCCTGCCGGAAACGGCCCTCGCCACCGTGATCGCGCTGGTGGTGGGCTACGTCATCATCGGCTGGTTCCTGAAGTTCGTGTCCACCCGCAGCTACCGGCTTTTTGTCTGGTACCGGATCTTCCTGGGACTGGCCCTCTACCTCCTCCTCGGTTTCGGCGTCATCAGCGCCTAGGACTAGGCTTGGCTTGTGAAATCCTGGACTTCCCGCCCCGTTCCTGCCCTGCCCGGAAACATGCCCGCCCTGCGGCTGTTCGATACCGCGGCAGGCCGCGAAGTGGCGCTGGAACCGGAAACCAGGCCATCCATGTACGTCTGCGGCATCACGCCCTACGACGCAACACATATGGGCCACGCTGCCAGTTATGTGGCCTTTGACCTGCTGAACCGCGTCTGGCGGGACGCCGGCAGCGAGGTCTCCTACGTCCAGAACGTGACGGATGTGGATGACCCCCTGCTGGAACGGGCCGCGGCAACCGGCGTGGACTGGCGGGACCTTGCCGCCGAACAGGTGGAGCTCTTCCAGACAGACATGGAGGCATTGAATGTGCTGGCGCCGGACCACTATGTGGGCGCGGTCGAGTCCATCGGCCTGATTGTGCCCGAGGTGGAAAGGCTGGTCAGCCTGGGCCTGGCGTACCAGGTTGCCGGCACCAACGGGGAACCCGACGGAGATGTCTATTACGACGTCGAAGCGGCCGGCAAGCAGTCAACGGCACCGGACGCCTGGGCCTTGGGATGTATTTCCCACCTGGGTGAAAGCGCCATGCTGGAGCTTTTCGCCGAACGCGGCGGGGATCCCGGCCGTGCCGGGAAGCGGCAGGCCCTTGATCCGCTGCTGTGGCGGGTGGAACGGCAGGGCGAGCCGAGCTGGGCCGGTGGGAGCCTGGGCGCAGGCAGGCCCGGCTGGCATATCGAATGCACCGTCATCGCGCAAAAGTACCTGCCGTCGCCCTTCACGGTGCAGGGTGGCGGCTCGGACCTGATCTTCCCGCACCACGAGATGGGCGCCGGCCATGCCTACTCCCTGGCCGGGGTGCCGCTTGCCCGGCACTACGCCCATGCAGGCATGGTGGGGCTCGACGGAGAGAAGATGAGCAAGTCCAAGGGCAACCTGGTGCTGGTCTCCAAGCTTCGCGCCGCCGGTGAAGACCCGGCAGCCATCCGCCTGGCAATCCTTGCCCACCACTACCGGTCCGACTGGTCCTGGACGGACGAAGGCTTCAGCGCCGCCAAGGCAGACCTGGCAGTCTGGCGGAAGGCACTCGACCACGCTCCGGAGGGTTCGGGCCAGGCCCTGCTGGCCGAAATGCGTGAGGCACTGGCAGCGGACCTCAACGCGCCGGCAGCGGTTGCCGCTGTCTCGCGCTGGGCACGGTCCGCGAACGACGGCGGTGCTGCCGCCAGCCCCGCCGACCGCGCCCTGATTAAGGACGCGGTGGACGCCCTCCTGGGCATCCGGCTCTAAGGCTTTGGCTCGCGGCAACGGACAGCGCCGCACCAAACAGCTCAGCAGTAAACAGAAGGGGGCCGGGCCAGGATGAACTGCTCCCCGAAAGTTGGACTGAGAAATCAGTTCTGACTTTCGGGGAGCAGTTTTATGCATGGAAGAAGTTCGTTGTCTGAGGAACAGCGCGAGGCCGCGGTGGCGCTGTTTGAGATCGGGTGGGGCTCCAGAGCTGTAGCAACCAGGCTCGGGGTGGGTCGGAAGCCGATCCTCCGGTTGCACGACAGATGGCGCGTTCGTGGAGATACTGCTCTTGTGACCAAACCAGGCAACCGCGTGTATTCATTCGAGCTCAAGCTCAACGCCGTGCAGCGATATATTTCCGGCGAGACCAGGGTCGCACTGGCCAAAGAGCTCGAACTGTCCTCGCCGCATCTGATAGCCGTTTGGGCGATGCAGTTCCGGGCTGAGGGCGAGGAAGGCCTCCGCCCGAAACCTAAAGGCCGCCCAAGGAAGACCCCAGATACCCCTGCGCAGCAGGAACCGGAGCTGCAGCGGCTGCGGCGTGAGAACGAACGCCTGCGTGCAGAGGTTGCCTTCCTGGGAAAAGTAAACGCCTTGAGGGACGGGGAACAGCGCTAAAGGTTCGCGCTGTCATCGCTCTCAAGGCTGAGCACAGGTTGGAAATTCTCCTGGACGTGGCCGGGTTGGCCCGGTCAACGTTCTTCTACCACCAGGCCAAACTTAATGGCCCCGATCCGCGGGCTTCCCTGAAGACCGCTATTACAGAGATCTTCACGAAGAACCATGGCCGCTACGGGCACCGCCGGATCCATATCGAACTGCTCAAGCAAGGCTGGAGGGTCGCAAAGAAGAGCGTGCTGAAGCTGATGCGTTCCCTCCGGCTGGTCTGCAAGGTCCGAAGCAGGAAGCGGTACAACTCGTACCAGGGCGAGCAGGGGATCGTGGCCCCTAACCTGCTGAAACGCCAGTTTGACGCGGACGCCCCAAATCAGAAGTGGGTTACCGATGTGACCGAGTTCAGCGTCGGTGACCGGAAGCTCTACCTCTCACCGATCATGGACCTTTTTGACCGACAGATCATCTCCTATGCCATTGGCACGTCGCCCAATCTAGAGCTGGCCAATGCCTCGCTGCGCGGCGCCTTGGCCACCTTGGAGGACGGGCAGAAGCCACTAGTGCACTCCGACCAGGGATTCCAGTATCAGCACAACTCCTGGCGCACACTCTTGGCGGATGCCGGCGCGGTCCAATCGATGTCCCGCAAAGCCAACTGCTACGACAACGCCGTGATGGAGAACTTCTTTGGACACCTCAAGGAAGAGCTCTTCCACCGCGTCCGTTTCCTCAACACCGACTCCTTGGCTGCGGCGGTGCACGAATACATCCGTTGGTACAACACCGAAAGAATCTCCACCAAACTCAATGGTCTGAGTCCTGCGCAATACCGTGCACACGCCCTTGCGGCTTAATCCGCCGATGAGGATCTAAGTTTTCGAGAGCTGTAAGTTGCTCCAACCGTTAGGCTCAGGCATGGACTTGTCACTGTTGTGGGCCGTACTCGCAGCGCTCCTAGCCATCGTCTGCTTCGTCCTTCTGTACCGAACGACGAAAGTGGATCAAGCTAAGCGCAAAGGTCTTTTCCTACAGGTGTTTGGCCTGATGGCAGTGATGGCAATTTTCATCGTCCTATCGATAGAGCAGTAGCGCGGTTTCGTTCTTCGGAAGGAAAGGAAATAGCGTGGTCGACAGGTTCCAGGACATGCCACCCAAAACGAGGCGCTTGGTCCGAGTAGGTTCCTACTCGGCAACACCCGTCATCTTGCTCGGAGTGGTTTTGAGCATGTTCATTGACTTCCGCTTCGTACTCCTACGGTCGTGCTGGTCGCATCGCGGTCCTCGTGCCCCTCGGTGTAGCTGCTAAAAGGGAGCAGAGAGCGCTATCTGATCAGCCAAGAGAGCAGCAGGAAAAGCCGTAGTCGCATCCCCCTAGGCACGTGCCTACGCCAAGAAGGCTCCGTCCCATGTGGGACGGAGCCTTCTTAGGAAGCCGAACTTTCACAGTTAGAGTAAGTTCCTACAAATCTCAGTCCAACTTTCGGGGACCACTTCAGGATTTCTCCCGGCCCGGCCCCCTTCCCTTTAACGTCTCCGCAACGTCAGGTCCCTTTAGAGTCTCCCCAACGTCAGGGCCGGTCCTGGCCCCGCCGCTTCAGGTAGCGTTCAAATTCGCGGGCAATGGACTCGCCGCTGGCCTCAGGCAGGTCGGCGGTGTCCTTGGCTTCCTCCAGTTGCCGGACATAGGCGGCAATTTCCGGGTCCTCCGTGGCCAGTTCGTCCACGCCACGCTCCCAGGCGTCCGCTTCCTCCGCCAGCTCGTGGGTATCCAGCGGCACCTGCAACAGCTCCTCGATGCGGTGCAGGAGGGCGAGCTGGGCCTTGGGGGAGGGCGCCTGTGCCACATAGTGCGGCACCGCGGCCCACAGCGATACGGTTGGGATTCCGGCCAGCAGCGCCACCTCGGACAGGACTCCCACGATGCCCACAGGGCCTTCGTACTGTGACGCTTCCAGGTTCATCCGTTCCCGAAGTTGGGCATCATCGGACGACGTGCTCACCGGGATGGGGCGGCTGTGCGGAACGTCGGCCAGCAGCGCCCCCACCAGCACCACGTAGTCCACGCTCAGAGCCTCCGCATGCACCAGCAGCTCAGCAGTGTAGGCGCGCCACTTGTAGGACGGCTCGGTCCCCTGCACGAAGATCACATCCACGTTGGAGTTGGGCGCGCTGGCTTTGTAGATGCGGGTGGAGGGCCATTTGATCTTGCGTTCTCCGGCGGCGTTCCTGCGGACGGTGGGCCTGGTGAACTGGAAGTCGTAATACTCATCGGCATCGATGGATGCCACTTTCTTGCCGCCCCACAACTTGTTCAGGTACCGCAGCGAATCGCTGGCCGCTTCTCCGGCGTCGTTCCACCCCTCAAAGGCGGCAAGCATTACGGTTACGCGCTGTCCGTCAGCCACCGGCTGCAGGAACCGTTCCCGCTCGGGTCCGGCACCTTGTTCGGCGGTGTCTCCCTCGAAGCTATTCATTTCTTCACCCTACGTCCAAGGTGGACGCTCGTGCATGGAATGAAGCACCGCAAATCGCCGGTAAACCGCGCATAGGGCACCCGGCCTGCGTCATATTCGCCAAGGGCGTAGCCCACAGGCTCCGCCCAGCCCCGCCCCGTAGACTGGCTGCATGCGATTTCCTGCCGCCGGTTCCCCGCTCAAAGCCGTCCTATGGGACATGGACGGGACCATCGTGGACACAGAGCCATACTGGATTGCCGCCGAGCGTGCCCTGGTGGAAGCCCATGGCGGCACCTGGAGCCATGACCAGGCAATGCAACTGGTGGGCCAGTCACTGACGTTCTCCGCGGGCCTGCTCCAGCAGGCCGGCGTTGAGCTCGAAATCCGCGAGATCATCGATTCCCTGACGGCCCAGGTCATCAGCAGCGTCCAGCAGCAGGTGCCATGGCGCCCGGGCGCCCGTGAACTCCTCGAGGAACTGCACCTCGCCGGCGTGCGCTGCGCCCTGGTCACCATGTCCGAGGGGCCGCTGGCCCGCGAAGTGGTGGCCAGCCTGCCCCGCCCCTACTTTGAAGTCCTTGTGACCGGCGACACCGTCACCCGGGGCAAGCCGCACCCCGAGGCGTACCTGACCGCCGTCGAGCTGCTGCAGGAAACTGATCCTGACCTCGGCATCCACCACTGCGTTGCCCTCGAGGATTCTGTCCCCGGCGTGGCCGCGGCCGTAGCCTCCGGCGTCACCACCGTGGCGGTGCCGCACATCGTTCCACTGCCGGACGACGGCAGTTACGCACTCTGGGACTCCCTGTCCGGCCGCAGCCTGGTGGAGCTCGAAGCCCTGCTTTTGAGGGCGGAGGCAACGGGGCCTGCCGCCACGGCAGCCGGTGGCTCCCGTGGCTGAACCTGACACGCAACGGGGCACGGAACCCGGCACGCCGGCCACCACAGGACGCCGCGAGGGCATCCCGCTGGGACGCATCGCCGGCGTTCCGGTCGTGCTTGCCTATTCGTGGTTCGTGATCGCAGCCTTCACCGTCATCGCCTACGGGCCAGTACTGGCGCGGAACAACCCCATGCTCGGCATGAGCGCCTATCTCGTCGCGTTCGCCTACGCCGTCCTGCTCCTGATCTCTGTGCTGGTACACGAACTCGCCCACGCCCTCACCGCCAAAATCTACGGATGGCCCACGCAAAAGATCGTCCTCAACCTCTGGGGCGGGCACACGCAGTTCGAAAGCTTCACAGCTTCCCCCGGCCGGTCCGTACTGGTGGCGCTGGCCGGACCAGCAGCCAATTTCGTCCTCGCCGGCGGGGCCTGGCTGCTGCTGGGCACCAACAGCCTGGGAAGTGTCGCCGAGATCCTGACCAACATCTTCATGTGGGCCAACTTCCTGATCGCCGTCTTTAACGTCCTGCCGGGCCTGCCGCTGGACGGTGGCCGGCTGGTCGAGTCCATCGTGTGGAAGGCCACCGGCAGCCAGGCGAAAGGAACTGTCGCCGCCGGCTGGGGCGGGCGCATCATCGTCCTGGCGATCGCCTACTGGTTCCTTCTTCGCCCGTACCTCGCCGGCGGCGAGCCGGACTTCAGCCTCCTCATGATTACGATTCTGGTTGGCGGATTCCTGTGGATGGGTGCCTCCGCTTCAATCCAGCAGGGCACGCTGCGGGGTCGGCTCCCGCTGGTGAGTGCAGCGGGATTGTCGACGCCGGCCGTGGGCGTACCTGCCAGTGGCACCGTCAGCGACGCCCTCCGCCTGGCGGCGGCCGGAACAAAGTCAGTGGTGGTATGCGGACCGGACGGCCGGCCGCAGGGCGTGGTGGACCCTGGCGCGCTGGCCTCGGTGCCCGGTGCAGCCGCGGATTCAACCCCGGTCACCGCCATTTCTTTTCCCCTGGCTGCCGGGGCCTACGTTCCCGAGTGGTCCAAAGGGCAAGAGCTGATCCAGTTTCTTTCGCAGCTTGAGGGGCGGCACTATGCAGTGGTGGACCACAATGGCGCAGTGACCGGACTGCTGACCCAGGACGTCGTCCTTGCGGCCATCACCGGAAAGAGGCAGCGCAACGATAAGCACCCGCAGGGGCAGAACCGGTAGAGTTACCTGCCGGTCGTGCATTGCCGCCGTAAAAGCCCCGATATCCCTGGGGACTTTGCCCGCGGCACAAAAGGTTTACAGGAGCGAGGAACATCATGAGCAGCGAAACTGCGGTCAACGACGCCACGGGAGCAGCGCAGGCCGGTGCTCCCGCCGGCGGCTCGCAGCCGGTGGGAGCTGCCCGTCGCCGGGGTCCCTTCCGCGAAGGTGAGCGTGTCCAGCTCACCGACGAACGCGGCCGCATGAATACCATCACGCTTGAACGCGGTGGCGCCTTCCACACCCACCGCGGCTTCCTGAACCACGACGAGATCATCGGCAAGGTGGACGGCTCCGTTGTGGTAAACAACGTTGGCCAGCAGTACCAGACCCTCCGCCCGTTGCTCTCCGACTTCGTGCTGTCCATGCCCCGCGGTGCCGCCGTCGTGTATCCCAAGGACGCAGGGCAGATCGTCACCATGGCGGATATCTTCCCCGGCGCACGTGTGGTGGAGGCCGGCGTGGGCTCCGGCGCCCTGTCCATCTCCCTGCTCCGCGCCGTGGGCGATAACGGCTACCTGCACTCCTTTGAGCGGCGCGAAGAGTTTGCCGACATCGCCCGGGGAAATGTGGAGACCATCTTCGGCGGCCCCCATCCTGCCTGGCAGATCTCCCTCGGCGACTTCCAGGAGGAAGTGGTCAAGGCTGAGGAGCCCGGCTCCGTGGACCGCGTGGTCCTGGACATGCTGGCACCCTGGGAATGCCTCGACGCCGTCGCCACCGTCCTCGCCCCCGGCGGCGTCTGGATCAACTACGTAGCGACCGTCACCCAGCTGTCCCGTACGGCGGAAGCCATCCGCGCCGACGGCCGTTTCACTGAACCCGACGCCTGGGAATCGCTGGTCCGCGGCTGGCACCTGGAAGGACTCGCAGTCCGGCCGGACCACCGCATGGTGGCCCACACCGGATTCCTGTTGGTCACCCGGCGCCTCGCCGACGGCGTCACCGGCATTTCAGTCAAGCGCCGGCCGTCCAAGACCGAATTCAACGAAGAGGACGTCAATGCCTGGACTCCCGGCGCGGTAGGGGAGCGGGCAGTATCTGACAAGAAGCTGCGGCGGGCAGCCCGCGACGCCATCGCGGGAACGAACGTGGTGGACACGCCCGAGGTTACGAACTAGTCCACATTTCGGGAGTCTCCATCCCTACCCGGCATCTTGGGACTAATGTCTTTAAGAGAAGCGCAGGAAGGGGCTGATACATCATGGAGACACCAAACCAGGACTCCGGACGTACACCGGCAGAGCAGTCTGCCGCCAACGACCTCTCGGTTGCTGACCGCCAGGTCAACATACTTCGGGACAAGCTCAGGCACATCGACCGCCAGTTGGCAGCGGCGACGCAGAACAACACCAAGCTGGTCAGCATGCTTGAGACGGCCAAGGCGGAGATCCTCCGGCTGAAAAACGCCCTGGACCAGGAAGGGCAACCGCCGTACAGCTTCGGCACCATCCTCCAGATCAATCCGAAGCGCCAGCCTTCACCGGGCAGCAGCGGCCAGGCTGCCACCGAGGAATCGGTGGATATCTTCAACGCCGGCCGGAAGATGCGGGTGGGCGTCAGCCCCCTGGTGAACATTAACCAGCTGGCGGTAGGCCAGGAGGTACTGCTCAACGAAGCACTCCTGGTAGTTGCAGGACTCGGCTATGAACGCGCCGGCGAGCTTGCCACGCTCAAGGAGATGCTGGGGCGTGACCGTGCGCTGGTGGTGGGCCGGGCCGACGAGGAACGGGTGGTCCGGCTTTCCGGCGCGCTCCAAGCCGAGAAGCTCAGGGTTGGCGATGCCCTTTCCGTGGACTCCCGGACCGGCTATGCACTTGAGAAGGTGCCGCGCTCCGAGGTGGAGAACCTGGTGCTCGAAGAAGTTCCGGACATCACCTACGAGGACATCGGCGGCCTTGGTCCGCAGATCGAGCAGATCCGGGACGCAGTCGAACTGCCGTTCCTGCACCCCGACCTCTACCGTGAACATGGGCTTAAGGCCCCCAAGGGAATCCTGCTGTACGGTCCTCCGGGCTGCGGCAAGACCCTTATCGCCAAGGCCGTTGCCAACTCCCTCGCTGCCCGCGCCGCCGAACGGTCCGGGAACGTGGACCTGAAGAGCTACTTCCTGAACATCAAGGGGCCTGAACTCCTTGACAAGTATGTAGGTGAAACAGAGCGGCACATCCGGCTGATCTTCTCCCGCGCCCGGGAAAAGGCCTCGGACGGCAGCCCCGTCGTGGTGTTCTTCGACGAAATGGACTCCCTGTTCCGCACCCGCGGAACCGGAATCTCTTCCGACGTCGAAACCACCATCGTGCCCCAGCTGCTCAGTGAGATCGACGGCGTGGAACGCCTGGACAACGTCATCGTCATCGGCGCATCCAACCGTGAGGACATGATCGACCCCGCCATCCTCCGCCCAGGCCGGCTTGACGTCAAAGTCAAGATCCAGCGTCCCGACGCGGAAGCCGCGGCAGACATCTTCAACAAATACATCACCACGGACCTGCCGTTCCACGAATCGGATCTCGCTGAACACAACGGGGACATCCAGGCCACGGTTGACGCCATGGTCCAGCGCACGGTTGAAGCCATGTACTCCACGGACAAGTCCAACGAGTTCCTTGAGGTCACCTATGCCAACGGGGACACCGAGATGCTGTACTTCAAGGATTTCAACTCGGGCGCCGTGGTGCAGAACGTGGTGGACCGGGCCAAGAAGTACGCCATCAAGGACCTACTGACCACCCACCAGAAGGGGCTCAGGATCGAGCACCTGCTGCGTGCGGTGGTGGACGAATTCCGCGAACACGAGGACATGCCCAACACCACCAACCCCGACGACTGGGCACGCATCTCCGGCAAGAAGGGCGAACGGATCACCTATATCCGTACCATCGTCCAGGGCAAGGCCGGGCAGGAGCCGGGCAAGTCCATCGAGACGATGCCAACCACAGGGCAGTATCTATGACGGATGCAAGGGGACCTGCCGCCGGGGAATCACTCCCCGTCGGCGGTGCCATGCGGGTGATGGGGGCGGAAACGGAGTACGGCATCCACGCTCCATCCGCTCCCTCGGCCAATGCCACCATGATGAGCGCCCGGGTGGTGCAGGCCTACGCCCAGGTCACCAGGCAACGGGCGGCCGGCGGGGCAGAAACCCGCTGGGACTACACCGACGAAGAGCCCCTGCACGATGCCCGGGGCTGGACCGTGGACCGTGGCGCTGCACACCCCAGCCAGCTGACCGACCAGCCACCGGTGCTTGACGCGGAGGCGGTGGCCCTGGCCTACGGCCGTGAAGAACTCGAGCTGGACGGCCAGGACGAGTCCGGGACCCTGCTGATGAACATGGTCCTGGGCAACGGAGCCCGCTTGTACGTCGACCACGCCCATCCCGAGTACTCAAGCCCTGAGGTCACCAACCCGCGGGACGCGGTGGCGTGGGATGCTGCCGGCGACCTGGTGGGGCTGGCCGCCGTCCGCCGGCTGGCCGCGGACCCCGCCCTCCCGCCGGTCAACCTCTACAAGAACAACACAGACAACAAGTCCGTGTCCTACGGTTCCCACGAAAACTACCTCATGCCGCGGTCTGTCCCTTTCGGCGACATCGTCCGCGGGCTCACACCCTTCTTCGTCAGCCGGCAGGTGGTATGCGGCGCCGGCCGGCTGGGGATAGGACAGGACAGCTCAACGCCCGGCTTCCAGGTCAGCCAGCGGGCCGACTTCTTCGAGGCCGAGGTCGGCCTGGAGACCACCATCCGGCGGCCCATCATCAACACCAGGGACGAGCCTCATTCGACCGCCGATAAGTACCGGCGCCTCCACGTCATCATCGGTGACGCCAATCTCAGCCAGGTGTCCAACTACCTCAAGTTCGGTACCACGGCCATGGTCCTTAGCCTGATTGAGGCAGGGCTGGCTCCCAGAATCGAGGTCTATGAGCCCGTCGCGGCACTCAAAACGGTGAGCCACGATACCTCGCTCACCGCAAAGCTGCGCTTGCTGGACGGACGGCGGGTCACAGCCCTGGACATTCAGTGGATGTACCACGAGGCGGCGGCCAAGCTGGCCCAGGACACCGGCGTGGGCGACGCCCTGGACGGTGACGGGCACACCCATGACGTCCTGGAACGGTGGGCTTCCGTCCTCACCCAGCTGGACAGTGACAGGGCTGCCGCTGCCACTTCCGTGGAGTGGCTGGCGAAACTTACGCTGCTTGAGGGCTACCGGCAGCGCGATGGACTGGAATGGAACGACGCCCGGCTGGGCCTGGTGGATCTCCAGTGGGCCGATATCAGGCCGGAGAAGGGCCTCTACTACCGCCTGTTGTCCAGGAACCGCATGCAGCGCGTGGTGGAGGATGCCGCCATTGCCGCTGCGGTGACAGAGCCCCCCGCCGACACCCGGGCCTTCTTCCGTGGAAAATGCATCAGCAGCTTTGGCAAGGATGTGGTTGGCGCAAGCTGGGATTCGGTGATCTTCGACGTGCCGGGTTACGGACGGCTTCAGCGGGTGCCCACCAGGGAACCCCTAAGGGGAACCAAAGCCCTCACCGGAGCGTTGTTTGAGCGCTACCGGGAAGCGGGACCGTTCCTCGGGGAACTGCTGGGACACAACAGCACTCCGCCTGCGGCATAAACCGCGCCGGAACGCCCGTCCCGTGGCAGGATGGGCATATCGGAGGATCCGCCGGATCCACCGGAGGAAGAAGGAGGGAAACCAATGGCAGGCCAGGAGCAGCAGCAGCCGCAGTCACGTGACAGCCAGGTCGAGGACGACATCCCCGAGGCACCACCGGCACCGCCCGAGGCCCAGGCTTCGGCATCGACCGAAGGCGTGGACGACCTGCTCGACGAAATTGACGGCGTCCTGGAATCCAACGCCGAGGAGTTCGTCCGGGCATTCGTGCAAAAGGGCGGCCAGTAACCCGGACCCGGAAGGTGGCGGAAGCCGCGGACGGCCGGAATCTGTACCGACGTTGAAGTACCACGTTCAAGGAGTGATGAGTGCAGGAATCAACCGCCAACCAGGTAGCCGCCAACGCCACCTCGTCCTTTACCGAGCACCTGCAGCGGGACCGGCCCGAGCTATTGCCCTTTAGCCGGTCCCTCCAGGGTGGCGCGTCCACGGCTGTCCCGGTGCAGGTTCCACACGCCACCACGATCGTTGCCATGAGTTATGGCGGTGGTGTCCTCATGGCGGGCGACAGGCGCGCCACCATGGGCAACATCATTGCCAGCAGGCACATCGAGAAGGTCTTTCCGGCAGACCACTTCTCTGTGCTTGGCATTGCCGGAACAGCCGGCATAGCAATTGACCTGACGCGCCTCTTCCAGGTTGAACTTGAGCACTACGAAAAAATTGAAGGAACCCAGCTCAGCCTCGAAGGCAAGGCCAACCGGCTGGGGGCCATGATCAGGGGCAACCTCCCGATGGCCCTTCAGGGCCTGGCCGTTGTGCCCCTGTTCGCAGGCTTCGACACCAGCGCCGGTGTCGGCCGGCTGTTCTCCTATGACGTCACCGGGGGCAGGTATGAGGAGCACGAACACCACACCGTGGGCTCCGGGTCGGTCTTCGCGCGGGGTGCGCTGAAGAAGCTCTGGCGGCCCAACCTCACCGCAGCCGAAGCGCTGTCTGTGGCCGTGGAGTCCCTGTACGACGCCGCAGACGACGATTCCGCCACCGGCGGACCGGACACCGTCCGGCAGTTGTGGCCTGTGGTCTATACGGTGGACAGAACAGGAGCCCATCGGGTGCCCGAGGCTGACCTCGCGGCTGCTTCGCGCGCCGTGATTGAAGCACGCACCGTCGCCGGACGGGAGGCCTGACATGACCCAGCAGTTCTATGTCTCGCCCGAACAGCTGATGAAGGACCGTGCGGATTTCGCGCGGAAAGGCATCGCCCGCGGCCGGTCGGTTGTGGTCATCAGCTGTGCCGACGGCATCGCGCTCGTCGCCGAGAATCCTTCGCCGTCCCTGCACAAAGTCGGCGAAATCTACGACAAGATCGCCTTCGCCGCGGTTGGCAAGTACAACGAATTCGAAAGCCTCCGCCAGGCGGGCGTCCGCTATGCAGACGTCCGCGGGTACTCCTACGACCGCGAGGACGTCACCGCCCGCGGCCTGGCAAGCGTCTACGCGCAAAGCCTGGGGGCTGTCTTCACCGCCGAGCAAAAACCGTTCGAGGTGGAACTGGCGGTAGCCGAAGTGGGCCCCACCCAGGCCGATGACCACCTGTACCGGCTGACTTTTGACGGCTCGATCGCCGATGAGCACAGTTTCGTCGTCATGGGCGGCCAGGCAGAAAAAGTGTCTTCAGCCATCGAGGCTGGTTGGCAAGCATCCCTGGGCTTCGCTGACGCTGTCCGGCTGGCTTTGAAGGGACTTACCCCTGCCCAGGAGGGAGAGCAGCCGGCAGCACCGTTGCCGCCGGGCGCACTCGAAGTGGCAGTCCTGGACAGGCTTTCCGAAAACTCACGCGGCACCCGGCGTGCCTTCCGCAGGCTGAACGACGCGGACATCACAGCACTGCTGGCCTAGGAGGACGACATGGACAAGAGAATCTTCGGCATCGAGACCGAGTTCGGGATCTCTTACTCGAGCCCCGATTCGAGGCCGCTTGCCCCGGAAGAGGTGGCCCGGTACCTCTTCCGCAAGGTGGTCAGCTGGGGGCGCTCGTCCAACGTGTTCCTTACCAATGGTTCGCGGCTGTACCTCGATGTTGGGTCCCACCCCGAATACGCCACCGCCGAATGCGACGACCTCGCACAGCTGATCGCCCACGACCGTGCGGGTGAGCTCATCCTGGATGACCTGGTGGATGAGGCCCAGGCACGGCTGGCCGCCGAAGGCTTCAATGGCACCGTTTACCTTTTCAAGAACAACACCGACTCCGCCGGCAATTCGTACGGCAGCCACGAGAACTACCTGATTCCCCGCCGTGGGGAATTTTCCCGCCTGGCCGAAATCCTCATTCCGTTCCTGGTCACCCGCCAGCTCATCGCCGGCGCCGGGAAGATCCTGAAGACCCCGCATGGGGCCACCTATGCGTTCTCCCAGCGCGCCGACCACATTTGGGAGGGAGTGTCCTCCGCGACTACACGGTCACGGCCGATCATCAACACGAGGGACGAGCCGCACGCGGACGCGGAGTTCTACCGCCGGCTTCACGTCATTGTGGGCGATTCGAACATGTCAGAGGCCACTGCCCTGATGAAGGTCGGCACCGTGGACCTGGTCCTGCGGATGATCGAAGCGGGCGTGATCATGCGCGACATGAGGATGGAGAACCCCATCCGAAGTATCCGCGAAATCTCCCATGACCTCAGTGGCCGGGCACTGGTCCGCCTTGCCAACGGACGCCAGCTCACTGCCCTGGAAATCCAGCAGGAGTACCTGACCAAGGTCACGGCCTTCGTCCAGGAGCACGGCGCGCACAACCCGCATGTACCGCTGATCCTCGATCTGTGGGAGCGGACTCTGCACGCGATTGAATCCGGTGACACCAAGGGGATTGACACCGAGATCGACTGGGCCATCAAGAAGAAGCTGATGGACAACTACCGCGAACGCCACGGCCTGGGCCTGGACGCGCCCCGCATTGCCCAGCTCGATCTCACGTACCACGACATTTCCCGCAGCCGTGGGCTGTTCTACCTGCTGCAGTCACGTGGGGCCGTGCGCCGGATTGTCGATGACACCGTCATCAAGGGAGCCGTGGACGCACCGCCGCAAACCACCCGCGCCAAGCTGCGCGGCGACTTTGTCCGCCGTGCACAGGAACTGGGCCGTGACTACACGGTGGACTGGGTGCACCTGAAACTGAATGACCGCGCCCACCAGACGATTCTGTGCAAGGATCCCTTCCGCAGCGTCGATGAGCGCGTTGATGCGCTTCTGGACTCTATGGGCTGACGTCCAGCTTCAGGGTCTATTCTGGATAAGGTCCTTTTAACGGGACCTCTGCACGATGCTCTCCGCTGCCATGCGGAAATGTCGTATCCACCCTGCCCCGACGAAAGTTTTCCTACGTGCGCCGACTACTAGCAATCCTCCTTCCCGGCCTGCTGCTCCTGACTGCCTGCGGAGGCAACGCCTCCCAGCCCGAGCCCAGCAGCCAGTCCGCCGGGGAGACTGCAAAGTTCGACTCCCTCAAGCTGACCGACAACGGGGACAAGAAGGCCCCTGGCGTGGACTTCGACAAGCCTCTGACTGTGACCGAGCCAACCATCAAAGTGGTGTCCGAAGGCAGCGGCGACGCCGTGAAGGCGAACCAGATTGCCAAGGTCTCCATCCTGGCGCTGAACGGCACGGACGGTTCCCAGCTTGAGGATACGTTCGCCAACGAGCCTGAGAGCCTTGAGCTGAATGATGAGCTCAAGACCAGCAGCGCAGTCATTTACAACGCTTTCGTGGGCGCAAAGGTCGGGTCCAGCCTGGCGCTGGCCGTCCCCGGCCAGCAGAGTGCAGCATCGACGAACCCCAGCCCGTCTGACGGCGCCAGCCCCAGCCCGGGCGCCGCAGCAGCGCCCAGCCAGCTGCTGATCATCAAGGTTCTTTCCGCTGCCGACCCCGCCCCGGTGCTGGACAAGCCCCAGGGTGAAACCGTAACGCCGCCCGCCGGGCTGCCGACGGTCACGGAAAAGGACGGCATCCCGGAAATCAACGTTGCGGGTGCCGCGGCCCCCACGTCCCTCGTGTCGCAGGACCTGATCAAGGGCACGGGCGCCACCGTCAAGGAGTCCGACACCCTGACCGTGAACTACGTGGGCGTCAACCTCGCTGACGGCACCAAGTTCGATTCCAGCTTCGACCGCGGCCAGCCCGCCACCTTCCCGCTGACGGGCGTCATCAAGGGCTGGACCCAGGGCCTCGCCGGCAAGACTGTCGGCTCCCGTGTCCTGCTGGTCATCCCCAAGGACCTGGCCTACGGCGACGCCGGCCAGGGCCAGGCAAAGGGCGACCTGGTCTTCGTAGTGGACATCCTCGGGGTCAAGTAGCAAGACTTACAAGGACGCCGCGTCCCTCGCGGCACCCATCACACCCACGCATAGGAGCAAGCATGTCTTTTGGACAGCGGGAATTTGACCGCCAGAAGCCCGAGATTGATTTCCCGGAAGGCGCCGTCCCCACGGAACTCGTCATCACAGACCTCATCGAGGGTGACGGCCGGGAGGCCCAGGCAGGGGACACCGTCTCCACCCACTACGTCGGGGTTGCCTGGTCCACCGGCGAGGAATTCGACGCCTCCTGGGGCCGCGGCGCACCGCTGGACTTCCGCGTCGGCGTCGGGCAGGTCATCCAGGGCTGGGACCAGGGCCTGCTGGGCATGAAGGTCGGCGGCCGCCGCCGCCTTGAGATCCCCTCCGAGCTGGCGTACGGCTCGCGCGGTGCAGGTGGCGCGATTGGCCCCAACGAAGCACTGATCTTCGTCGTGGACCTCGTGGCCGTCCGCTGATTGAACGGGCAGCGCGGCAGTACTGGAGGATATTCCTCCCATACTGCCGCGCTTTCTGCGTTCCCCGGGGGAGTTTAGTAACGTAACGAACGTGTCCCTATCCCGTACTGAACGACTCCTCAACCTGCTGATTGCCTTGCTCAACACCCGCTACGGGCTGCACCGCAGCGAACTGCGCGAAAAGGTCTACCACGACACCTCCGGCAACGACGTCGCATTCGGACGGATGTTCGAGCGGGACAAGAATGACCTGCGGGCGATGGGTTTCGACGTCGAGACGCTGACGGACATGGGCTGGAGTGAGGACGACCCCGCCACCACCAGGTACCGGATCGGCAAGGAGTCCAACCGGCTCCCGGATGTCCAGCTGGGGCCCGAGGAATGGACCGTCCTCCTGCTGGCCTCCCAGTTGTGGGAGCGTGCGGCGCTGGGAACCGCCGCGCAAAGCGCCCTCCGCAAGCTTCAGGCTTCCGGCAGGATGGCCGAGGTTGAACTGCCGGCCGGGGTCCAGCCACGGATCAAACCCGCAGGGCAGGCGTTCGATGACATCGTGGCCGCCATGCACGCCCGGCATCCCGTCACATTCACGTATCTCGCGGGCACCACCGGTAAAGAGGAAGAACGCACTGTGGAGCCGTGGGGCCTGGGCAGCCGGTTCGGCCAGTGGTACCTCATGGGCTACGACCGGGCACGGAAGGCGCCCAGGCACTTTCGGCTGTCGCGCTTCACCAGCGCCGTGACCACCTTGGCAAGGGAGCAGTACACACCCCCCGTCGACTTCAATATCCGTGCTGAGCTTGACCGGCTGCCTGAACTGCCGCTGCGCACCGCCGTCGTGGACGTCAGGGAGGGGCACCTGCTGGCCCTGCGCCGCCGTGCCGTCCAGGGCGCCCTGGAGCAGGTACCAGGACAACCCCCTGAGGGCTACGACCGGCTCTTCGTGGAGTACCGGGACCCGGAGGTCCTTGCCGAAGAACTGGCTTCCTACGGACCTGATGCCCAGGTACAGGAACCGGCCGGGCTGGCCGCTGCCGTGCGGCGCAGGCTGCAGGCCGCAGCCGTGTTCAGCGACGCACCTGTTCCCGCCTACACCTTTGCCGATATCCGCTCCCGGGCCGCCCGTAAGGGGACGTCGGAGGACCAGCTCAAGCGCATGCTGCAGCTGGTGCCGTTCCTGGTCCATAACCAGGGCCTGCACATCCAGGACGTGGCACAGCACTTCGGTGTCACCCGGGAGGAGCTCGAGGCAGACCTGCGGATCCTCATCTGCTCAGGGCTGCCGGAGGGTTATCCTGACGACCTGCTCGATATCCAATGGGAAAACGACCACGTCTTCATTACCCAGGACCTTGACCTGAAGAAGCCGGTCCGGTTTACCGTGGCGGAGGCATGCGCGCTGCTGACGGGTCTTGAAACCCTCAACGGCCTGCCGGACCTTCCCGGCGGCGGTGCCCTGGAATCTGTCACGTTGAAGCTCCTGGCTGCCGCAGGCGAGGAGGGACTGCAGGCTGCCTCCATCGCCGGGCCGCAGGTTGCACCGGCGGACGCCGGAACCCATGCCACGGTGCGCCAGGCCATCGAATCCCGCTCCCAGCTCCACCTGACCTACCTGTCACCCCAGCGGGACGCCGTGACAGAGCGCGACGTTGACCCACTGCGGCTGTATTCCCTGGACAACACCTGGTACCTCGAAGCCTGGTGCCACCTGGTGGACGGGCTGCGCAATTTCCGTTTGGACCGGATACAGGACGTGCACCCCACCGGCGAACCCGCCGCCCCGCATGGGCCTCCGGAGGGCGGCGTCCCGGCCAAGCTGTTCACCGCGAACGACGACGACACCATGGTCACCGTCCAGCTCACCCGGCAGGGGAGGGGGCTGGCGGAGGACTACTACGCGGAGCGCACCGCGGAGTTGCCCGACGGCGGCCTGGTGGCCGAAATCAGGTTCGGCAACACTGCCTGGCTGCCGATGTTCGTGGCCCAGCATGGCGGTTCAGCCCGGATTTTGGCCCCGGCGGATCTCGCTTCCGTCGCGCGCGACTGGCTCGCGGCCTCGCTGGCCAGCTACGACCGATAGACTTCTCAGCATGCCTTGGTGGTCCTGGATTCTCATATGGGTGGCGCTGGTCGCAGTAGCCCTGCTGTTCTATGTCCTGCTGGGCATCCGACTTTTCCGCCAGTTCATGGCCACGATGAAGGATCTCGGTGCCGCAGGCGAAAAGCTGGGACACCTGAACCCCATTGATCTGCCGGAGGAATCTGCAGATCCGGCCCGGGCTCTGCCAGGCTCAGCCGTTTTTGCCTCACCCGCTGTCATGCGACATGATTACGAGGCATCCAAATGGGCCCGGCGCGAGGAACGCCGCCGCCGGCGGGTGCAGCGTAAAAAGGACCGGGGCCAGCCGCAGGCGCTCGGAGATCTCGACTTCACATAGAAGTAGGATGTACGTAGAGGAAAGGATTTCCCGTGGGAAGACTCTTTGATGGCCCCTGGCCCATCGTAATCATCATCGTTGTTGCTTTGTTGCTCTTCGCCGCCCCGAAGCTTCCGGCCATGGCCCGCAGCCTGGGACAGTCAATGCGGATCATCAAGTCCGAGGTCAAGGAAATGAAGAACGACGGCAAAGCCGACTCCACCGAGGCAAATGGTCCGGTGGAAGGCACCATCGTGAACCACCCCAAGGCGAAGCCCGGTGAGCCGACAGACGGCACTGACGTTCCGCCGTCGACCCGCGCCTGACCTCCCGTGGCACTGTCGCGGGCCCGTAAAGCCAACCCCGAAGGGCGGATGTCGCTTTGGGAGCACCTCAACGAGCTGAAGAACCGGCTGATTAAGTCGGCCATCGGCGTCGTCATTGGCGGCATTGGGGGCTGGATACTTTACGATCCGCTGCTGAAGGCCCTGGCTGAACCGGTCAACCGCATCTCCAATGAGACCGGCGGCCTCGCGGCCATCAACTTCGGGACCATCGCGTCGCCCTTCGACTTCAAGCTCCAGATGTCGCTACTGATCGGGGCGGTCATTTCCAGCCCCATCTGGATCTACCAGCTCTGGGCCTTCATCACCCCTGGGCTGACGTCCAAGGAACGCCGCTACACCCTCGGCTACATGGCGGCCGCCATTCCGCTGTTCCTGGCAGGAATCTGGGTGGGCTGGCTTGTGGTGCCGCAGGTGGTCCACGCGCTGACCCAGTTCACCCCGGCGGGCTCCTCCAGCGTCATCGACGCCCGGACCTACATCGAGTTCGTCACCCGGATGGTGCTCATGCTGGGCCTGGCCTTCCTGGTCCCCGTGGTGCTGGTGGGCGTCAACATGGCCGGAATCGTCTCCGGCCACACCATCCTCAAGGCCTGGCGCATCACCGTCTTCCTGGTCTTCGTCCTGGCCGCCATTGCCGCGCCGGGCGCGGACGCGATTTCGATGTTCATGCTGGCCGGACCGCTGCTTGCACTGTTCTTCGCGGCCATCGGCATCTGCATCATGAACGACAAGCGCCGCGAACGCCGCCAGGCGCGGCAGGTTGAGGAAACCGAGGCCACCGCCGATGTCGCAACCCCAAGCAGCGAACTGAAGAAGCTCTAGCCTGCCGTTAGGCTTGGGGTATGTCCTCCACCACCGGACCCTTCTCCGCCGGCCCCATCGATCCTGAAGAAATGTCGCCGGCCGAGAGATACCGTGCCAGCGCTGAACGCCGGGCCGAGGCCGCCACCTACCTTGGCGCGTTCATCCGGACCCTGGACTTCGAGCTTGACGACTTTCAACGGCAGGCATGCCGCTCCCTGCAGGAAGGCAGGGGAGTCCTGGTGGCTGCCCCCACCGGCGCCGGCAAGACCATCGTGGGGGAGTTCGCCATCTACCTCGCGCTGCAGCGGGGCCTGAAGGCCTTCTACACCACGCCCATCAAGGCGCTCAGCAACCAGAAATTCAGTGAACTCGCCGAAAAATACGGCGTAGACAATGTGGGGCTCCTCACCGGGGACACCAGCATCAACGGTGATGCGCAGGTGGTGGTCATGACCACCGAGGTCCTCCGGAACATGCTTTACGCGGACTCGGCCACGCTCGGCGACCTTGGCTACGTAGTCATGGACGAGGTCCACTACCTCGCCGACCGGTTCCGCGGGGCCGTCTGGGAGGAAGTCATCATCCACCTGCCCAGCGAGGTCCAGGTGGCGTCACTGAGTGCGACCGTTTCCAATGCCGAGGAATTCGGCGCCTGGCTGGACACCGTTCGTGGTGACACCGACATCATCGTTTCCGAGCACCGCCCGGTTCCGTTGTGGCAGCACGTCATGGTGGGTCGGCGGATCATGGACCTGTTTGCCGGGGAGACCACTTTCGACGAAATCGCCCCGCCCGTTGAGGAAGACGAGCAGCAGCCGGCCGCGTCCGGCAAGTCCCGCGACGCCGGCAAGGGGCGCGGTTTCGACGTCAACCCGGACCTGCTGACGGTGGCCCAGAGCGAGAGCCGGCAGAGCTTCCGCAGCAGGCCGGGGCCCGGGGGAAGGGGCCAGCGCGGCCGGCGCGGAAACGACCGCCCGGTCCGTGCTGCAGAGCCGATGGGGGTGCGCCCCGCCAGCCGCCCCCAGGTGATCGCCAGCCTGGACCGGATGGACCTGCTGCCGGCCATCACCTTCATCTTTTCCCGCGCCGGTTGTGAGGCGGCCGTCGCCCAGTGCGTTGCGTCCGGGCTCTGGCTCACCACCGAGAAAGAGCAGCGGATCATTGCCCAGCGCGTTGACGAGGCGGGGCAGGACATCCCGCCGGACGACCTTGACGTCCTGGGCTTTTGGACCTGGCGGGACGGGCTGCTTCGAGGCTTCGCCGCCCACCACGCCGGCATGCTGCCCACCTTCAAGGAGGTCGTTGAGAAACTGTTCGTTGATGGCCTGGTCAAGGCTGTCTTCGCCACGGAGACCCTCGCCCTGGGCGTCAACATGCCTGCCCGCTCGGTGGTGCTGGAAAAGCTGGACAAGTTCAATGGCGAAGCCCATGTGGACATCACCGCGGGTGAGTACACCCAGCTGACCGGCCGCGCAGGCCGGCGCGGCATCGACATTGAAGGCCACGCCGTAGTGCTGTGGCAGCCGGGAACGGATCCGACGGCGGTGGCCGGGCTGGCATCGCGGCGCACCTACCCGCTGAACTCCAGTTTCCGGCCCACCTACAACATGAGCATCAACCTGCTGGCGCAGTTTGGCCGGGCCAGGGCACGGGAGATCCTGGAGTCATCCTTTGCCCAGTTCCAGGCGGACCGGTCCGTGGTGGGCCTGGCCCGCCAGGTGCGGAGCCGTGAGGAATCCCTTGCCGGCTACGCAAAATCGATGACCTGCCACCTGGGCGACTTCACGGAGTACGCCCGGTTGCGCAGGGAATTGTCCGACGCCGAGAACGCCACTTCCCGTACCAAGTCCCGCGTCCGGAAATCCCTTTGCGACGACTCCCTGGCGCGCCTCCTGCCCGGCGATGTGGTCGACGTTCCCGGCGGCCGCGCCCCCGGGCCCGCCGTCGTCCTTAGCTCGGACCACACCAGCCGCGAACCCCGGCCGGCCGTGCTGACGCTGGACAACCAGTTGCGCAGGATCGGCGCCGACGACCTCGAAGGTCCCATCGCGCCGGTTACCAGGATCCGCATCCCCAAATCCTTCAACGCCAAGGTGCCCAAGTCGCGCCGGGACCTCGCGTCCTCTGTCCGGAACGCCCTGCGGGAAAACCGTCCGCCCGCCCCGGGCCAGAACCGCAACCACGACTTCGGCCGCGGCGCCGCCCTGCCCAACCAGGAAAAGCGCATAGCGGAGCTGCGCCGGGCCCTGAAGGCCCACCCCTGCCATGGGTGCAGTGAACGGGAAGACCACGCCCGTTGGTCGGAGCGCTGGTGGAAGCTGCGGCGCGAAACGGACGGCCTGGTCCGCCAGATCCAAGGCCGGACCAACACCATCGCCAAGACCTTCGACCGGGTCTGCGATGTGCTGTCCGCTTACGGCTACCTCGAAGATGCCGGAGACGGCAGGCTTAACATCAGCCCTGACGGCCAGCGGCTCCGCAGGATCTACGGCGAGAAGGACCTGTTGATCTCCCAGTCGCTGCGGCTGGGCGCGTTCAATGACCTCGACGCCGCCGAAGTTGCTGCACTGGCCAGCGTGCTGGTCTACCAGGCCAAACGCGAAGACCGGGGCCTGCGGCCGCGCATGCCCAGCGTCTCGCTGGAGACCTCCGTGGACATTGTGGTCAAGGAATGGTCCGTCCTTGAGGACGTGGAAGAGGAGAACAAGCTTCCCCTGACCGGCGAACCTGAACTGGGACTTATGTGGCCGCTGTATAAATGGGCCCGCGGCCGCCACCTGCAGGATGTCCTCAGCGGCACCGATCTTGCCGCCGGCGACTTTGTCCGCTGGGTGAAGCAGGTTGTGGACCTTCTGGACCAGCTTGCCAAAATCCCCGGCCTCGACCCGCGGCTGGCACGGCTGTGCGCCGAAGCGATCAACCTCATCCGCCGCGGTGTCGTGGCGTATTCATCCGTTCTCTAGCCCCGTTGTCCAACGCCGGCTGCTGCCGGTGCGCCCCCACCCAGGAGACTGCCCCGCCATGCCCCGCCCCGATGCAACGTCCCGCTCCGATGCCACCCCCCGTCCCGCGCCGGTGCTGTACCGCAATGGTTCGGTTTACACGGCAGCGGATCCCTTCGCAACCGCCATGCTGGTGGACGGTGACACCGTTGCCTGGGTTGGCTCAGAGCAGGCCGCATCCTCCATCGCGGACAGTTCCATGGACATCATCGACCTCCGCGGCGCCCTGGTGGCACCGGGATTCGTCGACTCCCACATCCACCTGACCGAAACCGGAATCGCGCTGGACTCGCTGCAATTGGGGACGGCCACCTCGGCCAGGGCGCTGCTGGATGCCGTCGCGTCGGCTGGCGGGGAAGGGCCCGTGCTCGGCCATGGCTGGGACGAGTCCATCTGGGCTGATCCCGCCCTGCCCAGTGCCGAGGAACTGGAGCGGGCGTCCGGCGGCCGGCCGGTCTACCTTTCCAGGGTGGACGTCCACTCGGCCTTGGTGTCGACGTCGCTGGTACAGTCGGCGGAGCTTCGCGGCAAGGACGGGTACGACGGCGGTGCCCGGGTCATGCGGGCAGCCCACGACGCCGCCCGGCTGGCAACCCGGCAGCTGCCGCAGGATGCGCTGAAGCGGCACCAGGCCCGTGCACTGGCAGAGGCCGCCGCCAACGGATATGTCGCCGTTGTCGAGATGGGAGCCCCGCACATCGGAGGCGCCGAGGACGTGCGGCTTGCCGCAGCTTGGAATGAGGCCCGTCCGGGTGCGCAGCGCTTTCCCGAGGTGCTGCCGTACTGGGGCGAGCTGGTCTCGTCCGAGGCGCAGGCCCGTTCCCTTGTGGAGCAGCTTGGTGGCGGCATCCAGGGGCTGGCAGGGGACTTAAACATCGACGGATCGATCGGATCCAGGACGGCCGCCCTGCGCACTGGCTACAGCGATGCCGGCCAGGAGCGCGGCAGCCTGTACCTCAGCGCCGACCAGGCGGCAGCCCATCTTGCCGCCTGTTCCCTGGCAGGGATCCAGGGCGGCTTCCATGTGATTGGGGACGCCGGGCTGGACGCTGCGCTGGAGGCACTGGACCTGGCAGCCAAAGAGGTGGGCGAGCAGCGGGTGAGGGCCGCGGGCCACCGCTTTGAGCATGTGGAGATGGCTGACGCCGCGGCTGTGGCCAAGCTGGCCCACTACTCCGTGACCGTCAGCGCCCAACCCTCCTTCGATGCGGCATGGGGCGGAGCCGGCGCCTTATACGAGCGGAGGCTGGGGGAGCGGAGCCGGTCGATGAACCCCTTCGCCGCTTTCTACTCCGCCGGAGTTCCTGTCTGCTTCGGCAGCGACAGCCCTGTCACGCCGCTACGTCCCTGGTCCAGCGTGCGCGCCTGCGTGGAACATAACAACCCGGAGCAGCGCATTTCCGCACGGGCAGCCTTCCTGGGCCACACGCGTGCCGGCTGGAGGGCCGCACGCCACACCAACCCCATGGCCGGACAGCTTGTTCCCGGGTCGCCGGCCAGTTTCGCCGTGTGGGAGGTGGAGGAATTGATGGTCCAGGTGGCTGCCGGCAGGGTGCAGTCATGGAGCACCGATCCGCGGGCCAGGACCCCGCTGCTGCCGGCACTGGACACGGGCTCCGATCCGGTATGCCTGCAAACCGTAAAAGACGGTGCCGAACTCTTCGCCAGCCCGGCCCTGCGTTCCTGACGCAGCAGTCCTCCGCCCTATAATGGGTAGTTGCGCCCGCCGCCGGCAAGGCCCGGCATCAGGTGCTCCGACCACCTCCACCAGGAAAGGCCCTTTGTGCGCGTCCTTACGATCATTCCCACCTACAACGAACTGGAATCGCTGCCCAAGACGCTCCAGCGCCTTCGGAAGGCCGTTCCGGCGTCGGACGTGCTGGTGGTTGATGACAACAGCCCCGACGGCACCGGCCAACTTGCCGACGGATTCGCCGCCGAGGACTCCCAGGTCCACGTCCTGCACCGCAAGGGCAAGGAAGGCCTGGGCGCCGCCTACATCGCCGGCTTCAAGTGGGGCCTGGACGCCGGCTACGACGTCCTCGTCGAGATGGACGCCGACGGCTCGCACCAGCCCGAACAGCTTCCCCAACTGCTCGAAGCCGTGGATCAGGGCGCAGACCTGGCCATGGGCTCGCGCTGGGTTCCCGGCGGCAGCGTGGTCAACTGGCCGCTGTACCGCCAGGCGATCTCCAGGATCGGCAGCACCTACGCCCGGCTGATGCTCGGCCTGCGGATCAAGGACGTCACCGGCGGCTACCGGGCATTCCGCAGGACCACCCTGGAAAAGCTCAACCTGGACCAGGTTGACTCGGTGGGCTACGGCTTCCAGGTGGACCTGGCATGGCGCGTGGCCAAACTGGGGCTCCGCATCGAAGAACGCCCCATCACCTTCGTGGAGCGCGAACTCGGCGCCTCAAAGATGAGCGGCAACATCGTGATCGAGGCAATGGTCAACGTCACCCGCTGGGGACTGGCAGCCCGCTGGAACACCCTGACAGGCAAGCTGAAGAACAAGCAGGCGTAGTCTTCCTTTCCGGAGCCGACGGCATCCGCGGAAACAGAAGAAGGGGGCGGCCCCGCACGAGAGTGCGGGGCCGCCCCCTTCTTTGGGACTAACCTTATGCCGAGCGGCGTTCTCCGCGGCGTTCGCGCAGGATGGTCAGGCGGTCCTCGAGGATCTGTTCGAGTTCAGGAAGCGAGCGGCGTTCCAGCAGCATGTCCCAGTGCGTGCGGACTGCCTTGTCATTGCTGGTGTCCGGCTTCTCGCCGTCAACCAGGAGCGCTTCCTTGCCGGTCTTGGAGACCCACACCGGAGGAATTTCCGCCTCGGAGGAGAACGTGACGAAGACCTGCTCGCCATCTGCGCAACGGTACTCGACCCGCTGGCGCGGAGCCGGCTCGACTCCGGACTCGGTCTCCATGCTCTGCGCACCAAGGCGCATGCCCCGCAGGCTGCGATCGCTCATGTTTTCTCCCTCTGTCGGTTCGCGGTTGAAATCTCCGCGTTGGCCGGTGGCAACATTGCACCGCCGGACTTCTGTGTGCATTGTGCTGCTTCATTAGATTCAACGCATTGCGAAGCTTGGTTGTTCCAGCTGGTAGTCTCCTGCCGGACAAATACCCAATTATACGCGCGTTATCCCGCCTGAACCAAAACTGGGAGGGTTCCGTGGCCGGCCACGGAACCCTCCCAGCGTTCTTTGATTACCTAGGGCTGGCTGCGCTCACCCTGCACATCGTCGAAAAGCCCGCCGGCAGCGGGGGTTTCCGCACCGGCGCCGCCGAGGGCGTTGCCGATACCCTTCAGGGCTTCGCCAACTTCACTCGGGATGATCCACAGTTTGTTGGCGGAACCCTCGGCCAGCTTGGGCAGGGTCTGAAGGTACTGGTAGGCCAGGAGTTTCTGGTCCGGGTTGCCCTTGTGGATGGCGTCGAAGACCTTCTGGATTGCCTGCGACTCACCGTCCGCACGGAGGATGGCTGCCTTGGCCTCGCCCTCGGCCTTGAGGATGGCGGCCTGCCGCTGGCCCTCGGCGGTGAGGATTGCTGACTGCTTGGTTCCTTCGGCGGTGAGGATGGCTGCACGGCGGTCGCGTTCGGCGCGCATCTGCTTCTCCATGGAATCCTGGATGGAGTGGGGCGGATCGATGGCCTTCAGCTCTACCCGGGAGACGCGGATGCCCCAACGGCCCGTGGCCTCATCGAGGACCCCGCGAAGCTGTCCGTTGATCTGGTCGCGGGAGGTGAGGGCTTCCTCCAGGTTCAGTCCACCCACCACGTTGCGGAGGGTGGTGGTGGTGAGCTGCTCCACGGCCTGGATGTAGTTGGCGATTTCGTAAGTGGCTGCCCGCGGGTCCGTGACCTGGAAGTAGACCACGGTGTCGATGGAGACCACCAGGTTGTCCTCGGTGATGACCGGTTGCGGCGGAAAGGACACCACCTGTTCACGCAGGTCCAGAAGCGGCAGCAGCCGGTCCACGAACGGGATGAGGATCGTCAGGCCGGGGTTGAGCGTCCGCTGGTACTTGCCAAGCCGTTCAACGACGCCGGCACGGGCCTGCGGAATGATCCGGACGGACCGGACCAAAACTATGATGACAAAGACGATCAGAACCACCAGCACGATGGCCAGTGCGGTTCCGCCTGCGTTTTCCATACAACTCCTTGTTCCCCAATTGTCAGGCTGTATCTGGACCGGTGGCCGCCGGGGGCGGTACCGAAACCACTGCTGTTGCGCCATCGATGGCTGCCACTACCACCTTCTGGCCCGCGGGAAGGATCCCCGCGGCGGAGCGGGCGCTCCAAATATCGCCGCCGATTTTCACCAGGCCGCCGTCGGAGGTCACGGCCTCCATCACTATGGCCGGCTCACCGATCAGCCGGTCCACGTTGGTCCGTTGCTCGGCCGGGCCCTTCTTCAGGTGTGCGAGAGCCACCGGCCGGACAAAGGCCACCATGAGCAGGGACACCACGCAGAAAACCACTACCTGGAGCCAAGGTTCTGCGCCGGCGAAGTCGGCTACCAGTGCGGCGATCGATCCGCCGCCGAGCATGATGAAAAACAAGTCAAGGGTGATCATCTCGACCACTGCAAACGCCAGGAAAGCCGTGAGCCACAATGCCCACCAGTTTTCGCCAAGCCACTCGAACATCCTTGTTTCCCCCTTCGCCACGGGGGAGCCGCATCCGCGGGCCCGCCAGCAACTGTCCTTTCATCGTAGTCCGCGGACCTGCCCCGCGGGCCCGTTCACGCCGGCTGCGGGGGATAGTGGCCAAGTCGTTACGGGGCCGCGTTGCGCTTGGGCGTGAACACGAAGAGCCGGAACTTTGCGTCGGCTGTTACCGGCTCCCGGGAGTCTTCGAGCCGGGCGGCGATCTGCCCCAGGTCCAGGTGGTGCCCGGCCGGTCCCATGAAGGCCAGGTCGGCGGCGGCGGTACGCGTCAGCTCCAGCGGGATGTCGACGTCGAGGGTGGTGTCAAGTTCGAAATGTTCCGCCATCGCCCCGGCCAGGCGCTCGTCCTTGCCCTCTTCGATACCAAGCATCCCGGTAACGGCGGCGATATCCGCAAGGTGCCCGGTTCGCGGTGTCACCACCACCAGCACGCCTTTGGGGCGAAGGACCCGGGCAAATTCGGCCGGGTTCCGCGGGGCGAAGACCACCGTGACGGCGTCGACCGAATTCTCCGCAACCGGCAGCGGCCGCCAGATGTCCCAGACCAGGTTCACGGCCTCCGGATTGAGCCGTGCAGCCCGGCGAAGGGCAAATTTGGAAATGTCCAGGCCGATTGCGGATACCTGCCGCCCCCCGGCCGCTGCGGCGTCGAGGATCCCGCGCAGATAGTGTCCGGTGCCGGTCCCCGAGTCCAGCACCACTGCACCTTTCTGGGGCAGGTGGGGCACGACGGCGGCGGCCACGGCCTGCGCCAGCGGAAGGTAGGTGCCGTTCCCCAGGAAGTTGAAGCGTGACGCCACCATCGCGGCACTGTCCGGCTCGAAGGGGCTGCCCTTGCCCACCAGGAGATTGAAATAGCCCTGCCGGGCGGCGTCGAAACTGTGGCCGTTTGGGCAAAGCAGGCGGGGCTGGCGCGCAGCCGTCGCGGCGAGGTGTTCCAGCGGATGTGAGCAGACAGGGCAGAGGAGGGGGAAATCCGCGGAAGGCATGGGAACCATTTTAGGGCGGCCGGACTTCCCGCCCCTGTCTGCTGTCACTGCCTCCGGGGAACAGCGAAGGTCAGCCGAGCGATATGCCGGCCGGCCCGTCGTCGAACCCCAGCCCTTCCCTCGCCTTATTGATGCCGGCGTCGGCCCAGTGCGCTGCATATTCGGCATTGCTGCTCAGCGACCGGAGCTGGGCGCGGTCCAGGTACAGGATGCCGTTGAGGTGGTCCGTCTCGTGCTGGACGATCCGTGCCTGCCACCCGGAGAACTCCCGCCGCTCCGCCGCGCCGTCGGGCGTCAGGTACTCCAGGAGCACGGCGTCGGGCCGCGCCACCACCGCCTGGAGCCCGTTGACGGAAAGGCAGCCCTCATAAAACGGGGCAAGTCCGGACCCCAGCGGCGTGTACCGGGGGTTGAGGATGGCCAGGAACTCCAGCGGCCTCCGGTTCCGCAACGCTGCGGCGTCCGGGTCGACGTCGAACTGGTCTTCCACCACGGCGAGCTGCAGGGGGATGCCCAGTTGCGGGGCGGCCAGGCCCACGCCAGGGGCCTCATGCATGACCTGCCGCATGACCTCGATCAGGCGGGCCAGCTCGTCTGCGGAGAGCTGGCCGTCGAACGCGGCGGCACGCTGGCGGAGCGCTGGGTGGCCGGCCTGGACGATGGGCGGGAGGGACCCGGCGGACAGGATGCGCTCAACAATCTCACGGATTTCGCCGGCGCCGGCGGTTGTTGGGGGAACAGTCTGGGTCATGGGGACAGCCTACTGGCGGATAGGTTCAGGACCCTTGAGCTAGGGTCTACTGCATGGCTGATGACTCTTTACCCCCGGCATCCCCGAAGGAGCACGTCCTGGAATTCATCCGGCTCCTTGAGGCGGGCGGGGGAGCGGAGGACATCCGGCCCTTCCTGTCGGAATCATTCGTATTGACGGAGGCTCCGCATCTCCTGGCCCCTGAAGGTTCCACCCGGACATTGGCGGAAGTGCTCACCGGCGCGGACCAGAGCCGCGGGCTGGTGAAGGACCAGCAGTTCATCATCCGGCGGACCACCTGCCAGGGCGGCCGGGTGGTGGTGGAAGCAGACTGGTCGGCGACGGTGCTGATGGATCTGCGGTACTGGGACCGTGGCGAAACCATCCGGGCCAGGACGTCCTCGGTGTTCGAGGTGCGCGACGGTGCCATCGTGAGCCAGGACAGTTACGACTGCTATTACCGGTAGCCCTGCAACTGCAGGTCTGGACGTCAGGCTATTAAGTTATCTGTTGCATGGTGAAGCGCCTGGCCGCCCACTGGTTCACCCTGGGAATGGCAGCGGCAGCGCCGATCGCGCCAGTGCGGACCCGAAGGAGCGGCCGGGACAGCGGCCTGCCCAGCATCATGTTGATTTCGGCCTGCCGGCGGGATGCGGCGGCAGCCCGGCGCCGGTTCTTCTCGAACTCCCGGACCCTCCTCCCCGTGGATTCACCCGCCAGCGCGGCACAGATCAGGGGGACCAGCTCCGCAGCGTCCAGCCAACCCAGGTTCATGCCCTGCCCGCCAATGGGGCTGATCTCATGGGCCGCGTCCCCCAGGAGCACAGTCCGCCCAGTCACCATCCGCCGGGCCGTCACCGCCCGGACGCTGAACGCGCTCAGCATGGAGTTCGTAGCTGAATCAGGCAGGAAGCCGGTCCGGCTGTGCACCAGTTCCGCCAGCTCCCGGGGTCCTGCTTCAGGCTGGGCGGGCCGGTCCAGCCGCACCACCCAGCGCCGCACCCGGCCGGGCAGTGGAAAGGACTCGACGATCCCTTCCGGTTCGAGGAACAGGACGGCCTTGTCCCCGTAGCCGCTGCCGTCGTCGAAATCCCCCATGAGGTAGTGGTCGGGATACGCCTTGCGGACCACCGGGACGCCCAGCGCGCCGCGAAGCAGTGACCGGGCTCCGTCTGCCGCCACCAGCAATGCGCCGGTGGCGCTGCTGCCGTGGCTGCTTGGGATCGTGGCACCCGGGCTGGCCTGGACCGTGGCAGTGACCTTGTCGCCGTCGTCCCGGATTGCGGTGACGTTGGCACCCCTGACCAGTGCCCCGGGGTCCAGCGCGCGGACCCGGTCCTCCAGGAGTTCCTCGGTCCTGAACTGCGGCAGGGCAAGGACAAAGGGATAGTGGTCCGAGACGGCGTCGAACGCCATGGTTCCCACTGTTCTCCCGCCGCTGACCGCCATGCCCGTCCTGATGCGGACGCCTTCCTGGACCAGGCTGGACGCAACCTGGATTCCGGCCAGTGCCTCCAGCGCCGGAGGGTGGATGCCGATGGCGCGGGTATGCCGGTTCCGTGACTCCCGCTGTTCAAGAACCTTTACCCTTACGCCTTCCTGCAGGAGCGCGGCAGCCAGGTACAGGCCCACGGGACCGCCGCCGGCGATCAGGACATCGGCGTCCACGTCAGCCCCGCCGGTACGTGATGACCTGGTGGAAGGCCGACGAGCGCTCCACGGACCAGCCCGGGGGAGCGGCGGCCGCCAACTCGGCCGGCGTGTAGCTGCGCCGGATGGAGGTGAGGCCGTCCTCCCGGATGAAGGACTGCCGGAACGGCAGGGCGGCCAGGCCGAAGAGGGCAAATGCGGCCGGGCTGCGGACCAGGTCGTTGTGCAGTACCTTCCCGGTTGCCAGGATTTCGGAGTCCGCCAGGAGTCCCCGGAGCTCCTCCGGTGTCAGATGGTGCAGCACATGATTGGAGATGACGACGTCGAACCGGGCACCTTCGCTGACCAGGTCACTGCTGTGCGCCTTGCGGAATTCGACGCCGGCCATGGAGGGGCGCTGCCGGGCGAAACGGTCTGCGCGGGGATCGGGATCGATGCCCGTGATGTGCATCGCCTTGCCGTCCCGCGCCGCCCAGCGGGCCAGCATCACGGCGAGATCGCCGCCGCCGGATCCCATGTCCAGCACCGTCAAGGGGTACGGGTGGGGCGTAATGATGGGTCGAAGCTCCTTGACGTAGAGTTTCCGCCAGCCGGACAGCACCCTGTTGATGACACCAAACTGCCGGTACGTGTTGTCCAGCAGGCGGGCATCACAGTCCGGCCGGTCCATCTGCTCGACGTCCATGGTGGCTCGTTGGCGCAGCAGGATTCCCATTTGGACAGCCCCGTCAGGCTACGGGCGCTTCGGCGGCCGTCCGGTTTTGGAACACCCTCAGGTCAGCCTCTGCGGCCTTATCCTCCCCATGCAGGGTTTGGCCGCCAGTTGCTTGCCGGAGCTTGGTGAACAGGCCGGTTTCCACGGTCAGGCCGGGACCAAAGGCCATGGAGCAGATGCGCTCGTCCCCGGCAGCACCTTCCTGGAGGGGTTGTTCCAGGATGTGCTTGAGGACGAAGAGGACCGTGGCGCTGCTCATGTTGCCGTAGCTGCGCAGGATCTCCCGTGCAGGGACAAGCTGCGCATCGCTGAGGCCAAGCCTTGACTGCACCTTGTCCAGGATGCTGCGGCCGCCGGGATGGATGGCCCAGTGGGGGATCGCCGTGTAGGGGAGTGCTGCCAGTTCCGGTTCCGTTTCCAGAAGGGGCTCCAGCGCGCCGACAATGTGGTCATCGATGATGTGCGGAACGTAGTTTCCAAGAACCATCTCGAAGCCGTTGTCGCCGATGTTCCACGCCATGGAATCCTCACCGACAGGCGTCAGGACCGTCTCGAAGTGGTCGAGCTTCATCAGCGCGGTTTCGTCGGTGCCTTGGCGGGCAGTCACGACGGCGGCTGCGGCACCATCGGCGAACAGTGCCGAGCCCATGATGGTGTCCGGGTCGTTGGATGTGCGGACGTGGAGGGAGCACAGTTCGGCGCAGACAACCAGGACGACGGCGTTGGGGTCCGCCTCGCAGAAAAGTTTCGCTGCGCGGAGCGCGGGAAAGGCCGCGTAGCAGCCCATGAAGCCCAGGTGGTAGCGCTGGACTGCCGGGTTCAGGCCAAGTTCGCGGACCAGCTTGTAGTCGGGGCCAGGGTTGAAGAAACCGGTGCAGGAGACTGTCACGAGGTGAGTTATGTCAAGTAAATCGAGTTCCGGGGCCGCTTGCAGGGCAGCGCGGGCGGCTTCCACGAACAGTTTTGTGGCCTCGCGGGCAAAGATATCGTTGCGCACTTTGGTGCTGGGATTCAGCAGCAGCCCGGTTTCCTGGTCGTAGAACTGCGGGTTTTCCGAACGGGACGCGTTGGTGAGTTCCTGCACGGCCGTGAACCTCGTCTCGATGGCTGCACCATCGAAACACGTATTGACCAGCCGTGAACCCAAACGGGACAGGCCCGGCTGGGCCGCAAACACATCACGGGCTTCGGACTGGATCAGCTTTGTCCCCGGAACTGCTGTTTCAAGTGAGCGCACATAGACCGTCATTGATTCATTCTTGACGGGCACCAGAATAAAGACAATGGGGTTTGCGGCTTTGACCAGCGCTTTTGCCCCGGCGTTTCAGAGTCGCCAGTGCGCTGGTTGCGACTCCAACCCCGGCCTAGCCGAAGGCGCCGATAATCTACATTATGTCAAGTAGTACTCTGCGTATTGCATCAGATGAATCAATTCGCCCCAATGCCCTGGAGCCTCACGGAATTGATGGGCAGCCCGGAATTCCGCGGATTTTCCGGGGGCCGTGCTCATGATTCTCGCCTTCGAGGCTGCCGCTTCTGGGCAGTGGAGTCTGGGCGTGACGTTGATTGACGGGCCTCTGAACTGCGGTTTTGTGCTGATGATGCATTTAATGAATCATTGATTCAGGTATTGAATGTTTCTTGAGGCCGATTTGGGGGCAAGCTGTGGCAGTTGATGGGTCCGGGCGCGTGCTGCAGCTAGGTTCTGTTTCTCTGCTGCATCCCGAGGAACAAACGCTGGAGGACATGTTCACGGGCTGGCGTAACCAGCAGCTCTCCCGGAACCTGCAGTTCGACACAATTGATAAGGGCATCGGGTGTGTCCGCAGGTTCGTGGACCATGTGAACGAGTTCCCCTGGAACTGGGCTCCTGAGCATGTCGAGGAGTATTTCGGGGATCTGCGCTCGATCCATCAGCTGAAGCACTCCACCATTCGTGGTTACCAGTCCACCCTTCGCCGTTTTTCGTCTTACGTGTCGAACCCGGACTATGGCTGGGACAGGGTCTGTGAGCAGCGCTTCGGGACGCACCCGTCCCAGGTCTTCTTTGACTGGAACACCGCTTCACACTCCCAGGAGTACGAAGGGCGCCCTGCCAAGCGGCCCTTCACCAAGGCCGAACTGCAGAAGCTGTTTGACTATGCTGACGACCAGGTCGAACTGATCGCAGCCTCGGGCAAAAAGGGCTGGAAGGCGGCCTACCGGGACGCCGTCATGCTCAAGGTGACCTACTCGTACGGGCTCAGGTTCAACGAGCTCCGGCACCTGCAAACCGTTGACTTCGCGACCAACCCGCAGGCGCGCAGGTTCGGGAAAGCCGGTGTCTGCAAGGTCCGCTTTGGCAAGTCACGCAAGGGCTCCCCCCACAAACCCCGCAGCGTCCTGACGGTCTTCGATTGGACCGCCGGTGTCATCGAGGATTGGCTCGCCAACGGGCGCGGCACGCTTGAAACCCTGGACCTGTTCCCCAGTGAACGCGGCGGCCTGATCTGCGAATCCACTCTGCTGCGCCGCCTCCGGCGATACCTCGCCGAGCTGGGAATGCCGATGGAGGGCCTGGACCTGCATTCCCTGCGCCGCTCCTATGCAACGCACCTGCTGGAGGACGGGTGGGATCCTAGATTCGTGCAATATCAAATGGGCCACGAACATGCCTCCACCACCGGGATCTATCAGTTCGTCAGCGACGACTTCCGGAACTCCACCCTGCGGGCTGCCTTGGACCGCACCATGGACGAAGTCCTGGGCGTGCAGATGAGAGGCCAGTGGTGAGGCGCGAAGTCGAATACAAATGGCGTCTCTCCGAGCTCATGGCGGCAAGGGGTCTCCACAACACCACCGATCTCATCCCTTTACTGGCCGAGCGCGGCATCACCTTGTCCCGGCCACAGGTCTACCGGCTCGTCAACCAGAAACCCGAACGCGTCGCACTGCAGGTCATCGCCGCGATCTGTGACATCTTCTCCTGCGGGCCCGAGGACCTCATCACCGTCACAGCAGCTGACGCCCGAGCGCGCAAAACAGGCACCAACGCCCCGAACGTCGTCGACCTGAACCGCACCGTCCGCCCGCGCCGGGCACGCATCATCGACGATGCCGACTGACAAGCCCCAAGGCCTTAGCCCCCGTAACACCAGCCGCGGCCGGCCACGCACCACCGGGACCGCCACCTGCGCACGCTGCGGCCGCAACGCCGGCCGAACCCGGGCCACCTGGCCCGAAGGACGAATCTGTGGCCCCTGTTTCACCGCCGCGACCCGAACCCACGGGACGTGCCCGGACTGCGGCCAGCATCGGCTGCTACCCGGACCGCCGGACATGAGCGGAGGGCCCCGGTGCGCACCCTGCGCCGGAATCCTCCACGACTTCCACTGCACCCGCTGCAACGGTGAAGGTGAGTTCTACCGGCGCGGCATCTGCGCCCGCTGCGCCCTCCGGGAAGACCTCAACCGGCTACTGCTGACAGACTCTTCCGACCCAGAAGCAGCCAGCAGAATCGTCGATGTCCTCTGCAAGGCAGACCGGCCCGAAAGCATCATCACCTGGAAGCGCTCCCCCAAAGTCCAAGCCCTCCTCGCCGCTCTATCCCGTGGCGAGACGCCGCTGACGCACGAAGGACTCGATGCCGCGGCTGAATCAGCGAACCGCGAAGCCAATCACCTGCGCGCTCTGTTCATACATCACAACCTCCTCCCCCACCAAGACCCGTATCTGGCCCGGTTCGAGACCTGGATCGACGACAAGCTCCGCGACTTGCCCGAGGAAATCGCCAAACCCGTCGCACAATTCGCCACCTGGCACCACCTCCGGCGCATACGGTCCATCACAACACCCGAGAAGAGCGCTCAAGCCCCGGTGCACTCGGCGAAACAGGAGATTACCGAAACCATCAAGTTCCTGGACTGGCTCTGGGACACCCACCAAGGGACAGCGGCGAGCTGCACCCAACAAGACATCGAAACTTGGCTTGCCACCGGCCCCACGACCAGAAAAGCCATCCGCACCTTCATCGTCTTCATCAAGAACACCGGGACTAACCACCGCGTCGAAATGGGCCACTACACGGCCAAAAGCCGCCCCGCGATCACCCAGGAACAGCGCGTGGCCTGGCTGCGGGAACTGCTCACCGGCACCAACGAATCCCTGCCCTACCGAATCGCCGGGATTCTGCTCCTTCTCTACGCCCAACCGCTCGTGCGGGTAGCGAAACTCCGGGCCGACGCAATCGAACCCAACGAAACCACCGGCAACGTCAGGATCACCTTCGGCATGCACCCGGTGCCTGTTCCTCAGCCCTTCACCGACTTGCTACGGGAACACCTTCAAAATCGTCCGAACCTGAGGACAGGATCAGACACCCAAAGCCCCTGGCTCTTCCCCGGAACCCGCGCCGGGCAGCCCCTTCACCCGAACACGATCATGGACAGACTCCGCAGCCTGGGCATCGACTTGCGCGGCGCACGAAACAGCGCCTTCGACGAACACCTATTAGTCTCGCCACCGCCAATCGTCGCCGACGCACTCGGATACAGCCACCAAATCGCATTCCTCCACGCCGACGCAGCAGGCGACGCCTGGTCCCGCTATGTAAACCTGCGAAGTGGACTTTGACGGCGGCATGCTCCTATGAACCTGGTAACTCGGAGCTCGCCAGGGAAGTAGGCGGTACTCTCATTTCATCTCAGCCGCTTATTGGAAAGCCTGTGAGGAAACATGCACGCGAGAATGGCCAATCAAACGGGCGACCTTTTTGACCCGCTGACAATCATCATCATTGCCGCAGTCGGCATGGCGATAGTCATCAGCGCAGGAATTGTTTGGTTCATCCGCTCTCGTCGGAAATAGGCACCCAACCCGGGCCGGCCAGCCCGGTTTCTGCTGCCAAGGCAGGGTCTAAGTGTTTGCTGTGAGGAGGGAGAAAAGGATCGTCACTGCACCAATGACAACGAAGACAACTCCACCAATCAGATAAAGGGCCGGTCGGATCACCGTAGCGGTGGACTCTCCAAGCTCACCGAAACGCCGGAAGTATGCGGCGGCCCAGTGCGCCATTCGTTCACGCTTCCATATGGAAAGCGAACCGACAAACAGTAGAACGAGCCCCATGCTCACAGAGGTGGTCATGGATCAATCTCCCACGAGGCTTAGGTGGCTTCAAGGGCCGAGAACAACTAACGCTGCGTACGCACCCTTACAGTCGTCGTTGACTGCCACGCCGCAGGATCGGATTAGATCCAGTCGGCAGCCCACGGCCGGTAATACGCCCACATGCAATCCGCAGGGATGCCAGTAGAACAATGGTTATTGCACCTGAGGCACGATCATCCCTCCTCCACCCAGCACCCGCGAGGCCAGCAAGCCCGAAGGTTTCTTTGCCGCCCGCCGAACTCTAGAGAGCCAGTCAGCATCCCGCAGCTCGAGTGAAGCAGGGTCAATAACAACTTGATGCAGCGGTGTGCACGTACGATGCCTTCAGCACTGGCGGCGGTTGGCCTGGGGATCAGTGCCCGCACTAATGGGTTAGGGGGAACCAGTGAAACGTATTGTCGGAATTGCCCTGGCCACGGCCTTTGTCCTCGGTGCCGTCGCATTCTTCCTCGTCCAGTCTGCGGACGAAAGGGCAACGACGGATATGGTTGCCCGCGCTGGACGATTCGCCATCCCGGCTGACTGGAAGCTTGCCCAGGAGATCGTTCGCTCGGAGCACTTCCTGTGCATCAGCACGAACCCGTGCCCCAGCCTCTACCGGGAATGGGACACAGGGAAAGAGCTGACCGCAAACGACGTCACAGCCATCGTGTCGGGAGTCGGCTTCGAGATGAAGACCGACCGTCCTTGCCAGCGGCAATCGAACGCCATCGGCGTCACTACCATCTGCCACTCTTCCGGCACTGACGGCGACTACAACTACATGCTCAACGTCGCCAGCCCTGACCCGAATGAACCTCAGAGCGTCACCCTCATTGTCAGACCTGTCCACTGATCCCTGGAAATCGTGAGGATTTCCTTGAGCCGCGGAACAAGGCGGCAATTCCGTTCAGTGACCGTGGGACTAGTGACGCCGCTGCATCGAGGCCCCGACCACGGCACCGATGCCAAGTCCCAGCGCGAGGCCCCAAAACGGCGTATGGAACAGTGCCAGCCCCAGGCTGATCCCCAAGGCAGCACCAAGCAGGCTGCAAATCCACAAGGCCTTGTTCACTGTGCCTCCAATATGGCTGGGCTGACCCGGCTTCCTGCTGCGACCCTACTGCATACCTATCCCCTGGGGCCTGAAAATGGGGAGCCGGCCCTGCAAGTTGGGTAGCTCCCACCCATGGCGCCATCCGCAGGGCGATCTAGCCTTTTGGACATGTCGGCAGGCCGTACAGGTCTGCTGCGGGCACGCAATGGAAGGCTTCCTATGGCTCCCTTCCATGTTCAAGCAGTCGGCGGCGGCGCCCGGTTTTCCTGATTCTTCCTAGGACGCCCCATGCTTGAATTCCCCCGACGCCAGGCCTGCATGCCTTGCCCCGCCATTTGCGGCGGATGCCGCACTGAAATGCACAAGGAGGCGCTTCGGCAAGCCCCCGGAATACCTGTGGTCCTGCTGCGACCGGCAGCTGTCAAAGTTCGGGCCATCCACGCCACAGCCCTCGCTTATACAGTGACCCACGTCCTCGTTGAGTGGGACGGAAGCACGGGCTACCACCTCGGCTGGGAAGCCGGCTGGCTTATCCGCAGGTGCCCTCAATGAACACCGGCCAGGGGCTACCTATCAGCCCTTCAACCTTGGGGGCTGCCCGGGCGGGGCCCGAAACCGGCTTAGGTAAGTACCACCCAAAACTGCAATCAGGTACGTCCTACGCGTGTTCGCCCTGAAGGCGCAAACCTATCGTCGTGGGCAGGACGGCAGCTGCTTCCCAGGCGAGGGTTCCTCCCCCGCATAAATGTTCTCCAGGTTTTCCACCCAGGGGCCTCCATGACGAACGTCTCCTCCTTTTTTCCCGACGTCCAGCCACCCGTGTTTTTCGATGCCAGCGGAAAGCGCTGGTATCGAATCCTGAACGTACTCCTGGCCGCAGCGCTGTCCGTTGTTCTGGCACTGTGCGCTGTACTGCCCGGCGCCACCGCTCCCCTGCGGCAGGGCCAGCTGAATCAGTCTCCCGACTACCCCCGCCGGCTGCTTGCCCAGCAGTATCTGAAGAACATTCCAAAGGTCGGCTACGAGCAGGGCAACGAAATCTTCCATCGCATCGCGCTTGTGGAGCGGCGTGATGGCGCCACCCTGCTGACGGACCCCTTCAGTAACGAAGTCTGGCGTGAGGCGACGCCGAAGGAAGCTAAAGCCATTGGCAAAAGGCCCTACGCTGTGGAAGCTTACGGACTTCCCCCGGACCACACGCTGATGCTGACCTTCGATGACGGACCGGACCCGCGCTATACCCCGGAGATCCTGGACCTCCTGTCGCGCGAAGGCGTTCCGGCAACCTTCTTCGCCATAGGTGACAACGTCGTCGAAAATCCCGAGATCTTTCGTCGGATAGCGCGGGAGGGCCACATGGTAGGCAACCACACCATGAGCCACATCGACTTCTGGGCGCATGACGATGCGTACAACAGGCAAGAGATTATTGGTGAGGACCGGGTGCTCCGGGCGGCGGACAATTACGCTTCGAGACTGTTCAGAATCCCCACAGGCAATCCGGAGAACAACACTCTTGCCCTGCTCCAGGCGCAGCAGCTGGGGTACCTGCACGTCAACATGGATCTGGACACCCGGGACTGGGAGTATGAGCCAGGGACCTCCGTCCCGGTTCCTGACCTCGACGGTCTCGGGCACGTCATGCTGGTCCACGACGGTGGTGGGGACAGGACGGCCACAATTGAGATGCTGAAGGAATTCATTCCCAAAGCCAAAGCCCAGGGGTATCGCTTCAGCACCCTGGAACCCATGCTGCCAGACGGGTTCGTCCCGCAACGCACCGCTGATGCCGGCCTGCCGGACAATCTCACCTTCGGAGCACTTACCGCCTATTTGGTAACGCCCAGTGTGGTGATGAACTGGCTGTTCTGGTTTGGCATCGGATCGTTGACCGTCCTGACTTTCCTGTTCGTTGTCCTCGCCCTGGCCAACAATGCCCGGCAGAAGAGGAGGAAATGGGACCCGCCTGACAGCAGGGACTGGCCCTTTGTCAGCGTGGTCCTCCCGGTCTACAACGAGGAACCGGTGGTTGCCAAGACACTCGACGCCCTGAAAGCCAGTGATTACCCGCACTTTGAAGTGGTGGCAGTCAATGATGGTTCCACGGACGCCACCCTTGACGTCCTCAGGAACTACGCCGCCGGCTGGCCACAGCTTAAAGTCCACACCCAGCCCAACAGCGGCAAGCCGGCGGCAAGCAACAACGGCATAGCGCAGTCGCGTGGGGAGATCGTCGTGACTTTGGACGGCGACACCTTGTTCGAAGCCCAGACCATCCGCATGCTGGCGCGCCACTTTGTGGCACCCTCCGGAGCCAAGGAAGTCGGCGCCGTCGCAGGACACGTGAAAGTGGGCAACCGGCGCAATCTCGTTGCCCGTTGGCAAAGCCTGGAGTATCTGTCCGGCATCTGCGTCACCCGGATGGCAGAGGGCCTCATGGGAGCGATCTCGATAGTTCCGGGTGCCTGCGCGGCGTGGCGCAGGGATGCACTGGTGAAAGCCGGCGGATACTCCGATGCAACACTTGCCGAAGACGCGGACCTGACGCTGTCCCTCCAACAGTTGGGGTACAGCATCGTCCAGGAAAACCGGGCGGTGGCATGGACCGAGGCGCCGCTCACGCTGTCAGGATTGTTTAAGCAGCGACTGAGGTGGACCTACGGCAACATCCAGACGCTCTATAAACACCGGTCCATGTTGCTTAACCCGAAGTTCGGCGCATTGGGCATGCTGACCATGCCCTACGCACTGGTCTCCGTGGTGGTCCCGCTGATCTTCATGCCATTGGCAGCGGCGGTGGCCGTACTTAGCCTCAGCCGTGGTGAATGGCAGGCCATCGCCTTGTTTTCCGCCTTCGTGACGGCAACCCACACGGTGGTCTCCCTCGTGGCGGTGGTCATGGTGCGCGAGAGTCCATGGCATCTGCTGATCGTGCCAATCTACCGGCTCATCTATGAACCGCTTCGTGCGTATGTCGTATTTGGCGCGGCCATTCGGGCATTGAGGGGATCCGCCGTCGGCTGGTACAAACCCCAGCGAACCAACAGCGCCGAACTGCCACCTTCCGCCGTCGACCACCACCCCCTCTCCCCCACCGCCCCGTGACCCTCCGGCCGTGAAAACTTTCCTGCCTTTAAAATGCTGGCATCCCGTCCTTCTCCTGGCCGTCTTCACCCTTGGCAGCTGCAGCATTGCCGGGACGGACGGCCAGCGTGCCGAAGCTGGAACAACGCCGGACCAACCCACGGCGGGATGGTTCGGGGGCTACTTTGACGTCACCCTCCCCCCACGGCCGGAACTGCGATATGCGGCCTCCGGCAAGGCCACCATGGTGCTCGCCTTCATTACAGCCGATCCAGACGAACCATGCGCCCCTTCCTGGGGCGGAACATTACAGCCTTGAGGAGGCCGGCAATAAGTTGCATCTCGACGCGCAGATACGGCAGTTCCGGGCGGACGGCAACGACGTTGCCGTCTCATTCGGCGGCCAACGGGGCCAGGACTTGTCAATAGCCTGCCACGATGCAGCAGCGCTTGCGGACGCCTACGGGACTGTCATCAGCCGGTATGGGCTGGACGTGCTCGACCTGGATGTTGAAGGATCCTCGGCTGAACCTTCCGCCATGCGGTTGCGGGCAGAGGCGGTTTCCCGGCTACAGGCAGGACGTCCGGACGGACAGCCCCTGCAGGTCTGGCTGACGCTGCCTGTCACAAGGAGCGGCCTGGACAGCGACGGGAAGAACAGTGTGGAGGCGATGCTTGCCGCCGGAGTCGACGTGGCAGGGATCAACATCATGACCATGAACTTCGGGCCGCTCGAGAACGGAGTGAGCATGCTGGCCGCATCCCGGCAGGCAGCTGAGGCCACCCATCAGACGCTGCAACAGTTGTACTCGCAGGCAGGTATGCCGGCAGATTCCGCACAGACATGGAGGAGAATCGGACTCACTCCCATGATTGGAGACAATGATGTCCGCGGCAACACGTTCACGCTTGACGACGCCGCCGGGCTAAACAGCTTCGCCGTCGAACACGGAGTAGGCCGCCTCTCCCTGTGGTCGATTAACCGGGACACCGGCTGCACCATTCAGGAGGAGTGGCAACGCCCCTCCAGCCACTGCAGCGGTATTGACCAGGACACCGGCGACTTTGCCAATGAACTCAGCCGCGGCTTCACGGACAGCAGTTGACCATGGTGCGATGGGAGACTTTTAATCTTTCCAGTCAGATTGCCGGCAAAACCGGGAGGCGGCGAATGGGCGGGCGTGCCCTGACTGCGGCAGCTACTGTCTGCGTTGCGCTCGCAGCCAACGCATGCACCGGGATTCCGCCCAGCCGCCCGGAGGAGTCCATAAAGACGGACGTCTATGTCACGGCCTATACCTGGTTCGACAACACGCCTCCCGGGTCCACCAAGATCAGCCATCCCGTCCTGCACCAAGCAGCCGGCGGCGCGGGGACCTACGCTGATCCGGTGACCATCGCCGTCGGGCATTCCCGCGCGACCGGGCAGGACGTTCTTGACATTCCTGCAGGCACCCGAATCTACCTCCCGGACGTCCGCCGCTACTTCATTGTGGAGGATACCTGCGGGGACGGGCCCGAACCCGAGGAAGGCCCCTGCCATACAGGGGCGGAGAAATACGGCAATGCAAAACAGTGGATCGATATGTGGATTGGCGGCAGGTACGAATCCCAGTCCTTCGTGCGAAAGTGCGCCCGGAAAGCGACAGGCGTCAGTACAGCCATCTTCAACCCCAGGGACCATTACCCGGTAGCTTCAGGCCACGGCGTCATTCACGACGGCAAATGCGATGCCGGCTACGGCAACAGCGTGCCTGGACAGTGAATGGCCGCGGCGAACCAGGTCCGTGGGCACACTGAATGGGCGGCTAAGCTCGAAACCATGAGCTCCTTGAAAACGAAGGCGGCGGCAGCGGCTTCCGGAAAGACGATGCTGGCAGCCGCAGTGGCCGATGTCGTGTTGATCCTTGCCTTTGCCGCCATAGGCCGCGACGCGCATCACCGGGAGGAGCCCATCCTGGGTGTGCTGCTGACTGCCTGGCCCTTCCTTGCAGGGGCAGCAGCGGGATGGGCCGCTTCCCGGGCCTGGCGCCGTCCCTTGTCGGTTCTCCATGCCGGAGTTCCCGTATGGCTTGGCAGCCTGATCGTCGGCATGCTCCTCCGGGCACTTACCGCCCAGACGGTAGTCCTACCCTTCGTCATCGTGGCCACAGTAGCCCTGGCCGTGTTCCTCGTGGGCTACCGGCTCCTGCTGGCCGTCGCCGTCCGGCTCCGCAGCCGGTAACGGAGGGCAACCGGCAGGTGGCTTCCGGGAAAGGGACCACTGTGTAATAGGCTGGCAGGAGAGACAAACCTGCCGTCCCTTGCTGCGGCGGAACTGATTGAAGGGGTACAAACGTGGTTACCGCATTTGTTCTGATCAAGACTGACGCCGCCCGCATCCCCGAGACCGCGGAGGAAATCTCCGCCATTGAAGGCATCAGCGAGGTCTACTCCGTCACCGGGGAATGGGACCTGATTGCGGTAGCGCGGGTACACCGGCACGAGGACTTGGCGGACGTCATCGCCGACCGGCTCTCCAAAGTCCCCGCCGTGGTCCACACAACCACCCACATCGCATTCCGCGCATACTCACAGCACGACCTGGATGCAGCCTTTTCCCTGGGTTTCGAGCAGTAACGCGGCGCGCCCGGCCTCAGGCGCGGGACAGGGAGACCCAACGGTCCAGGACGGCGGCGGCGGCACCGGAGTCGACTGATTGGGCCGCCCTTGCGAAGGCCCTTTGCATCCGCGCCAGGAACGGGCCCTCTGCTTTAAGGTCGAAGGCAACCAGGCCTGCCGCTGCATTGACCAGGACGGCGTCGCGGGCCGGGCCTTCCTTGCCGGCCAGCACGTCACGGACTACGCCTGCGTTCGCGGCTGCATCACCGCCGCGAAGCTGTTCGACCGTGGCCAGGCTGATGCCAAGGTCCTGCGGGGAGAACACCAACTCGTTAACTGCACCGTCACGGATCTCCCAAACGGTGGAAGGACCCGTGGTGGTCAATTCATCGAGGCCGTCATTGCCACGGAAGACCAGTCCCCTGCTCCCCCGCCGCGCCAGGACTCCCGCAACGAGCGGGGCCATTCGCGCATTGGCGACGCCCACGGCAGACGCCTGCACGTTGGCAGGGTTGGTGAGCGGACCCAGGAAATTGAATGCCGTGGGGATGGCCAGTTCGCGGCGGGGCACGGCGGTGTGGCGGAATGACGGGTGGAACACCTGAGCAAAACAGAACGTGATGCCCGCCTGTTCGGCGTTCCGGGCCACCTGGCTTATGGACAGGTCAAGACGGACGCCCAGCGCTTCGAGCACGTCCGCGGATCCAGACGACGACGACGCGGCCCGGTTGCCGTGCTTCACCACCTTCGCGCCGGCGCCGGCAGCGACAAGGGCGGCCATGGTGGAGATGTTCACGGTGTTAAGTTGGTCACCTCCAGTGCCAACGATGTCCAGTTTCTCCCCGGAAATTTCCACCGGATTGGCATGGGCAAGCATTGCCTCGACGAGGCCGGAAAGCTCATCCACGGTTTCACCCTTGGCGCTGAGGGCCACCAGGAATCCGGCGATCTGGGCGGGCGTGGCTTCGCCGGACATGATGGTATCCATGGCCCAGGACGTGTTCTCCGCCGTGAGGTCATTGCCTTTAATCAGTGCCGAAATCAGCCGGGGCCAGGTGTTGCCGGACGCTGCAGTTGCCTGTGAAGTCACCTGCTGATGCTATCGACCGATGGCAGGCGCTGACCAATGTGAACGGCTGCCGGAACTTTTCCGGGCAATTTCGCGTCTTTGTAGAAAAAGTCCTCCGAAAAGGCGGTTTGCGTTGGGCAGCACGGACTTTTACAGACATAATGTCTATGTGACATCTGCGACCCATGCCCCCAGTACCCCGGCGCACCCCACGCTGAACCGCCCCAACATGGTTTCTGTCGGAACCGTTGTGTGGCTGTCCAGCGAGTTGATGTTCTTCGCCGGTCTTTTCGCCATGTACTTCACGCTCCGCTCCACGAGTGGTGAGATGTGGGCTGAAGAGACAGCCAAGCTCAACTTCCCCTTTGCGCTCGTCAACACGATCGTCCTTGTGGCCAGTTCCTTTACTTGCCAGATGGGCGTCTTCGCTGCAGAGCGCCTGCAGCCCCGGCGTACCGGGGGTGCCCTTTCGTTCGCCCGTTGGGGAATGAACGAATGGTTCACCCTGACGTTCATCATGGGTGCGTTCTTCGTTGCCGGCCAGACCACTGAATACGCGATGCTGGTTTCCGAGCATGTCTCGCTCTCCTCCAACGCCTACGGCTCTGCCTTCTACATGACCACCGGCTTCCACGGCCTCCACGTCATCGGCGGCCTGATCGCCTTCCTGCTCATCATGGGCCGGTCCTTTGCGGCGAAGAAGTTCGGACACTTTGAAGCAACGTCCGCGATTGTCACCTCTTACTATTGGCACTTCGTTGACGTCGTGTGGATCGGCCTCTTCCTGGTCATCTACGTACTCAAGTAGCCAGCTTTGATTCTTTTTCTACAAGAGGCAGAATTTCAGGTAGCGGCTCCCGGAGCCGGCGCAGGATCGAATAAAGGAACCACCACGTGAAGGCACTCTCACAAAAGCGGCGTCACCCACTTGCAGCTGTAGCGCTGCTTCTGATGGGGCTCCTCCTCACTGGTGGGCTGTACGCCGTGGCAACCACCGTCAACGAGGCCAAAGCTTCCACCACCACCTTCAGCGCGAATGACGCGGAAGAGGGCGGCAAGCTCTTCGCGGCCAACTGCGCCACCTGCCACGGCATGGGTGCCAGTGGGTCCAAGGATGGCCCCTCGCTGGTGGGTGTCGGTGCCGCTGCTGTCGACTTCCAGGTGGGCACCGGCCGCATGCCGATGCAGATGAACGGCCCCCAGGCCCTGAAGAAGCCGGTCCAGTTTAACGATGAGCAGACCCACCAGCTTGCAGCCTACGTCGCTTCCCTTGGAGCCGGCCCGGCGATTCCTGAAGAGGACCTGACAAACGGTGGCGGCGACGCTGCTGCCGGTGGCGAACTCTTCCGGACCAACTGCGCCATGTGCCACAACGCCGCCGCTGCCGGTGGCGCACTGACCCGGGGCAAGTTCGCACCCGCCCTGGCGGACGTATCCGGCAAGCACATCTACGAGGCCATGGCCACCGGCCCGCAGAACATGCCGGTGTTCAACGACGCCAACATCACCCCCGAGGGCAAGAAGGACATCATCACCTTCCTGAAGCAGATCGAAACCACCGGCTCCCCGGGCGGCGCCGACCTCGGCTCCCTCGGCCCCGTTGCTGAAGGCCTGTTCGTATGGGTGGCCGGCCTCGGCGTCATCATCGCCTTCACCATCTGGCTGACCTCCAGGACGTCCTGACTTTCCCGCGGGAAACACACAACTTCTGCTGCCCAGTCAGCAGCTTGAAATTAGAAACTAACCCGGCAAACGCCGGGACGAGAGAAGGATGAGGCGAATTATGGGCAACCATAGTGACGGCAGTCCGAACCACTCGGGCACCGTAGCTACGGCTGGTCAGAATGAGGTGGAGAAGTTCCAGGATCCTGGAATTCCCCCGCATCGTTTGCGCCTGGCTGACACGGACCCGAAGGCCGCAAAGCGGGCAGAACGGCAGGTCGCCTTACTATTTGGCATTTCTGTTGTTGGAACCCTGATCTTCCTGGTGGCGTACTTCGCCATTGATCTGGGTGATGACTCCAGCATCGCCACCATCCGGCTCCAGAACGCCCTGCTCGGCGTAGGCACTGCCTTCGCCATGCTGGGTATCGGTACCGGCATCGTGCACTGGGCCAAGGCCCTGATGCCCGATCACGAAGTCTCCGAGGAACGCCACGCGATCCGCTACGAAGAGGACCGCCAGGCCGCTGTCCGCATCGTCGATGACATCGTGGAAGAGACCGGCATCAAGCGCCGCCCGCTGATCCGCAACACCCTGCTCGGTGCTGTGGCGCTTGCCCCGCTTCCCGCCGTCGCCATCTTCGGTGACCTCGGACCCCGTCCGGACGACAAGCTCGCACACACCATGTGGGCTCCCCAGGACGGAAAGCGCAAGCGCCTGACCCGTGACCCTGACGGAACTCCCATCAAGGCCTCGGACGTCACCATCGGTTCTGCCTTCCACGTCATCCCGGAAGGCCTGAACGAACTCGAAGAAGGCAAGCTCAACGAAAAGGCAAAGGCCGTTGTGCTGCTCATGCGCCTTGATCCCGCATCGCTGAACCCGTCCGCGGGCCGCGAAGAGTGGGGCTACAACGGCATCGTTGCCTACTCGAAGATCTGCACCCACGTTGGTTGCCCCGTTGCTCTGTACGAGCAGCAGACGCACCACCTGCTGTGCCCGTGCCACCAGTCCACCTTTGACCTCACTCAAGAGTGCAAGGTGATCTTCGGCCCCGCCAGCCGTCCTCTCCCCCAGCTGCCCATCGCAGTTGACGACGAGGGCTACCTGGTCGCTACCAGCGACTTCCATGAACCCGTAGGACCAAGTTACTGGGAGCGTGATTCGCATGAGCGCAGCATCAACAGCTGAGCCGGCTTTCGTCGCCAAAACCAAGACAGGCCGGATCACCGACTTCGTCGACGCGCGCGTCGGCGGCTCCGGGATCCTCCGCGAGTTCGGCCGCAAGGTCTTCCCGGACCACTGGTCGTTCATGTTCGGTGAAGTGGCGCTGTACTCCTTCGTCATCCTGCTTCTGTCGGGCACCTTCCTGACGTTTTTCTTCGATCCTTCAATGGCGGAGACCCACTACGACGGCGGTTACGTCCCCCTGAAGGGCGTGGAGATGTCGGTGGCGTACAGCTCCTCGCTGAACATCTCCTTCGACATTCGCGGCGGACTCTTCATGCGCCAGGTGCACCACTGGGCAGCACTGCTGTTCGTTGCATCGATCGCTGTCCACATGCTGAGGGTGTTCTTCACCGGTGCATTCCGGCGTCCGCGTGAGATGAACTGGGTTGTGGGCTGTGTCCTGCTGATCCTGGCCATGGCGGCCGGCTTCACCGGCTACTCGCTTCCGGACGACCTGCTGTCCGGCAACGGCCTCCGCATCATCGACGGTGTCATCAAGTCCATCCCGGTCATCGGAACGTACATCTCGTTCTTCCTGTTCGGCGGGGAGTTCCCTGGTACCGCCATCATCAGCCGCCTGTACATGCTGCACATCCTGCTGGTGCCGGCGCTGATCCTGCTGATGATCGTGGTGCACCTGTTCATGGTTGTCGTCCACAAGCACACGCAGTACCCCGGCCCCGGCCGCAACGACAACAACGTGGTCGGTTACCCCCTCGGTCCTGTCTACGCAGCCAAGGCCGGCGGATTCTTCTTCATCGTTTTCGGTGTGATCGCTTTGATGGCGGCGTTCTTCACCATCAACCCGATCTGGAACTACGGCCCGTACGACCCATCCCCCGTGTCCGCAGGCACCCAGCCTGACTGGTACATCGGCTTTGTTGACGGCGCACTGCGTCTGATGCCGGGCACTTTCGGCAACTGGCACGTTGAGCAGGTGTTCTTCGGACACGTGTTCACGTTCAACGTCCTGCTGCCGGCCCTGGTACCGGCGGGAATCCTGTTCACCGTTATGTTCATGTACCCGTGGATCGAGCGCTGGGTGACCAAGGACGACCGTGAACACCACGTCCTGGACCGTCCGAGGAACGCCCCCACCCGTACCGCCATCGGCATGGCAGGCTTCGTCTGGTACTGCGTCATGTGGGCAGCTGCCGGTTCCGACCTCATCGCAACACACTTTGGTGTGTCGTTGAATGACGTCACCTACTGGCTGCGCGCACTGTTCTTCATCGGCCCGGTCATCGCGTTCGTCGTGACCAAGCGCGTGGCCCTTGCGCTGCAGCGCAAGGACCGTGAAATTGCTCTTCACGGCCGTGAGACGGGCCGCATCGTGCGGCTCCCGCATGGCGAGTTCATCGAGGTGCACGCTCCGCTGGACGAGTACAAGCGCTACAAGCTGGTTGGTTTTGAGTCGCCTCAGGTCCTCCCGGCCGTCCCCAACGAGCACGGTGTCGTCACCCGCAAGGAAAAGCGCCGCGCGTTCCTCTCCCGCTGGTTCTTTGAGGACCGCGTAGCTCCCGCTACGCCTGCTGAGCTTGAGGCTGCACACGGCCACGGCCACGAGGCTGTTGAAGCGGCAGAAGGCAGCAGGAGCCTGACGCACTAGGCTTCAGCTCGCAACAGGAAAGGCCCGATCCACATGGATCGGGCCTTTCCTGTTCCCGCGCCTGTTGCCTGCCCCACCCCGCAAGGGACCTGAGCAGATCCCGGCCACTGGAAGGGCGGCCGGCGGGCGGATCGCTTAGTGGTTGCGCGCCCGCCTGGCTCCCGGCCGCTGCAGAGGCACCCACAGCTTGTACCGGTCTGCCCTGTAGTAGGACACCGAGTAGTCGACCATTGCCCTGGCTACAAACGCGTGCCGCTGGATCTTCAGCAAAGGCGCCCCCACCTCGACGTTGAGCAGGCGGGCCGTGGAGGGTGAGGCCGCAGTCGCCTCGATCATGTCCTCGCCCCACTCCATAACCAGCCCGTACTGCTCGCTGAGGACGTTGTACAGCGACGTGGGCGGTTCGCCGTCGAGCAGGCCCGGGACGCGATGCGCCGGGATGAAGTTCTCGTCCACGCTCATGGGCTCCCCGTCTGCAAGGAGCAGCCGGCGGAAGCGGACCAGCGGTGTCCCCTCATCCAGCTGCAGCTCGCGGGCCAGGAAGGCGCTGGCGGCAATCTGTTCGAAACTGAGCACCTTCGCGGCCGGCACCATGCCGCGCCGCTGCATCTCTTCGCTATAGGACGTGAGCTTGACCTGCAGGTCGAGTTTCGGCCGGCGGACGAATGTCCCCAGGCCCACCACCCGTTCGATGACCTCCTCCCCTACCAAGGCATCGATTGCCTGCCGTACCGTCATTCGTGCCAGCCCAAATCGCTCGGCCAGGTCCCGTTCCGATGGCAGGGCCGAGCCCGGCGGGCACGACTGTGCGATGTAGGCACGGAGGATCTCGCGAAGCTGGACGTAAATGGCCGTTCCGCTGGTGCGGTCTATTTCCCCCGTGATTGCGGCGGCGCCAGCTGCCATGATCGTTCTCCTGCCGTTGAGTGTCCCCTCAATTTTAGTTCGGTCTAGACCAGTTGCCGGACCGCCTGTCCCTTTCGGCCCGGAGCCGTTACGGCAGCTATATTTGGTCTGGAAATTTGCCAATGACGGAGGGGGCCGTCTTTTGAAAAGGAGTCCCTTTGCCAACAATGAAAGCCGTGGTGGCAGCGCCGGTGGGCCTGCATGCACGACCTGCCGCGGTATTCGTCCGGGCCGTTACCGACACGGGCCTCCCGGTCACCATCAGCAAGGCCGGCGCCGGCAGGGTGGATGCACGTTCGCTGCTTCAGGTAATGTCAGCTGACTTCCCACAGGGATGTGAAGTGGAGCTGTCCATCATGGAGAACGGGCTGGAAGGCGTCCAGGGCCGGGAGAAGGCTGAGGAGGTCCTCCGGCAGCTCCGCGAACTCTTGGAGTCGCAGGGCGCCGCTTAGAAGGCCTGGGACGGCATATAACGACGTCGGGCCCCACCAATCTGGTGGGGCCCGACGTCGTTATTCTTTTGCTTGCCTAGTGTGCGTGGTCGCCGCGGCTGTACTCGTATACCCAGCCCACAAGGGCCACGAGGGCGAGGCCGCCTGCGATGAAGATGATCCAGGCACCTACTGCCAGGCCCAGGAAGCCGGTGGCGCAGGCGATGCCCAGAACCAGCGGCCACCAGCTCCAGGGGCTGAAGTGCCCCTGCTCGCCGGCGCCTTCGTGGATTTCAGCGTCACTGCGGTCCTCGGGACGGAGGCCCACGCGCTTGCCGGTGAAACCGAGGTAGGCCCCGATCATGCCGGCGAGGCCGCCGACGAGCAGGATGCCCAGGATGCCCACCCACTCACCCCAGTTGGTCAGGAAACCGTAGACCAGAGCGACGGGGACGAAGAAGAAGACTCCAGAGCCAAAGATCCAGGATTCGATTTTCACTGTGCGGTGTCCTTCTGGTCGGCGTTGCCGAGAACCGATGCTGCGGGTGCCGGCGACTCAACGGTGTGGACCTGGCGCAGTTCCGGGTGGTGCAGGTCCAGGGCGGGACGCTCCGAACGGATCCGGGGCAGGGACGTGAAGTTGTGGCGCGGCGGCGGGCAGGACGTGGCCCACTCGAGCGAAGCACCAAAGCCCCACGGATCATCAACCTGGACCTTCTCAGCATTGCGCCAGGTGATGTAGACGTTCCAGAAGAACGGGATCAGGGACGCACCGAGGACGAAGGAGGCCACGGTGGAGAACTGGTTCATCCAGGTGAAGTTGTCCTCCACGAGGTAGTCGGCGTAGCGGCGGGGCATGCCCTCGACGCCGAGCCAGTGCTGGATCAGGAAGGTGCCGTGGAAGCCAAGGAACAGAAGCCAGAAGTGGATCTTGCCCAGGCGTTCGTTGAGCATCTTGCCGGTCCACTTGGGCCACCAGAAGTAGAACCCGGCGAACATGGCGAACACCACAGTGCCGAACACCACGTAGTGGAAGTGGGCCACCACGAAGTAGGAGTCCGAGACGTGGAAGTCCAGCGGCGGGGAGGCCAGGATGATGCCGGTCAGGCCGCCGAAGAGGAAGGTGATCATGAAGCCGATGCTCCAGAGCATGGGCGTCTCGAAAGTCAGCGAGCCGCGCCACATGGTGCCGATCCAGTTGAAGAACTTCACGCCGGTGGGCACCGCGATGAGCATGGTCATGAACGAGAAGAACGGCAGCAGGACGGAGCCCGTGACGTACATGTGGTGTGCCCACACCGTCACCGAGAGGGCAGCAATGGCGATGGTGGCGTAGACGAGGCCCTTGTAGCCGAAGATCGGTTTGCGGCTGAAGACCGGGAAGATCTCGGACACGATGCCGAAGAACGGCAGCGCGATGATGTACACCTCGGGGTGGCCGAAGAACCAGAACAGGTGCTGCCAGAGGACGGCGCCGCCGTTCTCCGGATCGAAAATGTGGGCACCGAACTTCCGGTCCGCGCCGAGCGCGAACAGGGCGGCGGCCAGCGGCGGGAACGCCATCAGCACCAGGATGGCGGTGATCAGGGTGTTCCACGTGAAGATGGGCATCCGCCACATGGTCATGCCCGGAGCACGCATGCAGATGATGGTGGTGATGAAGTTGACCGCACCGAGGATGGTGCCGAAGCCGGACAGCGCCAGGCCGAAGACCCACAGGTCGCCACCGATGCCGGGGGTGAAGGTGGTGTTGGACAGCGGCGCGTAGGCGAACCAGCCGAACGAGGCGGCACCCTGGGGCGTGATGAACCCGGACACCGCGATGGTGGAGCCGAACAGGAAGAACCAGAAGGCCAGCGCGTTCAGGCGGGGGAACGCCACATCCGGGGCGCCGATCTGCAGCGGCATGATGACGTTGGCGAACCCGGCGAACAGCGGGGTGGCGAACATCAGCAGCATGACGGTCCCGTGCATGGTGAACAGCTGGTTGTACTGTTCCTTGGTCTGCAGGATCTGCATGCCGGGCTCGAACAGCTCGGCGCGGATCAGCAGCGCCATCACGCCGCCCAGGCAGAAGAACACGAAGGACGCGATCAGGTACATGTACCCGATGGTCTTGTGGTCGGTGGAGGTAATCCAGTTGACGACGATGCGCCCCTTGGATTTTGGTACCACGGGAGCCGTCAGGACTCCCGTGGGTGCGGATTGGGTGTACGTAGCCACGTCGCTCCCCTTACTTATTTTCGTTCAGGTTCGGGTTGCGGTCGTACTCCACGCCGAGCAGGCCGGTGTTGCCTTCAGCCTTGAGCTGGTCCATGTGGGCCTGGAATTCGGATTCCGACACCACCTTGACGCGGAACAGCATTTCGGAGTGGTACTCGCCGCAGAGTTCGGCACACTTGCCGTCGTAGGTGCCCTCTTTAGTGGGGGTGAACCGGATGTAGTTGGTCTTGCCGGGAATCATGTCGCGCTTCTGCAGGAAGGCGGGAACCCAGAAGGAGTGGATGACATCGCGGGCGTTGAGTTCAAGGTCAACAGACTTGTTAACCGGCAGGTACAGGGTGGGGAGCTGTTCCTTGTCGATGGTGTTGCCGGTGAGGTGGGCCTGGACCCCGGCCTCATGGACGTCTTCCTGGATCACGTCGCCGGACTTGTAGTTGAAGTCCCAGGCCCACTGCTTGCCGCGGACGTCCACGACGACGTCGGCTGGCTGCGAACGGTCATCGATCGCCTGCTGGTCGCGGTCAGTGAAGTAGAAGAACACCAGGACCATGAAGATCGGGATGGTGAGGTAGAAAACTTCCAGCGGAAGGTTGAAGCTGGTCTGCCGGGGGAAGCCAACCGTGCCCTTGCGGCGGCGGTAGGCGATCAGGCACCAGATGATCAGACCCCACGTAATGGTGCCCACCACGAGCGCAGCAATCCATGAGTTGACCCAGAGGTCCATGATGCGGTCGGTGTTGCTGGTGGTGCCACGTTCAGTGGGCATCCACCCTTTCTCTACCTCTGGCGAACATCCGGTCAAAACCAACGCGCCGGCAATAGCCAAGCTTGAGATCGTGGTGATCGTTTTGCGTCGGCTGCCGGTTCGGTTCTGCGAACTCACAGACGGCCCTTCCTACTTGTTGCTGTTGTCCGGGCAGCCATCGGCGCTCCGGGCACAAAAAAGTTTTACTACTCGGTGTAGAGCTTACCGCTCCGCCGGGCGTTTCGCCCACATGTCGGCGCCGAGCCCCCGTGCCGTTTTGGACGGCAGGAAACCCGGCGCGGACATCAGGCGAAATAACCGGCTTAGTGGAACGAATCGCCGCAGGCGCAGGACCCGCCGGCGTTCGGATTGTCGATGGTGAAGCCCTGCTTCGAGATGGTGTCTTCGAAGTCGATGCTGGCGCCGCTCAGGTACGGCACGCTCATCTTGTCGACGACAACCTCGACGCCGTCGTAGTCGCGGACAGCGTCACCATCAAGGAGCCGTTCGTCGAAGTAGAGCTGATAAATCAGCCCCGAGCATCCGCCGGGCTGCACGGCCACGCGCAGACGCAGGTCGGTTCGGCCTTCCTGCTCCAGGAGGCTGCGGACCTTGCCTGCAGCGACGTCGGTCAGGTTGACCTCGTGAACGGGCAGTTCGTCGCTGGCCACGCTGGTGGCGGCGGTGCTGTTTTCGTTGGTTGCGGTGCTCATTGGCCTACCTTCTTAGGACGGTCTGGCGGCGTCGCCGTAACGGCGCCTGCCCCTACAAATACGGTATGGGCTATAGCTACATGCTACGCGCGGCAGTCCTGTAGCTCTAACTCCTGGCGTAACCGTCAAAGCACGCCGGTTGTTCCCTGGCATTCCGCTGCCCGGACTTCGCGATGCAGGATCCCTACCCGCCGGCCGTAACGCCTTCACTGTTCAGCCGCGTGAGCATGAGGGCCTCGGCCAGGATGGCGTTGCGGAAGTCACCGATGTGCAGGGATTCGTTGGCGCTGTGCGCCCTCGAATCGGGGTCCTCCACGCCGGTCACCAGGATCTGCGCACTTGGGTACACATCCGTCAGGTCGGCAATGAAGGGGATGGAACCGCCGATCCCCGTTTCAACGGCAGGAACTCCCCACGCCTCACCCAGGGCCCACATGGCAACCGTTGCCGCGGTGGAGGAGGTGTCGGTCCGGAACGGGTTCCCCGCCTCCCCCGGGGTGAAGACGACCTTTGCGCCAAATGGGGCGTGGGCCTCCACGTGCCGGCGGACCGCCTCCATGGCCTCGGCGGGGACCTGCCCCGGAGCCAGCCGCAGGCTGAACTTCGCCCGCGCGCGCGGGATGAGGGTGTTGGAGGCGACGTCCACGGCGGGTGCGTCGAAGCCGATGATCGACAAGGCCGGCTTGGTCCACAGCCGCGATGCGATGCTTCCCGTTCCTGCCAGCCGGACGCCGTCGATCACGGATGCATCCGTACGGTAATCCGCCTCCGGGATGTCGACCGTCACCGTGTCGCTGGCCACCAGGCCCTCGATGGCCACGTTGCCGTCGGCGTCGTGGAGGGTGGCAATCAGGCGGGACAAGAGGGTGGGTGCATCCAGGACCGGGCCCCCGTACATCCCGGAATGCACCGCATGGTCAAGGACCTGCACCTCAATCGTTCCGTCCACCAGCCCCCGCAGGCTTGTGGTCAGGGCAGGTACGCCGACTTTCCAGTTGCTGGAATCGGCCACCACAATAACGTCCGCCCGCAAGAGCTCGCGGTTGGCCTCCAGGAATGTGCGGAACGTGGGCGACCCCGCTTCTTCCTCCCCTTCGATGAAGAAGGTGATTCCCAGTCCCAGGGAGTCGGCAAGGACTTCCGAAAGAGCCATGTAGGCAGCAATGTGGGCCATGATGCCGGCTTTGTCGTCAGCGGCGCCGCGCCCGTAGAGGCGGCCGTTTTTCTCGACGGCGGCAAAAGGCTCTGTTTCCCACAGCGCCTCGTCGCCCACTGGCTGGACGTCGTGGTGCGCATACAGGAGGACGGTCGGTTGTCCTTCAGCGGCAGGACGGCGGGCGACGACGGCCGGACCGCCGGGCGTGCCGTCCGCCTTGTTGACGGACAGAACGTGCACTTCTTCGATCCCGGCGCCCCGGAGGAGCTCCGCGACTGTTTCGGCGCTGCGCTCCAGGGGCGTGCGGTCGAAACTGGGCCAGGCGATGCCCGGGATGGCGACGAGCTCCTTGAGCCGTGCCAGTGTCTGGTCGAACGCACGGTCTACCGCCGAACGGAGATCTTCCGTCCTGCCGGAAACCTCAGGGCCCGGTCCTGTTGTGCCGGTGGGGCTGTGCGGGGTGGCCGCCGGTGATGAAGTCATGGCCAAAACATTACCCCCGTCACATTCCGCTGCCCGCCTGGGCAGACGCGGAAGCAGGCATCGCGCCGGCTGCTGCAAGGTATTCTGTTCAGGTGTTCGGACGTAGAAAAGAAGCGCCCACGGCGCAGGAAACAGTAGACCAGCAGGCAGCGGAAGCGGCAGCGCGGCAAAACAGTGCGGCGGGCAAGGGCGCGCCTACCCCCACCCGGAAGGCCCAGGAAGCTGCCCGCAAGCGCCCGCTGGTGCCGGAGGACCGCAAGGCATCCAAGGCTGCCGAGCGCCAGGCCGTCCAGGAACAGCGGCTGAAGATGCGGCGTGCCCTGGACACCGGCGACGAGAAATTCCTGCCCCTGCGCGACAAGGGCCCGCAGAAGCGGTTTGCCCGCGACTTTGTGGATGCCCGCTTCAACCTTGGCGAGTACCTGATGTTCGGTGCCCTGGTCTTCGTGCTGGTTTCCCTTGTGGTTCCGGCCTCCAGCGACATGATGATCTACGTCCTGGGAGCTTTCTGGGTCATGTTCCTGGCAGTCTTCGTCGACGTCTTCATCCTCTCCCGCAAGCTCCGCAAGCGTCTGGCGGAGAAGTTCGGTGAGGTGGAGAGGGGCACGGTTTGGTACGGCTCCATGCGCTCCCTCCAGTTCCGGAAACTGCGGCTGCCCAAGCCCCAGGTCCAGCGCGGACAGTACCCTGCCTGAACCTGGCAACGACTTCAAACAGGCAAGCCCCGGCGGCATACCGCCGGGGCTTGCCTGTTTAACAGGTTTTCAGGGGCGGCGGTTCTTTGCCAACTGCTTGTTGATCCGCGCCGCCCAGAACGGTCCTTCGTAGAGGAACGCGGTATACCCCTGCACCAGGGTCGCACCGGCGTCGAGCCTCGCCTGGACGTCGTGGGCCGACTCCACGCCGCCAACCGAGACCAGGGCCAGGGCGCCGCCGGTGGCGCTCCTCAGCCTCTCCAGCACCTCAAGGGAACGCTCCTTCAGCGGAGCGCCGGACAGCCCGCCGGCCCCGCATTTCGCCACCTCTTCCGCCGGCGAAGACAGTCCCGAACGGGCAATGGTGGTGTTGGTGGCGATGATGCCGTCAAGTTTCAGGTCCAGGGCAAGGCGCGCGACGTCGTCGATATCCTCATCGCTGAGGTCCGGGGCAATCTTGACCAGCAGGGGCACGTGCCGGCCTGCGGCCCGGTCGGCTTCCTGTCCCACGGCGGTCAGGAGCGGCCGGAGCGTCTCAACGTCCTGGAGCAGCCGGAGGCCCGGCGTATTGGGTGAGCTGACGTTCACCACCAAGTAATCGGCTGCGGGTGCCAGGCTGCGGGCGCTGACCAGGTAGTCGTCAACGGCATCAGCCAGCTCCACCACCTTGGTTTTGCCGATGTTGACCCCGATGACGGGCCTGACGGCCGGGTACCGGCGCTGAAGCGCGGCGCGCGCTGCCTTGAGCCGGGGCGCAACGGCGGATGCGCCGTCGTTGTTGAATCCCATCCGGTTGATGACGGCACGGTCCTGCACCAGGCGGAACAACCGCGGCTTTTCGTTGCCGGGCTGGGCCTGGCCGGTGATGGTGCCTACTTCGATGTGCCCGAACCCAAGCTCGGTAAGGGCCTCGATGCCGTGCCCTTCCTTGTCGAATCCGGCAGCAAGCCCGAACGGCGACGGAAAGGTGACGCCGAAGGCGGTGGTCTGGAGCGACGGCGCCGGCGCCGTCAGTTTCCGCAGGACCTTCCCCGTACCGGAAGCATGCGCGAGCCTGATCCCCTTGAATCCGATCTTGTGGGCGCGCTCGGCGTCCATCCATGAAAAGGCCAGCCTGAAGAAAGTGGGATAAACGCGCATGCCTCCAGTTTCCCGTCTCATGGCGCGCCATACCAAAACGAAGAAGCCCGCACCGGACCGGCGCGGGCCCCGTGCCGGTTTAGCATGAGGGCATGCAGTGGCAGCAGGACATCCTGGGCGGCGACTTCGAGTCGCACTCCTTCGCGGCCGCCGGACCTGACGGGGTTGAACGGACGGCAACTCTGGTACGGCTCCGGCCGTCCGCGGCAAGGGACACTGCCGGCGGCGGCCGGCGGGCCGTTCTCTTCCTGCACGGCTGGAGCGATTACTTCTTCAACGTTGACCTGGCGCTGTTCTGGGCGTCCGCCGGTTACGACTTCTATGCGCTGGACATGCACAACCATGGACGAAGCCTGCGGCCGGAATCGCCGGGCGGCTATGTGGCCGACCTGGCCGCCTATGACGCTGAAATCGAAGAAGCGTTCCGCATTATCCGGGAGGCCGGCGCCCCAGGGCCCGTGGCCCTGATGGGCCATTCCACCGGAGGGCTGGTGGCGGCACTGTGGACCACCCGCCATCCGGAGGCGGTTTCGCTGCTGGTCCTCAACAGTCCGTGGCTGGAGATGCACGGCAGTTCGCTGGTGCGGCGGGCCGCGTCCAGCATGGTGCGCCCGGTGGCCCGTTTCCGCCCCCAGGCAGTCCTCCGGCTGCCGGAGCGCGGCCACTATTGGCGGACCATCAGCAGTGCGGCCGACGGCGAGTGGCCGCTTGATGAGCGCTACCGCCCCCGTATGGCCTTTCCGGTGCGCGCCGGATGGCTGAGGGCAGTCCTCGCCGGGCAGGCGAAGGTGGCGCGCGGCCTGGAGATTGAGGCTCCGGTTCTGGTCCTGCTCTCTAAGGGCAGCGCGAATGGGCTCCTCTGGTCAGAGGAAATGCGGCGCACCGACGCCGTCCTGGACGTCAATACCATCAGTGCCCGGGCACTTACCCTGGGCCGCACCGTGACCGTGGAACGGATCGACGGGGCCCTGCACGACGTCTTCCTCTCACCCCAACCCATCCGGGCCGATGCCTACCGGCGGCTGGGCCGCTGGTTGCGGGCCTACGGACGAGGCTGAGCCGCCTGGGCAGTTGCCGGAGGGGCCGGAGCAGCGGCGGCATCCACGGCGCCACCGTACCGGCGGTCCCGCCTGGCATATTCCTCGACGGCGGCCCAAAGGGTCCGCCTGTCCACATCCGGCCACAATGTATCCATGAAAACGAACTCCGCGTAGGCCGACTGCCAGAGCAGGAAGTTGGACAGCCGCTGCTCCCCTGAGCTGCGGAGGAAGAGGTCAACATCAGGCAGGTCGGGCTCGTCGAGGTACTTCTGTATGGTCCGCTCGGTAATGGCGCCGGGCTTCAACTTGCCGGCGGCCACATCGGCCGCAATCGCGGAGACCGCGTCCGTGATCTCGGCCCGGCCGCCGTAATTAACACACATGGTCAAATTACAGGTGGTATTGGCTGCCGTGAACTCTTCGGCCTCCTCCAGTTCCCTAATGACCGAACCCCACAGCCGTGGCCGGCGCCCAGCCCAGCGCACCCGGACTCCCCAGTCATCCAGCTGGTTCCGCTGCCTTCGCAGCACATCCTTGTTAAATCCCATGAGGAAGCGGACTTCCTCTGGGGACCTGCGCCAGTTCTCAGTGGAGAACGCGTATACGCTGACATACTCGATGCCCAGTTCGATGGCGCCTGCCATGACATCGAGCAGGGCCGGCTCCCCCGCCTTGTGCCCCTCGATCCGCGGCAGGCCCCGCTGGTTGGCCCAGCGGCCGTTGCCGTCCATGACGATGGCCACGTGCCGGGGAACGAATTCAGCCGGGATGGCTGGTGCCACTGCGCCGGACGGGTGCGGGTAGGGCGCCACCACGGGATGGGTGCGCCTGCGCGTTGCGTTGTTCTTTTTTCCCAGGGCCACTGTCAGCTACGCTCCACATGTTTGAGGGATTTCAGTACTCGTTCCAGATGCCACTGCAAGTAGGCGGCCACCAAGCCCGCTGCTTCCTTGCGATGCTGGGGCAAGGAAGCGTCCGCCGTCGACCAGTCCCCGGTCAGCAGCGCTGCCAGCAGCGTCACAGTTTCCGGGGCCGGGGCCGGGGACCCGGGCGGCCGGCACCCTGCGCAGACCATGCCGCCCAGGGGCGCAGAGAATGCGGTGTGCGGGCCCGGCATGCCGCAGCGGGAGCAGTCAGTGAAGCTGGGCGCCCACCCGCCCGTGGCGAGGGCGCGCAGCAGATAGGAGTCCAGGATGAGGCCGGCGGCATGTTCGTCGCGGCTCAGCGCGGCCAGGGCACCCACCAGAAGGTTGTACTGGGCGGTACCGGCCTCGCCGTCGACGTCAGTGAGTTTCTCCGCCGTCTCGGTCATGGCGGCCGCAACCGTATACCTGCCGTAGTCCGCAGCGATGCTGCCGCCGTACGCCCCCTTCGCCACGGCCTGCGTCACGATGTCCAGTGTCCGGCCGGACACCAACTGGAGGTCCGCCACCATGAAGGGCTCAAGCCGGGCCCCAAAACGGCTGCTGGTGCGCCGAACCCCCTTGGCGACGGCGCGGACCTGTCCGTGGTGTTTTGTCAGGAGCGTGATGATCCTGTCCGCCTCGCCCAGCTTGTGGGTGCGGAGCACCACGGCGTCGTCCCGGTACGCCCGGGAGGCAAAAGACTGTTGGACCACGATCTATCTTCCCATCCTGCCCGGCAACACGCTGCCAGGACGCGGTTGCACCGCCGGCGGAACCGGCGGCGCCACCGGCAGGTATCAGGCCTGGGCGTCCCGGATGGCGCGGTTGACTGCTGAAATCACGGCCTTGAGGGACGACATGCTGGTGTTGGCATCAATGCCGACACCCCACAGCACCCGCTCCCCCACGGCGCACTCAACGTAGGCAGCAGCCATGGCATTCCCGCCTTCTGACAGTGCGTGCTCGCTGTAGTCCAGCACGCGGACGTCCACGCCGTCCTCGTGGAGGATATTCAGCAGGGCAGCAATAGGACCGTTGCCGGTGCCGGTGCGGCTGACCTGGGCACCGTCGATGGTGAGCGAGGCGTGAAGCGTCATGCCGCCGTCGGCATCTGTTTCAGTCTTGACGGCGCCCAGCGAGTAGCGTCCCCACTGCCCGTCAGCCTCGCCGGACGGCAGGTATTCGTCCTTGAAGACCTGCCAGAGCTGGGCCCCGCTGACCTCCCCGCCCACGGTGTCGGTGCGGCGCTGGATGACGCCCGAGAATTCGATCTGCGCACGGCGCGGCAGATCCAGGCTGTGCTCGTTCTTCAGCAGGTAGGCCACGCCGCCCTTGCCGGACTGGGAGTTCACCCGGATCACGGCCTCGTAGCTGCGGCCCAGGTCCTTGGGGTCAACCGGCAGGTACGGCACCTGCCAAGTGAAGTCGTCCACCGGCTTGCCGGCTGCGGCAGCGTCGCGCTCCAGCGCCTCGAAGCCCTTCTTGATGGCATCCTGGTGGGAGCCCGAGAAGGCGGTGAACACCAGGTCGCCGCCGTACGGCGAACGCTCAGGCACGGGCAGCTGGTTGCAGTACTCAACGGTGCGGCGGACGTCGTCGATGTTGGAGAAGTCGATCATGGGGTCGATGCCCTGGACGAACAGGTTTAGGCCCAGGGTCACCAGGTCCACGTTGCCGGTGCGTTCGCCGTTGCCGAAGAGGCAGCCCTCGATGCGGTCGGCGCCGGCCATGTAGCCCAGCTCGGCGGCAGCCACGCCCGTTCCGCGGTCATTGTGCGGGTGCAGGGACAGGATGATGCCCTCACGCGGGTGCAGGTGCCGGCTCATCCACTCGATCGAATCGGCGTAGACGTTCGGTGTGGCCATTTCCACGGTGGCGGGGAGGTTGATGATCACCTGGCGGTCGGCGGAAGCCTCGAAGACATCGGCGACAGCGTTGCACACCCGCACCGCGTACTCGAGCTCGGTACCCGTGAAGGATTCGGGCGAGTATTCGTAGGTCACGTGCGTGTCGGCGAGGGTTTCCTCGTACTTTTTGCACAGCCGGGCGCCCTGCAGTGCGATGTCCAGGATGCCGTCTTCGTCCTGGTTGAAGACAACGCGCCGCTGCAATACGGACGTGGAGTTGTACAGGTGGACGATGGCCTGCTTGGCTCCGACCAGGGACTCGTAAGTCCGTTCAATCAGGTGTTCGCGTGCCTGGGTCAGGACCTGGATGGTGACGTCGTCCGGGATGTGGTTTCCCTCGATGAGCTGGCGGACAAAGTCGAAGTCCGTCTGGGAAGCGGACGGGAAGCCAACTTCGATCTCCTTGTAGCCCATGCGGACCAGCAGGTCGAACATCTTCATCTTGCGGGCCGGGCTCATGGGGTCGATCAGGGCCTGGTTGCCGTCGCGGAGGTCAACAGCGCACCACCGCGGCGCCTTGGTGATGACCTTGTCAGGCCAGGTGCGGTCCGGCAGCTCGACCTTGATCTGGTCCTGGAACGGCGTGTACCGGTAGGCAGGCATTCCTGAGGGCTTTTGTGCGTTTCGCATGATGTTCGTGGCCTTTTCTATCGATCTTCAGTGAAAGGGTGGCCGGGCAACACAAACTCCGCAGCGAGGGTGGGCCGTGCGCTAGATAGCGTCTGTGGCCTCGCCGCGGCAGCTAAGGAGAAGGAGCTCTGCACGCACTCTTTGAGCGTAACACGGGTGCGTAAGATGAAAGGGCACTACCGTCCGTAAAGTCCAGCATGCAGACGCCTCCGGTGTTCCACGGGATACAGGCGTCCAGGCAAAAGGAGTTGCAGTGCCCATTTCGGGGATCGATCTGTCCACCATTGATGACACAGTCCGGCCGCAGGATGACCTTTACCAGCACGTCAACGGCGCCTGGCTGAAAGCCACCGAGATTCCTGACGACCGGCCACTGGAGGGAACCTTCACCGCTCTTCGCGATGGGGCCGAGATCGCCGTCCGGGACATCATCGAGGAGGCTGCGGCCAAGGGCGCGGACGCCAGCGGGATCGAACGGAAAATCGGCGGCCTGTACAACAGCTTCATGGATGAAGCAGCCGTTGAAGGCAAGGGCATGGATCCCATCCGGGAGCGGCTCGGCGATGCGTTCGCCACCGGCTCGGTATCGGAGCTCATCGCACTGGCGGGCCGGTTGTTCCGGGCGGACGTGGGCGGGCTTTTCTACATCTACCCCGCCCCCGATGCGGGAAACCCCGACCGCGTCCTGTTGTACACTGGGCAGGGCGGCCTGGGCCTTCCCGACGAGTCCTACTACCGGGAAGAGAAGTTTGCTCCGATCGTTTCGGCCTACACCGCGCACGTGGAGAAGATGTTCGAATTGGCGGGGGTAGCCGATCCCCACGGTGCGGCCGGGCGGGTTGTCGGACTGGAAACGAAGCTCGCGTCCCACCATTGGGACAACGTCACCCTCCGGGATCCACAGAAGACCTACAACCTGAAGACGGCGGATGAAGCCGGCGCGCTGTTCCCGCTCCTGGCCACGTGGTTCGAAGCTGCGGGAATCGAAGAGGACAAACGTACGGAAATCGTGGTGAGCACCCCTGACTTCTTCACGGGTGCAGCCCGGCTCCTGGACGAAGTTCCAGTGGCAACCTGGCAGGAGTGGCTGGCCATGCGCGTCATCAGCGCCGCGGCACCCTACCTGTCATCAGCGTTCGTGGACGCCAATTTTGCCTTCTATGGCACCACGATCAGCGGCACGCCCCGCAACAAGGACCGGTGGAAGCGCGGTGTGGCCGTCGTCGAAGCTGCACTGGGTGAAGCCGTTGGCCAGATCTACGTGGCACGCCATTTCCCCGAATCCCACAAAGCACGGATGCAGATCCTGGTTGACAACCTGATTGAGGCCTACCGCCGCAGCATCAACGACGTGGGCTGGATGGGCGGGGACACCAAAGCCGAGGCCCTCCGGAAGCTGGAGGCCTTCCGGGCCAAGATCGGCTACCCGGACGAGTGGATCGATTATTCAGCCGTGGAAATCGATCCCCAGGATCTTTTGGGGAACGTCGAACGCGCACACAATGCCGACGTCGACAGGCACCTGGACGAGGTGGGCAAGCCGGTGGACCGGAACAAGTGGCTGATGACGCCGCAGACGGTCAACGCGTACTACCACCCGATGATGAACGAAATTGTCTTCCCTGCAGCCATTTTGCAGCCGCCGTTCTTTACCGCCGACGCCGACGACGCCGTTAACTACGGCGGCATCGGTGCGGTCATCGGCCACGAAATTGGGCACGGCTTCGATGACCAGGGCTCACAGTTCGACGGCGGCGGAGCCCTCCGCAACTGGTGGACGGACCAGGACCGCCAGGCCTTTGAGGCGCTGACGGCGCGGCTCGTGGCCCAGTTCGACGCGCTCTCCCCCACCGCCGCGCCCGGACACCATGTCAATGGCCGCCTGACGCTTGGCGAGAACATTGGCGACCTCGCAGGCCTGACCATCGCCTACAAGGCCTACCGGATCAGCCTGGACGGCAAGGAACCGGAGGTCCTGGACGGGCTGACCGGTGAGCAGCGCTTCTTTGCCTCCTGGGCGGCAGGCTGGCGGCAGGTTATCCGGCAGGAAGAAGCGATCCGGCGCCTTGCCACCGATCCCCACTCCCCCAACGAGTTCCGCACCAATGCCATCGCCAGGAACCTGGACCCGTTCCACGAAGCGTTCGAGGTTACCGCAGAGGACGGCATGTGGATGCCGCCCGCCGAGCGGGTCAGCATCTGGTAGAGCCATAGCGCAAAATGGGGCCCCGCCGTTGCCGGCGGAGCCCCATTTTGTTGCCTGCGGTTGCTGCAGCCCTAAACGCTACTGGCGAACGATCAGTTCGGGGTTGGCCTGCTGGCAGACCTTGTCCCCCGCGGTCTGGTTGACAATGTCCTGGGGCAGGGCGGCCCCAGGACTGCCACCAGCTTCGTAGGCGGTGCCGGAAGGGAAGTCACTGCCAATATAGACCTGTACACCCGACACGGCCGGAGCCGGAATCATCAGGGTGGCAGGAATGCCCAGCAACGCGGCGACGTCGGCTGCCACGTCCTCGAACCCATTGCCGTAATACACCGCTGTCTTGGCCACTGGCTGCGCAAGGAACTGGCCTGTCTGGGTGAAGCCGCCCGCCACCAACGCCTGCACGATTTCCTGGGCCCGGCCGTTCACGCCGCTTCCGTTGGCAACGGTCACGGGCTGGATGGCTTTGTTGTAGGGCGGCACGGGCGGGGTGGTTTCCGTGGGGGCGGGAGAGGGCGTTGCCGTCTCAGTGGGTGACGGCGTGGTGGGGGCCGTGGGGTCGGTCAGGTCCACGTTCTTCCGCATTGCCGAGAAAAGCTGTGCGCCCGCAGGCTCGGCGATGACCAGCCGGTTGGGATCGAGGGGCGCCGGCGCCGTGGGTACCGCCACAAACGCGACCTTGCCGATATCGATGTCCTTGAGCCGGTTGCCGATCGTCAGCAGCGTGGGGACCGAGGCCAGCCCATCATCCACTGTCAGGTTCTGGGTGACGACGTCCGCGATCTTCAGCATCTTCGCGGGGTCGGAAAGTGTTCCGTCGTCCTTGATTTTACGGGTCAGCGACGAGAGGAAACCCTGCTGCGCCTTGATGCGGCCCAGGTCGCCGCCATCGGCGAAAGCATGGCGGGTGCGGAGGAAGGCAAGCGCCATCTCACCCTGGACGGATGATGTTCCGGCGGGCAGCCGCAGCCGGGAATCAGGATCGTAGACGGCGTCGCTGATGCAGACTTCAACTCCGCCCACCGCGTTGGAAAGTTCCTTCACGGCGTTGAAGTCCGCCATCATGAAGTGGTCCACCTGCATGCCGGTGAGCTTGTTGACGGTGTCCACAGCGCAGCCGATGCCTGCCTCGCTCATGGCCTCATTGATCATCACGCCCGTGCGGGCGGGGTAGTCCTTGCCGGTCTTCTTGTCCTTGCAGTCGGGAAGGTCCACCAGCAGGTCGCGGGGAAAGCTGATGACGTTGACGCGCTTGTTGTCCTCGGAGATGTCCATCAGCATCATCACATCGGACTTGCCGTAGCCGGTGGAATCATCGGCGGTGCCGTATCCGGAGTTCTTGCCGTCACGCGTGTCCGAGCCAAGAATCAGGATCTGCAGTCTGCCCGTGGCATCGTTCCCCGGCGACTCCGTGCCCTCACCGCCGGCATTAAGCGGCGCCTTGGAGATGTTGCTTTGGAACCGAAAGAACCAGAACCCCGCAAAGACGATCCCGGCCACCAGGACCAACGCCACCAAAGCTGTCACGGCTTTGAGCCACGGCGGCATCCCACGCAGCGGGCCAAGGTGACGCGCGGCACCTACATCATGGCTGTCCGCGTGGCGGGATACCGGTCCCGGTTCGGCTGACAGGTCAGCCTCGTTGTCGCGTTTGTCGCGGCCTCGACCCACGTGGTGAACCTTCCTCTAAATACGAAATCCGGTCCATCTTAGTGGTCCAGTCTGGAAATCTTGCCTGCCGCGCTCCTGTGAACGTTCTTTTCGTGGATCAGAAGCCCAGTTTGACCAGCTGTTTCGGGTCGCGCTGCCAGTCCTTGGCCACCTTGACGTGGAGGTCCAGGTAGATGCGCGTGCCCAGGAGTGCTTCGATGCCTTTGCGGGCATTGGTCCCGACTTCACGCAGCCGGCTGCCGCCCTTGCCGATGATGATGGCCTTCTGGGATGGCCGTTCGACGTAGAGGTTGACGCGCACGTCCAGCAGGGGGTTGTCGTCCGGCCGGTCCTCCCGGGGGACGATTTCCTCCACCACCACGGCCAGGGAGTGCGGAAGCTCGTCCCGGACACCCTCAAGGGCTGCTTCGCGGATCAGTTCCGCCACCATGACTGCCTCGGGCTCATCCGTCAGTTCGCCGTCCGGGTACAGCGGAGGCGACGGCGGCATGTGGCTGATCAGCACGTCGGCGACTGTTTCCACCTGGAAACCGTCCGTGGCGGACACCGGAACAATGTCCTTCCAGCCGTCCTCCCCCAGCACCTCACGGCCGAGTGCCGCCACTGCGAGGAGCTGTTCCGTGAGCGCCTGCTTGTCCACGAGGTCAGCCTTGGTGACGATGGCGATCACCGGTTTGCGGCCGACGGCGGCAAGCTGAGCGGCGATGAACTTGTCGCCGGGGCCGATCTTCTCGTTGGCCGGCAGGCAGAAACCGATGGCATCCACTTCCGCGAGGGTATCCGCGACGAGGTCGTTCAGGCGCTTGCCGAGCAGGGTGCGGGGACGGTGCAGGCCCGGCGTGTCCACCAGGATCAGCTGGGCGTCCTCGCGGTGGACGATGCCGCGGATGGTGTGCCGCGTGGTCTGCGGTTTGGCGGAGGTGATGGCCACCTTCCTGCCCACCAGCGCGTTGGTCAGGGTGGACTTGCCCGCATTGGGCCTGCCGACGAGGACCGAGAACCCGGCGCGGAATCCGCCGAAGTCGTCCGTGGCCGCAGCCTTACTTTTCTTGCTCACGTGGAACTCCCTGCTGGGTTGCTTCGGCCTCTTCCAGGAGGCCTTCAAGGTCAGTCTCTACTCTTGGTACCGGCGCCGCAATGATATGGCTGACCCGGTTCCGCCGGCCTTCAAGCCGGTCCGCGCGCAGCGAAACACCCTGCACTTCGACGCTGCTGCCAACAATGGGGACGCGGCCAAGAGCCTTGGCGAGGAGGCCGCCTACGGTGTCCACCTCGTCGTCGTCGATTTCCAGGTCGAAGAGCTCACCGAGATCGTCGATGCCCATACGGGCGCTGACCCGGTAGGACCCGTTCCCCAGCGCGACGGCTTCCGCGCTCTCGGTGTCATACTCGTCCACGATCTCGCCGACAATTTCCTCGATCAGGTCCTCGAGGGTGACTAGTCCCGCGGTGCCGCCATATTCGTCGATCACGATGGCGACGTGAGTGGACTCCTTTTGCAGTTCCCGCAGGAGGTCGCTGACGGGCTTGGACTCCGGCACGTAGCGCACCTCGCGGGCCAGCGACTCCACCAGCGGCGGCTCCTGGTCCGTGCCCAGCTGGTGGATTACCGCGGCAACATCCTTGAGGTAGATGATCCCCAGGATATGGTCCGTGTTTTCGTTGATGACCGGGATCCGCGAGTACCCCGACCGCAGGAACAGGGACATCGCCTGGTGCAGGCTGGAGCCGGCCTCGATGCTGACGATGTCTGTCCTGGGAACCATGACGGCCCGTACCAAGGTGTCGCCGAAGTCGAAGACGGACTGGATCATCTCCGCTTCAGCGTCCTCGATCATGTCGGATTCGCTGGCCCGGTCCACGAGTTCACGGAACTCCTGCTCGCTGAAGAATGCGTCGTCACCGCCGGGAGCCCCGGGGGCTGCTGAACTTCCCAAGGCCACAAGCCAGCCCGGAACCGGTCCCAGCACGCTGGTGAGGAACCGGACCAACGGGGCGGTGAAGCGGACCACGGCCGTGGAGTGCAACCTGCCGAGCTGGCGGGGTGAAACACCGACGATCACGAACCCCAGGAGGGCCATGATGCCGGTGGCCACCAGGCCGGCGAGCCAGACGTTGTCCAGCAGGCTGGCGATCAGGACGGCGACGGCAACCGCGGAAGCCATCTCGAACCAGACGCGCCAGAACCGCAGCGCCCTGGTGTGGGCGACGGGCTCGGCAAGGATGCGCCGCATGGCGGCCCCGCGGCTCTTGTGCAGCGCTTCTTCGGCGTCGTGCCGGGGAAGGAAACTGAAGGCGGCTTCGGCCGCTGTCAGCAGGGCCGCAACGGCAAGGAAGACCAATGCCACCGCGACCAGGAGCAATTGCGTCACTGGGTGGTCTCGGCAGGTGCTTCTTTGCCGGTGAAGCCGGACAGGAGTTCCCGCTGGAGCCCGAACATCTCGGCCTTTTCCTCCGGTTCGGCATGGTCGTATCCGAGCAGGTGGAGGATGCCGTGCGTGGCCAGCAGCAGCATCTCGTCCTGCAGGGAGTGGCCGGCGTTCCGGGCCTGGACCTTCGCCACCTGCGGGCAGATGGCGATATCGCCGAGCATGCCCTGGGGTGTGGGCCGGTCGGGCGTCCCCGGTGTCAGTTCGTCCATGGGCACCGAGAGCACGTCCGTGGCGCCCGGTTCATCCATCAGTTCAATGTGCAGCTTCTCCATGGCCGGCTCATCCACCAGGAGGATGGACAGTTCGGCCTGCGGATGGATGTAGAGCTGCTCAAAAATGTACCGCGACAGGGCAACGAGCTCCGACTCTTCCACCTGGACGCCGGACTCGTTGTTCACCTCGATACTCACGCGTGTTCCCCCCGTTTTTCCCGGCTTGCCGAATGCTTGACCCGGTTCCGCTGGGCTTCATCCCAGATGCTGTACGCGTTGACAATGTCCCCGACGAGACGGTGCCGAACCACGTCGGCGGCATCCAGGACAGAGAAGCTCACGCCCTCGATGCCCTGCAGGATTTCCTCGACGATCCGGAGTCCGGAACGCGTGCCAAACGGCAGGTCCACCTGGGTGACGTCCCCGGTGACCACCATCCTGGATCCGAAACCGAGGCGGGTGAGGAACATCTTCATTTGTTCCGGCGTGGTGTTCTGCGCCTCGTCGAGGATGATGAAGGCGTCGTTAAGGGTCCGGCCGCGCATGTAGGCCAGCGGCGCCACTTCGATGGTGCCGGCTGCCATGAGGCGCGGGATGGATTCGGGGTCCATCATGTCGTGCAGGGCGTCGTACAGCGGCCGGAGGTAGGGATCGATCTTGTCGCTCAGCGTGCCCGGGAGGAACCCAAGCCGCTCCCCCGCCTCGACGGCGGGGCGGGTCAGGATGATCCGGCTGACCTCTTTTTGCTGCAGCGCCTGGACGGCTTTGGCCATGGCAAGGTAGGTCTTGCCGGTGCCTGCGGGGCCGATGCCGAAGATCACCGTGTTGGCGTCAATGGCGTCAACGTAGTTCTTCTGGTTCAGCGTCTTGGGCCGGATGGTCCTGCCGCGGCTGGAGAGGATGTCGTGGGTGAGCACATCCACGGGATTCTGCAGCGACTGGGTTCGCAGGAGGGACACCAGCTGCTGCAGCACCGCAGGCGTGATGACTGTGCCGCGGGCCACCAGGCCGCGGACCTCCTGGAGGAGCCGCATGATCCGGGGCACGTCACCTGAGGGCCCGCTGATGGACAGTTCGTTGCCGCGGGCATGGAAATTGACGTCCGGGAACTGTTCTTCGATGAACCGCAGCGCCTCATCATGGCTGCCGAGTGATTGAACCATCTGGTCGGTGTTCTCAAAGAGGACTACTTCCGTCCGGGTGCCGGGCAGGGAGTGCGGGAATTCCCCCGGACTGCCGTCGCCCGTGTTGAGCCGGCGCTTACCATTCGCTGATTCAGTCATGGTGCTGGCCCGCAGGCCTGTGGTCCCCTCAAAGATCGACATCACTTGTTTGCTTTGGCTGATGCCGGCGCCCGTTGCCCGGTACTCCTTGCCCCAGCGATCCCTCCATCTTACGCCAGCACGGGCCCTGGCCGGATACCGCGCCGCCACGGAACAGCAACAAGGAGTGCGCGGATGCGGCCTTAGGTATCAACTTCATATCGGCCTCATATCGTTCCCGTTGCAGTTGCCCCCGAGGAGGCAAAGAGCGCCGGAGCGGCTGCGCCACTATGTAATGCTGGAAATCCAGCATCAGCTGGGACACCAGGCCGCCAGGGGGATCGGCCCGCCACGCCAGGAAAGGACAAGGGCAGGACAGTGCCGGAAACCTCTGCGCCCGAAAGGGCTGGACGACCCATGGGACGTCTCCGCCCCGCCGTCCTGGCAGGAATCCTGGTTCTGGTTCCGGTCCTGGCAGCCTGCACGGCCGAGGGCGGTCCCGCACCCACCGGCACCGTCGCGTCGGTCCCGGCCACGGGCGGTACCATGCCCGACACGCTTTCCACGAGCGCCCCGTTGGAAACCACGCAGTCCTCGAACAAGGCCCCGGTCTATTGGATCGGCCGCAGCGGCGGGAACATCTTTCTTTACCGGGAATTCCGTGATGTCCCGGAGCAGGAGAACCCCGTCACCCGCGCCCTCCGGGCCATGATGTCGGAGAAGCCGCTGGACCCTGACTTCTTCACGCCATGGCAGAACCCGGACAAACTCGCCACCTCGATTTCGGGTAAGGACGTCATCACCGTGGACGTCTCCGCCGACGCTTTCAACAGCAATCTCGACGCCGACATGGCTGCCCGCGCCATCCAGCAACTCATCTACACGGCAACCGCTGCTGCCGCCAGTTCAGGCCTGATCGACACCGGCCAGCAGATCCGGGTCCGCATCCTTGTGGACGGGCACACCGATTATGTGGCCTTTGGCACCGTCCAGCTGGGCGCGCTGATGACCCGTGCCGCCGGCCTGGTGGCCCCGGTCTGGATCATTGATCCCCAGGAGAGCGCCGAGGTTCCGGGGGGCAGCGTCAAGATCACCGGCCGCAGCACATCCCCGGGGGCGAAGCTCCGCTGGCAGATCCTGCAGTCGCCGGACGGCGGCAGCAAGGCGCCCTTCCTCACCGGCGAAACCACGGCAGGGGCGGAACAGGGGCAGGCCGGCGTCTTCACGCTGGCCCTCAACCTTCCGCCCGGCGACTACGTGCTCCGGGTGGCCCAGGCCGGGTCCCCAGGGGAACCGGACCGGAACGAGGACACCAGGTCCTTTAAGGTCAGGTAGCCGTCCAGCGGCCAAGGACGTCGCTGGCAAGCACGACGGCGGCCGGCCCGGCCGTGGAGGACCGCAGGACATGGTGACCCAACAGGGCGGTCACAGCTCCTTTATCGCAGAGTTTCGTTACTTCGCGCGGACTGATGCCGCCCTCCGGGCCGACGATCAGCAGGATTTCACGGGGCCCGGTGCCGGCATTCGACTGCCACCCCTCCAGGACCGTGCGCAGCGGGCGTACGGCGTCTTCATGCAGGATGACAGCCAGGTCGACGGCCTCCACGGCAGCCGAAAGCCCGGCGGTGTCGACGGCGGGCCGCACCTCGGGAATCCAGGCACGGCGTGCCTGTTTGGCGGCTGCGGCGACGGAGGATTCCCATTTGGCGTGGGCCCGGGCGGCCCGATCGCCCTTCCAGCGGACGATGGACCGTTCTGACTGCCAGGGGATGACGGCGTCGATGCCCAGTTCGGTGGCCGTCTCGATGGCCAGTTCGTCACGGTCGCCCTTGGCCAGTGCCTGGACCAGCACCAGCCGGATGTCCGGCTTGTCTTCCGCGGTCAGGGTTCCACACTCCACCTCGAGGCCGGAGGGGGCAGCAGAGACCACTTTCCCGGTCAGCCGGGTGCCGGCGCCGTCGACAATGTCCACCGCCTCGCCCGGGGACAGCCGCTTGACGGTGACCGCATGCCTCGCCTCGGCGCCCTCGAGGACGAAGAGTTGGCCGGCAGCCATACCGGTCAACGACCCGGCGGATGTGAAGAAGACGGGGTTGCTCACCGCTACAGGTTACCGAGCCGGTCCCGGAGCTTGGAGAACATACTGCCGCTGGCAGCGAGCTTGCCCTCGGTGATCTGTTCACCGCGGAGCTTGGCGAGTTGGCGCAGGAGGTCTTCCTGCGCGGAGTCGAGCCTGGCGGGGGTGTCCACCTGGAGATGGACCTTCAGGTCGCCGCGGCCGTAGCCCCTGAGGTGCGTAACTCCGAGGCCGCGCAGGGTGATGATCTCCCCCGACTGGGTTCCGGGCTTGACGTCGATCTCCTGGGTGCCGTCAAAGGTTTCCAGGCTGACGTCCGTGCCCAGGGCAGCCGCCGTCATGGGGATGTGCAGGGTGGCGTGCAGGTCGTCGCCTTCCCGCACGTAGGTGGCATCGTTGTTAACGCGGATCTCCACGTACAGGTCACCGGCCGGACCGCCCGCGGGGCCGGCTTCACCCTGTCCGGAGAGCTGGATCCGGGTTCCGGTGGCCACGCCGGCGGGAACCTTGATGGTCAGTGACCGGCGGCTGCGGATACGGCCCTGGCCGCTGCACTCGTTGCAGGGGTCCTTGATGACCGTGCCGAAACCTTCGCAGGTGCCGCAGGGAGCCGCCGTCATGACCTGGCCGAGGATGGAGCGGACGGCCCGCTGGACCTGGCCGCTGCCGCCGCAGATGTCACAGCGTTCGGGATGGGTGCCGGGGCGGCAGCAGGATCCGTCGCAGGTGGGGCAGACCACGGCGGTGTCCACTTCGAGCTTCTTGTTGACGCCGAACACGGCGTCCCGGAGGTCGATCCGTACGCTGATGAGGGCGTCCTGGCCGCGCCGGACACGCGAGGCCGGACCGGACGTGCCGCCGGCGCCGAAGAAGGTGTCGAAAATGTCCTGGAACGCGAAGCCCTGGCCTGCGTAGCCTGCTCCGCCGAAGCCGTTGTCCGTGCCGTTCTCGTTGCCGGTGGTGTCGTAGATCCGGCGCTTCTGGGGATCGGAAAGCACCTCGTAGGCGTGGGTTACTGCCTTGAACCGTTCTGACGCGTCCGCGCCGGGGTTTACGTCAGGGTGAAGGGTGCGGGCCAGCTTGCGGTAGGCCTTTTTGATTTCTTCGCCCGTAGCTTCGGGTGAGACTCCAAGGACGTCATAGTGGCTGCTCAAAGTTCGTATCTCTTCCTTGTTGTACTTCGTTCAGTTGGGCGGCCCGGCTCTTGCTTCCCTGCCGGAGCAGGCTCCGGCGGTTAAGAGTCAGGGCCCCAAAATCCTGGAAAGGTAGCGCGCCACTGCCCTGACGGCGGCCATGGTGGTGGGATAGTCCATCCGGGTGGGCCCGAGGATCCCTACTTTCGCGGCGCTGTCCGGACCGTAACCGGTGGCCACGACGGAGGCCTCGGCAAGGCCGTCGTACGGATTCTCCCTTCCGATGCTGACAGCGACGCCGCGGTGGTCCTGGGCCATTTCGCTCAATAGCCGCAGCATCACCACCTGCTCCTCAAGCGCCTCGAGCACGGGGCCGATGCTCAGCGGGAAGTCCACGTTGGATCTGGCGAGGTTGGCGGTGCCTGCCATGACCATCCGGTCTTCCCGGCTGTTCTGCGCCAGTCCCTCCAGCCCGAGCGCCAGTGCGTGTGCCGCCTGCCGCTGCGGGTGCGGGGTTGCAGCCACGACGGCGGGCAGCGCCAGGGCCAGTTGGCTCAGCGGTGTTCCGGCCAGCGCGCCAAGGAACCGGGTGCGCAGTTCAGCCAGCGCGTCGTCCCCAAGGTCCTGCCCGACGTCGAACACCCGCTGCTCCACCTTGCCGCTGTTGGCGATCAGGACCACAAGGACCTTGCGGGGGGCGAGCAGGACGAATTCGATATGGCGGACAAGTGCCCTGCTCAGGTGCGGATACTGCACCACGGCGACCTGGTTGGTCAGCTGGGACAGCAGCCGGACCGTACGTTCCAGCACGTCGTCGAGATCGTCCGCGCCTTCGAGCAGGGACTGGATGGCGCGGCGCTCGGCGGCCGAGAGCGGCTTGACAGCCGAGATCTGGTCGACAAAGAGCCGGTAGCCCTTGTCAGTGGGAATCCGGCCGGCGCTGGTATGCGGCGCGGTGATCAGCCCCTCGTCCTCCAAGGCGGCCATATCGTTGCGGATGGTGGCGCTGGAAACACCAAGATGATGCCGCTCCACCAGGGCCTTGGACCCAACCGGCTCGCGGGAGTGGACGTAGTCCTCCACGATGGCCCGCAGTACTTCCAGCTTGCGTGGCTCGCTCACTCTCCACCTCCATCCATGGTTCGGGGCGCATGCCCCTCCCGATGCAACCCACTGTTAGCACTCGACATGCCCAAGTGCTAACAGTCTATTATGCCTCGGCCCGTTGTTAGCATTGGTACCGCTCCGGGCGGAATTCCGGGGCTGAGGACCTAGCGCTAGGCGGATCGAATCCATGGATTACCAGAACTGGGGCCCACGGGGCATATCGGCTCCCGCGCGGACGGAACTGCCTGAGGTTCCCGTGGAGCGCGGAATGGTGCTCGAGGAAGTGCAGTCCGGCTGGGTGGGTGCCGTGACCCGGGTTGAGAAATCCGGCGGGATGCATGTGGTGGCGCTGGAGGACAGGCGGGGAAAGTCCCGTTCCTTCCGTCTTGGGTTCGGTTTCCTCCTTGAAGGCCGGCCCATCCGGCTGATGCCGCCGGCGCCACGGCCTGCCGCCGCAGGCCCGGCGGCGGGCAGGACGGCCTCAGGATCGGTACGGGTGGCCGGACGGCGTGCCCAGGTCGCCAAAGCCAGCCGGATCTGGGTGGAAGGCAAGCACGACGCCGAACTGGTGGAAAAAGTCTGGGGAGACGACCTCCGGGTGGAAGGCATCGTCGTCGAGCCCCTGCACGGCATTGACGATCTGGCCGCAGCCGTGGCGGACTTCAGGCCCGGGCCCGGCCGCCGGCTCGGCGTCCTGGTGGACCACCTGGTTCCCGATTCCAAGGAGTCCCGCATCGCGGAAGCCGTCATGGCCTCCCCGGGTGCCGCAGGGAACGTCCTGATCGTTGGACACCCGTACGTGGACGTATGGCAGGCGATCCGTCCCGCTGTCCTTGGGATCGAGTCCTGGCCTGCCGTACCCCGCGGCCAGGACTGGAAAACCGGGATCCTGAAGGCTTTCGGCTGGCCCCACGCGACCAAGGAAGATATCGGCCTTGGGTGGCAGAAACTGCTGGGCGCCGTGCGCACGTATGCAGACCTCGAAGCTTCCCTGCTGGGCAGGGTTGAAGAAGTGATCGATTTCCTGACCGTGCCCTGAAGGGCGGGAGGCCGGCCGGGACCCAGTATTCTTGATAGTGCGGTTCCTTATTTGAGGCACTGCAGCATTTTTCCGGCACTGCATGCGTTTTCCCGCACTGCAGCCGCCGGAATCCGTACCCAGCACCACTTGCACCTTCGAAGGAACAGACTGTGGCAGAAAACGCACGTGATCACAGGGACGGCCAGGGCCGTTCCGAGTACCATGGCGTCCCCGCCAATGCCCTGCCGCTTACGGCCAGCGAAGACCGCCAGTGGGCAACACTCGCGCACTTCGGCGGGATCCTGGGCTGCGTCCCGTCACTGCTGATCTATTTGATCTTCCGCGACCGTGGACCGTTCACTGCCCAGGAGTCCAAGGAAGCGCTGAACTTCAGCCTGCCGCCCACCATTGCCGCCGTGCTGGCCAACATCCTGGTGTTCATCCCTTACGTCGGGAACATCTTCGCGGTTATTGCCACACTGATCTGGGTGGCGCTCACGTGCTTCTCCGTCGCCGCCGGGATCCACGTCAACCGGGGCCAGCCGCACCGCTACCAGTACAACCTGCGCTGGATCAAGTAGCGGCAGCAGGAGGATCCACGCCCCGCAGGGCGTCAGTCCGGCAGGACACGGCGCACCACTGCGTCTGCCAGGAGCCTGCCCTTCAGGGTGAGGACCAGTCGGCCGCGGAACGCAACGGCGGGATCCACCAGGCCGTCAGCGATAAGCCCGGCCACCGCGTGCCGTCCCCCGGCGCTAAGCGTCGAGAGGTCCAGGCCGGACTGCAGGCGCGCTTCCAGCATGACCCGCTCCAGGTTCCTGGTTTCCGCGTCCAGGGTTTCCCGGCCGGCGGCGGGCGAGAGCCCCTGGGACAGCCTGTTCGCATAGGCCGACGGGTGCTTGACGTTCCACCAGCGGACCCCGCCCACGTGGGAGTGCGCGCCCGGGCCGATTCCCCACCAGTCGTTGCCCCGCCAGTAGGCCAGGTTGTGGCGGCAGGCCTGTTCCGGAGTCCGGGCCCAGTTGCTGACCTCGTACCAGCCAAGTCCGGCCTCGGTGATCAGCTGGTCGGCGAGCTCGTACTTGTCGGCGTGGTCGTCGTCGTCGATTCCAGGAACCTCGCCCCGGCGCATCTGCGCGGCCAGCTTGGTGCCCTCCTCGACGATCAGCGCGTACGCGCTGATGTGATCCGGCCCGTAGGAGAGCGCGGTCTCCAGGGAGTGGCGCCAGTCGGCCAGCGACTCCCCCGGCGTCCCGTAGATCAGGTCGAGGCTGACAGCCAGTCCTGCCTCGCGCGCCCACTGCACCACCTGCGGCACACGGCTCGGGGTGTGCGTGCGGTCCAGGACCTTGAGGACGTGCGGAACGGCGGACTGCATGCCGAAGGAGACCCTGGTGAAACCGGCCTCCTTCAGGACGGCAAGGGACTCGGGTGTGACCGAATCCGGGTTCGCCTCCGTGGTGACCTCGGCGCCGTCCTCAATGCCCCACTGGTCGATCGCGGCCCGAAGGATCATGGCCAGATCTTCCGCGGGCAGCAGCGTGGGTGTGCCGCCGCCAAAAAAGACGGTGCCCAGCTTCCGGGCAGGAACGCCCGACGCGGAAAGCACCTTCGCTGCCAACGCCACCTCTGCGGCTGCCGTGCCGGCATACGCATCTTGTGAGGCTCCGCCGCCGAGTTCCGTGGCGGTGTACGTGTTGAAGTCGCAGTAGCCGCAGCGCACAGCGCAAAACGGGATGTGGACGTACAACCCGAACGCGCGGTCCGCCGCACCGTCCGCTGCCTGCGGAGGCAGCAGACCGTCCGACGGCGCCGGGTCACCGAGGGGAAGAACGCTGGGCATCAGCGGGTCCCCCACTGCGCGGTGGTCACTTCTTCTTGGCCTTGTCCTTTGATTCGTCGGTGGTGAGGGCGGCGATGAATGCCTCCTGCGGCACCTCCACCGTACCCACCATCTTCATGCGCTTCTTGCCTTCTTTTTGCTTCTCCAGCAGCTTGCGCTTGCGCGAGATGTCACCGCCGTAGCATTTCGCCAACACATCCTTGCGGATGGCACGAATGCTTTCGCGGGCGATGATCCTGGAGCCGATCGCTGCCTGGATGGGTACCTCAAACTGCTGCCGCGGGATGAGTTCGCGGAGCTTGCCGGTCATCATCACGCCGTAGGCATACGCCTTGTCCCGGTGCGTGATGGCGCTGAAGGCATCCACCTGTTCGCCCTGGAGCATAATGTCCACCTTCACCAGGTCGGCAACCTGCTCGCCATCGGCTTTCCAGTCGAGGGAGCCGTAGCCCCGGGTCTTCGACTTCAGGATGTCGAAGAAGTCGAAGACAATCTCGGCCAGCGGCAGGCGGTAACGGATTTCCACCCGGTCCTCCGAGAGGTAGTCCAGGCCGCCCAGGACGCCGCGGCGGGCCTGGCACAGTTCCATGATGGCGCCAACGAATTCGCTGGGCGCCAGGATGGTGGCGGACACCATCGGTTCGCGGACCTCGGCAATCTTGCCGGAGGGGTACTCGCTGGGGTTGGTCACCCGGACAACCTTCTTGTCCTCAAGGGTTACCTCGTACTCCACGTTCGGTGCGGTGGAGATGAGGTCGAGGTTGTATTCGCGCTCCAGGCGTTCGCGGGTGATCTCAAGGTGCAGGAGTCCCAGGAAGCCCACCCGGAAGCCGAAGCCGAGCGCAGCGGAGGTCTCCGGTTCGTACACCAGCGCGGCGTCATTGAGCATGAGCTTTTCGAGCGCGTCACGGAGCACCGGGTAGTCGGCGCCGTCCAGCGGGTACAGGCCCGAGAACACCATGGGCTTGGCGTCGGCGTAGCCGGGGAGCGACTGGGCTGCCGGTTTGGCCAGGTTGGTGACGGTGTCGCCCACCTTGGACTGACGGACGTCCTTCACGCCGGTGATGAGGTAGCCCACTTCACCGACGCCAAGGCCCTTGGAGGGTGTGGGTTCCGGCGAGCTGACGCCGATTTCCAAAAGCTCGTGGGAGGCCCTGGTGGACATCATCTGGATGCGCTCGCGCGGGTGGAGCATGCCGTCCATCACGCGGACATAAGTCACCACGCCGCGGTAGGTGTCGTACACCGAGTCGAAGATCATGGCACGGGCCGGCGCATCGGGGTCGCCCTTGGGCGCAGGCAGGTCGCGGACAATCTTGTCCAGGAGGGCTTCCACGCCGACGCCGGTTTTACCGGAGACGCGCAGGACGTCCTCCGGTTCCCCGCCGATCAGGCTGGCCAGCTCGGCTGCGTACTTTTCGGGCTGCGCCGCAGGCAGGTCGATCTTGTTCAGCACCGGAATGATGGTGAGGTTGTTTTCCATGGCCAGGTACAGGTTTGCGAGCGTCTGGGCCTCAATGCCCTGCGCCGCATCCACCAGCAGGATTGCGCCCTCGCAGGCCGCCAGGGACCTGGACACTTCGTAGGTGAAGTCCACGTGGCCGGGAGTGTCGATCATGTTCAGCGCATAACTGATGCCGTCAACCTCCCACGGCATGCGGACCGCCTGGGATTTGATGGTGATGCCGCGTTCGCGCTCGATGTCCATCCGGTCCAGGTACTGGGCCTTCATGTCACGGGCCTGGACCACCCCGGTGGACTGCAGCATCCGGTCAGCCAGGGTGGACTTGCCGTGGTCAATATGCGCGATGATGCAAAAGTTCCGAATAATGGCCGGATCTGTCGCGGCGGGCACCGGTGCGGTGCGGGCCATGGGAGACACGCAGGGTCCTTACTGTTGGCATTTCTGCAGCCACCGGCAGGCACACGAAAGGCGCCAGCGGTCCAGCCGCACATCTTGAACATCCAGTGTCCCACGTCCCGGACCCCCGCACCGCATCCTGACAGGGCCGTACAGCGTATGTCGGCGGAGCCCCCGCCGATAGGCTTACGCGATGGCCATCGATCTCCGCTCCCTTGGAAACGCGGTCCGCCGCGGCCTGCGCATACTGCAAAAACAGCGCTCCACCCCGCCGGTACCCGGCCGGGACAAAGGTCCGGGCGGCAAGCGCCCCGCACCCGGCGGCAGTGCCCCTGCAAGCACCACCGGGTATCCGGGTGATTACCGGGGCCTGGTCGTCGCCCGGTATGCCCCGCAGCCGGATGGCGATCCGGATCCGGGCGAAGTGGTGTGGGCCTGGGTCCCCTATGAAGAGGACCACAGCAAGGGGAAGGACCGGCCCGTTCTGCTGGTGGGGCATAACGGCCCATTCCTCCTGGGGCTGATGCTGACCAGCAGGGACAGGGTTCCCGCCGGTTCGGCGTCCGCTGAGTACGTTGACCTTGGTGCGGGCGACTGGGACAACCAGGGCAGGGCCAGCGAAGTGCGGCTGGACCGCATCCTGCAGATCCGCCCGGACAGCATCCGGCGGGAGGGCGCAGTGCTGGACAGGGCGCGGTTTGAAAAAGTGGCGTCGGGGCTGCGCCGGCGACACGGCTGGACCTGAGTGCCCCAAATGGCCAGTGCCGCCGCTGACCTGCTATTCTTTATTGCTGTGTGTCCGTGCAGGTCGACGGTCACTGATGGCTGGCCGCCATAGGTATCCCCACGCCGCTCAGTCAAGGCCAGCCTGAAAGCCCTCTAGACCATTTCCGCATTACAAAGAGAGTTCACACGTGGCGAATATCAAGTCCCAGAAGAAGCGCATCCTGACCAACGAGAAGGCACGCCTGCGCAACAACGCAGTCAAGTCTGAGCTGAAGACGGCCATCCGCGCTGTCAACACCGCCGTTGAGTCCGCTGACAAGGAAGCTGCTACTACTGCGCTCGTTACTGCCAGCCGTAAGCTGGACAAGGCTGTCAGCAAGGGTGTTCTGCACAAGAACAACGCAGCGAACCGCAAGTCGGCGATCTCCAAGAAGGTCAACGCACTCTAAGGTTTCCAGTTCCCACGAACTGATGGTGTGGCCGGTACCGGAAGGTACCGGCCACACGCTTTTAAGCCTGGGCGCGCCTGCGCGTGTGTTATCTGCCCTGTACGGACATGGCGATAACCGTCACCGCGTGCTCGACGGCGTAGACGGGGTCCCGGGACAGGCCCTTGACCTGCGCGTCGGCCTCCGCCGTGGCCTGGATGGAGCGCACCAGGCCTTCGGGGGTCCAGCGCCGGACGTCCCGTTGTGCCTGCTCCACGAGCCAGGGCTGCATGCCCAGTTCGGCCGCAATCTGGGCAGAGGATCCCGAGGCGCCGGCCACCCGGGCAACAGTCCTCAGCTTGGACGCGAGGGCTGCCACCAGGGGCACAGGGTCAGCGCCGGTGGCAAGGGCGTGGCGCAGCGTCGACAGGGCCACAGGGGCGTTCCCTGCCATTGCGGCGTCGGCAACCTTGAATGCTGTGGCCTCGATCCGCCCGCCGTAGTATTTGTCCACGGTGTCAGTGGTGACAGTGCTCCCTGCGTCGGCGATCAGTTGCGAGCAGGCGGCGGCGAGTTCTGACAGGTCTGCGCCCACGGCGTTCACCAGCGACTGGACGGCGTCCTGGTTGATGCGGCGTCCGCCGGCCTTGAACTCCGCCATGACGAACGAAACCTTGTCGGCGTCCTTCTTCAACGGCTGGCAGTCAACAACCGGCCAGCCGCCTTTCCTGACGGCGTCGAGGAGCTTCTTGCCGCGCGTCCCGCCGGCGTGCCGCAGCACCACGACGGCGTCCTCTTCCGGGTGCTGCAGGTACGCGAGGGCGTCGGCAAGGAAGGCGTCGTTCATCCCTTCCACGGCTTCCACTTCAATCAGCTTGCTTTCACCGAACAGTGAGGGGCTCACCTGCATGGTCAGGGTGCCGGCCTCATACCCTGCGGCGTTGATGCGGCTCAGTTCGACGTCCGGCGCGGCCGCCCTGACCTGTGACCTGATCCTGTCCATCGCCCTGATCCCAAGGTAATCTTCCGGCCCGCTCACCAGCACGATCGCAGCCGGGGCTACGTCCCGCCAGGAGGCCGTATTCGACGCCGGGGAGCGGCTTGCCCGCTTTTGCGCAACGGCCATCGAAGGTCCCTTCCGGAGGTGATATTGCAGTATCCCAGCCTGCCACGTCTGCGCCCGGGGTCCAAGCTGCGACGACGGGGGAAGTGCTGCAGCCGCGGCTCCATCAGCCCGATCAACGCCACCGTGACGGCGTGCGCTTCCCGGACCTTCCCAAGAAACCCCAGCGGCCGGGCCGCTGCCCATACGGCGGCAAGGGTCACGGCTGACAACAGCACCATTGACAGCAGCCCGGGCAGGCCCTCCGGCCAGGGAAGGGCGGAGCCAGGCAGCTGCGACGCCCACCTGGCCGTGGCAGCAACGCCGGCACAGAACATTCCGGCCATGGCTATCAGGACCGTTGCGGCCCACGGCAGCAGGACCACCAGGGGCACCGCGGCCGTTCCCAGCAGGGTCACGGGAGCCACCAGGGGCGACGCCAGGACGTTGGCCACGAGCGAATAGGTGGCAAACTGCGGCTGCAGGAGGACGATGACGGGCCCGCATAACAGCTGTGCTGACAGCGGAACCGCGACCGCCGCGGCGGCCCATCGGGGCACCGCGGCGGGGATCCAACCGATGATGGGCCGGCCCAGGAGAATGATTCCCAGCGTGGCGAGCACCGACAACAGGAAGCCGAAGCTGGTTCCCAGTGCAGGGTCGATCAGCAGGAGCCCGATGACCGCGAGGCAAAGGAAGCTCAGTCCCCGCCCTGAGCGTCCGCTGGCCAGGGAAGCGACGCCAATGGCACCCATGAGTGCTGCGCGCAGGACGCTGGCGTCGGGTCCCACCAGGACCACGAAGAGGGCCAGACCGGAAAGGGCGGCGGCTGCGGCAGGAGCACGGGGCAGCCGGAACCGCCGGCACAGCAGCAGCAAAGACCCCAACACGAGGCTGCAGTTTGCTCCGCTGACCGCTGTCAGATGGGTCATCCCCACAGCCTTCATGGCATTGTCCAGTCCCTCGTCCAGCACACTGGTATCACCGGTGACCATGCCCGGCAGGAGGCCGCGGGCATCAGGGGCCAGGAAAGCGGAAGCGGAAATAAAGCGTCCCCGGAGTTCCCTGGCTGATCCCTCCAGCGGCGAGCCGCCCGTGGCCTTGAGGGGAGCCGTCGAGGCGGCCAGCGTTCCTGCCTCCTGCTCCCCTGGCTCGGCAGGACGCAGTTTGCCCGATGCACGCAGTGTTTGCCCCGGCACCACCCCGTCCCATCCTTGCCCTCCCATGACGGTGAGGCGGGCCCGTGTCCGCACCAGCATGCCGCCTGTGGTCAATTCCCGTGTCCACACCGGCACGGACCACCGTCCCGGGGACCCGCCCGGACCCGTCATGGCCCGCGGGTTTCCCGCCACCTCGACCACGACGACCGCTGACTTGCCGGCGGTGACCGCCGCGGCCAGCGGCCCATCGAACCGTTGACTGGAGGACGCAGCGGAGTGGGCTGCGGCGGCAGCGGCCAGCATCAGGGCGACGCCCAACGCGGCGGGGAAGCTCCGTCCCCTCGCTTTCCGGCGCCCGATCCGTTCTGCCCGGCCGACGGCGGTACACGTCTTGTCCACCCGTCGGCCTCTGGCCGCGTGCACAAGGAAGAGGCCACCCATCGCCGCCAGCGCGGAGCACAGGACAGCCAGCCCCACCGGCGGCAGCCAAAGCCCGGCCACTGAGGCGCTCCAGACCAACGCTGCCGGAAGTGCCAGGCGGAGGTCGGTGCGGCGGCGTGGCCCCTCACGGCTGGAATCAGCCTCTTCCCGGGCCTTGCCGTTATTGCCTGTCCGCGTGCGGACATGGCCCACAGCACGGGTCCAGCACCCCTGGAGCGCCGCACGCCCTTGCAGCGGCCTGCGCTGTTTTGCCGGCACCCGTGGCGTAAACGGGAATGCCGGCGGGGACCACGGAGAAGGTGCGTCTGAGCGCTCCGTTTCAGCCGGGGGCGGCAGGGCCTGCGGATCCGCGCCTGCACCCTGCACGGCGGACTCAATGAACCGGTTCCAGGGACTGGGGCGCGCACTTCCGCCGCTGGAGGCCGGGCCACCCCTCCCCTGCCCTGCGTCCCTGCGGCGCCCGCCCGGTTTCGCTCCCATGGCGGCTTAGACCGTCACGAGTGGCAGCAGGGCTTCAAGCATTTTGGGCCCGACTCCATCCACGGCATCCAGCTCTTCAACACTCTTGAAAGCGCCATGTTCCTTCCGCCAGTCGACGATCCGCTGGGCCAGCACCGGCCCCACCTTCGGCAGTGTGTCCAGCGTGGCAACGTCCGCGGTGTTGAGGTTGACCTTTCCGCCCACCGATCCGGTGCCGGAGGCCCCCGTGCCAGCTCCCTCCGTGCCGTCCGGCCGTGCGGCGTCCGGTGCGGAGGACAGCGGCTCCCCGTGTTGCGGAACGTAGATCTTCTGCCCGTCCTCCACGACGAGCGCAAGGTTGAGCCTGTTCACGTCTGCGTCCTGTGCCGCACCGCCCGCGCCGGCGATGGCGTCGGCAACGCGGCTCCCCTGTTGGAGCCGGATGACACCGGGTTTGGCCACGGCGCCGGCAACATGAACCACTACTGCCCCGGCCGACGCAGCCCCGCCCTGCCCGCTGCCGGAATCGGGTGAGGTTGCCGTCCCGCCCGGGGCGGCCCCACTGTCCCCATTAGCCAAGCCGGCACGGGGAGGCCCACTGGAACTGGCAGCGCTCAAGGGAAGTACCTCCGGAGCCGCCGCCCCGGCCTGCCACCAAAACCAGGCCGCCGCGGCCGCGGCCAGGGCAGCAAGCAGCACTGCGACACGGAGCCCCACCCGCCATCGAAGCGAAGGCGCCCCGCTGGAACCGGCCCCGGAGCCACGGCTGGGTTCAGTTCCGCCCGCGCCGCCTGTTTCTCCAGATCCGCCCGGGTCGCCGGAGCCGCGGTACACAAAACCGTCAAGGCCCGGTCCGTCCTCCAGGAGCCCGGGAGCGCCCTCCCCCAGGGTTGCCCGGAGCCGGGCTCTCACATGGCGCGCCTGCTGACCTGCTGCTCCAGCATCCCGGCGTGACATAGCTCCACCCTAGGAACACGGGCGGTTGCCCGGCAGCAGCCAAAGGCGCTATGTGGAAAGATGCACTCCGGCCCCCGGCCCATCCGCCGTCCTGCCCACGATGACCGCAAGCACACCCAGCCCCGCATGGGCAGCCAAAACCGCCGGAAGGGAGCTGATCTGGGCAGGAGGACAGTCGGGAAGCGCCGCTTCCAGCCTCGCGGCCAGGCTCTCCGCCTCTTCCGGGTTACCGAAATGATGGACGGCCAGGCGCACGGACCCGGCCGGATGCGCTGCCGCCTGGGCCACCACGATTTCCTCCAGGCGTGCCACTGCCCTGGCGCCAGAGCGCACCTTCTCCAACGGGACGATCCTGCCGCCGTCGACCGCCAGGATGGGTTTGATGGCAAACACGGTGCCCAGAAGCGAGGCCGCCGCGCCGATGCGTCCGCCGCGCCGCAGCTGTTCCAGACTGGGGACGTAGAAGAAAACCTTGGTCCGGGCTGCCTGCGCTCCTGCCGCCGCAGCCACCCCGGCACAGTCGGAACCCGCTGCGGCTGCCTCCACCGCGGCCTGCACTGCCATCCCCTGCGCCATGCCGACGGTTCGGGTGTCCACCACTTCCACCGGGATCCCCACCCTGGCCGCAGCCAGCCGGGCAGCATCCGCGGTGCCGGAAAGTTCCCCCGAGATATGGACGGAAACCACTGCCTCGAACCCCCGGCGTTCGGCAGCGCGGTACGCCTGTTCAAATTGCCCTGGTGATGGCCTGGAGGTCTTGACCTGGGTTCCGGCGGCCAGCGCCACGGCGATGGTCTCCAGGATGTCGTCTTCACCCTCGCCATAGATTTCCGGGCCCACCATGACGGGCATGGGTGTCACGGTCAGGATGCCGTCCTGCGGAAGGCTGCCTGAATAGTCCGCAGGCAGGGCAGCTGCGGAGTCGGTGACGACGGCGGTGCGCACCCCGGCGCGGGCGCCGTCATGTCTGGTCCCCGGCCTGGCTCCGGGACGGAGGCCGGACAGCCGTGAACGGACCCATGGCCAGGCGGCGGCATTACTGTCAGGCAAGGGGCCTCCTGGAGACAGTGTCCGGCTCAGTTGTCACCGGCCGCCGGAAGCTCCGACGGCCGGTGGGTGCTGCGGGTGCAGCAGTTATGCCGGAACGATGTTGACCAGCTTAGGGGCACGGACAATGACTGTCCTGATGCCCCGGCCGTCCAGGGCACGCTGGACGTTTTCCGAGGCCAGGGCCAGCTCGCGGAGCTGATCCTCGGAGACGTCCGGAGACACCTCCAGCCGGTCGCGGACCTTGCCCTGTACCTGGACCACCGCGGTGACCGTGTCCTGGACCAGGAGCGCGGGGTCGTGCCCGGGCCAGCCTGCGTTGGCTACCGATGCCGGGTGGCCCAGCAGGTTCCACATGTCCTCGGCGGTGTACGGCGCGAAGAGGCTGAGGATCACGGCGACAGCCTCGGCAGCTTCGCGGACTGCCGGGTCCGCTGCGCCCGCGCCGGAGTCGATCGCTTTGCGGGTGGCGTTAACCAGTTCCATCAGCTTGGCCACCACAACGTTGAACTTGTTGGCGTCCAGCAGCTCGGCGGCGTCGGCGATGGTGCGGTGCGTTACCGAACGCAGGGCGCGGTCTCCGGTGGTGGCGTCCTCGCCGGGTTCGCTGGTTACGTCCTGGGCCAGGCGCCAGGCGCGTGCCAGGAACTTGGCAGAGCCCGACGGCGAGACATCGGCCCAGTCGACGTCGTCCTCCGGCGGGGAGGCGAAGACCATGGTCAGCCGGACCGCGTCCACGCCGAACTTGTCCAGCTGCTCACCGAGGTCAACACCGTTGCCCAGCGACTTGCTCATGGCCTTGCCGCCGTTAAGCACCTGGCCCTGGTTCAGGAGCGCACTGAACGGTTCGTCGGCGTCAATCATGCCCAGGTCGTGGATGACCTTGGTGAAGAAACGGGCGTACAGCAGGTGCAGGATGGCGTGCTCCACACCACCGACGTACTGGCCCACCGGCATCCAGTCGTTGATCTTCTCCGGATCGAAGGGGCCCTCCGTGTAGTGCGGGGAGACGAACCGCAGGAAGTACCAGGAGGAGTCGACGAAGGTGTCCATGGTGTCGGTATCCCGTTTGGCGGGGCCGTGGCAGGACGGGCATTCCACGTTGACCCATGCTTCGGCAGCCGCCAGGGGCGAGGTGCCCTTGGGGGCGAGGTCCTCGCCACGGAGGTCCGCGGGCAGGGTTACCGGCAGCTGGTCGTCCGGTACCGGGACCTCCCCGCAGGACGGGCAGTGGATGATGGGGATGGGAGTGCCCCAGAACCGCTGCCGGCTCAGCAGCCAGTCGCGGAGCCGGAAGTTTACGAACTTCTCGCCGGTGCCCTGCCGCTCCAGCATGGCGATGGCGGCCGGGATGGCCTCGGCCTTGGGCAGGCCGTCGAGCTCACCGGAATTGATCAGGGTTCCCTCCCCCGCGGTGGCCGTGCCGGTGACGGCGGGATCCTCCTCGCCGGTGTCCAGGACGGCGCGGACCGGCAGGCCGAAGGCGCGGGCGAAGTCCAGGTCACGCTGGTCATGGGCGGGCACGGCCATGATGGCGCCGGTGCCGTAGTCGGCCAGCACGTAGTCCGCTGCCCACACCGGCAGCTTCTCCCCGTTGAGCGGGTTGATGGCGTAGCGGCCGGTGAAGACGCCGGTCTTTTCGCGCTCGGTGGACTGGCGTTCGATCTCGGAGAGCGCCTTGACCTGTTCGCGGTATTCGTCCAGGGCGGCCGCGTGCTCGTCCGTGACAAGGTCGACGGCGATCGGCGCGTCGGCAGCCACCACGAAGAAGGTTGCGCCGTACAGGGTGTCCGGGCGGGTGGTGAAGACCGTAACCTCCTTGGCGGGCTTGCCGCCGTCGGCTTCGATCACGAAGTTGACGTGTGCGCCTTCGGAACGGCCGATCCAGTTCTTCTGCATGGCCAGGACGCGCTCGGGCCAGTGGCCCCGGAGCTCATCCATGTCGTCCAGCAGGCGGTCGGCGTAATCGGTGATCTTGAAGTACCACTGGTTGAGCGACTTCTTGGTCACGGTGGTGCCGCAGCGCTCGCAGGCGCCATTAACGACCTGTTCGTTGGCCAGGACGGTCTGGTCCTTGGGGCACCAGTTGACCGGGGAGTTCTTCCGGTAGGCCAGGCCGCGCTCGTAGAAGCGCTTGAACAGCCACTGGGTCCAGCGGTAGTACCCGGGATCCGAGGTGTGCAGGCGGCGCGACCAGTCAGCGGAAATGGCATACCGCTTGAAGGACGCCGCCTGGGTGTCGATGTTGGCGTAGGTCCACTCGCTGGGGTGGGCGTTGCGCTTGATGGCGGCGTTCTCCGCGGGCAGGCCAAAGGAGTCCCAGCCGATGGGGTGCAGGACGTCGTACCCCTTCTGGCGCAGGTAGCGGGCCACCACGTCACCCATGGCGAACGCTTCGGCGTGGCCCATGTGCAGGTCACCGGACGGGTACGGGAACATGTCAAGCACGTAACGGCGCTCCCGGGACCCGTCATCCACCGGGGTGAAGACCTTGAGGTCTTCCCACACCTGGGGCCATTTGGCCTCCATGGCGGTGAAACTGTAGGTGCCCTCTTCAGGCTCCGCCGATACTGTTGTTGCTGTTCCGGTCTCTGTCTCCGGCTGAACGCCCACTGCTGCCCTCTTCTGTTCTGTTACGGCATCTGTGCTGCCATAACGGCCTGATCCTCCTGCTGCCGGCCCGGCGCAATGCCCCGGACACACAAAAGCCCCTCGCCAAGGGAGGGGCTGCCGCTCAGCTGTCCGATATTCGGAGCCGGCGGCTAACTAAGCAGAAGGATCGCACGCATGGATCTACTTTAGCGCACCGGCACGCCGCCCGCCGCAGCCAGCGGCAGGCCCCGTTGCATAACCCGGGGGAAGCGCGCATGATCATCCCACAACGCAGGGAGGCGGCACACGATGTCAGAGGCAACCGCCGCCGGCTTCGCGGAAGGGGTACCCCTCTCCTTGTGGCTGGCAACCGCCGGCCGCACCGACTTTCCCAGGCTGCGCGGCACGATCGAAGTGGACGTGGCAGTCATCGGGGGCGGCATCGCCGGCCTGACGGCAGCGCTGGCCCTCAAGCGATCGGGGCGCTCCGTGGCCGTCCTTGAGGCGGGCCGGATCGGCACCGGCGTCACGGGCCACACCACCGGCAAGGTGACATCCCTGCACCGCCTGGCGTACACGGAGCTGGACCGAACCCACGGAAGGAACGCCGCGGGAATCTATGGAGGCGCCAACCAGGCCGCCGTGGAGCACATCGCCCGGGTGGTGGCGGCGGAAGGCATCTCCTGCGGTTTCCGCCGGGTTGCCAACTACACCTTCGCCGTCAGTAGGGACGCCCTGCCGGAGGTGCGCGCGGAAGCCGAACTCGCCGCCAGGCTCGGCCTTCCGGCTGCGTTCACAGCCGAGGTGCCCCTCCCGTTCCCTGTGGCGGGCGCCCTCCGGTTTGACGGGCAGGCCCAGATCCACTCCGTGCAGTACCTCCAGGGGCTCGCCGCCAGGGTGGACGGGGAGAGCAGCTTCGTCTTTGAAGGGACCCGCGCGAACGACCTTCAGGAGGGAACCCGGGTGAAGGTTGCTGCCGGAGGCGGCACGGTGCTGGCGACTGAAGCAATTGTTGCCACGAATGTTCCCTTCGGAGACCATGGCCGCTTCGAGGCACTGTGCCCGCCGCACCGCTCCTATATCGTTGCCGCCCCATTGGACACCCCTGCCCTGGACGCCACCTTTATCAGCGCCGATGAGCCGATGCGGTCGTTGCTGACCGTCCAGCTGAACGGGATGACCTATCTGCTGACCGGCGGCGAGGGCCACCCTGCCGGCGAACGGGTCGATCCGGCGTCGCGCCATGCCAGCCTGGCAGCCTTCGCGCGCAGCAAATTCGGCGCCGGACCCGTTGCCTACCGCTGGTCCACCCAGGACGGGATGCCCCTGGACGGACTCCCGTATGTCGGTCCGCTGAATCCGGACAACCGCCATGCCTTCGTCATTACGGGCCTGCGCAAATGGGGACTGACAAACGGTACCGCCGCCGCCCTGATGCTGGCCGACCTGCTCAATGGCACAGCCAACGGCTGGGCGCCTCTGTTTGACAGCAACCGCGCGCCGTCAGCGACCGGGACAAGGCCGGAAGGGGCTACAACATCAAACCTGGCCGAACCCGGGACCAGTGACGGGACCCGCACAGACGGCGCTGCACGGCAGATAGCGGACCTGGCCCCCAATGACGGCACGGTGATTGAGACTCCCGGGGCAAGCACCGCATGTTTTCGGGACGAAGCGGGCGGCATCCACGCCGTATCCGCCATCTGCACGCATCTGGGCTGCACGGTGGGCTTCAACCGGGGAGAACGCACCTGGGATTGCCCCTGCCACGGTTCCAGGTTCGACGTGGACGGGAGGGTCATCCAGGGACCCGCCACCGAGGACCTGCCGCAGCAGCCTGCCCCGTGACACCCTGCACGTGCGACGCCTTGCAATGCCTTGCACTGGGACACCCTGCACCTGGCCGGGCCTGGCGGAAAAGGCAGGGGCCGCCCCGCCGGATCGGCAGGGCGGCCCCGTGACGGGTGGAGGCTAGCGCACGTCCTCGTCGACCCACTCCATGGACTTGGTGACGGCCTTCTTCCAAAGCCGCATCTGGCGGTCCTGTTCAGCCTTGTCCATCTGCGGTTCCCAGCGCTTGTCCTCGGACCAGTTGGCGGAGCATTCCCCGAGGTCCTTCCAGAAACCGACGGCCAGTCCTGCCGCGTAGGCAGCCCCCAGTGCCGTGGTTTCAATGACCTTGGGGCGTATGACCGGGACGCCCAGGATGTCGGCCTGGAACTGCATGAGCGCGTCATTGGCCACCATGCCGCCGTCGACCTTCAGCTCGCTCAGCGGCACGCCTGAGTCGGCGTTGACCGCGTCCAGCACCTCGCGGGTCTGGAACGCGGTGGCCTCCAGAGCGGCCCGGGCGATGTGGTTCTTGTTGACGAACCGGGTGAGGCCCACGATCGCGCCGCGGGCGTCGGAGCGCCAGTACGGGGCGAACAGGCCGGAGAACGCGGGGACGATGTACACGCCGCCGTTGTCCTTGACCGACGCGGCAAGGGTTTCCACCTCCGGTGCGCTGCTGATCATGCCCAGGTTGTCGCGGAGCCACTGGATCAGCGAGCCGGTGACGGCGATCGATCCTTCGAGGGCGTAGTGCGGCTTGGCGTCGCCCAGCTTGTACCCCACCGTGGTGAGGAGCCCGTTCTTCGAGTGGACGATTTCCTCGCCCGTGTTGAAGATCAGGAAGCAGCCCGTGCCGTAGGTGTTCTTCGCTTCGCCGGCGTCGAAGGCGGCCTGCCCGAAGGTTGCGGCCTGCTGGTCGCCAAGGATGCCCGCCACCGGCGTCTCACGGAGCAGCTGGGAGCTGTGGACGGTGCCGTACACCTCGGAGGAGGACTTGATCTCCGGCATCATGCTGCGGGGCACGCCGAAAATGCGCAGGATCTCGTCGTCCCACTGCAGCGTCTCGAGGTCCATGAACAACGTCCGGGAGGCGTTGGTGACGTCGGTGACATGGACGCCGCCGTCCACGCCGCCGGTCAGGTTCCACAGGACCCAGGCGTCGGTGTTGCCAAAGACCAGGTCCCCGGCCTCTGCCTTTTCCCGCGCACCGTCAACGTTGTCCAGGATCCATTTGATCTTGGTGCCGGAGAAGTAGGTGGCCAGCGGCAGGCCCACTTTCTGTTTGAAGCGGTCCGCGCCGCCATCCCTGCCCAGTTCGTCCACGATGTCCTGGGTGCGGGTGTCCTGCCACACGATGGCGTTGTACACCGGCTTGCCGGTGGTCTTGTCCCAGACCACAGCGGTTTCGCGCTGGTTGGTGATCCCGACGGCGGCAATATCGTGCCGCGTCAGGTTCGCCTTGGAGAGGGCCGAGCCGATGACCTCACGGGTGTTGTTCCAGATCTCCGTCGCGTCGTGTTCCACCCACCCTGCCTGCGGAAAGATCTGCTCGTGTTCCATCTGGCCGGAGGAGACAATGGCGCCGCTGTGGTCGAAGATGATGGCGCGGGTGCTGGTGGTGCCCTGGTCGATGGCGATTACGTACTGGTTCATGATGACGTCCTTGTCTTGTTAATGGCTGTGGTGAGTACGGGTCAGGAAGCGGCCGTGATGATGATCGGGACAATCCGGGCGACGAGTCCGCCCAGGGCGCCGCCTACAAGCGGGCCAACCACCGGGATCCACGAATAACTCCAGTCGCTGGAGCCCTTGCCCCTGATGGGAAGCACTGCGTGGGCGATGCGGGGTCCCAGGTCACGGGCGGGGTTGATGGCGTAGCCGGTGGGGCCGCCGAGGGAAACACCGATACCGACGACGAGCAGCGCCACTGCCAGCGGGCCGAGCCCCGACGGGGTACCGCCGAGGGTGAGGATGACGAAGACCAGCACAAAAGTACCGATGATTTCGGTGATCAGGTTCCATGGGGTGGACCGGATGGCAGGGCCGGTGGAAAAGGTCCCGAGCTTGCCTGCGGGCTCCGGCTCGTCGTCGAAGTGCTGCTTGTAGGCCAGCCAGCAGACCACGGCGCCAAGGAATGCACCCACCATCTCGCCCCCGAAGTAGGTGAGGGTGGAAGCGAAGTCTACGGTGACTCCCGGCGCATACTCAGCCTTGCCATTGAGCAGCAGGCCGAGCGTGACGGCAGGGTTCAGGTGCGCGCCCGACTTGGCGGCGACGAAGACACCACAGAAGACGGCAATGCCCCATCCCCAAGTGACCATCAGGAAGCCGCCACTGTTGCCTTTTGTCCCCCGTAAAGCCACGTTGGCAACGACGCCGCAACCCAACAGGGTCAGCATGCCCGTGCCAAAGACTTCGGAGAGGAAGACTATTCCTAGAGACATCTTTGACTCCATTTCTTTGTTTAGTTGTCGGTCCTCCGCGGGTGAAGGACCGTGTGGCCGGGACGCTGTAACGCCCCGGCCGGAAACCTGGCCTTAGGCGACCAGGCTGTGCATTTCCACACGGTGGAAACGCTGCAGCACGTCCTGTGCGTGCTTGATCTCAGCAGCGCGCGCCGCAGCGTCCCACTTGAGCGGGACGGACAGAACCTCCGCCACTTCATTGAGGAGTTCACCGGTAACCAGCCCGCGGAAGGCCAGGGAGGTACGCCGGATGAGGACGTCCACAAGGTGCCCCACCTGCTCATTCGCCGCCATGAATTCCAGTTCACGGACGCTCAGTTCGCGGGTGGACCGCAGCGCGTGGTCGGGCTCGGCATCGAGGTAGGCGATGACCTCTTCGGCCCGGGTCCCGTAGCGGGTCAGCAGCCCGGCCGTGCGGTCTGCATCGCGCCCGGACGCCATGTGCGCCTTGATCCACTTCTGCACGCCGGCTTCGTCGGCAGGGAAGCCGGCGCCACCGCCGATGGGCAGTTGGGCGGTGGACACCTTGCGCTGCACACCCAGTTCGCCGAGGACCTCGTTGGTCAGGTGCTCAGCGAGGGCGCGGAAGGTGGTCCATTTGCCGCCCACCAGGCTCAGCACGACGGCGCCGCTTCCGTCACGCCCGGAGGTGCGGCGTTCGATGCGGTAATCACGGGAGACGAAGCCGGGCTGGGTAGCGTCATGGCTGGGCAGCGGGCGGACGCCCGAGAACGTGTACACGATGTCGTCAGGGGTGACGTCGATTGAGGGGAAGACGTGGCCGATCAGGTCGAAGAAGTACTGGATCTCCTCGTCGGTGCAGACGGCGTCCTCCGACATGTCCGCGTCAACGTCCGTGGTGCCTACCAGCACGCGGTCCCCCATCGGGTAGATGAGGACGATCCGGCCGTCGGTGTGCTCAAAGAAGATTTCCCGGCCGCGGCAGGCGGCGAGGAGGCCGGGGTGGTCCAGCACGATGTGGGACCCCTTGGTGCCTCCCATGAAGGACGATGCCGCACCCATTGCCCCGTTGGTGAGGTCCACCCACGCGCCGGTGGTGTTGACGATGATGTCCGCGGTGAAATCGAATTCCTCGCCGGTGAGTTCGTCGCGAAGGCGGACGGTACTTCCCCGCCCGGTCCCCGGGTTGGGCGCCGGCGACATGGACTGCAGCGAGAGGTAGTTGCTGGCGCGGGCCGTATCACCCTGAGCGCTGCCGGTTTGCACGCCGGTGCCCTGCGGGCCTCCCGGCCGGCCGGCCTTTTCGCCATCCTGCAGGACGTCCAGGGTCAGACGCTCCGGATTGTGGACCGAAGCATCGAAGTAGGTGGCGGTGTACTTGACGTCCGACCGAAGGGCGGGCAGTTCCTCGAGGGCCGCTTTGTGGGTCCGGAACTGATGCCGCGGCACCGTACCGCCGTCCCTGGAGAACGAATCGTAAAGGCTGAGGCCCGCCTTGATGAGGAACGCGCCGCGCTCCTTCGGCTTGCCCTGCTGCTTGTGGGTCAGGAAGCGCAGCGGCGCCGAAAGAATACCGGAGAACGTGCTGAAGATCGGGATGGTTGTCTGCAGCGGCTTGACGTAGTGCGGGGCAATCCGCAGCAGCCGGTTGCGTTCCACCACGGACTCGCGGACCAGGCGGAACTCGCCGTTTTCGAGGTAGCGGATGCCGCCGTGGATCATGTGCGAGGACGCGCCGCTTGCTCCCTGGCAGTAGTCACCCCGCTCCACCAGCGCCACGTCCACGCCCTGCAGTGCCAGGTCACGGAACGTCCCAACTCCGTTGATGCCACCGCCCACCACCAGTACTTTCGCGTGCGGCCGCCGCCGCAGGCTGTGGACCGACGCGCGCTCCGCCCCGGGCCGGGGCGCTGAAGCAGAGGGTTGAACAGTTGAATCCTTGGGTCCCAAAACGACTCCCTTGGGGCTTTGTGATGATGCGGTCACCACTGGATGGCGCCGCCGTTCTGCTCTATTGTTCGGAGAAATGGAAAATGGAGTCAAGGACTATGCACGAATGTGCAGAAGGGAAGTGAGATGGCACTTTCACGCGACGCAGATGCCCTCCGAGCTGCACAGATGTATTACCTGCAGGACCTGACCATGGACGCGATTGCCCGTGAACTGCACACCTCCCGGTCCACAGTTTCCCGCCTGTTGTCCTCGGCGAGGGAATCCGGTTTGGTACAAATCCAGATCCGCAACCCGCTGGACACCGGTCCCGAGCTGGAGGGGATGATCCGGCGCCGGTACAACCTGGACGTCCACGTGGTCCCCATCCTTGGGACCCTTAATGAAGCCGAAACGCTGGACCGCGTAGCCATGCAGGCGGCACGCACCATTGGGCCGCTGGTGGACTCGAACGCCATTATTGGCGTGGCCTGGGGATCGACGCTCAGTGCCGTCAGCCGGCACCTCACCAGGAAGATCACGCACGACAGCGTCATCGTCCAGCTCAATGGTGCCGGAAACATGCACACGACGGGCATCACCTACGCAAGCGACATCATGCGCAGGTTCGGCAGCGCCTATGGGGCGCGGGTGGAGCAGTTCCCCGTTCCGGCCTTCTTCGACCATGCCGCCACCAAGACGGCCATGTGGAATGAACGCAGCGTGCAGCGCGTCCTGGAATTGCAGGCCAAAATGAGCATCGCCATTTTCGGTGTGGGTTCCGTCCACGCCGACTATCCGAGCCACGTCTACGCGGGCGGGTACCTGGATGAGGACGACCTGAACGCGCTGGCCAAGTCGGACGTGGTGGGCGACGTTGCCACTGTCTTTTTCCGGGCCGACGGTTCCTCTGACGGAATCGTCCTGAACGAAAGGTCCACCGGGCCGGCGCTTGCCCAGCTCCGCCAGGTGCGCCGCAGGATCTGCGTGGTGTCGGGGGTTTCCAAGATCAACGGCCTGCGCGGAGCCCTGGCAGCCAGGCTGGCCACCGACCTGATCCTGGACGAAGCCACCGCACGGCGCCTGGTCGATTACGAGGGACTGACCAGCTGAAGTGGGTAGAGTCGTTGCCATGAGAACCTCACCCCGGCTCAGCCTGAACAACGGCGTGCTGATAGACCAGCTCGGCTTTGGGCTCTACAAGGTGCCGGCAGTAGACGCGGAAGGGCTGGTGGCCACCGCGCTCGCCGCCGGTTACCGCCATTTCGATACCGCCGCAATGTACGGGAACGAAACCGGCGTGGCCCGCGGCATCAGTTCCCAGCTGGGCGACGGTACCGGCAGCGGCGGGTCCGGGGAACTGTCCCCGTCCCTGACCCGGGAGGACATCTTCATCACCACCAAAGTATGGAACGACCATCACGGCTACGACGCAACGCTGCGTGCCTTCGATGATTCGATGGTCAACCTGGGCCTGGACTACGTGGACATGTACCTGATCCACTGGCCCTGCCCGCGGCGGGGACTGTTCCCGGAAACCTACCGGGCCCTGGAAACTCTGTACCGGGAAGGCAGGGTCCGTGCCATCGGCGTCAGCAACTTCCAGCCGGCACACCTTGACCGCCTGCTCCAAAGCGCCGAAGTGGTCCCGGCCGTCAACCAGATCGAACTGCACCCTTGGCTGCAGCAGGAAGAGCTGCGCGGCAAGCATGCGGAACTGGGCATCCGCACGGAAGCGTGGAGCCCGCTTGGCCGGGGACAGGTGCTGGCCGACCCCGTCATCCAGGCCTGCGCGGCCGAGCACGGACGGACGCCTGCGCAGGTGATCCTTCGCTGGCACATGCAACTGGGAAACATCGCCATTCCCAAGGCCAGCTCCGAAACAAGGATCCGGGAGAACCTCAACGTTTTCAATTTCGAGCTCTCCGAACGTGATCTGTTGGCCATCAAAGCGCTGGACCGCGGTCAGCGGACCGGGTCGCATCCGGACAACGTCAACTAGGCCCGCGCATGGACACCGTTAACCCGGGGGCCTCCCCCGCGCCTGCGTACCTGAGCCCGGAACTTTCCGCCCGCACCTCCACGTCCACCGTGACCATCGACGGCGGCACGGTGGCCTACTGGACGTATGAGCCACTGCAGGAGACACCGGAGACCCGCACGATCCTGGTGGTCCACGGGTTCCGCGGCGACCACCATGGGCTCCTGCGCGTCGCGGACCAGCTGCCGCAGATGCGCCTCATCATGCCTGACCTGCCCGGCTTTGGCAGGTCCGACGCCTTTGCCCGGGGACCGCACTCCGTGGAGCGCTACGGGGCGTTCATCGCTGACTTCATGGCTTCCCAGGGCCTGGGGCCGGACACCGTGCTGCTGGGGCACTCGTTCGGATCCATCGTGGCGGCGCACTTCGTAGCCAACAACCCCACGGCCGTGCGTCCCCTGATCCTCATCAACCCCATCGCCGCGCCGGCACTGGAAGGACCTAAAGGCGTCATGACGCGGCTGGCGGTGCTGTACTACCGGCTGGCGGCACGGCTCCCGCAAGGGCCGGGGCTGGCCCTGCTGCGCAACCGGCTGATTGTACGGGTGATGAGCGAGACCATGGCCAAGACGCGCGACAAGGAGCTGAGGGCCTTCATCCATGGCCAGCACCACGCGTACTTCAGTTCCTTCGCGGACCGGGACAGCCTGCTGGAGTCGTTCACTGCCTCAGTCAGCCACCATGTGGCAGAGGTGGCCGGAGAACTTGAACTGCCCGTACTGCTGATCGCGGGTGAAAAGGATGAAATCGCCACCCTTCCCAGCCAGCACAGCCTCCTGTCACGGCTTCCGGACGGGGAGCTGAAGGTGATTCCCGGCGTCGGACACCTGATCCACTACGAAACGCCGGAGCCGGCCGCCCGCTACATCCGCAGCTTCCTGAAGGACCATCCCGCGTGAAGATCGTCATTGATGCACGTTTCACCCGTACCGACCATCACGACGGCATCAGCCGCTACGGAGCCAGCCTGATCGCTGCCACGGCGAAGATCGCTGACGTCTCCATGCTGGTTTCCGACGTCCGGCAGCTTGCACTCCTCCCGGACGTGCCGTACACGCTCATCAGCAGCCCGCTGTCACCGCTGGAACTCTTCGTTGCCCGGAAGGTCAACGCCATCGGGGCGGACGTGGTGGTGTGCCCCATGCAAACCATGGGCACCTGGGGGCGGAAGTACGGGCTGATCCTGACCCTGCACGACCTCATCTACTATGAGCACCCTGCTCCCCCGGGGTTCCTGCCGGCCCCCGTCAGGGTGCTCTGGCGCCTCTACCACAAGGCGTTCTGGCCGCAGCGGCTCCTGCTCAACCGGGCCGATACCGTGGCCACGATCAGCCGGACCACAGAGGCCCTGATGGCCAAGTACCGTTTGACGAAAAGGCCCGTGCGCATTATCGCCAACGCACCCCAACCGGCGCAGGAACCACGCAAGCCGGACCACGGCGCGGACAAAACGATCATTTACATGGGTTCATTCATGCCCTACAAGAACGTGGAAACCATGGTGGCAGGCATGGCAGGGCTGCCCGGTTACACGCTCCACCTGCTCAGCCGGATCACGCCGCAGCGGAGGGCGGAACTGGAACGCATCGTCCCGCCGGGCGCCTCCGTGGTGTTCCACAACGGCGTGACCGACGCGGAGTATGACGGGCTGCTGCGCCGGGCAACGGCACTGGTGAGCCTGTCCCGGGCCGAGGGATACGGCCTTCCCCTCGTGGAGGCCATGGCGGTGGGGACCCCGGTGATCGCCAGCGACATTCCGATCTTCCGCGAAGTGGGATCCGACGCTGCCATCTACGTGGATCCGGAGTCTCCCGGGCAGTTCGCGGACGCTGTGCGGCAACTGCAGGATGAGCGGCACTGGCAGGAGATGTCGCGCCGCTCCCTGGCCCGGGCAGCGGAGTTCAGCTGGGATGAATCGGCACGCCAACTGGTGGACGCGGCGCACGAGGTAGTGGCGAAAAGGCATCACTAAGGACGTCACCACTTAGAGGACGTCAACTCCGTCCAGGCGCAGCTGCACGGGGTCCGTGGCCCGTTTGGCGGCCACGGCTGCGCGGGTCACCCGCAGGACACGGACGACGGCGGTGGCCTGGCCGTAAGGAAAGAACAGCAGTGTCCGCACGTCCTCGGCCGAGCGCCTGCCGGAGGGCGGTGCGGTCAGCAGGAGCGGCGCCGGGCCCGCGGCGCGGACTGTTATGCCCGTGCGGGCAAGGTCCGCTTCCACGGCTCCGGTGTAGTGTTCGACGGCGGCGCGCGGCCCGGTTACGGAAGCGATCCGCACCGCGGGGGGAAGCTGCAGCTCCACGCGCAGGGACAGCTCCCGCTGCGCATAGCCGGCCGGGTCCCATCGCAGCAGGGCGCCGGTGCCGGCGGTCTCCGTTGCGGTGACCACCACCAGCCCGCCGTCCGGGGCGGGGCGCACCAGGGCAGCGGCGTTGAACCAGCGGCGCACGGTGTCTTCGCCCGCGCGGAGGGTTTCCCGGCGCAACAGGGAATCACCGTCCAGCAGCAGGGCGGCGGCATACCCGGTCTCCGCGACCGGTTCGGCCCCCACCGTTGCCACCACCAGCGCCCTGCCCGCGCCCACCGCGGCTTTCACCTGGTCCCCTGAAGAGGTGATGACCGTTGTGCCGGGAAACGCCCGGCCAAGCTCCTCGGCTGTGCGCAGGACTCCGGTGGCCCCTTTCCGGAGCTGCCGGCCGCCGCAGTGGGAGCACTTCCAGTCCGGGGCCGGCGTGGAACACCACCGGCACTGCGGCAGGGCGGACGTGCCGGCCAGCGCCAGGGGTCCCTGGCAGTTACCGCAGCGGGCCGGTTCCCGGCATGCTTCACACACCAGCGAGGGCGCGTACCCTGCCCTGGCAACCTGGACCAGGACGGGACCGCGCTCGAGACCCTCCTTGGCGGCCTGCCATGCTGCGTGCGGCAGCCGCGCGATGGTTGCCAGCGGGTCCCGTTCCTGCTCGAAGCTGTCGGCAGTGCTGAGGACGCGTGGAACAGTCCTGCGGACGGTGGCACGCTCGGTTGCTACCGGGACGGCCCACCCGGCTTCCACCAGCCGCTGGACCTCGGTGCTGCGTGCATGCCCTGCAAGGAGGCAGGCAGTATTTTCCTGCTCGGCCCGAAGGAGCAGGACTTCCCGGGCATGGGCGTATGGTGCGCGCTGCTCGATGTGGAGGTCGTCGCCGTCGTCCCAGCACGCGACGAGCCCCAAGTGCCGCACCGGGGCGAAGGCGGCTGAGCGCGTACCGATGGCGATGGTGGCCGTGCCTGCGAGCAGGCGCAGGAAGCTCCGGTACCGGGGTGTGGGGCCGTCGTCGGCCGTGAGCCTGGCCACGGCCGTCCCAGGCACCAGGTCCTTGAGTGCCTGCTCCAGCCGGTCGAGGTCCCGGTAGTCGGGAACCACCAGCAGCGCGCCCCTGCCGGAGGCATAAGCTGCAGCAGCGGCCTGGGCAAGCATGGCCGGCCAACCGGCGGGACCGTAGCCCTGCAGCGGGTTGACGGCGGCGCGCGGGGATCCTCCGGCGGCCAGATGCCGGAGGAACGCGGCACCGGTGCGGTAGGCGGTCCAGGCTGAAGAGCCGGACGTGCCGGGCATGGGCTGGGCGCCCTCGACCTCGGCGGCGTCCAGGGAGCCGGGATAATCCTTTTCCAGCCTGGCGACGCGCGGTGGAACGGCGAGGCGCAGGACATCGCTGACCGTCCCTGCGTAGCGGGCAGCGACGGCGTTGGCGAGGTCCCTGACGGCGGGCGTGAGGACCGGAACCGGGGACACGACTTTTGCCAGGGGCACCAGGGTGTGCCCGGCGTCGGACTGCGCCACGCGTTCAAGGAGGAATCCGCTGAGGTCCTGGCCGTTGAACTTGACCTTGACCCGGACTCCGGGCTGGGCTGCCTGGTCAAGCGCAACCGGGACTGCGTAGTCGAAGGGGCGGTCCAGATGCGGCAGCGGGGACTCAATGAGGACCCGCGCCACCGGAAGTTGCTCCGCCAGGTCAAGGCCGCCCGGCGTCTGCCGTGTGGGGAAACCCTGCAGCAGTGAGGGCTGGACGGAACTGTCAGGAGCCATGGCAGTTACCTCCGTTCAGCGACCGGGTTGGACAGGAACAGCCAAGCACCGGGCACTGACATTGGACTTCCGGCCTGGGTGATTGTGCTTCCGCCCTGGGCGGGAGCGGACTAGGCGTTGAAGAATGCCTTGAGCTCGTCCACCCGGTCCAGGCGTTCCCAGGTGAAGTCGGGCTCATCCCGGCCGAAGTGTCCATGCGCAGCAGTTTTGGCGTAAATGGGCCGCTTCAGGTCCAGGGCGTCGATGATGGCGCGGGGCCGAAGGTCGAAGATCTCCGCGATCGCGGCGCTGATGCGCGCAGGATCCACGGTTTCGGTGCCGAAGGTTTCAACGTACGTTCCCACGGGGCGGGCCTGGCCGATGGCGTAAGCGATCTGGATCTCGGCGCGCTTGGCCAGTCCGGCGGCCACAACGTTCTTGGCGACCCAGCGCATGGCGTAGGCGGCCGAGCGGTCCACCTTGGAGGGGTCCTTGCCGGAGAAGGCACCGCCGCCGTGGCGGGCCATGCCGCCGTAGGTGTCAACGATGATCTTCCGGCCGGTGAGGCCGGCGTCGCCCACCGGGCCGCCGATCACGAATTCGCCGGCCGGATTGAGGATGTTTGCCGCCCGGGAGATGTCCAGGTTGGCGCCGGCGAGGACGGGTTCAATGACGACGGCGGCGAGGTCTGCGCGCAGCTGCTCCAGGCTTGCGCCCTCGGCATGCTGGCTGGAAATCACCACCGTTTCCACGGAAACGGGCACGTCCTTGTCGTAGCCCACCGTCACCTGGGTCTTGCCGTCGGGGCGGAGGTACGGCAGCTGGCCGGTCTTGCGGACCTCGGTGAGCCGTTCGGAGAGCCGGTGGGCCAGCCAGATGGGCGTGGGCATGTAGGAGGGGGTTTCGTCGCTGGCATAGCCGAACATCAGGCCCTGGTCGCCGGCACCCTGGAGGTCGTAGTCGTCCTCCTGCCGGCCTTCGCGTGCCTCAAGGGAGTTGAAAACGCCGCCGGCGATGTCGTTGGACTGCTGGCCGATGGAGACTGATACGCCGCAGCGGGCACCGTCGAAGCCGTTGGCCGAGGAGTCGTACCCGATGCCCAGGATGGTCTCGCGGACGATCTGCGGGATTTCGACGTAGGCGTCGGTGGTGACTTCGCCTGCCACGTGCACCAGGCCCGTGGTGGCCATGGTCTCCACGGCCACGCGGGACTCGGGGTCCGCGGCCAGCAGCGCATCCAGGATGGCGTCACTGATCTGGTCGCAGATCTTGTCCGGATGGCCTTCAGTGACCGATTCGGACGTGAACAGCCGGAGCGCGGAGGGCGTGGCCCCATGGGTCTGGGGAAGGTGCAGCGGTAAAGTCACTCAACTACCTTACTGGTTGGTGTCGGCACTCCCGTCAGGGAGAAGTCTGTAGATGTCCCCGTGCTAAGCAAAGGTGGCCGGAAACACTTCAGGCCGGGGGTGGAACAGGTTCAGCTGAAGGAAACCTGGTCCAGGTCACAAAGAAACATGGTTCAGTTCAAAGCTGACGCGGCGGATGATGGCTTCCGAAACCTCTGTCTTGGTTCCTGATGCTTCCTGTGGTTCGGAGCCGGAGCGCGACAGGATGACCACCGAATTGGAGTCCTGCCCAAAGACCTTGTCCGTCCCCACGTGGTTCACCACCAGCAGGTCGCAGCCTTTCCGCTGGAGTTTTGCTTCCGCGTAGGCCAGGACATCGCCCTGGCTGTCCCCGGTTTCGGCGGCGAAACCGACGATGAGTTGCCCGGCTCCGGCAGCACCGGCGGTGCGCTGCTCCACGAGCTCCTGCAAAATATCGGGGTTGCGGACCAGGGTAATGACGGGATCGGCGGTGTCCTCCCGCTTCTTGATCTTGGTGTCCGAGACTTCGGCCGGGCGGAAATCGGCCACGGCTGCGGACATGATGACGACGTCGGACACGGCAGCGGCGTGCAGTGCGGCTTCCCGGAGTTGCAGGGCCGTCTCTACGCGCACCACTTCCACACCCGCCGGCGGTGGAACGTCCATGTGGGCTGCCAGCAACCGTACGGAAGCGCCCGCGTTGCGTGCTGCGACGGCAAGTGCCACCCCCTGTTTGCCGGAGGAGCGGTTGCCGAGGAAGCGCACGGGGTCCAGCGGTTCGCGGGTTCCGCCGGCGCTGATGGTGACGGTGCGGCCGGCAAGGGGAAGCTGGTAGTCGCCCTGTCCCTGCAGCAGGGCCATGGCTGCGTCGAAGATCACTTGGGGCTCCGGAAGCCTTCCGGGCCCCGAGTCGGCGCCTGTCAGCCTGCCCGAGGCGGGCTCCAGGACAGCGACTCCGCGGCTGCGGAGCGTTTCCACGTTGGCCCGGGTGGCGGCATGCTGCCACATTTCGGTGTGCATCGCGGGGGCGAACAGCACCGGACCGTGGGCCATCAGCAGGGTGTTGGTGAGCAGGTCCCCGGCCTGGCCGGTGGCAGCCTTCGCCAGGAGGTCCGCCGTGGCGGGTGCCACCACCACCAGGTCTGCCTCATGGCCGAGGCGCACGTGGTTGACCAGGTGCACGTCATCGAAAACACTGTTGCTGACCGGGTTTCCGGACAGCGCCTCCCAGGTGGCGGTTCCGATGAAGCGGGTGGACGCCTCAGTGGGAATCACCGTGACGTCATGGCCGGCTTCAGTAAAAAGCCGGAGGAGCGATGCCACCTTGTAGGCGGCGATCCCTCCCCCGACTCCGAGGACTATGCGCACGTGACCTCCGTCAACAGCAAGTCAGTTCAGCGGCAGGATTACTCTGCGGCTTCGATCGGCGTGGAAACCAGCTTGCCTTCGTTGATCTCGCGCAGCGCGATGGACAGCGACTTTTCGTTCAGCTTGGTGTCAACCAGGGGTCCGACGTATTCGAACAGGCCCTCGTGCAGCTGGGCGTAGTAGGCGTTGATCTGACGAGCACGCTTGGCACCGAAGATCACCAGGCCGTACTTGGAGTCGGCTGCCTCGAGCAGCGAGTCGATCGGCGGGTTGATGATGCCTTCAAGGTTCGTGGACACGAATTCTCCAAATTCCTAGCGGGCTGACGGTTCCGGCAGGTGTGGATGCGGTGTCAGCCCCATGAGTGAAACAAGCTCGTCCGCTGCCCGGCGGACGTCGTCATTGATGACGGTGTGGTCGAACTCCGGTTCAGCAGCAAGTTCCAGTTTAGCGGTTTCCAGGCGCTGCTGCTGTTCTTCGGGTGTTTCGGTGCCGCGGCCCACCAGCCGGCGGACCATCTCGTCCCAGGTGGGCGGGGCCAGGAAGACGAACTGGGCGTCCGGAACGGCTTCCTTGACCTGGCGTGCACCCTGCAGGTCGATCTCCAGCAGCACGGAGCGGCCCTCTGCGATGGCCTGGTTCACGGTGCTCTTCAGGGTGCCGTAGGTGTTCTGCCCGTGGACGACGGCCCACTCAAGGAGTTCGCCGTCGGCGATGAGCTGTTCGAACTCGTCCTTGGTCTTGAAGAAGTAGTGGACGCCGTCCACCTCCCCGGGCCGGGGCGCCCGGGTGGTGGCTGAAACGGAAAGCCAGACTTCGGGGTAGTTGTCACGGATGTAGGTGGACACGGTGCCTTTGCCAACAGCCGTCGGACCAGCGAGGACTGTCAGTCCAGGTTTCTTGCTCACGTATTCCTTTTGCCGCAGTTGGGGAAAGACAGGCGCCGCCTGCCTCAATGCTCGTCTATAAAATCTACCAGCGCCCGGCGTTGGTGGATGCCCAGGCCCCGGACCCTGCGGGAGGCAGCGATGCCCAGCTGCTGCATGATGGCCGCGGCCCGCACCTTCCCGATGCCGGGAAGGGCCTCGAGCAGTTCCGAGACCTTCATGCGGGCCAGGGCGTCGTCCTCAAGGGCGGAGCTGATGATGTCCGCCGCGGACCTGTCGCCGTTCCGGAGGCTTTCCTTGGCTGCGGCACGGGTGGCCCTGGCCGCTGCTGCCTTGCCCAGGGCGTCGGCCCGTTCAGATGCGGATAGAGGTCGCAGGACCATCACGGACACCCCCGGATTCGGCGGATTTCATCCAAGGGCGGCCGCCCTTGGACCTGTCCTGAAACTACCCTTTGGTGCAGCCCGAATCAATGCATCCAGGCAATTGCAGCCTATTGTCCGCGCAGCCCGTCCAGTGTGCGCAGGGCGGCCTCCCGCAGGCCGCGGACCTGCGGACCTGCCGAAAGGATGTCGCGGCTGGAGGTTCCCAGGACCAGCGGGTAGGCGTCGCCGAAGGTGGCCCGAAGGTCCGCCGGCGTGGCCCCCTGCGCTCCCAGGCCGGGCGCCAGGATGGGGCCGCGGACGGCAGCGAGATCCATATCCAGATCCGTCAAGGCTGACCCCACGGTGGCGCCGACCACCAGGCCCACGGAGCCCAGGTCGCCCCCGTACCGGGAGTTTTCGGCAGCTGCCGCTTCCGTGATCCTGCGCGCCACGGAATCCCTTCCGCCAACATGCTGGACCGAAGCTCCTTCAGGGTTGGAGGTCAGCGCCAGCACGAAAACACCGCGTCCGGTTTCCGCCGCGAGGTCAAGTGCAGGGCGCAGCGACTCGAAGCCAAGGTAGGGGCTCAACGTGACGGAGTCCGCCGCCAGCGGGGACTCGTCCCGCAGCCAGGCGTCGGCATAGGCGGCCATGGTGGAACCGATGTCGCCGCGTTTGGCGTCGGCGATGCTCAGGACAGACTCGTCCCGGGCGGTGGCCAGGATTTCCTCCAGTACCGCCATGCCGGCTGATCCGTGGCGTTCGTAAAGTGCCACCTGCGGTTTTACCGCGGCAGCGAGCGGAGCCACCGCCTCCAGGACCGTCAGGGAAAAGCGCCGAAGCCCGGCGGCGTCGTCGTCCAGTCCCCAGCTCTTCAGCAGTGCCGGGTGCGGGTCGATGCCCACGCAAAGCGGGCCGCGGGCGGCCATGGCCGCACCGAGCCGGGAGCCGAAGGACTCCCGGCCGGCGGCGGATACCGGGCTGTTGGCTGATGCCTGCTCAGGCATGCTGCAGGGCCGCCTTCTGGGACTCTGCCAGTGCGGCGGCGTGTTCCTGCAGGCTGGTGACGGACCATTCGTAGGTGCGCATGGCTTCGATGGCCTGGACGGCGGCGTTGAACTCGGCCACCGTGGTGATGCACGGAATGCCGATGGACGTTGCGGCGGCGCGGAGTTCGTAGCCGTCGCTGCGGGCTTCGCCGCCGGAGGGGGTGTTGAAGACCATGTCGATCTCGCCGGCCACAATGAGGTCCGCGATGGTCCCTTCGCCCTCGGCGCTGCTGCCCTCGGCGACCTTGCGGACCGGGGTGGCCTGGATGCCGTTGCGGCGCAGGACGTCGGCGGTGCCGCCGGTGGAGACAATCTCGAACCCGAGGTCCGAGAGCCGCTTGACGCCCATGATCACCGAGCGCTTGTCCCGGTTGGCCACGGAGACGAACACCTTGCCCTCGGTGGGCAGGGCGTTGTTGGCGCCCGCCTGGCTCTTGGCGAAGGCGGTGTCGAAGTGCTTGTCGATGCCCATGACCTCGCCGGTGGAGCGCATCTCGGGACCGAGCAGGGAGTCCACCACCTTGCCCTCAAGGGTCCGGAACCGGCTGAACGGCAGCACGGCTTCCTTGACGGCGACGGGCGCGTCCAGCGGCAGCGTGGAGCCGTCACCGGTTTCCGGCAGCATCTTGTAGGCGCTGCGGAGCTGTCCGATGGTCACGCCGGTGCCGATGAGGGCTGCGGCTTTGGCCATCTGGACACCTGTGGCCTTGGACACGAAGGGCACGGTCCGGGAGGCGCGGGGGTTCGCTTCCAGGACGTACAGGACGTCCGAGGCCAGCGCGAACTGGATGTTGATCAGGCCCCGGACGCCCACGCCTTCAGCAATGGCGCGGGTGGCAGTGCGGACGCGTTCGACGACGTTGCTCCCCAGGGTGATCGGCGGCAGGACGCAGGCGGAGTCACCGGAGTGGATGCCGGCTTCCTCAATGTGTTCCATGATGCCGCCCAGGTACATGTCGGTGCCGTCGTAAAGGGCGTCGACGTCGATTTCGACGGCATCCTCCAGGAAGCGGTCGATCAGCACCGGGTGGTCCGGGGTGATTTCGGTGGCGTTGGCGATGTAGCGGGAGAGGTTGGGCTCGTCGTAGACGATTTCCATGCCGCGGCCGCCCAGCACGTAGGACGGGCGGACCAGGACCGGGTAGCCGATCTCGTCAGCGATCTTCTTGGCATCCTCGAAGGAGACGGCGGTGCCGTTCTTGGGCGCCACCAGGCCGGCCTTGTCCAGCACGCGGGAAAACATTCCGCGGTGTTCGGCGAGGTCGATGGCCTCCGGTGAGGTGCCCAGGATCGGGACGCCGGCGTCGGCCAGCTGCTGGGCGAGCTTCAGCGGGGTCTGGCCGCCGAGCTGGACGAAGACGCCCATGACGCCGCCGGTGCGTTCCTCGGCCGCGATGACCTCCAGCACGTCTTCGAGCGTGAGCGGCTCGAAGTACAGGCGGGTGGAGACGTCGTAGTCGGTGGAGACGGTTTCCGGGTTGCAGTTGACCATGACGGTCTCGTAGCCGGCCTTGCGCAACGCCATGGAGGCGTGGACGCAGGAGTAGTCGAACTCGATGCCCTGGCCGATGCGGTTGGGGCCTGAGCCGAGGATGAGGATGGACGGCTTGGAGTGGAGCGCAACCTCATCCTCCTCATCGTAGGCGGAGTAGTGGTACGGCGTGTAGGCGGCGAATTCGGCGGCGCAGGTGTCCACGGTCTTGTAGACCGGGCGGATGCCCAGTGCCTGGCGGACACCGCGGACCACTGCCTCGGAGTTGTGCGTCAGGGCGCCGATCTGTTCGTCGGAGAAGCCGTGGCGCTTGGCGCGCTTGAGCATGTCAGCGGTCAGGGCGCCGGCCTGGCGGATTTCGTGGGAGATCTCGTTGAGCAGCTGGAGCTGGTCCAGGAACCAGGGGTCGATCTTGGTGGCCTCGAAGAGCTGTTCCACGGTGGCGCCGCCCAGGAGGGCGCGCTGGACCTGGTGCAGGCGCTCAGTGGTGGGACGCTTGGCCTTCTCGATCAGCTCGGCGACTTCCCATTCGGGGACGCTGCTGAAGTCCAGCTGCGAGCCCTTCTGCTCAAGGGAGCGCAGGGCCTTCTGCAGGGCCTCGGTGAAGTTGCGGCCCATGGCCATGGCCTCCCCCACCGACTTCATGGTGGTGGTGAGGGTATCGTCCGCTGCCGGGAACTTCTCGAAAGCGAACCGCGGAACCTTGACCACCACGTAGTCCAGGGTGGGTTCGAAGGACGCGGGGGTCTTCTGGGTGATGTCGTTGGGGATCTCGTCCAGGGTGTAGCCGAGCGAGAGCTTGGTGGCGATCTTGGCGATGGCGAAGCCGGTGGCCTTGGATGCCAGTGCCGAGGAGCGGGAAACGCGGGGGTTCATCTCGATGACCACCACGCGGCCGGTGGCGGGGTCGATGGCGAACTGGATGTTGCAGCCGCCGGTGTCCACGCCCACCTCGCGGATGACGGCGATGGCCACGTCGCGCAGCTTCTGGTATTCGCGGTCGGTGAGGGTCAGCGCCGGCGCCACGGTGATGGAGTCGCCGGTGTGCACGCCCACGGGATCGAAGTTCTCGATGGAGCAGACGACAACCACGTTGTCGTTCTTGTCCCGCATCATTTCGAGCTCGTATTCCTTCCAGCCCAGGATGCTCTCTTCGAGCAGCACTTCGCTGGTGGGGCTGTACTGCAGGCCCTGTCCGACGATGCGGCGCAGGTCTTCCTCGTTGTAGGCCAGGCCGGAGCCCAGCCCGCCCATGGTGAAGGACGGGCGGACCACCATGGGGTAGCCCAGGTCAGTGGCCGCCGTGAGGGCCTGGTCCATGGTGTGGATGATGTGGCTGCGGGCTGACTCGGCACCGCAGCGTTCCACTACGCCCTTGAACTTCTCGCGGTCCTCGCCAAGTTCAATGGCAGCGATGTTGGCGCCAATGAGCTCCACGTTGTACTTCTCGAGCACACCGTTCTTGTCCAGGGCAATGGCGGTGTTCAGCGCGGTCTGGCCACCCAGGGTGGGCAGGACGGCGTCGGGGCGTTCCTTGGCGATGATCTTCTCCACCACCTCGGGGGTGATGGGCTCGACATAGGTGGCGTCGGCGAACTCGGGGTCGGTCATGATGGTGGCCGGGTTGGAGTTCACGAGGATGACGCGCAGGCCTTCCTCCTTGAGGACGCGCAGCGCCTGGGTGCCGGAGTAGTCGAACTCGGCGGCCTGGCCGATGACGATCGGGCCGGAACCAATGACGAGGACGCTCTTGAGATCTGTACGTTTCGGCATTACTTCTTGTCCTCAGTCTTGTTGTCGTTTTTGTGCTCAGCGCCTGCAGGGTGGGCGGCGTCCACGGGCTCCTTGGAAAGGTTGGCGTTCCTGCCGTCCCGCGTGCCTTCCATGAGCTCGATGAAGCGGTCGAACAGGTAAGCCGCGTCGTGCGGGCCGGCCGCGGCTTCCGGGTGGTACTGCACGGAGAAGGCCGGGATGTCCAGGCAGGCCAAGCCTTCCACGACGTCGTCGTTCAGGCTGATGTGGCTCACTTCCACCCGGCCGTAGCGTGCCTCGGGGGCCTGCGTGGCGCCGTCGAGCGGTGCATCCACGGCAAAGCCGTGGTTCTGGGAGGTGATTTCCACCTTGCCGGTGCGGCGGTCCATCACGGGCTGGTTGATGCCGCGGTGGCCGTAGCGGAGCTTGTAGGTGCCGAAGCCCAGTGCGCGGCCGAGGATCTGGTTGCCGAAGCAGATGCCGAAGTACGGCAGCTTCTCGTCAAGGACCGAGCGCAGCAGCTTGACCTGGGCGTCGGCCGTGGCGGGGTCGCCCGGGCCGTTGGACATGAAGAAGCCGTCCGGGTTGACGGCCTTCACGTCCTCGAGGGTTGCGGTGGCGGGAAGCACGTGGACGCGGACACCGCGCTCGGCGAACCGGACCGGGGTCATGGCCTTGATGCCGAGGTCGATCGCCGCGATGGTGAAGCGGGGTTCGCCCTCCCAGCCGTGGTCCTTCGGCTCCACGACGTAGGCTTCGTCCACGCTGACTTCCTCGGCCAGGCGCGATCCTTCCATGGGCGCGCTGGCCAGGACGGCGTCGACCAGTTCCTTGTCCGTGGCCTGGGCTGCCTCGCCGGAGAAGATGCCGGCGCGCATGGTCTTGTGCTCGCGCAGGTGCCGGGTGATGGCGCGGGTGTCCACGCCCTGGATGCCCACGATGCCCTGGGCCACAAGTTCTTCGTCCAGCGACCGTTCGGAGCGCCAGTTGGAGGGCCGGCGGGCTGCGTCGCGAACGATGTAGCCTGCCACCCAGATGCGCCGGGACTCGGCGTCGTCATCGTTCACGCCGGTGTTGCCGATGTGCGGGGCCGTCTGGACCACCAGCTGGCGGGCGTAGGACGGATCGGTGATGGTTTCCTGGTAGCCGGTCATTCCGGTGGCGAAGACGGCCTCGCCCAGGGCGGTACCGGTGGCGCCGTAGCTGGTGCCGCGGAAAATGCGCCCGTCTTCGAGAACCAGTGTTGCCGGAGCGGAGGTGGTTGCTGTCAATGTATTCGCTTTCACTGTCTTACTTTCCACTGGTGGCACCAGCCGCTGGGGCTGACGAAATCAAATCCTGAAGGGCCTGGTAGAGCACGTCCTTGTCGGCGGCGCGGCGGGTCCGGAAGCCGGTGTCCAGTCCGTGCGCGCCGAGCGTCCATCCGAGAACCAGCAGGCCGTCCTTTTCCACGAACTTCCCGGCCATGCCGCTGTCCTGCCGGACACCGGTGAGGGAGGATGCGGGGATGTAGAGGGCAGGCGCGCCCGACCGTTCGTAGAGGACGCCGTGCGGGTACACCGCGAGGGTGGCGTTGGTGCGGATGCCCAGCCCGTGCACGGCGATCCGGTCCAGCCAGTCGCCGGCCGTGGTGGTGGCCACGTACTGTCCTTCGGCAACGGCGATGGGCTCGCCGGGCGCGGCGGGCACCTGGGGCAACTGTTCGACGTCGGACTGGCGCTTCAGGCGGTTGCGCCAGCCTACGCCGAGGAGGACGAACACGACGGCGACCACCGCCAGCATGGCAAGTCCGGGAAGGATCTTGTCCATCAGGCAGCGCCTGCGGGAGTTGCTGCGGAGTCCGGATGGGGTGTGTTGAGTGCGCCGTCGAGGACGGTGGGGTGCCCCCTGAAGAAGGTGGCCACCACCTTGCCGGGGAGTTCCCTGCCCTTGAACGGCGAGTTGCGGCCCATGGTGGCCATTTGGAAGGGGTCCACCGTCCAGCGTGCCGCCGGGTCCACGAGGATGATGTTGGCGGGTTCCCCGGCTTCGATGGGCCGGCCCTGGTCGCTCAACCGGCCGATCTTCGCAGCTGCGGTGGAGGTGACCCTGGCGAAGTCCGCCCAGGTCATCAGGCCGGTGTCGATCATGGCGTGCTGGACCACGGACAGGGCGGTTTCAAGCCCTGTCATGCCCATGGCTGCCTGCGCCCATTCGCATTCCTTGTGTTCGCTGGGGTGCGGTGCGTGGTCCGTACCCACAACGTCGATCGTCCCGTCTGCCAGTCCGGCGCGCAATGCCTGGACGTCGGCATCGGTGCGCAGCGGCGGGTTGACCTTGAACACGGGGTCGTAGCTGCGCACCAGGTCATCGGTCAGCAGCAGGTGGTGCGGGGTGACCTCGGCCGTGACGTCGATGCCCCGTTCCTTGGCCCAGCGGATGATTTCCACCGAGCCGGCGGTGGACACGTGGCACACGTGGAGGCGGGAGCCGACGTGCTGGGCCAGCAGGACGTCACGGGCGATGATGCTTTCCTCGGCCACAGCCGGCCAGCCGGTGAGGCCCAGGACCGCGGAGACGTCACCCTCGTTCATCTGGGCGCCCGCGGTAAGGCGAGGTTCCTGCGCGTGCTGGGCCACCACGCCGTCGAACGCCTTGACGTATTCCAGCGCGCGGCGCATCAGCACGGGATCGTGGACGCAGATGCCGTCGTCGGAGAACATCCGCACCCGGGCGCGGGAATCTGCCATGGCGCCCAGCTCGGCCAACTGCTCTCCTGCAAGGCCGACGGTGACGGCGCCGACGGGGCGGACGTCCACCCAACCAGCAGCCCGGCCCAGCGTGTAGACCTGCTCCACCACACCCGCGGTGTCCGCGACCGGGGTGCTGTTGGCCATGGCGTGCACGGCCGTGTAGCCGCCCAGGGCCGCTGCCCGCGTTCCGGTCTCCACGGTCTCGGCGTCTTCGCGGCCCGGTTCGCGGAGGTGCGTGTGCACGTCCACCATGCCGGGCAGGGCCACCAGGCCGGCGGCATCGATGACAGTGGCCCCGTCGGCGCTCAGGCCGTTGCCGATCTCTGCGATGATGCCGTCGCGGACCAGGAGGTCCGCGCGGTCACCGCCCAGGATGGCGGCGCCTTGGATGAGGTAGGTTCCGGTGTTGCCTGCCATCAGTTGCTCTCCTTGGTGGACGGGGCGGCGGCATAAGCCGGGACGCGGTGGGGGGCTGGTTCCCGGGTATCCCCGGAGAGCAGCAGGTACAGTGCGGCCATCCGCACGGACACGCCGTTGCGGACCTGGGCCAGGACGGTGGAGCGGGGCGAATCCGCGGCGGCGGCGCTGATTTCCAGGCCCCTGTTCATGGGCCCGGGGTGCATGATGATGGTGTCCGTCATGCCCAGGTCGTCCAGGGCGCGGAGGCGGTTGTCGTCGAAGCCCCACCGGCGCGAGTACTCACGGGTGCTGGGGAAGAACGACGCGTTCATGCGTTCACCCTGGACGCGGAGCATCATCATGGCGTCCACGCCGTTTGCCAGGGTTTGATCCAGGTCGTAGCTGACGGTGCAGGGCCATTTTTCGACGCCGACGGGCAGCAGCGTGGGCGGCGCCACCAGGGTGACTTCCGCACCAAGGGTCCGGAGCAGCCATACGTTGGACCGCGCCACGCGGGAGTGCAGGACATCACCGGCGATGGCTACCCGCATGCCCTTGAGGTCCGTCCCTTCAGAACCGGTGCCGGCGAGGCGCGCCCAGTGCCGGCGCATGGTGAAGGCATCGAGCAGGGCCTGGGTGGGGTGTTCATGGGTGCCGTCGCCCGCATTGATAACCGCGGCGTCGATCCAGTCGGTTGCGGCCAGCCGGTGTGGAGCGCCGGAGGCCCAGTGCCGGATGACCACGGCGTCGGCGCCCATGGCGGACAGGGTCTGGGCGGTGTCCTTGAGGGACTCGCCCTTGGATACGGAGGATCCCTTGGCGGCGAAGTTGATGACGTCCGCGGACAAGCGCTTGGCGGCGGCCTCGAAGGAGATGCGGGTCCGGGTGGAGTCCTCGAAGAAGAGGTTGACCACTGTGCGTCCGCGCAGGGCCGGAAGCTTCTTGACTTCCCGCTCCCCTACGGCTGACATCTCCTCGGCGGTGTCCAGGATGCGGATGGCGTTCGAAAGGCTGAGGTCCTCGGTGGACAGGAGATGCTTCATGCGCCGCCCTCGATCACGACTTCGTTGACCGGGGTTCCGGCGTCGGATGTGTCTGTCTCTTCGAGCCGGACCCGGACCTTTTCGGCGGAGGAGGTGGGCAGGTTCTTGCCTACGTGGTCAGCCCGGATGGGAAGTTCACGGTGGCCCCTGTCGATCAGGACTGCGAGCCGGACGATGCGGGGGCGGCCAAGATCCACCAGCGCGTCCAGGGCGGCACGGATGGTGCGGCCGGAGTACAGGACGTCGTCGATCAGGACCACCACTTTGTTGTCGATGCCCGTGCGGGGCAGCCTGGTGGGGTACGGCGGCCGTGTCCCCTGGTGGGAGAGGTCGTCGCGGAACATGGTGACGTCGAGCTGGCCCACTATGGCAGCGGCATCAACGGTGGAGTCTGCGGCGGCAATTTTTTCGGCCAGCCGGACAGCCAGCGGGTAGCCGCGGCGGGGAATTCCCAACAGGACCAGGTCGCGGGATCCCTTATTGGCTTCGAGGATCTCGTGGGCGATACGAGTGAGGGCCCGGTCAATGTCCGCCTGGCTGAGGACAACCCTGGCTGGAACCGGTGCGCTGGTGACAGAAGTCAACGCTCGTCTCCCCTTTCCCCGCCTCACAGGACGGAATTAAAAAAGGAATGCTTGCTGTTCAAAATTACCACACGGCCCCGGCGAGGCCCGCCCCCGGAAAAGCGAAGATGGTCACACCCGAACGGCACGGACGGCCGGATCCTTTGTGCTGCCGTGGCTCCCGCTTAGGCTTTCGGGTATGCCGATGTATCCGCAGCAGCCTCCCTCCGGACTCCCCGACGATCCCTACCGCGGTGCCACCGGTCCCCTGCCGCAACAGGCCAACCCCAGCTGGATGGGGCACGTGCAGCCCGAACACTACCGCGCGGCACCGGGACACCAGGGCCAGCCGCTGGCGGTGTTGGTGCCGCCGGGCGCCCAGGGCACGGCCCTTCAGGCGTCGCGGACCCGCAGCGGGCTGGTGGGGCTGACGGTTGCCGGCGCCGTCCTGGCTTTCCTGAGCCTTTTCCTGGTGGTGCCGTTCCTGCTCTCCAACACCGGCGCCGGCGGTTTCCTGATTGGTTTCGTGGCGTCGCTGATCCCGCTGTCGGTGGTCCTGGCTGCGGTCCACATCATCGACAGGTGGGAACCCGAACCTAAACGGCTGCTGTTCTTTGCCTTCACATGGGGTGCTGCGGTGTCTGTTGCCGTGACCCTGCTCATCCAGCCGTTCTTTGTGATCGCCTTCCAGTTCACCGACGAGCCCGACCTGCAGACCTACATGGCCACCGTGCAGGCACCCATCGTCGAGGAATTCGCCAAGTCACTTGGCCTGCTCATCCTCCTCCTCGCGGCACGCCGCCAATTCGATGGGCCAGTGGACGGCGTGGTGTTCGCCTTCACCATCGCCGGCGGATTCGCCTTCACCGAAAACATCCTCTATTTCGGCAGGGCCATCGCGGAATCGGCATCCCCGGCAAGCGACTTCGCCCAGGTCTTCTTCCTCCGCGGCGTGATGTCCCCGTTCGCCCATGCTATTTTCACCGGGACCACCGGCCTGATTATGGGCTTCGCTGCCAGGCGCTGGCACACGGGCGCTTCGATTGCCGCTTTTTTCGTGGGGCTGCTGCCGGCCATGTTCCTGCACAACAGGTGGAACAGCATGGGCCAGGGATTCCTCCTGGACTACCTCCTGGTCCAGGTGCCCATCTTCCTCCTGGCAGTGGGCGGCATCATCTTCCTGCGGGTGGCCGAGAACCGCCTGACCCGCCAGCGGCTGATGGAGTACTCCGCAGCCGGCTGGTTTACACCGGCCGAAGTCCAGTTGCTGGCCACCCGCGGCGGCAGGCGAACGGTCCTGGCATGGGCTGCGGGTTCGGGCAGGAAGCGCCAGATGAAACAGTTCGTGAAGGCGGCCACCCAGCTTGCCAACACCCGCCAGCGGATCCTGAGCGGACGCGAGGTTGCGCTGCACCAGGCAGAGGAAAGGCAGCAGCTCCAGCGCATCGTATCCCTGCGGGCCGCCGTAGCCGGCTGAGTTGGACAGGCCGGGACGCAACAGGGCCCCGCCGAATGGCGGGGCCCTGTTGCGTGGTGGAAAGGCTACGCGAGCAGCGAAGGCTTCAGCTGCTGCAGCCGGCCCAGCAGACCGTTGATGAACTGCGGCGACTCGTCCGTCGACAGCGTCTTGGCCAGCGCTACGGCCTCGCTGACCGCCACACCGTCCGGGACGTCGTCGTTGTAAAGAAGCTCCCAGGTGCCGATGCGCAGGATGATGCGGTCCACCGACGGCATCCGCTCCAAGCTCCAGCCCTGCGAGTACGTCTCCAGGAACTCGTCGATGGCTGCCTGCTGGGACACGACGCCTTCGACGATCTCCAAGGTGTAGGGGTTGACCACCTGGTCGGTCTTTTCCCGGCGTGCCCGAAGCACGTCGAACGCCGAAACAGAGCGCTGCTCTGCCTCGAACAGAACATCCAGTGCCCTGTTGCGGGCTTTACCGCGGGCGCTCACTACTCGGTGACCCGGCCCAGGTAGCTGCCGTCGCGGGTGTCCACCTTGACCTTCGTGTTGTTCTCGATGAACAGCGGAACCTGGATCTCGTAGCCGGTCTCCAGCGTGGCGGGCTTGGTGCCTGCGGAGGAGCGGTCGCCCTGCAGGCCCGGCTCGGTGTAGGTGATTTCGAGGACGACGCTCGGCGGCAGTTCGATGTAGAGGGGGTTGCCGTCGTGGATGGCGATGTTGACCATCTGGTTTTCCAGCATGAAGTTGGTGGCGTCGCCAACCGTGGCACCGGAGACGGTGATCTGGTCGTAGTCGGAGGTGTCCATGAAGACGAAGTCCGCGCCGTCCTGGTACAGGTACTGGTAATCGCGGCGGTCAACGGTGGCGGTCTCGATCTTGAGCCCGGCGTTGAAGGTCTTGTCAACAACCTTGCCGGACATCACGTTGCGCATCTTGGTCCGGACAAAGGCGCCGCCCTTGCCGGGCTTGACGTGCTGGAATTCGATGACGTTCCAGAGCTGGCCCTCAAGCTTCAGGACCGTTCCGTTCTTAATGTCGTTAGTGGTTGCCACTGGTTTCCTCTGGTTTCTTTGTCTGGCCGCGTGGTCAGATGCTGTATGCCGGGCGGGCACGCCTTAACGGCCCGCCTGCACGTGTTTGTCAAAAATCGCGTGGATGCAAAAATTCCACAACCATTCTACCGGTAAATCGGTGCTGGCCTTTCCGCGGCCTCTGCCCGCGGCCTAGCAGGCCAGGTCCAGGACGTCCCTGGCCCGCTGGAGCGCCACCGTGGACGAGTAGATCTGGGCGGCATCGGCCGATTGCGCAACCCGCAGGTCGAGCGCCCGGGTGAAGGATTCAACCGCAGCGGAGGTTTGGCCGGCTGCGTACTGTGTCCGGCCCAGGTATTGCAGGGCGAGTGCTTCACGCGGCGTCCCGTGCGCTTCAGCCAGGAGCTGGCGGAACAGGTCAATGGCACGGTCCATGCGATGGGTGACGCTGAGCACCTCGGCTTCGAACACGCGAAGCAGGAACGATTCGGGGTCCTTGAAACGTGCCTCGGCCAGCAGTTCGGCAGCCTCGGAGGCGTGGCCCTGGACAAGGAGCACGAAGATATGGTCGGCGGGGTCCGTTGAGGCGGCCAAGGTCTCCCGCACAACATCCTCGTTGACGATCTGGGGCAGCAGGGTATCGGGGTTGATCCGGATCCCCGGGAACCCCGCCTCGGGCCAGTCCGAGGTGCCGCTCATGTCGCCCTGCATCAGGACGCGATTTCCTGGTAGGCAGCAAACAGCAGCGAGGTGTCCGGGACATCGAGGATGCCCGGTTTGGCGATGCCGTCGAGCACCACGAACCGCAGCAGGTCCCCGCGGGACTTCTTGTCCCGGCGCATGCCGTCCAGCAGGCCCTGCCAGCGGTCACGGCGGTAGGTGACCGGGAGCCCAAGCCCTTCCAGGATGCTCCGGTGCCGGTCGGCGTCGACGTCGCTGAGCCGCCCCACGCTGCGGGCAAGTTCCGCTGCGAACATCATGCCTACGGACACTGCGGCCCCGTGCCGCCAGGAGTACCGTTCCACCAGTTCGATGGCGTGCCCCAGGGTGTGCCCGTAGTTCAGGATTTCACGCAGCCCTGACTCTTTGAGGTCCTCGGAAACCACTTTCGCCTTCACCGCAACGGCCCGCTCGATGAGTTCCCGGAGCTCGGCGGAGCGCGGGTCCACCACAGCGCCGGGGTCCTTTTCCACCAGGTCCAGGATGGCGGGATCGGCAATGAAGCCGCACTTGATGACCTCCGCCAGGCCGGAAATGATCTCATTCTTGGGCAGCGTGTCCAAGGTGTCCAGGTCCGCCAGGACGGCGGCGGGCGGATGGAAGGCCCCCACGAGGTTCTTTCCCTCGGCGGTGTTGATGCCGGTCTTGCCGCCCACGGAGGCGTCCACCATGGCCAGCAGGCTGGTGGGCATGTGGATGACTTTGACCCCGCGCAGCCAGGTGGCGGCGACGAAGCCTGCCAGATCGGTCACTGCCCCGCCGCCGACGGCGACGATGGCGTCCGAGCGGGTGAAGTCGTTCTGGCCCAGGACCTGCCAGCAGAATGCTGCCACCTGGATGTGCTTGCCTTCTTCGGCGTCGGGGATTTCGGCGGTGAGGGAGGTGAAGCCGGCGGCAGCGAGTTCATCGCGGACGGTGTCACCGGTGAGGCGCAGAGCGCGGGGGTGGATCACCAGGACCCGGCGGACGCGCTCCCCGAGCAGCGCGGGAAGGCCACCAAGCAGGCCGCGGCCGACGACAACCCCGTAGTTGTTGCCGGCACCTTCGCCGGTGACGTTGATGATTGTTGATTGGGTGTTCACTTTTCAACTTCCTGTTTGGCAGCTGCATGGTTCCGCAGTGCTGCTTCCAGCCGGCCGCCGAGCTCGGGTATCGAGCCGTGGCGGACGTCGAGGGTGATGTCGGCCAGCCGCTCGTAGACAGGCCTGCGGGTGGCGAACATTGCTGTCCAGCGACCCATGGCGTCGCCGGCAAGCAGGGGCCTGCCGGCGTTTCGGGCAATCCTGTCCGCCACCGTTTCGGCATCGCATTCCAGGTACACCACCGTGCAGCGGCTGATCAGTTGCTGCGTGCCGGAGTCCAGTACCGCTCCCCCGCCCAGTGAGATAACCGTGGGGGTTCCCTCGGCTTCCTCGACGGCGTGGGCAACGGTCCTTGCCTCAATTTCCCGGAAGGCGTGTTCACCGCGGCCGGCGAAGATTTCGGCGATGGATCCATGACCGGCAACGATCACGGCGTCAGTGTCAACGAACCGGGCGCCCAACTGCTGTGCCAGTTGCTGTCCGATGGCTGACTTGCCAACGGCCATGGGGCCGATGAGCACGATCGGTCGGTCGCCAACAGGTCCGGTATTGCTGCTGTGGAGCACTACTGGCCGATCGAGTCCAGGGATGCCGGGATGTTGTCCAGGTAACCCTTGATGTTGCGCGCGGTTTCCGCCACTGAGTCACCGCCGAACTTTTCGATGACGGCCTCGGCGAGGACCAGGGCCACCATGGCCTCGGCCACCACGCCGGCGGCCGGGACTGCACAAACGTCGGAACGCTGGTGGTGGGCTTTGGCCGGTTCCCCGGTGCTGACATCGATGGTCCGCAGGGCGCGCGGAACGGTGGCGATGGGCTTCATGGCCGCGCGGACGCGCAGGACGTCCCCAATGCTCATGCCGCCTTCGATTCCGCCGGCGCGGTTGCTGGAGCGGACAATCCGGCCCTCGCCGTCGCGGACGATTTCATCATGGGCGGCGGAACCGCGGCGGGCGGCGGTGAGGAAGCCGTCGCCGACCTCCACGCCCTTGATGGCCTGGATGCCCATCAGGGCGGCCGCGAGCCTGGCGTCCAGCCGGCGGTCCCAGTGCACGTAGCTGCCAAGTCCCGGCGGGAGTCCGTAAGCCAGAACCTCCACCACGCCGCCCAGCGTTTCGCCTTCCTTGTGCGCGGCGTCCACCTCGGCCACCATGGCGTCCGAGGTTTCACGGTCGAAGCAGCGCAGGGGGTCGGCATCCAGGGCGATGACGTTGCCCGGTACGGGCAGCGGGCGGCCTTCCGGGACCGTCACGCTGGCGATGGACACGGTGTGGCTGACCAGTTCAATGCCGAGATGCCTGAGGAACTGTGCCGCTACGGTGCCCAGCGCCACGCGGGTTGCCGTTTCCCTTGCGCTGGCCCGCTCAAGCACCGGACGCGCCTCGTCGAAGCCGTACTTCTGCATGCCGGTGAAGTCTGCGTGTCCCGGGCGGGGCCGCGTGAGGGGCGCGTTGCGGGCCTGGTCGGCGAGGAGTTCGGCGGCCACGGGGTCAGCGGACATGATCTGCTCCCACTTGGGCCACTCAGTGTTTCCCACCTGAATGGCAACGGGACCGCCCTGGGTGACGCCGTGCCGGACACCGCCGAGGATCGTCACAACGTCCTGCTCGAATTTCATCCGCGCACCCCGGCCGTAGCCAAGTCGGCGGCGGGCCAGGGAGTCTGCGATGTGCCCGCTGGTGATTTCCACACCGGCGGGGACGCCCTCAATAATTCCCATCAGAGCCGGGCCATGGGATTCACCGGCAGTCAACCAACGCATAATTTCCATCCTGCCACGTAGGGCGGTCAGAACGCCCGCCGGGCAAGGCCGACTGCGTCACACATCACATCTATGACAGCTGCATTAACGTCTTCCCCGCGCCGGGTGAAGAGCCTCACCTGCTCCACGGCCTGGTACAACAGCATTTCCAGGCCAGGGACCACACGGCCACCGCCGGCCTGCCACACGGAGGCAATCAGGCTGGGCCAGGGATCGTAGGCAACATCCAGCAGCACACCCGGCGTCGGTGTCTTCAGGGCGGCAAGTTCCGCTGCGAGTCCGTCCGCCGCGCGGGGCGGCAGGGTGGAAATCACGACGTCGGCTTCCGACGTGGGGCGGGCGGCTTCCGTTAGGGAGTGGACCTCCAGGGCAACGCCAAGGCTGTCCGCGGCCGCCCGGACGTCCGCTGTCCGCGAGGCATCGCGGACGAACAGCTGTACCGTTCCGGTTCCGAGCTCCTTCAGGGCAGCGACTGCCGATGCAGCCGTCCCGCCCCCACCCAGGATGACCGCCGAAGGCGCTGCCGCGGTCCCGGCATGGCAGAGGGCGTTAAAGATGCCGGTGACGTCCGTATTGGAGCCGACCACCCTGGTTCCACCGGCGGATTCCTCGAAGGTAACGGTGTTCACCACACCCAGGGTCTGTGCCACTCCCCGCACCTCGTCCACCTGGTCGAGCATCGCGGTCTTCAGCGGCATCGTTACCGAGAGACCGCGCCAGCCAGGCTGGTGCCGGATCTGGCGCATGAAGGACGGCAGCAACTCCTCCGTGACGTCGATGGCCGTATAGCTGATCCCTGCACCCAGCTGCGCGTACGCCGACAGATGCAGCGCCGGGGATTTTGAGTGGCTGATCGGGTGGCCCAGGACGGCAGCCCGCAGGCTCATGTGCAGCGGCCCGCGTTGGCTTGGCACCAGGCGTTGTACTGCTCCACGTAGGCGTTGTGCTCAGCCAGGGTCTTGGCGAACTTGGTTTCCTTGGTGTCAAGGTTGATGGTCACCCAGTACAGGTAATCATTGGCCTTGGGCCGGGCGGCTGCATCGATTGCGGTCTTGCCGGGAGAACCGATGGGCCCCGGCGGCAGCCCCGGATTGGCGTAGGTGTTGTAGGGGTTGGACTTGTCCTTGCGCTGTTCATCAGTGAAGTTGAAGCTGCGGGTACCAAGGCCGTAGGTGACGGCGGAGTCAACCTGCAGGAACCCGCCGGTCTGGTCGTTGGGCTTGAGCCGGTTGTAAATGGCGCCGGCTACGTCACCGTAGTCGGCCTGGCCGCCCTCAGCCTGGACGATGCTGGCCACGGTAACGGCCTCATACTGCTTGGCCGGGTCCGTGATGCCCTGCGACACGAGTTCATCCGTGGTGGCCTTCACCAGCGCCTGCAGGATGTCCTTGGCCGGTGTTCCCAGCGGGAAACGGTACTCCCCGGGCGCCAGGTAGCCTTCGAGGTTCTTGGCGTTGGCGGGCAGGCCAAATTGCGCCGGCTGGTTGCTGAGGGCCTGCAGCTGCTGCACGGAGACGGTGGATCCCTCCGAAATCGACTGCAGGGATTCACTGATCCTCAGGCCAGCACTGAGGGCGAAGTAGATGACTTTCGTCTTGTCCTTGCCCACCAGGACGTTAACCGCATCGGCGTTCTTCATCTCAGTCTTGAAGATGTAGTCGCCCGGCGCAAGCGTGGCGCCGGACGCATGGAACGCCTGCATGAAGGTATCGGCGTTGGCAACGACACGCTTGTTTTCCAGGTCGGTGGCCACTGAACGGGTTCCCTCGCCGCTTTCCACGGTTATTTGGACCTCACCCGTTCCGGGACCGGGGAAGTCTGACGGCTTGCCGTTACCGAGAAGGGGCTTGAGGAACTGGGCTCCCACGGCCACGGCGGCCACGAAGACAGCGAGCGTCAGAAACAGGGCCAGCAGCCTGCGGCGGCGCCGGACCTTCTTCGATGGGCGCGGCAGTACCTGGGCTGCCGATGAGCCGGGAAGCAGTCCGTGGTCCGCATCGTGGTGGTGTTCGTCGTGGTGCTGGGCATCCACGTGGGCGTCGTCGTGGTATCCGGCGGCGTGGTGGACATGGTCGTGCACTTCCTGGTAACCGTGCGCGCCGGCCCCGTGGTGCAGGTCCGCTCCGTGGTGTACGCCTGCGTACTGGAGGTCGTCCGGGTGGTAGGCAAGGTCGTCGTGGTGCTCGACGGCGGCCTGGTGCGGGACGTCGTCGTGGGATTCACGAGGGTGAGGGTTATCCGCGGCGGCACCGTACGCGTGGGAAGGGTCCGCGTGCTGTTCATCCTGGATGGATGGCGGTACTGCCGGCGCTGCCGGCACATCCCCGGCGTGGGGCAGCGGGGCGAACGAGGGCTCCGCTGCGGGAGACGCGGCGGCCGGCGGCGCGGCGGGGGGCGGCGGGACGTCGCCGGTTTCGTAGGCGTGCTCGGGCACGGTGTCCTGCCCGCCGGTATGGGTCTTCTCCCGTGCCCGCAGTTCCTTGCGGGTCAACGGCCTCCCGGCCCCGGTATCCAGCGGGCCGGAGGCGTCGTCAATGTTGGCAGGGCTCACTGTTGCCTTCCATTATCTGAAGATTGTGCCGTGTCTGCGGGGGCGGCGCGGACGGAGTCGTCCACCCCACCGGTCCCCTGGTCCACGGACGGGGATGGCGCTGTCACGCGTGAGCCGACATCCGCTCCCCTGGCTTTTTGCATGTCGATGGCGTGCTGAAGAATACCCGCGGCCGCGACCTGATCAACTACTTTACGGTGGTCCCTGCTGCTCATGCCAGCTTCATGGAGGTTCCGGTGGGCCGTGACACTGCTGAGGCGTTCGTCCACGAGGTTCACCGGGACGGCAAGCCCCCGCCGTGAAAACTCGGCCGCGAGGAGCAGGGCGTAGTCCGTGGCCATCCTGGCCGAGGCATGTTCCTCGCCCTTCATGGTCCTGGGCAGGCCGACAATAACCTGCACCGCCCCGAGTTCCTCCGCCAAGTTGGCGATGACGCGCACGTCCGAGTTCTTCCTGGCGTTCCGGTCAAGAGTCTTGTACGGCGTGGCAAGGATGGAGTCGCGGTCGCAGACCGCCACCCCCACCCGGACGGTGCCGACGTCCACCCCAAGTTTGACGCCCAGAGGGTAGCCGCCGGCAGCAACAGGATTGGTCATAACGGGATTAGCGCCTGGAAATGGCGTCGACGACGGCTGCCAGGGCGGCGCCGACCTTTCCGGCGTCGGTTCCGCCGCCCTGGGCGACGTCGTCCTTGCCGCCACCGCCGCCGCCGAGCACTCCGGCAGCGACCCGGACCAGGGCACCGGCCTTGACGCCGGCTTCCCTGGCTGCCTCATTGGTGGCCACCAGGATCAGCGGGCGGTCGTTGGCGACACCAGCCACGGCCACGGCGGCAGCGGCCGAGCCGAGCCGGTTGCGCAGGTCAAGGGCCAGGCCGCGGAGGTCGTCGGCTCCGCTGACGGTGCCGGCGTCATGGGCCAGCACCTTGACGCCGGCGGCGTCCTGGGCGCTGTTGACCAGCTGCGCGGCGGAAGCAGCCAACTGTTCCTTGCGGAGCCGGTCCAGTTCCTTCTCGGTGGCCTTCAGCTTGGCAAGCGTCGCGGAAATCCTGTCGGCGAGCTGGCCGGACGGCACCTTCAGCAGGTCCGTCAGCTCCGTCACCAGGGCGCGCTCGGCAGCAAGGTGGCGGAAGGCCTCCATGCCGACGAATGCTTCCACGCGGCGGTTTCCTGAGCCCACGGACTGCTCGCCCAGGAGGGACAGGCTGCCGATCAGCGAGGTGTTGGCAACGTGGGTGCCGCCGCACAGCTCGCGCGACCAGGCGCCGTCGATCTCCACCACACGCACCTCGCTGCCGTAGTTCTCGCCAAAGAGTGCCATGGCGCCCATGGCCTTGGCCTCGGCCAGCCCCATGATCTTCGTTTCCACCGCGTAGTTGTTGCGGATGGCAAGGTTGGAGACTTCCTCGATTTCGGACCGGGTGGCGGTGCTCAGGCCCTCACCCCAGGCGAAGTCGAAGCGCAGGTAGCCGGCCTTATTGAAGGATCCACGCTGCGTGGCTTCCGGGCCAAGGATCTGGTGCAGGGCGGCGTGCACGATGTGCGTGCCCGTGTGAGCCTGCTCGGCGGCGTGGCGGCGTTCACGGTCGACGGCGGCGCGCACCAGGGAGTCAGTGCCGATTTCGCCTTCGCGGACGATCGCCTTGTGGACGCTCAGGCCCTTCACCGGGCGCTGGACGTCAAGGACCTCGACGACGAATCCGTCGCCGGTGATCAGGCCGGTGTCCGCGGCCTGGCCGCCGGCTTCGGCGTAGAACGGGGTTTCGGCCAGCACGAGTTCGATCTCGTCGCCGGTGGCTGCCTGCTGGACCTGGCGGCCGGCGCTGAGCAGGCCGCGCACGCGGGATTCCCCTTCAAGGTCGGTATAACCGGTGAAGACCGTCTCGCCCTGGGCCAGGATGTCCTGGAAGACGCTGACGTCCGCGTGGCCGCCCTTCTTGCCCTTGGCGTCGGCCTGCGCGCGCTGGCGTTGCTCCTGCATGAGGCTGCGGAACGCCGCCTCATCCACTTTGAGCCCGGCTTCCTCTGCCATTTCCAGCGTGAGGTCGATGGGGAAACCGTAGGTGTCGTGCAACGTGAAGGCGTCTTCACCGGACAGCGGCTTGTTGGCTGCCTTGGATTCCCTGACGGCATCCTCAAGGCGTGCCGTGCCGGACGCGATGGTGCGCAGGAAGGCCTTCTCTTCGGCGTACGCGATCCGGCTGATGCGGGCGAAGTCGGTGTCCACCACCGGGTAGACGCCCTTCATGGCATCCCGGGAGGCGGGCAGCAGTTCCGGCAGGCAGGCCTGTTCAACACCGAGGAGGCGCATGGAACGCACGGCCCGGCGGATCAGCCGGCGCAGGACGTAGCCCCGGCCTTCGTTGGAGGGGGTCACGCCGTCGGAAATCAGCATCAGGGCCGAACGGATGTGGTCGGCCACTACGCGCATGCGGACGTCGTCGGTGTGATGGGGGTCGTCAGGGGTTTCGGCGGAGGTGTACTCCCTGCCGGACAATTCCGCGGCCTTGTCGATGACCGGCCGCACCTGGTCGGTCTCGTACATGTTCTCGACCCCCTGCAGGATCATGGCGAGCCGTTCCATGCCAAGGCCTGTATCGATGTTCTTCTTGGGCAGCTCGCCCACCACATCGAAATCCACCTTGGAGCGCACATTTTCGATCTGGTACTGCATGAACACCAGGTTCCAGATCTCGATGTAGCGGGTCTCGTCGGCGAGGGGACCGCCCTCAACCCCGTACGCGGGGCCCCGGTCGTAGTAGATCTCGGAGCAGGGGCCGGCGGGGCCGGGCTGGCCAGTGTGCCAGTAGTTGTCCGACTTGCCCATCCGCTGGATGCGTTCAGCCGGGACGCCGGTGTTCTTCAGCCAGAGTTCCTCGGCCTCGTCGTCCTCTTCGTAGACCGTCACCCACAGACGGTCCGGCGCAAGTCCGTAGCCGCCGTCGTCAACGCCCGTGGTGAGCAGTTCCCAGGCGAACTTGATGGCGTCTTCCTTGAAGTAGTCGCCGAACGAGAAGTTGCCGCACATCTGGAAAAAGGTGCCGTGGCGGGCGGTCTTGCCCACTTCCTCGATGTCGCCGGTGCGGATGCACTTCTGCACGCTGGTGGCCCGGGAGTAGGGCGCTTCCTCGCGGGCCGTGAGGTACGGAATGAACGGGACCATGCCGGCCACCGTGAACAGCAGGGAGGGGTCGCTGGAGACCAGCGATGCGGAGGGAACCGCGGTGTGGCCCTTACTGACAAAAAAGTCCACCCAGCGCTTTGTGATCTCCTGCGACTTCATGAGCTGTTTTCTTACCCTTCTTGGTCCGCGCCGCCTGGCGGCACGGAAATTTCGTTCAGGTGGCACGGTTCCCGGAACGGGTTCCTGCCGGTTGTTGGCTGATGCGGGTGTGGTGCCCCGCAGGGGTCAGCGGCGGACGAGTTCAGCGGAGTCCACACCCAGGGCGGTCCGCAGGTCGGTTTCCCGTTCACGCATTCCTGCGCGGACGGCGTCGGCGAAGTCGTACATCCCGTCGGCGAGTTGCCCCACAGCGCGGTTGAGGCCTTCCGGCCCCAGCGCGGACTGGGCCTGGCTCACTTTGCGGAAGGCAATGACTCCGATGGCCACGCCGATTCCCATCCAAACAATTCTTTTCATGTTCGTTCTCTTCGAATCTAGCGGCTGCGGCGGCCGGCAGCGGGCTTCCGGCGGTTGGCGAAGGCGCTGCGCACGCCGTAGCTGAACGCGGCGACCTTGATCAGCGGCGAACCGACGGTGGCGGCCACCAGCGAGGACAGGGCCGAAATGTTGGCGGACGCATCGGAGACGTTGGATGAGATACCGTCCACCTTCTTCAACTGCTGGTTGGTGGTGGAAACGGTAGCCGTCACCTCGTCCATCAGGGGCGTGGCACCGTCGCTGATGGACCTGATGGCGGTCCGCACCTCGTCGAAGACTTTACCCAGCTTCATGATCGGGACCGCGAGCAGCAGCACCAGGAGCGCAAACACCCCGGCAGCGATCAGGCCGGCAATATCGCCACCAGACATAGACGTTCATCTCCTCGAAATTCTGTGGTTGAGCCACATCCGCGGCATGCACGGAAGGCCCGTTGCGCAGATGTCCCCCAAGTACCTTACATACAAAGAAGCCCGCGGCGCTTGCCACGGGCTTCTTTGGATACGCTGCTGGGATTTAGCGTGCGTAGAATTCGACGACGAGCTGCTCTTCGCAGGTCACCGGGACTTCCGAGCGCTTGGGGCGGCGCACCAGGCGTGCCTGCAGGGCTTCCAGCTTGACGTCCAGGTAGGCCGGAACGGCAGGCAGCACATCGCGGTGTGCACCGGCTGCGGCAACCTGGAGCGGAACCATGGTCTCGCTGCGGCTGTGGACGTGGACCAGCTGGCCCTCGCCGACGCGGAACGACGGGCGGTCCACCCGGATGCCGTCAACCATGATGTGGCGGTGCACAACCAGCTGGCGGGCCTGGGCGATGGTGCGGGCGAAACCGGCACGCAGGACCAGGGCGTCGAGGCGCATTTCGAGCAGTTCGATGAGGTTTTCACCGGTCAGGCCCTTGGTGCGGCGGGCTTCCTCGAAGGCACGGGTCATCTGTGCTTCGCGGATGCCGTACTGGGCGCGCAGGCGCTGCTTTTCGCGCAGACGTACGGCGTAGTCGGAGTCCTGCTTCTTGCGGGCACGGCCATGCTCACCGGGGCCGTACGGGCGGCGCTCCATGTACTTGGCGGCCTTGGGGGTCAGAGCGATGCCGAGGGACCGCGAGAGGCGGGCCTGACGGCGAGCACGAGTGTTGTTAGCCACTGGTGTCCTTCCAATATCTACGGTTGTCAGTGTTACTGGCCTCCAGGATGGAGAGCATCGGCCAACCGCCGCCTTTTGCTACTGGGCACAGGGCATAGCCTTCCCAAAGTGAATTGGGGAGATTTTGCGTCCGTGCCTTGCCAGACAAACATCCAGCCTACCACGGCAGCTACTTGCCCCGCACAATCTTCCGCAGGCGCTCCAGCCGCTGGGCGATGTCCCTTTCCGCGCCGTTGCCGGTGGGCTGGTAGTAGTCCCGGCCCACCAGGTCGTCCGGCGGGTACTGCTGGGTGGCCACTGCGTGTGGGGCGTCATGGGCGTACTTGTAGCCCACACCGTGCCCCAACTGCTTGGACCCGGGGTAGTGCGCGTCCCGCAGGTGCGCCGGAATCCCGACGCCGAGGCCTGCCCGCACGTCAGCTATGGCTTTGTTGATGCCCATGTAGGCCGCGTTCGATTTTGGTGCGGTAGCCAGGTGGACCACGGCCTCAGCCAGGATGATCCGTCCCTCCGGCATCCCGATCAGCTGTACCGCCTGCGCCGCGGCCACGGCGGTCTGCAGCGCGGTGGGGTCGGCCATTCCGACGTCCTCTGCGGCGGAAATGACGATCCGACGGGCCACGAACCGCGGATCCTCCCCCGCTTCCAGCATCCGGGCGAGGTAATGCAGGGCGGCGTCAACGTCCGAGCCCCTGATGGACTTGATGAAGGCGCTGATGACATCGTAGTGCTGGTCGCCGGCACGGTCATAGCGGACGGCGGCGGCGTCCAGGGCGCGCTCGGTGTGGCGAAGTTCAACGATGACCGGCTCCGCGGTGGCCGGCACGTCAGCTGCACTGTCCTCCCCCACGGAACGTTCGACGTCGTCCGCGTCACCGAAAGCCACGCCCGCCGCGGCCTCCAGCGCGGTAAGCGCCCTGCGCGCGTCCCCGCCGGACAGCCGGACCAGGTGGTCCAATGCGTCGTCGCTGAGCCGGACCTTGCCGCCCAGCCCGCGCGGGTCCTCCACGGCGCGCACCAGGAGGCCCTCGATATCGGCGTCGGTGAGGGGCTTGAGCGTGAGGAGCAGGGAGCGGGACAGCAGGGGCGAGACCACCGAAAAGGAGGGATTTTCCGTGGTGGCCGCCACCAGGACCACCCACCGGTTTTCGACGCCCGGCAGGAGCGCGTCCTGCTGGGCTTTGTTGAAGCGGTGGATCTCGTCAAGGAACAGCACCGTGGTGGTCTTGTACAGGTCCCTGGCGGTCAGGGCGTCGTCCATCACGCGGCGGACATCCTTGACACCTGCGGTGATGGCAGACAGTTCCACGAACTTGCGCCCAGGTCCGCGGGCGATCACGTGCGCCAGCGTGGTCTTGCCCGTGCCCGGGGGTCCCCAGAGGATCAGGGAAGTGGGGCCGGCGGGACCGGCAGTGTCTGCTCCCGCCCCCGCGGCGAGCTGGCGCAGCGGGGAGCCCTGGCCCAGAAGATGCTGCTGGCCCACAACCTCGTCGAGGGTGCGGGGCCGCATGCGTACTGCCAGCGGCCCGCGGGGTGAGGCCTGGCCCCGGGAAGCGGTGCTTGTCCCGGCGACGGGACTTTCGTCGTCGTCGTTTTCCGGCGCGTGCCCGAAGAGATCATCCACATAGATAGGCTACTTCCAGTTGACCCCTCCTTTTCGTCGGGGCCCTGACACCGAAGGAACCCCCATGCCTGCCCCCGCTGCCGCCAACGGTCCGCCCTCCGTCCGGACCGCGTTCGTGCCCGGTGCCCGGCTGGCCGGCTGGGCGCACCGGTTCGGCGCCTCTCACGGCGGGTACAGGCTGCAGGATGACGACGACGGCCTCCGCCTTGTGGCGGCTGACGGCACCGGGGCGCTGCTGCAGGCGCCGTGGCCGGCCGACGGGCGGCCGGGACGCGGCAGTGGACCACTGGAGCGCCTGGCCGCCCTTGCGTCCCAGCCGCGCCGGCTGGGACTGGTGCTGGTGCGGAGGGGCGGCTACGGCATCGGGGTGGCCAGCGAGGGTGTGCTGCTGGCGTCCAAGGCAGGCACCAGGTACGTCCAGTCGCGCAGCGCTGCAGGCGGCCAGTCCCAGCAGCGGTTCGCGCGCCGCCGCTCCAACCAGGCGGAGGCGTTGGTGTCGGCAGTGGCACAGCAGGCGGCCGAAGTGTTTGGTGCAGCGGCCTTCGAGTACGTGGTGCCGGGCGGTGACCGGACCCTGGCCGACCTGGTCCTGGAGGAACCGGCCCTGCGTGATTACGCCCGTCTGCCGCGCCTCGCCTACCTGGATGTGGCGGAGCCCCGGGCCGATGTCCTGAAGAAGGCCGCGGCGGACGTCTGCTCGGTCCGGATCACGGTGACCGACCCGCCAAGCTGAGCCCGCCGGGGAAGGCTCAACAGCCAGCCGGCGCGCGGCGGGGGCGTTCCTGCCGGTACCGGTAGCGGCCTGCCTCCCGGAATCCGGCTTTTACATACAACGCCTGTGCCCCGTAGTTGGCGGCGGTGGCCAGGAGCCAGAAGTCCGTCACGCCCTGTTCCACACCGGCCTGCAGCAGGGCCCGCATGATGGCTGTGCCGAAGCCACGGCGGCGGGCGTCCGGCAGGGTGGCCATGCAGTAGAGGCCGCCATGCCTGGTGCCGTCAGGAAGGGCAAGGCGGCCGACGGCGGCGGCCCTGCCGTCGGCGTCACGCACCAGGGCATACAGTGACGGGCACCCTTCGAGAATTGCCTGTGCAGTTGCCAGGGCATCCTCCCCTCCACGGCCGTCCACCTGCCACCAGACCCGCAGCCAATCCGGGGACGGCACCGATGACAGTTCGACCGATGACGGCCCGGTCGCCGCGGTGGCCGGGCCGGCGGCCGGGTGCTGATCCGCCGTTGCGCTGCGCGTCATGACCACGGTTTCGGACTGGCGGGTGAAGCCATCAGCGTCGAGCAGGTCGTGGAGTGCCGGCGCGGCAGGGTTGTCGAACAGCTGGAAGATGACAGGCAGGCGTCGCCTGCGGTACCACGCCCGGGCTTCGCGGAGCAGGCCGGGAAGGTCGTCACCGGACTGGCCGGCGGTGAGGGAACGCGGCCAGATGGAGTTGGCGCGCTGGGTCACGCCGCCGGCTGCGCGCAGGGTCCAGCCGCCGGCGTCGTGCCGTTCCAGGGCAGGCCAGGCGGCATCCATGGCGGCTTCAAGGTCCAGGCTCTCGATATTTCCCAGGGTGGACAACGGGCGGCTCCTTTGTTAACAGCGAAGGCTCCCCGGTGGTCCGGGGAGCCTTCCTTGGCCGCTGCCTTATGGCAGCATCCGTGCTGCTACTGCTTCTCTTCGGGCTTCTTCTCTTCCGGCTTCCTGGCCTCAGGCTTGAAGTCCACGCCTGCCTCCTTGCGCTGCTGCGGCGTGATGGGAGCCGGAGCGTCCGTGAGGGGGTCGTGGCCGCCGCCGGACTTCGGGAAGGCGATGACATCGCGGATGGACTCAACGCCCGCCAGCAGCGACACGACGCGGTCCCAGCCGAAGGCAATGCCGCCGTGCGGCGGGGCGCCGTACTTGAACCCCTCCAGCAGGAAACCGAACTTCGTCTGGGCGTCGTCCTTGTCCAGCCCCATCAGCTCGAACACCCGCTCCTGCACGTCGCGCTGGTGGATACGGATGGAGCCGCCGCCGATTTCGTTGCCGTTGCAGACGATGTCGTAGGCGTAGGAAAGCGCCGATTCGGGATCCTTGTCGAAGGTGTCAAGGAACTCCGGCTTGGGCGAGGTGAAGGCGTGGTGGACAGCAGTCCACTGCCCTCCGCCGACGGCGACGTCACCCGAGGCAACAGCGGCTGCGGCCGGCTCGAACATCGGGGCGTCCACGACCCAGCAGAAGGCCCAGGCGGTGGGATCGATCAGGCCCGTGCGGTGGCCGATCTCAACGCGTGCAGCGCCCAGCAGGGCACGCGACGGCGTCTTCTCACCCGCGGCGAAGAAGATGCAGTCGCCAGGCTTGGCACCAACGGCGTCAGCCAGGCCGGCGCGCTCGATCTCGGTAAGGTTCTTGGCCACCGGTCCGGCAAGCTCGCCGTCTTCCTTGTAGAGGACATACGCCAGGCCCTTCGCGCCGCGCTGCTTGGCCCATTCCTGCCAGGCATCAAGGGCGCGGCGTGCCTGCGAGGCGCCGCCAGGCATGACGACGGCGCCGACGTAGGGCGCCTTGAAGACACCGAAGTTGGTGTCCTTGAAGAAGTCGGTCAACTCGGTCAGTTCCTGGCCGAAGCGCAGGTCCGGCTTGTCCGAGCCGTAGCGCGCCATCGCATCGGCGTACGTGATGCGCTGGATGGGCGTAGGGATGTCGACGCCGATGAGCTGCCACACCGCTTTGACGATGTTTTCGCCGAGCCGGATGATGTCGTCCTGGTCCACGAAGCTCGCCTCGATGTCCAGCTGCGTGAACTCCGGCTGCCGGTCCGCACGGAAGTCCTCGTCCCGGTAGCAGCGGGCAATCTGGTAGTACTTTTCGAAGCCGCCCACCTGCAGGAGCTGTTTGAACAGCTGCGGGGACTGCGGCAGCGCGTACCAGGAACCCGGAGCCAGGCGTGCCGGAACCAGGAAGTCACGGGCACCTTCCGGCGTCGAACGCGTCAGCGTGGGCGTCTCGATCTCCACGTAGCCCTCATGGTGGAGCAGTTCGCGCGCCACCCGGTTCGCCTCCGAACGGAGGCGCAGGTTGCGGCTGGGGCCGGGACGGCGTAGGTCCAGGTAGCGGTGCTTGAGCCGGGCTTCCTCGCCGACTTCCACGTGCTCGTCGATCTGGAACGGCAGCGGGTCCGAGGTGTTGAGGATGGTGACGTCCTCGGCGATGACCTCGATGTCGCCCGTGGCCAGCGCCGGGTTCTCGTTGCCTTCCGGGCGCCTGGATACGGTGCCCTTGACCTGAAGGACGTACTCGTTGCGCAGTCCGTGGAACACTTCTTCCTCGCGGACCACCACCTGGGCCACGCCGGAAGCATCGCGCAGGTCCACGAATGCCACACCACCGTGATCACGGCGGCGGCCCACCCAGCCAGCCAGGGTTACGGTTTGTCCAATGTGCTCGGAACGAAGGGATCCGAGGTCATGTGTGCGCAGCACAGCACGCCTTTCTGCGGGAAAACAGTGGGAAGTCAATATGATCGTTGCGGGAACGATCCCGTCCGAGTTTACCCGTTGGAAAGGGACTGCCGCCGCATGAACGAACCTCAGCAGCTGCAACGCAGGCTGGGAACCTTTGACGCCACAGCCATCGGCCTGGGGTCCATGCTGGGCGCCGGGGTGTTTGTGGTGTTCGCCCCTGCCGCGGCCCTGGCCGGGAACCTGCTGGTCCTGTCCGTGGTGGTTGCGGGGGTTGTGGCGTACTGCAACGCCGTGGCCTCTGCCGCCCTCGCCGCGAAATATCCCACCAGCGGCGGCACCTATGTGTACGGCCGGAAACAGCTCGGCGAATGGCCCGGCTTCCTGGCCGGTTGGGGTTTCGTCACAGGCAAGACGGCGTCCTGCGCTGCCATGGCTTTGACGTTCGGCAGTTATGTGGCGCGGGACTATGCAGTCCCGGTCGCCGTGGCCGCCGTCGTGGCCCTCACCGGCGTCAACCTGCTGGGGATCACCCGCACCGCGCTGCTGACGCGGATCCTGCTGTGCCTGGTCCTGGCCACACTGGTATTCGTTGCCATCGCCGCCATACTGGGTCCGCACCCCGCGGCGGAACCGGCAGGCGCGCCCTCCGGGGGTGCCGGCGGTGTCCTTCCTGCCGCCGGGCTGATGTTCTTCGCCTTCGCCGGTTATGCCCGGATCGCCACCCTGGGTGAAGAGGTCAAGGATCCTGCACGGGCCATCCCCCGCGCCATTCTCGCGGCCTTGGCAGCCGCTTTCGCCATCTACCTGGCCCTGGCGCTGCTGCTGCTGAACCATCTCCCGGGCGGGCGGCTCGCTGCCACCCGGACCCCACTCCTGGACGCCGTGCTTAACTCAGGGCTGGCGGCGGGCGCGCCGGTGGTGCAGGCCGGGGCCGCGGCTGCGTGCCTGGGCGCACTGCTAGCCCTCATTACGGGCGTGGGCCGCACTACTTTGGCCATGGCACGTGAACGCGACCTTCCCGGTCCACTGGCCCACGTGGGCGGCAAACACACAGTCCCGTTCGTCGCCGAACTTGCCGTGGCCGCCGTCGTCATTCTGCTCCTCCTGACCACCGATGTCATGACGGTGGTGGGCTTTTCAAGTTTCGGCGTGCTGCTGTACTACGCGGTGGCCAACGCCTCCGCTTTTACTTTGGAAGCGCATCCGGGGTACGCACCTAAGTGGTTGAACGCCGTCGGCTTCCTGGCATGCCTGGTGCTGGCCTTCACGCTTCCGCGGGCCTCTGTGCTCACTATGGCGGCCGTCCTTGCCGCCGGAGTGGCTGGGCGCTGGCTGGTGCTGCGGTTCCGGCAGCACCAGCCAGCGCCGTAAACGCCCGCCTAGACCGAGGCTGCGGCCGCGGTTGTCTCTACCTGCACTGCCAGGTCCTCCAAGGGCGGCATCCAGGTTTCAGGGGCCGCCAGCACCTGCTCGCCGGTGCGGATGTCCTTGACCTGGTGGGTACCGTCCTCGTCCGTGAACCACACAAACGGGATTCCCCTGCGGTCCGCGAACTTGATCTGCTTGCCGAACTTCTCGGCCTTGGCCGCAACTTCGGTGGGAATGCCCCGGCTGCGCAGCAGTGCGGCAACGTCCTGGGCAGTACCCCAGCTGTTGTCATGGTTCAGGGCCACCAGCACTGCGGTGGGAACGGAGCGGGAGGCTTTGGCGAGGTCCTGGCTCAGGATCCGGGACACCAGGCGGGTGACGCCGATGGAAAGCCCAACCCCCGGGAATTTGCGGTTGCCCTTCGACGCCAGGGCGTCGTACCGGCCACCGGAACAAATGGATCCCAGCTGTTCGTGGCCCACCAGTACGGTTTCCACCACCGTGCCGGTGTAGTAGTCCAGGCCGCGGGCGATGCTGAGGTCCGCCAGCACCTTCCCGGGAGCCCGCTGCACCGCCGCGTCGATGACCTGCTCCAGCTCGTCCAGGCCTTCATCAAGGAGTTCGTTGGTGACACCCAGCGCGCGGACCTGCGCCACAAAGGACGTGTCTTCTGTGCGGATCGCGGCAAGCTGCAGGGCTTTCTGCGCCTGTTCGTCGGTGGCGCCGAGTTCCGCCTTCAGCAGCTCGGCCACCTTCGCGGGGCCGATCTTTTCGAGCTTGTCGATACTGCGCAGCACGCCCGCGGTGTCATCGAGGCCGATGCCCCGGTAGAAACCTTCAGCGAGCTTGCGGTTGTTGATCCTGAGGCGGAAATCGGGGATGGGCAGGGCACTGAGTGCCTCGGCGATGACCAGCGCGATCTCGACGTCGTAACGGAACGGAAGCTCGCCGTCGCCCACCACATCGATGTCCGCCTGCGTGAACTCGCGTGCCCGGCCTTCCTGGGGCCGCTCGCCCCGCCACACCTTTTGGATCTGGTAGCGGCGGAAGGGAAAGGCCAGGTAGCCGGCGTTTTCCACCACGTAGCGGGCGAAGGGCACCGTCAGGTCAAAATGCAGGGCAAGCGCATGGGGATCGGCTTTGCCGCCCTTGACCGGGTTATCGCTCTCGTCCTCCTGGAGCCGGCTGAGTCCATACACTTCCTTGTCGATCTCACCCTTGCGCAGCAGCTGCCCCACCGTTTCCACGGCGCGGGTTTCGATCGACGAGAACCCGTGCAGTTCAAAGACCCGGCGCAGGGTATCGAGCACATGCAGCTCCACCAGCCGCTCCTCGGGAAGCCACTCGGGGAATCCGGACAGGGAGGCGGTGCGTGCCATGGGGAAGGTTCTCCTTAGGAATGGAAGGTGCGCCGGAGCTGCCGGCCCCGCCCGCGCAACGGCGGGCATACGGCGGCAGAACAGCCGGCCATGCATAAACTATGTGCGGCAGCCAGTTTATGCGTCATCCGTGTGCATCTCTAATGTGGCGGACGCGCACAGCCTGGCCCTTAATACCTGCGCCCTGCGGCCACCCGCCGGGCAAAAGCAGCCCGACGACGAGGAGGACCCTTGGCGGCCAGTTCACGCAGTGCACGCGAAACAAAGCGGCGCATCCAGCAGATGGAGGCCAAGCGTGAGCTCCGGCGCACCCAGGAGAAGCGCCGGAAGCGCGACAACCTCGTGGCCGCCGGCGCCGGAACCGCCGCCGTGCTGATCGCCGTCGTCCTTCAATTCACGGCGTTCGCCGGAAATCCCACCGAGGACGAATATGCCGCCGCGCAGGCGGGGCTGACGGATCCGTCAGCCTCTGCAAGCGCCCCGGCCACACCTTCGGCACCGCCAACCAACGGACCAAACATTCCGTCCGCGGACACGGCAGCGGGCAAGACGTTCACTGGCGAGTTGCTGCTGAACGGCAGCCCGCTGGGCGTGGAAGTGGACGGAACCAAGGCTCCGCAGGCGGCCGCAGTCTTCAAGTCGCTCAGCGACGAGGGCTACTTCAACGGCAAGTCATGCCACCGGCTCACCACCGCGGACCAGTTCGGCGTGCTGCAGTGCGGCTCCCCCAACGGGGACGGGCAGGGGGACCCGAATTACACGTGGGGTCCGCTGGAGAACACGCCCGCCGACAACACCTACCCTGCAGGCACCATCGCCGTGGCCCGCACGGGGAACAACGCCTACGGCAATGGAACGCAGTTCTTCATTGTTTACAAGGACACCGTCATTCCTGCAGACACTGCAGGCGGCTACACCGTGGTGGGGAAGGTGACGTCGGGGCTTGATGTCGTGTCCAACATCGCAGCCGCAGGCATCACCCCCGCGGCTGGCGACACGGACGGCGCGCCAAAACAACCAGTCACGATAGACTCGTTCTCTCTGAAGTAGGAAGCCGGGCCGGACAGGCCACGGTGCAGCACGTGAGTATTTCCCTCCAAGCGAAAGACTTTTAGCGGTGACAGACAGTCAGAAATCCGACGAAACAGCAACAGATGTGACCGAAACAGCGGCTCAGGCCGAGGTTGGCGATACTGGGGCCGATGCCGGGCAGTCCCCCTTAACCCCTGAAGCCGCGGCTTCCGACGAGAGTGCAGGGCAGGCCGCCGAAGACCAGGGCGCTGGGGACCGGGGCGAGGACCGGAGCGCTGGGGACCAGGACAGCGGGACCGCCGTTGAAGAGTCCGCGCCTGCCACAGCTGCTCCGAACGCCCCGGCTCCCGGACCGCGGCCCTCCGCTCCGTCGCCCGCAGCTTTCGCATCGCGTCCCAAGCCTGCTGCCGCCGCTCCCGCGGCAGCCACGGTTCCTGCTGCGCCCGGCACGTCTGTTGCCGAGGCGGCCAAATGGGGCAGGGTGGAGGGGGACGGCCACGTCTACCTGACCATCGATGGCGAGGAACACTCCGTGGGCCAGTACCCGGGTGTCAGCGACGACGAAGCGCTGCTGTACTTCGCGCGGAAATACGACGACGTTGTGGCCCAGATCGTGCTCCTGGAGCAGCGGGTCAGCTCCAAGGCCCCCAGCACCGACATGCAGAAGACCGTAACGCACCTGCGCGAACAGCTTGCCGAACGGAACATGGTGGGTGACCTCCGCTCGGCCGACGCGCGCCTGGACAAGCTGGCAGGCCAGATCACCGAACTGGAAAAGGCCGAAAAGGCCGAGCACGACGCCGTCCGCGCCTCTGAGCTCGCAGCCCGTGAAGCCATCGTGGCGGAAGCAGAGGAAATCTCCGGCCAGGATCCCGCACAGACACAGTGGAAGACCTCCAGCGCGAGGATGAATGAACTCTTCGAGAACTGGAAGGCAGCCCAGAAGAGCGGTGTCCGCCTGGGCCGCAGCAACGAAGACGCCCTGTGGAAGCGCTTCCGCGCCGCCCGAACCGTCTTCGACCGGCACCGCCGGGCCTACTTCTCCCAGTTGGACAGCAACAACTCCGCTGCAAAGGCCGCCAAGGAGAAACTGATTGCCGAGGCCGAGGCACTCTCCACGTCCACCGACTGGGGCTATGCTGCCGGTGAATACCGCCGGCTGATGGACCAGTGGAAGGCCTCGCCGCGGGCAAGCCGCAAGGACGACGATGCGCTCTGGGCGAGGTTCCGCGCCGCCCAGGACGTCTTCTTCACGTCGCGGCAGGCCGCCAACGAGGAGATCGACCAGGAGTATGCCGCCAACCTCACGGTGAAGGAGGCCCTGCTGGCCGAGGCCAACGCCATCCTGCCTGTGAAGGACCTGGCAGCAGCCAAGAAGGCGCTCCAGTCCGTCCGTGACCGGTGGGAGGAAGCCGGCAAGGTCCCCCGCGCAGACATGGGCCGGATCGAAGCCGGGCTGCGGAAGGTTGAGGACGCCGTGCGCCATGCGGAGGAAGAGCAGTGGCAGCGGTCCAATCCCGAGCGCAAGGCGCGTACCAACAGCGCGCTCTCGCAGCTGGAATCCGCTATCGCCGGGCTCCAGGACGACCTTGCCAAGGCTGAGAAGAGCGGCGACCAGCGCAAGATCAAGGCCGCCCAGGAAGCACTCGAGGCACGCCAGGCCTGGCTTGACCAGATCCAGCGTTCCGCCAGCGAGCTTGCCTGACCTTCCTGTCCTGAACTGATGGGCACAGGCCCGGTCCCGGTTATCCACATAACCCGGACCGGGCCTGTGCCTGTTAATGGCGTCCGGGCAGGATGGGGGTATGGCCACACCTCCAGCTTCCTCCGCCGCCGGACCGGGCAGGGAAGCGTCCACTGCCGCCTTCCGGGCGGGCTGCCAGGCAAACGGTGCGGAGCCGGCGGCGCCGCCGCGCTTTCCGGACCTGTACGCACCCGGCGTGCCTTTCGCCGGCCCTGAACTGCAGTCATTGGCAGCCGACGGGCTGCTGGCCCGCTTCCACCAGCATGGCTACACCCTCCCCGGAATTCCGGCATCACCGCAGCTGCGGGCCAGGGCTGCTGCTGGAGCCGTCCCACCAGCTATAAGGCAGCGTGTTGTGGCCGGACGGCTGACGGCGGCCTGGATCTACGGCTGCGCAGGGGAACCGGACAGGCTGGCGCTGCTGGTGGATGCGAAGCGGAGGGTGTCCAGCCTCCGGAATACACGCGGCTGCACGCTGCACGAGGTGAGGCTCGGACCGTTCGATGTGGTCAGCCTGGGCGGACTGATGGTCTCCAGCCCTTTACGCACCGCCCTCGATATCGCCCTGCACGTGGAGGCCGAACGCGCCGTACCCGCACTGGCCGGGTTACTCGCCCGGCCGCAGCAGGATGTCAGGCTCCGCCTTCTGGTGCGCGCCATCGAGGCTACCCCACGGGTACCGCACAAACGGGCTGCTTTGGAAAAGCTTGCCCTGCTAGCTCCGGCGCTTGTTCCCGGTAGTGCGATAGACGTCGAAAACCCCGTCGATCCGCCGGACGGCACTGAGCACGTGGCTGAGGTACTTGGGGTCCCCCATCTCGAAAGCGAACTTTGAGATGGCAACCCGGTCCGTGGACGTGTGGACGCTGGCAGCGAGGATGTTGACGTGGTTGTCCGACAGGACCCGCGTCACGTCCGAGAGCAGGGATTTCCGGTCAAGGGCCTCAACCTGGATTTCCACCAGGAACACACTGGACTGCGTGGGCGCCCAGTCAACGTCCACGATCCGGTCCGGCTGGTCCTTCAGGTCCGAGATGTTGGTGCAGTCGGTGCGGTGCACCGACACGCCGGATCCCCGGGTCACGAAACCGAGGATCGGGTCCGGCGGAACCGGCGTGCAGCAGCGCGCCAGCTTCACCCACACATCACCAACGCCACGGACCACAACGCCGGAGTCGGAGAAGCGGGCCTTGCTGACCTGCGTGGGGATGCTGACCTCTTCGACGTCATCATCCGCGCTCTCGTTGCCGCCAAGGCTCTCGATGAGCTTCTCCATGACCGACTGGGCGGAAGTGTGCCCGTCGCCCACGCCGGCATAGAGGCCGGAGATGTCCGCGTATTTGAATTCCTCGGCCACGGCGGCCAGCGCCTCGTGCGTCATCAACCGCTGCAGCGGAAGGTTCTGTTTCCGCATGGCGCGGGTCAGCAGCTCCTTGCCGCGGTCAATCGCCTCTTCGCGCCGTTCCTTGCTGAACCACTGGCGGATCTTGTTGCGCGCCCTGGCGCTCTTGACGAAGTGCTGCCAGTCCTGGCTGGGCCCGGCCCCTTCGGCCTTGGAGGTGAAGATTTCCACCCAGTCACCGTGGTTAAGCTCGCTGTTGAGCGGGACCAGTTTTCCGTTGACCCTGGCGCCGATGGTGCGGTGGCCCACCTCGGTGTGCACGGCGTACGCAAAGTCCACCGGCGTGGATCCCGCGGGAAGCGCCATGACTTCGCCCTTGGGGGTAAAAACGAACACTTCACGGGCGTTGATTTCAAAGCGCAGCGAATCCAGGAACTCACCGGGATCGGACGTTTCCTGCTGCCAGTCCACCAGGGAACGGAGCCACCCCATGTCGCCATCCCGGGGGCTTCCGGGGCCCACCGCGGTGCGGTTGGGCTGATCCTTGTACTTCCAGTGCGCTGCGACACCATACTCGGCGCGGCGGTGCATTTCATGGGTCCGGATCTGGATTTCGACAGGCTTGCCGCCTGGACCAATCACCGTGGTGTGCAGGGACTGGTACATGTTGAACTTGGGCATCGCGATGTAGTCCTTGAACCTGCCGGGCAGCGGGTTCCAGCGCGAGTGCATGGTGCCCAGGGCGGCGTAGCAGTCGCGGACGGAGTCCACCAGGACGCGGACGCCCATGAGGTCGTTGATGTCGTCGAAGTCCTTGTCGCGGACGATCATCTTTTGGTAGATGGAGTAGTAGTGCTTGGGCCGGCCTGTGATGGTGGCTTTAATCCGGGCGGCACGCAGGTCCTCGGTGATCTGGTCGCGGATGACGCCAAGGCTCTTTTCCCGCTCCGGTGTCCTGTCCCCCACCATTCGGACGATCTCTTCGTACACCTTGGGGTACAGCGCAGCGAAGGACAGGTCCTCAAGTTCCCACTTGATGGTGTTCATGCCCAGGCGGTGGGCCAGCGGCGCAAAGATCTCCAGGGTTTCCCGGGCCTTTCGCGCGGAGGACTCGGCCGATACGAAGCGCCAGGTCCGGGCGTTGTGCAGCCGATCCGCCAGCTTGATCATCAGCACCCGGATGTCCTTGGCCATGGCCACGACCATTTTGCGGACGGTCTCGGACTGCGCGGCCTCGCCAAAGCTGACCTTGTCCAGTTTGGTGACACCGTCCACCAGCATGGCCACTTCAGGCCCGAAGTCCCGCTTCAGGTCAGCGAGGGTGTAGGAGGTGTCCTCGACCGTGTCATGCAGCAGGGCAGCAGCCAGCGTGGTGCCACTGAGGCCCAGTTCCGCGAGGATGGTGGCCACTGCCACCGGGTGGGTGATGTACGGATCCCCGCTCTTGCGCTTTTGCCCGCGGTGGCAGCGCTCGGCGACATCGAACGCACGCTGGATGAGGTCAAAATCCTCTTTTGGATTGTTGGCGCGTACCGTCCGCAGCAGCGGCTCGAGGATGGGCGAATAGGTGGCGGGTCCCCGTCCGGTCAGGCGGGCAAGCCGGGAGCGGGTGCGCTCCCGGCGGCCGGGAAACGTGGCGCGTGATCCTGAGTTATCGACGGGAACCAAGGAGCCCGGGCGTGCGGAAGGTGCCGCACCGGTTTGCATACCGGCAGGATTCTTTTCCTCCTGTGCCGTTGGCGCTGACGCCGAACGTTCTTCCAATGAAGTACCCCTCACCACCGACTTAATTACCTCAGTCTATTCCTCCGGGCAGCGACTTTTATAACCGGGCCTGCACAGGCAAAAGGCCGGGCGGCGCAAAGTGTGCGCCGCCCGGCCTTTAGGTGAATCAGGACTGGATATGGTTGCCGGTCAGGCCTTGGCCGGCGATGCCGGAACTGCCCGTTCCGCTGCTCCGGCGCGGCGCTGCTCAACACGCCTTGCCTGCTTCACGAGGTCCGGTTCGCCCTGGCGGAGCCACGCGTACATGGGCGCAGCCACGAAGATGGTGGCTGCTGTACCGATGAGGATTCCAACGAACAGGGCCAGGGACAGGTCACGGAGGGTTCCTGCGCCCAGGAGGCCGGCTCCAATGAACAGGATGGCCCCCACGGGGAGGATGGCCACCATCATGGTGTTGATGGAGCGCACCAGCGTCTGGTTCACGGCCAGGTTGACCTCCTCGCCAAAGGTCCGGCGGGTGGAGGCGTCGATTCCACTCGTGTTTTCCCGGATCTTGTCGAAGACCACCACGGTGTCGTACAGCGAGTAGCTGAGGACGGTGAGGAAACCGATGATCGCCGACGGGGTGACTTCGAAATCACTGAGGGCGTACACGCCGGCCGTGATGAACATGGTCACAGCCATCCCGGCAAGCGCCGAGAGGGACATCTTCCAGGTGCGGAAGTACAAGGCCATCAGCAGGGCCGCGAGCAGCACGAACACCACCAGGCCGATCAGCGCCTGCTTGGTCACGTCGGCACCCCAGGTGGGACCAACAAAGGTGGAGGTCACCTCATTGTCGGTAACGCCATAGGCGCTGGTGAGGCCCTGCTTGATCCGGAGGGTCTCGTCATCGGTCAGCTTGTCGGTCTGGATCCGCATGGTGTTGCCGGCGACGTTGGCCACGCGCGGCACACTGCCGGACACCACGTCCGTGACTGCCTTCTCGCCGATGGCGGCATCGGTGGTCTTAACGTTGGACACCGTGAATTCGGAGCCGCCGCGGAACTCGATGCCGAGGTTAAAGCCCCCCTTGGCCGCGGGGATGATGATGGACAGGGCCACGCCCACCAAGGCGATGATGAACCAGATCTTCTTGGCACCCACGAAGTCGTAGGAGCGCTTTCCGGTGTAGAGCTCGTTGCCGAAAGTGGCGAAGCCTGACATTACTTGTTCTCCTTCGCGGAGGTCTTGGACGAGCCAGCCAGCTGTTCCTGCTTCTCTGCCAGGCGCCGTTCGGCGATGGTCATGCGGCGTTCGGCCTCGGCCGCAGCACCGGCGTTCTTGCTGCGGACGGCGACGGGCCGGTCCTCCGGAGTACGGATGCGGCCGGCACCGCGGTACAGCGGCACGGCGCCAAGCCGTTCGGGGTCGAGCCCGGAGAACTTGTGGCCTTCACCGAAGAACCGGGTGCGGGCCAGGAGCTGGAGCGTGGGGTGGGTGAACATGAACACCACGAGCAGGTCGGCGATGGCGGTCAGGCCCAGTGTGAAGGCGAACCCGCGGACGTTGCCGACTGCCACGAAGTACAGGACCAGTGCGGCCAGGAGGTTGACTGCCTTGGAGGCCAGGACGGTGCGCTTGGCCCGCTTCCAGCCGTTTTCGACGGCGGATACCAGGCCGCGTCCTTCGCGCAGTTCGTCCCTGATGCGCTCGAAGTAGACGATGAAGGAGTCGGCAGTCTGGCCGATGGCCACGATGATGCCGGCAACACCTGCCAGGGACAGCCGGTAGTTCTCGGTCCAGCCGAGGATCGCGATGGCCAGGTACGTGAGGGCACCGGCCACCACCAGCGATGCGATGGTAACGAAGCCCAGGGCGCGGTACTGGAACAGCGAGTAGACCACAACGAGCAGCAGCCCGATCAGGCCGGCCAGCAGGCCCATGCGCAGCTGTTCGCCACCGAGCGTGGCGGAGATCTGCTGTTCGCTCTGGATGTCGAAGCTGATGGGAAGGGCGCCGAACTTCAACTGGTCCGACAACGCCTTGGCGGTCTGCTCGGTGAAACCGCCGGTGATCTGCGGACGGCCGTCGGTGATGACGGCCAGCGAACGCGGCGCGGAGATGACCTGGTCGTCCAGCACAATGGCGAACTGGGACTTGGGGTCGGTGCCCGACTCGCCGCCGGCCGCCACGTAGAACTGGTTCAGCCGTTCGGTGACCTCTTTGAACTTTGCCGTGCCTTCGGCGTCGAACTGGATGTTAACCGCCCAGTCATTGGTGACCGCGCCCTGGGCGCCCTGCTGGAGCTGGAAGGACGAGGTGACGATGTTGCTGCCCTTCACCTCCACGGGACCCAGGATGTACTTGATGGCAGGCGTCTTGTCCGTGGCAGGTTCGCAGGTCACCAGCGGCTTGGCGGGATCTGACCGCTCGGATTTTTCGGCAGCAGCGCTGTTGCAGTCCAGGGCCTCGAACTGCTTGTAGATCTCCGGCGTGATCCAGTTGGTGTCACTGCTGTTGGCCGGCTCAGCGGTCGGCTTGGGCAGCTGGTCCTCAGGGGTCTGCGACTCGGGGGGAACTGCTGCGCCGTCACCGTTGAGGAGGACAGGGCGGAAGTTCATGTCCGCTGAGGCCTGGATCAGGTTGCGGGTTTCGGCCGACGGTGTGCCGGGAAGGCTGACCACCACATTGCGCCCCGACTGGGTGCTGATTTCCGCTTCGGAGACGCCGGAGCCGTCAACGCGCTGGCGGATGATCGCCACGGCCTGGTTGAGCTGCTGTTCGTTGATGTCCGAACCGCCCTCCACCTTCGGCGCCAGGATCATCTGGGTGCCGCCCTCAAGGTCAAGCGCCAGTTTTGGTGCCCAGCTGGCCTGTCCGGCGATGGTGCCGCCTGCCAGGACGGCGGTCAGCGCTGCCAGGATTACACCGAGCCAGACCAGGACGCGGAGTCCGGGTGTCTTGCGGCCAGTTCGTGCCATTGTCGATCTTTCTCTTATTCGCGGAGAAACCGCCGGAGCGGGCTGTTGCCTGCGCCGACGGTGATCCGCAGCGGTAGAGGGAGGAAGGGGCCAGCGGGCCTAGCTGTCCTTTTTGCCCTCATCGTTGAGGCGCTTCAGGGTTTCCTCGGGAGTCTCGGGGCCAACCGCGGTGCTGCCGGTCTCCGTGGTGGTGAGGGATGACGCATCGTCCGGAACCACCGGGGAGGCCTCGGCAGGCTCCGCGGCGGGTTCTGCGGCAGGCTCGACAACCTTGGTGACGGCCTGACGGTGCACAGTGGCCAGGTTGCCGGGGGAAAGTTCAAGGGTGACCTTGTTCTCGGCCTCGTCGATGTCCACGATCCGGCCGAAAAGGCCAAAGCTGGTCATGACCTCCACGCCCGGGGCAAACTTCGACTGGAGCTCTGCCTGCTGCTGCTGCGTCTTCTTGTTGCGGCGAAACATCATGAAGATGAAGACGCCGAGCATGACGAACAGGAGAATTGACATTGGATCCAAGGGGAATTCCGTTCTTTAGCGTGGTGTAGCTGGGTTCTCCAGCGACGTCGGCTTCGCTTCGGCCGGGGTGGATGTGCGGTGCAGGCAGAACGCCTGACATTTTCCTTCCCCAAGCGACGGGGGCGTCAGGGCCACCCGCGAAACAAAGACCCGAACGTGCCGGGCGTCATACCAGTCTAAAGGGAAAAGCTGGAGGGAGCCTGCTATTGGCTTTCCGGGGCCCAGTCCGACGCGGTCGAAGCCCCGTCTGCGGGCTCGAAAAGGTCCAGCTGCTCCTGCGCGAAGACGCCGGACGGGATGGCGTAGCCCAGGTGCGTCCAGGCCGGCGCCATGGCGATCCTGCCGCGGGGCGTGCGGCCCAGCAGGCCCTCCCGGACCAGGAAGGGTTCGGCGACGGTCTCAACCGTTTCGGTTTCTTCCCCAACGGCGATGGCGAGGGTGGACAGACCGACCGGTCCGCCGCCGAACTTGGTGATGAGGGCATCGAGGACTGCGCGGTCCAGCCGGTCCAGGCCCTTTTTGTCCACTTCATACATGTCCAGGGCAGCGGAAGCAGTCCGGGCATCGATTTGGTCGACGCCGTGCACCAGCGCCCAGTCCCGGACGCGCCGCAGCAGCCGGTTGGCGATACGGGGCGTGCCGCGGGAACGGCCGGCGATTTCAGCGAACCCGGCCGAATTGACCTTCAGGTCCAACAGGCCGGCGGAACGGCGCAGCACCAGTTCCAGCTCCGGGACGGAGTAGAACTCTAGGTGCCCGGTGAAGCCGAAACGGTCGCGCAGCGGTCCCGGGAGCAGTCCGGCGCGGGTGGTGGCTCCCACCAGCGTGAACGGCGGCAGCTCCAGCGGGATCGCGGTGGCACCGGCGCCTTTGCCCACCACGATGTCAACGCGGAAGTCTTCCATGGCCATGTACAGCATTTCCTCGGCCGGCCGGGACATGCGGTGGATCTCGTCGAGGAACAGGACCTCGCCCTCGGAGAGCGAGGAAAGGATTGCTGCGAGGTCCCCGGCGTGCTGGATGGCAGGTCCGCTGCTGAGCCGGAGCGGGGCGTTCATCTCGGCGGCGACGATCATGGCCAGGGTGGTCTTGCCGAGGCCAGGAGGACCGGAGAAGAGCACGTGGTCTGCGGTCCGTCCGCGCATCCGGGAAGCCTGGAGCACCAGCGACAGCTGCTTGCGCACCCGGTGCTGGCCAACGAAGTCATCCAGGTTCTTGGGCCTAAGGGCTGCCTCAATGGCACGCTCCTCCGGCTCCTCCCCCGCTGCGACCAGGGACGGTTCAGCCACGGCTGCCTACGCGGTTGCCTGCCCGTGCGCCGTCCTGGCCCAGCCAGCGGAGCGTGGTGCGCAGGATTTCAGGCACGTTGCCGCGGAAGGACACTTCGGGATCCTCGGCCAGCGCTTTGTCGATGCTGGCGGAGGCGTCCTTCTCAGACCAGCCCAGGCTGGTCATGGCCGCCACCACCTGGGGCTTCCAGGCGGCTTCTGCAGGCGCAGCGGCCCCAGGGGCCGCAGCGGTTCCCTGTGGGACGAGCTTTCCGGCCAGCTCCAGCACGATCCGGCCGGCCACCTTGGGACCGATCCCCGGCACCTTCGTGAAGGTCTTGCTGTCCCCCGTGTGCGCTGCCACCCTGATGGCTTCGGGATCGTGGACGGCCAGGACTGCAAGGGCAAGCCTGGGGCCAACCCCGCTGACACTGAGCAGGACGTCGAAAACCTCGCGTTCGTCGTCGGAGGCGAAACCAAAGAGTGTCAGGGAGTCTTCCCGCACAATCAGGGACGTGAACAGCTGGCCCTGTTCGCCTACGCGCAGCCGGCTGAGCGTCTGGGGTGTGGCGTTGACACTCATCCCGGCACCATTGAGGTCAATCACGGCCGTGGACAGGCCAACATGGGCTACGGTTCCGCGGAGGAAACTGATCAAGGCCGGGCTCCCGTTGTACCGCCGGCCTCACAGCGAGGACCCGACTATCCGAACATATCTACGAATACCCTAGCAAGCGGCAGGGACAATCACCGTGCGCGGCGCGCCTTGGCCTCCGCCTCGGCCCATGCACGCTGGGCCGGTGTCAGTGAGGAACTGCCTGGACCCGTGGTGGCCACGGCAGCGCCGCTTCCCGCCCGCCACGCGTGCGTGATGGCCAGCGCCAGGGCGTCCGCTGCGTCTGCCGGGCGCGGCGGTGCGTCCAGGCGCAGGATCTTGGTCACCAGCTTGGTCACGGCTTCCTTGTTGGAGGACCCGCTTCCGGTCACCGCGGCCTTGACTTCCGACGGCGTATGCAGCGCCACGGGGATTCCGCGGCGCGCGGCGGCGGCAATCACCACGCCGGACGCCTGGGCCACGCCCATGACCGTGCTGACATTGAGCTGGGAAAAGACACGTTCGACGGCGAGCACCTGGGGTTCGTAGCGGTCCAGCCACTCGTCGATGGCCAGGGCGATCACCAGGAGCCGCTGGTCCAGCGTCTCCTCGGGCGAGGTGCCCACCACGCCGACAGCCACCATGGTGGCCCGCCTGTTCCGCTCGACGTCCACCACGCCAATGCCGCAACGGGTCAGTCCCGGGTCAACCCCGAGTACGCGCAGCGTCACGGGCGTGCAGTTTCAGCCGGCACCGCCGGGCGTCACTCGGATTCCAGGGCAGCCTGGACTTCGTCGCTGAGGTCGGCGTTGCTGTAAACGTTCTGGACGTCGTCGAGGTCTTCGAGGGCATCGGCAAGCTTCAGGAACTTGCGGGCGCCGTCCACATCCAGCTCAACCTGCATGGAGGGCACGAACTCGACTTCGTCGGTGTCGTACTCGATGCCGGCTTCCTTGAGGGCCTCGCGGATGGCGGGAAGATCGGCCGGTTCCGAGTGGATCTCGAACGTCTCGCCGTTGTCCTTGACTTCCTCGGCACCTGCCTCGAGGACGGCCATCAGGACATCGTCCTCGCTCAGGCCGTTCTTGGGCAGGTTCACAACGCCCTTGCGGGTGAAAAGGTAGCTGACGGAGCCGGGGTCGGCGATGGTCCCGCCATTGCGGGAAATGGCCAGGCGGACCTCGGAAGCTGCGCGGTTCTTGTTGTCCGTAAGGCACTCGATCAGCAGCGCCGAGCCCTGGGGACCGCGGGCTTCGTACATGATCTCGGTGTAGTCCACCACTTCGCCGGTAAGGCCGGCGCCGCGCTTGATGGCACGGTCGATGTTGTCATTGGGGACCGAAGTTTTCTTCGCCTTGGTTACAGCCAGTTCCAGGCCGGGGTTGCCGGCGAGGTCGGGGCCGCCCATCCTGGCGGCAACTTCGATGTTTTTGATCAGCTTGGCGAACGACTTTGCGCGGCGGCTGTCAATGATCGCCTTTTTGTGCTTGGTCGTTGCCCATTTGGAGTGGCCTGACATGCTTTACGCTTCTCCTCTGATCATGCGGATAAAAAGTTCGTGTACGCGTTTCTCGCCGGTCACTTCCGGATGGAAGGAGGTGGCCAGCAGCTGGCCGGAACGCACTGCGACAATTCTAGCCGTCCCCGGGAGCGATGCGGCGTGGGACGCCTGGCCGGGGTCCGCCGGTTCCACTTGGGCCAGGACCTCCACGTCCGCGCCCACCCGCTCCACCCAGGGGCCGCGGATGAATACGGCGTGCACCGGTTCAACGCCCGATTCGGTGGCGCTGAAGTCCAGCCCCTTGAAGTCCAGGTCGGTTTCAAAGGACTCACGCTGCCGGCCGAAGGCATTGCGGCGGACAGTGATGTCCAGGCCGCCGAACGTCTGCTGGGGGGCGCCCGAAAGATCGGTGGCGGGATCGGCGATATCAGAGGCGAGCAGGATCATCCCGGCGCACGAGCCGTAAACCGGCAGGCCCTCGGCGATGTACTTCCGGAGCGGGTCTGCAAGGTCAAAGGCCCGGGCCAGCTTGTCGATGGTGGTGGACTCCCCACCGGGAATGATGAGTCCGTCCAGGCCGTCCAGCTCCCCGGGGCGGCGGACAGCCACGCCCTGGGCACCGGTAGCTTCGGCGGCGCGCAGGTGCTCGCGGAAATCTCCCTGGAGGGCCAGGACACCAATCCGCAGGCCCGAGCCCACGCGCGCAGGAGCAGCAGAAGGGGGGTTTGTCATCCCTCCAGCATACGGGGCACAGGCCCATTGCTGCTGCCGCGGGGATGCGGCCGGCAGAGGTTGCATGCCGCTGCTGGGATATATTCAAAACATGGTCTTCTTCAGTGTTCCGCTCGGCAAGCTGGTCCGCAGGGTGTCCCGGCTGCGGGGCGGCGGGTCCGCCCTTCCAGGACTGGTGGTTGAGAAAATCGACCCCGGCTTCATGCGGCGGACACTCACCACGCTGCCCCACGGTGTGGCTGTGGTCAGCGGCACCAACGGCAAAACCACCACCACCAAAATGGTGGTCGAACTGCTGGAAAGCCAAGGCCTGAAGGTCTTCACCAACCGCACCGGCAGCAACTTCACCCGCGGTGTGGCGGCGGCCCTGCTGGGCGAAGTGGACTGGCGCGGCCGGCTGGACGCGGACATCGCCGTGCTGGAACTGGACGAAGCCCACGCTGTCCATTTCGTGAACAGCGTCCCGCCCCGGTATTGCCTGCTGCTCAACGTGCTGCGCGACCAGCTGGACCGCTTTGGTGAGATCGATAAAACGGCGCAGCTCCTGCAGCACATCGCCGCCAAGACCACGGGAACAGTGGTCCTGAACCGCGAGGACCCAAGGGTTGCCAGGATCGCGGACACGCTCACGGGACAGGAAGTCAGGTACTTCGGCCTTGACGACTCCCTGCTGGGCACCTTTCCCAACGACGATGACATGCGCGCCGCCCCGGGCTCCCCCGCCCCGGCGGGCCTGCCGGAAAAGCCCGCAGCCGACGTCGTACTCCGCAAAGTGGGCGCGGACAGCGCTCAGTTTGAGTACGACGGCGGTACGGTCACCACGGCGATGAAGCTGCGCGGTGTGTACAACATCTTCAACGCTGCCGCGGCGCTGACGCTGGCCCGCAGCATTTGCGGCGGAGGCGCCGCGGCTGCAGACCATGCCACCTTGCTCGAAGCCCTGTCCAGGGTGGCGCCGGCCTTTGGCCGCGGTGAAAGCCTTACCGTCGACGGCCAGCCGCTGGACCTTGTGCTGGTGAAGAACCCCAGCGGTTTCCGGCTGGGGCTGAAATCCTTCCCTGCCGAGGGCTACGCCACCATGATCGCCATCAACGACAACTACGCAGACGGACGGGACATGTCCTGGCTCTGGGACGTGGAATTCGATTCCCTGCGCGAAGGCGGCGTGGACGTGCTGACCGGATCACGCGCCTACGACATGGCGCTGCGGCTTCAGTACGACGACGTCCGCGTCGGAGCGGTGCAGACCGACATTTCCGCCGCCCTGGCAGCCTTCATCCGGGAAGGCAGGGACAGGCCGAAACGCATCTTCTGCACCTACACCGCTATGCTGGCCATCCGCCGCGAGCTGTCCAAAATCACCACCGTGGAGGTTGTCTCGTGAATCCGGCAGAAGCAGTGGCCGCCGGCGGCCAGTCCAAGGGAACCATCCGCGTGGTCCAGCTCTACCCGCGTGACATGAACATCTACGGAGACTGGGGCAACGCCCTGGTCCTGAAGCGCCGGATCGAATGGCACGGTTACACCCCTGAACTGCTGGAGTACAACGTGGGCGATCCCTTTCCCGAGGGCGTGGACATCGTTGTCGGCGGCGGGGGCCAGGACAGCGGGCAACTGGTGATCCAGGACGACCTGCAGGCACGGGCCGGCCAGCTCAAGGAACTGGCGGAGGACGGTGCGCCGATGCTGGTCATTTGCGGTCTCTACCAGCTTTTTGGCCAGTACTTCAAGACCCGCACCGGCGCCGTCATTCCCGGCATCGGCATCCTGGACGTGGAAACCCACGGCACCGATGAGCGCCTGATCGGCAACGTCAAGGTCTCCACTACGGAGTTCGGGGAAGTCCTGGGCTACGAAAACCACAGCGGCCAAACCACTCTGGGCAGCGGTGTGCGGCCACTCGGTACCGTGGCCAAGGGAATGGGAAACAACAGCAACGACGGCCATGAAGGGGCCCGGTACCGCAACATCGTTGCCAGCTACCTGCACGGCTCCCTTCTGCCCAAGAACCCCGCCATCGCCGACTTCCTTATCCGCACCGCGGCGGAGCGGAAGTTCGGCAGCTTCTCCCCGGGCAACCCGGACGACGGCTACGCCGTACTGGCCCGTGAGCACGCTGTCCGCCGGCCCCGCTGACCTGGGACACTCCCGACCTTAACCACCGCTGAACGGCAACCCTGCCGGACTGGCAGATCGCAGGTCACCGCCACTGGAAATACTCCCGGTGAATGTTGGCCCTGCGAACACCTGCGCCCCGGAAGGCCTTACGGAACTGCCGCAGCATGGCGTCCGGTCCGCCCATGAATACCGAGAGCTCGCGGGCTTCGGTGCCCACGGCGGCCAGGACCGCCTCCGGGGTCAGCCGTCCGTCCCTCCCGGTGTCCACTAAGTGGACCGTGAGCCGTGGCTGGTTCCGGGCGATGGCAGAGATCTCATCGGCAAAGGGGGACGGGCCCGCTGAGGTGACGAAGAAGTGGACATCGTCGTGGAGCTCGCCTTCCAGGGACCGCAGCCAGCTGAGGAAGGGCGTGATTCCCACACCGCCGGCGATCCAGACCTGATGCGCTGTTCCGCGGTGCCGGTCAAAGCGTCCGTAAGGTCCACCCACTACGGCGGGCATACCCGGCTGGACCACGTCCGGAAGCCTGGCCGTATGGTCGCCCAGCGCCTTGACCGTGATGCTGATTCCGCCTTCCAGCGCCGGCCCCGAGATGGAAAACGGGTGCCGCTGCCAGCCGTCCGCTGTTTCCAGGTAGACCATGGCGAACTGCCCGGGTTTGAAGGCCAGCGGCCGGCCCAAGGGACGCAGTGCCACTTCCACCAGGTCCGGCGCAACGGGCCGGACCCCTGCCACCTGGTAGTCGTGGTGGGGCAGGAAATGCCGTGCCAGCAGTTCGCGGTAGGCATAGAACCCCAACCCGGTTCCACCGATGGCCACGTAGCTCCAGCGAAGCGCGGGCACAGCCTCAAACGCACTGGCGTCGAGGAGGCCGTGCAGGAACCCGGCGGCCAGGAACAGGCCCGTCAGCCGGTGGAAGCCGCGCCACCGCTCGTAGCCGCCCAGCAGCCGGGCGGCCAGCTGGACCGGCCTGGTCCTCAACGAGGTGCGGACCAGCCCGCGGACAGGCGCGGGAAGCATGGTCCGCCAGCGTGGCAGGACTGCCCATACAACCAACGCGGCGAGCCCGCTGATGGCAATCACGGCCAACGTTTTGCCCACGCTGGTTGCCTCCGGATTGGCGGCAAGTTCGATATGGGGCAGCAACAGGATGGTTGCCGTCATCGCCGCCCTGCGGTGCCAGATGGCGGCGTGGTCAATGCCGCCGAAAACCGGCTCAACGTGGGGCAGGGTGCTGACCAGGACCAGCGCGATCGAATACAGCAGGACGGATTCGCCGCCGAAGAGTTGCCCTACGTGCCCCAGGACGGGTTCGCCCGCAGGCCGAGCGAGGAACCAGAAGACGCCGTAGGCCCCCGCCAGCACCACGATTGCGCCCGGACCAAGCCACCGGAACGGCATTCCCAGGAAGACGGTTCCCTGCCCGGCGCCACCCTTGGTCATGGCCACGGTCCTTTCATCATGACAAACCGTTGCGCGTCCCCTGCAGGAGACGGTAGATGCGGTCCGGGGCGGACCGTATAGCGGCCATTGTAGGGTTACCAGCTGGGAGGACGTGCCCAGCCCCACAATTGAGAAGCCTGTCCCGCTGTGAAAGGTTTAGCCCATGACCAATCCGCTCCTTGCCGCCAGTCCGCTGCCCTACGGCCTGCCGCCCTTCGAAGCCCTCGCCGTGGAGCAGTACCGCGAAGCCATCGAGGCAGGATTGTCTGCCCAGCTGGACGAGATCAAGGCCATCACCGGCAATGCCCAACCAGCCACGTTCGAAAACACCGCCCTGGCCATGGAACGCTCCGGGCAGTTGCTGAACCGCTCGGCCGCGGCGTTCTTCACCTTGGTGTCCGCCGACGCAACAGAGCAGATCCGGGAGCTCGAAACGGAGCTGTCCCCGCGGTTCTCGGCCCATCAGGATGAGGTGTTCCTCAACAGGGCGCTGTTCGATCGGTTTGCCGCCATCGATACGGAAAAATGCGATCCCGAGTCCTCCCGCCTTGTAGAGGAGTACCTCAAAGAGTTCCGCCAATCAGGCATCCAGCTGGATGCACCGGGCCAGGAACGGCTGCGCGCCATCAACGCCGAACTGGCACGCCTGGGTACCGAGTTCGGCCAGCGGGTCAAGGAAGGGATGAAGTCCGCCGCACTGCTGCTGGACGACGCGGGGGACTTGGCCGGCCTGCCGGCCGACGACGTCGCCAGCGCCGCGGAAGCAGCCCGCGCCGCCGGTCACGACGGCAAATACCTGCTCACCCTGATCCAGCCCGGGAACCAGCCTGCCCTCGCCGCCCTCGAGAACCGGAACGTCCGCCGTCGCCTGTTCGAAGCATCCGTGGCCAGGGGCAGCGACGGCGGCAGCCTGGATGTCCTTGACCTGGCCAGGGAGATGGCCGGGCTGCGGGCGGAGAAGGCAAGGCTGCTGGGATTCGACAACTACGCAGAGCTGGTGGCGGACCGCCAGACGGCCCCCGACTTTGAGGCAGTCCGGACCATGCTGAACCGGATGGCGCCGGCCGCCATCCGCAACGCCGACGCCGAGGCGGCAGCGCTGGCCGAAGTTGCCGGCCACCCGCTGGAAGCGTGGGACTGGGCCTACTATTCGGCAAAGGTGCGGCGGGAGAAATATGACGTCGATGAACAGGCGCTCCGACCCTACTTTGAACTCAACCGCACCATCACCGATGGCGTGTTCTTTGCAGCAACGTCGCTGTACGGGATCACCTTCCACGAGCGGGCCGACCTCCACGGCTACCATCCGGACGTGCGCATCTGGGAAGTGCGCAATGAGGACGGCTCCGCGTTGGGGCTGTTCCTTGGCGACTACTATGCGCGTGAATCAAAGCGGGGCGGCGCGTGGATGAACTCGCTCGTTGACCAGTCGGCCCTGCTGGGCACGCGGCCCGTGGTGATCAATACCCTCAACATTTCCAAGCCGCCCGCCGGCGAACCCACTCTTCTCAGCCTGGACGAACTGCGCACCCTCTTCCACGAGTTCGGCCACGCCCTGCACGGCCTCTTCTCGAAGGTCACCTATCCGCGCTTCTCCGGAACCGCGGTGCCGCGGGATTTCGTGGAGTACCCGTCGCAGGTGAACGAAATGTGGATCATGCGGGCGGAGGTGTTGTCCAACTACGCACGCCACCACCTCACCGGTGAGCCCCTTCCACAGGACATCGTGGACAGGCTGGAGGAGTCCCGGCTCTGGGGTGAAGGTTTTGCCACCACCGAGTACCTGGGCGCCGCCCTTCTTGACCTGGCGTGGCATGTGCTGGAGCCGGACGGCGTTCCCGACGATGCGTTGGAGTTCGAGGCCAAGGCCCTGGCGTCGGCCGGAATTGCGCACCCTCTGATTCCGCCCCGGTACCGGACCGGGTACTTCCAGCACATCTTCGCCGGTGCCGGATACGCTGCAGGCTACTACTCCTATATCTGGAGCGAGGTGCTGGACGCCGACACCGTGGACTGGTTCCGCGACAACGGCGGCCTGACCCGCGCCAACGGCGAACGCTTCCGCCAGGAGCTGCTCTCCCGCGGCAACAGCCGCGAACCCCTGGAGTCCTTCCGCATACTGAGGGGCCGCGACGCAAGGCTGGAGCCGCTGCTAAAGCGCCGCGGCCTCGAGTAACCCCCATCGAGTGCTCCGTACTTGTCGCTGTCAGGCCCGATAACGACAAGTACGGAGCAATCGATACAAAAAACGACGCCGGTCCCCCACCCGAGAAAGGTCAGGAACCGGCGTCGTCAGTTACAACAGGGGAAGGCAACGGGCGGCGCGGTCCGGCAGCGTGCGTAAAAGGGGCCCTGCGTCCCCGCTCGCCGCGAAGCGGCTTTAGCGGGGACGCGGGGAATAGCACGCAGACGACCAGCGCCGCCAGGCGCCAGAAGGCACCAGGAGTAGAGAGTTACCAGCCGCGCTCAGCAAGCCGGTGCGGCTGGGGGATCTCGTCGACGTTGATGCCCACCATGGCTTCGCCGAGGCCGCGGGAGGCCTTGGCGATGACGTCGGGGTCGTCGAAGAAGGTGGTGGCCTTCACGACGGCGGCGGCGCGCTGGGCCGGGTTGCCGGACTTAAAGATGCCCGAGCCGACGAAGACGCCGTCGGCGCCGAGCTGCATCATCATGGCCGCGTCAGCGGGGGTGGCGATGCCGCCGGCGGTGAACAGCACCACGGGAAGCTTGCCGGCAGCGGCGACTTCCTTGACCAGTTCGTACGGGGCCTGCAGTTCCTTGGCCGCAACGTAGAGCTCGTCCTCGGGCAGTGAGGAAAGCCGGGCAATCTCGGAGCGGATCTTGCGCATGTGACCGGTGGCGTTGGAGACGTCACCGGTGCCTGCTTCGCCCTTGGACCGGATCATGGCCGCGCCCTCGTTGATGCGGCGCAGGGCCTCACCGAGGTTGGTGGCACCACAGACGAAGGGAACCTTGAAGTTCCACTTGTCGATGTGGTTGATGTAGTCGGCCGGGGTGAGGACCTCGGACTCGTCGATGTAGTCGACGCCGAGGGACTGCAGGACCTGGGCTTCGACGAAGTGGCCGATGCGGGCCTTTGCCATGACAGGGATGGAGACCGCATCGATGATCTGGTCGATCATGTCGGGATCGGACATGCGGGACACGCCGCCCTGGGCACGGATATCGGCCGGAACACGTTCCAGCGCCATGACTGCCACGGCACCGGCGTCTTCGGCGATGCGGGCCTGTTCGACGTTGACGACGTCCATGATGACGCCGCCCTTGAGCATCTCGGCCATGCCGCGCTTCACGCGGCTGCTGCCCGTGACGCTGTTCGCGGACGAACCGGCCTCGTTGCTTACATCAGGTGTAGACACAAAAACCCCTATGGGTAGACAGATGATCTTCGCCGGGCATGCGGCGGCAGCTGCCGGACGTGCACGCACGGATTGCCGGGTCCGTTGACCGGGCACTTATATACTAGTCCCCCGCCGCCCGGCCGGCTTAATCAGGCTTAATCAGCCGGCGACGGTTCCGCCAGCGCCTGCCGACGCACAGAGAGGACGCGCTGGACAACGGTAATAAAGCTGGCAACCGCCAGGAGGACCAGGGTGGCCAGGAGCACCACCGGCGGGAGTCCGAGGCCGGTGAGACCTGTGATGACCAGGACGGAGACCAGGCGTTCGGCCCGCTCTGCGACCCCGACGTTCGCCGTGAAGCCCAGGGACTCCGCTTTGGCCCGGGCGTAGGAGACCACCATGCCCAGGACAAGGCAGAGCAGGGCTGATACGGCGATGGCCATGTTGTTGCCACCGGTAAAGAACCAGATGGACACCCCGGCGAACAGGGCGCCGTCGGCAATCCGGTCCAGGGTGGAGTCGAGGAAGTTCCCCCAGCGGCTCTTCACGCCCTGCATCCGCGCCATGATGCCGTCCAGGACGTCGGAAAAGATGAAGGCAGTGATGAAAAGGGTGCCCCAGAAGAGCTGGCCCAGCGGGTAGAAAACCAGGGCCCCGGCCGCAACCCCTGCGGTGCCGAGGATGGTTACCGCGTCCGGGGAGACACCAATCTTCAGGAGCCAACGGGCCAGCGGGGTGAACAGCGCGGTGAAGAATCCGCGGGCGTGCCTATTCAGCATCCGACTCCCCGGGCCAGGCTTCAGCCACCTGCCGCCGGACCTCATCAAGGGTCTGGGTGATGGCCTTGGTCTGGGCGATGATGGGGAAGAAGTTACCGTCACCGCCCCAACGGGGAACGATGTGCTGGTGCAGGTGTGCGGAGATGCCGGCTCCCCCCACCACCCCCTGGTTCATCCCCAGGTTGAACCCGCCGGGGTTGGACACCTTGCGCAGGACCCGCATGGCGGTCTGGGTCAGGTCAGCGAATTCTGCTGTCTCTTCAACTGTGAGGTCCGTGTAGTCGGGGATGTGCCGGTACGGGCAGACCAGGAGATGCCCCGGGTTGTAGGGAAACAGGTTCAGCACCACGTAGCAGGTCCGGCCGCGGTAGACGATGAGCGCCTCTTCGTCAGTCCTGTTCGGGCCCACGCAGAACGGGCAGTCGTTCTCGTTCTTGAACTGGTGCTGCCCGCCCTTGATGTAGGCCATGCGGTGCGGAGTCCACAGGCGCTGGAAGGCGTCGGGGACACCGGCGAGGGCAAAGTCGTCGGTAACGCCGGCATCGCCTGGATATCCTGCGCCTGTGTTCTCCTGCACTGTGCTGCTTCCGTTCGGCTAGCTGGTCCGGTTGCGGACGGCGTCGGTGATCCGCTTGACTGCTTCCGCAACAGGCACGCCGTTGTCTTGGCTGCCGTCGCGGAAACGGAATGAAACTGCGCCCGCCTCCGCATCGTCGCCGCCGGCGATCAGCACGAACGGGATTTTGTCCTTGCTGGCGGTGCGGATCTTCTTGGGGAACCGGTCCGTGGAAGTGTCCACCTCGGCGCGGATACCCTCCGCCTTAAGCTGGTCGACGACGTCGAACATGTACTCGTTGAACGCCTCCGCTACGGGGATGCCCACCACCTGGACCGGAGCCAGCCACGCGGGGAACGCTCCGGCGTAGTGCTCGGTGAGGACGCCCATGAACCGCTCCACCGAGCCGAAGAGCGCGCGGTGGATCATCACCGGACGCTGCCGGCTGCCGTCAGCGGCCTGGAATTCCAGCTCGAAGCGCTCGGGCAGGTTGAAGTCCAGCTGGATGGTGGACATCTGCCAGGTTCGGCCCAGCGCGTCCTTGGCCTGCACGGAAATCTTGGGACCGTAGAACGCGGCTCCACCCGGATCGGGCACCAGTTCCAGCCCGGACTCCTGGGCCACCTCGGAAAGGGTCCTGGTGGCTTCCTCCCAGGCGGCGTCGTCGCCAACGTACTTCTCCGGGTCCTTGGTGGACAACTCCAGGTAGAAGTCATTCAGCCCGTAGTCCTTGAGCAGGTCCAGGACGAAGGTCAGGGTCTTGGTGAGCTCGTCCTTCATCTGCTCGCGGGTGCAGTAGATGTGGGCGTCGTCCTGTGTCATGCCGCGGACGCGGGTGAGGCCGTGCACCACGCCGGACTTCTCGTAGCGGTAGACCGAACCGAACTCGAACAGCCGCAGCGGCAGCTCGCGGTAGGACCGGCCGCGGGAGCGGAAGATGAGGTTGTGCATGGGGCAGTTCATCGGCTTCAGGTAATAGTCCTGGCCGGGCTTGCGCACGGTGCCGTCCTCATTGAGTTCCGCGTCCACATGCATGGCGGGGAACATGCCGTCCTTGTACCAGTCCAGGTGCCCGGAGACCTCGTACAGGTGGCCCTTGGTGATGTGCGGGGTGTAGACGAACTCGTAGCCGGCCTCGACGTGCCGCTGGCGCGAGTAGTCCTCCATCTCCTTGCGGATGATGCCGCCCTTGGGGTGGAAGACCGGCAGGCCGGAGCCCAGCTCGTCGGGGAAGGAGAAGAGGTCCAGCTCCGAACCGAGCTTGCGGTGGTCGCGGCGCTCGGCCTCGGCAATGCGCTCCTGGTAGGCCTTCAAGGCGTCCTTGGTGGGCCAGGCGGTGCCGTAGATGCGCTGCAGCTGCTGGTTCTTCTGGTTGCCCAGCCAGTAGGCCGACGACGAACGGGTCAGCGCGAAGGCGTTGGAGATCATCTTGGTGTTGGGCAGGTGCGGGCCGCGGCAGAGGTCGCACCAGACGGTGGTGCCTTCCTTGCGCTCCACGTTGTCGTAGATGGTGATGTCGCCGGCGCCGACCTCCACGTTGACGCCCTCGCCGGCCTCAGCGGCGTCGTTCTTCTTTCCCAGGAGTTCGAGCTTGTAGGGCTCGTTCTTCATGGCTTCGCGGGCCTCGTCCTCGGAGACGACGCGGCGGACGAATTTCTGGTTCTGGTTGACGATCTTGAGCATCATCTTTTCGAGGGTCTTGAGGTCCTCGGGGGTGAAGGGCTCGGCAACGTCGAAGTCGAAGTAGAAGCCGTCGGTAATGTAGGGGCCGATGCCCAGCTTGGCGTCGGGACGCAGCTGCTGCACGGCCTGGGCCATGACGTGGGCGGTGGAGTGGCGCAGGACGTTCAAGCCATCGGGGGAATCAATGGTGACGCCTTCCACCTCGGCACCTTCGGGCAGTTCCTGGTCAAGGTCCTTCAGTTCACCGTTAACGCGGGCCACAACGACGTCACGGCGCTCAAAGAAGAGTTCCGCACCGGTTGTCCCGGTAGTCACCTTGGTCTCTTCGCCATCGACGAGAAGGGTGATCTGCTGGGCATCTGACACGGGTGTCTCCTATTCAAAGTTAAGGCTTCATAGCTTGTGGCATACGGGGACCACAGCCAGCCACCGTCAATGCTATCGGTTCAGGTAAGGGCCGACCAACGCGGCACACAGCACCATCACCCGTTAAAACCCGTGATGGCCAGTGTCCTGCTGATGCCGTCCAGGGGATGCGGGCCGTCCTGGGCAGCAGCCGGTGTGGCCTCCGGGAAGGGCAATGCCTCCGTCCGGCTCAGGTCCCAGGCCATGCTTGCGCTGATGCTGATCCCGCGGGGGCCGGTCCTTCGGGTAGTGCCGCGGATCAACAACAGGCGGGTTCCGAACAGAAGCGGCCCTGCATTTTCCTGGGCTTCGTGGAAGAAGACGGAATCGACGCAGCCCGTGCCGTCGTCGATGCTGATGAACACCACCCTCCTGCCGCCACGCATGGGTGGGGTCTGGGTGGCAACCCGCACTCCTGCCACCAGCACTTCTGTCCCGTTGCGCAGGCTGAGGAGTTTATCGGCAGTGGTGACGCCCAGCCTTTCAAGCAGGGGACGGTGGCTGTCCATCAGGTGCGTACTGACATCCACGGCCATGAGGTCAAGTTCCGCCCGGACGTTTTCCACCAGCGTGGGGGCAGGGAGCCCGGGCTTGATGTTGCGCAGTTCAATATCGCCCAGGGGAAGGGACAGTTGCCCTTCCAGCACGTCCACCCCCTTACGGGCGCCGTTGGCCGACTGGAGCTGCTGCAGGTGGTGCACCAGGTCTGCCCGGTTTGCTGCTCCCCCGGCCTCCTTGTGCAGGGCATCAAAGGCCCCCAGCTGCGCGAGCCGCCGGATGCTTGGCTTGCTGAGCCGCGAGCGCGCGCGGAGGTCTGCCAGGGAGTCATACGGCTGGCCGGCAACTGTCCGCTTCAATTCGGCAGCGGACAGCCCGTAGATGCCGTTCAGGCTGAGCCGTATCCCAAGTCTTCCGGCGTCCCGGCCGGAATCAATCCGCTCCACCCGGTATTCTGCTTTGCTCCGGTTGATGTCCAGGGGAAGGATGGGGATGCCCAGCCGGCGTGCTTCGGCCACCAGCAGCCTCTTGGGATACATCCCGGGATCGTGCTCCCACAAGCCGGCAAGGAACGCTTCAGGGTGGTGTGTCTTCAACCATGCGGACTGGTAAGTGGGGACGGCGAAGGCAGCACCATGGGCTTTGCAGAAGCCGAAACTGGCAAAGGACTTCAAAGTCCCCCATACTTTGTCCACCACCTCCGGGGTGTACCCCCTGGCCTTGGCGTTCCGCCGGAAGTACTCCTCCACCTGGGCTTCACCGGTCTCATTGCTCAACGCCCGGCGGAACTCGTCCGCCTTTGCCAGCCCGCAGCCGGTCATGATGTCGAGGGTCTTCAGGATCTGTTCGTGGAACACCGTGACCCCATGGGTTTCCTGCAGCACCGGCTTGAGATCCGGGTGGGGATAGACCTCCGGGGCGAACCCGTGCCGGTGCTCCAGGAAGGGCCGCACCATGTCGGATTTCATGGGTCCGGGACGGAACAGCGAAATATCGATGATGAGGTCGTTGAACTCCCGGGGCGCCATCTTCCCAATCAGTTCCCGCTGCCCCGGGGATTCAATCTGGAAGCAGCCAAGGGTATGCGTGCTTCTGATCAGTTCATAAGTGGCTTCGTCGTCGAGGGGGACGGCATTGAGGTCGATCAGGCCGTCCCCGGCGATGTAGTCAGGCCCTGTGCCGCTAGGCCCTGCCGGATGCTTTCCCGCTTCCACCACCTCTTCCTTGCTGGGATGGATGCGGATGATCTCCCGGACCGCGAAGGCCATGGCGCTTTGCATGCGCACGCCCAGGACATCGAGTTTGAGCATGCCCATGGGGTCCATGTCGTGTTTGTCGAACTGGCTCATGGGCAGCCCGAGGCCGCTTGGCTGGACCGGGGTGCGGTCCAGGAGCGTGGCATCACCCAGGATCACCCCGCAGGGGTGCATGGAGATGTGGCGGGGCAGCCGGTCCAGGCGTTCGGTGAGGTCCACCAGCAGGTCAAGCTGCTGGTTCCCGTCAGTGTCGCGCTGCTCCACCCTGCCGGCAAACTCACGGAGTTCGGGTTTTTCCTGCAGGGCTTCACGGAACTTCCGGGCGGAAAAGCGCCACAACTGCTTGGCGATCTCCCCCACCTCGCCGTCGTCCATGCCCAGTGCCAGCCCGGCGTCGCGGACAGCCCCCCGCGCCCGGTATCCGTTTTGCATGCTCATCAGGGTGACCCGCTCTGAACCGAACCGGTCAAAAATCCTGCGGTACACGTTGTGGCGTTCGGCGCTCTCAACATCAATGTCTATATCCGGCAGCGTGGCACGGTCGTTGGAGAGGAAACGCTCGAAAATCAGGTCGTGCTGGAGGGGATTTACATGGCTGACCTCGATCAGGTAGTTGACCAGGCTGGAGGCACCGGATCCCCTGGCAGCCGCCCTGACCCCCATGTCCTGGATCATCCGGGACACCTCCGCCACCGTCAGGAAATAGGAAGAGAAACCGAGGGTGTTGATGATGCCAAGCTCATGCTCCAGCCGGGACAGCATCTCCTGTTCCCGCATACCGGAGATCCCCGGGAAACGCCTGTCGATCCCTGCATGGCAGCGCTGGATCAGTTCGGCATGCGGGTCCTGGCTGATGCCAATGACAGACGCCTCAGGAACTACGGGCTGTTTCCACCCCATATCAGTGGTGGGGTCTATCCGGCAGAGATCGGCGAGCGCCTCTGTTTGCGCCATCAGCTGTTTGAGGTCTGCGGCACCATAACCGGCAGCGGAAATGATTTCCTTTCCCAGCCCCAGCATCTGTTCTGGGGATTTCAGCCATCCCTGTCCGGTTGGCTGCAGGAGCGGTTCCCCTGCCAGTTCCGGAAGGGACTTCAGCGTCCGGGCAGAGTCCAGGACATCGGCGGTTGGTGCGCCGTCCGCGGCACAGTACCTGACGGCGTTGGTGAGGATTGCGGGTACGTGGTGTTCCTCGGCGAGCCTGAGCATGCGGACTGCATGAGCGGTGCTGAACGGACTCCCCGGAGCGCTGAGCTGGGAGACGATTTCCGCCACTACAGTTCCTGCAGGCATCGCATCCAGCCACTGCTTGAACAGGGTCCGGGGACGCAGGTAGCGCCGGCCTCCCATGGCCCGTCCGACGTCGGAATCCGGACCAATCAGGACGGTCAGCACCGGCTTGAGGGTTTGGGGGTCAAGGGTGCGGGAAGCCAGTTCGGCGCGGGTGACGGCGGCCGGCACGGCGCCGCCGGCTTTCCCTGAAGTCCTGGCGTGGGCATCGGATACCAGCCGGCACAGCGCACGGTACCCGGCACCATGGTTGTTGCCGCGGGCAAGCACCACCACCCTGCCGGCTACCTGCGTGCGGTGATCGCCGTCGTCGTCAAAAACTGCCAGGTCCACCCCCACAATGGGGTCGATGCCCGCCGCCATGCATGCCTTAAGGTGCTTGATGGTGCCGTACAGGCCGTCCCGGTCGGTGCAGGCCAGGGCAGTGGCGCCGCCGGCCGCGGCCGCCAGTGCCAGCTCTTCAGGCCAGGAGACGCCGTAGTGGGCACTGAATGCCGTGGAGACGTGAAGGTGGGTAAAACTCATGCTGGTCAGGGTTCAGGCTGTTCTGTGGTCATGCTGTTTTAGGGCGAAGGGCGTCATGGATCCGCAGCAGCCGCCAACGGCCACTGCGGATATGGCGGGTCAGGTCAAGGGTGAGCGGTTCCGCGCCGCCAGGTTCTCCCTGCCCTGCGGAACCGGACGCCACCGGGGCAGGCTGCACCTGGATCCGCCAGATTTCGTGGTCCACTACGCCAGGCCCGCTTCCCAGCGGAGCCCGGGTGTCCTCCGCCCACCATTGCCGGCGTTCATACCAGCGGACGGGTTCGGCACAGACGAGGTAAGACGTTCCTGACCAGGTCAAGGATTCAGGCTGCCCGGCAGCGGAACACACCACGTCAACGGACTCGCTGAACATGCCCACGCGCGCCTCCCGGATGGTGCTTCCTCACAAGGATTCGAATATGTATTCGAATAAATCAAGTCTACGCCGGGAGGCCGGTAAAACATAGGCGGGGGTGGACGGAGCGTGCGGCAGGTAGCAGGATGATGGCATGAGTACCGATGACGCACTCCTGAAGCAGGCAAGCATCAAGACGCAGGACTCCACCCTCGTTGCACGGTTCGATATCGACGGCGCCATCCCGGATTCGGGCGCTTACGTGGTGGGCCTGATGGGAGCCTCGCCGGACTATTCAATGCAACGCAGGCTGTGTATTGAATTCATGAACGGGGAGGCAATTGCCTGCTACTCGTTCAACCGGGACCAGGGAATCGAGGAAGACTACGACCTGTCCGGAGTGTCCCACTCGGAGAACAGCATCACCGGAAGCTTTCCCCTCACTGCCCTGAACGGACTTGGGCAGGGGCATGTCCTGTCGGCCTTCAGCGAGGCGGACGGACGGGAGTTCCAGCACGGGGTGCCGGTGGAGGAAACCCTTTAGGGTTCCTCCACCACATTCTGCATGTCAGCTGTTCTTGTTGTGGATCCGCAGTTCAAGTTCAATGAATGCGGAGATCATCGCCCGGTAGGTTGATTCGACGATGTCTGGATCTATGTCCTTCTTCTCCGCAGCGGACCGGACGTGCTCAATGATCCGCTCCACCCTGCCCGGGGCACGGACCTCGGCGTCGTCGCCCTTGAGCGTCCCTGCGATCCTGATCAGCCGTTCGCGCCGGGCGATGAGGGTGACAATCTGTTCATCCACCTCGTCAACGGCAACCCGAACGGCAGCGAGCTGTTCCTTGTCGGCCCGGGCATCCCTATCGTTTCCTTGAATTGTCGCCATCATCTGACAGTATCGAAGCATGGAGCCCAGAGTCGACTTTATCTCCCTCGGAGTCCGCAATGTTCCGGAATCGCGCGCCTTCTACGTCGACGGCCTCGGCTGGCCGGTCCACCGGGAGGTTGCCGGCGAGGTGCTGTTCATCCAGGTGAACCACGGCCTGGTGCTCTCCCTCTGGGACGTACACCAGATGCAGGCCGAAGCGGTCACCAGCCCGCCCGCAGGCGTCCCCTCCATCACCCTCAGCCACAACGTGGGAAGCCCCGGGGAGGTGGACAGGGTCATGGCGGAGGCCGCGGAGGCGGGCGCTGCCATCATTGCCGAGCCGGTCACCAAGCCGTGGGGCGGCTACACGGGCTACTTCGCCGACCCCGACGGATACCGCTGGGAGGTGGCGTACAACCCCACCTGGGGAGTGGACGACGCCGGCCGCGTCACCGTCTGACACCCGCCGCACCACGGGCGGCGGCTGCTAGAACAGGGCTTCCACCGGGCGGATCAGTTCCGGGCCGTTGTTGCGGACATTGCCCACTTCCTTGCCGACGGAATCCACCGTCCAGTCGGCGGCGGCATTCTTAACCCCGGACCGCACCAGGTCCACGAGCCCGGCGGCGTCATCCGCCTGCGGGTCCAGCCACGCTTCCATGGTCTCCCTGTCCATGGGCAGGGGGACGCGGTCGTGCAGCTCCGTCAGCTTCCCGAAAATGGTTGACTCCGAGCCCGGGGGCGGTGTGTCTGCCGTAAGGATGGACGTTGAGAGCAGCCAGCGGCCCGGATCCCCTTCGGCGACGGACGGGTCCTTCCACCACTCGTAAAGACCTGCGAAGACCAGCCCGTGGTCCTTGCCCGGGTGCACGTAGTACGGCTGCTTCGACTTTCCCGGACCCTGCTTCCATTCGTAATAGCCATCGGCCGGGACCGCGCAGCGCCGGGACTGGACCGCCTTCCGGAACGCCGGTTTTTCCAGCACCGACTCGCTCCGGGCATTGATCATGCGGGAGCCGATGCCGGGATCCTTGGCCCAGGACGGGACCAGGCCCCAGCGCGCCACGTGCAGCTGGCGTACCTGCCGGGGCGCGGCACTGTCATCAACCAGGCGCTCCAGCACGATGGGTACGGCATCGGTCGGGGCCACATTCCACGACGGCGGAATGTTGACCTCGTTCTCCAGCTCGGCATCGAATTCGGCCAGGAGGTCCCCCACGGCACGTGCCATTACGTAGCGTCCACACATGGCACCAGCTTGCCACCGCCCGCCACATACTGTCATCCAGTGCCCCGGCAGGCCTTCGACACCGGGGAATACCGCCGGCCGCGCTACGGTTGACGGTAAGGAAACCTTTCAAGCGACGTTTAGGAGATCCCTGTGGACTTCACTCCCGAATCCGGCACCATCACCATGTTTTCCACCACCTGGTGCGGCTACTGCAACCGGCTGAAGAAGCAGCTGGACGCGCAGGGCATCGGCTACACGGAAATCAACATCGAAGAGGTGGACGGCACTGCCGAACTCGTGGAGCAGCTGAACGGCGGCAACCGCACGGTTCCCACGGTGCTGTTCCCGGACGGTTCCGCGGCCACCAACCCGTCGGCCGCCGAGGTCAAGAGCCGCCTGGCTGCCTGACCATTCCCACGGCATGCGGCATCGCCGCAACCCATTGCGGGTCATGCCCCCAGGCTGCTGAACGAAGCAGTTTCCAGGGCGGCATGGCCCGCATATGTTTCCAGCAGGGCCTGCTCAACGGCTGCCACGTCCAGGCCGGGGACCAGATCGTTGGCGGCGCCGGCGGTGGCAGGATCCCAGTCCAGGCCGAGTGCAGCATAGGTCTCGGTAAGCACCTTGCGGATCGGCGCGGAATCCTCCACCACAATGACTGAGCTGAAGAGCCATCCGCCGGAGACCACGCGCTGCGCTGTACCCACCAGTTTCACCCGCCGGGAGTTCTCCGCCGGGTCCGTTCCATGCACGCTGAATTCACCGGGACAGTACTCCCCCGGGATTTCCCCCACCGCCGCCTGCACCCGGACGCTCCGCAGCGCCTGCGCAAACAGTTCACCAAAGTAGCCAAACCTGGTTTTGGAACCGGCGACGGCGTCCGCGTCCGGCTCGATATGGTCCACCACCAGGGTGCCCTGATGGTATGCAGCTGCGCGTCCGCCTGCCCGCCGGACCAGGGGTTCGAAGCCGTTGTCCCTGCAGGCCTGGGCTGCCGCGTCGAAGCCGGGCAGGCGGGTGTCCCGCTGCCCGAACGCAACGGTGGGAGCGGGGCGGTACAGCCGCAGGGTGGGGCCAATGCCGCCGCCCCTGGCCCGGGCCAAGAGCTCCAGGCCGAATTCGAGGTCGCGGCCCGCGCCAAGGGACACGTCCTGCCGCACCACGGTGAGCGTGCGGAGTCCAGTACCGGTGTGGTGCATTGTTGCGAAGCTCCTGGGTTGAGGGCGGACGGGCCTTCCTTAGGTTACGCCCGACGGCGGCAGCGGCCTTAACGCCCCCGGCGCCCCGCCCACAGGGCGTGCAGCAGGGGAAGGGATGATGTGGCCATCAGCACGTTGCCGAATGCCAGGTCGTCGGCGCGGACGATGGCGCCGGCCACCAGCAGGCCAACGAAAACCACGGCGGAGCCGAGGCGCCTTCCTGCCCGTTCCAGCCGTGCCGCCTGCCGCTCCAGCCGCGGAACACCCACCTGCAGCGATCCCTCCTCAAGCCGGCCGGCCAGGGCATCCAGCCGGCCGGGCAGGCGGAGGGCCACACCCGCGGCGTCCACCGCCTGCCGGGCCACGTCCTGAACAAGGTTCCCGCGCTCGTCGCGCAGCAGCTGTGCCGCATAGGGTTCCACCGAATCCCAGAGGTTGAAGCGTTCATCCAGTGCGCTGCACACCCCGGATGTCAGGGACATGGCTCGGATGATCAGCAGGAAATTCTCCGGCAGCTGGAACGGCAGCGAGCGGACCACGTCCCCAAACTCCACCGCGAAATCGCGGAACTCCCGGGGGTCAACTTCGCGCAGCTCGGCAAAGCCCATGCCGCCGAAGCGGGCAAAAAGCTGGGTCATGGCGCGTTCCAGGCCGATGCTGTCCGCTGAGGGCATCAGGACGCCCACGTCATTGATTGCCGCCACCAGTCCCTTGCCGTCGCGGGCAGCTGCGGCGATCAGGAGCTTCCGCAGGCCGCTGCGCGTGGAGGCAGTAACCTCGCCCATCATGCCGAAGTCGATGAACGTCAGTTTCCAGGGAAGTCCGCCTGCGCCTGCAGGGACCGGGGTGACGAAAATGTTCCCCGGGTGCGGGTCGGCATGGAAGAAGCCGTTGGCGAACAGCTGGTCGAACATGATGGCGGCAAATACCGGGGCAACCGCGGCGGGATCGATGCCGGCAGCCCGGAGCGCACGGACATCGGTGATCTTGATGGCCGTAACGTCCTCGAGCGTAAGCACACGGCGGGTTGTCCGCTCCCAGACAACCTCCGGTACAGCCACCCGGTCATCACCGGCAAAATCGGCCGCGAAGCGCTCGGCGTTGACCGCCTCGTGCAGGTAGTCAATCTCCTGCAGGCTGATCTGCGCGAATTCCTCCACCAGGGCGCGCACGTCGGCGCGGCGGGAGACGAGCCGGACGTGGCTGAGCCAGCCGGCCACCTTCCGCAGCGCGGCCAGGTCGACGTCGACAATGGCACCGATGCCCGGACGCTGCACCTTCAGGACCACAGCGTCCAGGCCGGTATCCCCGGCGTCCAGGGGGCACAGGTGCGCCCTGTGGGCCTGGCCCAGCGAGGCGGCTGCAATCGGGGACTCGTCCACCGAGGCGAACACCCGGTCCGGGGGCGCGCCCAGTTCCCCTGCCGCCAGGGCAGCAATTCCCGGGAAGGCTACCGGCGGCACTTCATCCTGCAGCCCTTCGAGCTCTTTGGTGATCTCCGGAGGCAGGACGTCAAGCCTGGAGGACAGGAACTGGCCCACCTTGATCATCAGGCCGCCGAGTTCCACGGCCAGGTCATGGAACCGCCGGGCAAAGCGCTGCATCCGCCGGGAACGCGTCCGGGCGGCGACCCCGCCAAGACCGATCCGCGGCAGGAACAGCTCGAACCACCACGTGGCAGCAAGGTTCGCGGCGGCGAAGCGCAGGATCCGCCGGTAGCGCCCACGGTGCTCCCGCACCGCGGGCGGCGGGTCCGCCCTGGCATGGACGATCGAGGACACCCCGTCAGTCCTGGGCGAGGATGGCGTAGAGCCGGCGGCGGGCCTCGTCCAATACAGCCACTGCCTGCTGCACCTGTTCGGGTGAACCGGTCCGGCCCACCTGCGCAGCTGCCTGCGCCAGTTCAATTCCGGCTTTTGGGAGGGACCCCGTTCCGCCGCCGCCCATGGCAGCGACGGGGTCCCATGGTGCGGATCCGTGCTGGGCCGCCACCTCCTCGCGGCCGGCCTCGGTCAATGAGTAGATCTTCCGCCCGTTGGATTCCTCGGCGCTGATGGATCCTTCATCGGCCAGCAGCTGCAGCGTGGGATAGACAGAACCCGCGCTCGGCTTCCAGCTGCCGCCGCTGCGCTCCTCGATCTCCCGGATAATCTGGTAGCCGTGCATTGGCCGTTCCGCTAGGAGGGCCAGCACGGCTGCCCGCACCTCGCCTTTCCCGGCACGGGTTCCAACCCGCTTTTCAAACCGGGAGCGCAGCTCCTCCACGGCCTGCCACATGCCGTCAAGGTTGTTCCCGCCGAATCCCCCTACAGGGTGTGAAGCACGCATGATGGACTCCTTTGCCGATCGCGAACGATATACAACGATACTCAGCGATATATGCCGTGCGCCATACCCGGAGACAATGGCACAGACGGCGGCAGCGGCAGGATCTGCGCAGCGTCGGGAGTTATGCAGCGTCAGGACCTGCGCAGCGTCAGGATCTGTTCAGCCCGCCCGAATGGGCCCTGCCGGTCGTGCAGCACGGTGGACGTGAGCCCGATCCCGTCCCGGCCAAACGACACGGCGTTGTCCAGTCCCAGCCATTCGCCCTCCGGCCGCCGGTACATGTGGATCTGCAGGTCCAGGTTGGGGAAAGCGTAGCTGTCCTTGCCCGGCGGCACGCGGGCCGCGATGCCGTTCGCGGTGTCCACGAGCCCCATGAGCCGGACGAAGTCCCCGCTGTCCGCACGGTCGGTGAGGGGGTGGTCGGTACGGAGCCACACTTTCCCGGCCCCCGGACGGTGCCCTTCGGCCACGCGCATTTCAAGGGACCGGATGTAGCCTCCGGGCCATACAGCGGCGCCATCGTAAGGCTTGCATTCGTCAGGGCCGGGTATCGCAGCATCTTCAATGGCGGCCACCTCCGCGGTGTCACTGGTCTGCAGCCGCCACCCCATGGCGCGGATCGCGGTCCGGCCCCCCGCCACCAGCTCCGCCTGCACCAGCTCGATGGTCCTGCCGGGCCGCAGTGTGGTGGTGTCGATGCGGAACTCGCCGCCCGGGATCAACCCAAGGATTTCGTAGCTGACCCGGGCCATCCGCATGTCCTCACGCGGCTGGTGCCGTTCCAGGACATCTGCCATGAGCCCCGAAGCGGGAGCCATGTGCTGTTCGTGGACGTTCCAGGCGCCCTGGGCATGGATAGTGGACCGGAACCGGCCACCGCCAAGGTCCTGGTAGTAGAAGTTGCCTTCGGCGAGCTCGGGCAGGTCTGCAGTCAAGGCTGGCCCCTTACGGAAAGTCAGTGAATTGCCAGTAACTCTATCCCGAGCCGGCCGTGGAGGACGCGCTGCGGCAGGCAACGAAATGTTGGAGGGTGCGACCGGCAATCGGACTAGAGTAAGGAACTGGTCCTGTCAGCAACCCTCAAAAGAGGTTCCATGCGCGTCATCAGCTACAACCTCCGCAAGCACAAGGCCAGCGGCGAGCTCCTCGCCCTGGCCAGGAACCACGACATTGATGCTCTGTGCCTCCAGGAAGTGGATTCCAGCGACCTTCCGGAGACCCTTGGCCCCCTGCAATTGGCCGATGCCACCAAGGGCAACCGGCTGGGGCTGGCCATCTATTACCGGGCCAGCCGCTTCACCGCACTGGACACGCAGTCCTTTGCCTTGAAGAAATCCATGCATGACCGGGTCCTGGCCCCCGCCCATGAGCGGCTCATCGGAACGCGGGTCATGGACAACGAAACCCAGCATGAACTGGTGATCGGCTCATTCCACGCGGCCCCGCTGACGGCATCAAACTCGCTGCGCAGGAAGCAGATCCATGCCGCGCACGCCGAACTGCTGAGCATGGGCAAGGGCCTTATGACGCTGATGGTGGGCGACTTCAACTACCCGTTCTTCACTAAGAACCTGGACATGCACATGAAGAATTCAGGCTATGCCCTCTCGCTGAGCAACCGGCGGACCTACACCCGATACAAGGTGTTCAAGGGCCATTTCGACTTCGCCACGTCACTTGGCCTGGATATCGCCAGCGTGGAAACCCTGCCGCGCGGCAACTCCGACCACCTGCCCATCCTCGTGACCGCCGAGTACGGCGAAGGCTACTAGCCCGAAACACAGCCCCGGGAAGACGCAGATGCTCCGCGTGGGCGCTTACGGCGTTGGCAACTGGTAGATGCGCGCGTCGGCATTGCTGAAGACGAGTTCCACGCCGTCCTGCGCCTTCAGCCAGTCTTCGAGTTCCGCATAGTTGCGTTGCGTGCTCTGGCCTTGGAGCTCAAGGCTTGCCTCTGTTGACCGCATGAGCAGCACGTAGGCACCTGCAGGGTTGTGCCGGGCGTAGTTGTAGAAGATCGGGCCGCAGGTCGCCGCGGACAGGTCCCGCCGGCACAACTCGTCCATGGTGCGGTACCGGTGTTCCAGGTAAGCGTCGCTTCGCCACGGTGTGGGGTGGGCAGCGGAAATGATCGCCGCCCCGTGGGGTGCGAGCCGCTCGACTTCGGCGACGGCGGCCGTCTCACTGTCGGTGAAGATGTCGAACTTTGTGTTCCCGAACCTGCTGGTCTCGATCAGCACTGACAGCAGCAGGAAAGTGGGAATGAGGCCCATCACGGCCAGGAACGGAAGGCGTGTACCGCCGTCCCTTGGCAGCAGGACAGAGGAGGCCTGCAGGGCGATGAAGGGCAGCGCAAACAGCGAGACGCGGATGAGCATTTCGCCGCCGTATGACTGCATCGGGAAGAGCAACAGCGGGGTGACGGCAAGGAGGACCACCCTGATGTCGAGACGCTTCCTGTGCCAGTCGCGTACCGCCCCTGCCGCAGCAAGGGCCCACAGGACGAGGGTCAGGAGCATCCGGACCTGCACCACGAGCGAGTGGCCGGGGGTCCCGGTCACTCGGTCGACGACGTTCGCCGCAATCGCGCCTTGGAACCCTGCATCCTCCAGGGGCGGATGTCCGACGAGATAGGCACTGGCGGGGTAAACCAGCCAGAGCGCAAGCACCACAGCGGTGATCAGGGGCAGCCGGCTGGTCCAGACACGCCCGCTGAGGCTGAGGGCGGTCATTGCAATGAGCATCATGAAGGGCGTCAGCTGGTGGCTTGCACAGATCACCGGGACAAGCAGGAGGGCGACGACGAATGCGCCCACCCGGTGCTGCGGTCGGTGCTCCCAGGGCGACTTCCCTCGCCACCAAGCCGCCAGTTCAGCGGGCCGGAAGCCGCGGAACGTGCCGGGGTGCGCAGCCAGCGGGCCGACGAGCAGGGCGATCACAACGAGGTACAGGAAGAAGGCGAAGGCCTGGGGAGAGAGGTAGTCCTGGTCCTGCCAGTTACCGAGGCAGAAAAGCCAGAGCACAAGCCACAGCCGCCGCGGATCAGCGGTCAGCGACCGGGTAAGGACCCCCAGGGCGGCGAGCCACAACCCTACGTCAAACACCGGAGCCCACAGCGCTATGCTCACCGGTTCGAGCCCTGTTGCCTTGATGACCGTGGCCAGGAGGGCAAAGAAGCCAGGCCAGTTGAAGTACGCGTCAATGTCCGGATCCACCGCTTTTGTGCTCGATAGCGCGTCGGCGATCCCAAGGTGCCGGAAGGCTACTTCGCCCCGGGGTATATCGGTGACAAATGCTGCGGTCCCAAAGAGCTCCACCACAAGCACCGCGAGGAGCCACAGCATGACCGGGCGGCCGGCCGGTCCGCGGGCATCCCCCCGCAATGCCAGGACGAAGGTGATGTTAAGAAGTGCGAGCCCCACCCAGTACGGGTAGGGCAGTACGGCGACGAGGCCAAGATCGCTGTTGACGGGCACGCCCACGGTGGAAGCCGCCCCCGCAGCAAGCACCAACGACACGGCCCCTGCCAGCGCCAATCCCAGGTCGCGGGGCCTCACGCCTCCGTTGCGGCTGGTGGCATGAACCGCGGCGACTGTTGCGTCTTCTGCCTGGGGCACCGGAGCGCGGCCGCCATCCTGGGCAGCCCGGCTTCCCCGTAGCCTGGCGAAAGCACTACCGGCAGAGCGCGGCATCGTGGTCCTCAGGCTGTTTGCTTAGCGGGGCTCCTGGTCTTGAAGTTGCATTCGGTGACAGGGGCGGAAAAGACAACAGGCTCACCCACCTTGCTTCGTTGCACGGATTTATGTTCAGCCAAAGGGTTATGGCGCCAAAAGTGCGAAACGTCAGAGCTGCTGCGGTGCTGGACGGTCACCTGGCCGGCAATTCAGCGGCCTCGACTTCGCCGTAGCTTGGAGCATACGGGCTGATCAGGCGGCGGGCACCAGTAGTAGGTACCTAATTTCGCGCCGGCTGTACCTAGAATTTACCGCCGCACGTAGGGGGGAAGACGGCCTCTGCCCGCAATCCAGCTTTCACGGAGGGGCCAAGGCAAGGGCAGGCCTACCAGGATTCGTCGGTATCCAGCCTCGACAGCAGGTCCGGCCAGGAGGCCGCGAAGCCGGGGTGCAGCTCCAGGGAGTCCACCTCGGCCACCGGGATCCACAGCAGGGCGATGCTCTCAGGGTCGCTGATGACGGGTTCGAAGGATTCCCGCACCCGGACTACCACTGTGGTGTAGGACCAGTAACCGTGGTCCAGCACCGAGGTGAACAGCACTTCGACGCTTTCGGACGGGACGGCAGCCTCCTCGTAGGCTTCGCGGAGGGCGCCGTCCACCGGTTCCTCGCCCTCGTGCAGCGCCCCGCCGGGCAGGCCCCAGGTTCCACCGTTGTGGCTCCAGACGGCACGGTGCTGCAGCAGCACGCCTTTTGCGGGGTCGTAGGCCAGGACGCCGGCTGCGCCAAACCTGCCCCAGTACCGGCCGCGCTCCCCTTCCACCCAGGCGTCGCCCGGGTCGCGGGGACCGGTGCGGGGCGGCGGAGTGGAGGACGTGCTGGCGGACGGGAAGAAATCCATTGCTCCAGTCTGACAGGTGAAGCAAGGACAGGTGAAGAGAAGCACCGGCAGGTTAAGCGTGAAGCACCGGCAGGTGTACTCCGGACCGTCAGGTCTCGTGCCCGTGGTCGACGGCGAAATCGCCGCCGGGGTACATAACCGTTTCGTGCCCGTCGTCGAAGCGGACAACGTAGGGTGGGCTGCCGCCCTCGCCACGGACTTCCAGGATCACCCCGTGCCGGTCCGAGGACCCGACGGTCCTTCCATGCACCACAATGCGGTCACCTTGGGCTGCCTCCATGGCAATCACCTCCAAGCCCCCAGATTACGACTCATGATCGCACGCGAACAGGGCCCCATGGCAGGATTCCGGTATGGCGTTGAACCTGGTCCTGATTGCCGACACCCATGTCCCCAAACGAGCCCGGAACCTGCCCGGGCAGGTGTGGGACGCCGTCGAAAATGCCGACGTGGTGTTCCATGCAGGCGACTGGGTGGAGGCGGCGCTGCTGGACGAGTTCGAACGCCGCAGCAATCGGTTCCTGGGCGTTTATGGCAACAATGACGGCCCGGAACTGCGCCGCCGCCTGCCCGAAACCGCCACCGCCACCCTCGGCGGTGTCCGCTTTGCGATGGTCCACGAGACGGGGCCGGCCAAGGGGCGCGAACTGCGGTGCGAGGCGCTCTACCCGGATGCCGATGTTTTGGTCTTCGGCCACAGCCATATTCCCTGGGACACGGTGTCGCCGAACGGGCTGCGGCTGCTGAACCCGGGCTCACCCACGGACCGCCGCCGCCAGCCTGCGTGCACCTTCATGGAGGCCACGGTTGACGCGGGGCAGTTGGCGGAGGTCCGCCTGGTGGAAGTCCAGCGCGGCTGACCCGCCCGGGCCGCTTGGCAGGAAACAGAGTCTTGCCTAGGCTAGGAACCGTAAGCATGCTTAGCTTTTTGTTCCTCAACAAGGCGCAACCGCAGGCTGCTTCAGTATCCGGGGCGACGAACCAGCCCGTGTCCGCACGAACAGGAGGACCACCATGACTGACCAGTACACCTTCCGTAATCCCGTGACTGCCTACGAAAAAATCTCCCCGCCCAAGCAGCACCAGCCCGAGCCGGGCCTTGATGCGGAACTGGAGCCCAAGGCCGATCTCGGCGAGGAAACCTACCGCGGAACCGGCCGGCTGGAAGGCCGCCGCGCCATCGTGACCGGCGCGGACTCCGGCATCGGGGCTGCAACGGCGATCGCCTTTGCGCGGGAGGGCGCCGACGTCGTCCTTTCCTACCTGCCGCAGGAAGAGGAGGATGCCTCCCGGATCGCCGGGATCATCGAAGCGGCCGGCCGCAAGGCCGTCAAGGTGCCGGGTGACCTCAAGGACTCCGCTGCCTGCCGCGACCTGGTGGATACTGCGCTGGCCGTCCTGGGGGGACTGGACATCCTGGTGAACAACGCCGGGAAGCAGGTGGCCCAGGAGGATCTGGAGGACATTACCGACGAGCAGTTCGACCACACGCTGAAGACCAACGTCTACGCGATGTTCTGGGTGACCAAGGCCGCCGTGCCGCACATGCCCGCAGGCTCCACGATCATCAACACCACGTCCATCCAGGCCTACAACCCGTCCCCCACGCTGGTGGACTACGCCACCACCAAGGCGAGCATCAACAACTTCACCAAGGGACTGGCCCAGCAGCTGGCACCCAAGGGAATCAGGGTGAACGCCGTGGCTCCCGGTCCCATCTGGACGCCCCTGCAGGTCAGCAGCGGCCAGCCCAAGGAGCAGCTGCCGGAGTTCGGCCAGTCCACGCCGCTGGGCCGTGCCGGCCAGCCTGCCGAGCTGGCCCCCGCCTACGTCTTCCTGGCGTCCCCGGAGTCCAGCTACGTGGTGGGCGAGACGCTGAACGTCAACGGTGGCAGCCCCACGCCCTGACAACTCCCCCGGCGGCTCCGGGCACGGTCAGTCGGCCGCGTCCCGGTCCGCCAGGAGATCGTCGGTGGCGGGGTCGGGCTCGCCGTTGAAGAACTGGGCCAGGACCGTCTTGAACACTGTTTCTCCGGGTGCCGCCCGGAGAAACAGTGTCATGGAGGAGCGGAGCTTCTTCGCGTCGATGCCGCCGAAAATGTCCTCGGCCGATTGGTCGGCGTGGTTTGCCAGGACTACCGCGCACTCCAGCAGCCGGGGCCCCAGCACCTCGTGGTCCAGGTAGGCCCGGGCTTCAGCGAGTGACGAAATGGCGTATTTGCGCGACATGGCACTCTGCCCCAGCCCGGCAATCTGAGGGAAGACGAACCACATCCAGTGCCCGGACTTCCTGCCGACCTGCAGCTCCCCCAACGCCTGCTCATAAGCTCCGCCAGAGTTCTGGGCGGCAACAAAGCGCTCAAGGTCAAACGTCTCATTCATGTGGTTCTCCTTGTTTGGCCTGCTCAGGGTTCAATTTACGGGGTCAATTCGTTCGAAAGCGCACCGGCCGCCGCCCGCAGTTCCGGGTCCGGGTCCTCCCGCCACCGTGCCAGTACAACGCCGGCCCGCTGCCGTTCACGCTCCCCCAGGCCTGCCAGGAGCGGCACCAGGACATCGGAGAGCAGAGGCTCCGTGAGGTCCGCCGCCTGGGCTGACCGAAGGAATCCTTCCAGTCGCGTGAGGTCCGAATGCCGGAGCAGCCCCACCTTTGACTGCAGCAGCACGACGGCGGCAAGGCGCCGTTCGAAAACCGGGCGGGATCCGGGCCTTGGCTGCCCCCACAGGGCAGAGGCGAGCATCACAGTGCCGTCGTGGTCCAGGTCCTTGAACTTGCGGAGGGCGTCGCGGACCGTGCCGCGGACTGCCCCTATGGAGGAACCGTACGAGGCCAGGACGCCGCCCAGCCGGTTTCCGACATCGTCTGCCCGGTACCAGGCGCCCTCGTTCTGCAGGGTCCGGTCCACGAACTCCGCCGCAGCGGACACAACGTCCGGGGCGCCCGTCACCGTCCGCGCCCCTGGGAGGCGTGCCGGATGCAAAACGGGGTCCATGGGCGTGCTTCCAGCCTGCCTTCGGCGATGGCTTCCCCGCAGACGGCGCAGGTTCCATAAGTTCCCCCGGCAAGCCTTGCCAGGGCCGCTTCGATCTGGTCCAGGCCGGCCGAGCTTTGCTTCAAGAGCGCCGATGCCTGCGAAAGTTCGAAGGCGATCGTGGCGCCCTCCGGATCATGTTCGTCGTCCACGTTGGAATCCTGGCGGGCCGAATTCGCCGCGGCGATGTCCGCGCGCAGCGCCGGCAGCAGCGCCACCCGCCGCGCCCGCTCCTCTTCGAGCAGCACACGGAACCGTTCGAAATCTGGCATGGGGAAAGCCTAGCGCGTCAGTCAGTACCAGTTCAGGGACACGGAATGGTTCCACGCACCGCAGGGCGAACCGTAGCGGTCACGGATATAGCCCAGGCCCCAATCGACCTGCGTCCGGTAGCTGGTCAGCCAGTCGCTGCCGGCGCTGGCATACTTGCCCGGCGGCAGCGCCTGCGCAATCCCGTAGGCCCCGGACCAGGCGTTGGTGGCGGTGGTCAGCCAGTTGGATTCCTTGGTCCACAGCTGGGCCAGGCACAGAAACTGGTCCTGGCCCCAGCCGAAGGCAGCAAGGCGTCCGGACGCGTAGCTTTTTGCCCCGGCCGGATCGTTGACAGCTCCACCGGGAACGGAAGGAACGACGACGGCGGGCGGGCTTGGCAGGGCCGGCGCCGGTGGCGGCGCAACCGGAACGGCAGGAGCTGGATTGTTGGCAGGCGCGGCCGGTGCCGAATTGGCCGGTGCCGGATTCGCCGGGACGGGATTAGCCCCAGCAGCTGGGGCGGCGGGTGCGGGCTGCTTGGGCTGCTGGGCGGCAGCCGCTGCGGCCTTGGCGGCAGCTTCGGCCTGGCGGCGGGCCTGCTCCTCCGCGGCGGCGCGCTTTGCCGCCTGGGCCGCCTCGTAGGCCGCCAGCGCCGCCTGGCCCTGGCGATACTCCCCCTCAAGGGCCGCCGTCGTACCCTTCAGGGCGGCAAGCTGGGCAGTCAACTCGCCGCTGTGCTGCTGTTCCTCGGTGACCTGCCGTGCCAATGCGTCCCGGGCTGAACTGGCGGCCTCGGATTTAACCTTCGCCTCCCCGGCCAGGCGTTCCCGCTCGCTCCTGGCAACCTGTTCCTGTTCCCTGAGCACAGCGGCCACCTTTCCTGCCGCTGCCGCCTTATTCACCAACGCAGCAGTCTTATCCCCTACAATCTTGACCACGTTGAGCCCCTGGGTGCTGTTGGTCCCCAGCGCGTCGAGCGCCACGAAGAATCCGGTGTTGGTCCCGCCGGTCTTGTACGACTGGACGGCCAGGGCACCGATGTCCTTCCGGTAGCGGGCCAGCTGGTCGTCTGCACGGGCCGCCTGCGCGGACAGGGTCCCCAACCGGGATGTTGCCAATTGGAGCTCCGCATCCGCTTCGGCGTAATCGGCGGCAGACCGGACCGCCGCATCCCCGGCCGCCTCCGACTGCGCCTGAAGATCGTCCAGGAGCCCGTTGATGGCGGTGATCTCCGCGGCCTTTGCCGCTTCAGACGACTGTGCCTGCTGCACCTCGCTCCACGAGGGATATCCGCCGGGCGGCGGCTCCTCCGCTGTGGCCGGCAACATGGTGGCGCCGGCCAGGGCGATCGCCATGGAGCCTGCGAACAGCGGGAAGAACCGATTGGTAACGAACAGGGGCATAGTCCCGAAGCCTAGCGCCGGGGACCATGGCGAAGCAGGCGTCCGTGGCCAGATTGTTACCGTTCGGCGCCCGTTTCGGGGTTCTCGTCATCTCCCCACGTCAGCCCCGGGATCCGATGTACATCAAGACGTTTGCCGAATTGAGAGAAAAACCTCGTATGTTATGCAAATGTGACAATCACGCTGAGCGCGGGTTATGGTCTTTGGGTGTCCCTCTCAGACGGGACATTCCCATCAGTATGCCGAGCCCTGCCGCTGATCATGGGATTCAACCGTTTTCCAGATGGCAGGGACGGGGGAACCACGTTTCCACGGCCATTTGTGGCCTTGGGGTTAAGTCGATAGCGCTCCGCCCGCGGAGCCCGCTACCGGCCGGGCATCTCCAGCCCGAACCCGACAGCTCACCCCGCAGGCATGGGAGAGGCGATCAACCGTGTCAAAAAATTCCATTACTGCCCGTCACCGCGCGACTCCGGCCCGTTCCATTGTGCTCGAGGGCCTCGCCGTAACCGCCAAGACCCAGGCCCGCTCGCTGGGCCGCCCGGCGCTCGCAGTTGCTGCAGCGTCCGGCATTGCATTCGGCGTCGGAGCCCCGGCCCATGCAGGTGTCACCGGTCCGGACACCACTGAGAACACCAGCGTCCAGGCATACTCGGCACCGGCAGCCCCGGCAGCAGCACCCGCCGCGGCAGCCGGAAACGTCCACACCGTCGTAGCGGGCGACACCATCGGGGCCATCGCTGCCGCCTACGGCGTCAGCCTCAACGACGTCCTGTCCGCCAACGGACTGGGCCTGTCCTCAGTCATCTACCCCGGTGACCAGATCCAGATCCCCGGTGCAGGCTACACCGCAGCACCGGCTCCGGCCCCCGCCGCGGCTCCGGTCCAGGCTGCAGCCGCAACCGCACCGGCGAACACCGGCATGAACATGTCTTACGCTTCCGCCACCCCGCTGGCCTCCACCGGCACGGGTACCGGCGCTGCGATCCTGGCATCCGCTTACAGCCAGGTTGGCGTGGGCCAGGACTGCACCGCAATGGTTGAAAAGGCCCTGCGCTCCGTCGGCAAGTCCGTCGGCGACCTGGCCCCCACCCAGTTCTTCCAGTACGGAACTGTTGTCAGCGCCCCCGCCCCCGGTGACCTGATCATCACCTCCGGCCACGTGGGCGTTTACGCCGGCGACGGCCAGGTTGTCAGCGGCGGCGTCAACGGCTACAGCACCGAAGTCCACTCCATCAGCTGGCTCAGCGGCTACTCCGCCGTCCGCGTAGCCTAGGCTCCCCGGCGCTTCGCAACCAGCGGAGCCGGTCAGAACAGGAGGGCGGCAGCCGGGTATTCCCGGCTGCCGCCCTTCTGCCGTTTTTCCGCCGGCACGAGCCGTCAGGTCCCGCAGAAGGTCATGTAGTTGCCGAAATCTTCAGGGGCACCCTCGGCGTAGCGCTCCAGCCCGGGACGTTCGGTAAAGGGGGCACCGATGGCCTCGAGCAGTTGCTGCAGGGGCGCGAGGTTTCCTTCGGTGGCAGCTGACAGGGCCTCCTCCACGAGGTGGTTCCGGGGAATGTAGAGAGGGTTCACGCTGTCCATCAGTTCCGCATCGGGCTCCATGGCCTGCCACCGCTCCGCCCAGGCATCGAACGCGGCCAGATCAAGGACCATGCCGCGCACGGGACGGAGGTCGCCCCGGGCGGCCTTGCCCAGGTTACGGAAGAACAGGGTATAGTCCACCGGGCCGTCCTTCAGGATGGCGATCGCATCGTCCACCAGGGCTGAGGCGTCGTCACTGTTCTCCCCGCCGCCTCCCAGGCCCAGCTTGCGTTTCATGCCGCTGGACCACGCCCCGCTGTACTGTCCGCGGAACCGGCCGAGCACCTCCACGGCCGGGGCAACCGCCTTTTCCTGATCCTCGTCGATGAGCGGCAGCATCGCCTCGGCGAGCCGGGCAAGGTTCCATTCGGCAAGCACCGGCTGGTTGGCATAGGCGTAGCGTCCACTGACGTCAATGGAACTGTAGACGGCGGCGGGATTGAACGCGTCCATGAACGCGCACGGGCCGTAGTCGATGGTTTCCCCTGAGATGGTCATGTTGTCCGTATTCATGACACCGTGCACGAATCCCACCATCATCCACCTGGCCACCAGCTCCGCCTGGGCGGAGACGACTGAGCCGAACAATGCCAGGTAGGGGTTTTCGGCTTCGGCAGCGTGCGGATAGTGCCTGCCGATGGCATGGTCCGCCAGCCGCTTCAGGAGGTCCAGGTTTTCCGTGGCCCGCGCGTACTGGAAGCTGCCAACGCGCAGGTGGCTGCTTGCCACCCGCGCCAGGACGGCACCGGGCAGCATGCCGTCGCGCCGGACCTGCCGTCCGGTTGCCACCACGGCGAGCGAGCGGGTGGTGGGAATGTGCAGGGCGTGCATGGCCTCACTGACCACATATTCACGGAGCATGGGCCCGACGACGGCACGGCCGTCCCCGGCGCGGGCGAAAGGCGTGCGCCCCGAGCCTTTGAGATGGACGTCCAGGAGGCGGCCGCTTTGGTCAGTGACCTCCCCCAGCAGCAGCGCACGTCCGTCACCCAGCAGCGGCGAGTAACCGCCGAACTGGTGCCCCGCATATGCCTGCGCTACCGGGGTGGCGCCAGCGGGAACGTGATTACCCACCAGGAGCCGCACCCCTTCGCGGCTGCGCAGGTACTGCGGATCGAGCCCCAACTCCCGGGCGAGCTTGTCGTTCAAAACCAGAAGTTCGGGACTGGGTGCTTCCTCGGCCTGCCAGGGAACGGCCAGTTCTGCCAGTTCCCGGGCGAAACGGCCGTTAAAAGTGACCGTGGATTCAGTTGCTGCCGTCATGGTTTAACCCTATCGCCGTAGTGTCGCCTGCCGCTTCCCGCACCGGTTGCCGCCGATGGGGAACGGCGATGCGCTGCAGGTCTTCAGCAGCAATGACCGTGGCTTCCGGAGCCCGGGCCCTTGCCTGCTCCGCGAGGTGGGAGACGTCGTTTCCGTACCGTGCTGAAAAATGCGTGAGCACCAGTGTCCGGGCCTTCCCTGACGCCGCCAGTTCACCTGCCTGCCCGGCGGTGAGGTGCAGGTATTGCCGGGCCAGGCCGGCGTCGTCGTCACTGAACGTGGACTCCGTGACCAGCAGGTCGGTGCCTGCTGCCAGTTCATCGGCACCGGGGCACGGTGCGGTGTCCATGATGAAGGCAAACCGCTGGCCCGGCCTGGGAGTGCTCACGTCCTCCAGCCGGACTGCCCCCAGGACCCCTTGCCGCTGCAGCCTGCGGACGTCGGATCCGCCGATGCCCGCAGCCCTGAGCCGCTCCGGCAGGAAAGTGCGGCCCTCGGGCTCGGTGACAAGGTAACCGTACGTCTCGATGCGGTGCTTCAGGGGCCGGACCTCAAGGCCTTCCGCCACGTGCCCGGCGCCGGAATGCGGATGCAGCCGCAGGTCGAGGCCGGGAGAGCTGACGGCCACCAGGGCCCGGACCACCTCCTCGCCGGACGCCGGATAATGCAGGTGGACCGGGTGCCGCACTCCGTCCAGGGCCATCCTGGAGAGGACTCCGGGCAGGCCGTAGCAATGGTCCCCGTGCACGTGGGTGAGGCAAATCCTGGTGATGCTGCTTGCCGTTGCTCCGGCATGGATCATTTGGCGCTGGGTACCCTCACCGGGATCGAAAAGCAGCCCTTCGCCGTCCCAGCGCAGCAGGTAGCCGTTGTGGTTCCTGGTCCGCGTCGGAACCTGTGATGCGGTGCCCAGCACCACGAGTTCACGCACCGCTGGTGTCCGCCGATGCGGCATGCAGCCCCTTGGCGTAGGCGGCCTGGCCGGCGTGCTGGAGGCAGTCCCCCAGGATACTGACCAGCCGCACCCCCAGGGTGACGGGCGGATCCCAATGCCGGTCAACAACACGGTCCAGGTCGGGATCACCGATTCCTTCGAGGACCTTTGCCGTCTGCCGGTGGACAGCTTCGTAGTACTCCTGCAGGAGTTCCCGGGATGCGCGGACGGCGTCCACCTGCTTGCTGGAATGGCCATAGCCCGTGTCGCTGTCCGCCAGCGGGAGCCCAAAGCGGGCAACGAATCCCTCCATCGTCCAGACCTGCTCCAGGCCCGACGCGGCGGCAACCTGGGCATCTTCCACCCGGCCCATGTGCCAGACCAGCCAGGCGATGGAATTGCCGTGACCTGCGGGACGGCGCTGCAGCTGCCCCTCATCCAGCCCGTCCAGCACCTGGCCCACCAGGCCCGGGAGACGGTCGAAGGCCTCCAGCAGCAGTTCCTTGGATTCCATGATTCTCCTCCCCTGCGGACGGCGCCTGGCGGCTCCTCCCCCCGGCCTTGCTAGCGTTCCAGGTCGTCGGGCTCGAACTCGCTAAGGGGGGAGCCGCCGAAGTTCTCCTCGTCGTCACTGGCGTCTGCTTCCAGGCCGGTGGGGTTTTCGCCGAAATCGACATCGGCTGCTGCTTCGCCCAGGGTGGGGGTGTCCGGCGGCACCTGCTCGTCGCCTGAGCGGTACCGCGCCTGAGCGCTTTCGTCCCGCAGTGTCTGGTCGCTCAGGAAGTCCTGCTCTTCGCCCGAGACTGCCTCGTCCTGCAGCAACGGGTCCTCCTGCCAGCGGTCCGGGTTGTTTTCGGCTGCACCTGGGTAGCTGTCCGGTTCCCCCATGACAGGGTCGAGCTCCAGTGACGACGCCGCGCCCGGAGTTTCGTCGAGAAGTATGTCCTCTTCCTGCACAACTTCCAGCTCATCGTCGGGGAGGTTCTGTTCAGTCATGATGATGCCTTTCTCTTTAAGTCCGGCGGACAATAGTAAGCATACTGAGGAACTGTGCCGCCTGTGAACCTTCGACGCTCCAGGGCACCTCGCCCCAGGCCCCTAAAATCATCCATCGATTGCTCCGTACGTGTCGTTTTCAGGCGCCAAAACGACACGTACGGAGCAATCGATGGGGTGCACGGGGCAGCAGGGGGCGCTGAACAGCGCTTCCGTGACTTTTGGCCCTAGAGTGCCGGTGGCGGCGGGGCCAGTCTGGAACAGCAGGAAGACCAGTTCACGATGAGCAGGAAGTGCCGCCATGACATCCCAGAAACCCATCGCTGTGGGCACCAACGATTCAGCGCAAAGCCAGGCCGCGGTCCTCTGGGCAGCGCGCCGTGCCCACCGGGCAGGCCTGCCGCTGGTGATCGTCCACGTCGTAGACGACCGGTGGGTTGCCGAACCCTACCCTTGGTTCGGAACTCTCCAGCAGGCCGGTGAGGAACTGCTCAAGACCGCCGCCGGCAGGCTCGAAGGAAGCGTCCCCGTTACCCCGGACACGGTACTGCTTACCGGAAGCGTGGGCGGGCAGCTGGCCAAGTATTCGAAGAAGACCTCGATGATGGTTATCGGCTCAGGCAGCGGCCACCTCGGCGGCGCCCTCGCAGACCGTGCACTCCAGGTGGCCACCGCCGCCAAGGTCCCCGTCGCCGTCGTTGGAACCCAGGACCTGGAAGGCCGGTCCGGTGTGGTGGTCGGTGTAGACGGATCCGCGGAAGCTACGCAGGCCGTCGCCTTCGCCGCTGCCGAAGCAGACCGCGATGGAGACGAACTCACAGTCGTCTATGCCGTCAATGCTCCAGATCCCGTCATCGACGCCGGGCTGACGCCGGCTGCGCTTGCGGACCTCATCGTGGACGAGGAACGGATTGTGCTTTCTGAAACCGTTGCCGGGCTCAAGGAAGACTATCCGGACCTGACCGTGCACCAGCAGCTCGACAGCGACAGGGGTGCGGTGGACGCCCTTGTGGCGGCCGCGGCCGGAGCACGGCTGCTGGTGGTGGGCAGCCGCGGCAGGGGCGCCTTCAAGCGCCTGCTGCTCGGTTCCACCGCACACGGCGTGCTGAAGCACCTCCCGTGCCCCACGATCATCACGCGGACTGACGCCGTACCCGGCACCATCTAGGCCGGGACAGCCTGCCCGTCCTTCTCTCCCCCGTCCACGCACCCCCAGCGGAAAGTCCCACGCCATGAAAAAGCCCGCCGCCATCATCATGCTGGTCCTCGGGATCCTGATCACCATTCCAGGGCTGGCTGCGCTGGCGGGAGGAGCCGTAGCCTCGGCGGTGGGATCCATCCAGGGGGACGGCTTCCTGACCTCCGGCACATCCCGTTTTTCCGTTAATTCCTTTGCCCTTACCTCGCCACGGGCCGATGCCATTGGCGAGGACGTTCCCGGCAGGCTTCCCTTCGACGTCGGCACCCTGCGCCTGCGGGTTAATTCAGTGAGCCCCGACAAACCGGTGTTCATTGGCATCGGCCCGCAGGCCGATGTCGAACAGTACCTGTCAGGCGTGCACCACTCGGAGCTGCTCAACATCCGCCAGCGGCCCTTCCGGGCCGAATACCGCGACGTTCCGGGCGGAAACCCCGCATCACCACCTGCCAACCAGCGCTTTTGGACCGCATCCGTGTCAGGGTCCGGAGAGCAGGAGCTCACCTGGAACATCACCCCGGGCACATGGGAAGTGGTGGTGATGAACGCCGATGCCTCGTCCGGCATCGATGTCCAGGCGCAGGCCGGCTTCCGCTCAGACCTGATCCGGCCGGCAGCCACCGGCCTGTTGGTGGGCGGGCTCATCGCCCTGGTGATCGGTATTCCCCTCATCATCTTCGGCGCCATGGGACTGGGCCGGCACGCCGCGCGGCCAGCCGGCGGTCCGTCAGCCGGCGGTCCGTCAGCCGGCGGTCCGGCGATGCCAGGGCAAGGCATGCCGGCGCCCGCGATGGCCGGGCCGGGAATGGCAGGGCCAGGCCAAGAGCCGGGGGCCCAAGTGCCGGGCGGCCAGGTGCCGGCTGGGCAAGTTTCGGGATGGCAGGGACCAGCACCGGCACCCTGGGGCCAGCCAGGGGCGCAGGCCGCGGCGGCAGCTCCGGGGGCACCCCCGCCGCAACCGTTCACTACGGCAGCGGAAGACCGCCGCGGCTATCCCGCACGGCTTTTCGGCACCATCGATCCCGGGCTGTCCCGCTGGATGTGGCTGGTCAAGTGGTTTCTGGCCATCCCCCATTTCATCCTGCTCTTCTTCCTCTGGTTCGCGTTGGTCATCACCACCATCGTGGCGGGCTTCGCCATCCTGTTCACTGGCCGGTATCCGAGGGCCCTGTTCGATTTCAATGTCGGCGTCATGCGGTGGAACTGGCGGGTGGCGTTCTACGCCTATGCCGCCGTCGGCACCGACCTCTACCCGCCGTTCACCCTCAAGCGCACCAATTACCCGGCCGACTTCGAGGTGGACTACCCGGAACGGCTGTCCCGGGGCCTGGTCCTGGTGAAATGGTGGCTCCTGGCGATCCCGCACCTGCTCGTGGTGGCCGCGTTTACCAACACCGCGTGGCGGTGGCGCGCAGACAACAACTACTTCGGCACGACCTATGAACAGAGTGCGGGCCCATCCCTGCTGGGGTTGCTGGTCCTGATCGCGGCAGTGATCCTGCTGTTCACCGGCCGCTACCAGCGCCCGCTGTTTGATTTCATCCTTGGCGTTGACCGCTGGATCTATCGGGTCCTGGTATACACCGCGCTGATGCGGGACGAATATCCACCGTTCCGGCTTGACCAGGGGCCCCTCGAACCCGAGTGGTCCGAAGCGGTGATTCCCCCAGCGGCGATTCCCCCCGTGGGAACACCTCAAGCCGGCCCGCCGTCCGCCGGCGGGCCGCCCGCCGGCGCGCCGTGACCTTCGGCCCTAGCCCCGCCGCGGGGCTGCGGGCATGATGGGCGTGACAGCGAGGGTCCGACGAGGGAGCAGACATGAGCATTGCCGGGGCACCAATTGCCAGGATCGTGGTAGGCGTCGACGGATCGGAGCCGTCCCTGGAGGCGCTCCGCCAAGCCCAACGGTTTGCCACTCCCCTCGGTGCCAAGGTCCAGGCCATCGCCTGCTGGGAGTACCCGCAGGTGTACTCCGGCTACGTCATGATGGGCATTGAAGGCTTCGAGGAGGGCGCGAAGAAAATCCTTGACGAGGCAATGGAACAGGCTTTTGGTGCCGAACTGCCGGCCAATGTCACCGCAAGCCTTGTCAGGGGCCATCCCCGCGAGGCGCTGATCGACGCCAGCCGCGATGCCGACATGATCGTTGTAGGGCGCCGCGGGCACGGCGGGTTCGGCGGACTGCTCCTGGGCTCCGTCAGCTCCGCCATCGTGGCCCATGCCCACTGCCCCGTGCTGGTGGTCCACACGCCCGAGGGCGGGGCCCACGCCGCCGAAGGTTCCTGAGCTGCCCGGCGGCGGGAAGCCACTGACGTCCAGGGCGGGTGATGGCATTGCCGCTCAGTGAAGCACGACGGCGGACGCTCGCCATAGCGCTCGCCGCCGCCCTGGTCTTCGCCATCGCCCTTGCCCTGTTGCTGCCGGCACTCACGGCCGGTCCGCCGTCGGCTGCGCCGTCCGCCTCACCGGCGCCGTCTTCCGCGCCTCCCAGCCAGTCCGCACTTCCCAGCCAGTCCAGCCCGCCGGTCCCGGCCGTGTCCCCTTCCGGCCAGCAGGGGCCACAGGAAACGGAGACGCCGGAAGCCGGCCAGATACCGGTGGAGCCGCCCATCACGGTTCCCGGACCGCAGCCCACGCAGGCTCCGGCCGAGCCCACCCCACCGGAGGAGCCCGCCGCTCCCCCGCAGCCGGCGCCGTTTCCGGACTCCCTCCGCGGCCAGGACCTGACCGTCATCCCGGGAGCGGGGCGCGTGGTTGCCCTCACGTTCGATGCCGGCGCCAACGCGGCGGGACTGCCCGGCATCCTGTCCACGCTCTCCGCCAAAGGCGTTACCGGGACCTTTTTCCTGACCGGCAACTGGGCTGCCAACAACCCGCAGTCCGTGGCACGGATCGTGGCCGCCGGGCACCGGGTGGCAAACCATTCCATGACCCATCCCGGCTTTACCGGGCTGGGCGCCGACCAGATCACCCAACAGGTGCGGGGCGCCGAGCAGACAATCCTCGCCGCCGGGGCCGATCCGAGGCCGCTGTTCCGATTCCCCTACGGCGAGCGGGACGCCCGAACCATCGCGGCGGTGAACTCGCTGGGCTACGTGGCGGTCAGGTGGACCGTTGACACCCTGGGCTGGAAAGGCACCAGCGGAGGTGCCAGCCTCCAGTCGGTGGCCGACCGCGTCCAGGCGGGGCTGCAGCCCGGCGAGATCGTCCTCATGCACATCGGGTCCAACCCGGATGACGGCACCACGCTCGACGCCGACGCCCTCCCCCAGGTCATTGACCGCATTGCTGCTGCCGGGTACGGCTTCGCCACCCTCGACGCCCTGCTGGGGCAGTGACAAGCCGGCACCATGGCGAAGACCAGGCCCTCCCGTGGCGGGGAAGTGCGTCCCCAGCGGCCGGAATCGAACGTCACGCGGCGCCGGCCGGACAACGCCCCTGATCCGGCACACCATGGGCTCCCCGTCCATGAAGTGGTCCTGCTGCTGGAAACGGATGCCGCGAGGGGCCTGGGCCAGGAAGAGGTAGCGCGCCGCCGCGCCCAGTTTGGCGCGAACCAGCTTCCCAGGTCCAAGGGCAGTGGCATTGCCCGGAAGCTGGGACGGCAATTCAACAACCCCCTGGTCTACGTCCTGCTCGCCGCCGCCGCCGTCACCGTGTTCCTTGGAGAATTCCTGGACGCGGGGGTCATCCTCGCGGTGGTCCTGGTCAACACGGCGATCGGCTTCATCCAGGAAGTCCGGGCAGAAGCGGCCTTGGACGCGCTGCACTCGCTGGTCCGCACCCAGGCCGCGGTCATGCGCGGCGGCGAACGGAGGCAGGTTCCCTCCGAGGACCTGGTCCCCGGCGACCTTGTGCTGCTGGAGGCCGGCGACAAGGTACCGGCCGACCTGCGCCTGGTGCGGCTGTCCGCCTTGCGGGTGGACGAATCGGCGCTTACGGGAGAATCGGATCCCGTGTCCAAGGACGAGGTAGTGCTCCCGCAGGTCACGCCGGTGGCAGACCGGAGGAACATGCTGTACAGCGGCACCCTGGTAACCGCAGGCACCGGAGCAGGAATCGTCGTCGCCATCGGCGGCGAAACCGAACTTGGCGAAATCCACCGCCTTATGGGTGCGGTCCGGCCGGTGGCCACGCCGCTGACCCTGAAACTGGCACGGTTCAGCTCGACGCTTACCGTAGCCATCCTTGTCCTCGCCGCCGTGGCCTTCATTGCCGGCCTGGCGCATGGCGAGCCTCCGGGGCAGATGTTCACTGCCGCCGTCGCACTGGCCGTGGGAGCCATCCCGGAAGGCCTTCCCGCCGCCGTCACGGTGACGCTTGCCATTGGCGTCCGCCGCATGGCGCGCCGCCGTGCCGTGGTCCGGCGGCTGCCGGTGGTGGAAACGCTGGGCAGCACCACGGTGATCTGCTCTGACAAGACGGGCACCTTCACTGAGAACCAGATGACAATCCGTGCACTATGGACGCCCTCCGGCACCTATGACGTCTCAGGTTCAGGCTACGGGCCTGCTGGACACATCACCCCGTCGGCAACGGGGCATCCGGGAGGCACGCACCGGGATGTGACGGACGCGCCGGAGCATCCGGTGGACGGGGATGCAGCGCTGCAGTGGTCCCTCCTGGGCGGTGCAGCATGCAACGACGCCAAGGTTCACAGGGAGGGATCCACATGGCAGGTACGGGGCGACCCCACCGAGGCCGCGATGCTGGTGGCGGCAGGGAAAGGCGGCGTGGACGTCGCCGGCTTCCTGGCCGCGAATCCCCGGCAGCAGGAACTGCCGTTCACGTCGGAGCGGCAGTTCATGGCCACCCTGCACGGTTCCGCGCCCCCGGAAGGGGGCGGCGTGGTGTTCGTCAAAGGTGCTGTGGAACGGATAGCCGACCTCTGCTCCCACGAAATGGACACTCACGGCGCCGACAGGCCCGTCCGCCGGCAGGCAGCGCTCAATGCAGCACACGCGCTCGCGGACAGCGGACTCCGTGTCCTGGCCACCGCCATGATGCGGCTCCCCGCCGACGGCCGCCCTCTTTCCGGCATCGAATTGCGGGGCGGGATGACCCTGACGGGGCTCCAGGCCATGCACGACCCGCCGCGGGAAGCGGCCGCAGCGTCCGTAAAGGCGTGCCAGCGCGCCGGGGTGGCGGTGAAGATGATCACCGGGGACCATGTCCGGACCGCGGTGACTGTGGCTGCCGCCGTGGGCCTGGCCGCCGGCCGCGACACGGGGACAGCCCTGACGGGTACGGAGCTGGACGCCATTCCGGCAGATCAGTTTGCCGGTGCGGTGGAACGGGCAACAGTTTTCGCCCGGGTTTCGCCGGAACAGAAACTCCGCCTCATCGGGGCCCTCCAGTCCCGCGGACACGTGGCCGCCATGACCGGGGACGGCGTCAACGACGCCCCTGCCCTTCGGCAGGCGAATGTGGGCATTGCCATGGGGCGGAGCGGAACGGAAGTGGCCAAGGAGGCATCGGACATCGTCCTGACCGATGATGACTTTGCCACCATTGAGGCCGCGGTTGAAGAGGGCCGGAACGTCTTCGACAACCTGACCAAATTCATCGTGTGGACCCTGCCCACCAACATGGCCGAGGGGCTGGTCATCCTCGTGGCCATCCTGCTGGGGGCAACGCTGCCCATCCTGCCCACCCAGATCCTGTGGATCAACATGACCACCGCCGTGGCCCTTGGACTGATGCTGGCCTTTGAGCCCAAGGAACCGGGGTTGATGTCCCGTCCGCCCCGGCCGCCGGACCGGCCCCTCCTGACGTGGGCCCTTACCGTGCGGATCCTCCTCGTTTCGGCGCTGCTGGTCGCAGGAGCCTGGTGGCTGTTCGAACACGAACTGGCCGTTGGCGCATCTGTTGCCCAGGCCCGCACGTCCGCCGTCAACCTTTTCGTCGCCGTGGAGGTTGCCTACCTCTTCAGCTGCCGGTCCCTGGCCCGGCCGGCCTGGCGGATCAGCCCTTTCAGCAACCGATGGCTCCTGGTTGGCGTCGCGGTCCAGGCGGCTGGCCAAGCGGCCCTGACCTACGCGCCGCTGATGAACAGCCTCTTCCACACCGCCCCCATCAGCGGGGAAGCCTGGCTGCGGATCCTTGGCCTCGCCCTGCTTGCATCCCTGGTCGTCGCCGTGGACAAACGTTTACGGCGGCGGGGTTTTTAGTTCCTGCCACCGGCGGATGCAGCAACCCGCATAAGGCGCAACAAGACCAGTCCTGTGACCAGCGCCATCACTGCGGCCATGAGGACTGCAGCCCCCATGCCAATGACGGCGATCAGCCACGCAGGCTGGCCCGGTTGCCACAAGGGCGGGGCAACCAGCATAAAGACCGCCAGGCCCGCCGCCCAGGCTGCCGCGCTTCCAGCAATCCAGCGCCATGCCCGGCTGGCGTGGCGCCGCAACTCAAACCACTGGGCAGTTCCAATGGACACGAGCAGGAGGACCGCGGCCGCAGACCCCGCCGTCATCCAGGCCGCAGGCGGCCAGTCCTGCCAAACCTCGAAGGCCGACGGCAGCATGCCCACGGACCAGGCAAACGCGGCGCCGCCCGCGGTCAGCAGGACCCAGCGGCCCGCGGAGATCCGCGGCAGCCGGCTCCGCAGGACATAGGCCTGGAACCATCCGAGGACAGCTCCTTCGGCCAGGCCGGCCAGCACCAGGAGCACGAATTCCGCACGGGGCCAGACAGGTACCGCGAGAAATTGGGCAAAGGCCGGGGCGAGGAAGCCGAGGCTCTCGCCCAGGGTCACCCAGCCCACCCAGGCGGCGAGGAAGGCACGGCGGGCTGTCCCGCCGTCGTCAGTACTTTCTGCAACGCCCACCTGGCCATCCCCGTCCTCCGCACGGCTCCCTCTCCGGAGCCGGACGCCCCTCCAGACTCGCTATGGCCGGCCTCCGCCGCCAGTGCCAAAAGTACCGGGGGCGGCCACTTCTGCGCTTCGCGGCACACCTCACGGGACAGGACTAATGGCTCTGCCCGCGGCACCAGCCGAATCCGATACTGAAGGGGAAGGCGGACGGTTGGCGTCCGCCTCCACGTGACCGGAGGTCGTGAAGTGTACGGCTGGAATGACGGCATGGGCCTTTGGGGCTATGTCCTGATGAGCATCAGCATGGTGGTGGTTTGGGGAGCAATCATCACCGGCATTGTCCTACTGGCCCGTTCCCTGCGGGCGCCCTCCCCGAATGCACCCCAGCCCCCGTCGCCCCGAACGGCAGAGGACGTGCTGGCCGAGCGTTTTGCACGCGGCGAGGTCGACGTCGCGGAATACCAGAACAGGCTGGCTGTCCTGCGCGGCCACCCGGGTACCTGAGTTCCGGCTCCCCGCAGGCAATGGACAGTGGGTGCAGCTGTGCCGCTCTCTGAGTTTGAAAAACGCGAACTCGACCAGATCAGCCATGGACTGGCCGAGGAAGACCCCGGCTTCGCCGCCCTGCTTGGCCGGGATGCCTTTGCGCTGTCCCTTCGGGCCCGGTTCAGGCGCGGGTTGCTCCTCGTCGCGGCAGGCATCTGCATCCTGCTGCTTGGCCTGGTGGTCCGGGTTCCCTGGCTGGGCATTGCTGGGTTCGCCATCATGAACGGTGCCGGATACTGGGCCGTCAAGGACCTGCGCTGGTCGTCCCGGGCCACGAACCGGCAGGTCACCCAAATGGAAGGCAACAACGAATGAACGCTGGAACAGGTAAGGACGCCACGGCCGAGGTGCGGGCGCTGCAGGCCGTTGAAGCCCACCATGCGGACATGCTGCGGCAATTGAACGCGCTGGTGGGACTGCTGACCGAGGCCGTGGAGGCACGGGACCCCGCCGCCGGCCAGGAAACGCAGGCTGCGTTGCTGGACTGGTGTGACCGGGAGCTGGTGCCGCACGCCCTGGCAGAGGAGGGACCCCTGTACAGCGGGCCGCACGCGGCCCCCGAAGCCAAGCTGCTGGTGGACGGAATGCTGGCCGAGCATCAGGTGATCGTGGGCCTGGTCGAGGAGCTCAGGACGGCCGACGGCGTTGCTGCCGCAGTGGCCGCAGGTGCCATCCAGCGGATTTTCGCCCTGCATCTGGACAAGGAAAACCGGCTTTTGATGCCCTTCGTTATGCAATCCCCGGAGCTGTCGCTTGCCCAGGCCGTTGAAGGACTCCACGAACTGGTGGGAGAGGGCGCCGCCCACCACCATCACGGGCAGGGCCACCACAGCCACTAATACCGGGGCAAAGAGTCCGTACGACGGCGGTGTGCCGGGTCTGTCAGTCAGGGCACCCCGTGTCGATCAGGGCGCCGCAGATGGCTGCGACTGCGTCCCGTCGAGGTGGCCCGCGTCCGTCTCCTCCGGGGCGTGCACCACCAGCACCGGACAGTGGGCATGGCTCACGCAGGCAGAGCTCACCGAACCAAGGATGAAGCTGCCATGTCCCCGCCTGCCCACGATCAGCAGGGAGGCGTTGCGGCTCGCGTCAATCAGCAGCGGGCCCGGTTTACCCCGAACCAACCGTGCGTGCACAAAGGGCGGCAGCTCGTCGAAGGCGTCTGCCAGCGCCTGCTGGAGTACCTGGTGGGCCGCATATTTGAACCCCTCGATCCCTACCGCGAGATACACCCCGTAGCCGGCAGGCACGTCCCAGCAGGCCCATGCCTCCACGGTCGCAGACAATGGCTCCGCCATGGCCCGGGCTACCCGGAGCGCGGCGATGGAGGCATCGGATCCATCCACCGCAACGATGATCCGGGGGTGCGGTTCAGGGGCACTCATGCCGGCTCCATTCACTGTTGTTGCCACAATCCCCCTCCAGGGGTTCCCTCCTGCGGGCGTCGTCCCAGAATGGTGCAGAACCGCCTGCCGGGGTAGGGCCGAAAGTCATGACGGGAACAGCACCGCAAGTCCCCGGCCACGGTGCCACCCACCGGCGGACTTAGGTCCCTTCCCGGTATGAGGCCCGCTGGGGAACAATGGGGTCAGGCCCTCCCGGGGGCCGCCCCGCGTGGATGCGGGTTTTGGTCGTGAAGATTTTGGGAGCGTTCTATGCACATGCATGAAGCTGGATCTGATGAAGCAGCAGGATCATCCGGGCAGGTGCGCGTGTTCATCCTCGATGACCACGAACTGGTCCGGCAGGGACTGAAGGACCTGCTGGAGGGCGAAGGGTTCCTGGTGGTGGGCGAAAGCGGGTCCGCGGCCGAGGCCACCCGCCGGATTCCTGCCCTGCACCCCGACATTGCCATCCTCGACGGAAGGCTTCCCGACGGCACGGGCATTGAGGTGTGCCGGGACGTGCGTTCCCTCGATCCCCGCCTGCGCTGCCTGATCCTCACCAGTTACGACGACGAACAGGCCCTCCGGGGCGCAGTCCTGGCCGGCGCCTCCGGATACATCCTGAAACAGATCAGGAGCGATGACCTCCTGGCGGGCATCCGCAAAGCGGCTGCCGGCGAATCCCTGTTCGAACCGGGAGTCGAGCAGCAGATCATTACCGGCCTTTCCACGGTCCCCACCGATCCCCGGTTGGAGGGCCTGAGCGCGCAGGAGAAGAAGGTACTGGCCCTGATCGGCCAGGGCCTGACCAACCGGCAGATCGGCGACGAGCTGTTCCTGGCCGAAAAGACGGTTAAGAACTACGTTTCATCCATCCTGGCCAAACTGGGCTTCGAGCGAAGGACGCAGGCCGCCGTCTTCGTCACCAAAAGCTCGACAGACACTGCCTGACAACCCGCTCCCCCCCTGGCAGAGGCATCAAGCGAGCCGGGCGGACCACGTCACGGATGTGCCGGCACCCGGCACGCTCTCGATGATGCAGCTGCCCTTCAACAACTCGGCGCGATGGCGCATGTTCGCCAGGCCGCTGAGGCGGGCAGGCTCGGAGAAGCCCCGGCCGTTGTCGCTGATGAGGAGCTGGACCTGGTCCTGTCCCACGTCAACAAGGACCTCGATGTCCTCAGCGCCGGAATGCCGCAGCGCATTGCTGAGGCCCTCCGAGAGCACGGACAACAGATGCACCGCCACGTCGTCCCGGATCGAGTCCACCGCTCCGTTCAGGGAAACCTTGGGAGTTATGGCGTAGCTGCGGGAATTTTCCCGGACTGCGCGCAGGATCTGGCCCGTCAGCGGTTCCCGTTCCTCGTCGGCGGTACGAAGGGAATAAATCGTATCCCGCAGCTTGCGGATGGTGTCATCGAGTTCAGTGGTCACAGCGGCGATGCGTTCATGCGCCACAGGGTCCATTGTGTAACGGCGCAGGCTCTGGATGCTCAGGCCGGCAGCGAACAGGCGTTGGATCACCAGGTCGTGCAGGTCCCGGGCAATCCGTTCCCGGTCGCTGATAAGGAGGTTTTGTTCCCGCAGGGCATTCACGCGCGCCAGGTCCAGGGCCAGTCCGATCCGGCTTCCAAAGATGGCACTGGACTCTGCCTCAGCCTGGGTGAAGGCCGCCGCTCCCTGGGCGCGTGCCAGCAGGAGGACGCCGTTATCGCTGCCGGCGTGCCCCAGCGAACAGACGAGGACAGAACCAAGCTTCCCTGCCACCTCGTCGTCGAACACCTGCCGGGGGTCCTTGGCAACGAAAGACCCGCCGTCGTCAATAACGCCGGACACCGCACCTGAGGCCATCAACTCCTGGCCTGCCTGGAGACCTTGCACGCCAAGGCATGAACGGCAGCGAAGCGTACCGTCACCGGCCGGCACAGCCACCACCGCAAGCGCCGAGTCCGATACCTTCAAGGCGGTGTCGGCAACCAGGTCGAGGATGTCCGCGTTCCCGGGATGCGGCGCCATGATCAGCCGGCTGCTCAGCTCCATGCCTGCCTCCAGCCATTTCTGCCGGCGGTTGCTGTGTTCAAAGAGGCGGGCGTTCTGAATGGCGACACCGGCGGCAGCGGCCAAGGCAACCGCAAGTTCCTCATCGTCGGTGGTGAAATCCTCGCCACCCTGCTTTTCCGTCAGATAGAGGTTGCCGAACACTTCATCGCGGACACGGACGGGGACTCCCAGGAAGGTCTTCATGGGCGGGTGGTTTGGGGGGAACCCGGAGGTAATGGGATGACGGCCAAGGTCATGGAGCCTCAGGGGCCTTGGCTCGCGGATGAGCAGGCCAAGGACGCCATGCCCTGTGGGCAGGTCACCAATGGAACGGATCCCTTCTTCATCAATCCCCACCGTGATGAAGTGGCTCAGGGTCCGGTCTTCACCGATCACGCCCAAAGCACCGTACCGTGCACCAACCAGGGCGCAGGCAGACCTGACGAGGCGGTCCAGTACGGCCTCCAGGCTCAGATCCTCGGCGAGGGCCACCACTGCGGCCAGCAGGGCGTTGATGCGCTCCTGGGTATCCAGCAGCTCCTCGCCCCGGGCGGTGAAGTCCCGCACCGGATCTTCGACGCTGTCCCTCATCGGCCGCCAGGGCTTCTCAGTGCTCACGTTCCACCTCCTGCGGCAAGAGCCTGCGGCGCTGCGGGTCCTTGTCGCGATCCAAGTGTCCGGAACGGAAGTGCCTGCCCCCGCCCACAAGTCCGCCTTCACATGAGCATGAAGACATGTCCTGGGATCATTGTAGAAGCCCCCGTCAACTGCCGGCGGGACCTTCTTCCCTACCGGGGAGCAATTCCCGGCCCTAGGCTACGGCCATGAACACAGCAGCTGCAGAACCGGAAATCAAAGAACTCGGCGTCCACGATTGCTGGAAGTACCTTCGGTCCACGTCCATCTGCAGGATTGCCTTCACTGACGGGGAGGCCTTGGAAAACTACCCCGTGAATTTCGTTCCCAGCAACGGCACCCTGCTGATCCGTACCGGCGAAGGCACAAAGCTCGCCTCCCTGACGGACCGGAAAGCCGTAACGGTTGAGGCTGACGGAATGAACCAGTACGGCACCATCGCCTGGAGCGTCATCCTCAAAGGGCACGCGCTGGTGGTGTCCGATGAAGAGGAAACACGGGACGCGATGGAGGCGGGCCTGTCTCCCTGGCAGCCGGGCCAGAAGAACGTCCTGCTGCGGATTACGCCGGAGGAAATCAGCGGCCGGAAATTTGTGATTGCGGCGCCCACCCATTGGTGGCCGCCCAGGGAGCCCGCCGCCGGTTAGGCGGATTTCGATTAGCGCCACGTGGCGCCAGCCAGAACCCTTTCCAAGTACCCCAAAGGATGGACCCCCATGGCACCTGCCAAGCCAATCGCCGTCGGCATCACGGATACCTCGGCATCCAACGCTGCCCTGTTGTGGGCAGCAGCCCGGGCCAACAGGCTGCAGCGTCCCCTCGCCGTCGTAAATGTTGTGGACGACCGCTGGATGGCAGCCGAAGTCCTGCCCTACCTCGAGATCCTTCGTGAATCAGGACTGGCCTTGTTGAAGGAGGCCGGCGAAAAGGCGACCGCTGCCGAACCGGGCCTGCAGGTTACCCTCCAGCTGCTCGAAGGCGGTGTTGGCGCCGCCTTGGGTGACTATTCCAGGAATGCCTCCATGCTCGTCCTTGGCACCAGCGGCCACACGCGCGGTGCCCTGACTGACCGGGCACTCCAGGCAGCAGCCACGGCCGAGTGCCCGGTAGCGGTCATTGGGGACGGCCAGGAGCCGGGCCGGGGCATTGTGGTGGGCGTGGATGGATCACGGGAATCGACGCAGGCGGTGGCCTTTGCGGCCGCCGAAGCTGACGCGCTCGGGGAGGAACTCACCGTCCTTTACGCCTTCACCGGCCCCAGCCGGTGGATCGCGGCCGGCCTTCCGCAGAGCAGCTTTGCCACCCATGTAATGGAGGAAGAGCAGATTGTGCTGTCCGAAACTGAGGCGGGCCTCCGTCAGGACTACCCGGATCTTTCGGTCAACACCGTGATGGAAACCGTCCTTGAGCCGGCCGACGCCCTGATGCGTGCCGCCGCGGGGTCACGGCTGCTGGTCCTGGGCAGCCGTGGAAAAGGTGGCTTTGAAAGGTTCGTCCTGGGGTCCACGGCACATGCGGTCCTGACCCAGCCGCCGTGCCCCACCATCATCACCCGCCTGCACAAGCAGCAGCACCAGGACTGACGGGGGCGGGCTGCCTGGCCGGATGTCAATAACCGGGGAGAACGGAGCATCGGTTCCGGGCATGGACTTCAGCCATGCCCGGAACGGGCTCTCCACCGCCGAAGTGCGCGAGCGGACGGCCGCCGGACGCATCAACAGCGTGCCGACGGCAACCAGCAGGAGCGTCGGCGACATTGTCCAGGCGAACGTGTTCACGCTTTTCAATGGCGTGGTGGGAGGCTGCTTCATCCTGCTCCTGGTCCTTGGGCAGTGGCGTGACGCGCTTTTCGGCCTGTCCGCTGTCAGCAATTCGCTGATCGGCATCGTCCAGGAGTACCGGGCCAAGCGTTCCCTTGACCAGCTGGCCATCTTGCAGGCGGCCAGGAACACCGTGATCAGGAACGGCGCCAGGGAGGTCATCTCCTCGGAGGACCTGGTTCCGGACGACCTCGTGGTGCTCAATGCCGGAGACCAGGTCATGGCGGACCTGGTGTTGCTCGGCGTAGGCGGGCTTGAAGTGGATGAGTCCCTGCTGACGGGCGAGTCCGAGCCGGTCCCCAAACAGGGCGGTGCGGTGCTGCTGTCAGGATCGCTGATCCTCGCAGGCAACGGCCGTGCCACCGTGCTCCGGGTGGGGCCGGAGACCTTCGCGTACCGGCTGGCAGCAGAGGCTCGGCGCTTCTCCCTGGTCACATCGGAAATCCGAAGGGGGCTGGAGAGGGTGTTCACCGTGATCACCTGGCTGCTGCTGCCCACCGCCCTGCTGCTCACGAATGCGCAGATGCAGGACCAGGGTGGATGGGCCGGAGCCATGGAATCGGGACGGTGGGTACCGGCCGTCGTGGGAGCCGTGGCGGGCATCATGGCGATGATTCCGCTCGGCCTGCTGCTGATGACCAGCGTAGCTTTTGCCGTAGGCGGTCTCCGGCTTGCCCGCCGGAAAGTCCTGATCCAGGAACTCGCCGCCGTGGAAGTACTGGCACGGGTGGATGTCCTCTGCCTGGATAAGACCGGCACCCTGTCCTCCGGCGCCATCGTGTTCGATGCCATCCACGACGCCGGGACCGTCCATGACGCCAGGGCCGCCCACACGGCCGGGTGGCGGCAGGCGCTGGAATGGTTTGGCGCCCACGCGGATGCCAGCAGTACCGCCGCGGCGATCGGGGCGGCCTTCCCCGTGCAGGAACCCCTCCGGGAAGATGGGGCAGTGCCGTTTTCCTCCGCGCGGAAGTGGAGTTCGGTGACCTTCGCGCCGGAGTCCGCTGCTTCCGGCTCCTGGATCCTCGGAGCCCCCGATTCCGTACTCGGCTCCCCCGGCTGTGCCGAGGCACACGAAAAGGCAGCAGCCCTCGCCTCCAGTGGCCTCCGGACGCTGGTCCTGGCGCACCTGCCGGCGCCAATGCCGCCGGACGCCGCCGAGGCAGGCCTGCCTCCCGGGCTGGTGCCGGTCCTGCTGCTGACCTTCCGCGAGAGCATTCGCGGTGACGCCGCCGCGACGCTCGACTACTTCCGCCGGCAAGGGGTCACCGTCAAGATCATTTCCGGCGACGATCCCCGGACCGTAACAGCCCTTGCCCGGGAGGTGGGCTTTGGAGGCGGAATTGCCTTTGACAGCAGGGCGCTTCCCCATGATCCTGTCCTGCTGGAAGAAACGGTGGAGTCCCACAGCCTCTTTGGAAGTGTCACGCCGTCCCAAAAGCGGGACCTGATCCAGGCGCTGAAACGGCGGGGGCATACCGTGGCCATGACGGGGGACGGAGTGAACGATGTCCTGGCGCTCAAGGAGGCGGACCTGGGCATCGCCATGGACTCGGCATCACCTGCAACCAAGGCCGTGGCCCGCCTGGTCCTTCTTGACGGGCGCTTCGAAAGGCTGCCGGCGGTGGTGGACGAGGGACGCCGGGCCATCAGCAACATCGAACGCGTCTCCCTGGTCTTCCTGAGCAAGACTGTCTATGCCACGGTCATCTCGGTGGTCACCGGCATCCTGTTGCTGGCCTTTCCGTTCCTGCCGCGCCAGCTCTCCGCCCTGGACGGACTGACCATCGGCCTGCCGGCGTTCTTCCTGGCCCTGCAGCCCGGCGGCCAGCGTTATGCCCCCGGATTCCTGCGGCGTTCCCTCGCCTTCGCGGTCCCGGCCGGCATCTGCACCGCCCTGTGTGTCCTGGCGGTCAGCGCGTATGGGCAGTTGTGGGGTGGGCACAGCCTTCAGTCCGCGCAGTCTGCAGCCACCATAACCCTGGGCCTGGTGGCAGCGTGGATCCTGGTGATGGCATCACGGCCCCTCAACCGGGTGAAGGCGTTGATCCTTGCCGGGATGTACGCGGGACTGGTCCTGTTGTTCACCGTTCCCTTGACGCAGGAGTTTTTCCGGGTGGAGTGGCCGCCCGCCGGCCTGCTGGCTGTAGCGGTTGCCATAGCCGCGGCCGGGTGCGGGGCCATCGAACTGGTGGGCCGCTTGACCCGCCGGCCCCCGGCGGGCGCGGGCGAAACCGGGCTGGGACCTTTGACTCTGGAACCGGATTCACGGGAAGGGGATGGTGGAATTGCCGGGCAACGCGAAGGTCCGGCTTCGACATGAGCAGGAGGCAACAATGACTGACCTGATGAAATGGTTTGATAACCGCCGCTCCCCCATGGATGTCATCGAGCGGCTTTTCGAAGGTGATATGGGGTCCTCCGCCATCCGGGTTGAAGAGATGGTGGACGGAAACACCCTCGTGGTGCGGGCCGAGCTGCCCGGCGTCGACCCGGAAAAGGACGTGGACGTGACGGTCACGGACGGCGTCCTGACCATCAGGGGCGAGCGGCAGGAAAAGAAGGAGCACAAGGACAAGGACAGCTACCGGTCCGAGTTCCGCTACGGTTCCTTCGTCCGGCGGATTCCCCTCCCCAGCGGAGTGCAGCAGGACGACGTCACGGCTTCGTACAAGGACGGCGTCCTTGAAGTGCGTGCCCCGATTCCGGAGCAGGGACAGGGCACCGGGCCCTCCAAGATCCCCGTCACCAGGAGCTGAGAACGTTTAACGTACGACGCCGGCGCCTGGCCCTGTGAGGGCCAGGCGCTTTATTGCCCCTTGGCCAGGGCTGCGGCCAAGGCTGCTTCCGCTGCCGCGATAACCGGAAGTGTCCGCACGTAGGTGTCCGGGTTCAGGGACACCGAATCGATCCCCTGGCCCACCAGGAACTCTGCGAGGTCCGGGTGGTTGCTGGGCCCCTGTCCGCAGATTCCGATCTTGATGCCGGCAGCATGGGCCTTGGTGATGGCCTCGGCAATCATGGACTTCACCGCCGGGTCCCGCTCATCGAACAAACCTGAAAGTTCCTCCGAGTCGCGGTCCACCCCCAGCACCAGCTGGGTGAGGTCGTTGGAACCGATGGAGAACCCGTCAAAGCGTTTGGCAAACTCTCCGGCCAGGACCACGTTGGAGGGAATTTCGCACATCATGTAGAGCTGCAGTCCTTCCTGGCCCCGGACCAGTCCGTGCTCTTCCATCGCCTCTATGACCTGGTCCGCTTCCCGCACGGTGCGGCAGAAGGGGACCATGACAATCACGTTGCCGAATCCCGCCTGCTCGCGTACGCGTTTGAGGGCTTTGCACTCCAGCGCGAATCCCTCGCGGTAGTGGCTGCTGTAGTAGCGTGAAGCGCCGCGGAAACCCAGCATGGGGTTCTCCTCAAGACGCTCGAAGGCGCTGCCGCCCACCAGGTGGCTGTACTCGTTGCTCTTGAAGTCGCTGAGCCGGACAATCACCGGTTTGGGATGGAAGGGGGCGGCGATCTTGGCGATCCCTGTGGCCAGCACGTCGATGAAGTACTCCTGCGGGTCCTGGTAGCCGCTGGTGAGCTGCCGGATGAGTTCCGCCTCCTCCGGGTCCGCCACCCTTTCGGGATGGACCAGGGCCATGGGGTGGATGCGGATCAGGCTGTTGATGATGAACTCCATGCGGGCCAGGCCAACACCGGCCGCGGGCAGCCGCCACCACTTGAACGCGGCTGCCGGGCTGGCGATGTTGATCATCACGTTGGTGCGGGTTACCGGCAGGGCCTGCATGTCCATGTCTTCCACGGTGAACTCCAGCAGCCCCTCATAGACGCGGCCCTCCTCGCCGTCCGCGCAGGACAAGGTGACCTGGCCGCCGTCGGGCAGGACCTCCGTGGCGTTGCGTGTCCCCACGACGGCGGGCACCCCCAGTTCCCGGCTGACAATGGCCGCGTGGCTGGTAGGGCCGCCGTGGTCGGTGATGATGCCTGCGGCCCGCTTCATGATGGGCACCCAGTCCGGGTCCGTCATCCGGGTGACCAGCACGGAGCCGTCAACGAAGGATTCGATGTCCTTGGCATCCCGGACCACGCACGCCCGGCCCCGGGCTATGGAGTCACCGATGGCGGCACCCGTGACCAGGACCCGCCCGGGCTGTGCGAGGTGGTAGGTGCGGAAGGTGGAGGCACTCCGGCGGGCCTGCACTGTCTCCGGCCTTGCCTGCACCATGAAGAGTTCGCCGGTTACCCCGTCCTTGGCCCACTCCATATCCATTGGCCGCCCGTAATGGTCCTCCACGGCCACGGCCCAGCGGGCCAGCAGGACCACCTCGGGGTCCTCCAGCACCAGCGAGCGCTGCTCACGGTCTGTGGTCTCAACGGTCCGCGTCCTGGCATCCCCGCCGTGGCTGTACACCATCTTGCGTTCCTTGGCCCCAAGCTGGCGTTCAATGACGGGGCTGAAGCGCCGGTCTGCGAGGAGCGGCTTGAACACCTGGTATTTGTCCGGGTTGATGGTTCCCTGGACCACGGTTTCACCCAGCCCCCACGCGGCGCTGATGACCACCACGTCCGGAAAGCCGGACTCGGTGTCAATCGAGAACATCACCCCTGATGCGCCCAGGTCGGAGCGGACCATCCGCTGCACCCCGACGGACAGGGCAACGTCCAGGTGGTCGTAGCCCTTTATTTCGCGGTAGCTGATGGCGCGGTCCGTGAACAGGGAGGCGTAACAGCGCCGGCACGCCTCAAGGACCGCGCGGGCGCCGGCAACATTCAGGAAGGTTTCCTGCTGCCCGGCGAAACTGGCGTCGGGCAGGTCCTCAGCCGTGGCGCTGCTGCGGACCGCGACGGCAACCTCTGCCTGTCCGGCGCGGTGGCAGAGTGCCCGGTAGTGTTCCTGGATGTCAGCGGCGATGCTTTCCGGGAACGCGGCCTGCAGGAACAGTTCACGGATCGCTGCGCCCGCCTGGCGCAGCGTCAGGGTCCCGGCACGCTGTTCCCCGATATGCTTCCTGATCCGCGGCTCCAGGTCATTGGCGGCAACAAATGCGCGGTAGGCAGCGGCCGTCGTGGCGAATCCTTCGGGGACCCTGACCCCTGCCGATTGCAGTGCACGGCTCAGCTCCCCCAGGGAAGCGTTCTTTCCTCCCACCGAGGGGATGTCCGCGATCCCTGTGTCTTGGATCCACTTGACGTTGATCTCGGTAAGGGAGGTTTCTGCGGCGGCACTCATGGCTCGATTCTGGCCTCCGGCCAATGGGGCAGGCAGAGTCTTTGGTCCTAGCCGCGCCGCAGCCGGCCGCGGACCGATTTGTGGATCCAGTCCGCAAGCAGGACGGCGGGAGCAGCGAGCAGCGCAAGAATCAGGCCCATGGGGGTCGGCGGCGCCTGGCCCAGCAATGCGGCCAGAGAGGGCACGAACAGGCACACCGCCAGGATGGCCAGTTCAGCCAGCACAGCCCACACCAGCAGCCTGTTCGTGCCCCAGCCCAGCGACCAGGGCGGCAGGGTGGCGCTCCGGCACGCGAATGCGTTGGCAAGCTGGCCCAGCACAACGGCGGTAAACGCGGCGCCGGAGGCAGCCATCAGGAGCCCTGCTTCGGGAACCTGACCACGTGTCCAGCCCCCATCGGCCAGGACCGCCGAGAACACGGCCATCTCCATGGCCGCCTCCACTGGCCCCAGGATGCAGAAGACCCGGATGACCAGCCGCCGGTCCATCAGGTGCCGGCGTTCGGGCGGACGGGCCAGGACGTGCCTGCCGGGCGGCTCGGCGCCAAGGGCCAGCGCCGGCAGCAGGTCGGTGCCGATGTCCAGGGCGAGGATTTGCAGGACGCCCAGGGCGAGCGGAAACTGGCCGCCGGAAAGGGCCCAAATCACGAAGGGCGTCAGTTCCGCCACGTTGTCGGTGAGGTGGTACGTGAGGAACCGGTGGATGTTGGCGTAGGTGGCCCTGCCTTGTTCAATGGCCGCCACGATGGTGCCGAAGTGGTCATCGAGGAGGACCAGGTCCGCGGCTTCCCGGGCCACGTCGGTCCCGCTCAACCCCATGGCCACCCCGATGTCCGCCGCGCGAAGGGCAGGGCCGTCGTTGACGCCGTCCCCGGTCATGGCCACCACGTGCCCTCGGGCCTGCAGGGCCTTGGCGACGCGAAGCTTCTGCTCAGGTGAGACCCGGCTGACCACCACTCCGTCACGGTCCAGGAGTGCACCGAGTATTTGCTCATCCTCTGGAAGGTCAGCGCCTTCCAGGACGTATTCAGGGGTGCCGGCCAGGCCGATCTGGCGCGCTATCGCTGCCGCCGTAGCCGGGTGGTCCCCTGTGATCATGGCGACTTTCAGGCCGCCCTGCCGGGCGGTGCGTATCACCTCGCCCACATCCGGCCGGGGCGGGTCCTGCAATCCAATCAGGCCCAGGAGCTCCATACCGGTTTCAAGTTCGGCTGCCGGGCTGGTGTCCCAGGCATCGGGTGCTCCTTCAAGGCTCCGCCGTGCCACGGCAATGACACGCAGGCCCCGTGTCGCCATGACCTCCACCTGCTCCTTGGCCGCTCCCGGAACGGACTCACACAGCGGGAGGACTGTTTCGGGGGCACCTTTGCAGAACAGTTCAGGACCCACGAGGGCGGACTCCCGGCGCCGGACCGGGTCGAACGGCAAGCGGCGCGCGGGGGAAGGCCCTGGTCCGGTGCCCGTCAGCCGGCGGGCCAGGGCGTCCATGGCTGCTTCCATCGGGTCCCCCTGGGCATGCCACTGACCGTTGTGCAGTTCGGCCCTGCCCTGTGAAGCGGTACGGGCTGCGAGCGCCGCCTGGGCCGCCCTGTCCACGCCCGGGCCCTCGATGAGCGCTTCCGGGTCATATCCCTGGCCCGTCACCTGGACTGTCCCTTCCGTGGTGAAGACCTCGACGGCGTTCATCCGGTTCTGTGTCAGGGTCCCTGTTTTGTCGGTGCAGATGAAGGTGGTCGAGCCCAGGGTTTCCACGGCTTCGAGGTTGCGGACCAGTCCGTTGCGGGATGCCATGCGTTGGGCACCCATCGCCAGTGACAGCGTGACGGTGGGCAGGAGCCCTTCCGGAACCAGTGCCACGGCAACCCCGATGGAGAACAGGAAGGAATCGCGCCATTGAAAGCCCACCAGCAGCGATGCCAGGAAGAAGACCGCCGCTATGCCCAGGGCCACGCCTGCGGTGACACGCACAATCCGCCGCAGTTCGAGGGACAGCGGCGTGGGAGGTGGAACAGCTCCGCTGGTCAGGGCGGCGATCCCGGCCAGCCTGGTCCCGGCACCGGTGGCGGACACGGCGGCCTCTCCGTAGCCGTTGACCAGGAAGGTTCCGCCCCATACAGGATCGCCTGCGGCTTTGGGCACGGGCTCGCTTTCGCCGGTGAGCATGGATTCGTCCACGTCGCAGGCGGACGCCGACAGCAGATCCATGTCTGCGGGCACACGGTCGCCGGAAGCGAGCAGCACCAGGTCCCCGACCACCAGCTCGCTGGCGTGGACCTTGCGCACCTTCCCGTCCCGCCGCACCACCACGTCGGCGGGCAGCAGGCTGCGCAGCCTTGCGGCGGCGTGCTGGGCGCGTTCCTGCTGGATGTGGGCGAACACCCCGTTGACAATGACGACGACGATGATCGCCACCGCCAGTTGAGGCATGTCCGCGATGAAGGCCAGGCCGGCGGCGCACCACAACATGAGGGCGAAGAAGTGCGTCATCTCCCCCCAGAGCTTCCGCCATTGCGGGACGGTTATTTCCGGGGGAAGCTGGTTGGGGCCTGCCTGCTTCAGGAGCTGCGCGGCCCGTTCAGAGCTCAGGCCCTCCGCGGTCCTCACACAGGGTCCGCCTCCTGCCCCACCAGGAGCACCGGGCATTTCGAGTGGGCCGCGCATGCCTTGCTGACCGAGCCCATGGAGGACTTCAGCAAGCCACCTTCTCCGTGCCGTCCGACCACCAGCATCTGGCCCCGCCCGCTCTCCTCCACCAGCACTTTCGCCGGCGGTCCGAACTTGACGGTCACGTCGATGTTTTCCGGCCGTTCTCCGGAGAATGCCCGGCCCAGGGCATCCTCGACCAGGCGGCCGGCAGCGTCCTCAAGCCTCGCGGTGAACTGCCTGTCCGCCCCTTCCAGGCGGGACATGACCAGGTAGTCCGGCATCCCGATGCATGTGATGACTTCGAGCCGGGTGCCCAGGCGGGCTGCCAGGGTGCCGGCGTAGCGGAGGGCTGCGGAGGAGTACTCTGAACCATCCACGCCCACGATGACTGGTTTGGCCCCTGTTTCTGCGTTCATGGACACCACGATCCCGGCTGGGGGTTGCGGCGGGAAGGGCCAAAAGTCATGCCGGCCGGTGGCTTAGCCCGCGCGTTTCGGATCGGGACGGCCTTGCAGGTCGGCAGCGCTTTTAAGGTCGGCACCGCGCAGCGCCCTCAGGCCGTTGAGGATGGTGGCCAGGTCCACCAGTTCCTGCAACAGGGCCCCGACGACGGCTGGGATGTAGCCCGTCATGGCGATGGCCATCAGCACCACGCTGAGTCCTATTCCGGTCCAGATACTCACCAGGGCCACCGCCACGGTCCGCTTTCCAATGGCCACGGCCTGGGCCACCTTGGAAAGGTCGTCAAGCATGACCACCACGTCCGCCGATTCGCTGGCCGCGGTGGCCCCCTTGGCGCCCATGGCGATTCCCACATCCGCCGCGGCCAGGACGGGTGCGTCATTCACGCCGTCACCCACCATCAGGACCGGCCGTTCCCGGATGGCGGCCACCGTATCGACCTTGTCTTCAGGAAGGCAGTCAGCCTGGACGTGCCCGATCCCCGCTTCCTCGGCGATGTGTGCCGCCGTAGCGCGGGCATCCCCGGTGAGCAGCATGGTGTTCCGCACGCCGAGGCCGCGCAGCAGGTCAAGGGTATCCACAGCATTGCGGCGCAGTGGATCCTTCATGATCAGCGCCCCGGCGTACTCGCCGTTCACCGCCACATAAACAGCCAATTGGCCGCTCCGGACTGCTGCTTCGCGGAACCCGGTGGACGAACTGCGGACCAGGCCGGCTTTTCCCACCACCACCCGCTGGCCGTCGCAGACAGCTTCCACCCCGTGCGTTGCGCTCTCCGTCGCTTGCTGTACCGGGAGGAGTCCCAGTCCGGCCGACTCTGCCGCTTCGATCACGGAGGCCGCCAGCACGTGGGAAGAGTACTGCTCCGCCGAGGCAGCCAACTGCAGGATTCGTTCGCTGCCCAAGGCCTCACCCGGGCCTGGCGCCACTTGGATGCCATCCAGGACGGGCCGCCCTGACGTGAGCGTTCCAGTCTTGTCAAAGACGGCGGTCCGGGCCTTCGCAAGCTGCTCAAGCGTCCCGGTGTTCTTGATGATGATCCCCTTGTGGGCTGCCTGGCTGGTGCCGGCCAAGAACGCTACGGGGGCAGCGATCAGGAGCGGGCAGGGCGTGGCTACCACCAGGACCTGGGCAAAGCGGAGCGGCTCACCCGAGAGGAACCAGGCGGTCCCGGCCATGGCCAGGGCCAGGAGGGTGAAGGGAACTGCGTAACGGTCAGCGAGCCGGACAACGGGAGCCCGGCTGTTGGATGCCTCCTCCACCAGGGCGATGATGCGGCTGTACTGGGAATCGACTGCGGCGGCCGCGGCCCGCATGCGGATAGCGGCCTCGCCGTTGACCGCACCGCTAAGCAACTGTTCCCCCTTGCTGCGCTCAACGGGCAGGCTCTCACCCGTCAGCGATGACTCATCCAGGGTGGCTGAGCCGGACAGCAGTTCGCCGTCCACAGGTACCAGCTCGGACGGGCGGACCACCAGGATGTCCCCAGGTGCTACCTCCCCAATGGGGATATCTTCGAGTATCGCGCCGGTCCCTTCCCGGTGCGCGAACCGGGGCGCCCTGTCCAGCAGCGACCGCAATTCGCGTGCCGCGCGTCCCTGGGCAAAGTTCTCCAGCGCCTCACCCCCGGTCAGCATCAGGATTACCACCAGTGCGGCGAGATATTCACCCACGGCCACCGTGCTGGCAATCGCCGTCAGCGCCAGGAGGTCGATACCCCAGCGTCCCTCCCGCAGGGACCGGACCATGCCAGGCGCACGCGCCACTACGATGACCGCGGCGTAGGCGGAGGCGAGGACGCGGACCTGCAAGTCCAGGCCGGCCTGGAGCATCACCAGCGTGGCGAGGAGGACGAGGCAGGTCAGTGCGACGACGGGATAACGCCTGAGAAAGCCCCATGCCTTTCCTGCCGGCGACGTGGGGGATGCCCCGTCGTCGAGGTTGCCGGGACTCCCCTTGGTTGCCGCGGGCAGTGCGGCCTGGTTTCTCACTTAGGCCCCCCGGCAAGTAGTCGGCGGTGATCGCACATAAAGCCGAACCTACCCGGCCGCCCGCAGCCGGGCTAGGGCATTAGGCCCCAACCCCCTCCAGGCAAAGCCCTCCAGCAGGCCTTTGGGCCCTGCCGTGACTTTTGGCCCTGACACGGCAGCCGGACCAGGAGCATGGTTGAGGGCAACATGCCGCCGACACAGACCGAAAGTTCCACATGAAAGCCGTTGTCCTCTACGACACCGCGTATGGGAACACCAGGACCATTGCGGAGTCGGTGGCATCCGGACTGGGGCAGGGTGCGGCCGCCGTTCCGGTTGAAGGGTTCGATACGGAGACCCTGCACCCGGGTGACCTGCTCGTCGTCGGCAGTCCCATCAATGGCTGGAAGCCCACCGCCCGGATCACTGAAATGCTGGCAGACCTCGGCCGTCGTAGGCTGACCGGGGTAAAGGCCGTTGCTTTCGATACCAGGGTGAAGCTGTTCGTCCACGGTGATGCCGCCGGGAAGATCACCAGGGCTCTTGAGGCGGCCGGTGCCAGCATCGTTGGCGGACCCGCGGCCTTTTATGTCAAAGGCAGCGAAGGACCCCTCATTGAAGGCGAGGCAGAGCGGGCAGCAGCATGGGCCGCCGGTCTTGCGGCCTCGCTGGGCAACGGCAGTGTGTAGGCAGGGCCTTCCACCTTGCAGCAGTTGACGGTGGAGCGGTTCTTCGACGGCGCACCGACGGCCCTAAGGCTTTACCAGGCGGCGGAGCAGATGGCCGCGGAACTGGGTCCGCACGACGTGCGGGTCAGCAAGAGCGAAATCTCCTTTCGCCGGCGCCGCGGCTACGCTTACCTCTGGCGGCCGGGGGTGTACGTGAAATCAGCGGTTCCGTTGGTCCTGTCCCTCGCGCTGCCCCGGAACCTGGAATCGCCCCGGTTCAAGCAAATCGCCCATCCCGCAGCCGGAATCTGGATTCATCACTTGGAGCTCACAGACAGCTCCCAACTCGATGCCGAGGTCCACCGTTGGATGCAGGAAGCGTATGACGCCGCGGCCTGACCTTTCCCCTAGAGTCCTACGGCCCTGTCACGCTGCTGCCCGGAGGGCAAAGCTGATGCCATGAATGAACAGGGCCAGCAGCCGCGGAGGATCCATATCACCGCGCAACCAATCGCCGTGGTCCGCGAACGCGTCCCCATGAACGAACTGACAAGCTTCTTTGGCCGCGCCTTTGGCACAGTCATGGCCGCCGTCCAGCAGCAGGGCGCCAGCCCGGCAGGCCCTCCGTTCGCGCTGTACCACGGAATGCCGGATGAGACAGTGGACGTTGAAGCAGGATTTCCCGTGGCCGGGAACTTCCAGGGAACCGCGGAAGTGGCCAGCGGGATGCTCCCCGATACCGACGCAGTCGAAGCCATCCACACCGGCCCTTATGACAGCCTGGGCACCACCTACGATGCCATTCTTGAGCATATGAAGGCCGGCGGCGCCGCCCCCTCAGAGACCATGTGGGAGTACTACCTGACGGATCCGGAAGCACAACCCAATCCGGCGACATGGCAGACCAGGGTGGTCTGGCCGGTCGCCTGAGAATGGCCCACGACTGAGGGGCCGGAGGGCTATGAGCCGTTGCGGCGGCTGAAGGTCAGGTCCCACGGCTGGGTGCCGCGGCTGGTTTCAGACCATCCATCGCGTGCAATTTCCTGGCGGAGCTGGCCCAGGCTTGCTTCCAGGCCGGGAGCCCAGGCCTCTTGCGGTGGTGTCTTGTTCAGCGGTGGTCCGGGAAACGTATCGCTGGTGTAAAGGCGGTGGCCGTCCTCCGTCCTGCCCACGAAGCGCAGCTGCGTGCGTCCATACTGTGAGCCGAGCGTGTAGAGGATGCGCGCCCACCACTTCCGGGACGCGGCGTCCTCCAGCTCTACGCGGAGCCGCTCTTCACGCCCGGGGTGGGCTGGCTGCTGGGCATCTGCGGTCATGTCGTCCTCCAGGGAAACGCGATCATGGGTTAGGTCCCGCAGTCTTCCAAGGATCGGCTCGATGGAACAGGGCCCTTGGTCACTGGGTGCCGTGCTTCTCACCGGGTCCAAAGGCACTACCCCACCCCGCAGGCGGATGGCAGAGTCCAGCCATGACAAGGCACTCCCCTTGACCGGCCGGCATCCGGGCGCCCGGCACCGTCCGCCGGCCGGCGGTACTGCGGCAGACACCGGGGACCGGCACGGCTGGCAGCTCCTGTATCTGGCAGCCGGCGCGTCGTCGATCCTGTTTGTGCTCCTGCTGATAGCTGCCCTGGTACTCGACTTCATGGCTCCCCCGCCCGTGCACGGCGGAGCCCCCACCCTGGAGTTCATCGCCGCCAACAAGCAGGTCTACGTCGCCGAGCAGGTCCTGTGGATCCTGCCGAACATCCTTCCGGTCCTTGTTTTTGCAGCACTTTTCGTCGCTCTCTCGGCCGGTCAGAAGAGCCTTCCCCTGATTGCGCTTGTTTTCGGCGCCCTGCCCTGGGCACTCCTGCTTGCTGTACCGGTCAGCAGCCGGGGTTCACTCAACCTGGTGTACCTCAGCGACCGCTTCACGGCGGCCGGGTCGGATGAAGAACGCAGAGCCTACGCCACCGCCGCCGAAGCCATCATTGCGGAGAACAACACTCCTGCCATCGTCGGCGCCCTCTCTGCGCTCGGAATCCTCCTGATGGGACTGGCGATGCTCCGGGGAAGCGCAGCACTCTTCCCGCGGTACCTGGGCTGGCTTGGTGCGGGCACGGGAGCCTTGGGTGTGGTCAGCGAGGTCCTCCGGCACGCTGCGCCCGAATTTTATTGGGGCTACGGCATCCTGCTGTGGGTGTGGTTCATCGCCACAGGAATCGCACTCATGCGGCTGTCCCGCGTGCCCGCCCGAAGCCCGGTGCCGGCGGTCAAGGTCTTTGGTCCCTAAAAAGCCCGCCGGTCATTTGAGATGGTGGTCCAGGCCGGAAGCACCACGCTGGGGTTGTGCATCCGGGTTGCCGCGGCCCATGCAGGCCGGCATGCAGCCTCATCAACGGGGGCAGGAGCTAGAGGAGAGCAAGGCTTATGGCAGGTACGTTCGAACTGTTTGTCGATGAAGATTCACAGATCCGGTTCCGGCTTGTGATGCCGGATGGACACGTACTGGCGGTTTCCGGACAATTCACTGACAAACGGGCGGCGGCCGCAGCCATCGAAGAGGTGCGTGAATGCGCCGGAACCGGGCTGATCCGGGACGTGGTTTCGCCACCGCCGGGCATGGCGCTGGCCTCCGCGCCGCATCCGCGCTATACCGTCCGGCATCGAATTCCCCGGCTCAACTCCCTCGGCGCCGCATAGGCACAGCCATCGGGCAACGGCCCACCCAGGCCCGGCTTGCCAGGAGGGCTTCGCTCCTGACTGGGCTGCTAGAAGCTCGACGAACTGCCTGATCCCGAGAAACTGCCGCCGCTGCTGCCGTACCCCGTGGTGCTGCCGCCGCCCCTGGCGGAGTTGACGCTGCTGACCCCGGTATTGAAGCCGGAGCTGAATGTGGCCACGGAGAAAAAGTTGTACGACGGATACACGGTGCCCAGGATGCTCGGTTCGTAGGTCCGCTGCCTGTGGTGGTCCAGGCCCTCGTGTGCCGTCTCCATGTGCTCGCGCATCAGGCGGGCCTCGCGCTCATTTTTTGCGAAGCCCTGGATGACGGTTTCGGCATGGTTCTCCAACAGCTCCGAGAGCCGTGAGCGTGCCTCATAGAGCCGGTCCAGGGCCTTTTCCGGGCTGATGCGCCGGTCGGCCAGTTCTGCCGTCCACCGTTCGATGTCCCGAAGGCTCCCGTCACGGAAGGAACGAAGCGCCGTGGCGGTGGCCGAATCCCCCTGCCCGTGGCGTTTTGCCAGGAGTTGCTCAAGCCCGGCCAGGTCCTTGCGGAACGGGGCGAGCTGCCGGTCCCAGGCGGTAGGCCAGGTGTCGGCGCGGTTGAGCAGGGCGTTGCTGTCGGCGATGACATCATCGAGGGCGTCCAGCTCTGCTGCGGCATCCGCGAACTGGCGGGCGAGCTTGAGGTTCTTCCGCCGGCTGAGCGCCCGTTTGCCCAGCGCGTGCACTTGGTTGGAGAGCTCCGTAGAGGCTGCATACCGGCTCAGGAAGGTGCGGTGTTTCTCCAGGATGCGGCTGCCGTATCGGGATGATTCGGGGATGGTGCCGGCATTCAGCTCCGTGACGTCCAGGTCCATGCTGACGTTGGAGTAGCTCCGGTCACCGCGTTCGATCTGCTTGCGGCAGGATGTCCTGGTCACGGCCCGGACAATCAGCCACGCCGCCGCGCCCAGGACCGCAAGGCCCCCGGTGATCCAGGCCGTGATCAGGAAGGCGGCAGACCTGTACCAGGGCTGGTTGATGAGCTCGGCGGCACGCCGGATTCCGGCCACCGTGCCGTCGGTCCATTGCGCGTCGCGGAACAGTTCCTTCGAAGCGTCCTGGATGTCGCTGCGCTGTTCAAGCGACACTTTCCGGTCTTCGCCCATGTAGGTGCCCACGTGGCGGCCCACCGGGTCGAGCGCGAAAATGAACAACCCATCTGCCCATTTCTGTCCATCCGCGCTGATCCACTCGGGGTGCCTGTCACGGGCGAACTTCAGGACCTCTTCATTGAGGTTGTCCTCAGGCTTTCCGTTGTACGTAAAGACGGCAACGCGGGTGGGCTCGTAGAACTGGATCTTTTCGATCGCGGGAACCAGCGTGTTCCGGTCCAGGACACCGGCTGTGTCTTCCACGACGACGGCTGCCGGGACCACGGCAGCGCTTGGGGCCGCAGCACCGAGCAGGGTGGCAGCCAGGGCAAGCATGATCACGGCTATCCGGCCCACCATGGTGCCCATATCCCTCCCCGCTTCTTAGAATCAGAAGGATTCCTGGATTCAGCATGGAACCAACGGCCCGGCGCGCCAAAGGGGCGAAGGTCCCGCCAGTGAAGATCGGCCTGAGAGGAGCGCTGCCGCATGACACTCGGTTCGGGGCAAATTGTGGCCGGTTACGACGGCTCGGACGAGGCAGCGGCCGCCGTCCGGTGGGCGGCGCGCCATGCCCGGGCCATCAATTGCCCGCTCCATGTGGTGCATTGTTCAATGTGGCCGTTGCTGACAAGGCACCTGGGTCCTGTCCCGGGGGTGTCCGGCAGTGGCCTGGAACAGTCCGCCCAGTCCGTCCTGGAGGAGGGCGTCTCGCATGCGGCAGCGGAAGTACCTGGCCTTAAAATCCGCAGCACCCTGCTCCACGGACTGCCCGCACAGCTCCTGGCTGAATTTTCCGCCGGTCAGAAGATGCTGGTTGTGGGCAGCCGCGGGCTGGGCGGTTTCCTGGGCCTCCTGGTGGGGTCCGTGAGCCTGGAGCTGGCGGCCACAGCTGCCTGCCCGGTGGCTGTGATCCGGGAGGACACCCATCCCGGCGGACCCGTCTTCGCCGCCGTCGATGCATCGGGTTCGCCGGCAGCCTTGGAAGACGCCTGTGGCCTTGCTTCCGCATGGCAGGCACCCCTTACGGTGGTCCACGTCCGGTACGAGCCCGCCGGCTACCTGCGGCCGCGCGGGCAGGACGGCTCGGCTGAGGCCCGGGAAGTCCTTGAATCCGCCCTGACCCAGGCGCGGACCGTGGCCCCGGATGTTGCCGTTGACGGCAGGTTGCCCGCGGACAGTTCTGTCCCGCACGCCATCCTCGAGGCCGCACGGGAAGCACGGATAGTGGTGGTGGGTTCCCAGGGCCGCGGGGTCCTGCGGGAGACCATGGGGTCAACCGCACACGCTGTACTGCACCACGCTCACGGGCCGGTCCTCGTTTCCCGGCGCGGCGCCTGAGCAACGCTGCTGCAGGAGTGTCGGCCCGGGTGCAGCGGGACTGCGCCTAAGCTGGTTTGGTGACCCCTGTCCCCTCCCCCGGCCCGCTGGACGTCGTCGTCCATTCGGGACCGGCGGACTGGTGGGTCATCCTGGCGGGGCTTGGACCCCTGGCCGTTCTTATCGCAGCCCTGCTTGCCTTCTACATCAACTGGCGGACGCTCAAGCAGCGCACCGCTGCTGACCAGACCGCGTTGGACCAAAAGCGAGAAGCGGACGCCGACGCCCTGCGGCAGAAGACCGAAGCAGACAGCCGTGCGGAATGGTGGCGCCGTACGCAGTGGGCGCTGGACCGGGCGTTGGATCCCGATGAAGGGACAAAGGCGCTGGGCCTGGCCACGCTGGAAGTCCTGGCCAGGAGTGAACTCGCCCGCACCGAGGAACTCGAGTTGTTCGACATCGCCTGGAAGAGTGTGTCCGGCGACGAGAACGGGGACGATGAAGAAGCCGGCACAGCGCCGGGGCGGGAGACGGCCTTCGTGGACGACGGTGGGAACTTAGGCGAGAATGGAACAACGGATGAAGACAATGCCAGGGAGGTTGAACCATGAGTGCAGCATCGCCTGAACACCGCCTTGTCCACCCTCCCCGGAACAGCGCTGCCAAGCCTGCCGGGAAAAAAGCCACCCCCGCCGAACACCGGGTCCAGGTTGCTGCGGCCAGGCTGCGCGTCACGCTTGATGAACGCCTGGGCCGGGAAACGCCCGCCAAGACCAAGGCCCTGGCCAAGGAACCGATCTAGGTTCCGTTGCAAGGGCTTGGGGGTCGACGACGCATGGCCGGGTTCGGTGGGCAGTGGCACTAATCCTTGGCTGCGGCTTGGGACGGCTGCGCCGCTGGGACTATGGGGCCGTCGTCGGGCAGGTGGCGCAGTCCGGCAGGTACCTGGACCGTTGGCGCATCGGCTCCCGCCCTGACATCCTCCCGGGAAGCGAAGCCTGGCTCCTGCTGCGAGGCAGCAATGATGCGGGCAGCGGACTGATCGGCCACGGGTGGGTGGCGTCGGAGCCGTACCAGGCTGCAACAGGCGAGGTTCCCGGTGCCCCGGACTGGTACATCGCGGTGGCCTTCGATTCACTGCTGCCGCTGGGTGAACAGATACGTCCCGGGACTCTTCGGGAGGCTTTTCCCGGCGGCCCCTGGGATATGGCGAATCCGCCCTCCCTGGTGAGCCTGCCGCCGTCGTCCGGGCCCGTTCTGCAGCGCTTGTGGCGGCAATACGGACCCACGACGACGGCTCCCACCGAGGTGGTGGCCGGAACCTGTCCCCCGGGCGCCGTCAGCAATGTCCAGGTGAACCGCTTCGAGCGGGACCCTGACGCGCGCCGGGCCTGCCTGGCCTTCCATGGCACCTCGTGCGCGGCCTGCGGCTTCTCCTTCGAGTCCGCCTACGGCGAGGCCGGCGCAGGAGCAACTGCCGTGCACCACGTGGTGCCGCCGGCGATGCTTGGCAGTGGATACCAGCTTGACCCGATCGCCGACCTCATTCCACTCTGCCATAACTGCCACGCGGTGGCGCATGGCGCCAACCCGGCGCTGACGGTGTCCGAGCTCCGGGGCATCACCTCGTCCGCCGGGCATCTGAGGGGTGAAGTGGTCAGTGATCCGGCGCTTCAGGCGCAGGAAGATGCGCGGCGGATCCTCGGAAGCGGCCAGCCGTAGGGTTTGCGGGGTTATCTTGGGACCATGGCGGAGCCGGACCGGAAAGAGTACGGGGTTGATCCTGAGGAGTTTGGTTCTGCCCTGGTGGATGCGGCTGCCCTCCTGGATGCGGAGTTGGGAGACGTCGATTGGTCAGTCCCGCCGGCGGGCTCGGTGCGTTTCGCCATCGATGTTCCAAGCGGCAGGCTGGCCGCCTTGGCGCTGGGTAATCCGGAAAGTCCCTGCGTACTCCTGGTACCCGGGGCCACCGGTTCGAAAGAGGATTTCTCGCTCATGATGCCCGACCTGGCTGACGCCGGCTACTTCGCACTGGCCTACGACCTGGCCGGCCAGTACCAGTCAGCAGGCGCAGGCCCGGAGAACCTGGAGCCGCCCCGGAAGCATTACGACTACCGGCTTTTCGTGGAGGACTTCCTGGCGGTCACGAAAACCGCTGCCACCCCCATCCACGTTGTGGCTTATTCCTTCGCCGGGATCATCGCCCAAATGGCCTATGTGGAACGCCCGGAGCTTTTCAGGTCCCTCACCCTGCTGGGCTGCCCGCCGGAGCCCGGGCAGGGTTTCAGGGGCGTGAGCCACCTCGGCCGCTTGAGCACGTGGGTGAACGGACGGGCAGGCGCTGCCCTCCTGATTTGGGGGATCCGCAGCGGCCGCATGGTCCACGTGCCGCCGGGACGGCAACGGTTCGTCAACTACCGTTTCCGCTTCACGCGCCGCGCCGCCGTCCGGGACATCTACACCCTCATGCAGAACATTCCGAATCTTCGGCAGCAGCTGGCGGAGGCCCCAATTCCCAAGTTCGTGGCCGTCGGCGAACACGACCTGTGGCCTCTTCAATTGCACCGGCTGTTCGCGCAAGCCATTCGCGCCCGCATCGGGGTATACAGGGGCGGGCACAGTCCGTGCGAAACATCGCCGCACCAGTTCAGTCGCGATCTTTTGGCGCTGTACGCCAAAGCGGACGAGGGGTAATCGAGGCATTTGAGCCGCGAAAGGCCTGGGAGGCCTTGACCGGAGCAAAACGTTTTGCATATAGTGATGCAGGCAACATACAAAACGTTTTGCAAAGGAATGAAGTCAATGGCGACCAAGGTAAACATCCGGGACGTGGCGAAAGCTGCCGGCGTGTCCGTGACCACCGTGTCCCATGCCCTGAGCGAAGCGCACAGCTCCCGGGTGAACGCCCAGACAGTGGAGCACATCAAGGCGGTGGCCGGAGAACTCGGCTACGCCCCCAACCGGCTGGCCAGCGGACTGCGCAACCAGCGCTCCCGGATCCTCGGCCTGGTCAGCGACGAGATCACCACCACCCCCTTTGCCGGCGCCATGATCCAGGGTGCACAAGACGCAGCCTCCGAGCACGGACACCTGCTGATGGTGGTCAACTCCGGCCTGGACAATGAACTCGAACGACAGGAAATCCGGGCCCTGCAACAGCACCAAGTGGACGGGGTCATCTACGCCCGGATGTTCCACCAGCTGGTATCCGCTCCGGGCGAGCTGAACGGCCTGCCGACGGTCGTGCTGGATGCGGCCACGAACGATCCCCGGCTGTCCTCCGTGGTGCCGGATGAATTTGGCGCCGGCCAATCAGCTGCCGAACTCCTGGTGGCGGCAGGCCACGGCAGGATCGCCATGATCAACAACGAGGACGACATTCCGGCGGCCCACGGGCGGCTTGCAGGCTTCCGCGAACGCCTGCTCCGTTCCGGACTCGAACTGGCCGAAGGGAACCTGGTGGCCGCACATCCAAGCACGGCCGGAGGGCGGGAAGCGGCACTGCAGCTGCTGTCCGGAACGGAGCGGCCCACGGCGCTGTTCTGCTTCAACGACCAGATGGCCATGGGCGCCTACCAGGCCGCCGGCCACCTCGGCCTCAAGGTGCCGCAGGAGCTCTCGATTGTGGGGGTGGACAACCTCGAACTCATCGCGGATGCGTTGTGGCCCGGGCTGTCCACGGTGGCCCTCCCCCACTACGAAATGGGCCGGTGGGCCGTCCTCAAGCTCCTCGCCGAACTTGATGACCCGGACGCCGCCCGCATCCAGGAAAAGATTACCTGCCCGCTCGTTGAGCGGGAGTCCGTGGCTCCACCCCAAGACTGAACCACCCAAAGACTGAGCCGGATTCGCACAGCGGACCCGGCCCTCAGTAAAACCCGCAAAAAGGGAACGCAGCCGTTGCAGCGGCCGCGTTCCCGGCAGGACCCCATCAATCCCTCCACTGTGTCCAAGCAGAAAGACCGACCCATGAACAAGACGCTCACCAAGGTCCTCGCGACCAGCATAGCCGCAGCCGCACTCACTGCCACCCTCGCCGGCTGCGGAAAGGGCAGTGCCTCCTCCTCCACGGAAGGATCCGGCGAAATTGCGCTGTGGACCCACAACGCAGGCAACCCCGATGAACTGGCCGCCGTCCAAAAGATCGTCGACTCCTACAACGGCAGCCAGGACAAGGTGAAGATCAAGGTCCAGGCTTTCCCCCAGGACTCATACAACGACTCCGTGGTCTCCGCAGCTGCGGCCGGGAAGCTGCCATGCATTGTGGACATAGACGGCCCCAACGTCCCCAACTGGGCCTGGGCCGGCTACCTTAAGCCGCTGGAACTGGGCGCGGACCTCTCCAAGCAGCTGCCCAGCACCGTGGCGGAATGGGACGGAAAACCCTACGCGGTTGGCTACTACGACGTCGCGTTGGCCATGATGGCACGCGCCTCGGACCTTAAGGCTGCCGGCGTCCGTGCTGCCACCGTCGAACAGCCGTGGACGAAGGAAGAGTTCCAGGAAGCCCTTACCAAACTCAAGGCGCTGGGCAAATGGGACTATCCCCTGGACATCGGCACTGCCGGGACCGGCGAATGGCTGCCGTATGCCTACTCCCCGTTCCTGCAGTCCTTCGGTGGCGACCTGGTGAACAGGGACGGCTTCCAGAGCGCCGATGGCGTGCTGAACGGCGACAAGGCAGTGGAGTGGGCCGGCTGGTTCCGCGGCCTGGCCGACCAGGGCTTCATGGCCAAGAAGAGCGGCAAGGACTCCACCCAGGACTTCCTGAACAACAAGAGCGCCATCGTGTATACCGGCTCCTGGGCTGCGGACAAGGCCAAGGCAGCACTGGGCGATGACCTGGTGGTCATGCCGCCGGTGGACCTGGGCAAGGGCCCGAAGATCGGCGGCGCCTCCTGGCAGTGGGGCGTCACCAGCGGCTGCAGCAACTCCGAAGCGGCCATGGACTACCTCTCCTATTCACTGAAACCGGAGAACATTGCGGCGGTGGCCAAGGCAACGGGCGCCATTCCCGCCAGCAACGAGGCTGCCGCCCAGATCCCGGCCTTCGCCGAAGGCGGGGCCAACCGGATCTTCATGGACTTCTCCCGCAACTACGCGGTGATGCGGCCGGAGACCCCCGCGTACCCCTTCATCGCCACCGAATTCGGGAAAGCCACACAGGACATCCTCAACGGGGCAGACGCCCAGTCAACCCTGGACAAGGCCGTGAAGGCGATCGACGCCAACATCAAGTCCAACGGCGGCTACAAGAAATAGCCGGACCCGCGGGAGGCCCGTACCCAACGGTGCAGGCCTCCCAGGCCCGGTCGATCGGAGAATCCCATGGCAACTGTTCCCCTCCCCACCCGTCCCCGCGTTCCCGAAGCATCAAAACCCGCCCCGCCGCCGTCGGACGCCAAAACCAACGCACGCCGCCGCCCAGGCTTCCGCCGCGACCAGCTCAGCGGCTGGGGCATGATCGCCCCGGCAGCAGTGCTGCTGCTGGCCTTCGTCTTCATCCCGGCCATCCTCGGCTTCGGCCTGGCCTTCACCAACGCCAGGCTCATTTCACCCCGTCCCGTCGAATTCGTGGGAGTGGACAACTTCGCACGGCTCTTCACGGACCCCACGTTCTACCGGGCACTGCTCAACGTGGCCTACTTCACCGTGGTGATTGTCCCGGTGCAGTCAGGCCTGGCCCTGGTGATGGCGCTCCTGATCAACAAGAAGTTCCGGGGCGTGAACTTCTTCCGTACCGTGTACTTCCTGCCGGTGGTCACCTCCATGGTGGTGGTTTCGCTGCTGTGGCTGTTCATGTACCGCAAGGACGGCCTGATCAACGAGATTCTCTCCACCGTCAGCTTCGGCCTGATCAAAGGACCTGACTGGCTGGGCGACCCCATTACCGCCATGCCGGCCATCATCATCCTGTCCATCTGGCAGGCCGCGGGCTTCCATATGATCATCTGGCTGGCGGGGCTGCAGGGCATTTCCGGCGAGCTGTACGAGGCGGCGCAGCTGGACGGCACCAGCCGATGGCAGCAATTCCGGTACGTGACGTGGCCCGGGCTGTTCCACACCCGCAGCCTGGTCCTGGTCACCATCACCATCCAGGCCCTGGGCCTGTTCGACCAGATCAGTGTGATGACGCAGGGCGGCCCGATGGATTCAACCACCACCATCGTTTACGAGGCCGTCCGGTCCGGCTACCGGCAGCAGGAAACCTCCTATGCATCCGCCATCTCGCTGGTGTTCTTCGTCCTTGTACTGATCGTCTCCGCGGTGCAGCGCTACCTCACGCGGGAGAAAGACTGACATGAAAAACCAACTGCTTTTCAGGAGCGCCGGCACCATGCTGGTGCGCGTCCTCTTCGCCGTCGTCGCTGCCTTCCCCATAGTCTTCATGCTCGTGTCCTCCTTGAAGCCGGACCAGCAGATCTTCGGCGACATGTCATCGCTTGCGGCGTTCCTGCCGGTGGGCAACATCTCCTTCGACAACTACGCCGCCGTGTTCGACCGTGTCCCGGCGGCACGCTTCCTGCTCAACTCGGTGGGCGTCTCCGCCGTCACCGTGGTGCTGGGGATCTTCGTCAACAGCGTGTGCGCCTTCGCCCTGTCCCGCATGCAGGTAAAGGGTAAGAAGATCGTCTTCACCGCGATCCTGGCCACCCTGATCGTGCCGTTCCAGACCCTGGCCCTGCCCCTGGTGTGGTGGGTCAACCAGCTCCCCTACTTTGAGCTGAACGGTTTCAGCCTCGAGTTCTCCAAGGGCTGGCTGGACACCTACCAGGTCCAGATCATTCCGTTCATCGCCAACGCGTTCTCCATCTACCTGTATCACCAGTATTTTGAGTCCATCCCCAAGGAACTGGATGAAGCAGCCCGGATCGACGGTGCCGGCTGGTTCAAGATTTACCGCCAGGTGGTCATGCCCCTGGCAGGCCCGGCCACGGCGACGGTGGCGATCCTGACCTTCCTGCCGGCCTGGAACTCCTACCTCTGGCCGCTCATGGTGGTCCAGTCCGAGGAACTGCGGCCTGTGATGATCGGCATCCAGTACTTCTTCCAGCTGAACGTCTCGTGGGGCGAGGTGATGGCCTACGCATCCCTGATTACGGTCCCGGTGGTGGTGCTCTTCATCGCCTTCCAGCGTTCGTTCGTCAACAGCATCGCCTCCAGCGGCGTGAAGGGCTGAGCATGAAGACATTGACGACGGCGGCAGGCGCACCTTCGGTGTCCACCCCGGACCCTTTCCGGCCCAAATGGCATTACACCTCTGAGCGCAACTGGCTTAACGATCCGAACGGGCTGGTGTACCTGAACGGCACCTACCACCTCTTCTACCAGCACAATCCTTTCGGCCCGGAGTGGGGCAACATGTCCTGGGGACACGCCACGTCCGGGGACCTGCTGAACTGGGACGAGCAGCCGGTGGCGATTGCATGCGATGAGCACGAAGCGATCTTTTCCGGCTCGGCCGTGTTCGACGAACTCAATACAAGCGGCTTCGGCACGCCCGCTAACCCCCCGCTCGTCGCCGTGTACACCAGCGCCTATACCGATGCCTCCCCGCTGGCCGGCCGGCAGGCCCAGTCTCTGGCGTACAGCCTGGACGAGGGGCTGACCTGGACCAAGTACCACGGCAACCCAGTCCTGGACCGCGCATCGGCGGAGTTCCGGGACCCGAAGGTCTTTTGGTACGACGGGGACGCGGGCAGTTACTGGGTGATGGTCGCCGTGGAGGCGGTGCAGCGCCAGGTGGTGCTGTACAAGTCCGATGATTTGAAAGCGTGGGAACACCTGAGCACTTTCGGACCCGCCAATGCCACCGGCGGAGTGTGGGAGTGCCCGGACCTTTTCGAGCTGCCCGTCGACGGGAATCCGCAGGACAGCCGGTGGGTGCTCATCGTGAACATCAACCCGGGCGGTGTCGCCGGCGGCTCAGCGGGGCAGTACTTCCTTGGAACCTTCGACGGCGTGGCGTTCCGGTCCGGGTCGACCGTCACGGAGGGCCTGCAGAGCGACGGTTCGCGCATGCGCGAGTACGGCTGGCTGGACTGGGGACGGGACTATTATGCCGCCGTCTCGTTCAGCAACATGCCCGATGGGCGCCGCGTCATGATCGGCTGGATGAACAACTGGGACTATGCCCGGGAGACGCCCACCGGAGAGTGGCGAAGCGCCATGTCCCTGCCACGTGAAGTCTCACTCACCCGCGTGGACGGGAAGCCGGCGCTGCGGCAGCAGGCCATCGATCCGTTTCCCGGGCTTGAATCCGCACAGTTGCAGCTTGGACCGCAGGCCTTGGCACCTGGTCTTTTGGCACTGCCTGCTGCGGCAGAGGTGGCACGGATTGATGTTGAGTTCCGGCCGGGCACTGCGGACAGCGTGGGGCTGCTGGTGCGGAGCGCGGATACCGAACGCACCGTCGTCAGCTATGACGTGGCGGAGGGAATACTCAGGCTTGACCGCCGGGAGTCGGGGAACGTCAGTTTCCATGGAGCTTTCCCGTCTATTGAAGCCGTGGCGGTTCCCCTGCAGGACGGCCGCCTCCGGCTGCGTGTCTACCTCGACCGCTGCTCGGTGGAGGTGTTTGCCCAGGAGGGCCTGGCCACGGTAACGGATCTGGTGTTCCCGTCGTTGGCGGGCACGACGCTGGCGATTTTCGCCCACGGTGAGGGCGCGCACCTCGTGGCGCTCGACGTCGTCGGCTGACTCCGTGGAAGGCCTGCGGTCTCCCCGGTAATCCTTTGATTGATGCGGAACATCACAAGGCTGATCGAAATTCTGTGAGGGCACCCACAGATCGCATACTTCGGGGTTATCCTCGAAAGGCGTATCCAGTTGTTGGGGCAGGGCAAGGCGCAACTGCGGTCTGATCGCCGCGGGTCAGTTTCATCATTTGCATTCGCACCGGGGGAACCGGAGACCATGACGGCGGCCCTCGGCTGGGACAAACAACCCCCGTCGTGGTCCGAAGTGTTCAAAATGGCCGGGGAGCAGGATATCTGGGAACGCCTGGGCCATGGCGACTGGGGAAAGTTCAAGTTTGGGAAGGCCAGTCCCAGGTTGGCATCCGTCAAGTGTGCGGGTGGTGGCTGGCCAGCAACAGGGCCACACGTCCCGCCGGGTCCGAACACTCCTGCAGGGGGTTCCGGGAACAGGAGCTTCAGGGCTACGATCTCTGATCACCCACTGACACATATGGTTTCGCTGGCCGGCAAAGGAAAAAACTGACGTGGCCGAAAGCAGGAGAATGAGCGGCCCCCATTGGCGCCGGGTCCTGGGAACGCTCGGCAACGGCGATGCCCGGATTGCCTACGCCCAGATTGTGCTCGGGGCTGCGCCTGCCGACATCCTGCCTGAAGTAAAAGAGCAGCGGCGGAACCGGGCCATCGCTGGCCTTCTCGAAGCCGGGCTCGTGGAGCAGCAGGCGTCAGGCGACTTGGTAGCGTCGGACTCGATATTCGGCGACTTGCTCGTCCAGCAGCCACGCCGGCAGCCCCGGACGGGACTCGACAAGTTCCTGCGGCTCGGCCGGATCGAACGGTACCCGGCGAACGTTGCGGATCGGCGGGAGCTCCTTGCCAGGATTGCGGGTGAAGTCATTGCGCCCGGAGAAAAGCTAACAGAGAGGCAAGTCAACGAACGGCTCCTCAGTTATACCGACGACGTTGTGCTGCTGCGCCGCTACCTGGTCGACTTTGGACTACTGGAGCGCACGCCCTCGGGCTCTTCCTACTCCTTGGTGGAGTAGCGCTGCGTTACCCAGCCCTGGGGCCGGCTCGGTGAGTTCGTCGCCCGGAGTTTGCTGCCTAGAAGTTCAGCAGGGCCTCACCCAGCATGCGATGGCCCTGGGCTTCGAACGCCGTGTCGCCCACAAGAAAAGCCCACACGGCCGTGCCCACTGCTTCCCTCAGCAATTCGATCCGCCACGGATCCTGCGCCCGCGGATCCTCTCCGTACCCGTCCAGGAATGCCGATTCGAGGGCCGGGTCCTTCTGCCACTGCTGCACGGCAAGCCGGCAGAAGTCGCTCGCGGCCGGCCGGAAGTCGAACCGGCCGAAGTCTATCGCCTTGAGCTGCCCTTCATGACTGACCCAGTTTCGCGGATGCCAGTCGCCGTGGGTCGGAACAACCCTGACCTGCGAAGGACGGTAATCCATCAGGTGCCGCCGGATGTCCCGTTCCAGTCTCGGATCAATCCTGTGGCGGCGGTCAAGCCAGCTCAGGGCTTTCTGCGTGGCTTGGGCTTCATAGTGGTCGTCCACCCGGTGTTCCTCTGCGTGGAGCATGCTCAACAGCTGCCCGGCCTGGCGGTGCAGTCCCCTGTCCAGTTCGTTTGCAGTGCCTTCCACCAGGTCCCCGTCGAGATATTCGAGGACCAGAACGTTCGCGGGCCGACTCGAGTGCAGCATGAGCGGGGCGCGGCCGGCAGCCAGGAGCGGGCGGGTATAGGAGGCATAGGCCGTGATCTCCCGGTGAAGGTGATGATTGTCCGGGCCAGCGGCCTTCACAATTCTCGCCTGGCCACGGGCATGGACCTTGAGGACCTTCGTGTCCGTCAGTCCCCATGACAAGTCCTCAACGAGTTCCGGCACGCCCAGCCACCGTGCCACCAGTTCGGCTTGGGGCGCAGACAGGCTGCCCCGGTCCCATCCCTCCATGCCGCGAGCCTATCAATGCTGGCTCAGGGAAGACCCGGCGCCCTGTGCGCGGCATAGGGACCCTTCCAATCAAGCAGGAGCAGCCGGGCCCCGGGAAGTCGTCCAACGCGATAGCGCCAGTGCCCACCCGCCGGCCACTCCAATGGCAAGTAGAACGGTTACGAAGGCGATCGCCGGTCCGCTGGGCCATGCGAGGGCGCCGCCATACCGCAGCAGTGCAAGCGCCTGAAGAAGAACGAATGCAACGGAGGTCATGGCCACTGGGCGGACGGTGCGGAGGTCGCGGCTGAACTGGCCCTGGGCGGCCGCCCATCCCAGACCGACCAGCCACGCCCCGATGGCCCGCGCTGTCAGTTCGGACAGTGTCCACGGCCACCAGCGCGCGGCGAGCGTGGGTACTGCCAGGAGCGCCACGCCATACAACAGCAGTACCCCGGCGATTCCCGCCAGGAGCAGCCGGAGCGCAGGGGGCAGCACTGGCGGTCCCGCTGCTACGGATTTTGGGGCGGGGCGCCGCGACCGGATCTGCATCCTGCTGATGATGAGCATCGCCACGGGCACCAGGGCATAGATAGCCAGCCACGCCCACGTGGCAATCCGGGCAGTGGGGGCAGCATTTGAAGCCAGGTGGAAGCGATCGATATGGAGCAGGGTGACTCCCAAAGTCAATGCAGTGAAGATGAACACGGGCCAGACAGCCAGCCTCGCTGAATTCCATCCCGCCGACCGGGCGCCCGTCACCTCCAGGCCGGCACTCGACCAGTATGCCGCGCCGAGGAAGACCGCGGTCATGGGTGGATTGACAGTCCACGCGAAGAACTCATCAGTCTGGAGCGGAAAGACGAACAGCACGAGCCCGGCCAGGAACACGAGGAACGCAGCGACATAGAGCAGCCACCGCATCGGCGGGATCAACGGTGCAGCTTCAGTTGAAGCGGACATCACCGGGCCAGTTCCCCGGGCGCGGCTGCCCCATTAGGGGCAGTAGATGAGGCCGGCAGAGGGTTTTCGGCCAGGTACGCATGAAGCATCGAGACCACGGTGGCGCCGTCCCCCACTGCGGTAGCCACTCTCTTGATGGAACCCGCCCGCACGTCGCCAATCGCGAAGATGCCAGGCATGCTGGTTTCCAGCGCCAATGGGGCCCTGTCCGCCCCTGCGGACCCGCCGTAGCTGACATCCCTGCCGCCCGTGAGCAGAAATCCGGCCGGATCCCGCTCCACAGTTGCGGGCAGCCAGGAGGTCCGCGGCACCGAACCGATCAACACAAACAAGCCGCCCGCTTCGATCTCCTCGCCCGGGACTGTATCGGCCGCTCCGGATGCGGCTACCTTGACGGCGGCGAGGAAACCATCCTGGTCGCGGGCCCCTACGATGGCGGTGCCAAAGCGGATCGCCACATTCCGGGTGGCTTCGAGCTGGGAGATGAGGTACTCCGACATACTGGCCGAAAGTGTGGGTCCGCGTACCAGCAGTGTCACCTTCTTCGCATACCTGGCAAGGTGCAGAACCGCCTGTCCGGCCGAGTTACCGCCGCCCACGACACATACATGCTTCCCGGCCATTGACGGCGCCTCGGAGACTGTGGCCCCGTAGAAAACGCCTCTGCCAACCAGGTCCTCCAACTGGGGTATGCCGAGCCGGCGGTAGTCCACTCCGGTGGCCACCACGACTGTGCGGGAATGCACCACGCTGCCATCGGAGATCGACACGGCGTACAGTGTCCCGTCCATGTGGAGCCCCTGCACCTTCCGCAGGAACAGGAAGTCCGTGCCCAGGGTCCAGGCCTGGTGGAAGGAACGGTAGGCCAGGTGGGCGCCGCTCACACCGCGGGAGAAGCCCGGGTAGTTCCGGATGAGCGAACTGGTGCCGGCCTGGCCACCCACAGCCTCTCCTTCCACCACCATGGTGGAGAGGCCCTCGGAGGAAGCATAAACGGCGGTCGCGAGACCGGAGGGCCCAGCTCCAACCACCACTACGTCGAAGATCTTGTCCGCCGGTGGCGGCCGGGTCACCCCCATCGCTTCGGCGATCTCCAGGTCAGTGGGGTTCTCCAGGACAATTGGCGGAGCGGTGAACTCAAGCACCATGACCGGCAGCGCGGGGTCGCGCAGGTCCAGGCTCTCCAGCGTCCGTTGCGCGGTCTCGGACCCTACAGGGTGGAAGACCGCGGGGATGTGGTTCCGGCTCAAGGAGTCACGCAAGGTGTGCGTCCTTTCGTCGCCTACCTCCCCGATCAGCCGGACCGCCTCGAACCCGACCCCCTGGGCCAGGTGCCAGTCGTCGAGGGCGTCGGTAATAGCCCCATGGAATTCCTCGTCGCGCAATCGTTCGGGACGTATGATCACCAGTTCGGCGTACCCCTGTGCCACGGCGTGGAAGACAGTCGGGGCGCTTGCGAAGTCACCCCATGTCACCACGACGCCACGTTTGGCGGCCGGGTGAAAGCCATAGGCGCGCCGCAGGAAATCAAGTCCCCCGCGGTCGGCTGGTCCGTAGCACCCAAGGATGAGGGCCACCTGGCGATTCCAACGGCGAAGCCCCTCCAGCACCGCCCGGCCGTGCGCGTGGCCGTCGCACGCCACCACCTCATAGTCGGCACCGTACCGTCGACGTAACTCATCCCCAAGAATGCGCCGGGAGGTCGCGTCCGTGGTGGCAATCAGCATGATCGGAACCGGGTCATCCATAGCCGCCGTCTTTCCGGTTCAATGGTTCGGTGGCGCTCACGATACTCGCGCTGCGACACCGGGGACAAGGGTGATTCTTACCTCCAAGGCGGTCCTTGACCACCGAAGCCAGAGTCCTATCAGATCCCGTGTTTGAGGCCCTGATTTGTCGTTCCAAGGGCGCGGGGATAGTGCCAGAATTGCTTCAACCAGCGGCAAGCGGGATGACCTGTACTTGTGAAGAAACGGAGGGATTGAAATGGAGGACTCCATGGAGGACCGCCCTGTTCCGGGAATCAGCCTCGCCGCCACGCCCAGTGGAACAGGGTGCATGGAGTGCCTCAGCGGTGATGGCCCAGGCTGGTGGCTGCATCTTCGCCGCTGCGCCCAATGCGGCCATATCGGATGCTGCGATTCATCGCCCTCACAACATGCCAGTGCCCATGCCCGCACCGCAGTGCACCCTGTGATGAGATCCTTTGAGCCTGGCGAGAACTGGTTCTACGAGCACACCACAAAAAAGTTCTTCCGCGGCCCACGGCTTCCGGATCCCCAGTCCAGGCCCATAGACCAGCCCTCACCTGCGCCGGCAGAGAAGGTACCGGCGGACTGGCGGGAGCGTCTCCACCGGTAGCCGCGGATTTCCGAACCAATCGAATCGACGCCGGAATTCGCCGGAGGAGGCTGGTTAGGCTGTATGGATGGCGACACTTATCCTCGTGCGGCACGGCCGCACCACTGCCAACGCCGCTGGACTGTTGGCCGGTCGGGCGGCCGGCGTCACGTTGGACCAGATCGGGCGTGAGCAGGCAGCTTTGACGGGAGACCGGCTCGCGGCCGTGCCCTTGGCCGGGGTGGTATCGAGTCCCCTCGAGCGTTGCCGGCAAACCGCCCAGCTCATCCTCGATCGCCAGGCGGGTAATCCTTCTGCGCCGACCGATCCCGATCTCACGGAGTGCGATTACGGCCAGTGGCAGGGCCGCATGCTTAGTGATCTCGCCACCGAAGACCTTTGGGCGGCTGTGCAGTCGCAGCCGTCCGCCGTCGTTTTTCCCGGCGGTGAATCCATGGCGGCAATGCAGGCCAGATCGGTAGCAGCAGTCCGGCGCCACGATGCAGCCTTCGAAGCCGAATACGGGCCAGGAGCCGTGTGGGCGGCAGTAAGCCACGGTGACATCATCAAATCGATCCTCGCCGACGCGTTCGGTATGCACCTCGACCTGTTCCAGCGCATTAACGTGGGCCCTGCCTCCGTATCGATCGTGCATTATGGTGCTGTGCGGCCCAGCGTCTATGCGACAAACACGGACGCCGGGGACCTGTCGTGGCTGTCGAACGGCATCAAGTCCGGGGATGCGCCGGTGGGCGGCGGGCCAGGGCAAACGGCGAAGTGAACCTCATGTGCCTAAAATACTCACATGCCCACACGCGTTCACGAGTTTGCCTGGCCTGACCGGGTCGTCATCGGCACCGTCGGCCTCCCGGGGGCACGCACGTTCTACCTGCAGGTCCGCACCGGCAAGCAAATTGTGAGCATCGCCCTCGAGAAGCAACAGTCCGCCGAACTCGCCGGGAAGATTGACGAAATCCTGGATCAGCTCATCACCCTCGAGGGCAACCCCTTCAGCATTCCCACGGGTACTCCCATCGAACTCGTGGATAACGACCCGCTTGAGGCCGTCGAGGAGCAGTTTCGAACCGGCGCCATGACCCTGGGTTGGGATCCGACGACGGCGCAGGTGGTCATAGAGGCATACCCGCTCACCGACCTCGATGCTGACGAAGACGACGAACCGCTTGATGGAAACGGCGCTGACGCGCCGGAAATGCTGCTGGTGCGGATGCCGGTTGGCACCGCCCGCGCATTCGCCAAGCGGACCCTTGAGGTGGTGGGCGCGGGACGTCCAGCATGCCCGATCTGCGGTTATCCCATGGACGCCGACGGGCATGTCTGCACCCTGCCCGAGGTTTGATGCCGGCACCCGACCTGCTGACTGGCGAGCTGACGCTCACCGGGCGCATCACGACGGCGTCGAATGCCACCTTCGTGGGGACCATCGGCGACACCACGGTCGTTTATAAGCCGATAGCCGGCGAGAAACCGCTGTGGGATTTCCCCGAGGGCTTCCTTGCCCACCGGGAGGTTGCCGCCTACCTGGTTTCTGAGGTCCTGGGCTGGAACGTGGTGCCACGCACCTGGCTCCGCGATGGTCCCCTGGGCCACGGAATGGTGCAGCTGTGGCAGGAGACTGACCCCGACCAGAACGCGGTGGATCTCGTTGCGGCGGACGACGTTCCGGAGATCGGGTGGAAACAGGTCCTCGAGGGTCAGGATGAAACGGGGCGGATGGTCGCTCTCGTCCACGAAGACACACCGGAGCTCAGACGCATGGCGGTGTTCGATGTCGTCGTCAACAACGCTGACCGCAAAGGCGACCACATCCTTGCCATGCCGCACGGGCACCGGCACGGCGTGGACCACGGGCTCACCTTTCACAGTGAGCACAAGCTGCGCACGGTGCTGTGGGGGTGGCTGGGAGACGCCCTGACGGCCGAGGAACTTGAGGGCATCGACCGTGTCAGCGCAGGACTGGACGGTGAGCTGGGCCGAAGGCTGGCGGACCTGCTCAGCGCCGAAGAAATTGCGTCGCTCGTGGCGCGCTGCGCCCGGTTGCGGATGACACGGCGGTTCCCTGCTCCCAGAGGTGGGATGCCCGCGGTGCCCTGGCCGCTGTTTTAAGGACATCAGGGAGACGGACTTAGCTCTTGCCGGCCAATTCAACGGGCAGTCCACTGCTTCGTCGCCGAGTACTTTTTCTGCAGGAAGGCCCGGCTCGAACGGCGTCTACTTGGACAATTCGGGGCGGCTGCTCCTATCGGGCTGCAGCGCCCATCCTTACCGAGACGAGCACATCGTCACTGCCGTCACCGTTCTCTTCGCCGGAGCCACCGGTGACCTCGGCCAGCGCATTGTTAGCGAACTCCTCCGCGCGTGGCAGGGTATGCAGTACTTCGTCAGCATGTTCAGCGGCGAGGCCGAACTCCATCACGTCAACAACGATCGCTACGGCCCGCATGAGTGGACCTGGGTCCGCGATGTCCTCCAGGCGCACCGGAACGTGACAACGGACGATCGCCGACCCGGGCGCAGTATGAAGGCAGTCAAGGATCTGCGGACTGTGACGTCACCCGCCTCTTTGCCGCATGCTACGGGTCGCCGCCCCGAGGCTGGGCTGCTGCGCGAAGGATTTCCCACCGCGCCGCTCAGTCCTAAGATTGAGGGGCTGGGGCGACGGTGCCGCCACAAGTTTGGCCGGACGTGGTGCCGTGGGCGGCCGCTAACCTGTCATCTCGTCCCGAGCGGATCCGGCAATGAGCACGAAGAATTACGTATTGAGGCGGGCGTCGCTCGCAGTCGTCCTCCTTGTCTCTGGCTGTACCTATTCCAACGATGAGCCCGCACAGCCATCGAGCTCGCCCAGCCCCTTCGCTTCCTTGGAAAATCAGGTCCAGCTGTTCATGGACGAAGGCGCGGTGGCCGCCGTCGTCCAGATCCGCTGGCCCGAGGGCGAGTGGTCCAGGGCCTACGGCGTGCGCGACCTCGAGACCAGGGCGCCGGCTCAGCCCACGGACCGGGCGGAGGTCGCCAGCGTCACCAAGACGATGACGGCCGTGGCCGCGCTGAAGCTCGTGGACGACAACCTCATCAGCCTGGACGATCCCGTGAATGACGTCATTCCCGGGTTTACATCCACGCTTAAGCCTCCGGGTCCCATCACCGTAAGACAGCTGCTGAGCCACACGTCCGGAATGCCCGAGGTCAACGATGCTCTGCCGAAGGATGTTGACTTCCGCCCTGTGCTGAGCCAAACACTCACGATGGAGCGGGGCCTGCAACTGGCAGGGACCCTCCCCTGGACCTCTGCCGATGTCGGGTCTTTCAAGTACTCGAACACCAATTACCTCGCACTCGGCCTCCTCATCCAGACGCTGCGGCACAAGCCCTTCGTCCAAGTACTGCAGGAGGAGGTCTTAGGCCCTCTCGGTTTGAAGAACACCAGCCTGGACCGCATTGACCCTCACGAAGCCGGTCTTTTGCACGGCTACGTGACCCTGCGCGGTGAACGGGTAGACACCACAGACAACACCTTCGCGGTCGGCAACCCGGCCGGCGGCGCTGTCTCCACGATGGAGGACCTGAACCTCCTCATGGCCGGAATATTCCAGGGACGGGCGGTCTCAGCGTCGTCCCTGCGGGAGATGAAGACCAGCCCCAGCTTCCGTCCGTACGGGCTGGGCGTATGGGAGCATGCGGACGGATGCTCGAAAAACTCGCGGCACGAGGGCCGGGGCTCGTTCTGGGAATACCAGACCGTCGTAGTCAGCAGCGGAGACGGGCGGTACCAGGCCGCGATGACAGTCACAACACCACCAATGCCTACCGAGTTAGAGGACCCCTCCACGCGCGACAAGCGCGACTACCTGAACGGCCGAATCGAGTCTTCACTCAACGAGGCATTGGACCGCATCTGCAAGCCGGCCAGCTGAGAAAGGCCGTGCTCGCTCAGACGGCACACCAGGAACGGGAGAACCTGCGCAGGCTCGGGTATCGAACCCTGCTTGCCATTCAATGATGGGGACCGGAACAAGAATCAGCAGATCCGTGGCGGTTCTGTTGCCACCCTAAGGCTGTTTAGATCCCGCCTCCTCCGACTGGTCCTACCCAGCCACTGAACTCTCCTCCTCGCCTCTGGCGCTCATCGTCGTCCTTTCCGCAGCGGAGACAGCGCTTATACAAGCTGCCGTCTTCGGCGTGTTCGACATGCCATTTATGGCTGATATTCAGCTTGCACAACAGGGCCTTCATGGCCTTCTCCCGTCCGCGTATCTGGCAATTTCAATGATGGCCCTCGCGTGACACGGACGGTACTGGCAGTGGCACCACTATGACAGTCCGGCATCGGCCTAGCGCCGGAACCCATGTATGCGCAAGTCGAGATCGCTCTGGCTGCGGCGGATTCGACCACTCCACCTGGCCTTCAGCCGCCTACTCACGAGCGTGAAGAAGCTGGCGGGGTTGTCCGCTAACCAAATCCGCCGCCTCCTCCGGTCGGCCCCAGCCATCCACTCAATCCCAGCCATCTACTGAACTCGCCGCGGCGACGCCCGCCGCCGTGGTCATCGTCGCCCTTGCCGCACCGACGGCAGCGGCTGTAGAGGCTGCCGTCTTCGGCGTGTTCGACATGCCAGTCGTGTTGAATGTTCAGCTTGCACAGCAGTGCCTTGCGCATAACCTTCTCCAATCGCTGCAGCAGCCACTCCGGCAATCCAATGATGGCCCTCGTCCAGTCGCGGCGAAACCAGCAATTGCTAGTTCTCAATGCTGCTGAGGACCAGCAGAGGAAGGCTCAGCCGGGGATGGTGAAGAAGCTGGCCGGGTCGTCGGCGCCCAGGATGTCCTGGTGGAAGGCGATGGCGTCCAGCACTGGATGTCCACGGAGAGGGCAGTAGCCGTCGGCAGGCGGGCGATGACCTGAACAGCGTTGCCTCGGTTTTACCCACCTCACCAAGCGCTAAAGTTGCCGTCTCCCCGCTGGCGCTCATTGTGGTCCTTTCCACAGCGGAGACAGTGCTTATACAAGCTGCCGTCTTCCGCGTGGCTCGGCATGCCAATCGTGCCGTATGTTCGGCTTGCGATCGCCTATCGCATCAGCTGGACACTTCTCGGAGCTTGAACACGATCGAGTCGAAGACGGCGCGTGCCTCCCTTGTCAGCTCCGGATTAATCGATTCGTGGAATTGGACCACCCAGAACATAGCGCGATGGCCGTCCAGATTGACCACCCGGTAGGTTTCCCGCTCAGCAGTGCTCGAGTACCAGCGTGTGCATAGGTTCGAATATCCTGAGTGGACGCAAAACTGACCGTTGTCGCAGGCTTTGATGTCCACGTCGCCCTCCACGGAGTGGTCGAACTCGACCCCGGAGTAATCGCCCACCATGACCTCGACGGGAGGGGTGCTGGCCGTTGACGTCTGCGCCGTCATCGCATCGACGAAGGCCTTGGCCGACGGATTGACCTCCACGAGCGAGCCCTGCCACTTGCATGCGTCCCTCGGCACATGGTTGGAGGGCCACCAACCGACGAAGACCCCCAAGTCATCCGGGTGATCCGGGTCGTCCTTTCCCAGGCCATCGCCGTCTTCACTCACCCAGCCGTCTGGGACGGTGATCTCGAAATTCTCTTTGAAGCTGGTGACGAGGTATGTACCGGGGTCGATGTCGCCGCTGTCCGGCAGCGGTGGGACCGTGGGCACCGGTGGGACCGTGCGAGCCTCCGTAGTTGGTGCGGGGGATGACGTTTCGGTGGCAGTGCACGCCGAAAGGCCGAGGCAAACGGACAACACTGATGTCATGGAGATGAAATCGCGTAGCAGCACCCGCATGGAGGCCTCCAAAGGCAACCCGTATGCTGCGGACGTTACGCCCAGCCAACACTGACCACAAGAGACGCCAGAAGCCAATGCTCCCCTATTTTGGATAACGGGGAACGGATGGTGAATCCCCCCGCTGGGCGACTGTGGTCATCGCCGCTGGTTCGCCATCTCACATTAGTCGTCAAATCGCCAAGTAGCTTCCGATCTCACAACGGACGCCTGTGAGCTGCAGGTCGACTTGGAAGAACTTTCAACAAGGAACAGCGGGATCCCCCGAGGCAAGTGCTTCCGTGCAGAAGGACCGCAGCCAGTTCACTTGGAAGTTCGCGGCGCCGATGGAGGCTATCGGCAAACTGTTCCGCCAGTGGTCCCGCAAGTTGCCAAAAAGCGCTGCCAAAAGCCAGTCGCTGCCCAAGGCTCGACTCATTGCGCGTCCGGGTCCGGTGCGGACAGGTCAGTGGCCAGCTCCTGCGATCCTCCAGGCCAGCTTCAGCGAACTCCCGGTAGCGGCGGGACCAGCGCGCACCCGCTGGGACCAGAACGTTGAACCGCTCAGCAGCCCGGGCGCAACGGCCAGCGACCAACCCCTATGACGCTGGCCAGATGCGGACGCCCCGAATAGGCCAAAAACGCGTTGCGGTGGGACACGAGGACCTCCTGGTTTGTGTTCGCTCTCGACAAGCAACACACACCCGGAGGTCCTCGTATAACGCCAAATAAATTCCCCTGTCATCAACCTGCCGGGACAGTACCGCTCATATCTGGATTTCGTTGCAAAGGAGGGCGTCGTGTGGTTAGACGCGACACCCTCCCTCCCGGCGCCCCGCCGCCGGCCGTTCCAGTCGCCCATAATCGGGCGGGGACTGAGCCACTGCAGCTGCAGGGTTATCAGATGTGGACGACACCTGACTTGGCAGCTGCTGATTCTTCGATCGCGGCCAGGACCCGCTGGACCTGCAGCCCGTCCTCGAACGACGGGGACGGCGGGTTGCCGTCCCGGATCGCGGCAAGAAAATCACCGATCTGGTGGGTGAAGGTGTGCTCCCAACCAAGCACGTGGCCCTGCGGCCACCACGCACTAACGTATGGCTGTTCCGGCTCGGTGACAACGATTCGCCTGAAGCCTTGCTCCGCGGCGGGGTTTGTCGCGTCGAGGAACTCGAGCTCGTTGAGCCGCTCGAGGTCGAAGGCGAGTGATCCGGACGAGCCGTACACCTCAATCCGGAGCGAGTTCTTTCGGCCCGTTGCCACCCTGGAAGCCTCCACCGATGCGACGACCCCGCCAGCGAGGGAAAGGGTGGCCCAGACAGCGTCGTCGACCGTGACTTCCTCCACGCCGTCCGGGCCAGGACGGCGGCCGATGAAGGTATGCAGGCGCCCGGAGGCTTCAGTGACGGCGTCGTCCAGGAGGTACTGAACCTGATCGATTGCGTGCGAAGCGATGTCCCCCAGCGCGCCGGATCCTGCGGTCTCCTTTCGGAGCCGCCAGCTCATCGGGGCGCTCGAGTCGGTCAGCCAGTCCTGCAGGTAAGAAGCGCGGACCTGCAGGACCTTGCCGAGCCGGCCAGCGGCGATGAGTTGCCGCGCGTACGCCAGCGCGGGCACGCGCCGGTAGTTGAACCCGATCATGGATTGCACTCCCCGCTCCCGGGCAGCCTGTGCGGCGGAAACCATAGCTTCGGACTCAGCCAGCGTATTCGAGAGTGGCTTTTCGGCCAGCACGTGCTTCCCGGCTTGTAGTGCGGCGATCGCTATCTCTGCGTGCAGCCATCCAGGGGCGCAAATGTCCACGATGTCCACATCGTCGCGTTCGATGACCTGGCGCCAGTCTATCGCCGATTCCGCCCAACCGTAGCGGGCCGCAGCTTCGGATACGTGGGCGGTGTCCCTGCCCACAAGGACGCGTTGCTCGATGGCGGGGCCGTCGAAGTACGCTCCCACGTTGCGCCAGGCGTGCGAGTGCGCTTTGCCCATAAATGCATATCCAATCGCGGCGATACCCAATGGACGGCTCATCGAATTGCCACCTTGTGTGTCACTGGCGTCGATACCGGGGGAAGCTCCGGGCCGGCGGCGGGGCGGGTTTCGTGCCCGCCTCGGGGCCGGTTACTTACTTCCGGGGCAGCGCGGGGCCTGTCGGACTGGGCGGCCCAGCTGACGGCGTTGGCTATGACGCGCTGGATTTGTGGGTGGTGATAGACGGGGTATTCCTGGTCGCCCGGGCTGAAGTAGAAGATTCTGCCCTTACCCCGGGTGAAAGTCACACCGGAGCGGAAGACTTCGCCGCCGTCGAAGGAGCTGATAAAGATCAGGTCGTCCGGGTCCGGTATATCGAACAGTTCCCCGTACATCTCCTGCTCTGGGATGACGATGGGGTTCTCGACACCGTCGGCGATGGGGTGCGATGGTTTGACGGTCCAGACGAGCTCTTGCTCGCCATCGTTGCGCCAGGCCAGGGAACAGCTGGTGCCGAGGAGGCGGGTAAAGATTTTGGCGAAGTGCCCGGAGTGCAGCACGATCAGCCCCATGCCGCCGAGCACGTGCCGATGCACTCGCTCCACCACGTGGTCACTGACCTCGGCGTGCGCCTTATGCCCCCACCACAGCAACACATCGGTCCTCGCCAACGTCTCCTCGGAGAGGCCGTGTTCCTCGTTTGAATGCAGGGTGGCCGTTGAGATGTCCGCGTCGGGCAGGGCCTCGCGGAGACCGTCTGCGATTGCTCCGTGGATGCCGTCGGGATAGATGCGCCCGATGTGTGCGGGTTCGTTAAGCGCCTCGTGCACTCCTTCGTTCCAGACCAGGACCTTGAGCTTGCCGGCGCTGCTCACAGCTGGACCTCCTTGCCTTCGCGGGCTGAACGGTAGCAAGCATCGATGATTTCCGCCCGGTTCAGGGCCAGGGAGCCGTCGTGATGGCCCCAGACGGTTTCGCCGGCGCGGACTGTTTGAATGAATTCCTCGATGACGGTCTGGTGGCCGAGTCCGGGCCGAGCTTCGGGCGTGTAGTCGGCGTTCTGACCATCCTTGTCGGTAAAGATCCTGAGTTCGCCGACAGGCGCCGATGGCGAGCCTTTGGCTTTCAGTTCCGCTCCCCCATCCGTGCCGTAGACCATGAAGTCGAGCAGGTCATCTTTCTCGCGGTAGCTGGCCCAGCCTGCCTCGATGAGAAGGGTTGCTCCTCCCTCAAGTCGGAGGAACGCCGAGGCGAAGTCCTCGACTTCGAAAGGGTGTTCGTCGTTCATCGGGGAGAAGCGGGCGCTTCCGCCGCGGCCCCGCGGCCCGAGTTCGGCATAAACAGTTGCCGAGACGGTGATGACTTTCGGCTCTCCCAGCAGGTGGAGAGAGTAGTCAAGGACGTGGACGCCGATGTCGGCCATCGGTCCGCCCCCGGAGAGGTGCGGGTTGGTGAACCAGCTCCCGAGCCGTGGAATGCCAGTGCGTCGCAGCCACGATGCCTTGGCATAGTAGGGGCGGCCAAGCCCGCCGTCGTCGATGATCGACTTGAGTTTTTGGATGTCGCCGCGTCGCCGGTGGTTGAACGCGACATCAAGTACCCGGCCCGACTTTCGGGCTGCCGCGACCATCATGCGGCCCTCTTCGGCGGTGCGGGCGAGCGGCTTCTCGCTCAGGACATGGAGTCCACGTTCAAGGGCGGCCACGGCGATTGGGGCGTGCAGGAACGTCGGAACGGCTACGCTGATGGCGTCCAGGTCTTGATGCTCCAGCATGTCTTCCCAGCGGAGGAAGGCGTGAGGAATGGTGTATTCGGCCTGAAGGGAGCGGAGGAGGTCCGCTTCCATTCCGGCGACGGCCACGATCTCGACGCCGGGAATGTTGCTGTATGCCTTCAGATGCTGCTGCCCGGCCCAGCCGATGCCGACGACGCCGACCTTGAGTGCTGGAGCGTGGGACTGCTCGGAGTTCACGAAAGTTGTTCCTATCTGGATGTGGTGGGAATTTAGGGTGTTGGGCGGTAGGAGACGGTTCAGCCTTTGACTGCGCCGGCGGTCATCCCGGCAACTATTCGCTTTTGGCAGATCAGGACCAGGACGACGAGGGGGATGGTGACGATGACGGATGCTGCGCTGATCCGGCCAAGGGGTACGTCGAATTCGCTCATGCCATTGAAGAAGGCGATGGCCACCGGTACGGGTCTGGCAGCCGGCGAACTCGTCAGGGTCACGGCCAAAAGAAACTCGTTCCAGACCGAGATGAAGACAAGGATCGCCGTGGTCGCCAGGCCCGGGACGGCCAGCGGAAGGATGACCCTTCTAAACGCCTGAAACGGCGTCGCCCCGTCCACGTAGGCAGATTCTTCGAGCTCGCGGGGAATGTCGCGGAAGAAGGATGTCAGCGTGTAGATGGCCAGCGGCAGGGCGAAGGTGAGTTTGGGAATGATGAGGCCGACCAGGGTGTCGTAGAGGCCGATTTCGCGCCAAATGGCGAACAAGGGAGCAGCGATCGCGATGGCCGGGAATGTCGTGACCGAGAGGATCAAGGTCAGGATAAGGGCCTTACGGCGCATCTTCAGACGTGCCAGTGCATAGGCGGCGAATGAGGCGAAGAGGAGCGCGATGACAGTTGTCACGACGGCAATAATCACCGAATTTCGCATCGCCAGAAGGAAGTCACCGTTGCCGAATACGGCCAAGTAGTTATCGACGGTCGGCTCGCTCGGGAACATCTCCCCTTTGCCCAGGCTCGCGCCCTTCTTCAGCGAGGTGCTGACAAGCCAGTAGAAGGGCACGAGCGAAAAGCCCATCACCACGATGACAAACACCCATACCAGGGGATGAAGGCGCGTTCTGCTGCGACGGGGCCGGGTGGCACTGGCGGCCTCGGCACTCGCCACTGAAGTGCGAGAGGTAGTTAGGGTGCTCATCAGCGGTCCTCCCGTGCGATGTCGCGGATGTTCCCGCCTCCGAAGCGGATGTAAACGGCGGAGACGATCATGACCGTCAGGAACGTAAGGATGGAAAGCGCCGACCCCTGCCCAACGAGCCGGTTTTCATTCAGCTCGCTGTACGCCAGCATGGACATCGACTGCGTACCATTCGCACCATGGGTGAGCACGAACGGCAGATCGAAGATTCTCAATGCGTCCAGCGTGCGGAATATCGCGGCCAGGACAATGGCCGGACGCAGCAGGGGCAGCGTCACGTTTACAAATGTTTTCCAGCGGCCGGCGCCATCAAGCTCGGCAGCTTCATACGTTTCCTGGGAAATCGCCTGCAGGCCGGCCAGGATGATCAGTGCGGCGAAAGGTGTGGTCTTCCACACATCTGCCATCACGATCACGGCCATCGCATACCCCTGTTCGCCGAGCCAGACCACGCCCGCGCCGGGCAGGTGAAGGGCGGTGAGGATCTGAGGTATGAAGCCCGTGGTGGGATCAAACATGGTCTGCCACGTTATGGCGCTAACGACCGTGATGATCGCGTAGGGCACGAGGACGACCGTGCGAAGCACCGCGCGGCCGCGGAAGGCAAGGTTGAGCAGAAGCGCCATGCCTGTGCCGAGAACCATCTCCAGCGCGACAGAGCACGCCGCGAACAGGAAGGTCTGGCCGAACGCCTTCCACCAGTCCTGGCCGGTAAGCGCCTCGACGTAGTTACCCAGCCCAACAAATCGGGAAAGCCCCGCCTGCAGGAGGCTGTACTGGTTGAGCGAGAGCCAGATTGCATAGCATATTGGGACGGCTGCCACGAGAGCCATCAGGATCAGCGCCGGAGCGGTCATCCCGGCGGCGAGGCCTCGCTCAGCATGGTCCCGGGTTCTGCGGGGCCGGTCGGGGACGAGTATGCGGGTGGCTGACATCAGAAGCTGGCCTGCGCCGTCTTCATCTGGTCCGCCATGTTCTTCACCGCGTCCTCGGTGGTCGAAGCGCCCGAGAGAACGGCGTAGACATTCTTGTTGATGGCCGCTGAAATTTGCGCATAGACCGGGGAGACCGGCCTGGGCTTGGCCCCCTTGACGGAGACAAGGAGTTCCTTAGCGAAAGGCATCTTTGCGAGCACCTCCGGGTCGGAGTAGGCTCCCTCCCCGGCGGGCGCCTGTGAGTAGTCCATCGCGACGTGCTTCTGCCAATCGGGCGAGGACTCAAAATTCACGAACGCGACGGCGGCACCGGGGTTCGATGCGAAGGCCGAAAGCGCCAGGTTCCATCCACCGAGCACACCACTGCCACTGGACTTGCCGTCAAAGGACGGCAATGGAGCGACCCCGAAAGTATCCTTCAGGGGCGTTGCATTCAGCTGACCGTAGACGTTGGGCCAGTTGCGTTGGTATCCGAACTTGCCCGACTCGTATGCCAGGCGCGTCGCATTTTCGTCGTACGTCAGGACGGCACGGTCAGCAGAACCGTTCTTGATGCCCTGCGCCATGAAGTCGAGAACCTTGCGGGTCTCCGACGAATCGACCTTGACGTTTCCCTTATCGTCAATGACGTCGCCGCCAGCGCTGTACAGGAGCTCCAGGAAGTTGACTGTGAGGCCCTCGTACTGCTTGGCCTGATAGACCACGCCATTGCCCGGGGATTTCGCCGCTTCGGTGTAGAGCTGCTGCCATGTCTCGGGCTTGGCTACCTTGTCCTTCGCGTAGTAGATCAGGCCGGCGTTGGTGTAGAACGGGGTGGCCCACGACTTGCCCTTGTACTGCGTTGTCGCCACCGTCGACGAAATCAGGGTGCCCTTGACGGCGTCAGTGACCTTGGTCATGTCCTGAAGCCAGCCCTGCGAGGCAAACTCCGGGGTCCAGGTCACGTCTGTCAGATAAAGGTCGCACTCGCCCGACTTGGCTTGAAGCCGCTGCACAGCCTGGGTGCGGCTCTCATCCGTGGTGGCACCTAAGACCGTGTACTTTGCGGTGATTCCCGGGTTCGCCTTCATGAAAGCGTCAATCGTGCCCTTATAGAGTCCGACCGAGTCCCTGCCCCCGCAAATCGAAAGGCTTCCGGATGCTCCCTTGCCCGAGGCGGGGTCCACGACAGGGGCCGAAGGACCGGCAGATGGGGCTGCCGTGCCGCCGCAACCGCTCAGGCCGAGAGCGAGTGCTCCTGCAGCGGCAATGATGCCTGCCAGCGACCGGGACTTCGCGCGGCGGGGACCGTTGGGTGACGAGGGTGAAGTAAGGGCAGTGTCCACAGATTGCTCCTTGGAAATTTGGTGCCTCACGGGCACGTCCGACGGCGTGGTGAATCGATTCGGCACCAGCGCCAAATCAACCCGCCACGAATAGAAAGAGAGAGCTGGTGCCGCCGGGCTTAGGTGTTGCCGGATCGATTCAGCACCGAGTTGATCGTGTCAGGTGAGATGGATCACTGTCAAGCATTTCCGGTTACGACGCTTGCTGGCACCCGCACGATTCCCGGACCACAAGCTCCGGCGCAAACACACGTTCCGAAACTCCCGCAGCTGGCTCCGCGATCTCTTCGAGGAGGAGTTCGGCCGCTGCACGCCCCAGCAGTTCAGGGCGGGTCGCGACAGATGTGAGGGGAGGTTCCCAGAGCGCGGCGGTTCGAACGTCGTCGTAGCCGATCAGGCGAACCCCAGAGGCTCGCCCTGCGATGCGCAGCGCTCGATAAACACCGAACGCCACCCCATCGCTCTGGCAGATGATTGCCTCCGGGAGCACACCTCGTTCAAGGAGGGCTTGCCCTGCTTGCAGACCGCCTTCACCGTTAGTAGGGCTCTCAACCTCGACTAGCAGGGCTGGATCCATGCCCGCATCCGCCAGCGCAGATCGAACACCCTCGATCCGGTCCCGACGCGAGAGGTGGGGGGAGAACCCTCCTACGAAGGCGAAACTACGGCAGCCGTGGCCTAAGAGGTGCTCGGCCGCCAGACGGCCGCCCAGTTTGTCGTCAGGTCCCACGTAGGGGGCGGAAACGCCTTCCAAGTACTTGGTCACGAAAACGTGTGGTACACGCGAGGCTTCCAAGGCTTCGAGGAAGGTGCTGCCCGACCGGGATGCGGGCATGATGGCAAGTCCCGCCACTTGGTATTCGCGAAGCTCAGCGATGAGTTCGTCCTGCCGCACGGGATCGTCCGAGGATGCGACAACGAGCGAACGAAATCCCGCTTCAGCGAGGGCAGCCTCAAGTCCCACGAGAAGTTCACCGAAAAAGGGGTTGGCAATGTCGGTGACGACGACTCCGACGGTCGTTGTCCGCCGTGTCCTGAGCGATGCCGCACCACGGTTGTAGACATAGCCGAGCTCGCGCATGGCTTGGTGCACCCGATCGCGGGTCTCGGAGGACACTCGCCCCGTGCCCGTGACCACGTTCGAAGCCGTAGTCCTTGACACACCCGCGTGGGCGGCAACATTTTTCAGGGTGACAGCAAGGTCCATTCGCAAAAGATAGCAGGATCGATCCAGTGACGGCGCCGAGTGGACCCACACGGGCGTTCAACCGCTGGTCCGAAGCCGCTTCAGGGCGGCTGGGTTGCAGCGGGATTCCTGGACGGGAACAACGTCGAACCGGGAAAATCGCCGCCGCTGGGCAGGCGATGGCGTGCCAGTCCCGCTTCGGCGAGTCCTTGGCGTCGGTCAGGACAGCCTGCAGCCGGGCCAGGTCTTCGATTACCACTGGCGACTGGTGCTCGGTCATGTCTTGGCTTCCCTCGCGTTGCCTAGAGCAGGGCGGGATCCGTAACGAGCTGCGCGCGGCCTTCTGCGAGCCGGTACGCGACACCGACCACGGCGGTTGACGAGTTGTGCACAGCCGCGGCGATCACCGGCGAGCTTTCCAGCAGCCGCTCAGCAGTCAGTCTCGCGTGGTCGACGACCATATCGTTGATCTCTGTCCTGCCATTCCGTTGCGAAGTTAGCACCGACGGAGTAATCCGTTCCACCAGGTCGCGGATGAAGCGTTGGGGCATCTCTCCGGTTTCCAGTGCTTCTTTGGTGGCAGTGACAGCGCCACAGTTGTCATGTCCCAGGACGACGATCAGCGGGACGTTGAGGACCGAAACGCTGTATTCCAGCGAGCCGAGCACGGCATCGTCAAGGACATGCCCGGCCGTCCGGACCACGAAGGCATCCCCGAGGCCGAGATCGAAGATAATCTCGGCAGCAAGGCGGGAATCTGAGCAGCCAAAGATGACCGCAAAGGGGTTCTGGGTGTCCATCAGCTCACGGCGCCTCGAGGCGCCCTGGTTCGGGTGCTGGGCGTCACCGGAGACAAAACGTTCGTTGCCTTCAAGCAGGCGCTGCCATGCTTGGGCCGGGCTGATGCTGTTAGTCACCCTACTTACCTTATAGGAGGGGCGGGCGTCCCTTATGGGCGACATCGCCCTGCATTTGCGCGGTCCTTGCCATCCCCGCCATTGTCGCGGCCGTGGCTTCCATCTTGTCAGTTTGAACCGCGCCCGGGTGCCTCTGACCCTTGCCCCGGCAGAGCTACAGGCCGCGGCGAGTAAGGCCGGCATCATGACCACACCCGGCCCTCTCGGCACCAGCCGAAACGGCCGCATCATGCCGAGGCCGGGGCTTGAGCGCAGGGCGATCACGTCTCGATCATTTGAAAGTTTGCGAGGCTCGCGGAGGCCATCCCGGGCTGAGCTGCAATGCAGCACACGGTCGGCTGACGGGATTGTCAGACGGCGTATTACTTGAGGCCCTGCGACCTAATCAAGGAACTCGTGCTGGCCGACCTCGCCGCGTCTCTGGCGACTCACATGGCGACCCGAACTGCTTTAACCCGAATGTAATTAAACGTCCTCGCGACTTCTCCCGGCGACGCGTTGTTCTTCTCCAGGGACCACGCAACAAGGCCGTCGTACTCCGTGCGCCCCTCTACGTCCTCATGTAGGGAACTCTCGGCCAGAGAAGCCATGTAGGCGTCGGCAAGGCTGTGGCAGTGCTCGCCTGTGTTGCGGTTCTTTATAAAGCCAGCCTCCATGACTGCCGCGAGTTCTGCGCTGTAGGCGTCCGGATTCATTCCCCGGGCGCCCTCTCCGGCGCGTCAGCCGTGTCTCGCTTTCGCGACTTGAACAGACCAGCGACTCTTCCACTGGCTGCGCCGGTGGCACCAGCCAGGGCACCACCGAGGCCCTTCACCGCGGCGAGGGCCTGCGGCTCGTCCGGGATCCCGTCGCCGTCGACGTCCACGGCACGGAACGGGCGGGAGACCGCAGCGGCAGCGCTTGCTACCCCCGACCCCACCGCGGAGGCACCCGTCGCGACTCCTTCTCCAACAGTGCTGGCCGTCCCGCTGATCCAGCTTCCCGTGGACTTCGCGGCATCCTCCAAGGCTGCAAGCGCCCGGTTGGGTTCGGATTCCTGGTCGTCGGCGTCGGACAATTCGATCTGCAGGGCAAGGTGTGCCGGGAACTCCGCCGGAGCCACAGGGAATGCTTTACGGGCGGACTCAACGACGTCCCGGCCAAACACAAAACGGCTCACACCTCCAGTGAGTGCACCCACTCCGTATTCGATGGCCGTCTGCTGGTTTCCGTTCAGGGTCTCCCGCACGGTGTCCAACTGACCCGTTTGCATGGTCCGTACGAGGCTTTGCGCGGCGCCGCTGGGCAAGGTATCAGCCAGGGTAGTCGCCCAGTGGGACCAGTCCCCGCTGGCGGCCGCGAATTTGTGGCCAACGCCCACCACACCGTCGGGGGAAGTCTCCGCGACGTCCTTGGCCATGATGGCAATCTGCTCCTGGCTTACCCGCTCATTGGTCAACCCGTAGACCAACGCGTGGGCCTGGTCTTGGTCAAGGGCCTTCCCGTGGATGTCGGCGAGGGCCAGACCATAGATCGCTGTGAGCTCGAATTGGAGCTGCTGATCTCCTGCCGGGAGCAGCGCCGCGATCCGGTTGGCGCCGTTTTTCGCCGCACCCATGGCCATATTCTTCGCGGCCACCTTAGCCGCTTCCTTGGCGGTTACCTGCACGGTCTTCTTGGCTGCCTGCTTGCCTGCAGTCTTAATACCGGCGGCCGCCACTCCGCCGCCCGGAATGAGGGCAATTCCGACTTCGGCGGCGATCGACCCCGCGGTAATAGCGGCCCCTGCAGCGGTGATTGACGTGCTGTAGTGACGCTCAAGCAGTTTGATCACTTCTGCGGGGGTCGCCTCCGGACGCCGGCGCCGAATCCGCATGACGTACTTGCGTGCAATCGAATGACGGGCACTGACGGCCTTCGCAATGTCGGCGTTGGCTTCCTCATCATCCAACTGGGTCTCCAGTGTGACAGCTTCGCTCTCGGTCATTTACGTTGTCCCCCTCTAACCACAGGCTCAACCCTGAGCCTTTTTGTCAACGCTGCAATTCAATTCGCGGCAAAGGAGCCAAGGGCTCCCCTGCCGCGCCGTCATCAGTGTCGCGCATGAGGCGGCAAGATCTTGCTCGCCACGCTGCACTGACCTCCGCCGGGCAGAGCGCACGGGCGGAAGTGAGCCTATCCCGGGATCTGGATCCGCGCAGCTTCCTGCAGCAGGGGATCAGAAATCATGACGGTGGCAGCTCCCGGTGCAATATCGAAAGCGATGTTGCCCCGCGCCTTGTCCCCGGGAAGCACCTCGCCAGAGCCCAGCTGGTTGTCGGCAAACAGGCTCATGTCCGCCTTGCGCCCGTTGGCATCCTTCGCAGAGAAGTAGAGCGGATTGGAGCTCGTCTTGCCGGATTCCGTTTCCCAGAGCACGTCCAGGAGCAGGTAGGTGCCGTTCTTGGGCGGCGTAGCGAACGCGCCGGTGGTGACAGTGTCGGTGCGGACGGCGGACACAACGGTGATCCTGGCGGTGTTGCCGTTGCGCATCTTCACGGAGAAAGGAACGCCGACCGTAGGAGCCGCGGGCGCGGCAGGAGCGGACGACGGCGGTGCTGCCGCCGCCGGGGCGGCAGGGGCAGCGGTAGCCGGCGCCGCTGCTTCGGCAGACGCTGCGGTGGAGGCGATCGGGCTGGAGTCCGCGGCTGGCTTGTTGCCGCCGGAGCAGGAGCCCATGAGGATGCCCACCAAAAGCACACCGGCTGGGATAACGAAGCGCTTCTTCGTGTAGAAGGCGCGCTTGGCGGGTGCCGGAGCTGCCGGCGGGGTCGGGAATGAAAAGTTCTGGTCAGCCATGGTGGTGCCTTTCGAGAGTGGGTGCTGTGATGCTGCGGTTGTTACTGCTTTTCCCATTTGCCGCAACGGCTGGATTTGAAATCCTGGCCGGCGGAGAGTGCCACGGAGGGCCGTCCGCCGCCGGGGAGGTCGTTGTCGATGATGTTGCTGCCGTTGCTGCCGGTGGCATAGATGCCCCAGTAGCAGGAGGAGCCGACGTCGGCCGACGCTCGGTAGGTGCCTGGCTCGATGTCGGTGCCCACGGTCCAGGTGCCGTCACCGATGGTGTTGGCCGCCTTGGTCTTCTCCGCCCCGGTGACGGCCTCTTCGCGGACCTTAACCGCCGCTTCAGCAGACTTGACTGCGGCATCGGCCTTTCCGACCTCGGCCTCCCGCGCCGCAACCTTGGACTCGCGGGACGCCATACCCCTTTCGAGGATGTCGAACTTCCCTTTCAGCGTGGCGTAGCTGGACAGCGCGGCGTCGCGCTCAATCTCCACCGTCGACTTCTCGTCTGCGAGGGACACATACGCCTCGCTTGCCTTCGGGTCCGGCAGGACAGTCCCGAAGGTGATGCCGCCGGCAAAGAGCACGACGGCGCCCATCACCAGAAGGAGTGGCTTCTTCCGGCCCGGCCTGGTCACCTGGGCCGTCTGACCGGGCCCGGTTTCAACTGCTGTGTCGTCGGCCGGCATGTCCGCCGGCCCGACGTCGCTGTTCAACATGTTCTCTTCCTCTTTTCGTGGATAACCGCTGAACGGCGGCGGGATACTGATCCCCCAATACGCGGTTCCCCGCCGCCGCCGCAGCTCTGGAAGATTCCTTCTTGGCTGCAGGACGAACTTATGGGCCGCCTGCACGTGTCCAGCGTCGAGGGACTGATAACCCGGGTTATCAGCACAAAGCCATCAGTGTCCCAGCATCCCGTTAGGCTGATGGAACGATTCCGACTGAAGGGGGCAGCCATGGATACAGCTACCGGTTCACTGCACATGAGCCTCTCCGACGTCGCCTCCCTTGCGCAGGTCCAGCGGCCGGTGGTCTCCATGTGGCGCAGGCGAAGCAGTGGAGGACCGCTGCCGTTCCCGGCAGCCGCCGCGACCAGCAACGGAGTGGAGCTGTTCGACGCCGATGAGGTCACCGCCTGGCTCCGGGCCACCGGGCGCGGGAACAATGCGGAAGCCACGAACGACGCCGCCGTTTTCGCGAGGCTGGCCGCCCCGGCAGCGGGAGCACCCCGGGATAACCGGCAGACCTTCGATGGCCTCACCTCGCTCCTCGCCCTAAAGGTCATCACCGGTCAGGTCCTGAGCCGAAGCAGCGCGGCCGAACTGCTGGACGCTGCCGACGAGGCCGACCCCGACGATGTGTTCCTCTACTCCGAATTGGAGGCCCTCGGTTCCGCTCTTCCGGGGCTGGCAAACTTCGCGGACCGGCTGGCAGACAGTGCGTTCAGCGCGCCGGCGGCCTTCGAGAAACTGCTCTCCCACCGCTTCAAAGCCGGTCTGCGGGAGCAATCGGACACTGCACTGACGGACGCTGCGCTCAAGCTTGTCAGCACCACAGCCCTGGAGCTCGCCGCAACCCTGGACCGGAAGCCACTGTTCGTAGACTCCACGCCGGGCGGCAGCGACGTGATGCTCAGCATCGTACAGCAGTCCGGCGAATCAGGGCCCGTCACTTTCCTCGCAGCAGACCACGACGGCGGCGCCTCACGGTTTGCCCGCCGCCGCCTGGCAGTGCACGGCGCGGACAGCGCACCGGTCAAGATTGACGCCAAAGGCGCCTTCACCGTCAGTGGTCCCGCCGTGCATGTGGCCCAATATCCGGCTCCCGGCGATCCTGCACTGGACACCACCGGCATCCTGCTGGGCATCGAGAACATCGTCCTGCAGATGGACGACTCCCAGCGGGCGGTGGTCATTGCCCCTGCCCGAGTGCTGTGCGACGCCTTGCCGGGCGAGGCCGGGAACTTGCGCGCAGGTCTCCTGCGCTCCGGCCGGGTGCGCGCAATCGTCCGGCTCCAGCCGGGTCTTCTTCGCGCCAAGCCGCGCGAACCGCAAGCTTTGTGGGTGCTGGGTCCGTCCTTCGCGGAAGTGCCCATCGCCGACCGCTGGACCATGGTGGCGGACCTGAGCACCAGCCCGCTCACCCTCGATGTGAGCCAGGACCTGATCAGCGACGCCGTCGCCTCCATGGGCAGCCGAGCCACCATCCGCGCCCACTCATTCCGGTTCGCCCGTCTGGTGCAGACCCGCATACTTCTCGCGAGCCACGGCTCCCTTGTGGGCGCCCCGCCGGTCAGGAGTACGACGGCGGCGCGCGGCATTGAGACAGCGCTGCGGATCGAGGAACTCGTCCGGGTCCTTTCCGCCGGGGCAGCCGAGCCGCCTGCACTGCCGGCGTTCCAGCCCGCGGCGTCAGGCGGTTCGCTCCAGCCCGCGACGGTCCAGGAGCTCATGACCGCCGGTAACGTCAGGTACCTCAAAGGCATCCGGCTTGAGCAGGCTGACCTCAACGGCAAGGCCGGAAGCAGGATCCTGGGCCGCGAGGAACTGATGGATCCGCACAATGCCCAGCCGCGCTTCATCACGCTTCTAGACTTCGCCGCCAACTATCCCGCAGGGCGGCTCACCGAACCCGGCGACATTGTCTTCTGTACCAGCCCGCGGTCCGCCGCCATGGTGGACGCGGAGGGCGGCGCCGTCGTCGTCTTTCCCGCCCGGATCCTGAGGATCGACGAAGGTGACCCGGGCGGCCTGGTGCCCGCCGCCGTCGTCCGTGACATCAACGCCTGGCCGGCGACGGACAAAACCTGGCGCAATTGGCGCCTGCGCCGTACAGCGGACGCCCAGCGCCAACCTTTGATCAACGCCCTGGAAACCCTGCAACACGCGCAGGCCCGAGCCCGCGAACGCCTGAAGCAGCTGGAAGAACTCGCTACCCTGATTACGGACGGCGTAGCGGGCGGAAGCCTCACCCTGACAGACCCTATTTCCCACGCCGCACCACAAGAAGGAACTGCATAATGCCCCCGAAAGTGAAGGTGGACCTCGCCCCGTCCACCATGAAGGAACTCAAGGACACGCTCTGGAAGGCGGCGGACAAGCTCCGCGGTTCGATGGATGCCTCACAGTACAAGGATGTGATCCTGGGGCTGGTGTTCCTGAAGTACGTGTCGGACGCGTTCGAGGAGCGGCGCGGGCAGATCCAGGCCGAGCTGGAGGCGGAAGGGCTCAACGAGGAGCAGATCGCCCAGCTGATCGGCGACGTGGACGAGTACACCGGCCGCGGCGTGTTCTGGGTATCGCCCCGGGCACGCTGGACTTACCTGGCGGAGCACGCCAAGGGCCTGGACGCGGTGGACGGTGCGGCGCCGAAGTCCGTCGGGCTGCTGATTGATGAGGCTATGGATCTCATCATGGCCGACAACAAATCCCTGGCGGCCACGCTTCCCCGCATCTACAACCGGGACAATGTGGACCAGCGCCGCCTGGGTGAGCTGCTGGACCTGTTCAACTCGGCCCGTTTCACCGGGCAGGGCGCCAGCAAGGCGCGCGACCTGCTGGGCGAGGTGTACGAGTACTTCCTGGAGAAGTTCGCCAAGGCCGAGGGCAAGCGCGGCGGTGAGTTCTATACCCCGGCCGGCGTGGTCCGCGTGCTGGTGGAGGTGCTGGAACCGCACCGCGGGCGGGTGTACGACCCGTGCTGCGGTTCGGGCGGCATGTTCGTCCAGGCCGAGAAGTTCCTCGCGGCCCACCACCTGGAGGGTTCGGACATTTCCGTCTACGGCCAGGAGCTCAACGAGCGCACCTGGCGGATGGCCAAGATGAACCTCGCCATCCACGGCCTGAACGCCAATCTGGCCTCGCGCTGGGGCGACACGTTCGCGCGCGACCAGCACCCGGAGCTGACCGGGACCAACGGCGCGGACTTCATCATGGCCAACCCGCCGTTCAACATCAAGGACTGGGCCCGTTCCGAGTCGGATCCGCGTTGGAAGTACGGCGTCCCGCCGGCCGGCAACGCCAACTATGCGTGGATCCAACACATCATCTCCAAGCTGGCGCCGGGTGGCAGCGCCGGCGTGGTCATGGCCAACGGCTCCATGTCCTCCAACTCCGGCGGGGAGGGCGAGATCCGCGCCCAACTGGTGGAGGCCGACCTGGTCTCCTGCATGGTGGCGCTGCCCACCCAGCTGTTCCGCAGCACCGGCATCCCGGTGTGCACCTGGTTCTTCGCAAAGGACAAGACCGCCGGCCCGCGCGGTTCAGTGGACCGGACCGGGCAAGTGCTCTTCATCGACGCCCGAAACCTGGGCTACATGGTGGACCGTGCAGAGCGTGCCCTGTCCGACGAGGACATTGCCAAGATCGCCAACACGTACCACGCTTGGCGCGGAACTTCGTCGGCGGTTGAGGCCGGGCTGACATACGACGACGAGGCCGGCTTCTGCTATTCGGCCAGCCTTGCGGAGGTCAAGGCAGCAGATTACGCGCTGACGCCGGGACGGTATGTTGGGGCGGCGGATGTTGAGGACGACGGCGAGCCGATCGAGGAGAAGATCGCGCGGCTGTCGAAGGAGCTGTTTGAGCAGTTCGAGGAGTCCGAGCGGCTCGCGGCGGTTGTGCGCGAGCAGCTGGGGAGGGTTTCGTGAGCGAACGCAAAACTAATACCGGCGGCCGGGAGGCAACACTGAGCGTCATCCCAGGAAAATTTGCGCTCAGCGTCGGAAAACCGCGCCTTCCAGAACCTGCTGGTTTCACTTGGACCAAGCTCACTGACGTCGCTCGAATAGAAAGTGGCCATACTCCCAGCCGTACCAAGGAAGAGTACTGGAATGGGCCGATTCCGTGGATTGGGATACGAGAGGCGACGGGGAATCATGGCAAAACAATTTACGAAACGTCACAGTCGATAACGGAGCTAGGACTAAACAACTCCTCCACTCGATTACTTCCTGCGGAAACGGTTTGTCTGTCGCGAACCGCGTCAGTCGGATACGTAGTGAAGATGGGCGTTCCTATGGCCACCAGCCAAGATTTCGTCAACTGGGTTTGCGGTCCCCAATTGTCTTCGAGTTACCTCATGTACATCTTGATGGCAGAACAAGATAGCGTGCGAAGGTTTTCTCATGGCACAACGCACCAGACGATGTATTACCCCGAAGCTAAGGCCTTGAACGTACTAATTCCGCCCCGACCTGAGCAGGATGGGATCGTTGAAGTCTTGGGCGCCCTCGACGACAAGATCGCCGTAAACACGAAAATGGTGCAGTCTGCTGAAGAGTTGCTCCAGTGTTCTTATCGCGGACTCATCAACGCTGTTCCTTCCACACGCGTCTTGGTTGAAAGCCTGATCCATCGCATAACGCCAAAGCGAAAGTTTTCCAAGGAAGAACTGCTAACGCAGGGCGACTTTCCGGTGTTTGATCAAAGCGAGGTTGGATTACTGGGCTACCTAAATGGTGAAGGATTCTTGGATTCAAGCGCCGAGCGTCCAATCCTCTACTTTGGAGACCACACGTGCAAACTAAGGCTCGCCTCGGAAAGATTCACCGTTGGCCCGAATACAGTCCCGTTTACCGGTTCCGGCATTCCATCGCTGACTCTTTATTGCGCATTGAACGGTTTGCAGAATCATGAAGAATACAAACGCCACTGGCAGCTGCTGTTGAAGAAAGAAGTGGAGATTCCCGATTCTGTACAGGCCACTGACTTTGCATCGCGTTATAGGCACCTACTTAAGGTGATCCAGAGTGCGAACCGAGAAAACACTCTTCTGGCGGCAACTCGAGACGTCCTCCTCCCACAGCTAATGTCCGGCAAGCTCCGGGTCAAGGACGCGGAGAATGTGCTTGAACGGGCCGGGGTGTGACAGTTAGACCTATCATCAGAAGATCCGGTCAACCAGGGGGAATCACCGTGACAGCACCAGCAGTAGCGTTTTCGGAAGCCGACTGGGAGGGGGCCGCGAAGGAGCGGCTCGGCGAACTGGACTGGAAGCCGGTGGAGGGCCAGGCAATTGCTCCTGGCACCGGGGAACGCGATTCCTGGTCTGAGCTACTGATCCGGCCCCGCCTCCTCGCCGCCCTCCAGCGCCTCAACCCGGCAGTCCCCGCCCAGTATTTGCAGCAGGCTCTGGCTGAAATCGCATCACTCAAGTCGAACGACGCGCTGGCCGAGAACCACCGCATCCACAACTGCCTCGTAGACGGCTACCGGCTGACCTACATTGACTCGGACGGCAATGAGGCCAACCCGACCATCCGACTGCTCAGCCAGGCGCCGGACCAGAATGACTGGCTCGCCGTCAACCAGGTCACTCTGGTGCAGGGCGACTACAAGCGGCGCTTCGACGTCGTGCTCTACTGCAACGGCATGCCCGTCAGCATCATCGAACTCAAGAAGGCCGGCAGCGCCCACGCCGACCTTCCCGGCGCCCACGCCCAGCTCCAGACCTACCTCCGCGAATTCCCCATGGCTTTCCGTTTCTGCGTCTTCACGCTCGCAAGCGACGGGATCCAAGCCAAATACGGAACGCCGTTCACCCCCTTTAATCACTTCTCACCATGGAACGTTGACGACGACGGCGTCCCCGTCCCCCAGGGGTACATGGTCGACGGCGATGCCGTCACCGCCTTGGACACCGCCCTTGACGGGCTCTACAACCAGGAGCGTTTCCTACAGCTCACCCGCAACTTCACCGCCTTCGACCAGGGCTCGGGCGGCCTGGCCAAGCGGATTGCGAAGCCGCACCAGTACTATGCGGTCACCAAGGCCGTGGCCAGCACCATCCAGGCGGTGGAGAGCAACGGCAAGGCTGGCGTTGTGTGGCACACCCAGGGTTCGGGCAAGTCCATGGAGATGGAACTGTATGCCAATATGGTGGCGCGGCAACCGAAGCTGAAGAACCCTACCGTTGTGGTCATCACCGACCGGAATGAGCTGGACGGCCAGCTGTTCGAAGGTTTCGACCGCAGCCTGCTCCTCGCCGAGCAACCCAAGCAGATCAGGAAGCGCTCCGAGCTGCGTGACGAGCTGAGCAACCGGACCACCGGCGGCATCTACTTCACCACGCTGCAGAAGTTCGGCCGCAGCAAATCGGAGAAGGACGCCGGTGCCGACCACCCGCTGCTGTCCGACCGGCGCAACATCATCGTCGTGGTGGACGAGGCACACCGCTCCCACTACGACGACCTGGACGGCTACGCCCGGCACCTCCGCGACGCGCTCCCCCATGCAACCCTGATTGCATTCACCGGAACGCCGATCTCCTTCGACGACCGCAATACCCAGGACGTCTTCGGCGACTACATCGACATCTATGACCTGTCGCGGGCCGTGGAAGACGGCGCCACGGTGCCCGTGTACTTTGAGCCTCGCCTCATCAAGGTGGGGCTGGCCGCGGACATCACTGAAGAAGACCTGGACAAATCCGCCGATGAACTGACACTGGGGCTCGACGATACGGAGCGCGCGCGCATCGAGGCGAGTGTCGCCGTCGTAAACGCCGTTTATGGTGCGCCGCAGCGCATTGCTGCGCTGGCCGAGGACCTGGTGGCGCACTGGGAGAACCGGCGCGAGCGGATGGGCAAGTTCATCGAGGCGCCGGGCAAGGCGATGATCGTGGGCGGGACGCGCGAGATCTGTGCGAAGCTGTACGCCGCGATTGTGGAGCTACGGCCGGACTGGCATTCGGACGACCTCTCGAAGGGCAGGATCAAGGTGGTGTACTCGGGCGACGCGACCGACGTGCCGCCGGTATCCGACCATGTGCGCCGGGATTCGATGAATGCCCAGGTCAAGGAGCGGCTCAAGAACGTCGACGACGAACTGGAACTGGTGATCGTCAAGGACATGATGCTCACCGGCTACGACTCTCCCCCACTGCATACCCTGTACCTGGACCGGCCGCTCAAGGGCGCGCTGCTCATGCAGACTCTGGCACGTGTAAACCGCACCTTCCGCGGCAAGGAGGACGGGCTGCTGGTGGCGTACGCGCCGCTGGCCGAGAACCTGGCGAAGGCGCTGGGCGAGTATACGAAGTCGGACCGGGCGAACAAGCCGGTGGGGAAGAACATTGATGAGGCTGTCGGCCTGGCGGTATCCCTGGTGGAGACTTTGCGCTCCTTATTGGCTGGGTACGACTGGAAAGCCGTGTGGATGAAGGGCGGGCCGAAGTCGTTCCTCAACGCTGTGACCGGCGCGGTCAGCTACCTGCGCAATCCTGCCACGCCCGGCAACCAGCCCGCGGACGGCGAAGAATCGGTTGCAGCGAGGTACCGCAAATTCTCCAGCCAGCTGTCCCGAGCATGGGCGCTGTGTTCAGGGTCTGAGACACTGGCTGAGCTGCGCCCCGAGATCCAGGTGTACGAGGAAATCCGCGTCTGGATGGCGAAGTACGACGCCGCCGACCGGCAGGCCAGCGGCGAACCTGTTCCGGAGGACATCCAGCGGCTGCTGGGGAACCTGATCGCGTCAGCGACGTCCTCGGGCGAGGTGCTGGACATCTACGATGCCGCCGGCATGCCGAAGCCGTCCCTGGATGACCTGACACCCGAATTCATTGCCAAGACGCAGAAGGCGCGGAACCCGCAGCTGGCCATCGAGGCGCTGCGGAAGCTGATTGCCGATGAATCGGCTTCCTCCACCCGGAACAACGTGATCCGGCAGCGTGCGTTTTCGGAGCGGATCACCGAGCTGATGAAGAAGTACACCAACCAGCAGCTGACATCTGCCGAAGTGATTGCGGAGCTGGTGGCGCTGGCGCGTGAAGTGGCGGCCGAAGGTAAGCGGGGCCAGCAGTTCACTCCCCCGCTGAACTCTGATGAGCTGGCGTTCTATGACGCCGTGGCGCAGAACGAGTCCGCGGTGGAGGTTCAGGGCGAAGGGGTTCTGGCAGACATTGCCCGCGAACTGGTGTCCGTGATGCGGCGCGATGTCCGGACGGACTGGACCGTGCGCGACGACGTTCGGGCAAAACTGCGGTCCTCGATCAAGCGGCTGCTGGTTCGGTTCGGCTACCCGCCGGACAAGCAGCCAGAGGCCATCAAGCTCGTGATGGAGCAGATGGAGTCCATGGCACCAAGGTTTGTCGAAGCACGGGCTTAGCCCAAGAGTTTTACGCCAACAGGCGGTTGCAACAACAAAATGAAAATGGGGAAATGACTACTTACGAAGCACCTAATGCTGGCATGAATCCAGACGCACCGCCGGCGCCGACCCGTGCGCCGCAGCCAAAAGCCAAGCGGCTGAAGCTATCGAAGCTCCGGTCGGCCAACGCAGCCAGGATCATTTTGGGCTCGGTGCTGGCTTTGCTCCTGATCATCACCTGGTTGGCTAATAACCCCGGCTGCAGAGTGGTAGCAGCCCGTCGGATTGGAAGTCGGAGCTCAGCGCGGCCGATCTCAAGAAAACCATGAACAACGGCGAGGCCAAGGGCGCCCCGCAGCAGACAGTTGTCAACGGCTGGTATGCCAACGACATTGCCGCTGTCACTGCTGCACAGAACACATACATTGCTGCAAGTTCCGCCCGGAACGGGAGTTTCTTGCTCCTCATCGGGTTGGCAGTAGCCGGGGAACTCATCATCAGGGGCGTCGAAAAAACAAACCGACAGCGGCCAGTTACATCTTGACTCCGGAAAATGGACGGTTCGCTACTTATCGTAGACGTCGCGTCGATGCCCTAAGGTAACAACAACCACGAGCAAAACGTCGTCCTGGATCGTGTAGATGATCCGATAATCGCCTACTCGGATCCGGTAACCCGGACGGCCGCTCAAAGCAATTGCCTTGGGCGGCCGCGGGCCTTGGCCAAGGAGCGCAATTGCCCCCTGAATCCGTTGACGATCCTCGCCATGGATCTTCTTGAGTGCACGAAAGGCGGAAGGGCGCAGCTCAATCCTGTAACGACTCATCCCCAGCCCAGATCCGCCTTCACCTGCGCCCAGGGAATGTTCTCGCCTTCTTCCGCCATTGCTGCGTCGAACGCCGCAATGTCCTCGACTTCTTCCACGGCATCAAGCATCTGCTCGTAGCGCTCCGGGGATACGAGAACCGCTGCACGATGTCCGCGGCGCTCGATGAATACCGGCTCAGACTCAGCTTTCTCGATGAGCTCCGGTAGGTGTGAGCGCGCGTCCGTGATGTTGATGGTCGACATGCCAATAAATGTACATCTGCAAGTATCAGATGTACATGTAAATCCTTCGAAACCGGTGCGGGACTAAAGTGCGGCTGCCACCCAAAAAATGTCAGACCCCCGTTAGATGATCAGTGCATGGGAAGCGAAGCGGTGGCAAGGGCTTTTGAGGCGATCGACGCCGGAATTGCCTTGCTTCGCGCCGAGGCGGCTGAGTCAGGTTGCGGGTTGCCCCCGGACGCCGATCCGCTGGCCGCCGTTAGCGACGGCTGCTTGGACATCCTTGCCGCGGTTGCACGGGCCGAGGCCCGGCTGGCGGCATTAAAGGCCGAGGTTGCCGCCAGATACGCGGATTCTGCGCGGTCCGCGGCGCCTCCGGACATGCCGGTCCAAGCACAGGAAATGGCCATCGCCGCGGAGGTGGGTTGCGTACTGGCCATCGGCGACCGGGCCGCAGGCGCACTGCTGGCCCAGTCCTATGCCTTGAATACGTCCCTGCCGCGGACCTTGGCAGCACTGCAGGCGGGGACGCTTTCGTGGCAGCATGCCAAGGAGATGGTGCACGAGACCGCCACTCTTTCCCGCGAAGCAGCGGGTGCCCTGGAAGCCCACTTCCTCGACGCTGACGCGCCCAACCCTGCCCGCGGCTGCCCGGCCGGCGAGATGCCCGCCTACAGGTTCCGGCGGAAGGCCCGGACCTGGCGGGAGCGCCACCACCCGGACAGCATCGAAAAGCGCCATGCCAAGGGCGTGCAGGACAGGTGCCTGGAATACACCCCGGAGCAGGACGGCATGGCACGGGTGTCCGCCTATCTTCCCGCCGATCAGGCGACAGCGATCTGGAACCGCATTACCGCCATTGCCCGGGGTCTGCAGGGTCCCGACGAGGATCGGACGCTCACGCACCTGCGGGCAGACATATTTGCCGCGGCAGCCCTTCGACGCGAAACCGGCTGCACCCATTGCGGCAACAGCACGGGCATCCGCGGCGGGACTCAGGCTGGGCCGGATGCAGGGGCCACCGGTCTAGCTGATATCCCCACGCCTAGGGCGGAGGTCCTGGTCACGGTTCCGGTCTTCTCACTGCTGGGTCTGACCGACGAGCCAGCGATGCTGGACGGGTACGGACCCGTCCCGGCCTCCATGGCACGGAATCTCGTTGCCAACGGAGCGGATTCGTTCCACCGGGTGCTCGTGGACCCACGGGACGGGGCACCACTGGAAATCGGCCGCACCAGTTACCGGCTCACGAAGGCCATGCGGAACTGGCTACGGATGCGTGATGGCAAATGCCCGTTCCCCGGGTGCAACAACCACTCCCTGGACAACGAAGCCGACCACCTCTTGGCCTGGCATCACGGCGGAACCACCGGGATCAGCAACCTGGGACAGCCATGTCCCCGGCACCACAGACTCAAACACACCAGCGGCTGGAGACCAACGCCGGCAACAAAGAATGAGCCGCCCGGCTGGGTCTCACCATCAGGACGGAACTACAAAAGCGAACACCAGGACTGGGAACCGCCCCACTGGCCGCGTTCGATGGCCGCGCAAGCCGGAGAATGGCCACTGCCGTACCCATCTATGCCCACCGCTTTGGGTGGGACTGTGGACTATTTTCAGGTACCGCCATCTGCGGCAGAAGAATGCCTGCGCGCGTACCTCGATGCGAAATAGGCTGCCGGACGAAGCACAAGGGACCCCGCACAAAAGCGTGCGGAGTCCCTTGTTGTCAGATCCTGGAAGTCTCACTGACTCCTAGAAGTCCCAGTCCTCATCCTCGGTGTTAACGGCCTTGCCGATCACGTACGAAGAGCCGGACCCACTAAAGAAGTCGTGGTTCTCGTCAGCGTTCGGGGACAGTGCCGAGAGGATTGCCGGGTTCACATCCGTGACGGACGCCGGGAACATGGCCTCGTAGCCCAGGTTCATCAGGGCCTTGTTGGCGTTGTAGTGCAGGAACTTCTTGACGTCCTCGGCCAGGCCAACGGAGTCGTAGAGATCGTGCGTGTACTGGACTTCGTTTTCGTACAGCTCGAAGAGCAACTCGAACGTGTAGTCCTTGATCTCCTGCTTGCGCTCCTCGGACAGACCTTCCAGGCCCTTCTGGAACTTGTAGCCGATGTAGTAGCCGTGCACGGCCTCGTCGCGGATGATCAGGCGGATCAGGTCTGCCGTGTTCGTCAGCTTGGCGCGTGAGGACCAGTACATGGGCAGGTAGAAGCCCGAGTAGAACAGGAAGCTTTCCAGCAGGGTGGAGGCCACCTTGCGCTTCAGGGGGTCATCGCCCTGGTAGTAGTCCATAACGATCTGCGCCTTCTTCTGAAGGTTCGCGTTCTCGGTGGACCAGCGGAACGCCTCGTCGATCTCCTTGGTGGAGGCCAGCGTGGAGAAGATGGAGGAGTAGCTCTTGGCGTGCACAGACTCCATGAAGGCGATGTTGGTGTAGACGGCTTCTTCATGCGGAGTCAGGGCATCCGGGATGAGCGAAACTGCGCCGACGGTGCCCTGGATCGTATCCAGCAGCGTCAGACCGGTGAACACACGCATGGTGAGCTGCTGCTCAGCGGGCGTCAGCGTGTTCCACGACTGCACGTCATTGGACAGCGGCACCTTCTCCGGCAGCCAGAAGTTGTTGACCAGGCGGTTCCAGACGTCCACGTCCTTGTCGTCCTGGATCCGGTTCCAGTTAATGGCCTCGACGTGGCTCAGCAGCTTGACCTTCTCCGTCATGGGGGTATACCTCCGCTATCGATGGTTTTTCATGATGGCAACCGGGTCGCGTACCCGCAGATCGAGACTCACTCTGGATCGGATTGCTTATCCAGTTTAGCCGTCAAATAGCTTGGATAATTCCCATATTCCAGAGCGTTTCCCGACATCTCCTTAGTGACACGTCAACCCATATTAAGCACGGCAAACCGCGCCTTCAGCTGGATAAAAGTCCAGCCGAAGGCGCGGTTGCTAGCTGATGAAGACGCTACTTTTCCTTCACCGTGGTGTTTGGATTCGCCTTACCGTGCTTGGTCGTTACGAAACGTCCGGTAATCGCGGAGCGGTAGTTTCCACCGTTTCCTTTTGAGCCCTTAGCCATGCTTCACCTCCTCCCGAGGCGTTGATACCCCGGGATGAGCGGCTTCGACAGAAGCCGGACGACTCAAGTAAGCTAGCAATCCGACCACCGAGTTGGATTGCCCTGCTTGCCGGGGTTTCGAGGAGTCATGTAAGAGCATGACTCCTCGAGCTTTTAAGTCTTGTCTACGACGGCGGGCGGGCACCCGCCGTCGTACTTCACAAGTTACTTGAAGCTACAACATACAAGAAACGCAACCCTCCACCTCAGTCCCTTCCAGCGCGAGCTGGCGGAGACGGATGTAGTAGATGGTCTTGATGCCCTTTTTCCAGGCGTAGATCTGGGCCTTGTTGATGTCGCGCGTGGTGGCGGTGTCCTTGAAGAACAGGGTCAGGGACAGGCCCTGGTCCACGTGCTGCGTGGCAGCCGCGTAGGTGTCGATGACCTTCTCGTAACCGATCTCATACGCGTCCTGGTAGTACTCCAGGTTGTCGTTCGTCAGGTACGGCGCCGGGTAGTACACGCGGCCCAGCTTGCCTTCCTTGCGAATCTCGATCTTGGACGCCACCGGGTGGATCGATGAGGTGGAGTTGTTGATGTAGGAGATCGAGCCGGTGGGCGGCACGGCCTGCAGGTTCTGGTTGTAGATGCCGTGCTCCATGACGGAAGCCTTCAGCGCCAGCCAGTCAGCCTGGGTGGGGATGTGGACGTTCTTGAACAGCTCGCGGACCTTCTCGGTCTGTGGCACCCACTCCTGCTCCGTGTACTTGTCGAAGAACTCGCCCGACGCGTACTTGGACTTCTCGAAGCCGCCGAACGTCTGGCCCGTCTCGATGGCCAGCAGGTTTGAGGCGCGGACCGCGTGGTACACCACCGAGTAGAAGTAGATGTTGGTGAAGTCCAGGCCCTCTTCGGAGCCGTAGTGGACCCGTTCACGTGCCAGGTAGCCGTGCAGGTTCATCTGTCCCAGGCCAATGGCGTGGCTCTGGTCGTTGCCCTTGGCGATGGACGGCACCGAGGTGATGTTGGACATGTCAGACACAGCCGAGAGCGAGCGGATGGCCGTCTCGATGGTCAGGCCGAAGTCCGGCGAATCCATGGTCTTGGCAATGTTCAGCGAGCCCAGGTTGCAGGAGATGTCCTTGCCGGTGTCGGCGTAGGAGAGGTCATCGTTGTAAGTGGTGGGCTGGGAGACCTGGAGGATCTCGGAGCACAGGTTGGACATGATGATTTTGCCGTCGATCGGGTTGGCCCGGTTCACGGTGTCCTCGAACATGATGTACGGGTAGCCGGACTCGAACTGGATCTCCGCGAGGGTCTGGAAGAACTCGCGGGCCTTGATCTTGGTCTTCTTGATCCGGGAATCGTCCACCATCTCGTAGTACTTCTCGGTGACCGAGACGTCGGAGAAGGGCATGCCGTAGACGCGTTCAACGTCGTAGGGCGAGAACAGGTACATGTCCTCGTCCTTCTTGGCCAGCTCGAACGTGATGTCCGGGATGACGACGCCGAGCGAGAGGGTCTTGATGCGGATCTTCTCGTCCGCGTTCTCCCGCTTGGTGTCCAGGAACCGGTAGATGTCCGGGTGGTGCGCGTGCAGGTACACGGCGCCAGCACCCTGGCGGGCACCGAGCTGGTTGGCGTAGGAGAAGCTGTCTTCGAGGAGCTTCATCACGGGGATGACGCCGGAGGACTGGTTCTCAATCTGCTTGATGGGCGCGCCCACTTCGCGGATGTTGGTCAGCGCGAAGGCCACGCCACCGCCGCGCTTGGACAGCTGCAGGGCGGAGTTGATGGAGCGTCCGATCGACTCCATGTTGTCTTCGATCCGGAGCAGGAAGCACGAGACCAGCTCGCCGCGCTGCTTCTTGCCCGCGTTCAGGAACGTGGGGGTGGCCGGCTGGAAGCGGCCGTCGATGATCTCGTCCACCATCTGCAGGGCAAGCTGCTCGTTGCCGCGGGCCAGGTGCAGGGCAACCATGCAGACGCGGTCCTCGTAGCGCTCCAGGAAGCGCTTGCCGTCGAACGTCTTCAGCGTGTAGGACGTGTAGAACTTGAACGCACCCAGGAAAGTCTCGAAGCGGAACTTCTTCTTGTAGGCGCGGTTGAACAGGTCACGGATGAAGTTCATCGTGTACTGGTCCAGCGTCTCGCGCTCGTAGTAGTCATTCTTGACCAGGTATTCGAGCTTCTCTTCCAGGTCATGGAAGAACACGGTGTTGTTGTTCACGTGCTGCAGGAAGTACTGGTGGGCCGCCTCGCGGTCGGCGCCGAACTGGATTTCGCCGTTGGGACCATAGAGGTTCAGCATGGCGTTCAGCTCGTGATAGCCCAGCCCCTTGTAGGCGGCGGGCATCTCAGGCTTCTGGGACCTGGTTACTTCTGTGTCTGCGACAGTCGTGTCCAAAACGTGTCCAATCCTTGGTTGACCCGGGTAACGTCTTCCGGCGTTCCCATAAGTTCGAATCGATAGAGGTGGGGTACCTGGCATTTGGCGGCGATGATGTCCGCGGCCATGCAGTAGTTGTCCCCGAAGTTTGTGTTGCCGGCACCGATCACACCGCGGAGCAGTTTCCTGTTCTGCGGGTTGTTGAGGAACCGGATGACCTGTTTGGGAACCGAACCCTCTCCCCCGGTGCCACCATAGGTGGGCACCACCAGCACGAACGGCCGGGTGGCGAGGAGGGGTGCGTCCTTTGGATAAAGCGGGATCCGGGCCACCTCACGGCCAAGCTTTGCGACGAAGCGGCTGGTGTTCTCGGATGAGGAGGAAAAGTAGATGAGCTGGCTGTCGGTGGAAACCGGTGCAGCCTCATTCTGCGGCCCGGCCGGCGGGGACACCTCCACGCGCTGAGCCGCGTGGATCGGAACAACCTGGTGAATTGGTAAGGCCTCGTGGTCATGCTGTGCTGTTGGTGCTGCCATGGGAGTCACCTCAGCTGGTTGATGGTTGCCGGCAGGAAAAGCGGAACTCCTAGGCCACGGAGGAAACGGCCGACAGCGCGAGTTCCTCGATCTTGTCGGGGCGGAAGCCGGACCAGTGGTCCTGGTCGGTGACCACAACGGGAGCCTGCATGTAACCCAGTGCCTTCAGGCGCTCGAGTGCCTCGGCGTCCTGGGAGATGTCAACGCTCTGGTAGGTGATGCCCTTCTTGTCGAGCGCGCGGTAAGTGGCGTTGCACTGAACACAAGCAGGCTTCGTGTAAACCGTTACGGTCATTGTCCCTGTCCCCTTAGTTGAACTCTTCTGCTGGGTCGGTGTCCCCGTCCAGCTGTATGTAGATACTACATGTAGTGCAGACGCCTCTTTGGAACCCCAAGATGATGTATTACAAGTATGTCATTTAATGCACCGTTAATCCACAGGCAGGGGCTGGAAAAATGCCCGTGATCCCGGGATTTTTGCGGGCTGGGTCCACACCCTGTGGAGTACTTAGCCACATTTAAAGATCAGCGTGTCGCCGGGCGGCGGCGTGTCGCTCTCCGATTCCCGGCACAGGAAAAGGGTCCCTGACCACTACATGTAGTGGTCAGGGACCCTCTGATTCCGCGGGCTGCTGCGGAGGCTTTGCCGGCTGCCCAGAGCCTGTTCAGCGTTTAGCCGGGTTGAGGCCGGCGATTGCCGTGGACAACGCAGTGGCGAAGCCGCACCACGCTGCATACGGAGCCAGCGATACCCCTGCCGCACGGTCGAGCCGGTACGTCCGGCGCACCAGGTCGGCACTGCTGGCCGCCAGCACCGCAGCCTCGGCTGCTGCCAGCCAGGGCCGGCGGGAGCGCCAGAAGAACCAGCTCCACAATGCATTGAGGACAAGGTTTGCGGTCAGTGCACCTTGGTAGGCACGCACCTCCCGGCGGTGGTCCTTCCTGACGGGGCCGGGACTGTCGTCAGCCCTATCCAGTTCAGCAGCCCCGTCCAGTGCCACCGCGGACGTCACCGCAAGGTCCGCATACAAGGCTGTCCACACCACCGGGAAGGCGATGGCGGGCGGCTGCCACTCCGGCTTGCGCAGCCCCAGGTACCAGCTGCTTTGTGGATCCGTGGCAACACCGCCCGCGGCGGCTGTGGCGGCCGTCGCCGCCGTCGTCCATGCCAGTGTCTTCAGTTTCATGCCCGAATCCTCCCTCTTGCTCCTCCCGAATGCTAGAGCTGCGCCTCCCGGCGGTCCAGCACAATCTGCTGCACGTCCAGGTAGCCGGATTGGAAGCCGGCGCGCGAGTAGCAGAGGTAGAACAGCCACATCCGCTGAAAGACGGCGTCGAAGCCGAGCTCCCCCACTTCCCGGGACCGTGACAGGAACCGTTCCTCCCAGAGCCGCAGGGTGGCGGCATAGTGGTCGCCCATGCCCATGCGCTCCCGCACCCGCAGGGTGGTGTGCTGCTGGGTCACGCCCTCGATGGCGCGGACAGACGGCAGGAAACCGCCGGGGAAGATGTACTTGTGCACCCAGGTGTAGGCGTTGCGGGTGGCCAGCATGCGCCCGTGCGGCATGGTGATGGCCTGGATGGCCACCTTGCCGGCGGGTGCCAGGACGCGGTCGATGGTCTGGAAGTAGATGGGCCAGTATTCGTACCCGACGGCCTCGATCATTTCCACCGACACCACGGCGTCGTACTCGCCTTCCACGGCACGGTAGTCCTGCAGGGCCACCGTTACCCGGTCCGCGTATCCGGCATCCTCGATGCGTTCCTGCGCCAGCGCCTGCTGTTCGCTGGACAGTGTGACGCTGTAGACGGTGGCGCCGCGGGCCGCGGCACGCAGGGCAAGTTCGCCCCAGCCGGTGCCGATTTCCAGCAGCCGCGTCCCCTCACCGACGCCGGCTTTGTCCAGCAACCGGTCGATCTTGGCCCGCTGGGCTTCGGCCAGGAAGTCCCATGCCACGGCGGTGAGCGACCCCGCCTTTTCCGGGAACAGCGCGGAGGAGTAGCTCATGGTGGAGTCCAGGAAATTGAAAAACAGGTCGTTGGACAGGTCGTAGTGCCGGGAGATGTTGCTGCGGGTGTTTTGTTCGGCGTTGCGTTCCTGGCGGGGGGTCCGGGGCAGGTACAGCGAGCGCAGTTTCTGCAGCGGCATGGGGATCAGCGTGTCCACGGAGGCGGCGAAGATTTCGAGCAGCGCGGCCAGGTCCGAAGCTTCCCAGTCGCCGGCCATGAAGGACTCACCCAGGCCGATCAGGCCGTTGTCGCCGATCCGCGCCTCAAAGGCGTCGGGGCGCAGCATGGTCATCACGGGGGCTTCCGGTCCGCCGGTCCCCAAAACCGAGCCGTCCGGATATTCAACGCGGAGCGGCAGCCGCTTGACCGCGCCCTTGAACAACAGCCCGGCAGCCTTTCCGGCCACCTCGGCCTTCAGGCCCGACGGCGGCTGGGCAACACCGGGCCACAGGTCAGGATCGATGGTGGCCGGCGCCGCCGGTACCCCGGTTGAGGTCCAGGCTTCGGGCACGCGTCCGGCGGAATCGCCGCCGGCCTTCTCTTCCAGACGGCCTGCGGTGGTGCCGTTATCGTCCGTCATGGTCATTGAACTGCCTCCTGTGAGGTGTGGTGGGGTCTGGCGACGACGGGCAGGCATCTTGCCCAGAGTTTAATGCCCTGTACCCGGATCAGGGCGGATACCAGCAGCGGCGCGGCAGGCGTCGCGAAAGCCGCTGCCAGGATGTTGCGCCTGGTGGCAGGCCGGCGTCGGCCGTCCATGGTGGCGACGAAGGGCCGGTGCCCCTCCCGCTCCAGGATGATGGAAACGGCCAGCCGGTCCCCCGGAGCCGGGAGCTTCATCCGGTATTCGCCGTCGACGTCGTTGAAGGGTGAAACGTAGAACGCCTTGGGCACCGAGGCGCGCCCGGAGGGATCGGTCCGCAGCAGGTAGCAGTGCCGCTCCCCGTAGGTGTTGTGGACCTCGGCCACCACGCACTGCAGTTCCCCGCTGGAGCGGTAGCACCAGAACAGGGTGAGCGGGTTGAAGACGTAGCCAAAAACCCTGGCACTGGTGAGCATGTGGATGGGACCGCCGTCGGGCTCCACGCCTTGCGTCCGCAGGTACCGCTCCACGTTGGCCCGGATGCCGGCGTCGGGATCTCCTAGGTGGTCCGCGGCGCGGAAAACCGCCAGCGGCCGGAGCAGGAACGGCAGGCGCGGAAGCTGGTCCACGTCCACAAACCAGCTGTAGCTCCGGTAGGTGAATGCATTCTTCAGGGGACTGCGCCGCACATGGGAAATCGATGTGCGGTAGATCGAGGCGTCCATGGTCATGCAGGTTCCGGGGCGAGCAGTTCCCGCTCCCCCTCGCCGAAGGACCCGGCGGGCTCCTCCGCGCGGACCACCGGCCAGCTGCGGCCAAGTTTCTCCGCGGCGCGCACACCTGAGAGGGCACCGTCCTCGTGGAATCCCCAGCCAAGGTACGCCCCGGCGTAGGCGATCCGGCTGTTGCTCAGCGCGGTGATGGCCTGCTGGGCCTGGAGGGATTCGGGCGTGTACTGCGGGTGTTCGTAGACCATGCGCTCCAGCACTGCAGTGTCGCCGATCAGCTCCGACTCCCCCAGGCTCACCAAGTAGGGCTTGCCATCCGCAGGGCTCAGCCGCTGCAGCCGGGTCAGGTCGTAGCTCACCAGGACCTTGTCCAGGCGGGCGTCGCAGGCCGGGAGCCGGTAGTTCCAGGACGCCTTGGCGTTGTCCGCGGCCGGCAGGACTGCAGGGTCCCGGTGGAACACCGTGTGGTTAACCGAGTACGGCATCCCGCCCAGCGCCTCCTTCTCCTCAGGGTTTGCGTCGGCCAGGAACCCGAGCGCCTGCGCAGGATGGGTGGCAATGACGACGGCGTCAAAGTCTTCCAGCCCGCTGTCCGTTGCGAGCTCCACGCCGTCCGGCAGGCGTCTGATGGCGGTGACGGGTGTGTTGAGCCGGACGTCGGCCAGCGTCGCAGCGAGCTTTTCGACGTACCGGGCTGAGCCGCCGGTGACGGTGCGCCACTGCGGCGAGCCCTTAATGCCCAGCATGCCGTGGTGGCCCAGGAACGTGAAGAGGTACCGCGCGGGATAGGCCAGGGCGGTGGTGGGATCGCAGGACCAGACTGCGCTGACCACGGGGGTCATGAAGTGGGAGATGAAGTAGGGGCTGAACTTCTCCCGTTCCAGGAATGCGCCAAGCGTCAGTTCCGGCGTCTCCGCTTCGTCGCTGACGGCCGACGGCGGCGCGGTCCTGAGCAGTTCCTGCGCCTTCCGGTAAAAGCGGGTGACCTCCAGCAGCATCAGCAGGTAGCGGCCGCGCAGCAGGCTGGAGGGCCTGGCGATGATGCCGCGGGCTCCGTCCCGCGCCCCCGCGTATTCCAGCCCGCAGCCGTCGCAGCGGATGGACATGCTCATCTCTGAGTCCTGGGTTTCGACACCAAGCTCGGCGAACAACCGCAGCAGCGTGGGATAGGTCCGTTCGTTGTGCACGATGAACCCGGTGTCCACCCCCATGGTGCTGCCATCGGGCTGTGGCATGTCGTGGGTGTGGGCATGGCCGCCCAGCCTCGAATCCGCCTCAAACAGGGTGACATCGTCCTGCCGGTTCAAGACGTAGGCTGCCGTCAATCCGGCCACGCCACTGCCGATCACGGCAACGCGGCGCCGGGCGCCTGGACTTCCTGCTGGGTCAAGTGACAATTCATGCTCCTCTGCTGAACATTTGCCGCTGGGCTGGGTATACAGACGGTTGTTCGGTGCGGTACCGCCGGCGGATGGGTGCAGTACTGTGGGCTGGTGGTAAATCCGGTGCACCTGAAGACCCTCCTTGAAGTCACGCGGCTGGGCTCGTTCGCTGCAGCAGCCGCAACCCTCGGCTACACGGCCTCTGCCGTGTCCCAGCAGATGTCGGCTTTGGAGCGGGAAACGGGCGTAACCCTCTTCCAGCGTTCGGCGCGCGCCGTGATTCCCACGGAAGCCGCCGTCGTCATGACCCGGCACGCTGCCAAGGTGCTCACGGACATCGAGGCACTGATGGCCGCCGCCTCAAGGACGCAGGACTCGGAAAGCCAGGAACTGCGGCTGGGGATCTTTCCCAGCCTGGCCACGTACGTCCTGCCGCGGATCCTGAAGAACCCGGCGTGGAAGAAACTTGGAATCGACCTGCGGGTGTCCGTGGCTGAACCCGGCCAAACCATCCAGGGGCTGCGCACCGGCGGCGACCTGGACCTTGCCGTGGTGTTCCAGGTGGGCCAGACCGGCTTCGCCTGGCCCAACACCATCAACCGGCAATGGATTGGCGACGACGACTTCCGGGTGGTGCTGCCTGCCGGCTGGGGTTTCCGGGCCGACGCGAAGGTCGCCGCCGACCATCTCTCGGAGATGCCCTGGATCATGCACCATCCCGGCACCAGCGACGCCATGGTGATCGAGCGGCTGTTCGCGGGCTGCAACCTGCACCCCCGCGTGGTGGCGCACAGCGATGATTTCCATGCCAGCCTGGAGATGGCCGCCGCAGGCCTGGGCGCGGCCCTGGTTCCGGAGCTCGCCCTGCGGAACAAGCCGGCGGGTGTGGTGGTGCTGGACGTCCCGGAGATCCGGCTGGCGCGGAACGTGTTTGCGCTGCTGATCAATGACCGGAAGACGGCGCGGGTCCAGCTCTTCGTTGACCTCCTGGCCGAAACACTCGCCGGAATGCGCACCGCGGTCAATTAGGGCAGAACGCTGGAATGGTCTGCCCTTCGGGTCTATGTTGAGAATATGAACAAGGTAGCGAGCCAGCACTTTGGGGAGATCGAGCTCAACCACGGCATGGATCATCTCTTTGCCGCCAAACATGAGCTGCGCGGCCACCCGCTGGAACTCGACCTGAACATCACCGCCCACGACAACTTCGACGAAGCCGCGCTGCGCAAGGTGGAGTACCGGCTGCGTTTCCTCCCGGAACTGGTGGACGAGGTCCGAGAAATGATCGCCGAGGAGCTTGAGCAGGAGGGCACCAGTCCCCAGGAGTACCTGCACTTCCACTGCAACGCGCTCAAGGACGAGCACCTGCACAAGGTGTTCGGCGTCCAGGACCGCAAACAGCTCACCAACGAGGTATTCCTTAAGGCCCTCAAACTCGGCCACGTGGCCATCTACCCCGGCCAGCCCGAACGCTACTTCGTCATGGATTTCACCCTGGGTGAGCACTTCACGGATGAGGTCCTGGTGGCCTCCGCCGACCAGGACGGCGTGGTGGACGACGAGATCGTCTGGGAGTCCTGAGCCCGCCGGCACCTCAATAACGCCCCGATACTAACGATGGTGGGCGGTTATGGCTATGGATGATGACAGGCGTGGAACGTGGCGGCTGGCTTCGTCGCTGCTCCTCGCCGGCGTAGTGGTCGCAATTCTTGCGGGCCTGCTGCATGCGCAGTCCCACGACGGCAGGCGGTGGATGGGGTGGCCTTGAAACAGGCGGTGGACGCCTGGGCTGCTGTTCCGGAGCCGGAAAAAGCGGCACGCTTTGCTACGGCTGAAGGCATCCGCTGGTTGGAATGGGGAGTGCGGAGCTACCAAAGCATTCTGCTGGGCGCCGCACTGGTGCTTGTGGGGGTTGTTGTGGCCGCAGCGCACCGCGTGGCCCGCATGATCGGCTACCTCATGGCGCTGTCCGGACTGGGCTACCTGGCGCAGGGGTGGATCATCGGGGAATCCGGATTTTCCGGCGGCAACTCAATACCCACGCTGGTCAGCATCCTGGCAATCGTCATTTCTGCCATTTGGCTGGCCGTCAGCACCTGGCGGATGAAGGAACAGACGCCGAGACCGTCCGGGAGTCCTGAATCGATTGCTCCGTAAACGTCCTTTTGCCCGCTCAAAACGGCAACTACGGAGCAATGGATGGTTAAAGCCCGACGGCGGGTGGTCACCGGGATTTCCCCGGTGACCACCCGCCCGTTCGCTACTCAAGTCCCGGCGCGCTGGGCGCACCGGACCTTGAGCCTCTGCGGGCTCTCTTAGCTCTGTTCGTCTACTTCGCTGCTTCCAGCAGTTCCGCGCGGACTGTCTGCGTGGCCTTGACCAGGTTGCGCAGGGACTCTTCGGTCTCGGCGTAGCCGCGGGTCTTCAGGCCGCAGTCCGGGTTGACCCAGAGCTGGCGGGACGGGACGTGCTTGACGGCGGTGGCCAGCAGCTCGGTGACTTCCTGCTCGCCGGGAACACGGGGTGAATGGATGTCGTAGACGCCCGGGCCCACGCCGCGGCCGAAGCCGTGGGACTCGAGGTCGTGGACAACCTCCATCCGGGAGCGGGCAGCTTCAATGGAGGTGACGTCCGCGTCCAGGCCGTCGATCGCGTCGATGATCACGCCGAACTCCGAGTAGCAAAGGTGCGTGTGGATCTGCGTGGAATCGGCGGCACCTGCGGTGGCCAGGCGGAAGGAGTCAACGGACCACTTCAGGTAATCCGCCTGGTCAGCCTTGCGCAGCGGGAGCAGTTCGCGCAGCGCGGGCTCGTCCACTTGGATGACCTTGATGCCGGCAGCTTCGAGGTCGGCGATCTCGTCGCGGAGGGCCAGGCCCACCTGGTTGGCGGTCTCGCCCAGCGGCTGGTCGTCGCGGACGAAGGACCAGGCCAGGATGGTGACCGGACCGGTGAGCATGCCCTTCATCGGCTTGTTCGTGAGGGACTGTGCGTATTTGGCCCATTCCACTGTGATCGGAGCGCTGCGGGTGACGTCGCCCCAGAGAATGGACGGCCGGGTACAACGTGAGCCGTAGGACTGGACCCAGCCGTGCACCGTGACGTCGAAGCCTTCAAGGTTTTCGGCGAAGTACTGCACCATGTCGTTGCGCTCCGGCTCGCCGTGCACCAGGACGTCATAGCCAAGCTCTTCCTGCAGCTCCACCACACGCTTGATCTCGTCCTTCATGAGCTGCGCGTACTGTTCGTTGGTCAGCTCACCCTTGTTGTTCCGGGCGCGCGCTGACCTGATTTCGGCGGTCTGCGGGAAGGAGCCGATGGTGGTGGTGGGCAGCGGCGGCAGGTGCAGCGCTTCTTCCTGGGCGGCTTCGCGGACCGAATACTCGGAGCGTGAGAAGTCGGCCGCGGTGAGGGCCTCGGTGCGGGCACGGACGTCTGCGCGGCGGACGCCCTCGGCGGTGGCCCGGGAAGCGATGACGGCGGTTGCCTCGTCGATCGCAGCCTTGGCGGAAGCAGGGTCGGCCAGGTAGGAGGCCAGGGCCTTGACTTCCACGGCCTTCTGGTCCGAGAACGCCAGCCAGCTGCGGAGCTGTTCTGGGAGCTGGGTTTCCTCGGCAACGTCGTGCGGGACGTGCTGCGTGGAGGTGGACGTGGAAACGGCCACCTTTCCGGCGGCGGCCTTCAGTTCGTCCAGCTTGGCGGCGGAGGCAGCGAGGTCGTTGCGCCAGATGTTGTGGCCGTCCACGACGCCGGCAACCAGGGTCTTGTTGCCGAGTCCCGCCAGGGCGGCGGCGGACGGAACGGCGCCCTTGAAGACATCGATGTGCAGGGCGTCGATGTTAGTGGCGGCGAGGGTGCCCAGCTGCCCGTCCAGCGAGCCGTAGGGGGTGGAAACGAGGATCTGCGGGCGGTTGGCTGAAGCGGTCAGTACCTCGTAGGCGCGGGCAACGGCTGCCTCGACTTCGGCGGCCGGGGTGTCCTGGTCCACCACCAGCGCAGGCTCGTCGAGCTGGACCCAGCTGGCGCCGGCAGCGGCGAGCTTTTCCAGCAGCTGCACGTAGACGGGCAGGATGTCCTCCAGGCGGGACAGCGGGGCGAAGCCGGCGGGGGCCTCGTCGGAGGCCTTGGACAGCAGCAGGTAGGTCACTGGGCCCACGATGCAGGGGCGGGTCTCGATGCCGTTGGCCAGGGCGAAGGCGAACTCGTCAACCTTGGCGCTGGAGGCCAGGGTGAACCCGGTCTCCGGGCCGATTTCCGGCACCAGGTAGTGGTAGTTGGTGTCGAACCACTTGGTCATTTCCAGTGGCTGCTGTTCCTTGTTGCCGCGGGCCAGGGTGAAGTAACCGTCAATGTCCAGCTGGCCTTCACCGTTGAGGAGCTTGCCGAAGCGGGCGGGCACGGCACCAAGGTGGGCGGTGGTGTCCAGGACCTGGTCGTAGTAGGAGAAGGTGCCAGGGACAGCGGAAGCTTCGGTCAGGCCCAGTTCCTGCAGGCGCCTGGCGATGGCCAGCTGGATGTCCTTGGCGGCGGCGTCCAGGGCGACGGCGTCGATCTTCCCGGCCCAGTAGGCCTCGACGGCCTTCTTGAGCTCGCGGCGGCGGCCGATGCGGGGGTAGCCGAGGAGTGAGGCTGCCGGGAAGGGGGTGCGGGCAATGTTCTGTTCAGTCATGGGGTACTCCTAAAAGTCGAGTAAATGTCGAGGTGGGTATCGAGGGCGTGCCTGAATCAACGCAGCACGGATGGACGCGGCGTCTACGGACGCTGCGCGAATGAATGGAAACTGTTGGGCGACGCGGGCGGCCCAGGCTGGTCAGCTGGCCAGCTGGCCGCGGGCGCTGGACTCGCGGCGGATGCCCGGACGGCAGCGCCGCGGAAGGGCCAGCTTGTCCAGCACTTCCAACGCACTTTGGTGCTCGTTGAAGGTGTAGATGTGGATACCGGGAGCACCCGCATCAAGGGCCGCATTGGCCAGGTCAACCGTGGCGTCGACTCCAATGCGGAGGCGTTCGGCGTCGGTATCGGCCGCAGCCAGCCGGGACATCAGCTGCGGAGCCGGCTCCACCCCGGTCAATTCGCCCAGGCGGTTGAGCCGGCGGAGGCTGGTCAGCGGCATGACGCCGGGGATGATCGGGATGGTCACACCGGCACGGCGGGCCCGGGTGAGGAGATCGGCATACTGCCTGGTCTCGAAGAACACCTGGGTGATGGCGAAATCGGCGCCGGAACGCTGCTTTGCGAGCAGCACCTCGACGTCGTGCTCTTCACTGGGTGACTCCGGATGCCGGGTTGGGTACGCTGCCACACCCACTGCGATCTTTCCGGCGCACAGCAGGGCTGAACGGCGCTGCTCCACGCGGCGGATGAGTTCGATCAGGTCCTGGGCGTACCGGAGCGACCCGCTGGCAGGGGCGCTGGCGTCCTTGGGAAGGTCGCCGCGCAGGGCAAGGATGCCCCGCACCCCGGTGTCCAGCAGTTCACCGACGATGCCGGCGAGTTCCTGCGGCGTGTTGCCCACACAGGTGAGGTGGGCCAGCGGCCGCAGCGTGGTTTCGAGCAGCAGCCGGTTGATGAGTTCGACGGCGGTGTCCCGGTTGGATCCGCTGGCGCCGTACGTGACGGAGACATAGTCCGGTTCAGTTGCTTCCAACTCGCGGATGGTGGTCCAGAGCGTCTCCGCTGCCGCAGGAGAACGCGGCGGGAAGAGCTCATAGGAAAGCGCCACCGGAGCGGTGTCGGATAGGTTGGGGTGTGCGTCAATAAGGCTTGGTGGTGACATTTGCGTCCTTGGCTTTGGGCCATTGGGGGCTCCGCCCGGCGAAACAGGACAGAGAACCGGCAATGAATTTGAGTTTGGGAACACGGAGGGACTCCACGAGGACGCAGCCGCGACTGTTACGCCTTGAATGAAGTAGTCCGTGAGCAAATGTCAGGCCCACATGGGGGCACCCACACCCTCCGGAACGGAGGATCGCTGACACGTTACCGCGGTAACTTGTCTACGACTCTAGGGGGCCCGGCGGGGGCGGTACAAGTCGCAGCCGAATTAAGACGCACTTTTACGGGTTGTTTCGTGCGGCAGCAGAATCTTCTTCGCCGGAAGGGCTTGCTACCAGGGGCGGTCCGGGGCCGACCCACCATTGCTGTCCAGGTATTCTTCCCGTTCGCGCCCGCTGTTCCGCTCCCGCTGGGCCTGCCGCGAACTGTCCTGGAGCTGGTCCAGTTTGCTCTGCCGGGTCTCGGCCTGCCCGTCCTCCGGGGATTCCTCCCCCGCTCCGCCCTGTGGGCCGGCGGGCTGGCCGGCGGCGATCTTTCCCTCCAGCCGTTCCCGGGCTTCCGCCAACCGCCCGGCCGCTCCCGCTTCCGCATCCGGAGACAGGCAACCTTCCGGCGCCTGGCCTGCCGTTGCCAGGGCTTCCTTAAAGAACGGAAGGGCCGACGACGGGTCCCTGGCCTGGAGCCGCAGGTCGCCCAGGCGTTCGATGACCAGGACAAGGTTCACCCTGACCAGGCATTCATCCCCTGAGCCGGCGGGGGCCATGCCCAGCGCCTGGTCGAACAGTCGCCGTGCGGTGCCGTAATCCCCTGCCAGCACCGCGGCGTCGCCGGCGGCAAACGGCGCTTTATGCGGCTCTACCAGGTTGGCCACACCCAGGCCATGGGCCGCAGCATCTACGGCGGACGTGTTTCCTGCTGCAAAGCCGGAGGCGGCACGGTCTGCAAGGACGCCGAGGCTGAGGAGTTTGGCGGCGAAGCACAGCAGCAGGAGAACCGGCACCGCCGACCAGAGCAGCAGGCGGCGCCTGTGGGCCTTGGCGTTCACCGGACCCCTTCCTTTCCCGGCCCGCCAGGCAACCCTCGGAGCTGCCGGATGATGCCCACCGCTTCCGGCAAGGCCAACAGGAAGGCGCCGGCGGCGAATATCCAGTACAGCTCGGCTCCAGCCGCCAGCGGGTCCTTTCCATCCGCCCGTTCCACGTTGCCCGGACGTGCCTGCTGCATCATCTCCGCCACCGGCGCGCCGGCGGCGCGGTGCATGTAGGGCAGGCCGAGCTGGCCGGCAAGGTTCCGCAGCCGCTCCTCGTCGATAACCGACACTGCATCACCACTGCTGCCGGCCCTGTTGTCCTGCACGTAGGTGCCGCTGTCGCTCTCCTGCGCCGCGTTTTCCTTGGGTGCGGCGCCCTGCAGTCCGGTGTTCTCTCTCATCCGGCCGCCCCCGGCCGTGCCGTAGCCCAGCACCGCTCCCCCGGCCACCAGCCCGCCGTCGAGAGTCATGGCTTGGGGATCCCTGGCGCTGGTCTGTTCGCCGTCTCCCAGGTAGTACACCAGGCGGGGCCTGCCGGGGTTGCTGTCGCGGGCAGCGCTCAACCGCTCGGACAGCACCTGCCTGGCTGCCGTGATGCTGCTGCCTTTGGCGTAGGCGGTGGCCTGGGGTTCCAGGACATCCGTGATGGTTTCCAGGGCCAGCGTGTCCGTGCTGAGCGGCATGCGGACGTGCGCCGTGGTGTCGAAAGTGATGACCGAAAAGCGCGCGCCGGGCAGTTGTTCGGCGATGGCCATGATGTCTTTCCGGACGCCCTCCAACCGCTGGCTGCCGTTGCCGTAGTCCTCGGCCACCATGCTGGTGGTGGTATCCACCACAAAGAACACGTTGAGGTCCGTGGTGGCAGCCAGTGCCGATCCGCCCGGCAGGCCCGGCCGCAGCGCCGCCACCAGGACCAGCAGGACCACTGCTCCCCGCCGCAGCCACGCCCTCCCCCGGGGCCGGGATCCTTGCAGCCGCCACAAAACCGCACACAGGGCCAGGGCGGACAACAGCCCGGCAGCCAGTGGCAGGCCGGGTACGTCCGAGAACACTGCGCGCGCCGCCCCCTGGATCGCCGCCGTTTCGGTCTGCTCCACGGCGTTGACGATTCCCGCCACCGCATCAGCGTTGTCCAGGGCGTAGTACAGGCCCCCGGTTGATTCCGCGGCAGCACGCAGTTGGGCCCCCGGCTGGTCGGGACCACTGCCGTAGTCCAGGTCGCCCGGGTTAAGTGCGTGAACGTGGACGGACCGTTCCCGGGCCAGCTGCGCAGCCTGTTCCAGGGACATGATCGGCTCGCCCGAAAGGAAGTTGTCCGTGGCCAGCACGATTGACCGCGAGCGCTGCTGTACACCTTCCTGCCCGGTATCTCCGCCGGCTTCGCCCTGGGTTTTTCCGGCTTCACGGGGAAAGCTGTTGAGGCATGATGCCAGGCCGTCGCCAATCAGCGAGGACCCCCTGCCGCTCCAGGTGCCGTCGAGGAATCCGGAGCTGCCCGGCTTGCCGTCAAACACATCCTTCGCGAGATGGAGCTGCTCCTGGGCGTAGGCGTAGTCGTCGGTCAACGGAAAGACCTGGATGGCGGTGCTGTCGAAGATGGTCAGGCCGATCCGCTCGCCGTCGAACGACCGGGCCAGGCCGGCGAAGACATCCGCCACTGCGGCGTCGGCGCTGCTCATCGACCCTGAAGTGTCCAGGCACAGCATGATGTCGCGGTTGCGCTGCTCCGGACGGACGGAGGACACGTCGAGGGGGCGGGCCGCCGCAACCGCCGTGGAAGCCAGCAGCAGGACGCAGGCGGCGCCGGCCAGGAGCAGCCGCCGCCGGTGCCGGCGGAGGGCTGCCTGGTACTCCGGCAGCGCGGTGAGCCTGTCAGCGTGGGCCACGGGCCGCCGTCGTACGTTGGACAACCGGTTGCTTCGCAGCGCGACCCATACCGCCACTCCTGCTGCAGCGGCCGCAACCGGCAGCAGCCACCAGAACATCAGCTCCACGCGCGCACCGCCGCCGAAGCTTGTGCTGCGGACGCTGTCACGGACGGCAACGGGCCCGGGCCGAATTCCGCGGGGTACAGGACTTGGACGGCCGCGGCCGCCGCCGGGAGCGGGTGCCGCGTTAGGTCCTGGTGCGTCATCCTGGTGGCATCCACTCCGGTGGCATCGCGGACGAACCCGCGCAGCAGCAGGCTGATCTGCTGGTGCGCCGTGCGTTCCTCAAGATGCCCGGCAGCCACCGCCTCCTCCACATCTCTGATGCGCTGGAGGCAGGCGGCTTTCAGGGCCGGCAGGTCGGTCAAGGCGGACCGGACCGGCGCAGAGCTGCCCTGCGTGGACCGTTTGGGGACGCGGGTGGAGGCAAGCACGAACACGTACCAGCCGGCCACCAGGGCGAGCAGTGCCATACCGCACCAGAGCCAGGCGGAACCGTACTGCAGCGGGCCATAGAATCCGGGATCAGCCTGCACGCCGGTGCCTCTCCAGGAGGGCGAAGAGACCCGTGATGACATCCGCGCTGCCCGCCACTTCCCCCTCAGTGATCCCCGCGCCCCGCAACATTGCCCTCCGCGCCGCGTCGCGCTCTTCCGTGGCCTTCAGGTAAGCGGCCCCCACCCCCGCCGACATTGCCGGTTGCCAGGCCAGCAGCGCAGAATCAGCCACGCTGTAGGCGTCCGTGACAGCGTGGGAATTCGTGCCGGCACCGGGAGTCCGTTCGGCGCCCGGCGATGGTGCCAGCCCGGCGTCCCTGATGGTCAGCCAGAGGATCTCGTGCTGGGCGCGGAGCCTGCGCAGGAGTTGGCCGGTGGCAGCGTCTGCGGCAACCTCGTCCGCGACGACAAACAGCAGGTGGCGGCCCTTGACGTTGCGCGCGGTGTACTTGAGTTGGTCCTGGATCCTGCTGGGCGCCGCCGCGAGGTTCGTGTGGGAGTCCACATGACTCAGCAGCCGTTCCAGGTGGGCTTCGCCTCCCTTGGCCGGCAGGGAACGGGTGGCCGCCGTATCACCGCATACAAGGCCCACCAGGTCTCCGTGCCGGTGGGCCAGGTAACCCAGGACCCCCAGCGCCAGCACGGCGATGTCCTTCTTCGCTTCGCCTGACAGCGCCTCGGCCGCCATGTTGCGCCCCGTATCGGTGACCAGCAGGACAGTCTGCCGGCGGACGGCGACGTACCGCCTGATCAAGGGTGAGCCGTGGCGTGCGGAAGCCTTCCAGTCGATATCGCGGACCTCGTCACCGGGCACATAGGCGCGCAGGTCATCAAAGTCCAGGCTGCGGCCCCTGAACACGGAACCGTATTCGCCGTCGAGCATGCCGCGGGCTTTGCGGTGCGCGAAGATGGCCATCTTCGACTTCACACGCTGGAGGAGACCGGCCATGGGGCGTCAGGGGGTCTGGACGGCGGCGACGACGGCGTCGATCACCGATTCCACCGGGACCTGCTCGGCCACCGCGTCAAAGTTCAGGATCAGCCGGTGCCGCAGCACCCGGTGGGCCAGCACCTTGACGTCCTCCGGGATGACGTGGTCACGGCCGTCCAGCAGTGCCACGGCGCGGGCTGCCTGGCTGAAGGCGATGCTGGCACGGGGGCTGGCGCCAAACTCGATGAACCCGGCAAGCCTGGCATCAATGTACCGGGAGGCGTTCCGTGTCACGTACACCAAGCCCACGATGTAGTTGATCACGGCCGGATCGATGTAGATGCGCCGGGCCAGTTCCTGGATCTCCCGGATGGCCTCAAGGGAAGCGGCTGCCGGCGGCTTCTGTTCGGGGGTGAAGACGCCGGCGTCGATCCGGGCGATGATCCGGGCCTCTTCGGCGGGGCTGGGGTAGTCCAGGACGTCCTTGAGCATGAAGCGGTCCATCTGCGCCTCCGGCAGCTGGTACGTGCCCTCCTGCTCGATGGGGTTCTGGGTGGCCAGGACCAGGAACGGCGACGGGAGGCGGTAGTCCTGGCCGCCGATGGACGTCTGGCGTTCCTGCATCGCCTCCAGCATGGCGCTCTGGGTTTTGGCGCTGGAGCGGTTGATTTCGTCGAGCAGCACGATGTTGGCGTGGACCGGGCCCAGCTGGGTGTGGAACGTTCCCTTGGTGGCGTCGTAGATCTGGGTTCCCACGATGTCGCTGGGCAGCAGGTCGGGCGTGCACTGGATCCGGCGGAATTCGGCGCTGACGGCGTCAGCCAGCGTTTGGGCCGCGGTGGTTTTGGCCAGTCCCGGGACGCTCTCGAGCAGGATGTGGCCGCCGGTCAGCAGGCCCACCAGCAATGATTCCCGGAGCCGGGACTGCCCCACCACCTTGGCCTCGAAACTGCGTGAAATGTTGGCGGCCACCTGCTGCGCCCTGGCCAGCTCCGAAGGCTGGATTCTTGCGGGCACGCTGGTCGAAAGCACTGGTTCTCCCCCTGAAGACGGTGATGGGCGTGCGGTCCGGAAGGCCGTGTCCCGTCCGTCATCCTATCCAAGCCCGGGAGCGCGAACCCGGCAATGGGCACCCCTCCCCATGCGGGCCCCGCGGGTCTATCCTTTTGCCATGATCGAGCTTCCAGCCAGTTACAAGGAATATCTCGCCGATAAGAGCCAGATGTTCATCGATACGGTCAGGCCGATCCTGATGCAGTCTGCAGCAGAGAAGCTGCACGGCGTCCGGGTGGTCTACAACCCTGGTTCCACCGGCCACCAGGCGCACCTCGACGACAGCCTGCCGTTCGGCGTGGTGCTCGAGGACATCGATTAGCCCCTGACTGCACCCGCAAGGGCCAGTGAGTTCCCGGCGCCCCGCGCCACGATAACGTAAAGGGCCAGGACCGGGATCGAATAGAGGATCGAGAATGCGGCCAGCTGGCCGTAGGCCACTGCCCCGTGCTGGCCGAAGAAGCTGAAGATGGATACTGCTGCGGGCTGACTGCCCTCGGACAGCAGGAGCACGAACGGAACAAAGAAGTTCCCCCATGCCTGGATGAACACGAAGATGAACACCACCCCCAGGCCCGGGCGCATCAGCGGCAGCACGATCGACCGCAGGGCGGCCAGCCTGGAGGCGCCGTCCACCCACGCCGCTTCCTCGAGGGCCAGCGGCACGGCGTCCATGAAGTTCCTGGTCATCCAGATGGCCATCGGCAGGCTGGTGGCGGCCAGGAAAAGCACTGTTGCGGGCAACGAATCCAGCAGCCGCAGCTGCACGAACAGCCCGTAGACCGGCACCATGATGGCGGTGACGGGAAGGCAGGTGCCAAAGAGGATGCCGTACATGAACGGGGTGTTGAAGCGGGACCGGTAGCGGGACAGGGGGTACGCGGCGAGCACGGCTGCCGCCAGGGTGACCATCCCCGTCCCCGCGGACAGCAACAGGCTGTTCCAGAGCGGACGAAACAGCAGTTCCGGGGTGAGTACGGCGGCGAAGTTGTCCAGGCCGGGCTGCTGCGGAACCTTGGTGCCGTGCCCGGCGGCCGGATCCACCGAACCCAACACCAGCCACAACAGCGGCAGCAGGAAGCAGGCACCAATCAGCAGCAGGACCCCATCTGCCCACGCGCTGCCCCGCGTGTGGCCGGGTCCGGGCCGGCGGCGGGGCTGCTGGCCGGGGCGTTGCCGTGCCGCCTGTTTCGGAACTGTCACGGGTTCCGCTCCCTGAGAAGGCGGAGATAGGCCGCCCCGAACGCGGCGCCAATCAGGATGAGGACCGACGCCACGGCGGTGCCGTAGCCGATGTCGCCGAACTTGAAGGCTTCCTGATAGGCCAGGACGGGCAGGGTGGTGCTGCCATTGGCCGGTCCGCCCGCAGTCATGACCCAAATCAGGGTGAAGACCGCCAGGGTCTGCAGCGTGACCAGCATCAGGTTGGTGGCGATGCTGCCCCGGATCACTGGCAGCGTGATGAAGGCCAGCCGCTGCCAGGGTCCTGCACCATCCATGTGCGCGGCCTCGGTCAGTTCCGCCGGGACGCCGTTGAGCGCGGCCCGGTACACCAGCATGGAAAAAGCAGTTCCGCGCCAAATGTTCGCCAGGATAACGGCGGCCATGGGCACGGTATACAGCCAGTCGGTTTCCGCCGCCCCGAATTGGCCCAGCAGTTGGTTGAGTGTGCCGTCACGGCTGAAGAACGCATAGGCGGCGAACGCAGCCACGATTTCCGGCAGGACCCAGGCGGCCACGACGGCGGTGCCAACAGTTGCCGAGACAACGGGACGTGCGCGGCGCATGAGGACGGCAAGGGCCAGTCCCAGCACGTTCTGGCCCACGATGGCCGAGCCTGCGACGAACAGGACCGTCAGCGCCAATGAAAGCGGGAAGACAGGGTCCTGCAGCAGCCGTTGGTAGTTCTCCAACCCCACCCACTCCGGGTTCCTGGCGTAGCGGCCGGTCAGTCCGGCGTTGGTCAGCGAGGAGTGGAACGCCCACAGCACAGGGCCGGCAAGGAACACGAGCAGCAGCAGGACGGCAGGCAGGACGGGCAGGTACCGGAGCAACTGCCGTGTCCGGTGAGTGGCCGCCACCGCTACTTCCGGATGGTTTTGTCGCCACCCACAATGCCGGCCACGGCTGTGTCATAGTCGGCTGCGGCCTGCTCCGGGGTCCGGCTGCCGGTGATCACAGCCTCGGTGGCTTCCTGGACTGCAGCGGAAATCCGTGGATAGTCGGAGGTGGCGGGCCGGAACTTGGTGACGGCAACCAGGCCGGATACGTCCTTCACAAACGGGTTGGCGGACTGGTAGGCAGGGTCAGCGGCCACGTCGGACCTGACGGCGATCTGTGAACTGGCCACCGTGAACGCCAGCGAATTCTTCGCGTTGAGCGCCGTGGTGAGGAAATTGAAGGCAAGATCGGGCTGCTTGGTTTCCGCACCCACGGCCAGGGTCCAGCCGCCGGACATGCTGACTGCGCCGGGGGCGCCGCCGTTCTGCGTCGGGAACGGTGCCACGCCCATCTCCTGCTCGTACCCCGGCCAGGCATAGCTGCCGCCGTCCTGCCAGAACGACGGCGCGTAGGAGCCTTCCACGGTTGCCCCGAGTTTTGCTTTCGGGAACCATTCGCCGAATACCTTTTTCCAGACGTTCGGGTCCAGCGCCTCGGCAGGCGCCACCGCGAGGTTCTCGCTGTAGAGCGTCTTGAGGAAAGTCAGGGAGTCCTTGAAGCCGGCCGAGCCAACAACCCACTTTTTCGAGTCCGGGTCATAGAGGCCGGCGCCGGTTCCATACAGGAGTTCGTAAAACCCCTGCATGACAGTCCCTTCACCGGTGCCCTTGCCGGCATACATGTTGAAGGGGATTACGTCAGGGCTGGCGGCCTTGATCTTCCTGGCCGTGTCCAGGATGTCCTGCCAGGTGGACGGCCGCCAGGGAAGCGCCACGCCTGCGGCCTCAAAAACTTTCCTGTTGTACCAGATGGCCCTCGTGTCGGTGCCCAGCGGGACGGCGTACGTGCCGCCGTCGTCCGCTTTCCCCGCCTCCTTGGCGGCGTCGTCGAACGTGTCCCACTCCCCCCATCCAGCCAGCCGGCTGTCAAGGTTCAGGAGGTAGCCGGCGTCCACATCGGAGCGGACCTTGAAGGTGTCCTCGTAGAAGACGTCCGGCGCAGTGGAGGGTGACCGCAGGGCGAGGGCCAGCTTTGTACCGTAGTCGTCGTCGTTGCCCTGGATGGGCTGCAGCTCCACGGTGACGCCCTGGTTCGCGGCTTCGAACTCCTTCTTCGCGTCCTGGAACATGGTGTCCAGGGCCGTGAACGAGTCCGTCTTCTGGTAGGCCACTTTGATGGTCTTGTTTCCCTCGGCCGGATTTCCGGGAGTGCAGGCTGCGAGCACCAGCACTGCGGCGGCCAGCAGGGAGACTGTTTTCGATGCCCGGCGAAGCATGTCCGGTCAGCTTTCCAGCAGGAGCCGCTGGGCCCGGGGCGCGAGGGTATGTTCAAGGACCAGGGATGCGGCGCCGATGGCTCCGACGTCCTCCCCCACTCCCGTACCCACAACCTCGATGGGGTGGATCAGCCGGACGTCGCTGTTGGCATCCAGCAGTGGCGGAATCCGCTCCAGGTAGCGCTCCGCCAGCCCGCTCCAGAAGGGGCCGCCGAAAACGACGCGTTCCACGTCAAGGGTGTTGGTGACAACCGAGACGGCCCGGGCCACCAGGACGGCAGACTTGTCCAGGATGGCCGCGGCACGTTCGTCCCCGCCGTCGGCCAGTGCGCACAGCCGGGAGAAGCTTTGCTGGACTTCTGCACCGCTGTTTCCTGCGCGGGAACCGTCCAGGATCCCCGCTGCTTCCGCCTCCGCCACCAGGACCTGCGGGATGCAGGATGACTTCACGCAGCCGCGCAGGCCGCAGTCGCAGGGTGGCCCGTCCGGATCGACGATGATGTGGCCGATCTCCCCCGCATTGCCGGACGTGCCGCGGACCACTTCGTCGTTCAGGACGATGCCGCAGCCGATGCCTGTGCCCATGTACATGAAGATGAAGCTGCCGGCGCCGCTGGGCCCGCCCGCCCACGTTTCCGCCACCGCGGCGCTGGTGACGTCCTTGTCAACGAGCACGGAGTAGCCGGTGGCCGCGGCCAGCGCTTCGCGCAATTCCACCCTGTCCCAGCCAGGCAGCAGCGGCGGATCCACCACGGTGCCGTTGTCCAGGTCGATGGGCCCGGGGGCCGCCACGCCCAGGCCGGCGATACGGCTGCGGTCCACACCCGAATCCGCGACGAGCTGGTCGATTTCCGCGGCGATGGTGGTGATCACGGCGGACGGGTCATTTCCACCAGGGGTCTTGATCCGCGAGTGGCGAACCACCGAGCCCACCAGGTCCAGCACCACGAACGTGGTCACTGCCGGGTCCAGGTGGACACCCAGGGCGTACATGCCGCCGGGATTCAGGCGGAGAATGGTGCGCGGCTTGCCCGGGCCGCTGCCCTCCTTGCCTGCCTCGACAATCAGGTTCTGGTCCAGCAACCGGCGCGAAATATTGGAAATGGTCTGCGGGGACAGGCCAACGATCTGGGCCAGCTCCACCCGGCTCAGGCCGCCGGACGTCCGGCGGATCGCATCAAGGATGACGGTGAGGTTGAAATCCCCCATCCTGGGCAAGTTGGTTCCGCGTCTCGGAGAAGATTGGCGCATCTCAGACACTGTGTCCCCTAAACGTCTTCGGCTACCTGGTGATGGTGATGCTTTGAATCGTACGTTACCGGCGCGTCGCCGCCCATATGCTGGTCAGCGGCGCGGCGGAGCATTGTCTTCCCTCCAGGGCGCATTCCCTGGCGGGAAGACGGGCTGTTCCAGTCAGCGGGGGCTGCGGATGCTGCGGGTGACGGTGAATTTGGCGTTCCCGCCCTCCACCACCGTGGGTCCCACATGCCGTTCGAGGGCGGGCAGATAGGGCAGGTGCCGGTTGTACACCGTCCACAGCTCACCCCCGGAAGCCAGCACCCGCCCCGCCGCTTCGATCATCTTGAGGCCGGCGCCGGCATGGACGCCTGCACCAACATGGAAGGGCGGGTTGAGCAGCACCGCGTCCACGGAGCCATCAGGGAAGGTCCCCAGCGCATCGTCCTGCTGGACACTGATCCGGTCGGCCAGGCCGTTGGCGCGGGCGGTGGCAAGGGCGGACAGCACCGCGGCCGCGGACTGGTCCGTCGCCGTCACGGCCGCTGCGGGGAACTGCCGTGCGTACATCGCGGCGAGGATTCCGGTGCCGCAGCCCAGGTCGACGGCGTGCCGCGCCGCTTTCATCGCGGGCAGGAACGTCAGCAGGAAGCGGGTGCCGATATCCAGCCTGGGGCCGGCAAAAACAGCGCCGTGCGCGGCCACGTCCAGGTCCAGCTCCGCGAGGTGCTCCACAACCGGGAAACGTGGTGCCGTGGTTGGGGGTTTGGGGCCGGCGGCAAGGAGGATCCGCGATTTTTGCCGTGCGAGCTGAGGCTGCACGGACAGGAAGTACCGTTCAAGGACCGCGTTCATGCCCAGGGACATGTGTTTCACCCGGCCTCCGGCCAGCAGCCGGACATCCGGGGCGGCATGCAGGGCCACGGCGGCGGCGATTTCCTCCAGTTCCGCGAGGGTCTTGGGAAGCTGCAGCAGGATGGTGTCTGCTCCCGCCAGCAGCCCGTTCCCCAGGGGCAGCTGGACGAAGGGTGTGCCGGCGCCCAGTTCTTCCGCGTTGAGCCGCAGCGCCCTTTCCCCTGTGATCAGATCCTGGTGCACCCGCAGCGACGCCGGGGCAAGCACCGCCGAAGCGCCGAGCGTCAGGGCCCCGTAACGGTCACCGATCACGGCCACGGTACTGCCCGCCCGCCCGAGCTGCACGGCGGTCTCCAGCAGCAGCCGGTCGGTGGCGTCCCAGGCCTGCAGATTCGGGCCTTCGACATCGGGCCGGCGGCGCAGGACCTGGAAAATGTCCGCCAACGTGTCTGCTGCCACCGGTGTCCTGCCGCCTTCTGTTGCCCTTGCCCGCCCCGGCTCCCGGCGCGTCACCCCCACGTTACCGTTTCCGCCGCCGTCGCCATTCCAGGCAGTTTCAGGATGGCCGCCACGGCTGCGCGGCCTGCACGGTTGGCACCAATAGTGGACGACGACGGCCCGTAACCCACCAGGTGGACGCGCGGCTCGGCAGCCACTTGGGTTCCGTCCATGGCTATTCCGCCGCCGGGCCCCCGCAGGTGCAGCGGGGCGAGGTGTTCCAGTTCCGCCCTGAAGCCCGTGGCCCAGAGGATGACGTCCGCCTTGAGCAGGCTTCCGTCGGCCCGGCGGACCCCTTCCGGTTCGATGGACGTGAACATCGGTTGCCGGTCCAGGGCACCCCGTTCCCTGGCCTCGCGCAGGGCAGGTGTCCAGATAAGGCCTGTCACAGAAACGACGCTTTCCGGTGGAAGTCCCTTTCGGACGCGGTCCTCCACGAGCGCCACGGCATCGTGGCCGGCTTTGGTATCGAACGGAGCGTCGCGCCACACGGGTTCCCTACGGGTGAACCAGCTCGTGGTGGTGACGCGGGAAATCTCCTCCAGCAGGCCGACCGCGGAAATGCCGCCGCCCACCACGATCACGTGCTTGCCGCGGAACTCTTCCGCCGAGACGTAGTCGGCAACGTGGAGCTGCCTGCCCCGGAAGGAGGACTGGCCCGGGTAGATGGGCCAGAACGGGCGGGTCCAGGTGCCTGTGGCGTTGATGACTGCCCTGGCGCTCCAGTCCCCGTCCGTGGTTTCCACCCGCAATCGCCCGGCCGGGTTGTCATCTTCACGCCTGACAGCCCGCACCTTCACGGGCCGGTGAACGGACAACCCCAGCTCGGCCTCGTAGCCTCCGAAGTAGCGGGTGAGGAACTCCGAGCTTGGTTCCGCCGGGTCCACCTCAGGCTTGGCGATGCCTGGCAAATCGCTGATCCCGTTGATAGTGGACATCCGCAGGCTCCGCCAGCGGTGCCGCCACGCCCCGCCCGGACCCTCCTCGGCGTCGAGCACGGCATAGTCAAGGCCCCGGCGCTGGAGGTGGTACGCGGCGGACAGGCCCGCCTGGCCTGCCCCGATGACCACCACGTCGGTTGGCTGAGGAATCACCTGCCCATGATAGTCGCGGAGGGCAGCGCGGCCTTAAGGTGGGCGCATGGACACTGGAGCAGCCGCACAAACCGGAACCGGAAGCACTGGGCATGCCGCCCGGCTGGAAAAAGCCTTGGGGGTGGTCCTGGGGACCGGGCAGATACCCCTGCGCCTGCGTGCGTGGGATGGTTCGGAAGCCGGCCCGCCTGACGCGCCGGTCCTGGAGTTCAAATCCCGACGGGCCCTGCGGCGCATCCTTTGGTCGCCCGGGCAGCTGGGGCTGAGCCGTGCTTACGTGGCGGGTGAAATCGACACACCCGGCGACATCTTCGCGGCGTTCACGGCGTTGAGCTCGGCGGGCAAGTTCGCCGAGCCCGGACCTTTCCGCCCGCTCTCCGCCGGCGAGCTCTGGCTGCTGCTGCGCACCGCTGTCCGCCTCGGTGCCGTCGGGCCCAACCCGGCACCGCCCCCGGAGGAGGCACGCATCGCCAAGAAAGGAAGGATGCACTCCCGGCGCCGGGACTCGGCTGCCATCTCCCATCATTACGACGTCGGCAACGACTTCTACGCCCTGGTGCTGGGACCATCGATGGTCTATTCCTGCGCAGTATGGCCGGACGACGGCGCCGCTGCGGCAGCGCCGTCCGGGGGCGGCACGGATGCTGGCCTGGATGCGGGCCCCTCCGCGGGGCCGGCGGCCGGCCTGGATGGTGCGCAGGAGGCCAAGCTGGACCTGGTCTGCCGCAAACTGGGCCTTCAGCCGGGGATGCGAGTCCTGGATGTGGGATGCGGCTGGGGCAGCTTCGCCCTTCACGCTGCAGCCAGGTACGGGGTCAGCGTGGTGGGAGTGACGCTCTCCACCGAGCAGGCAGGCCTGGCCCGGAAACGTGCAGCGGAGGCCGGCCTGACGGACAGGGTGGACATCCGGGTGCAGGATTACCGGGACGTACGGGACGGGCCCTTCGACGCCATCAGTTCCATCGGAATGTCCGAACACGTGGGGCGGGCGCAGACGCCCGCCTACGCGGAGGCCCTTTATGGGCTGCTCCGGCCCGGCGGCCGGCTGCTGAACCATGCCATTTCCTGGAATGCGGTCCCCACAAGCCCGGACCCGGACTCCTTCATCCCCCGGTACGTTTTTCCCGATGGCGAAATGATCAGCCTGGGCGAGATGGTGGCCGCCCTGGAATCGGCACGGTTCGAAGTCCTGGACGTGGAGGCTCTGCGCCGCCATTACGCCCTGACGCTCCGGGCGTGGGTAAGCCGGCTTGAGCGGAACTGGGACGAGGCGGTAAAGCTGGCCGGTGCGGGACGGGCCCGTGTCTGGCGGCTCTACATGGCCAGCAGTGCCATTGGGTTCGAAACCGGGCTCACCGGAGTCAACCAGGTCCTGGTGCGCCGCCCGGGCGGGGAGGAACCGCCGCTGCGGCGCACCGCCTGGATGTGAGGCTGCCCCGCCCTTAGGCCACCGGGGAAGGACCCCCAGGCTGGGTGAAGTGCTGGGTCTTCTCGATCTGCACCACCTTTGGGTCCGTTTCGTCGGCGGCGTAGTCCGTGGGACGGGTAAGGTCCTTGCCCGTGCGGACCTTCAGGGCCCGCAGCACGAGGGTCAGGACGGCGGCGACAATGAGGTTCAGGGCGAATGCCGAGACCGCAATGTAGACGCTGAAATCCGTCCCGGGGATGGGGGCCACGGAGCCGCCGAAGTGCGCCTTCGTGACGGGGTTGATGACGTTGTAGGCGGAGACGGTTCCGAAGATGATGCCCACAGCCCAGCCGATGAGCAGCGCCCACCGGTCGAACCACCGGGTGTAAAGGCCTGCCACCACGGCCGGGAAGGTCTGCAGGATCCAGATGCCGCCCAGCAGCTGCATGTTGATGGCCGCTGACTGGTCCATGGCGATCACGAAGACCAGTGCGCCCACCTTCACCACCAGCGAGACGATCTTTGACACCTTCGCCTCTGTCCTGGGATCGACGTCGGGGCGGATGAAGTCGCGGTAGATGTTGCGGGTGAACATGTTCGCCGCCGCAATGGACATGATGGCCGCGGGTACCAGTGCCCCGATGGCGATGGCAGCCAGCGCTATTCCCGCGAACCAGGCGGGGAAGTGGTCAAGGAACAGCTGCGGAACCACCAGCTGCGGGTTGACCGACCCGTCCAGGTCGATGGGCTTGGTGCCCGCCTTGATGGCCACGAAGCCCAGCAGCGCCAGGAAACCAAGCATCAGCGAGTACAGCGGCAGGATGGCGGCGTTGCGGCGGATGGTATTGCGGGCCTTTGACGCCAGCACCGCCGTCACTGAGTGCGGATACATGAACAGCGCCATGGCCGAACCCAACGCCAGCGACCAGTAGGCCGAGTAATTGGCAGCCCCCGGGATGAACACCCCGGCGGGCTTGCCCGTGGCCTGGTTCACCGTCCCCAGCTTGGCCTGCGCAGAGCTGAAGATGGTGTCCCAGCCGCCGAACTTGATGGGCAGGTAGATCACGGCGACGATGACGGCAAGGTAGATCAAAAGGTCCTTGACGACGGCGATCATCGCCGGCGCCCGCAGCCCCGACGTGTAGGTGTACGCGGCGAGGACCACGAAAGCCAGGATCAGCGGCAGGTCCGTCAACAGCACGTTCTCCGAGCTCCCCAGCCCCAGAACCGTGAGTACGGCCTTGATGCCCACCAGCTGCAGCGCGATGTAGGGCATGGTGGCCACGATGCCCGTGACGGCGACCGCCAGCGAGAGCCAGCGGCTCCCGTAGCGTCCGCCCACGAAATCCGCCGAGGTGACGTAGCCGTGCCGGTGGGACACCGACCACAGGCGGCTCATGATGATGAAGATGATCGGGTAAAGGACGATGGTGTAAGGCACGGCAAAGAAGCCGCTGACCGCACCCGTAGCCCACATTGCCGCCGGAACTGCAACAAACGTGTACGCCGTGTAAAGGTCCCCGCCCAGCAGGAACCAGGTGATCCAGGTACCGAATCCGCGGCCGCCCAGGCCCCACTCGTCCAGGCTGTGCAGTCCTTCCACCTCTTCGCTGCGGCGCCATTTCGCGGCCAGGAAACCCATGACGGCCACGACGACAAATAGCACCACGACAATGACAAAGGCAGTCCAGTTGATCTCGCGTCCGTTCATGGCCGGTCCCCTCCCAGCCCGGCATCGGCGGAGCCGGCGCCTGTGCGGGGCGGGCCGCCGGCACGAACCTCTGCCCGCCGTCGTCGGTCTTCCCTGGTCACCAGCCAATACGCCGAGCCGGTCAGGATCGCCGAAATAGGCACCCAGAGCAGTTGGTACCAGTAGAAGAAGGGCATCCCGGCGAGCCTGGGCGCGTCAAAGGAGTAAAGCTGCGGCATGAGCGGGAAGAGGATGGCGGCGCCGAGCAGGACGGCGGCGCCGATATACGGAGCGGGCCTTGCCGGGCCGCGGATGGCGGTATCGCGGGTCAGGCGCGATTCCTCCGGAACTGCGTCGCCGTTCGGGCTGTAGCCGGAACCATCTGAATGGGACATCTGTGACCTCCTCGTCAGCCTGTCCCGCGTCCGGCGCCTTGTGGGTGAAAAAGGCCTGGCGGCGGGACGATGTGCCCTCCACCTCCAGTTGTACCCCGCTTTGACCTGCGCGGGAAGGGGTTTTCACCGTGACGGGGGCTTATCCCGGCGGGAGAAAAAGAGGGGCCACGCAGACGAATAAAAAAGGGAACCATCACATATGTGATGGTTCCCTTTTCGATGTACCGGTGGAGCTGAGGGGACTCGAACCCCTGACCCCCTGCATGCCATGCAGGTGCGCTACCAGCTGCGCCACAGCCCCCTACTTTTGTTCCTTCCGGTCTGATTAGCCGGAGCAACCTGACCAGAGTAGTGCACTTTTCCGCTGGACGCCAATCGGCCACCGCGGGCCCCGGAACCGGCTTTCCCACCGCCTTGTCCTGCCATTCAACACAGCAGCCAACGGGAGGCATCGGGAACAGCCGGAAACGAAAAAGTCCGCCGGAACCATGATGGTTCCGGCGGACTGGCCGGTGGAGCTGAGGGGACTCGAACCCCTGACCCCCTGCATGCCATGCAGGTGCGCTACCAGCTGCGCCACAGCCCCGGATTGTTGCTGCTCCGAGAAGCTTTCTTCAGGGTCTCCCCCGAAGCAACTCAAATATCTTAGAACAGCAATTCCGAAAATTCCAAATCGGGAATATTCACTTTCTGCACACCGTCAGGTTGCGGCGCCTACTCGGTGTCGGCGATTGCTCCGGCTTTGGCGGATGCGTCGTCGCCAAGCTGCAGATCCACCACGGGGCAGTCCTTCCAGAGCCGCTCCAGGGCGTAGAACACGCGGTCCTCCTCATGCTGGACGTGGATGACAACGTCGGCGTAATCCAGCAGGACCCACCGGCCGCCGGAGCGGCCCTCGCGCCGCACCGGACGCAGGTCCTGTTTGGCGAGTTCTTCCTCAATACCGTCGACGATGGCGTTGACCTGGCGTTCGCTGGGCGCGGACGCGATCAGGAAGACGTCGGCCAGGGCCAGTCGTTCGCTCACGTCCATGGCGACGATGTCCTGCGCGATCTTGTCGGCGGCCGCTTTGGCGGCCGTGCGGGCTATGGCGATGGACGATTCTGTTGCAGTCACGGGACTCCTTGTTTGGTTAAGTGTTAGTGCCGGTGCGGGTCAGCGGGACATGCCGCTGACGATCAGGATGATGCCGGCAACGAGGGCCAGGATCCCGAACGCGAGGATGCAGAACTGGAGGATCCGGTTCCGCCGGGCCCTTGTGAGGCCGGCAGTCGCGGCATCCAGGGGGTCGAGGCCATAAGCGGAGCGGGCAGGAACGCGGGGAAGGTCCTCGAAGAGATCCTCCGGTTGGTTCTCTGCGTGGTTTTCCGGAATGGATACCCGTTTGGGACGGCTGGCTGCTTTTGCCGCCGCCTCAGCACGGGCAATCACTTGGGACCGGCCTGCGGCCGAATCAGGCGCGGGCGCCTTGGGACGGGAAGCCGGTTTCCGTTTACCCGGAACCTTGCTGCCGGGCCTGGTGGTGACCGGGACATGCGAGGTTGCCGGCGGCTTCATCACCGGACGTTCGACGCCGGGCACCTGGACGAACTCAAGCGGTGTCACCATCGCCAGGTTGCTGGCGGTGGAGGGGCCGGGTTTGTCCTTTGGCGCGGCATCCTTGGGCCCTGCCTCCTTGGGAACGGCATCCTTAGGAGACGCATCTCTGACCGGTCCTGCAGGGTTGCCGGCCTGTTCGGCAAGTTTCTGCCGGGCCATGGCCCTGCGGTTGAGCACCGCGGCCCGTTCGGCCAGGGCAATCTGCTCAGCGAGGATCTCTGGATCCACGGCTTCCGGATCCATGGAGGCAATGTGCTCCATTTTGGCGATCTGGTTCCTGGCCTGGGCCGCAATCAGCGCGCGCGCTTCCAGGGCCTGTTCCACCGTCATCCCTTCCGGGACGCTTCCGGAAGCCGGTGCCTGACTGTCAGCGGCGGCTGTAGCGTCCGACGCCGCGGGGCCGTCGGTCTTTGCTGGGCCGCCAGGCTTTTCGGGGCCGTCGGTCTTTGCTGGGCCGCCAGTTTTTCCCGGGCTGGCTGTCTTTGGCGGTGCAGCGGCATTCCGCGCGGGCGTCACCGCAGGTGCCGGGGCGGCAGGGGGCGGCACTATGGGGTTGGCGGCGGTCAGCGCTTGCTCTTTGAGTTGCTGCAGCCGCAACTGTCGCCGGGTGGGCGGACCGCCAGCAGCAAGCTGGCCTTCCTTTTCCTCGAGCTCCTTGATGGTGCGGAGCGCGGCCCGATCGCGGGCCCGGATCTGGGAGGAACGCTGGGTGGCGCTCTGTTCTGCGGCAGCCTGGCCTGCTGCGGAGGGCCGTACGGGCGAGGCGGTGCCTGCGGAGCGGAAGTTGGCCGTCGCATCCTGCCCTGCCGGCGCTGATGCGGGACCGGCCGGCCGGTCCGCGGCAGGCGGGCGCTGCCCAGCGGCGGGCAGGGTGGCCTGCTGGGCATCCCTGGCCTTCCGGAGTTCCCGGCGGCTGCGGATTGGGGGCTGTTCCTGACTCATTGTGAACTCATTCAGTACTGGCTGGTTCGCGTGCTTTGGAAGCTGGTTCATCCGTGGTTGCGGGCGGGTCCGAATACAGGCCGTACTTGGCGATGTACTGGACCACCCCGTCCGGGACCAGGTACCAGACCGGGTTGTTCGCCGCCACGCGGGCACGGCAGTCGCTGGACGAAATGGCCATGGCCGGAACTTCCAGGAGGCTGACGTCGTCGCGTCCCATGCCGTCAAGGACGTGTCCGGGTCGCGTCACGCCCACGAAGTGGGCCAGCGACCACAGTTCGTCGATGTCCTTCCAGGACAAAATCTGGGCCAGGGCGTCCGCGCCGGTGATGAAGAAAAGGTCGGCGTCGGGGCGCTGGGCCCGGAGGTCGCGGAGGGTGTCGATGGTGTAGGTGGGACCCGGACGGTCAACGTCCACACGGCTGACGGTGAAGCGCGGATTGGACGCCGTGGCGATGACGGTCATCAGGTAGCGGTGCTCGGGCTCGCTGACCTGTTTATGGGACTTCTGCCATGGCTGCCCGGTGGGAACGAAGACCACCTCGTCGAGGTCGAATTCCGCCGCGACTTCGCTGGCTGCGACAAGGTGGCCGTGGTGGATGGGATCGAATGTTCCGCCCATCACGCCCAGCCGCAGCCTCCCCCGGGCACCATTGCGGCGCAGGTTGTGGGAAATCTTAGTGGCCCTGCCCGCGATCGTGCTTATTGGGGTGCTGGCGGTGCGGGTCCGCGTGCTCGTCCGTGGCGGCGTGCCGGTTGCCCAGGTTGTTGTAGGACCAGGCGATGAACATCAGCACCAGCAGGATGGCGAACATGGATACGCCAAAGACCCAAGGCTCGGCCCACAGCGGGGCAAGCTCCTCATGGCCTTCTTCGCCTGCGGCGGCGACGGACGTGGCAATCTGCTGGAGCAGCATTTTCTCCCCTATGTTCAAGGATTTACGGGCAACGGAACCTTCCGCTGCTTTCCGGGTTCTGGTCTATGTTACCGCGTTGCTACCCGCGGACCTGGCCTTCGCCCTGGACGATCCACTTGGTGGTGGTGAGCTCGGTCAGGCCCATGGGGCCGCGGGCGTGCAGCTTCTGGGTGGAAATGCCCACCTCGGCACCAAGGCCGAGTTCCCCGCCGTCGGTAAACCGCGTGGAAGCGTTGACGATCACCGCCGCGGAATCCACCTCCGCGATGAACCGTTCGGCGTTGGCAAGGCTGTTGGTGAGGATGGCTTCGGTGTGCCCGGTGGACCAGGCACGGATGTGCTCGACGGCTTCGTCGAGGGTGTCCACCATGGCCACGGCGAGGTCCAGGTCCATGTATTCGGTTCCCCAGTCCACATCCGTGGCCGGCTGGGTCTCGATCCCGGGCAGTGCGGCGCTGATGCGTTCGTCGACGTGCAGGCGGACGCCGGCGGCGCGCAGGGCGGCGGCGACGGAGGGCAGGACGGTAGAGCCCGAGTGGACCAGCAGTGTCTCCACCGTGTTGCAGACACTGGGGCGCTGGGTTTTGGCGTTGAGCAGGATCTCCACGGCCATGTTTTCGTCAGCGGACTCGTCGATGAAGATGTGGACGTTCCCCTCCCCCGTCTCGATGACGGGCACCGCGGAGTTGGTGACCACGGTCTGGATCAGGTCCCGGCCGCCGCGGGGAATCAGCACGTCCACCCGGCCCCGGGCCTTCATCAGCACGTTGGCTCCGGCGCGGCCGAACTGGTCCACGGTCTGGACGGCATCAGCGGGCAGGCCAACGGATTCGAGCGCCTCGCGCAGCACCCGCACCAGGACCTGGTTGGTGGCCTCGGCGGCACTGCCGCCGCGCAGGATGACGGCGTTGCCGCTCTTGAGCGCCAGCCCCGCGATGTCCACCGTGACGTTGGGCCTTGCCTCGTAGATGGCTGCCACCACGCCCATGGGCACGTTGACCTGGCGGAGGCGGAGCCCGTTGGGAAGGGTCTGGCCGCGGACTACGTTGCCCACAGGATCCGGGAGGTTGGCCAGGTTTTCAAGGGCGGCCACCAGCCCGGAAATGCGTGTTTCGGTAAGCGTGAGGCGGTCCAGGAGCGCCTTGGATGTGCCGTTGGCCTTGCCCTTGTCCACGTCCATGGCGTTGGCCGTGAGGATGGCCGGGGCACTCTCCTGCAGGGCGGCCCCGACGGCGCGGAGGGCACGGTCCTTCCAGGCCCGGTTGGCGGTGGCCATCCGGCGGGCGGCGTGGCGGGACCGGTCAGCGATGGCGTGGACTGCCGCTTCAACTTCTGCAGCGGAAAGCGGCGCCCCAGCTGATCCCGGTTCTGCCGCGGGACCCGGCTGCGCCTGCGCAGCAGTGGTTCCGGTGGTTTCAGCAGTATGGGTCAGGGCTTCAGTCATGATCCAAGTTTAGGCGAGGCCTGGACTCAGACCAGCACCAGGTCGTCAACATGAACAACTTCGCGGTCATAGCCGCTTCCCATTTCCTCGCCCAGCTCCCGGGTGGAACGCCCCAGCATGCGGGGCAGCTCCTCCGACGAGTAGTTCACCAGGCCGCGGGCCACAACGGTGCCGTCGGCCCCCGCCAGCTCCACGGCGTCGCCCGCTTCAAAGTCCCCCTGCACGGCAGAAATACCCGCCGGCAGCAGGGAGGTGCGGTGATGCCGTACGGCGCGCACCGCCCCTTCGTCCAGGACAAGGCGGCCCTGCACCGAGGCAACGTGGGCCAGCCACAGGAGCCGGACCGGCTTGCGGGAACCGTTGACGGAGAACCACGTTCCGACGTCCTCGCCGTTCAGGGCCGCGGCGGCGTTGGACGTGGAGGTCACCAGGGCATGGATCCCCGAACCGGCCGCCATGCTGGCAGCTTCCACTTTGGTCATCATTCCGCCGGTGCCCACGCCGGCCTTGCCCGCTTTGCCGATGGAAACCCCTTCAAGGTCGTGCGCGCCGGTGACCAGGGGGATGCGCCTGGCACCCTGGGCGGGGGGCCCGTCATACAGGGAGTCGACGTCGGACAGCAGCACCAGTGCATCGGCGCGCACCAGGTGCGCCACCAGTGCCGCAAGCCGGTCGTTGTCACCAAAACGGATTTCGTGGGTGGCCACGGTGTCGTTCTCGTTAACGACGGGGACCACGCCCAGGTTCAGCAGGCGGTCCATGGCGCGGAGGGCGTTCGTGTGCTGGCTGCGGCGCATCAAGTCCTCGGCCGTGAGCAGGACCTGGCTGACGGTGACGCCGTGCGCACCGAAGGCCTGCGTGTACCGGGCCATCAGCAGCCCCTGGCCCACGCTGGCTGCCGCCTGCTGGGTGGCGAGGTCGCGGGGCCGCTTGGCGAGTCCCAGCGGGGCCAGTCCGGCGGCGATGGCGCCCGAGGACACCAGGATGATCTCGGCGCCCGCATTGCGTTTGGCCGCCAGCGCGTCTGCCAGGGCGGTCAGGGACTCCTCCGAAATGCCGCCCTTGATGCTCGTCAGCGAGGAGGACCCCACCTTTACGACGATCCGGCGGGCACCCGCCAGCGCGCTCCTGTCGGAGGCGCGCCCAGCAGGCTCCACAGTCATGCCCCTAGAGGTCATCGTCCGCTTCCAGTCCGCGCTCCTTCAGGGGCTGCACGGCGCGGCGGCCGCTGACGGATTCGGTCCAGATACCGGCTTTCCGCTCCGCCTCAAGTTCGGCGCGGGCGGCGGCCTTTGCATCCCGGCGCTCCTGCTGCTCCTCGCGCTTCTGGGTGCGGGTGGGGCGGTCACCAATATCGGCGAACCGCACGTCGGTGCCGCGCGGCGACGCCAGGAGTTCAGCGCCTGCCATCATGGTGGGCTCCCAGTCGAACACGACGCCGTCGTCCCCGCCGATGACCACTGTGTCGCCGGGCTTGGCGCCCTGCTTGAAGAGTTCGGTCTCCACGCCGAGCTTGGCGAGCCGGTCCGCGAGGTAGCCGATGGCTTCCTCGTTGGTGAAATCCGTCTGCTTGACCCAGCGCTCCGGCTTTTCGCCCATGACGCGGAACAGCGGCTCCAGGTTCTTTTCCTCGCGGCGGATCTTGAAGCCGGCTTCATTGACGGCGCGTGGGCGCAGTACCGCAGGCTGGACCTTGGGCGGGGCGGCAGCGACGGCGTCGCGGGCTGCCTTGACGATCTCTGCCATGGCGAAGCCCAGCTGGCGCAGGCCCTCATGGCTGGTGGCGGACACTTCGAAGACGCGGTAGCCGCGCGATTCGAGTTCCGGGCGCACGAATTCGGCCATGTCCTTGCCGTCGGGCAGGTCCACCTTGTTCAAAGCCACCAGGCGGGGACGGTGGTTCAGCGGAACCACGTCGCCGTCCTGCCCGGCATAGCTCATATCGACGGCGTACTTTTCCAGTTCACCCTCGATGATGGCCAGGTCCGAGAGCGGGTCGCGGTCCGACTCCAGCGTGCCGCAGTCAAGCACGTGGACCAGCGCGGCACAGCGTTCGACGTGGCGCAGGAAGTTGTGGCCCAGGCCCTTGCCCTCACTGGCGCCCTCGATGAGGCCCGGGACGTCGGCGATGGTAAAGCGGACATCCCCGGCCTGGACGACGCCCAGGTTGGGGATCAGCGTGGTGAACGGGTAGTCAGCGATCTTGGGCCGGGCGGCGGACATCGCAGCGATGAGGCTGGACTTGCCGGCGGACGGGAAGCCCACCAGCGCGATGTCGGCGATTGACTTGAGTTCCAGCACGATATCGCTGGATTCGCCTTCGATACCGAGCAGGGCGAAGCCGGGAGCGCGCCGTTTCTGCGATGAAAGAGCAGCGTTGCCCAGGCCTCCGATTCCGCCGGCGGCTGCCACGTACTCCGCGCCTTCACCGACAAGGTCCGCCAGCACGGTGCCGTCCTTGGACTTGACCACGGTGCCGTCCGGGACGGGGAGGATGAGGGTCTCGCCGTTCTTGCCGCCGCGCCAGTCGCCCATGCCCGGCCCGCCGTTGGTGGCGTGGCGGTGGGGCGCGTGGTGGTAGTCAAGGAGCGTGGTGGTCTGGTGGTCCACGCGAAGGATCACGTCGCCGCCGTTGCCGCCGTCACCGCCGTCGGGACCGCCCAGGGGCTTGAACTTCTCACGGTGGACGGAGACGCACCCGTTGCCGCCGTTACCGCCGGATACGTGCAGTACTACCCGGTCTACAAAGCTGGCCACGTGGATCTCCTCAGAAGCTGTATACCTGGCGCCCCCGGGACGCCACATCGATTGTAATGCGGTTAAAAGAACAGTGGAGCGGACCCTCAGGCCCGCTCCACCGCTTCAGAACTGGTTGTTACTCTGCAGCTGCAGCAGCAACGATGTTGACCACGCGACGACCGCGGCGGGTGCCGAATTCAACGGCGCCCGGGGTCAGTGCGAACAAGGTGTCGTCGCCGCCACGGCCAACGCCGGCGCCCGGGTGGAAGTGGGTGCCGCGCTGGCGGACGATGATCTCGCCTGCGGAAACTACCTGGCCGCCGAAGCGCTTGACGCCGAGGTACTGAGCGTTGGAATCACGACCGTTGCGAGTGGAGCTCGCGCCCTTTTTATGTGCCATCTGAAATGCCTGCCTCTAAATTCTGGGGAATCTGCTGAAAAACCTGAACAGTAACGAAGGTTACTGGATACCGGTGATCTTGACCTTGGTCAGTTCCTGGCGGTGACCCTGGCGCTTCTTGTAACCGGTCTTGTTCTTGAACTTCTGGATGACAATCTTAGGACCACGCAGGTCCTGGAGGATTTCAGCCGTAACAGTTACCTTGGCCAGGTCGGCGGCGGCGGAGGTGACCTTGTCACCGTCAACCAGGAGCAGTGCGGGCAGCTCAATGGTGCTGCCGGCTCCACCGGCGACGCGGTTCAGGGTAACGAAGTCTCCGACGGAAACCTTCTCTTGGCGGCCGCCTGCGCGGACAATCGCGTACACCACTTGGGAACTCACTTCTCTCGACGTTTATAACTAAATTTGCGTGCGGAACCGACTATCAAAAGCCTGGTTTCTCGCTGTGCCTCAACGCCGTGGGGTCATAACCCAAGTGTTGGCGTAAGCACCGAAGATCTAGATTACGCTAATTTTGTCTCCGGCCGCAAATGAGGCTGGTTCCCGGCGGGTTGCTGTGATAGGTACCACAGCTCAGGCCCGGCGTCCGCACCATGCCCCACCATAGTACCGGGACACCCGCCGGCCCTGGTTCAGGAGTGCAGGCGCGGCGCGTCGAAGAAGTCCACTTCGAGCCGGCAGGACTGCTTGAACGCCGTCACCATCGCGGCCTTCTCATGGTCGGAAGCCTGCCGTCCGGCCGCATCCACGATAGCGATGGCCTGGCGCGTGGCTTCGGCAAAGGCTTCATCTGCGTAGGTGCGGAGCCAGTCCGCGTAGGCGTGCCCGTCCGGTTCGCCGGAAGCAAGGAACCGGGCGTGCAGCGTGGCGCCGACCTCTGCGTAGAGCCAGAAACAGGGCAGGACGGCGGCGGCGAGGACCGCGTAGCTGCCCGACGCCGACGCTGCGGTGAGATGGTCCACGTAGGACTTGGTGACGGGGCCCAGCCCGTTCGGGGCCGGGCGGGTGCTGAGCCACGAGCGGTGAAGTTCCGATTCCACCTCAAGGCACTGCTGCGCGGACCGCGCCCAGAACAGCTGCTCGGCCTCCGAGGGAGCAAGGGCACTGGCCCGTGCCAGCACGCGGGAATAGCCATTCAGGTAAAGGGCATCCTGCGCCAGGTAATAGGCAAAGTCCTTCTCGGAAAGATCGCCCGAGGCCAGTCCGCCGATGAAGTCCAGCGCGTAGATGTCGTCGAGGTCCCGCCGGGCTTCGGCCCACAGCCGGGCAGCGAAGCTGCCTTCCGCCAGGACCGGCCGCACGTGGTGGAAGTGGTGCACGGGTCCGTTCCCCTGGCCCACCTCCAGCTGGCCGGAGTTCTCAAGTGCGCCGGCCAGCCAGGGCTTCACGGTCCGCAGCGAGGCCTCCCAGTCGCCCAAGCGGGCCTGCACTGTTGCCATGGCGGAGGACAGGGAACATCCGGTGCCGTGGCTGTTGCGCGTCGAAATGCGCTTCCCCTGCACTTCCACCACCTCCTGTCCGAGGAGGCCCGCGGTGTTCACCAGCGCGTCCGGGCAGTCCAGGCCTGCCAGGTGGCCGCCCTTGACCAGCACGGTGGCTCCGGTGGCATCCGCCAGCCGCCTGCCCTGGTCCAGCGCGGCATCCCAGTTTTCAGCCGGCTCCATGTCGAGCAGCAGCGCGAGCTCGGGCAGGTTGGGGGTGATGAGGTGGGCAAGCGGCAGCAGTTCCCGGAGCGTAGCTTCGGCCGATTCCTGCAGCAGCCGGTCGCCACTGGTGGCCACCATCACGGGGTCAAGGACTACGACGGCGGGACGGACCTTTTCGAGCCACTGGCGCACAGTGCGGATCACCGATTCGTCACCCAGCATGCCGATCTTGACGGCGTCGATGCTGATGTCCGCACTGACGGCGTCCAGCTGCTGGGCCAGGAACGCGGCGGGAGGGACGTGGACGGCCTGCACGCCGCGGGTGTTCTGCGCCGTGAGGGCGGTAATCGCCGCCATGCCGTATCCGCCATGGGCGGCAATGCTTTTGAGGTCCGCCTGGATCCCTGCTCCGCCGGACGGATCGGAACCGGCGATGGAGAGGACTCGCGGGACGTCACGGCCCGCGGGAACCCCGGAGGGAACAGCGGACGCGGTTGGCAGGGGCATGGAAAGGGTCGAAGACAAGAGACATCCCTTCGCCGGTACTAGCCGGACAGGTTCAACGGGTCTGGATCTCAGCCGGCCTTCTGCGCGGCACCCCGTGTCGCTGTCCAGCGTAGCTGCTGGGGCCCACTCGGCGGAAAGGTGACAGCACCTGCTCATGCAGGAAGTCCCCGCCTTGTGGTCCATTCCCCCGGGGATTCTGAGGGGAATGGACTACATGGCGGGGACTTCCTTGGTGGCGTTGGTCCCGCCCTGGCTTAGAGCTCAGAGGCCGGGACCCCGACACCGAGGATGATGGGTTCGTTTGCCGTCTTGGCGGTGTCCTGTGCCTTGGCGGTGTCGGGCGCCTTGGCTGCGTGTGAATGCCCTGCACCCGTCGACTGGACGTTCTCGTGGTGCTGGACAGCTGTCTCGTTGGCTGCGCCCTGGGCACGGCTGGCAGCGCGGTGGCGCCGCGGCCTGCGTTGCCGGGACTGCTCCAGGGTGTGGTCGGAGTAGTCCTTTTCCGCCGGCGCTTCCGCGGTGGCGCGGGTTGCGGCTCCCCCGCCGGTCTGCTGTTGGGGCACTGCCGGTTCGGCTGCCTTCACCGATTCTGCGGCTTTGGCGGGCGCATCCTCCATGGGGGAAGCCTGCTTGCCGAGGTGGGCGAACGCTTCCGCCAGCCGGTCCAGGGTGAGGGCGGGCTTGGGGTGCTGCTCCTCGGCGTGCTCCACGAACGGAAGCGGGACTTCCTCGCCGCCGAAGGTCAGGACAGCTGCGGGGCGTGCGTGGGAATCGGCGTCGTGCTTCTCCTCTGCGGGAGCCGGTGCGGGCTCGGCCTGCGGCGCCTGCCGGGTTGCCGCCACCTCATCGTCATGCAGGTGGGCGGCGTGGGCGGCAGCCGCAATGTTCGCCAGGGCAAGCCGGGTGGCCTCTGCCTTGGCGTGCCGCTCGGCGTCGGCAGGGTCCGGCTGGACGGTGTGCACGTGCACGGCAGCTGCCGGGGCAATGTCCGGCTGCTGGCCGCCGCGGCCGCGGCGGCGCTTCCGGTCAGGACGGACGCCGGGCTGGGTGCTGTCGGCGCGCTGGGCCTCGGCGCGGTGGTTCTCGGCGCGCGGTTCCGGGCGGTTGTCGGAACGCTGCACGTGGTGCTCAGCGGCGACAATAGTGGCCCGGCGGTGTTCCACGGGGTCATCGTGGGTGACCACGCCGCGGCCGGCGCAGGCCTCGCACTGCTCACCGAAGACTTCGAGGAGGCCGGTGCCCATCCGCTTGCGGGTCATCTGGACCAGTCCGAGTGACGTGACTTCGGCAACCTGGTGCTTGGTGCGGTCCCGGCCCAGGCACTCCACCATCCGGCGCAGGACAAGATCGCGGTTCGATTCGAGGACCATGTCGATGAAGTCGATGACGATGATGCCGCCGATGTCGCGGAGGCGGAGCTGCCGCACTACTTCCTCTGCGGCTTCCAGGTTGTTCTTGGTGACTGTTTCTTCGAGGTTGCCGCCGCTGCCGGTGAACTTGCCGGTGTTGACGTCCACCACGGTCATGGCTTCGGTGCGGTCAATCACCAGGGAGCCGCCGGACGGCAGGAAGACCTTCCGCTCCAGGGCCTTGTGGATCTGTTCGTCGATCCGCCAGGCGCTGAAGATGTCCTGGTCCTTGGTCCACTTTTCGAGCCGGCCCACCAGGTCCGGGGCCACGTAGGTGACGTAGGCCTCGATGGTGTCCCAGGCCTCCTCGCCGGAAACGATCAGCTTGGAGAAATCCTCATTGAAGACGTCGCGGACCACCTTGATGGTCAGGTCAGGTTCGCCGTAGAGCAGCTCCGGGGCGAGGATCTTGGTCGACTTCGACTGGCTTTCGATGCCCTCCCACTGGGCACGCAGCCGGTTGATGTCATGCGTCAGCTCTTCCTCGGAAGCGCCTTCCGCGGCGGTGCGGACAATCACGCCCGCCTGCTCCGGGAGGCGGTCCTTGAGGATCCGCTTGAGGCGGTTGCGTTCGACGTCGGGCAGTTTCCGTGAAATGCCGGTCATGGAGCCGCCGGGAACGAACACGAGGTAGCGGCCGGGCAGCGAGATCTGGCTGGTCAGGCGCGCGCCCTTGTGTCCCACCGGGTCCTTTGTCACCTGGACCAGGACGGTGTCGCCGGACTTGAGCGCGTTCTCGATGCGGCGCTGCTTGCCCTCCAGGTTGACGGCCTCCCAGTTCACCTCGCCGGCGTAGAGCACGGCGTTGCGGCCGCGCCCGATGTCCACGAAGGCAGCTTCCATGGACGGCAGGACGTTCTGGACCTTGCCCAGGTAGACGTTGCCGATCAGGGAGTCCTGCTGGGTCTTGGACACGAAGTGCTCGGCCAGGACACCGTCTTCGAGGACAGCGATCTGGATTCTGTCGTCGCGCTGGCGGACGATCATTTGCCGGTCCACGGATTCCCGGCGCGCCAGGAATTCAGCTTCGGTGATCACGGTGCGGCGGCGGCCGGTATCGCGTGACTCGCGGCGGCGCTGCTTCTTGGCTTCCAGGCGGGTGGAGCCCTTGACACTGGTGACGCGGTTGTTCACGGGCGCTTCGCTGACCGCACGGGGCGCACGGACCCTCGTCACCGTGTTGGGCGGGTCGTCATCCCCGCCGCCGGTGAGTTCAAGGTCCTGGTCCCCGCGGCGGCGGCGGCGACGGCGGCGGGACGTGACACCGTCCTCCAGCTGCACGGCGTTGTCCTCGTCGGCGTCGTCCTCGGCGTCAGCCTCGGCGCTGCCGCCCTCGATGTCCTGGTCGGCACTGTCGCCGATGCGGCTGCGGCCCCTGCGGCCCCGGCTGCGGCGCCGGCGGCGGCCGGAGGAATCGTCGCCGTCTTCGGTTTCTTCCTCTTCAGGCTCCTCGACGGCGGGCGCTGCGGGACGGACCACGGTGCTGAGGTCCGGCGCCTGGAAGAGCACGGACGTGGGCGATGCAGGTTCCAGGAAAAGGGAACCAAAGGGGCTGGCAGCCGCGGCGGGTGCGGACTCGCCCTTGTCCCGGGCCGGGGTTTCCTTGGCAGGCTCGCGGGTGCCGGAAGCTTCCGGGGCCGGCGCCACAGCGGGCTCCTGGGTCTGCCCGGGGGCGGCAACAGCTTCCTGCCCGGCGACCTGCTCCTGCACTGCAACGTCTTCCTGCATTGCAGCCTCTTCCGGCGCGGCAACCTGGGCTGCGGCTTCCGGAGCCACTGATTCTGTACCTGCAGCGTCCACTGCCCCGTTTTCGGGGACAGTCGCGGCGGCGGGGGAGGCAGCCTTGCGGGTGGCTACCCGACGGCGGCGAACGGGCTTGGTTTCGGCGTCTGCCGTGGCGGCAGTGGCCGGGACTGCGGCGGGGCTTTCACCGGTTACGGCCGGTTCCACTGCCGCAGTGTCGGGTGCCGGGGCGCCGGCGGGTGCTGCCGCTTCTGCTTCATCAGCGAAGGCCGGCAAGGGTTCGGCGGTGTCCGCTTTCCTCCGGGCGCGTGTGCGGCGCGCCGGCGCCGTGGGCGCTGCGACTTCCTCCGCCGGCGAGTCGCCGCTTGCTTCGGGGGCAGCGGCCTCCGGCGCCGTGGCCACTGCCTCCGTCACCGCGTCGTCGGTCCTTGGAACCGCTTTGCGCCGGGTGCGTACGGCCCTCTTGGGTGCGGCAGCGGCAGCCGCTGCATCTTCGTTAACGGCCAGTTCCTGATCATTGTCCATATGTGGCAGCACTCCTGCCCCTGACGTACCGCCACATCCGGCACCCATTGGGGCACATATTGTCAAAACCCGCAGGCGTTGACAGAAGTCAAATGGATACTCCCAGGTTCGCACCGTCAGTGGGGTGCGGCAGCCCGTGGGAGCCGGTGGATGTTCTGAAAAACCCGTTGTTCTGCGTGCCACAACCAGGTGCCGCCCAATGGAGTGGCGGGAGTGCCGGAAGAATCCGAAGCCTGCCCTGCCCATCATTGGCGGTCTTGGGAACATACCACCGGACCGGAGTCCGAATGTGGATCGGCTTCCAGCCACGTTCATTCTCTCACATCCGGACCGGATCGCCGCGGAAGCAGGGGTTGCTGATCTTGTTGCTGTGTGGTGGCTCCAGCCTGCGGCGTTACAATCAGGCACAGGAGCACCGGACGAAAAGGACGCCACACCCATGCCCAGCATCTCCCCCGTCAGCGCCCACGAGCAGGAAAGGGCCACAAACTCGCAGACCACTGCTGCCGCAGGCGTTCCGCGGATGGTCCGGAACCGGCCCTTCGGCTGGCTTTTGGTCATCACCGGAATCGTGGGCTGGCTGGCCTCCGGAACCCTGGTCCTGGAAAAGCTCGAAGTGCTCAAGGACCCCAACCACACCACAGTATGTGACGTGAACCCCTGGATCTCCTGTGGCCAGGTCATGCAGACATGGCAGAGTTCCCTGTTCGGTTTCCCCAACATGTTTATAGGCATAGTCGCCTTCGCCATCACCATCACCGTGGGCATGGCCTTGCTGTCAGGTGCCACCTTCGCCCGGTGGTACTGGGTGGGGCTGCAGGTGGGCGTCACGCTCGGCTTCGCGTTCGTGGTGTGGCTGTGGTCGCAGGCGCTGTACTCCATCCACATCCTGTGCCCGTTCTGCATGATCGTCTGGGCGGCCATGATTCCGCTCTTCGTGTGGACCACCATCAGGAACATCACCGCAGGGGTGATTCCGATGCCCGCAGGGGCAGCCCGGGTCCTGGGGGACTCCGGCTGGATCATCACGGCGCTGCTGTACGTGGCCGTCGTCGCCACCATCTTCTTCGCGTTCATCCAGGTCTTTGCGGGAACCTCCGGCTTCTAGACGACGCCGAATGACAGATAAGGCCAATGTTCGCGAAGAACATTGGCCTTATCTGTCATCCCGGTGGGTCAGCCCTGGAACCAGATCTTGATCTCGCGCTCGGCGGAGTCGGTGGAATCGGAGCCGTGCACCAGGTTCTGCTGGACCTTCAGGCCCCAGTCCCGGCCGAAGTCGCCGCGGATGGTGCCCGGTGCCGCCGTCGTGGGGTCCGTGGTACCGGCCAGTGACCGGAAGCCTTCAATCACGCGATGGCCTTCGAAGATGGCCGCCACAACGGGACCGCTGAGCATGAACTCCACCAGCGGCTCGTAGAACGGCTTGCCCACGTGCTCCTCGTAGTGCTGCTCCAGCAGCTCACGGGTGGCGTCAACCTTCTTCAGTTCAACAAGGCTGTAGCCCTTGGCTTCGATCCGGGCCAGGATGGCGCCGGTCAGGTTACGGGCGACGCCGTCGGGCTTGATCAGGACGAGGGTGCGCTCTGTAGTCACAACTGCTCCAATGCGTTGGTGGGGTTTCGGGATAAGTCTAGGGGGATGGGGTTAAGGGGATTGCGGCTGGGCGGGACCAGCGGCCCCGTCCGGATGGGCGGCTTCCCATTCTGCCTGTTCGCGGGCGCGCTGCGCGGCCTCCCGGTCCAGCCGGATGCCGGTCCGGATTCCGTACCACCACGCCACCGCGAAGAGCGCGCCTACCAGGAACATGGCGGGCTCGAAGATGCCGGTGAGGATCAGGACCAGTTGCAGGATCCATCCCAGGCCGATCCCCCAGGGCTTGTTGAGGACCGCGCAGGCGAAGATCATGACCACGCTGAGGGCAATGCCCACGCCCAGGATCAGGGCCGGCGGGAACTCTCCGCGGCGCAGGCCGAACACCACCAGGGTGGCGAAGAACATGACGAACGCTTCCAGGAGCAGCACGGTGGAGGCGAACATCACCTTGGTGGACCGGCGCTTCTTTGGCATGCCGGGTCGCCACTCGCGCTGCGCTTTGGTCAGCCTGGCCACGGTCACGCCTCCGTTTTTCCGAGCAGGATCCGCGCCTCTGCCACCAGGGTGATGGAACCCGTGACCAGGACGCCGCCGGAAAGGTCGTCATTGGCTTCGGCACGTTCCACGGCCCATTCGAGCGCATCATCCAGCTTTTCGGCGACATGCACGTTGTCCTCACCGAATCCCAGGTCGATCGCCAGCTCGGCAAGCTCCGCAGCCGGAACCGCCCGCGGAGAGTTGGACTGGGTGAAGCAGTACTCCACCGCCATTTCCCCCAGCGATTCCCTGATTTCACGCAGGATCTCCTCGGCGTCCTTCTCCTTGAGGACACCAACCACCGGAACCAGCCTGGTGAAGGTGAATGCTTCCTGCAGTGCCGCGGCTGAGGCCTTGATGCCGTCGGGATTGTGGGCCGCGTCCACGATGATGGTGGGTGCGGTCCGGACCACCTCCAGGCGGCCGGGCGACGTTACCTCCGCGAAGCCTTCCTGCAGCACTTCGAGGTCGAGTTCCTTCTCACCGCCGAAGAACGCCTCCAAAGCGGCCACCGCCACGGCAGCGTTTTGCGCCTGGTGCGCGCCGTGCAGCGGCACCATGAGGTCCGGGTAGCGGCCGGCGATGCCCTGGATGGTCACCACCTGCCCTCCAACAGCCACCGTCCGCGACTCGACGCCGAACTCCACGCCCTCGAAGCGGAACGGAACGCCCACCTCCTTGGCCTTCTCCAGCAGCACCTGGGCCGCATCGAGGGGCTGGGCAGCGCTGATGAGGTAGCCGCCGGGCTTGATGATGCCGGCCTTTTCGTGGGCGATGTCCCCGGTGGTGTCCCCCAGGAGGTCGGTGTGGTCCAGCGAGATCGGCGTGACTACCGACACCTGACCGTCCCCCACATTGGTGGCGTCGGTGATGCCGCCCAAACCCACCTCGATGATGGCCACGTTGACGGGCTGGTCAGCGAAGATGGCGAAGCCCAGGATGGTGAGGCACTCGAAGTAGGTCAGGCGCGGCTGCCCCTCGGCTTCGAGCTCGGAATCCACGATCTGCAGGTAGGGCCTGATCTCGTCCCAGATCCTGACGAACGTCTCGTCGGATACCGGATGGCCGTCAATGCTGATCCGCTCCGTGACCTTGGACAGGTGCGGGCTGGTATAGCGTCCGGTGCTCAGGCCGTGGGCGCGGAGCACCGATTCGATCATCCGGGACGTGGACGTCTTGCCGTTGGTTCCGGTCACGTGGATGATCGGGAAGGCCTTGTTGGGCTCACCCAGCACGTCCATGGCGCGGAACAACGGCGCCAGGCGGGGCTCCATCTTGTTTTCCGGCGCCCGTCCCAGCAGTTCGGCGTAGACGCTCTCCACGGAAAATTCGTCACTCATGTCCTAGGCCTCCACTTTTTCAACCGCGACGGCGGGTTCGGACACTGTGCCCGGTTCTGCGGTGAGGTCAACGGTGAGGGTCTCGCCCTTGACCAGTTCGGCGTTGGCCAGCAGCGCATCCACCACGTTCTGCGGTGCGGTGACCGTGGTGCGGATCCGGTCGCTGACGTTGAGCCCGGCGTCCTTGCGGGCCTGCTGGATGGCGCGGACCATGTCGCGTGCCAGCCCTTCGGCCTCAAGTTCGGGGGTGACTTCCGTGTTCAGGACGACGAATCCGCCGCCGGGCAGTACGGCAACAGCTGCCGAAGCGCCCTCGGACTCGGCCACCACTGTCTCCAGCGTGTACTCCTGGGGTTCCAGCTGAAGGCCTCCGGAGGTGACCACGCCGTCGTCCACGGACCAGTCCCCTGACTTGGCCCCCTTGATGGCAACCTGGACGTTCTTGCCCAGGCGCGGCCCGGCAGCGCGGGCATTGACCACCAGCTTCTGCTGGATCCCGAACTCCTCCGGAGAAGCGGTGGCGGCGTCCAGCAGGCGGACGGAACGGAGGTTCAGTTCATCGGCGACGACGGCTGCGAACCCCTGCAGGGCGTCCGCGCCGGGTGCCACGACAGTCAGCTCCTGCAGCGGCAGCCGGACCCGCAGGTTGGCTGCTTTGCGGAGCGAGGAACCGGTGGAGCAGATCTGCTGGACCCGGTCCATGGCTTCCACCAGGGACGGATTCGCGGGGAAGAGGTCCGCGTCCGGCCAGTCGGCAAGGTGCACGGACCGGTCACCGGTCAGGCCGCGCCAGATTTCCTCCGAGACCAGCGGCAGCAGCGATGCCGCCGCACGGGTGACGGTCTCCAGCGCGGTGAACAGTGCGTCGAAGGCATCCTGGTCCTCGTCGAAGAACCGCTGGCGGCTGCGGCGGACGTACCAGTTGGTGAGCATGTCCAGGTAGCTGCGCAGGGAGTCGCAGGCGCCGGAGATGTCATAGGTGTCCAGCTGCGCCGTCATGTTGCGCACCAGGTCGCCGGTGTTGGCCAGCAGGTACTGGTCCAGGGTGTCCCGGTAGCCCTCGTAGCGGAGCTTTGCGTCATAGCCGGCGCCATCGTTCGCGGCGTTCGTGTACAGGGTGAAGAAGCTGTATACGTTCCAGAGCGGCAGGATGACCTGGCGCACGCCGTCGCGGATGCCCTGCTCGGTGACGATCAGGTTGCCGCCCCGGAGGATGGGGCTGGACATGAGGAACCAGCGCATGGCGTCGGAGCCGTCGCGGTCCAGGACCTCGGAGACGTCCGGGTAGTTGCGCAGGCTCTTGGACATCTTCTGGCCGTCGGACCCCAGCACGATGCCATGGCTGATGACGTTGCGGAACGCGGGCCGGTCAAACAGCGCGGTGGAAAGGATGTGCAGCATGTAGAACCAGCCGCGGGTCTGGCCGATGTACTCCACGATGAAGTCCGCCGGGTTGTGGGTGTTGAACCAGGCCTCGTTTTCGAACGGGTAGTGCACCTGGCCGTAGGGCATGGAGCCGGAGTCGAACCAGACGTCCAGCACGTCCTCCACGCGGCGCATGACGGACTGACCCTCTTCAGGGGTGCGCGGATCGTCCGGGTTGGGCCGGGTGAGTTCGTCGATGAAGGGGCGGTGGAGGTCCACTTCGCCGTCCTCGTTCAGCGGCAGCCGGCCAAAGTCCGCCTCGATCTCGGCCAGGGAGCCGTAGACGTCGGTGCGCGGGTATTCGGGGTCCGTTGACTGCCATACGGGGATGGGGCTGCCCCAGAACCGGTTGCGGCTGATGGACCAGTCGCGGGCGTTTTCCAGCCACTTGCCGAACTGGCCGTCCTTGACGTTGCCGGGGATCCAGTTGATCTCCTGGTTCAGTTCGGACATCCGGTCCTTGAACTTGGTGACCTCCACATACCAGGAGGACACCGCACGGTAGATCAACGGATTGCGGCAGCGCCAGCAGTGCGGGTAGCTGTGCTCGTAGCTGGCCTGCCGGACCAGCCGTCCCTGGGCGCGGAGCACCTGGGTGATGGGCTTGTTGGCCTCGAAGACCTGCAGGCCCACGATGTCATGGAGGTCGCCGTGCTTGAACAACGGCAGGAATTTGGCGCCTTCGTCCACGGAGAGCACCACCGGGATGCCTGCCTCTTCGCAGACTTTCTGGTCGTCTTCGCCGTAGGCCGGCGCCTGGTGGACGATGCCGGTTCCGTCGGTGGTGGTGACGTAGTCGGCCACCACGAAGCGCCAGGCGTTCTCCATGCCGTACTTCTCGTTGTCGGCGAAGTCGTCCCAAAGCCGCTGGTATTCAAGCCCTTCCAGTTCAGCACCTGTGTGGGTGGACACCACCGCAGCTTCCGCATCTTCAAAGCTGTCGTAGCCGAGGTCCTTGGCGTAGCTGCCCAGCAGGTCCGCCGCGAGCAGGAAACTGCCCGTGACGGGCGCGTCGGCCGTGGCCGCCTTGACGCCGTTGGGTCCGGCCGGCAGTACGGCGTAGGCGATGGAAGGCCCGACGGCGAGCGCGGCGTTGGTGGGCAACGTCCAGGGGGTGGTGGTCCAGGCGAGCGCCTGCACGCCGGCAAGCTCCCTGGACAGTTCCGACGCCCCGGCGAGGATGGGGAACGTGACGGTGACGGTCCGGTCCTGGCGGTTCTTGTAGACGTCGTCGTCCATGCGCAGCTCATGGTTGGACAGCGGGGTCTCGTCCTTCCAGCAGTACGGCAGCACCCGGTAGCCGTTGTACGTCAGGCCCTTGTCGTGCAGCTGCTTGAACGCCCAGAGGACCGACTCCATGTACTCAACGTTGAGGGTCTTGTAGTCGTTGTCGAAGTCCACCCAACGCGCCTGGCGGGTGACGTAGCTGCGCCATTCATCGGCGTACTTCATCACCGAGGCGCGGCAGGCGTCGTTGAATTTGTCGATGCCCATGGCCTCGATCTGCGTCTTGTCCGTCATCCCCAGCTGCTTCATGGCCTCCAGCTCGGCAGGCAGGCCGTGGGTGTCCCAGCCGAAGCGGCGCTCCACGCGCTTGCCCCGCTGGGTCTGGTAGCGGCCCACCAGGTCCTTGGCGTAGCCGGTGAGGAGATGGCCGTAGTGCGGCAGGCCGTTGGCGAAGGGCGGGCCGTCGTAAAAGACGAACTCGTTGCTTCCCGGCTCCCCGCCCGGAGCGTCCGCGCTGCGCTGGTCAATGCTGGCCTGGAAAGTGCCGTCCTGGTCCCAGTACTTCAGGATGCGCTCTTCGATCTCCGGAAACTTCACGGAGGCGGAAACACCGGCGCTGCTGCCGTTGGAAGAGGTACTGGAGGCTGAGGCCTTGGGGTAAAACGTCATTTTCGACATCCTGGGTTGAGCGTGGGTGAACTCCCGGCAGGGCCGGACGTTCCGTTCAGGATGCGAGGACGGCTGCCGTGCCGTCCGAAGACTGCACTTGACCGCGGTACCACCTCACTTACCGGCGCTGCGTGTTCCCTGGGGAACGGCCGCTGGCTCCGGCCTCTCATTACTGCTGTGACGGGCTTACCCGTCCGGTTCTACTGACACCCACCGCCCTTCATGGCGCGGCCGCGCGTTCTTCCGGAAGCTCACCGGTGATTGCCGGGTCATAGCCACTCCAGAGTCTACTATCGCCGCAGGGTCCAGTGCCATTCCAAGTGTGCGGGCGCTCCTCAGCGAACCGGGCCAGTCCGGGGCTGACGCCGCCAGGCCGCTTTGCCTAGACTCGCGTCATGACAGCTTCCGGAGGTCCCCCCGGCCGGCGGCGTGCGGCGACAGTATGCAGGTGGCTGTTCATTCCTGTTGCCCTGCCGGTGGCGGCGGTGTCAACGGTCCGGGCGGTTCCTTCCGACTGGCCTGTGCTGGGTGTCCAGCTGGTGGCCTTCATGCCGTGGCTCGCGGTGCCCGCCGCTGCTGCCCTGTTCCTGGCCTTTGCCGGGCGGAGCCGCTGGCAGCAGGTCCTGGCCGCAGTCCTGGCGGGCTGCCAGGCATTCTGGCTTTTCCCGCTGGACATCCGGGAACCTGCCGCCGAGGCCGCCGGCACGTCCGCCTCCCTGGTTGCCATGAGCATCAATGCGGAGTTGGGCGGCGCAAATGCCGGCGAGATCGTGGCGCTGGTCCGTGAGCTGCAGGTGGACCTGCTGGCGGTTGAGGAGTACACGCCTGACCTGGCGGGAAAACTGACGGCGGCGGGACTGGACGGACTGCTCCCCCACCGCGTTGCCAATGCCAGGGAGCGAGCCGGCGGCTCCGCCATCTACTCCTCATACAAGCTGACAGCAAGCGGAGTACTTCCGGATACCCGGTTCGCCATGCCGGTGGCGCGCCTTGACCTCGACGACGGCAACGGAACCAGCCTGCGGGTGGTGGCCGTCCATGCCCTGGCCCCGGCGGGGGACGGCCGCGATCAATGGCGCAGCGACCTGGCCGCAGTGGCCAGGGCAGACAACGGTTCCGGTCCCCTCTTGCTGGCGGGCGACTTCAACGCCACCTATGACCATCAGGAATTCCGTGGGCTGTTGTCCGGACAGGGCGGCAAACGTCCCCTGGTGGACGTGGCCGCTGCCCTTGGCAGCAGGCTGGTACCTACCTGGCCGATGCGTGGGTACCGGCTGCCGGGCATCACGCTGGACCACCTGGTGACCAGCCCGGACATCAGCAGTTCGGGTTACTCGGTCCACCGGGTTGGCGGTACGGACCATGCCGCCGTCGCGGCAACCCTGAACATCCAGGTCCCCTAGCCCTTCCTTGGGGACTCAGGCCTTCCTGATGAGCTTGTGAGTGGCGGCCTGCGCCACCGGCCGGATGACGATCTGGTCCAGGTTGACGTGGTGCGGAACCGTGACGGCGTAGCGGACCACGTCGGCAACGTCCTCTGCGGTCAGCGGCTTTTCAACGCCCTGGTAGACCTTGTCCGCCGCCTGCGCGTCCCCCAGGCGGTTCAGGGCGAATTCCTCGGTCTGCACCAGGCCTGGTGCCACCTCGATGACGCGGACGTTGTTCTCCACCTCTTCAAGCCGGAGCGCCTTGGTCATGGCATGCTGGGCGAACTTCGCGGCGTTGTAGCCGCCGCCGCCCTCGTATGCGTCCAGCCCGGCGGTGGAGGTGAGGTTCAGCACGGTTCCTTCGCCGGTGGCCCGCAGCATGGGCAGGAAGGCGCGGGTGAGCTTCATGGTGCCCAGGACATTGACCTGGTACATCCATTCCCAGTCAGCCGTACTGGCGTCACCAACCCTGTCGGCGCCCCGGGCGCCGCCGGCGATGTTGATGAGGGTATCGATGCCGCCGGCGCCGGTGACCTGCGCCAGGAGCCGGGACACGTCGTCGTCCTCTGCAATGTCGGCAGGAAGCGCGACGGCGCCCGTTTCGCTTTCGAGGGACGCGAGGCGTTCGGCGCGGCGTGCCACGGCGAAGACCGTCCACCCGTCAGCGCGCAGCGCGCGTACTGCCGCTTCCCCGATTCCGCTGCTCGCGCCGGTCACAAGTGCTGCCTTTTTCTGCAAGTCCTTCGTCATGGCACCACCCTAACGGGATCAGGCGGCAGGACGTCCCCGGAGGTAATCAAGCAGGACAAGGGCGTGGTTCGCGCCGGTGTTACGGGCAGCGTAAAGCAGGGTGACACTGGGGTGGCCGGCGGCAAGTTCCAGCAGCGTCTCCACCGCGGGATTTGAATCCAGTTCCAGCCGGTAGCGTTCGCTGAATTCGGCGAACCGTTCGGGGCGGTGGTTGAAGTCCTTGCGCAACCCTGCGGACGGGGCCACGTCCTTGAGCCAGAGGTCGATGGCCGCGTCCTCCCTGGGCAGCCCCCGCGGCCAGAGCCGGTCCACCAGCACCCGGAAGCCGTCGTCGTCCGCCGGTGGATCGTAGATGCGCTTGATGCGGAAAGTGCCGTGCCGTTGGACCATACGCCGCATGCTACCCGCCTTCACATCCGCCGTGGCGGGACGGGTTGGGTGGGATGGAAGCAGGCATGAAAGAATTGCCCAATGGCTGAACACACGCAGGGTACAGACACGCCCACCACCGCCCCCATTAACGTTCCGGACAAGCCGGCCCTCGAGGGCCTCGAAACGGCGCTCACCCAGCGCTGGCTGGCCGAGGGAACCTACAAGTTCAACCCCGACACCACGCGGGAGCAGGTCTACTCGATCGACACTCCCCCGCCCACCGCGTCGGGATCCCTGCATGTGGGCCACATGTTCTCCTTCACCCAGACTGATGTCCAGGCGCGCTACATGCGCATGACCGGCAAGAACGTCTTCTACCCCATGGGCTGGGACGACAACGGCCTCCCCACGGAACGCCGTGTGCAGAACTACTACGGCGTCCGCTGCGATCCCGCCATTCCCTACAACGCCGACTACCAGCCGCCCGCCCAGCCGGCCAAGAACCAGCGCGATTTTGACGTCGTGTCACGCCAGAACTTCATCGAGCTCTGCGAGGAACTCGCTGTTGAGGACGAGAAGGTCTTCGAAAACCTGTTCCAGACCCTGGGCCTGTCGGTCGACTGGGACCTGACCTACCGCACCATCGACGACACCTCCCGCGCTGTGTCCCAGCGCGCCTTCCTGGCCAACCTGGCCGCCGGCGACGCCTACATGGCCGAAGCGCCCACGCTGTGGGACGTCACGTTCCGCACGGCGGTGGCGCAGGCCGAGCTTGAGGACCGCGAGGTTCCCGGCGCCTACTACCGGTACCCCTTCTTCACCGGGGACGGGGACAAGATCTTCATCGAGACCACACGCCCCGAACTGCTCGCTGCCTGCGCCGCACTTGTGGCAAACCCCGACGACGAGCGGTACCAGCCGTTGTTCGGCAAGACTGTGAAGTCCCCGCTGTTCGACGTCGAGCTCGAGGTCAAGGCCCACCCGCTGGCCAAGGCTGACAAGGGCTCCGGCATCGCCATGGTCTGCACCTTCGGCGACCTGACCGACGTCACCTGGTGGCGTGAACTCCAGCTTCCCACCCGCGCCATCATGGGCCGCGACGGCCGGATCACCGCCGAGACCCCCGAATGGATCACCAGCGACGCCGGCAAGGAAGCGTACGCCGCGATCGCCGGCAAGACCGCCTTCTCCGCCAAGGAAGCCGTGGTGGAACTGCTCAAGGAAGCGGACCTGCTGGACGGTGAGCCCAAGAAGATCACCCACCCGGTGAACTTCTTCGAGAAGGGCGACAAGCCCCTGGAAGTGGTCACCTCCCGCCAGTGGTACATCCGCAACGGCGGCCGTGACGAGGACCGCCGCCAACGCCTGATCGGCCGGGGCAAGGACATCGACTTCCACCCGTCCTTCATGCGCTCCCGCTACGAGAACTGGATTGCCGGCCTGAACGGTGACTGGCTGGTTTCCCGCCAGCGGTTCTTTGGTGTGCCGATCCCCGTGTGGTACCCGCTCGACGCACAGGGCAACCCGGAGTATGACAACCCCATCCTGCCCTCCGACGCGATGCTGCCCGTTGATCCCGCAGCGGACGCTGCCCCCGGCTTCGAGGAGGCACAGCGCGACCAGCCCAACGGCTTCACGGGCGACGCCGACGTCCTGGACACGTGGGCCACTTCCTCGCTGACCCCGCAGATCGTGGGCGGCTGGAGCCGTGACGAGGACCTGTTCGCCAAGGTCTACCCGTTCGATCTCCGCCCCCAGGGCCACGACATCATCCGGACCTGGCTCTTCTCCTCGGTGGTGCGCGCCGATGCCCTGCAGGACTGCGCGCCGTGGAAGCACGCGGCCATCTCCGGCTGGATCCTGGACCCGGACCGGAAGAAGATGTCCAAGTCCAAGGGCAACGTGGTGGTCCCCACCGATGTGCTGAACGAGTACGGCTCGGACGCGGTCCGCTACTGGGCTGCCTCGGCCCGGCTTGGCGCAGACACCGCCTACGAGATCGCGCAGATGAAGATCGGCCGCCGCCTGGCCATCAAGCTGCTCAATGCCTCCAAGTTCGTGCTGAACCTGGGCGCCACCGAGAACTCGGTGCTTGGCGGCGACCTCTCCGTCCTGGCCAACCCCTTGGACCGGGCGCTGCTGGCCCAGCTGGCCGACGTCGTTACCCAGTCCACCAAGGCGTTCGACAACTACGACTACGCCCGCGCCCTGCAGCTCACCGAGACGTTCTTTTGGCAGTTCACGGACGACTACGTGGAACTGATCAAGGACCGCGCCTATGGAGCGGCCGGCGAAGCCGAACAGGCGTCCGTGCTGGCTGCCCTGGCCACCACCCTGGACACCCTGCTGCGGCTCTTCGCGCCGTTCCTGCCCTTCGCAACGGAGGAAGTCTGGAGCTGGTGGCGCAAGGGGTCGGTGCACCGGGCCGCCTGGCCGGCTGTGCTGGAGATCCCGGGCGGGGACACCACCATGCTGGCAACCGTGGGCGTGGCCCTCAGCGGTGTCCGCAAAGCCAAGTCCGAGGCGAAGGTTAAGCAGCGGACGGAGGTCCTTTCCGCAACCATCACGGCACCGGAGGCCCTGACTGCCCAACTGCAGGCGGGACTGGCCGATCTGAAGGCGGCGTCCAACGCGCGGGAGATCACCCTGGTGGTGGGCGACGGGGACCTTGCGGTGACTGACGTGGACCTCGCTCCGAGCGACGAACCCGCCAAGGCCTGACAACCGTCCGGATCCAGCAAGCTCCATTTCCGGGCAAAGGGGAAGCCCCATCAGCGTTTTGCCGTTGGTGGGGCTTCGACTTTCGGCCATCTTGTGACGTTATCTCGATGGTCTGGCAAGATCCTCTGAACTCCAGGTCTTGCTACACCGTCACTGGTAGCTTGCATTCAACTTTGCCGATGGCTGCGTCAAATTACATATCACTGGATCTTTGGTTCCTGCGTCCCGCTTCTTTCGAAGTGGGTAAGAAACATTCTTCTCCTGCCCCATGGCATGCACAAGGGCCCTGGCAGAACTACACGGTGGTAGTTCTGCCGGGCCCTTGGTAGGTCACCCGCGAGCGGCGAGTGGGCGATCAGTCGAATTCCGGGCTCTCCGTGCGGCTGCGCTTCAGCTCGAAGAAGTGCGGGTAGGCGGCGATGGCGGTGGTGGCATCCCAGATCCTGCCGGCTTCCTCGCCGCGGGGAATGCGGGTCAGCACAGGCCCGAAGAACGCGGTTCCGTTGAACGCGACCACGGGCGTGCCTACGTCCTGGCCCACCAGCGAGATGCCTTCCTCATGGCTGGCCCGCAGCTGGGTGTCATATGCGTCGGTGGTGCCGGCATCTGCCAGGGAGGCGGGCAGCCCGCACTCAGCCAGGGCCTTGGTGATGACCTGTGCCCGGTCCTTTTCGCCCTGGTTGTGGATCAGCGTGCCCATGGCGTCGTAAAGCGGCTTGATGACCTGCGGGCCATGCTCTTCCCGGGCGGCGATGATCACGCGGACCATGCCCCAAGCGTTGTCCATGGACTCCCGGTAGGCCGGCTCCAGGTCGCGTCCCTCATTCAGGACGGCGAGGCTCATGACGTGCCACTCCGTCTCGATATCGCGGACGGCTTCCACCTCGCCGATCCAGCGGGATGTGACCCAGGCGAACGGGCAGAGGGGGTCGAACCAGAAGTCGGCTTTGTTCTTTGCAGGTGCAGTCACGAAGGTCCTCTCGGTCAGGCAGACTTACGGCGCTTGGCCACGTGCGGAATCATGGTGGGTTCGGCGCCCCGCAGGACCACGTCCTCGGTGATCACCACGCTGGCCACGTCCTCGCGGCTGGGGAGATCGAACATGACGGGAAGCAGCACTTCCTCCAGGATGGCGCGGAGGCCACGGGCACCGGTGCCGCGCTCCAGGGCCTGGTCCGCAATGGCTTCCAGGGCGGTGTCGTCGAACACCAGCTCCACGCCGTCGATCTGGAACATCTTCTGGTACTGCTTCACCAGCGCGTTCCTGGGCGTGGAGAGGATCTGGATCAGGGCGTCCCGGTCCAGGTTGGACACCGTGGTGATTACCGGGAGGCGGCCGATGAATTCCGGGATCAGGCCGAATTTCAGCAAATCCTCCGGCATGACTTCGCCGTAGGAGTCTATCTTCTTGCTGGCCTCGTTCAGTGGCGCGCCGAAGCCGATGCCCTTGCGGCCGGAGCGGGAGCCGATGATCTCTTCGAGGCCTGCGAAGGCGCCGGCCACGATGAACAGGACGTTCGTGGTGTCGATCTGGATGAATTCCTGGTGCGGGTGCTTCCGTCCGCCCTGGGGCGGGACAGAGGCGACGGTTCCTTCCAGGATCTTGAGGAGCGCCTGCTGCACGCCCTCGCCGGAAACGTCACGGGTGATGGAGGGGTTCTCGCTCTTGCGGGAGATCTTGTCGATCTCATCGATGTAGATGATGCCCTGTTCGGCCTTCTTGACGTCATAGTCTGCGGCCTGGATGAGTTTGAGGAGGATGTTTTCCACGTCCTCGCCCACATAGCCGGCCTCGGTCAGTGCGGTGGCGTCCGCGACGGCGAACGGCACGTTCAGGCGCCGGGCAAGGGTCTGGGCCAGGTAGGTCTTGCCGCAGCCGGTGGGGCCGATAAGGAGGATGTTCGACTTGGCGATTTCGACGTCGTCGTGGTGCGCGCCGTCCCCCAGGCTCCCGGACTTGGGGGCGTGGCCCGCCTGGATGCGCTTGTAGTGGTTGTAGACCGCGACGGCGAGGGAACGCTTTGCGGGCTCCTGGCCGATGACGTATTCCTGCAGGAAGTCGAAGATTTCGCGCGGCTTGGGCAGTTCAAAGCTGCCGAGGTCTGCGACCTCCGCGAGCTCCTCTTCGATGATTTCGTTGCACAACTCGATGCACTCATCACAGATGTAGACACCGGGCCCGGCAATGAGCTTGCGCACCTGCTTCTGGCTCTTTCCACAGAAAGAGCACTTCAGCAGATCCGTGCTCTCGCCAATCCGAGCCATATGTGAACCCCTTAGTATCCTGCTGCCAGGCAGCCCTGCACCGTTGCTGAAATCGTTGGCCGGCCCCAGTGGGCCGGTTTGTGACAACATCCACTCTAGGTCACATTCGCCCTCAAGGGTGGAAAGAAAAGGCCGGTGCGGCCAAATGAACTGGCCGCACCGGCTTTGCGTACTGCTACCTCGTGATCGCCTGGGGCTTGATCTTGCGTGAATCAAGCACCTGGTCGATCAGGCCGTAGGCCTGTGCCTCTTCAGCCGTGAGGATCTTGTCGCGCTCGATGTCGTTGTTGACCTGCTCCGACGTGCGGCCGGAGTGGTGGGCCAGCGTGTCCTCGAGCCAGGACCGCATGCGCATGACCTCGGCCGCCTGGATCTCCAGGTCGGAGGCCTGGCCGCCCTGGCCGCCGGACAGTGCCGGCTGGTGGATCAGGACTCGGGCGTTGGGCAGTGCCAGGCGCTTGCCCGGGGTACCGGCGGCCAGCAGGACGGCAGCGGCGCTGGCGGCCTGGCCCAGGCAGACGGTCTGGATTTCGGGGCGGATGTACTGCATGGTGTCGTAGATCGCCGTCATGGCAGTGAACGACCCGCCCGGGGAGTTGATGTACAGGGTGATGTCGCGGTCCGGGTCGGTGGACTCAAGGACCAGCAGCTGGGCCATGATGTCGTCGGCGGAGGCGTCATCAACCTGCACCCCGAGGAAAATGATGCGGTCCTCGAACAGCTTGGTGTACGGGTCCTGGCGCTTGAAGCCGTAGGGCGTGCGCTCCTCGAACTGCGGCAGGACGTAGCGGCTGGACGGAAGATTGCCGGCGGACCACCCGAAGTTGTAGTTCATTGTCTTTGCTCCTGATCGAAGTGTTCTGGTTGCCGGTTAGTTCTGGGAGGCTGGGTCGCCGGAGGACCCGTTGGACGTTCCGCCGCCGCCGGACACCGAACCGGCGTGCGCGGCGATCTTGTCGAAGAAGCCGTATTCGAGGGCCTCGGTGGCGGTGAACCACTTGTCGCGGTCGTTGTCCTTGAGGATGGTTTCAACGGACTGGCCGGTCTGCTCCGCCGTCAGTTCCGCCATGACCTTCTTCATGTGCAGGATGAGCTCGGCCTGGATCTTGATGTCCGAGGCCGTGCCGCCGATGCCGCCGGAGGGCTGGTGCATCAGGACGCGGGCGTTGGGCGTGGCGTACCGCTTGCCCTTGGTACCCGAGGAAAGCAGGAACTGGCCCATGGACGCGGCAAGGCCGGTGGCAACGGTCACGACGTCATTGGGAATGAACTGCATGGTGTCGTAGATGGCCATGCCTGCGGTGACGGAGCCGCCGGGCGAGTTGATGTAGAGGTAGATGTCCTTTTCCGGGTTCTCGGCCGAAAGCAGGAGCAGCTGCGAGCAGATCGCGTTGGCGTTGTCATCACGCACCTCCGAGCCCAGCCAGATGATCCGCTCCTTGAGAAGGCGGTTGTAAATGTAGTTGTCCTGGGCTGCAGGATCGACGGTCGCCATCCGGGGGGCCTCTGAGTGCTGTGACATGTTTACTTACCTCTCACTGGTGACGGTGACATCACTGAAAATCACTACTTGGACACTAACCGGTTTCCCCGGCGTTTTGTTCGTGCACCGAGGGCTGTTCGCTGACGGCGCACGATGACCGAATTGACGCCGTGCTGCTTGAGGTCCAACGCGAACGGCCCCCGAATCGAAAGGATCCAGGGGCCGCTGCTGCGGGTGGTTAAGGACTAGGCCTTGGCCTCTGCGGTGGCGTCCTCAGCCTCGACAACCTCGGCCTCGGGGGCTTCGGTTGCGTCAGTGTCGGCTGCCTCTGCAGCGGGGGCTTCCTCGCCGCCGGGGCGGACGAAGTCGCTGAGGTCAACGGTGTTGCCCTCGGCGTCGGTCACGGTGGCCTGGCCCAGGACGACGGCCAGTGCCTTGCGGCGGCGGACCTCGGAGACCATCATGGGGACCTGGCCGCTCTGGTCGATGATCTGGGCGAACTGGTTGGGGTCCATGCCGTACTGGCTGGCGGTGGTGACGATGTAGTCGATCAGCTCGTTCTGGCTGACGTTGACTTCTTCCTTTTCGGCGATGGCGTCAAGGATGATCTCGTTCTGGAAGGCGCGGGCCGTGTTGGCGCGGACCTCTTCGCGGTGCTCCTCGGTGTCGTGCTCGCCGTCTCCGTGGCCGTTGCCCTCCTGGAAGTGGGCTTCGAGCTGCTCTTCGACCACCGAGTCCGGAACGGGAACCTCAACCATCTCAACCAGCTTGTCCAGGACCTTGTCGCGGGCCTCAACGCCCTGCTCCACGATCTTGGAGTCGGCGGACTGCTTGGCCAGGTCCTCGCGGAGTTCGGCGAGAGTGTCGAATTCGGAGGCGAGCTGGGCGAAGTCATCGTCCGCCTCGGGCAGTTCACGTTCCTTAACGGCCTTCACCACAACCTTGACCTGGGCGGCTTCGCCGGCGTGGTCGCCGCCAACCAGGGTGGTGTCGAAGATGGCGTCCTCGTCCGCGCTGAGGCCGGTCACGGCCTCGTCCATGCCCTCAAGCATGGTGCCGGCGCCAACTTGGTAGGACAGGCCTGCAGCGGAGTCCACTTCCTCGCCGTCGATCGTGGCGGTGATGTCGATGGTGAGGAAGTCACCGTCGGCTGCGGGACGGTCCACGGACTTGAGTGTGCCGAAGCGGCCGCGCAGTTCGTCCAGGGCCTTGTCCACATCGGCTTCGGAGGATTCCGCAGCCGCAACCTGGACCTCGATGCCGGAGTAGTCCGGGAGTTCGATCTCGGGACGGACGTCAACCTCAGCGGCGAACTTCAGGCCGCCGTCGGTGGCGGAGGGATCGGGCACCTCGGTGATCTCCACCTCGGGACGGCTCAGGGGGCGGATGCCCGACTCCTGCACGGCGGCCTGGTACCAGCCGTTGAGGCCGTCATTGATGGCCGTCTCCAGGACGTAGCCGCGGCCGACGCGCTGGTCGATGAGCTTGGCAGGAACCTTGCCCTTGCGGAACCCGGGAACCTGGATCTGCGACGCAACGGTCTTGTAGGCCGAGTCGATGCTGGGCTTCAGTTCCTCAAAGGGGACCTCAACATTGAGCTTGACCCGCGTGGGGGTGAGGTTCTCGACAGCGCTCTTCACGGTCTAAGTACTCCTGGGTTGTGGGATTGGTTTCTGCTAACGCAATGGATCTCCAGGCCTACCGGACCTGGTCACGCAGAGTCGGGGTGACAGGATTTGAACCTGCGACTTCCTGCTCCCAAAGCAGGTGCTCTAGCCAAGCTGAGCTACACCCCGTAAGTGCACAGGCAAGTCTACGGTGATACGCGTCGCGAATGCACATTTGACACGTAGGCCATGGATTAGGTTTAGTTGTATCCGGCTTGAACAGCCAGCCCGGAGTTTCCGCGAAAAACGGATCTTCCTTCGGGGACGTAGCTTAATGGTAAAGCCTCAGTCTTCCAAACTGATTACGCGGGTTCGATTCCCGTCGTCCCCTCCATAGACAACGAATGGCCCCTCCACAGAGGGGCCTTTCGTGTTTAAGCCGGAGCCGGCAAGAACCGTCGTGGGGCGCTTTGGCGGCGTCACGGCAACAATGTACGACGGCGGGCGGCGTGTCCGTGTCGAAGTGCCCCGTTTCTGCGTGGCGGAAGAGGAACGGCTAGTCCCGCGGCTGTTGGCAGTAGGGGCACCAGTAGAGGTTCCGCCCGGCCAGGTCGGCGATGAGCACGACGGTGCGGCACACCCTGCAGGGCAGGCCGTGCCGTTTGTAGACGAAGTGGGCATCATCCCGGCCGGGGAAGTGGGCGCTTTTGGGCGGCACCGGCGCCCCGGCTGCGGCGGCCTTGGCTGCGGTGGTGCCATCGAGGGGCCAGTATTTCGGCGGCGTGGTGATGATGCGGCCGTCCGCCACGCCGTCGCCCATGACGGCAACAATGTCGCGCCAAAGCTTCCGGACGTCGCTGTCCGGGAGTGACGCTCCGGGCAGCCAGGGGTCCAGCCGGCGGCGGAACAGGACTTCGGCGCGGTAGACGTTCCCGACGCCGGCAATCACCTTCTGGTCCATCAGCAGGGCGGCCAGCGGCGTCTTCCGTGCCTGGACGTTGGCGGCAAAACGGCCGGCGTCGCCGCGGAGGTTCCGCAAGGGGTCAGGTCCCAGCCGCGCCAGGACGGCGCGGGATTCTGCCGCGGTGATGGTTTCGCAGGTAGTGGCCCCCCGAAGATCGGCCCAGCCGTGGCTCCCGGCGAGCCGGACCCGCACGGCCCCGACGGGCGCCGGCGGGCCCGCGTAACGCGCGCCGCCGCCGTCGTCCGCGTCAGCGAAATCCTCCTGCTCGCCGACCCGCCGTGGCGCACCAATGCTGGAGGCCCCGCTGAAGGTGCTGTCACCGCCGAAGCTCCAGGCACCGTACAGGCCCAGGTGGACGTGCAGCACCAACGTGTTGTCGAAGTGCAGGAACAGGTGCTTTCCGTGCGCCTCGGCGGCGAGCAGGGTATGCCCGTCCAGCAGCGCCGCTCCCCCGCTGAACCTGCCCTGGGGGCTGGAAACAGCAAGCGTGTGACCGGCGAAGACGTCGCCGAACTGGCGCGCGAGCCTGCGGACGGAATGGCCCTCAGGCACTACTCGATGACCTCGCCGGTTGCCTCGTAGGCCGCAATCTTGCCGATCCTGCGCACGTGGCGCTCGTCATTGCTGAACGGCTCGGACAGGAACGCCTCGATCAGTTCCGTGGCTTCCTCCACCGTGTGCTGGCGTCCGCCGACAGCCACGACGTTGGCGTCGTTGTGCTCGCGGGCCAGGGTGGCGGTGGAAAGGTTCCACGCGAGGGCTGCGCGGACGCCCTTGACCTTATTGGCTGCGATCTGCTCACCGTTGCCCGAACCGCCCAATACGATGCCGAGGGCGTGGACGCCCGCCTGCTGGTCCGCAACCACAGCGAGGGCAGCGTTGATGCAGAAGGAAGGGTAGTCGTCCTGGGCGTCGTACACCTTGGGCCCGTGGTCCACCACCTCGTATCCCTTGCCGGTCAGGTGGGACACCAGGTGGGCGCTGAGCTCCATGCCTGCGTGGTCGGTGGCGATGTGGACCCGCGGGAAGGCAGGGGAAGAAGTCACGTGCAAAGTCCGTTCGGTTGTGGGAGCTGGCGGCCCGCCGTGTGGAGGCCGGAACGACACCGATAAGGATACTAGGAGCGGCCCCGGTCAGGACTCCGGACGCCCTGCGGCGGGTGGAGTGTTCCCGCCGCCGCGGGCCCTGGCGGCTACCCGGGTGAGGACTTCGGCCAGCCGTGCGGCGGAGTCCTGGCTGCCGCCGCTGACGGCCAGGCGCTGGCCGTCAGTCTTGCTCACGACGACGGCGGGGCCGCTGCTGACCAGCATGGCGGCGGTCCCGCGGTGGTGGCGGTAGCCCCACCCGCCATAGTCAGCGGCCCGCACTTCCGCGGCGCTGGCATCCGAAATGGCGCCGGCGGGCACATCCATGACGGGGACTACCCCCGCCAGCAGGACCTTCAGCCCGCGCCGGTCGGCCCGGATCCGGGCGAAGAGGAACGCGGCCCCGACGAGGGCCAGGACCACCAGCAGGATTCCCAGCCACGGCACCGCCAAAGCGATGAGGGCCGCCGGGAAGAGAGAGGCGATGGCGATCATGACAAAGACCGAACTCCTGGCGTGGACCCAGAGCCGGATACTGTCCCTGGCAAGGTCGGGGTCCAGTTCCCTGGTGATGGCGGCCTGCAGCGCCCGGTCGTCGTCCGGCGACCATTGCCGGTCGGCTTTGTAGACCATGGCCATGGCGACGCCCAGCGACACGGCCGCGCCGCTGCCGAGGGCGAGGACGGTCATGTCCACCCGCGACTGCCGGGCATCGGCCAGCCCGGTCTGCCCGATGAGGCCCGCCGCAAGGGCAGAGGTAATGAACAGGCTCAGGAACAGCCCGGCCCCCATCATGATCCTGCGCATCATCACCGGCCTGCCCAGCGGGACGGCCTGCAGCAGGACCAACCAGCCTGCGACGACAATCAGTGCGGCGCCGACCCCCACGTAGGCGCCGAAGGGCGCGAAGTTGGCACCGCCGTCGTCCGTCCACCGGATGGCGAGCGGCTCCGGAAGCTCCGGGCGCAGCAACGACGCGCAGTAGACGAAGGCGGCGGCCAGGACGAGGGGGAACCCGACGGCGAAGCGCAGGGCCTTCGTATCCACCGAATCCAGCAGCTTTCCCATGTATTTAACGCTACCCCTGCGGCCGCCCGGCCAACCGCCCTAAGGGCAACGGAGGCGGCTGTGAGCTGCGCAACTTGCCAAGGATCCCAAGGATGGAAGAATGCATCACAGTGCCGGAACCGGGACCACCGGCCGGCAGCCGAACTTTTCTGGAGGCCCTCCTTTGCCAGGTATGAACCTGACGCGCGCCGAAGCCCGTGAGCGCGCCGAACTGATCACCGTCGAGTCCTACGATGTCAGCCTGGACCTGACCCGCGGCGGAGAGGTCTTTGGCAGTACCACCACTGTGAGATTCACGGCATCGCCGGGTGCAGCCAGCTTCATCGATGCAGTGACCCGGGCCGTGCACAGCGTCACCCTGAACGGCCGCAGCCTTGACCCCGCCACAGTGTCCGATGGCGTCCGGATCCAGCTTTCCGGCCTGGCGGAGCACAACGAGCTGACCGTGGTGGCCGACATGCCCTACATGAACACCGGCGAAGGCCTGCACCGGTTCGTGGACCCGGTGGACAACGAGGTCTACCTGTACACCCAGTTCGAAGTTCCCGACTCGCGCCGGATGTTCGCCGTCTTCGAGCAGCCGGACCTGAAGGCAACGTTCGCCTTCACCGTCACGGCGCCCTCCCACTGGGACGTTGTCTCCAACTCCCGCACCCCCGAACCCGTGCAGGCCGCTCCCGCGGAGGACGGGACGGCCCGGTCCGTGTGGACGTTCGCGCCGACGCCCCGCCTGTCCTCCTACGTCACGGCCCTGGTCGCCGGTCCGTACCAGTCCGTCCGCAGCGAGGTCACCAGCTCGGACGGCCGCATCATCCCGCTCGGCGTCTTCGCGCGGAAGTCCCTGATGCAGTACCTGGATGCGGAGAACATCTTCGAACTCACGCGGCAGGGCTTCGGGTTCTTCGAGGAACAGTTCGGCTGCCCCTACCCCTTCGAAAAGTACGACCAGCTGTTCGTGCCGGAATTCAATGCCGGCGCGATGGAGAACGCCGGGGCGGTGACCATCCTGGAAGGCTACGTTTTCCGCAGCAAGGTCACCGGCGCCCAGATCGAGCGCCGCGCCATCACCGTGCTCCACGAACTGGCACACATGTGGTTCGGCGACCTGGTGACCATGCGGTGGTGGAACGACCTGTGGCTCAACGAGTCCTTCGCCGAGTACATGTCCCACCTGGCAGCGGTGGAAGCCACCTCCTTCACCAGCGCCTGGACCACCTTTGCCTCCGTGGAGAAGTCCTGGGCCTACCGCCAGGACCAGCTGCCCACCACGCACCCGATCTTCGCCGAGATCAACGACCTGCAGGACGTTGAGGTTAACTTCGACGGCATCACCTACGCCAAGGGCGCCTCGGTGCTCCGGCAGCTGGTGGCCTGGGTTGGCCCCGAACAGTTCATGGCCGGCGTCCGCGAATACTTCGCCAAACACTCCTGGCAGAACACAGAACTCCGCGACCTGCTGGTGGAGCTGGAGAAAGCCAGCGGCCGGGACCTGGAGGACTGGGGCCGGCAGTGGCTGGAAACGGCGGGCGTGAACACGCTGAGCCCGGAGCTGGACGTGGAGCCCGACGGCAAGCTGCGGTCCTTCGCGATCCTGCAGTCCGCGGTGCCCGAGTGGCCCACCATCCGCCCGCACCGCCTGGCCGTGGGCTTCTACAACCTGGACAGCGGCGGCAAGCTCACCCGGGTGCACCGCGAGGAGTTGGATGTCGACGGCGAACGCACCGAAGTGCCGGCGCTTGCCGGCCGAGTCCAGCCGGACCTCATCCTCATCAATGACGACGACCTGGCGTACGCCAAGGTGCGCCTTGATGCGAAGTCCCTGGCCACCGCCACCGCCCACCTGAAAGATTTCGGCGACAGCCTGCCCCGGACCCTGGTGTGGAACTCCGCATGGGACGCCGCCCGTGACGGCGAGACTGCTGCACGGAAGTACGTGGAGCTGATCCTGTCCAACGTCGCCGCGGAAACGGACTCCTCGGTGATCCTGGTCCAGCTGCGCCAGCTGGCCACCACCCTCAACTTCTATGTGGCCGAAGAACACCGCGAAGCCACTGCGGTTGCCGCCGTGGACCGGCTGTGGGACCTGGCTTCGGAGGTTCCCGGCGGGTCCGACGCCCAGCTGCAGTTCATCAAGTCCTTCGCGCTGCTGGCGCGCAGCGCGTCCCAGCTGGACCAGGTGGCCGGCCTCCTGGACGGGTCGGTAGTCCTGGACGGGCTGGCCGTGGACCAGGACCTGCGGTGGGAACTCGTGGCGTCCCTGGTGGCCGGCGGCCGGATGGGACAGGAAGGCATCGACGCCGAACTGGCACGGGACAACACCTCCAGCGGACAGAATGCGGCGGCGCTGGCCAAGGCGGCCATCCCCACCCCGGAGGCGAAGGCCGCGGCCTGGGAGTCCATCGTGGTCAAGGGAGAGCTGTCCAACGCGCTGCAGGGATCGGCGGTAACGGGCTTCATGCGCGTGCTGGACCGCACGCTGCTGGAACCGTACTCGGAAAAGTACTTCGCGGCCGTGCCGGCCATCGTGGCAACCCGGACCCACGCACTCGCCCAGCAGATCGTCGTCGGCCTCTATCCGGCGCTGCTGACCACGCAGGCCACCATCGACCGGACGGACGGATTCCTGGCGTCGCTGCCGGCGGAAAGCGCCGCGCTGCGGCGGATGATGCTGGAGAACCGCGACGGCGTTGCGCGCGCCCTGCGTGCCCGGGCCGCCGATGTTATCCAGGACGGCAGTCCCCAGTGAGCCTTGATGAGCACCGGTATGCGCTGACAGTCCAGTGGACAGGCAACCGGGGTGACGGCACCTCGTCCTATCGGGCCTATTCCCGGGACCACGACGTGCTCATTCCGGGCCTGCCGGTCCTTAAGGGCTCGGCGGACCCGACATTCCACGGGGACCGGGAACGCTACAACCCCGAGCAGCTCCTGCTGGCTGCGCTGGCGCAGTGCCACATGCTGTCCTATCTGCATGTGGCCGTGAAGCACGGCGTGGTAGTCACCGATTACCGGGACGAGGCAACCGGGCTGATGCGGCTGAACCGGGACGGCAGCGGCCAGTTCGAGCGGGTGGTGCTGCATCCGCACGTGACGGTGGCCGATCCCGGGCAGGCCGGCCTGGCGGCGTCCCTGCACCACGAGGCGAACCAAGTCTGCTTCATCGCGCGCAGCGTGAATTTCCCGGTGGAGCACCAACCGGTGACGGTGGCGGCTTAGGCTCCGCCTCCGTTGTGGAGCATCTCCACGAGGCGCCGTTCGGTGGCAGGTGACAGGCCGGCTTTCCGGGGCCGGTCCAGCCCGCGGATGCGTTCATCACCCAACGTGTCCGCCAGGGTTTCCTGCCAGGGCCGCAGCACCATTCCTGCGGCCCTGGCCGCCCGGTTGCTGCGGGCCATGAAGCCATCGTGGCCCGGCGGGAGCCAGAGCGGAAGGGACTCCGGACCGGACCAGTAGTTGACGCCGTGTTCCGCCAACCACTCTTCACCGGCGGTGATGATGGTGCTGTTGGCGCCGGACGCTGCCCGGCAGGCGCTGATGAGTTCGGCAAAGGACACCTGGTCCCCCATGGCGTTCAGTGGACCGGTTATCCCTTCCTCTGCCGCGAGCAGGATCCAGGCCGCCAGGTCACGGACGTCGATCACCTGCGTGGGGTGGTGGCCGATGTCCGGGACCAGTACCGCCTTGGAGTTGCGGGCAAAGCGGGCGGGCCAGTAGCCGTAGCGGTCGGTGGGGTCGCCGGGGCCGCTGATCAGGCCCGCCCTGCACAGGTGGGCCCTGCCGTTTGTTGCATCCAAGGTGGCTTCTTCGATGGCCACCTTGGACTCGCCGTAGTTTTCCGGAGTGGACCGCTGCGCTGGGGCCAGCGCAGGCAGCAGCTCCGCGCCTTCCGCGGCTCCGGGGACGGAATGGTCAGCGTACGCCGAGCAACTGGAGACGAAGGTCCAGTGCGCTGCTTTCTCCGCAAGGCCGGCCAGTGCCTGCCGGGCAGGCTCGGGATCCCGGGCAACCTCGATCACGGCGTCCCATTCGCCGGCAACTTCCGGGTAGGCCGCCGGGCCCCTTGAGCGGTCGGCGCTGACCCAGTGGGCGCCCTGCGGCGGTTCGCCCGATGTTCCCCGTGCCAGGCACGTCACGTCATGCCCTGCCGCAACCGCTTGGCTGGCGATTTCCCTGGAGAGGAAGACGGTTCCGCCGAGGATCAGAATGCGCATTGCCCCACGCTACGGGGGCTAGGGTTGAAAGAGAACAGAGCAATACCGCTAGGAGCTATTTCCACCCATGGTCAGCATGTTGTCCATCCTTCCCCCTGCCAACACCCAGCCGGACGGCATCAGCGTCCCGGGCATCGTGATCAGCCTCGGCATCGGCGTCGCCGTCTGGCTGGTAGCCACCTTCATCATCTCCCGCATCACCAGGCGCATCGCTGCCGGAAGCAATTTCTTCAAAAAGCCCATGTTTAAATGGGTGGCGCCGGCCATCCGCGCCCTGGACCATGAGCGGCGGGTGCAGCGCGCCGAAACCATCGGTTCGCTGCTGAACAGCGTGGTGGGCGTGCTGGTGGTGATCATCACCGGAATGTACGTGCTGCAGAACCTGGACATCGACATCACTCCGCTGCTGACCAGCGTGGGCATCCTGGGTGTTGCCATTGGCTTCGGCGCCCAGCAGCTGATCCGCGACTTCCTGGCCGGCATTTTCATTACCATAGAAGACCAGTACGGGATCGGCGACATCATCGAAACCAGCGAGGTGGTGGGCGTGGTGGAGTCCATGGGTTTGCGGATCACCCGCGTCCGCTCCGACGACGGCGCCATCTGGTACCTGCGCAACGGCGAGATCCTCCGGGTGGGCAACCGCTCGCAGGGACGGTACGTTCCGCTGCACGAGTCCGACGACGGGACCACCGACCAGGGCTCGGCCCATGTTGATACCAAGAAGACAGACCAGAAAGCCGGGGAATAGCATGTCGCTTCCCATCGAACCGCGCCCGGGGCAGCGGCCCCAGTTGATTCAGAACGACCCCTTCAGCAAGCCAGGCTACACCGACAGCTTCTATGACGCGGTGGGCGGCCACGAGACGTTCGTGAAGCTCATCGATGTCTTTTACGACGGCGTGGCCACGGATCCGCTGCTCCGGCGGATGTATCCGGAGGAGGACCTGGCCCCGGCAAAGCGCCGCTTCCTGATGTTCCTGGAGCAGTATTGGGGCGGGCCCACAACCTATGGCGAGGAGCGCGGACACCCGCGCCTGCGCATGCGGCATATGCCGTTCAAGGTGACGCCCGAGGCCAAGGACCGCTGGCTGTTCCACATGCGCACGGCCGTGGACGCCCTGGAGCTGCCACCGCTGTACGAGGGCACGTTGTGGGAGTACATGGAGCGGGCGGCGCTGTCCATGGTAAACAGCGCTTCAGAGGACTGATTGCCGGGCGGCCGGGACCTGGAATGGTTCCGGCCGCTTTCAGCTACAGCAGGCCGCTGCCGGTCCGTGCCAGGACGTGCCCGCGTGGACCGGTAAGCCGGAACCAGCGGCCGGCGCGGTACAGCTTCTGGTCGCCGTCGGCCAGGAAGCCCAGTGCGAAAGCTGCGAAGGCCGCTCCCGCGGGCAGGCCGGTGCCGTCCAGTTCCCGGCCCCAAACAGCCGCCCGGGCGTTGTTCACGATAAGGGCGCCCGGTTTATCCGGCACAATCCCTGCCACCTCCGCGATGCCCGCCTCCGCCGCCACCCTTAAGCCGGCATCACTGACAGCCCCCAGCAACTCCCATCCGCCCCGTGGGGCGCCCACTCCCGTCCATGATTCGGTGACGGTGGTTGGCGGAACCGGCAATTCGACGTCGTTCTCCCCCGCACGTGCCAGCCGGTCCAGGACGGCGGACAGGGCAACGGTGACATCCGTTGCGGATGGTTCCGCAAGCGCCATGGTGCGCAGGCCCAGGATGGTGGGGGTCGATTCGCCGAGGAGCCTGGGCCGGAGGACACACACGTAGGCGGCCAGCACGGAACCGGCTGCCTGCAGGCGGATGGCGCCGTCGTCGATGGCCTTGGCCCTGGTGGCGAACGTCCTCAGGTCGGCAAGATCCCGGGGATCGGCGAAACGGAAGGACGAGGTGAGAAGTTCAGACACACCTAAACACTACCGGCTGCGCTCCGGTTGAGTGGCTCCCCGGGCGCCGTCTAGAGTCGGACCATGACTGAAGCCGAAGCCGGACTCCTGGCCCCGCCAAGCGGAGACCCCACCTCATCGCTGATCGAACTGCTGGACCTTGGTGAGCTTGAGGGCGCCCGGACGGACGAGGACATTTTCCTGGGCCCCTCACAGCGGCAGCCGCACCACAGGGTGTTTGGCGGACAGGTGCTGGCGCAGTCACTCGTCGCATCCATCCGGACAGTGGATCGTGAACGATTCGTCCACTCCATGCACGGCTACTTCCTGCGGCCCGGCGACGCCAACAAGCCCATTACCTTCGGTGTGCAGCGGCTGCGCGACGGCCGGTCGTTTTCCGCCCGGCGCGTCCACGCTTACCAGGACGGGGTACCCATCCTGTCCATGATTGCCTCTTTCCAGGGCGAGGACGAAGGGATTGAGCATTCGCTGGCAATGCCGGAAGGAATCCCGGACCCGGAATCATTGCCCAGCACCGCGGACCTGCTGGGCAGGTTCGACCATCCCGTGGCGCGGCATTGGGCTTATGAACGGCCCTTCGACATCCGCCATGTCGATCCGCCGCTGTACGTTTCGGCCGAGGGGCCGCGGGAGGCCCGCAACGCCGTCTGGATGAAGACGTTCGGCCCGATGCCGGACAACACCAACCTGCACCGTGCCGCCCTGGCCTACGCCAGCGACTACACGCTGCTCGAATCCATCCTTCGGCGGCATGGGCTGAGCTGGATCACCCCCGGCATGAACGTTGCCAGCCTGGACCACGCGATGTGGTGGCACCGCCCGGCGCGCGTGGATGAATGGCTGCTCTACGTCCAGGAGTCCCCCAGCGCGCAAGGCGCACGCGGCCTGGCCACCGGCAGGATCTTCAGCCGGGACGGCCAGCATGTGGCCACCGTGGCGCAGGAGGGAATGGTGCGCGTTCCCGCCGATCCGGCGGACACGTAGCACCAGCGCCCGGCACTGGCCCAAGCCCTGGCGCCGGCGGGCATCCTTGCATGGGAAAGGCCGGCACCTGATCAGTTCACAGATCAGATGCCGGCCTTCCTTTTTTGCTTTACGGCCGCTGCCGGTCGCCCGGCGGCTAGTCGCGGGTCAGGCGGCGGTGGGTGACGCGGTGCGGCTTGGCAGCGTCGGGACCCAGGCGCTCCACTTTGTTCTCCTCGTAGGATTCGAAGTTGCCCTCGAACCAGTACCACTTGGAGGGGTTCTCCTCGTCACCTTCGTAGGCCAGGATGTGGGTGGCCACCCGGTCCAGGAACCACCTGTCGTGCGAGACCACCACGGCGCAGCCGGGGAACTCGAGCAGCGCGTTTTCCAGGCTGCTGAGGGTTTCGACATCGAGGTCGTTGGTGGGCTCATCGAGGAGCAGCAGGTTTCCGCCCTGCTTCAGCGTCAGGGCCAGGTTCAGGCGGTTCCGCTCACCACCGGACAGGACACCCGCCTTCTTCTGCTGGTCAGGGCCCTTGAAGCCGAAGGCGGCCACGTAGGCGCGGGACGGCATCTCGACGTTGCCCACCTGGATGAAGTCCAGTCCGTCGGAGACAACCTCCCACAGGGTCTTGTTGGGGTCGATGCCGCCGCGGCTCTGGTCGGCGTAGGAGATCTTGACGGAGTCGCCGATCTTGAGATCGCCGCCGTCCAGGGGTTCCAGGCCCACGATCGTCTTGAACAGCGTGGTCTTGCCCACGCCGTTGGGGCCAATGACGCCCACGATGCCGTTGCGGGGCAGGGTGAAGGACAGCCCGTCGATCAGGGTCCTGTCCTCGAAGCCCTTCTGGAGGTTCTTCGCCTCCAGCACCAGGCCACCCAGGCGGGGTCCCGGCGGGATCTGGATTTCCTCGAAGTCAAGCTTGCGGGTACGGTCCGCTTCGGCGGCCATTTCCTCGTAGCGGGCCAGACGGGCCTTGGACTTGGTCTGGCGGCCCTTGGCGTTGGACCGGACCCACTCAAGTTCCTCGGCGAGGCGCTTGGCCTGCTTGGCATCCTTTTTGCCCTGGATCTCCAGGCGGGCGCGCTTCTTCTCCAGGTAGGTGGAGTAGTTGCCTTCGTACGGGTAGAGGTGCCCGCGGTCCACTTCGGCGATCCATTCCGCCACGTGGTCCAGGAAGTACCGGTCGTGGGTGACGGCGAGGACGGCGCCGGGGTAGCTGGAAAGGTGCTGTTCCAGCCACAGCACGCTCTCGGCGTCCAGGTGGTTGGTGGGTTCGTCGAGGAGCAGCAGGTCGGGCTTCTGCAGGAGGAGCTTGCAGAGCGCCACGCGGCGGCGCTCACCGCCGGACAGGTTGGTGACATCGGCGTCGGCCGGCGGGCAACGGAGGGCGTCCATGGCCTGCTCCAGCTGGGAATCAAGATCCCAGGCGTCGGCGGCGTCGATGGCCTCCTGCAGCTTGCCCATCTCCTCGAGGAGGGTGTCATAGTCAGCATCGGGGCTGGCCATTTCCTCGGAGATCTCGTTGAAGCGCTGGATCTTGCCGTAAATCTCGCCCACGCCTTCCTGGACGTTGCCCAGGACGGTCTTTTCCTCGTTCAGGGGCGGTTCCTGGAGCAGGATGCCCACGCTGTAGCCGGGGCTGAGCCGGGCCTCACCGTTGGAGGGCTGGTCCAGCCCGGCCATGATCTTGAGGATGGTGGACTTACCGGCACCGTTCGGGCCCACAACACCAATCTTGGCGCCCGGGAAGAAGGACATGCTTACGTCATCAAGGATGAGTTTTTCGCCAACGGCCTTGCGGGCCTTGGTCATTGTGTAGATAAATTCCGCCATGGTCTCAAATCTAGTGGGTTGGCGGGCAGATCTCACATTTGCAGCAGACCGGTCGGCTGGATCAGGAACCCACGAAGCACTTGCCGCTGGCCAGTACCGGAAGGACTGTAACGGTCACGGTGCCTTCACGCACCTGCCCAATGACGCAGTCCTTGCCCTCCAGCACGGCCGCTTCGATGGCGTCCGCCTCCAGTCCGGTGGGAGTCCGGCTTTGCGAGACCTGGAGCGCCGCCGGTGCGATGCCCGCTCCGGTCAGGGCGTCGCTGACCTGAGCAGAGGCCGGTTTCGGCGTTCCCGTGGCCAGTTTAGTCAGGGTATCCGTCACGGTCCGTTCCACCGTGTCGGTTGCGGCAGCTGCGGCCGCTGACGCACCCCCGGATGTGTTGGCCAGCGCTTCACTGCTGGCGCCGGCGCCTTGCACCGCAGGGTTCGTGGCCTGCGCGGTCGGCCCCTTCGCATCCGTTCCGGCGGCCGTGGCCGGAGATGATGTCCCGCCGCTGCTGTCCTCGTTTGCCGGTCCGTTCGCGGAGGGACCGGCAACACAGCCTGACAGGAGACTGGCCAGGACGGCGCATGCGAGTGCTGCACCGGCGCGGTTGTTCTGCCGGCGGAAAGGGGTGGGACGCATGGTGTCATTGTGCCATGGTGCCGGCACGGACCGGCTGGGCGGCTGACACCTGCTGGAGCCGCCGAAACCGAAGGGCGCCGATGGCCATACGCACGCCAGGCATTGGGCGGGCGGGCGGAAGACGGCCGGGGGTGCCGCCGTTCCGCCCGCCCGGGACTGGATGGGAACGCTGATACCTGATGCTTCTTTCCTAGACCTCGGCGAGTTCCCCCGTTTCAAGGTCAAGGGAGGCCAGGCCGCCGTCGTTGTCCTCGATGACAACAGCCGCATGGCCTTGGTCTTCGGGGGTTTCGTCTTCGCGGTCTTCCGGTTCGTCCAGGTCCTGGTCGATTCCGGGAGCGTCGTCCGGGGCCGGTGGCTGCTCCACAAGGGAGAGCGCCGGCCTGGAAGCGGTCCGGATGAAGTTTGCCGATCCAAAGGTGAGGTCGTGCCCTACGGCATCGGCGTCGATGATGGTGGAGTGGTACACCCGCCCGTCCTTTTCCCACGTGCGGATCTTCAGCTTGCCCACCACGATGACCGGCTGGCCCTTCCTGATGCTGCAGCCCAGGGTTCCGGCAAGCTGACGGTAGCCCTGCACGGTGAACCAGTTGGTGTGCCCGTCACCCCAGGTCCTGGATTCCCGGTCAAAACGGCGTGTGGTGGAGCCGATGCGGAAGGAGGCTGTTGCCACTCCCCCCGGCGTGGTGGAACTGGTTATCTCCGTGGCCACGAAGCCCCGGATGGTGATCGATTCGCTCATGTCTACGTCCTGTCTGGATGGTGGCGCCTGTAGCAGGCAAGACCAGCATCGCGCCGGACAACAGCCGGCAGGAGGTGCGGGTTGTCCTATGTGGACAACGTCTATGTGGACAGCAAATGTGGAGGAGGAGTGGCCGCTTGATGACACGGCCGGCAGCCGGGCAATGTAAACTTTTTGAGGCGCCGGCCTGATGGCCGGAAGCCAACGCCTCAGTAGCTCAGGGGATAGAGCAGCGGCCTTCTAATCCGCCGGTCGGGGGTTCGATTCCCTCCTGGGGCACCGCAGTGCGCAGCGCCCCGGTCTTTGGACCGGGGCGCTGCGCATTGGCTGCTACGCGTGCAGCCGGTGGGGTGCTTCCACCAGGGACCGGATCACGCTGCCGGCTGCCCCAAGCAGGGCACCCGACTCGCCCACCAGGGACACCGCCACCTGGCTGGACACATATTTGCCCGGCGCATACTTCTCCAGGCCCGCCAGCAGCGGGCCGCGCAGCCACGGCTCGAGGACAGCGAAGTGGCCGCCAAGGACCACGGATTCTATGTTGACCACACGCGCGGCCGAGGCAAGTGCTATCCCCAGGCAGCGGCCAGCCCCTTCGACGGCGGATACCGCCCGGGGCTCCCCGGCCTGCAGCGCATGCATGAGGGCGGACATATGGACCGACCGTGAACCCCCATCCGGGGCCAGTCCCGCTGCGGCGAAGATGGCGTCCTGGCCGGCAACCGTTTCCAGGCAGCCGGTTCCCCCACACGAACAATGCCCTCCGTCAGGGTCCACCACAATATGCCCAACCTCTCCGGCGTGGCCGTGCGGCCCAGTAAACAGCTCGGATCCGATGACAATCCCGCCGCCGACGCCCACCTCGCCGGAGACGAAGAGGAAGTCAGACGCGCCGTCCGGCCGGTGCCGCAGTTCGGCTAGGGCTGCAGCATTGGCCTCGTTGAACAGTTCCACGCCCAGGGGAGCTTCGGGCAGCAGTGCATCAAGGTCGAGGTCCACGTTGACCCAACCCAGGTTGGGGGCGGTGAGCACCCGCGCCAGGGCAGGGTCAACCAGCCCGGGCACAGCCAGGCCGCCGCCCAGGACCTCGACGCCCTGCTCCCCCGCCGCACTCCGGACCCGGGCCGCCAGGGCTGCGAGCGCGCCCAGCACAGGCCCGTCCGGGCTGTTGCGGTTGTCGCGTTCCTGCTCCTCCCGGACCAGGACGGACCCGGCGAGGTTCACCACGGCTGCGGAGATGTAGTCCACGTTGATTTCCATCCCCATGACGGCCCGGCTGGGGCTGAGTTCCAGCCCCACACCCGGCCGGCCGCGCCCCTGCGGGTTGAGACCTATCTCCCGAATGATCCCTGTGTCCAGGAGGTCCAGCACCAGGCTGGACACCGATGCCTTGGTCAGGCCGGTGGCACCGGCCACCTGGGCACGGCTGGGGTGGGTGCCGGGCGGGAACTCAGCGATCGCGCCCAGGACCAGCGCCAGGTTGCTGCGCCGGACATCGCCCACGCTTCCGGGGGCTGAGCCTCCCGGCCCCGCCACTGCAGGCGCCGCCATCACCATCACAAACCTCCACAGGTAAGGCTTCTCGCACATTTTCCGGCTGATACCAGCCTGGACTCTTGACCCCAGCCTACGTCCGCTCATATAGTTCAGGCAATGAACTAAAGCTTCGCAACCCCGCGGAGCGCACGATCGCAAGGACGCATCATGACTCTCTCGCCCACCCCCGCCGACAAGTTCACTTTTGGTCTCTGGACCGTCGGCTGGACCGGTGCCGATCCCTTCGGCGTCGCCACCCGCTCTCCCCTTGATCCCGTGGAAGCCGTCCACCGCCTGGCGGAGCTCGGCGCCTACGGCATCACCTTCCACGACAACGACCTGGTCCCGTTCGAGGCCTCCGCTTCGGAGCGGGACCTCATCCTCAAGAACTTCCGCGCAGCCCTGGCAGAAACCGGGCTGAAAGTTCCCATGGTGACCACCAACCTCTTCAGCCACCCGGTCTTCAAGGACGGCGGCTTCACCTCCAATGACCGGTCGATCCGCCGCTTCGCCCTGTCCAAGGTCCTGCGCAACATTGACCTGGCCGCCGAACTCGGCGCCGAAACCTTTGTGATGTGGGGCGGCCGGGAAGGCAGCGAATACGACGGCTCCAAGGACCTCGCCGCCGCCCTGGACCGCATGAAGGAAGGCGTTGACACCGCCGCCGGCTACATCAAGGACAAGGGCTACAACCTGCGCATTGCGCTTGAGCCCAAGCCGAACGAACCCCGCGGCGACATCTTCCTGCCCACCGTGGGCCACGGCCTGGCCTTCATTGCCCAGCTGGAGCACGGCGACATTGTGGGCCTGAACCCCGAAACCGGGCACGAGCAGATGGCCGGGCTGAACTTCACCCACGGCATCGCCCAGGCCCTGTGGGCCGGCAAGCTCTTCCACATTGACCTCAACGGCCAGCGCGGCATCAAGTACGATCAGGACCTCGTCTTCGGCCACGGTGACCTGACCAGCGCCTTCTTCACCGTCGACCTCCTGGAAAACGGCTTCCCCGGCGGTGGCCCCAAGTATGACGGCCCCCGGCACTTCGACTACAAGCCCTCGCGCACCGACGGCTACGACGGCGTCTGGGAATCCGCGAAGTCCAATATGGCCATGTACCTGCTGCTGAAGGAACGGGCGCTGGCCTTCCGCGCCGACCCCCAGGTGCAGGAAGCCCTCAAGGTCTCCGGCGTCTTCGAGCTCGGCGAACCCACCCTCAGCGCCGGTGAAACCACCGCCGACCTGCTGGCGGACGCCGCAGCATTCGAAGATTTCGACGCCGACAAGGCCGCTGAACGCTCCTTCGCGTTCGTCCGCCTCAACCAGCTCGCCATCGAACACCTCCTGGGCGCCCGCTAGGCCATGGTGCTCGTCGCAGGCATCGACAGCTCCACCCAATCCTGCAAGGTGGTGGTCCGCGATGCGGACACCGGAGCACTGGTCCGCCAGGGCCGTGCCACGCACCCTGCCGGGAGCGAGGTTCATCCGGACCATTGGTGGACCGCCCTCCAAAAGGCGGTGGCCGACGCCGGCGGGCTGGATGACGTCAGCGCTGTCTCGGTGGGCGGCCAGCAGCATGGCATGGTCTGCCTGGACAGCGACGGTGCCGTGATCCGCCCGGCGCTGCTGTGGAACGACACCCGCAGCGCCGGGGCGGCCGTGGAGCTCATCAGGAGTGCCGGCGGCGGTGACCCCGCCGCCGGAGCGGAGTATTGGGCGCGTGCCACCGGGACTGTTCCCGTTGCCTCACTGACCGTGACCAAGCTGCGCTGGCTGGCAGCGAACGAACCTGAGAATGCGGCGAAGGTGGCCGCTGTCTGCCTTCCACATGACTGGCTGACCTGGCGGCTTGCGGGCTTCGGCCCGGGCAGTGGGGCCGAAGGACTGGCAGCCCTTGCCACGGACCGCTCTGACGCCTCAGGCACGGGGTACTACTCGACGGCGGAGGGCAGGTACCTTCCGGACGTCCTGTCCGCGGCGCTCGGCCATGTTCCGGCCGTCCCCAAGGTACTTGGCCCGCTGGCGGCGGCCGGACGCACTCCGGAGGGCAGCCTTCTGGCTGCCGGTGCCGGGGACAACGCGGCCGCCGCGCTCGGAGCCGGTGCGGGTTTGGGCGACGTCGTGATGTCCCTGGGCACATCCGGTACTGTTTTTGCAGTTTCGGAGACGCCGGCGGCAGATGCGTCCGGACTCGTGGCGGGGTTTGCCGACGCTGCCGGGCATTACCTGCCGCTGGTCTGCACCTTGAACGCCACCCGTGTTTTCGATGCCACGGCTGCCCTGCTGGGCGTGGACCTGCCGGAGTTCAACAGGCTGGCCCTGTCAGCAGGTCCCGGCGCCGGAGGGCTCACCCTGGTCCCCTACCTTGACGGGGAGAGGACGCCCAACCTGCCCGATGCGACCGGTTCCCTGCATGGCATTACCCGGGCCAACTACACCCCCGCCAACCTGGCGCGCGCCGCCGTCGAAGGCGTGGTCTGTTCCCTGGCCGACGGCCTGGCCGCGCTGCAGGCCCAGGGTGTGGCTGTCCGCAGGATCCTCCTGGTGGGCGGAGGCGCCCAGTCGGCCGCCGTACAGGAAGTCGCAGCGGGCCTGCTGGGAACACGCATCACCGTGCCACAACCTGGGGAGTACGTTGCCGACGGTGCGGCGCGCCAGGCAGCGGCGGCACTCACCGGACGCTTCCCCGCCTGGGCGGCTGACGCCGTCGACCTTCCGCAGGGGACGGACGACGGCGGCGTGCTGGCCAGGTACCGGAGGTTCGCCTCGCTGTACACCCGGGACAGCAATAAGTAGCAGAGAAGGAAAAGGACCCGGACCGGCGGTGGTGCATCCACCTCGGGTCCGGGTCCTTCCATGTGGGGCGCAGGCTCCTGCCGTGACGTAGCAGGAGCCCGCGGTCTGGATCAGGTCAGGCGTACGGGAGGACAAGCTCCGCGTAGCGCTCCTTCACTGTGGCCAGGACGGTGTTGCCGTCCGTGTCCCAGATCTCCTGATTGAAAATTTCCACTTCGATGTCGCCGGTGTAGCCGGCGTCGCGCACCCAGGTGCCGATCGTCGCGAAGTCCACCACGCCGTCGCCCATGTAGCCGCGGGACAGCAAGGGATCGGCCGCGATCGGCATGTTGAAGTCGCACACCTGGTAGGAGGCGATGCGGTTTTCCCTGCCGGCGCGTTCGATCTGCGCCTTCAGTGCGGGGTCCCACCAGACATGGAAGGTATCGACGGCGACCCCCACCGTTGAAGCGTCGAAGGGCGCTGCGAGGTCCAGGGCCTGGCCCAGGGTGGAAATGAGCGCCCGGTCCGCGGCGTACATCGGGTGCAGCGGTTCCAGCACCAGGCGGACGCCGTGGTCCCGCGCGAAGGGCACCAGATCGGCGAGCCGGTCCGCCACGCGCCGGCGTGCCGCCACCACGTCCTTCTCCCCCGGCGCCAGGCCGCCGACCACCAGGAACAGTTCCGTGGTGTCCAGTGCCACCGCCTCGAGGATGGCGGCGCGGTTGTCAGCGAGGGCCGCGGCCTGGCCTTCGGCGTCCGCCGCGGTGAGGAATCCGCCGCGGCACAGGGACGAAACCCGGAGCCCGGCGTCCTTGATCAGGCGGGCGGCCTTGTCCAGGCCGGCTTCCTCCACCCGGTCCCGCCAGGGGCCGATGGCAGGGATTCCGGCGTTGACGCAGCCCTCCACCACCTGGGCAAGCGTCCACTTCTTGGTGGTGGCGCTGTTGATGGAAAGGCGGGAGAAGTCGCTCATACTCCCACCCCGTTGATGCGCAGGTAGTCGGACATCCGGAATGCAGCCAGTGCGGGGTCCTTCAGCAGGCCGGCCTGATCGGCCAGTTCGAAGGTCCTGGCCAGGTGGCAGACCGAGCGGCCGGAGTGCAGGCCGCCCACCATCTGGAAGCCGGGCTGCTTGCCGTTGAGCCACGACATGAACGCAATGCCGGTCTTGTAGTAGAAGGTGGGGGCGCTGAAGATGTGCTTGCCCAGTTCCCGGGTGGAGTCCAGGATTTCCCGTGCCTTCGCGGGGTTGCCGGCGTCGTAGTTCTGCAGGGCCACCGAGGCGGCCGGGTAGATCGCCGCGAAGATGCCCAGCAGGGCGTCTGAGTGATGGCTGCCGTCACCGTCGATCAGCTCCGGGTAGTTGAAGTCGTCGCCGGTGTAGAGGCGGACGCCCTCGGGCAGTGCTGCGCGAAGGGCAACCTCGTGGCTTGCATCCAGCAGCGAGACCTTGACGCCGTCCACCTTGTCCGCGTTGTCCCTGATGAGGCCCAGGAAGGTTTCGGTGGCGGCCGGAACATCATCGGAGCCCCAGTAGCCGGCCAGCGCTGGATCGAACATGGTGCCCAGCCAGTGCAGGATGACCGGCTGGTCCACTTCCTGCAGCAGGGTGGAATAGACCCTCAGGTAGTCCTCGGGGCCGGCGGCAACCCTGGCCAGGGCGCGGGAGGCCATCAGGATGACTTTGGGGCCCGCCTCGCTGATCACGGCGATCTGCTCGCGGTAGGCCTCGAGCACCGCCTTGATGCCCGCTTCGCCGGAGGGCAGTGCGTCGATGTCCAGCTGGTCGGTGCCGGCGCCGCAGGAGACCAGGTCCCGGACGGATTTGCCGGCGGTGGCCGGGTTGTTGGCGGAAACCACCGACGCGGCCTCCACTCCCGTGCGCTTGATCAGCTGCTGCGTTGCGGCCCAGTCCAGGCCCATTCCGCGCTGGGCGGTGTCCATGGCGTCGGCTACGCCCAGCCCGTAGGACCACAGTTCGTGGCGGTACGCCATGGTGGCGTCCCAGTCCAGGCGGGCAGGGGCACCGGGCGTGTTGTCGGCCAGGACCTCGGGGATGACGTGGGCGGCTGCGTAGGCGCGCCGTGCGGTCAGGGGCGCCGTGGGCCGGGTCCAGGTGGTGCCGCCCCGCAGGCGGTATTCCCTGGTGCCGCCGTCTTCGGAGGGAAGGATAAGGGACGTCATTAGAGGGTGATCTCCGGGATATCGATGGTGCGGCGTTCGTCATTGGACTGCAGGCCCAGTTCGGCCAGCTGGACGCCCCGGGCTGCGGAGAGCAGGCCGAAGCGGTGCTCGCGGCCGGCCACAACATCGCGGAGGAACTCCTCCCACTGCAGCTTGAAGCCGTTGTCCAGCTCAGCGTTGGCCGGCACTTCCTGCCACTGGTCACGGAAGGACTCCGTGACGGGCAGGTCCGGGTTCCAGACGGGCTTGGGGGTGTGGGCGCGCTGCTGGGCCACGCACTTGTTCAGGCCGGCGACGGCGGAACCGAGCGTGCCGTCCACCTGGAACTCCACCAGTTCGTCGCGGTACACACGCACTGCCCAGGAGGAGTTGATCTGGCCGATGACTTCGTCCCCGGCCGGAGTCTCGAGTTCAAAGATGCCGTAGGAAGCGTCATCGGCGGTGGCCTTGTATTCCTTGCCCGCCTCGTCCCAGCGGGCGGGGATGTGGGTGGCAGTCTTGGCGTTGACGCTCTTGACCTTGCCGATGATGCCCTCGAGGACGTAGTTCCAGTGGCAGAACATGTCAGTGGTCATTCCGCCGCCGTCTTCCTTGCGGTAGTTCCAGGACGGACGCTGGGCCGCCTGGATGTCGCCTTCGAAGACCCAGTAGCCGAACTCGCCGCGGATGGAGAGGATGCGGCCGAAGAAGCCCTCGTCCACCAGGCGGCGGAGCTTGACCAGGCCGGGGAGGTACAGCTTGTCGTGGACTACGCCTGCCGTGACGCCGGCTTCCTTGCCGATCCGGGCCAGCTCAATGGCTTCCTCGAGGGTTTCGGCCGTGGGCTTTTCGGTGAAAATGTGCTTGCCGGCCAGCATGGCCTTCTTCAGGGTGGCGGCACGGAGGCTGGTCATGGAGGCGTCGAAGACGACGTCGACAGTGGGGTCGCTGATCACGGCGTCCAGGTCGGTGGTCCATTCGGAGACCTTGTGCTTTTCCGCCAGTTCGCGGATCTTGGCCTCGTTGCGGCCCACCAGGATGGGTTCAACCTGGACCCGGGTGCCGTCCTCGAGGGTGAAGCCGCCGGCGTCGCGGATGGGAAGGATGGAGCGCCGCAAGTGCTGGCGGTAGCCCATCCGGCCGGTAATGCCGTTCATGGCGATGCGGATTGTTTTGGTTTCGAAGCCCATGTGTCCTCCACGGTGAGTGAGCAATGTACTCAAGCTGATTGGGAAAGCGCGTTCCCACTACTTCAATAATGCACGGCGCGCTTTCAGTTGGCAAGCGCTTTCCGGAAGTAGTTTGAACTGCCATAATGTGCTTAGCCTTTGAGCCCGTTCGACGACCAGGAGATGCAGTGGCTGCAAGTACCCTTACCGAGGTGGCGCGCCTGGCCGGCGTCTCGCCCGCCACCGCTTCCCGTGTGCTGAACGGTTCGGCCCGTAAACCGGGCAAGGACATTGCCGAACGCGTGCGGCAGGCAGCGGATTCGCTGGGCTACATCCCCAACGCGCAGGCGCAGGGCCTGGCGAAGTCCAGTTCCGGCCTGATCGGGCTGATCGTCCATGACATCGCCGACCCCTATTTCGCGGCCATTGCCAGGGGCGTGCAGGAAGCCGCCCGGGAACAACGCAAAATGGTGCTGCTCGCCACCACCGGCGGCGGCCCGGCCGAAGAGAAGGAAGCGGTGGCCGCCTTCGCGGCGCGCCGCGCAGATTCCATTGTGATCGCCGGCTCACGTTCCTGCCGTGACGAGGACCGGGACGACAACGCAGAACTGGCCGCCGAACTGGACCGGTACTGCCGCAACGGGGGCCAGGTTGCCGTAGTGGGACATCCCGTTGTGGGCGCAACCGCAACGGAGGGATACCACGTCGTCAAAGTCCCCAACCAGGAGCTTGCCCGGCAGCTTGCCACCGGGCTTGCGGAGGGCTGGGACGGTGGCTTCGTCATCGTGGGCGGCCCCGAGGGACTCCTGACATCGGATGACCGGGTCCGCGGCTTCCAGGAAGGACTGGAGCGCGCCGGACGGCGGCTGGCAGAGGTGCTCCGGACAGGGTTCAACCGGTCCGGTGGGTATGACGCCGGACTTCAACTGGCCGCCAGGATCAAGGCGGCCCGGTCCGGGGACACGCCGGCACCGAGGCTGTGCATCTTCGCCGTCAACGACGTGATGGCCATTGGTGCCGCGGCGGCGCTGCGGTCCGAGGGGCTGCGGATTCCGCGCGACGCCGCCATCGCCGGCTTCGACGATATTGAAACCCTCCGCGACTTCCGGCCGGCGCTTTCCACAGTCCGGCTGCCCCTGGAGGACATCGGGCGCATTGCCACCCGGTCCACCGGCCCCGGGAGCCATGCCGAAGAGCCGGAAGGCCCGGCTGCGAATGGCATCACCGGCGAGGTCACCCTGCGGCGCAGCACGGAAACGGCAGCCTGATGGCACCACGAAGGCTGACAGCGGTTCCGGCGTGCCCGGAAGCCGATGGCGCACGTCCCGCCATCCTGGTGCTGCCGGGCGGGGGCTATGCCCGCCAGGCCGACCACGAAGCGGAGCCGGTGGCACAGTGGCTTGCCTCGCTGGGGATCCACGCCTTTGTGCTCCGTTACCGGGTGGCCCCGGACCGGCACCCCGCTCCACTGGAGGACGCCAAGGAAGCCATGCTGCATATCCGGACCGGGCAGCACGGGCTGGCCGTGGATGCGGACCGCGTTGGCGTCCTGGGGTTCTCCGCCGGCGGGCACCTGGCCGCCACCCTCAGCACGGCGGCTGCGACGGGAAACCGGGACCTCGACGTTCCCGCAGCCGTGCCGGACATTTCGGTGCTTTGCTACCCCGTCGCGTCGCTGACGCATGAAACGCATGACGGATCGGTGGCGAACCTTCTCGGCGACGCGCCGCCGTCGGCCCTCCTCACGGCACTCTCCGCGGAGTTGAACGTCACGCCCGGCACGCCGCCGGCGTTCCTCTGGCACACGGCCGACGACGAGGCAGTCCCGGTCAGCAACAGCCTTAACTACGCCAGGGCGTTGATTGCCGCGGGAGTTCCTGCGGAACTGCACGTCTTCCCGGAAGGAAGGCATGGGCTGGGACTGGCTGCCGGGGAACCGGGGCCGGCCCAGTGGACGTCACTGTGCGCAGCGTGGCTGGAGCGTGCCGGGTGGGCCAACTCCCCCACTGGAGCGCAAGGCAACTGAAGCGGGCCCGGCCGGCCGGGTTAGCCGGCCTTTGAGGGCAGCGCCCGGATGGTCCAGCCCGCCGAATGTGATGCGCCGGGCTGCAGGCGAACCAGGTCCGTACCTGAATGCAATGCATCCGGCGGGCAGGTCATGGGCTCGACAGCCAGGCCCAGACGGTCCGGACCCACCGGCTTGTCCCCGGTGTGCACCTGGACCCAGGGCCACTCCGCCCCCCATTCCAGTTCCACTCCCGTTCCCGATGGATCCAGCACCCGGACCCGCGCCAGGCCGCGGCCGTCCCGGGAGATGTCCGTAAACGCGTGGTCGATCTTCACTTCTCCCAGCCGCCGGGGCGAGCGGAAGTCGAACGCTCCCCCGTCCACCTGCCGCATGCCCACGGGAAGCAGCCTGTCCGGCGTGACCTCAAGATAGGCATCGGCTGGAAGTTCCAGGGACCAGTGATCCAGCGGGGACGGACCAGCCACCAGGTAGGGGTGGGGGCACACCCCGTACGGCGCGGCGGCGGAACCGGTGTTGACGGCCCGGACCATGCCGCGGAGCCCGTCATCGGAAAGCGAGTAGGTGACAGTGAGTTCCAGTTCGCCCGGATAATCCGGTCCGGCGGGAATGCGGCAGCCCAGGACTGCCCGGTCCGATGCCGCCTCCAGCACCTCCCACGGCTGATGGATGGCCAGGCCGTGCAGGGCGGCGCCACGTTCGGGTTCGTTGACTGTGGCGGCGTAGGGCTTGCCGGCGTAGGTGTAGGCGCCGTCGGCCAGCCTATTGGGCCAGGGTGCGCAGATGACGCCCCGGTAATCGGGAATGGCGCCTTCGGGTCCAAAGCCCACCACCAGGTCCCGGTTTCCGTAGCGCAGTTCGCGCAGCGCCCCTGCGCGCCGGGTGACGACGGCGGAATAGGGTCCGTGGGCCAGGTGGACGTCGGTGCCGGGCATGGATTCCCCCAGGTTCGGTGTGTGTTAGCGCTCACTAGCGTACCCCACGCTCACCTGGTGTGCATGGCTAGAGTTTCCCCATGGAAACGGCTGCAGATCAGGACCTCATCGCGGCCGTTAGGGGTGCGCTGCGGGAAGTCGCCAACCCGGAACGTGCCGCCGGCGCCCAGGCCTATATGAAGTCCGCGATTCCCTCCCTGGGCGTCCGGGTTCCTGACGTGCGGCGCATTGCGGTGCGGGCTGCGGCAGACTTCCCGCCGGGGTCGGCCGGCCAGCTGCGCGCCACCGTGCTGGAGCTGTGGCGCACCTCAACGTTCCGCGAGGAGCGGTATGCGGCCATAGACCTGACGGGAATCCGACTGGTGGCCAAGGATCTGGACATGCTGCCCGTCTACGGGGAAATCATCCGCACCGGCGCCTGGTGGGACTTTGTGGACGGTGTCTCCGGACGGATCTGCGCCCTGCTGCAGGCGCATCCGGTGGCGATGCCGGCCACACTTAGGGAGTGGAGCCAAGATCCTGACCTTTGGCTCCGCAGGGCCGCCATCACCTCGCAGCTGTGTGCGAAAGGCGCCACCGACACCACACTGCTTGCCGCCGTGATCGAGCCGAACCTGGCGGACCGGGAGTTCTTCATCCGGAAGGCCATCGGCTGGGCCTTGCGTGAATACGCCAAGACGGATCCCGGGTGGGTGGAAGCCTTCGTCGTCCGGCACGGGGACGTCATGAGCCCGTTGTCCCGCAGGGAGGCCTTGCGCAGGATCGCCTCCCCGCCGGCGACGCAGTAGGCCCGCCGGCCGGCCGCTGTGCCGGCCAGACCTAGATCACGGGGCGTTCGACGACGGGCTCGTGCGTCTTGCGGAACAGCGTACGGGTTCCGGGGTCCCAGAAGATCAGGTACAGGGCGAACAGGAGGGCCGTCAGCGCCGCGGCGATCCGGGCCAAGGCAAGGGCGAAGCCCAGATCCTGGGTCTGCAGGTAGGGGAAGACATCCAGCTGGTCCGAGATGGCGTAGATCATGAAGAAGGACACCACGAAGTACAGTGCCTTCACCTGCCAGTCGTTGCGGATGCCGGTCACGGCGAAGAGCGGTATGAGCCAGACGACATACCAGGCCTGGATGATGGGGGCCAGCAGCACCACGGCAGCCAGGGCGAGCGTAAGACGGCGCATCAGCCGGTCATAGTCCCCCTTGAAGATCTGCCAGGCGACGATGCCCACGGCAAGCAGCTTCCCGGCGTCGAACACCCAGCCTGCGGGCACGGACCCGTCCAGTCCGAACGCGTTGGCCAGGGAGCCCACCACCATGCCGAGCAGTCCCACCGGGGCATACCAGATGGAGATGCTGCCTGGCGCGGACAGCCCGTTGATCCAGCCGAAACCGAACCCGTTGACCATGCTCATCGCGGTCAGGAGCGCCAGGCTGATGCCGGCCGTCAGGGCCCAGAATGCACCCTTCCGCAGCCAACCTGCGTTCCTCCCTGCCCACAGGAGGCCGATGAACGGCAGGAAGACGATGGTGATGGGCTTGACGGCGATGGACAGGGTCACCAGCACGATGCCCCGGACCTCCCGCCGGGTGGCGGAGTAATAGAGTCCCGCCAGGGCCAGCCCGATCATCAGGGAGTCGTTATGGACGCTGGCGATGAAATTCGTCAGGAACAGCGGGTTCGCCACGGTCAGCCAGAGGGCCCTGTGCGGGTTGACCCCATGCAGCTCGGCAAGCCGGGGCACGTAAATGACACACAACACCACACCGGCCAGTGCCACCAGCCGGAACAGCATGACGCAGGCCTCCGGCTGGACATTGGTGGCCCACACCACGAACTGCTCGATCCACAGGAACAGCTGCCCATAGGGAACCGGGGCTTCGGTCCACATTTTGTCTGCGCCGAGCTGGAAGTAATTGGACAGGGCGGAGATGCCGTTCTCGTAGGGATTGAAACCCTCCACCATCAGGCGGCCCTGCCCGATGTAGGCGTAAACGTCCCGGCTGAAGAGCGGCACGCTGAACATCATGGGGAGCCCCCACGCCACCAATGCAGCCAGGGTGGCACGCCGGGCCTGCGGCCCCCATACGCGTACTTTCTGGCCGAGCCGCAGCCAGGCGCGCACCAGCAGCATGCCCCCAACCGCCACCAGGACAATGGACAAGGCCACGCCTGGGGCCTCGGTGCGCATCCAGATGAACAGGGGCATCCGCCGCAGTTCCGAGACAGGGGCCAGCCAGCCCACGCCGAAGGATCCAACGGCCATGAACACGGAGCCCAGGAAACCGGCAAGGATGGATGAGCGTGGATTGTCCACCTCGGCCCTGCCTGCTCCGGCAATGCCGGCCGCCGCCATCTCCCCCGTTGCGGGCACAGGCGCCGTCATCTCAGGATCGTCCAATCTTCTTTGCGTTTCCCGCGGTTTTGCCCGCGAACCGGGCGGGGCCGACGGAAGGTGGTTCAGGGCGGAGGGGCGACCCGCCGCGTACCCGAAATCCTAGCATCGGCAGGGCGCCCGGAGGTGGAACGGTAGGCTGGTCGGGTGCCTATATCTAACGAACGAATCGTCTGGATCGACTGCGAAATGACCGGCCTGGACATCAAGAACGATGCCCTCATAGAGGTGGCAGCCCTGGTCACCGATTCGGAACTGAACATCCTGGGCGACGGCGTTGATGTGGTCATCAAACCCGACGACGCCGCGGTGGCCCAGATGTCCGACTTCGTCCGGGACATGCACACCAAGTCCGGGCTGCTGGCGGAGCTTCCGCACGGCAGGACCATGGCGGAGGCGGAGGCCGCGGTGATGGAGTACATCTCCGCCTGGGTTCCGGACCCGCGCAAAGCACCGCTTGGCGGCAACTCGGTGGGGACGGACCGGGTGTTCCTCTCGCGCGACATGCCTGCCGTGGTGGAACACCTCCACTACCGGGTCATCGACGTCAGCACCATCAAGGAGTTGTCGCGCCGCTGGTACGCGCGCGCCTACTTCCAGTCGCCGGCCAAGAAGGGTGGCCACCGCGCCCTCGGGGACATCAAGGATTCCATCGACGAATTGCGGTACTACCGTGAAGCCGTGTTCGTGCCCGCACCCGGACCCGACAGTGCCACGGCCCAGAAGATCGCCGGGGGGATTACCGCCGGCGGGTCCACTGAAGAGCCGGGTAAGTGATCTGCGCCATGTTCCAATGAAATTTTGCTTCAAATCGCCGAAAGTGGTCAAAGCACCCCTTCCGAGCAGGTAAGCTATTTGAGTTGCGTTTCCAGGGAGCCGGTAAAGCGGATTTCCCTTGAGGCACATGGTGGGCGTAGCTCAGTTGGCAGAGCGCCTGGTTGTGGTCCAGGAGGTCGCGGGTTCAACCCCCGTCGCTCACCCTCACGGGGCGGCTTATGCAGCCGTCAACAAAGGAGGCCGCACCGGATATCCGGTGCGGCCTCCTTTGTTGTGCCCCACCGGGGGTACGCGCAGGAAAGCCGGGGACACCGCGAAAGTTCGAAGGACAACTGATATGACCGTTCTGCCAATCACCATCTGGGGCGAGCCTGTCCTGCACCGGCGCGCGGCCGAGGTGGAGGTTTTCGACGACGAACTGCGCACCCTTATTGCCGACATGTTCGAAACCAACGAGGCTGCCCATGGCGTGGGCCTCGCCGCCCCGCAGATCGGCGTGGGCAAGAGAATCTTCGTGTACAAGTACGCCAACGACGACGGCGCTCCCCCGAGCGGCGTGCTGGTGAATCCTGTCCTGACCCTGTCCAAGGTTTCCGGCGCCGCTCCCGACCCCGACGAGGAGGAAGAGGGTTGCCTGTCCTTCCCCGGTGAGCAGTATCCGCTCAAGCGGGCCGGGTGGGCACGGGTCGAAGGGTTTGACGGCTTTGGAAACCCGGTGAAGTTCGAGGCAACAGGCTGGTTCGCCAGGGTGATCCAGCACGAATACGACCACCTGGACGGCAAACTCTATGTCAACCGGCTGATCGGCCGCTATTCCCGCAAGGCCATGAGGCAGGCCAAAAAGAACGGCTGGGGCACGCCGGGACTGACGTGGATGCCGGGAGTGGACCCGGACCCGTTCGGCCACTGACACATTCTCCGTCATTGACCCCGGTCCGGGCCGCGACCGTCAGCGGGCGGTGATGGTTTCCTGCCCGGGGCAGGAGCCGAGCACCTTCTTCATGGCGTCCTTCTCTGCTGCCGTCACCCATAGCCCGTAGGCGGCCTTTACGGAGATCTGCCGGGCCACGTAATGGCAGCGCAGGGCGGAGTTCTTCGGCAGCCAGGTGGCGGCGTCACCCGCACTCTTCTGCTGGTTGGCCGCGCCGTCCGCGGCAATGAGGTTCAGTGGATCGTTGGCCAGGCTCTGGCGCTCCTTCGGACCCAGGCCCTGTGCTCCCTTTTGCCAGGCATCACCCAGTGCCACCACATGGTCGATCTGGACAGCACGGCTGCTCTCGGAACCGCGGCGGAAGTCGACGTCCTTGCCGGTATAGGGCTCCCGGAAGTGACCCGCGGTCACCTTGCAGGTGGAGCCTTCGGAGAACACCACGTCGGCGAGGTCCCTGCGAAGGATGTCGTTGCGGGTATCGCAGCCGTTCCTGTCAACGTCCAGCCAGGCCTGGCCAAAGGCCTCCCGGCTGTAATCGGTGTTCGGTGCGCGGCCCTTCACGGCCAGGCCGTCGAGGGCGGCGAGGGCCGTACCCGCCGGCACGGGGTTGGGTTCCTGGACCGGTTTCATCCAGGCGGCGTTGAAGACGGGCGCCTCCGTCGGTCCCTCCGGCGCCGGCCCGCCGGCCGCGAACTGTCCCGCGGTAAAGAACCAGGACAAGGCGGCGACGACGCATACAGCCGCCGTCACGAGCAGCGCCCACGCCTGGCGGGAACGGCGGCGGGCGCGTCGGTAGGCGGACCAGCTGACGGTCATGGCGTTGACGCCGGCAGGGGAAATTCAGGCACCCCAAGAGCCTAGGACAAAGGGCTTGCCCGTCCTCTGATATCCACACTGTTGAGGACGAGTGATGTCTCACACGTCCATGGCCACCGCCGTCGGGTTACTGCTCCCTGGTGACCCTTCGAAGGTCTTCCTCGGCAATGGCAAGCAGTCCCTCGAGCTGGCGCACGCGGTCCTCGCTGACATCCCCGGCCTTATGGGCGGCGCGGGCACGTTCGAGCAGCCGGACTGCTTCCTTATGGTTTGCCTTGGCCACGTCCAGGGCATGTTCGAGGGTGGTCTCGTGCTGAAGTGTCGATTCGTTGTCCATGCCACCAGTGTGGTCCCGTTTCCCGGCTGATTCCAGAGAACCAGCCGGGAATTCCCGGGACGGCTGCGGAATTGGTCAGACGGCGATGGCGGCCAGGGCGGCGGCGCTTTCCTTGGCGGGGAACGACGGCGGGTTCACGCCGGCCATTTCCTCCATGACGCGCACCACCTGGCAGCTGTAACCGAATTCGTTGTCGTACCAGACGTAGAGGACCAGGTTCTTGTCGGTGGAGACCGTGGCGAGTCCGTCGACGATACCTGCGCGGCGGGAGCCGACGAAGTCGGTGGACACAACCTCGGGTGAGTCGATGTAGTCGATCTGCTTGCGGAGGTCAGAGTGCAGCGACATCTCGCGAAGGTAGTTGTTGACCTCGTCCTTGGTGGTGCCGTTTTCCAGGCTGAGGTTCAGGATGGCCAGGGAAACATCCGGGGTGGGGACGCGGATGGAGCTGCCGGTCAGCTTGCCCAGCAGTTCGGGCAGGGCCTTGGCCACTGCCTTGGCAGCACCGGTTTCGGTAATGACCATGTTCAGGGCTGCGGAGCGGCCGCGGCGGTCACCCTTGTGGAAGTTGTCGATCAGGTTCTGGTCGTTGGTGAAGGAGTGAACGGTTTCCACGTGCCCGTGCACCACGCCGAACTTGTCGTTGATGGCCTTCAGCACCGGGGTGATGGCGTTGGTGGTGCAGGATGCGGCGGAGACGATCCGGTCTGAATCGTTGATGTCGCGGTGGTTGATGCCGTGGACGATGTTCTTGAGTTCGCCCTTGCCCGGTGCGGTCAGGAGGACGCGTGCCACGCCCTTGCTCTGCAGGTGCTGGGAAAGCCCCTCGGCGTCGCGCCAGCGGCCGGTGTTGTCCACCACCAGGGCGTTGTTGATGCCGTAGGCGGTGTAGTCGATCGTGGCGGGGTCGTTCGAGTAGATCACCTGGATCTGCACGCCGTTGGCGGTGATGGTGTTGGCGTCCTCGTCAATCCGGATGGTGCCCTCGAAGGATCCGTGGACCGAGTCGCGCCGCAGCAGGCTGGCCCGCTTGGAGAGGTCGTTGTCGGAGCCGCGGCGCACAACGATGGCGCGCAGGCGCAGTCCGTGGCCGCCACCGGCCTTTTCGATGAGGATGCGTGCCAGGAGCCGGCCGATACGGCCAAAGCCATAGAGCACGACATCGGTGCTGGTGCGGTCATCGCCGCCCCGCTTGCCCACGATCTCGGCGAGCTCAGCGCGGAGGAATTCTTCAAGGCTGGCGCCGTTGCCTTCTTCCTTGAATTTCTGGTTCAGGCGGGCGATGTCGATCGCGGCAGCGCCCAGCTCGAGGTTGGCCAGCGTGTTCAGCAGGGGCGCAGTGTCCTCCAGGAGCAGTTCGTCCTTGCTCATCCGACGCGCAAAGCGGTGTGCCTTGAGGATGTTCATGGTGGACTTGTTGATCAGGCTCCGGCCATGGATGCTGGTCACCACGTTGTTTTCGCGGTACAGCCTGCCGATCACCGGGATCATGGCCTCGGCGAGGGCCTCCCGGCCCATCCACGTATCAAGACAAGAATCAGACGTCTGGCTCACAGAAATACCTTCCTCGGTTCAGCCGTGTACGTCCTCGTACACGGATGTAGGCCACCTGATGATGTCCAGGGGCACCCGCGCCTGCAGGGATGGCCCCCAGGCGCCTGGATCGCGTGCAAAGAAAAACCGCCGGCTGCGGACGCAACTTTCGGCGGTAGAACTCCTGCGTCCGTGAACCATTCTAATTTGGCCCGCTGCAGGGAACACGCTTGCGCTGCGTGAAATCACTCACATGGCCGTGGACCTGCACTGCCCTGGCGCCGCCGGGCTTTAGTTGTGGACGGCTGAATAGAGGTTAAGGCTGGCGGAAAAGACAATCCAGGAAAAGTACGGCAGCATCAGGAAACCGGCGAGGGCGTCCACCGGCCCGAACCGCAGGACCAGGAAGGCCAGGGTTGCGGCGAGTGCGCAGATCACCAGGAAGGCGGCCCAGAGGGCGGCAGCACCGAGCATGGGGTACAGGGCGAAAAAGGCCGCCGGCCACGCCGCGTTGAGGAGGAGCTGGAGAGCGTAGCCTGCACGGGTGCCCCCGGTCAGGCCGCCCTTGCGCCAGACCAGCCATGCGGCTGCCGCTACTCCGGTGTACAGCACCATCCAGGTGGTCCGGAACATCCACGCCGGCGGCATCCACGGTGCTTTCGCCGAACCGGCATACCAGCCGTTGGAATTGAGGATGATCGGAACCGACGCGAGAAACCAGGCAGTGCCGGACAGTACAAGGAACCCACCAAGTGCAATCATCTGGGAACGGACGCCGGGGACGCCCGCCCGGGTCGCACGACGGGGATCAGGAATTACGGGCACGGTCCAGCATCCCCAACACGACGCCCGGGGTCAAACCCGGTTTGCGGATGGGACAGCCGGTACGCCGGGTTCTGTTCTCCCCTCCCGTTACCGGAAAGGGAGCGACGGCCATCCATCTACGAGTACCGTTGCCGGCACCCTCCAGCGGCCTACCCGGACACTCGGGCGGGCAGCCCTCGAACGTGTCCTGTCTGGCCTTGCTCCGGGTGGGGTTTACCTAGCCTTCCCGGTCACCCGGGAAGCTGGTGGTCTCTTACACCACCGTTTCACCCTTACCTGCCCTGCCGGCCAAAGCCGGACATGCAGGCGGTCTGTTTTCTGTGGCACTGGCCTGCGGGTTACCCCGAGTGGGCGTTACCCACCACCCTGCCCTGCGGAGCCCGGACGTTCCTCGAGTCACTTGCGTGGCGCGCGGCCGTCTGGCTGTCCCATCCACGACCAGTCTACCGGCGCCCGCAGGCCGCTTTTGTCGCCGGTAGGATCGGACGGTGCTGATTCTGCTTCCCCCTTCCGAAGGCAAGACACCCGCGCTACGTGGGCCCGCCGTCGACTGGTCCACCTTGGGCTTCCCGGAACTGAACCCATACCGTGCGAAGGTCCTGGAGGCGTTAGGAACGGCCAGCGCCCACCAGGACGCCCTGGCCCTGCTGGGGGTGGGGGCTTCGCTGCGCGAAGATGTTGAACGCAATACCCGCCTCCATGCCGAACCGGCCGCGCCTGCACACAGCATCTACTCGGGTGTCCTTTACGACGCGCTGGGCTACCGGAGCCTGACACCGGCCCAGCGGCGCAAGGCGGACGCGTCCGTCCTGGTGATTTCCGCGCTGTGGGGAGCCCTTCGCTTCGGCGACAGTGTCCCCGCCTACCGGCTTTCCATGGGCACGGCCCTGCCCGACGTCGGCCGGCTGGCTCCATTCTGGAAGGCGCGGCTTGGGCAGACACTGGCCAGCCTGGCCCAGGGGCACCTGCTGGTGGACTGCCGGTCCAGCACCTACGCGGCCGCCTGGGCACCGCCGCCGGAACAGACCGTGACCGTGAACGTGTTCACCGAAGCCGGTGGAGTCCGCAAGGTGGTGAGCCACTTCGCCAAGCACACCCGGGGCGAACTGGCGCGGCACCTGCTGTCGCGGCGCGGCAAAGCCCCGGCGGCGCCGTCGGACCTTTTGAAGGCTGCCCGGGAGAAATGGGACGCCGAGCTGGTGCCGGGCACAGCCCGCAAGCCGCACGCCCTGAACATCATCCTGCCGGGCTGATTCCCGCGCTCAGGCCCAACTGGGTCGCAGCAAATGCTGTTATGAGCGCCCATAACGACATCTGCTGTTACCTAGTTGGGTCAGGACCATTCATCGGAACGGACCAGGATGGCGCCTGAGTCCGGGCAGAACACGATGTCATCCGCGGCCGAGGCCTTGATCTCCGCGAGATCGCCGGGACTGAGCTTCATGCCGGAGGCTTCGGAGGTGCCGTGGAAGAGCCGTGCCGCACCCACTCCGCGCTTTGCGAGGGTCTTTTCGTAGACTGCCAGCATCCCCGCCTCCAGGCCTGCGGCGAAGTCGGCACGCTGGGCGCGAAGGCCTGCAGCTTCGGTTTCGACCTCGGCGAGGGCAGCGTCAAGCTCTGCCCTGATGGTGGCGAAGGAGCCCTGGATGTCGTCGACAATCTGCTGCTGGGCTGCCTGCCGTTCCCGCAGGCTGTCGAGCCGCTCCATCACCTCGAGTTCGATGTCCTCCAGGTCCGAGCGCCGTTTGTTGAGCGAAACGATGTCCTTCTGGAGGGCCACCAGGTCCTTGGACAGGCCCGTGCCGCTGTTGAGCCTGGCTTCGTCTCGTTCGATCCGTGAGGCAACCTGTTCCACGTCCGCCTCGGCGCGCTTCAGCTCAGTCTCGGCGTCGTGCACAGCCACCTTTGCCGCGCCCAGTTCACCGTTGGCAACGGACAGGGCAGCTTCAAGGTCCTTGATGCGGGGATCATTTTCCAGCGTGCGGCGGCGGTTGGCGAGGCCCTTCAGCCGGGCATCCAGCCCCTGCAGTTCGAGCAACTTCAACTGTTCCGCCGGTGCTGCCTTGGCCACTGTTACCTCCGCTAGATCCCTTCCGGCCGCAGCCGGGCACCGAACCGGCGCTTCCTAGACTCTAGCGCGTGGCCTGCTCCCCCGCCGTGCCGCATCCCCACCGTCCGATTAGCCGGGGGTCAGGATGAAGTCCCACGGATCGCTGTTGGTGGTGCTGACCTGGATCTCCACTTCATGGCCCTGGTCGGCCAGGACGTTGCCCAGGGCTGCAGCGGCCGCCGGGAGCCACAGCCATTCACTGGCAAAGTGCGAAACATCCACCAAATAGGGCCGTCCGTTGAGGGCGGCCTCCCGCGCCTCCGATGCCGGGTGGTGGCGGAGGTCCGCGGTGACATAGACGTCGGCGTTGCTCGCCCGCACCTCGTTGAAGAGGGAATCGCCGGCACCGCCGCATACTGCGATGCGCCGCACCAGGCCGTCCTTGTCGCCGGAGACCCGCACTCCCCCGGCAACGGACGGAAGGATTCCGAAGACCCGGGCAGCGAAGTCACCCAGGCTCATGGCGTCCGCGAGGTCGCCCACCCGGCCGATGCCTTCCTCCGGCAGTCCGTTGGCCGCTACCGTGAGCGGCGCGACGTCCTGGAGGCCCAGGGCGTCGGCCAGGACATCGGAAACGCCCCCGACGGCGGAGTCCCCGTTTGTGTGCACCGTCAGCAGTGCCGTCCCCGACTCGATGAGCCGGTGGACCGCGCGGCCCTTCGCCGAGGTGGCGGCGACCGACGTGACGCCCTTCAGCAGCAGGGGGTGATGGGTGATGAGCAGCTCGGCTCCCCACTCCACGGCTTCGTCGATGACCTCCAGTGTGGGGTCCACGGCAAACATCACCTTTGTCACCGGGGCGGACGGATGGCCTGCCACCAGCCCCACCTCGTCCCAGTTTTCCGCCAGCGACTCCGGCCACAGTTCCTCCACCGCCAAAAGCAGTTCGGCCAAGGTGGGGGCGTCCGCGGAACCGGCCGGAGCCGGCGTGCCCAGGGAGGCTTGGCCGTCGTGATCTGCCTGGCCGGTAACGTCGGTGTCCACTGGTTCCATAGTCTTAGTTTTACCCCATCGGCTTCCGGCCACCGCAGTTTGCGGCGTTGTGCCGGGCCGGCCGGGAATGATCCGGGACCGTCAACCATTGAAGAGGTCATGAAAACTTTTGTTCTTGGCGGAGGCTGCTTCTGGTGCCTTGACGCCGTCTACCAGAAGACCAGGGGCGTCACGGCGGTGGTGTCCGGCTATACCGGCGGGCACGATCCCCACCCGGACTACTACTCGGTCTGCAGTGGAACCACCGGTCATGCCGAGGTGGTTGCGGTGACCTTCGACGAGGAGGTCATCCCCGCGGAAGTCATCCTGGACATGTTCTTCGCCCTGCATGATCCCACCACGCTGAACCGGCAGGGATACGACGTGGGTACCCAGTACCGCTCCTCGATGTTCTACGAGACCACGGAGGAGAAGATCCTGTTTGAGGAAGCCATCGAACGGAACCAGGCTCTGTGGCCGCACCCGATCGTCACGGAGGTCAGCCGCCTGCCGCGGTTTTACGTGGCCGAGGAATTCCACCAGAACTACTACGCCAAGCACCCGGAGCAGGGGTACTGCCAGGTGATCATCAACCCCAAGCTGGCCAAGGCCCGGAAATATTACTCTGCGTGGCTTAACGCTTAGCCTGTCGTTACACGGCCTCGTTAGGCTGACCTCAGTATCCACCCCTTAGAGATAGGCGTATGTACATGGCACGGATCTATGACGATGTGACGCAACTGGTGGGCGGGACCCCGCTGGTCCGGCTGAACCGGCTCAGCGAGGGGCTGGACGCCACCGTTGCCGTGAAGCTGGAGTTCTACAACCCGGCCAACAGCGTCAAGGACCGCATCGGTGTTGCCATCATCGACGCCGCGGAGAAGTCAGGTGCCCTCAAGCCCGGCGGCACCATCGTCGAAGGCACTTCCGGCAACACGGGCATCGCCCTGGCCATGGTGGGTGCCGCTCGCGGGTACAAGGTCATCCTCACCATGCCCGAGACCATGTCCACCGAGCGCCGGGTCATGCTGCGCGCCTTCGGTGCCGAGATCGTCCTCACCCCGGGCTCCGAGGGCATGCGCGGTGCCGTGGAAAAGGCCCAGGAGATCGTGGCCAACACGGAGAACTCCATCTGGGCCCAGCAGTTCGCCAACGAAGCCAACCCGGAGATCCACCGCAGGACCACCGCGGAGGAAGTCTGGGAAGACACCGACGGCGCCGTGGACATCTTCGTTGCAGGCATCGGCACCGGCGGAACCATCACCGGCGTCGGACAGGTGCTGAAGGAACGCAAGCCCGGCGTGCAGATTGTGGCCGTGGAGCCCAAGGACTCCCCCATCCTGAACGGCGGCGCCCCCGGCCCGCACAAGATCCAGGGACTGGGCGCCAACTTCATCCCGGAACTGCTGGACACCAACGTTTACGACGAGGTCATCGACGCCACCCTTGAGGACTCGGTCCGCGTGGCCCGCGAGCTCGGCATCAAGGAAGGCATCCTGGGCGGCATCTCCTCCGGAGCAATCGTCTGGGCCGCGCTGGAACTGGCCAAGCGCCCGGAAAACGCCGGGAAGCTGATCGTGGCGGTCGTGTGCGACTTCGGTGAGCGTTACATCTCCACCGTGCTCTATGACGACATCCGCGGCTGATCAGACCGCCGTCCGCCCGTTTCCTGTAGAAAGAACTTTGTGGGCTTTTTCGCAAGACTGAAAGAAGACCTCGACGCCGCCCGGTCCCACGACCCGGCGGCTCGAGGTTCTTTTGAGAACTTTTTCGCCTATTCCGGCCTTCACGCCATCTGGATCCACCGGCTGACGCACCGCATGTGGCAAAACCCGTCACTGCGGTTTCCGGCGCGCCTGTTGTCCCAGCTGGGCCGCTCCTGGACCGGCATTGAGATCCATCCCGGTGCCACCATCGGCCGGAGGTTCTTCATCGACCATGGCATGGGGGTGGTGATCGGTGAGACAGCCGAGATCGGCGAGGATGTGATGATCTACCACGGCGTGACCCTTGGCGGGCGTTCATTGGCCAGGATCAAGCGCCACCCCACCATCGGGGACCGGGTCACCATCGGCGCGGGCGCGAAGATCCTGGGGCCCATCACCATCGGCCGGGACAGTGCCGTGGGCGCCAACGCCGTCGTGGTCAAGGACGCGCCGCCGGAATCGATCCTTACCGGTGTTCCTGCCAAATGGAGGCACCGGGACGCGCAGCGGGAAACCAAACCCGCCGTGGACCCGGCCGAGTACGAGATCGAATACCATCTCTAACTGGGCTGAACAGGCCTGAGGCCGTCCAGCAGGCATGACAGCAAAAGGCGGGCAGTTTCCCGGGTAACCGGGGAAACTGCCCGCCTTTGTTGCGTGGCGGCAGGTGCTAGTGCGTGTCCACCGCTTCAATTTCGGACTTGTCCTCGCCCCAGAGGGTGTGGAAGGTTCCCTCGGTGTCGATGCGGCCGTAAGTGTGGGCACCGAACAGGTCGCGCTGTCCCTGGATCAGGGCGGCCGCCACGCGCTTGCGGCGCAGGCCGTCGTAGTACGCCAGCGATGAGGAGAACACCGGCACCGGGATGCCGAGCTGGACCGCGGTGGCAACAACGCGGCGCCATGCCGGCAAGGCGTCGGCGATGGCCTTGGTGAACGCCGGGGCGAACAGCAGGTTTGCCGGCTTCCCGTCCGCGGCGTACGCCTTGGTGATGTCCTTGAGGAGCTCGGCACGGATGATGCAGCCGGCGCGCCACAGGGAGGCGATCTCGTCCAGCTTCAGCTCCCAGCCGTATTCCCTGGCTGCCGAGGTCAGCATGTCCAGGCCCTGGGCGTAGGAGACCAGCTTGGAGGCGTAGAGCGCCTGGCGCACATCCTCAACGAAGGTTTCGGGGATCTCGACGTCGGCCTCGTTGCCTGCCAGCAGTTCCTGGCCCAGCTTGCGCTGCTCAGCCTGGGAAGAGAGGGCCCGGGCGAAGACGGATTCGGCGATGCCGGAGACCGGCGAGCCCAGTTCCAGGGCCGAGATGACGGTCCAGCGGCCCGTGCCCTTCTGGCCGGCGGCGTCGACGACGACGTCGACGAACGGCTTGCCGGTCCTGGCGTCCACATGGCCCAGGACCTCGGCGGAGATCTCGATCAGGAAGGAGGACAGCTCGCCCTGGTTCCAGTCGGAGAAGATTTTTGCCTGCTCCGCGGGCTCGATGCCGGCGCCGGAGCGGAGCAGGTCGAAAGCCTCGCCAATGACCTGCATGTCGGCGTATTCGATGCCGTTGTGGACCATCTTGACGAAGTGGCCCGCGCCGTCGGTGCCGATCCAGGCACAGCAGGGCTCGCCGTCGACCTTTGCGGAGATCTTTTCCAGCAGCGGGCCGAGGGCCTTATAGGACTCCTTGGAGCCGCCGGGCATGATGGAGGGACCGTTCAGTGCACCCTCTTCGCCGCCGGACACGCCGACGCCCACGAAGTGCAGGTCCTTTTTGGCCAGCGCGGCTTCGCGGCGGCGGGTGTCCTCGTAGTGGGAGTTGCCGGCATCGATGATGATGTCGCCCGGCTCCAGCAGCGGCTCGAGCTGCTCGATCACCGAATCCACGGGCTTGCCGGCCTTGACCATGATGAGCACCCGGCGGGGCTTCTCCAGGGAGTCCACCAGTTCCTGGAGGGTTTCGGTCCGGATGAAGTCTCCTTCGGAGCCGTGCTTCTCCAGCAGCGCGTGCGTCTTCTCCACCGACCTGTTGTGCAGGGCAACGGTGAACCCGTTGCGGGCAAGGTTGCGGGCAAGGTTGGCGCCCATGACGGCGAGGCCGGTGACACCGATGTGTGCAGACATCAATAACTCCAATTCTTTGTTAGCCCCGGGGGCCGGCTTCCACAGGCGGGAAGACGCCGGGACGTATCAGGGGGTCGGAATAAAGCATATATATTCTCGCGGTGACGCGAAAGTAACGGCGGCGTAATGGAATCTATTGTGTCGGTGCCATTTTAGGACTGGGCCCTCCGATAGCCCGCCGGCAGCGGTACAGGCGAAACCAGGCGTGTGCCAGCAACTAGGCTTAGCAGCATGACCAGCAGCCTCCACCACCGTGCCATCGATAACCTTGGCACCCGCATTATCTCGGGGGATCTCCCTGCCGGCCACATCATGCTCGCCGAGCAGCTGGAGGATGAACTGAAGGTTTCCCGCTCCGTGATCCGGGAAGCCGTGCGGGTCCTGCAGTCACTTGGCCTGGTGGAAACCACCAAGCGGGTGGGCATCCGGGTGTTGCCGGCAAGCCGCTGGAATCCTTTCGATCCGCAGGTCATCCGGTGGCGGCTTGCAAGCGGCGCCCGCGGAGCCCAGCTGCGTTCCCTCGCCGAACTGCGCGCTGCGGTGGAACCCGCAGCCGCCGAACTGGCCGCCCAGAATGCCCCGGCCGCGCTGCGGATGGAGCTCGTGGACGTTGCGCGTGCCATGCGCGAGGCCGGCAACAACGGTGAGGTTGCGCGCTTCCTGGAACTGGACATCCGGTTCCACTCCCTGCTGCTTTCCGGTTCCGGCAACGAGATGTTCGCCAACCTCATGGGACAGGTGGCCGAGACCCTGACGGGTCGCACCGTCCATGGTCTGATGCCGGACCACCCGCACCAGGCCGCCCTCCAGTGGCACGAGGACGTGGCGCAGGCGATTGCCAGCGGCGATGCCGCGTCGGCACGTGAGGCCTCAGACCGGATCATGCGGCGGACCATGTCGCAGATGGCCGACACCTGGACGGAGCAGCCCCGGGTCTTTATCCCTGTTCGACAGTGATCAGCTGCCGCCGAAGCTGAGGAGGACTTTGCCGGATTCGGCGGAGTTCCGGGCCATGGCAAAGGCTTCCAGCGCGTCCCCGACCCGGGTATTCGTGGGTGATGACGGGGTCGAGGTGGAGCGAGCCGTCGGCGAGGGCGGCGATGACATCATCGATTTCGTCGTTGAACCGGAACGAACCCTTGAGCTCGAGTTCGCGGGTGATGGCCAGGGAGATCAGTACCGGCTGGGGCCCGGTGGGCAGCAGCCCCACCATCACCACGGCGCCGCCGCGGGCCGCGCCTTGGATGGCCGAGGCCAGGCCGTGGTGGTTGCCGGAGGATTCAATCACGACGTCGGCCTCCACCGCGGCGATCGCCTCCGCGTCGCCGGCGGTGATCACCTGGTCCGCTCCCACGGCTTGGGCAATCTCCAGCGGCTTGGTATGCATGTCGACGGCGGTGATGCGGCTGGCGCCGGCCCGTTTCAGGACCGCGACGGCCAGGGCGCCGATCGGGCCGCTCCCAATCACCAGGGCCGACTTTCCGGCTACGTCCCCGGCCCGGGCCACCGCGTGCCAGGCCACGGAGGCGGGCTCGATCAGCGCCGCGGTGCGCAGGTCGATGCCGTCCGGCAGGAGCCGGAGCATCCGGGTGGGCAGGTTCACGTACCGGCTGAACGCACCGTCCTTGTGCGGGAACCTTGCAGCGCTGCCCAGGTAGGTGCAGCCCGGCGACAGGTTGGGCCGGTCCAACGGGTACCGGGCAGCGCCCGGACCCGGGGTGGCCGGGTGGACTGCCACCGGAATACCCGCTCCGGGGCCGGTACCGTCAGCAGCGGCACGGACCACAGTCCCGGAAATCTCGTGGCCCAGCACCAACGGTGCCTTCAGGATGGACTCCCCTGCCGCGCCGTGCAGCCAGTAATGCAGATCCGAACCGCAGATCCCGCCATAGTGCACCTCGATCACGGCCTCATCAGCGGCCGGAGCGGTCAGGGTCAATTCATCGATCCGCAGATCGCCCTTGGCGTGGGCCACCACCGCCGGCCCGGAGACGGGAAGGGCCGGATTGGGCAGTGCTGTCTCTAGTGTCATCAGACCACCACCGTCATTCCGCCGTCGATAAAGATCGTCTGCCCGTTCACGAAGTCCGACCCGGACGAGGCAAGCCACACCGCCGGCCCGGCAAGGTCCTGCACGGTCCCCCACCGGTTCGCCGGGGTGCGGCCCAGGATCCAGGAGTTGAACTGCTCGTCGTCCACCAGGTTCTGCGTCATCTCGGTATGGATGTAGCCCGGCGCGATCCCGTTGATCTGCAAACCGGAGCCCGCCCACTCCGCGGTCATGGCCCGGGTAAGGTTCCGCAGCCCGCCCTTCGCCGCAACATAAGGTGCGATCGTGGGCCGGGCCAGGTCTGTCTGCACCGAGCATATGTTGATGATCTTCCCGTGCCCGCGCGGAATCATGAACCGGGCCGCCTCCCGGCCCACCAGGAAAGCACTGGTCAGGTCCGTGGAAATCACCCGCTCCCAATCCTTCACGTCCAACTCCAACATGGGCACCCGGTGCTGGATCCCGGCATTGTTCACCAGAATCTCCAACGGACCCACATGCTCCTCCACCCACGCCACACCATGGGCAGCCGCGGCATCGTCAGTGACATCAAAGGCAACGCTGTGCACCTGCCCGGGTGCGAGGTCCGCAGCCATCACCGAGGCGGCAGCCTTGAGCCGCTCCTCATTGACGCCGTTCAGCACAACTGTTGCGCCGGCGTCGGCCAAGGCCCTGGCCAACGCGTTACCAATCCCCCGGCTTGAACCCGTGACAAGGGCAACCTTTCCGGTTAGGTCAAACATCGAACTCATGGTGCAACGGTTCCTTCCGCCGCTTGCGCAGCTCCGTGACTGAGGTTGGAAATTGCCTGGCGGACCACCGCGAGGTCCTGGTCGCCGAGGCCCTGGCGCTTAAGCTCCGCGTAGAGTTCGACGCCGGCGGCCGCCATGGGGGTCACCGCGCCCACCGCCCCTGCAGCGGCCAGCACAAAGGAAAGATCCTTGTGCATGAATTTTGCCGGTCCGGTGGGGGCGTAGTCCTTGGCAGCGAGGCGCGGGCCGACGATGTCAAGGACCCTGCTGGCAGCAAGGCCCCCGGCCAGGACTTCGAAAAGTGCCGCCGGGTCCAGCCCGGAACGTTCGGCAAGTTCGGCAGCTTCGGCAAGCGCCGCCGTCGTGGTACCCACCACCAACTGGTTGCAGGCCTTGGCAAGCGACCCTGCGCCGAGGGGGCCAAGGTGACGCACCGTGGTGCCCATGGACCTCAGCAGGGGCTCCACACGGTGGAACGCCTCTTCGTCATCGGCGCCAGCCATGATCGCCAGCGTGCCGTCCGCGGCGCCCTTGGTGCCTCCACTGACGGGCGCATCCACCACCTGCGCGTTGCCGGCGCTGATCTCCCGGACGCGGCGGCCGAACTCCTGAACGCCGGTGGGCGAGACGCTGCTCATGACCAGCAGGACAGTATGCGGTGCCGGCGGATTCTGTTCCCAGCTCTCCAGGAGGCCGCGTGCCGCTTCCTCTATGTAAGACAGGTCGGGCAGCATGAAAACGATGGTGGGAAGGTCGCGCATGTCTGCGATCCGCGCCACGGCAACACCGCCGAGGTTCTGCAGCCGGCTGAGCGCGTCCGGGGACCGGTTCCAGCCGCTGATCTGCCATCCCGCGCTGATGGCATTGATCGCCATAAGGTTGCCCATCAGCCCCAAACCAACGAAGCCTGCCCGTTTGTCCTCCATGCCCAGCCCTCACCTCATCGTGCCCGAAACGGTTTGTTCAATATACTAGTAGAAATTCAGCATGGTGGACGGTACTCTCTCATTCCCGGCGCCTTGCCATTCACTTATTGCCGGCAGCTCCTGCAGCTGCCCGCTGGCCGCTCGCGCTCAGCGTTTACGACGGACTGCGGCGGTCCGATTCAGTCGCATGACTTTTTGTTTCCGGCAGTTCACGGTATATTCATCCCAGGCCCTCCACCGCGGCATCCCCCAATAGTCGCGGTGGAGGGTTTTCCACTGCCGGAAAACAGCAGGCTCCAAAGCAGGATGCCCGGGAAAGCAGCCCATCTGCGGTTGGTCAGGCCGCACCCGCCGCCGTTTCCCTGAGCCGCCAGCCCCCGCCCAGTCCATCGCGCTGGAGGTACAGGGTGGTCAAAGCTGAATTGCTGTTTCTACCAAGCCTCACCTGCAGCTGCAGGACCTCGACATCCACACCGCTGTTGCCCTTCGGCATCCGGCGGCTGGTTTCCCACCAGTTGATGCGCTCGAACCATCTGACCGGCTCGGCACCCACTGACCATTCCCTGCCCCCGCTCAACACCGCCGTCGGCATGCCGTTGCTGTCTGTGTGCACAATGACGTGTTCCATGCCTGAAAGCTATGGCAGGGGTCCGACAATGGGGCAGGAGGTGCCCAACAAAAAACCCCGCCGTCCATGCCGGAAAGGCTGGGACAGCGGGGTGTGTTTTGGTGGGTCCTACCGGGATCGAACCGATGACATCCACGGTGTAAACGTGGCGCTCTACCAGCTGAGCTAAAGACCCAAAACGCGCGGTTTCCGGCGGTAACGCCGCAACCAACGAACATAAACTCTACCCGACAGTGGCCCTGAAACGCGAATCCGCGCCCCGAACCGGTTCGGGCGGCACTACAGGGAGGGAAGTTCAGCGGCCAGGTACCCCAGCGCCTGGCTGACGCCGGTTTCGAGCTTGATGGTCGCCTTGTCATCACCCCGCGTGGTGCCGCGGTTGATGATCACTACCGGCTTGGACTCCTTGGCGGCGTGCCGCACGAACCGAAGGCCGCTCATGACCGTCAGGGATGAGCCGGCCACTACCAGCGCAGCCGCCCGGTCCACCATGGCGTAGGAACGTTCCACCCGGTCCTTGGGCACGTTTTCCCCGAAGTACACAAAGTCCGGCTTCAGGGTCCCGCCGCAGGCAGGACAAACCGGCACCACGAAGCTGCCGATAAGGGCCTGGTCCTCCACGGTAGCGTCAGCGTCCGGGGCCATTTCCACCAGCCCGGAGGCCGCTGCCCGTTCCAGGAATCCGGGGTTGAGTTCCTCAAAGACACCGGCCAGGAGGCGCCGGGTGTAGGTGCGCCCGCAGTCCAGGCATATCACCTGGTCATACCGGCCGTGGAGGTCCACGACGTTGGAGCTGCCCGCGTCCTGGTGCAGGCGGTCAACGTTCTGGGTGATCAGGCCTGTCAGGTAACCGCGGCGTTCCAGCTCCGCCGCCGAATAGTGCCCCTGGTTCGGGTCCGCGTGCCGCATATGGGACCACCCAATATGGTTCCTGGCCCAGTACCGCCGCCTGTTTCCCGCGTCCCGGACAAACTCCTGGTAGGTCATGGGCCGCCGGGGCGGCGAGTCCGGGCCACGGTAATCCGGGATGCCGGAGTCGGTGCTCAGCCCGGCACCTGTCAGCAGCGCGAAGGGGGCGCCGGCAAGAAGCTCGCGGATCCTGGCGAGAACTTCCAGGTCATCGCCTGAGGGCGGAACAGGGGCTACCGGCGGCATGCTTGCAAAGCCGGTAAGGCCCGTCCCCCGCCGCTGCTCCGCCATCTGCCCAGCCCTGTCAGTCCTGCTTCAAACCCGCCAGGGCAGCGCGGTATTCGCCAAAGTCCCGGGCTTGGCCGCGGGGATTCACAACGCTGTAGCGGATCCTGCCGTCAGTGTCGATGATGAAGGTGGCCCGCTTGGCCATGCCGCTGTCGGCGTCAAACACACCGTAGGCGCTGGCCACGGCTCCGTGCGGCCAGAAGTCGGCAAGGAGGTCGAAAGTATAGCCTTCCTGTGCCGCATAGGCACGGACGCTGAACTTGCTGTCCACCGACACCGCCAGGACCACTGCGTTCGAATCCTCGAATGTGGCCAGGTTGTCCCGTATCTCGCACAACTCGCCGGTACAGATCCCGGAGAACGCAAACGGATAGAAGACCAGCGCAACGTTTTGGCCCCGGAAGGATGACAGCTTCACCGGCTCGCCGTACTGGTTGGCAAGCTCAAAGTCAGGGGCTGGTGCCCCCAGCGCAGGAACAACTGCAGAGGCGGCCTCAACCGCTGCCGTCATTTGTTCTTCCTGCTGACCAGGCGGGTTGCACTCCAGTCCTTTGACACTCCCGCTGATGTGGTGACGTGCAGGCCGGCGGTAGGTGCGGCTTCCTGGATGTCCGCGGGCGAAACGTATCCGTCCCTGCCCGACTTGGGGGTAAGGACCCAGACAACGCCGGTTTCGCTAAGGGTAGTGAGGGAATCCATCAGGCTGTCCACCAAGTCTCCGTCGCCGTCGCGCCACCAGAGGATGACGGCGTCCGCTACCTCATGATCGTCCTCGTCCAGCAACTCGGAACCGGTGAGGTCCTCAATATCGTCACGCAAGTCGAAATCGACATCACCGTCGTAACCGAACTCCTGAATCAGATCCCCGTTTTTGAAACCCAATTTTTCCGCCACATTTACCGAAGTGGCGGCGTCGGCCTCGCTCACGTGTTCCTCCAATACCTCATATATGCGGTGCGCATAGTGATTTCCATTACCCCCAAGCCAACACCCTTTGTGCCTGCGCTTCAAGCTGCCGCCCCCGGGACTGCGCATATTCTGCGTCACATCCGGCTGCGGCATCCCGGTGGAAGGGGCTTTTTGCCACCCAACCAGTATGACGAACGAAATACAACTGCAGCACCTGGCCCGCAGCTACGCATCGTGCAGCGGTCAGGGCTAGAGTGGCTGATGACAACTATGGCTGCGGGACGACAACCTTGTGACTCCGTGCAGACATAGGAGCGCTAGGAAGCTGCCCGGCACACATGCCCGGGCTGTTGTAACCGATACGTCGCACACGGCGTATGTACGCCGGGCAGTCACCCTGCCTGGCCTGAGTGCGCCGATTCATGCGCGCAAAGAGAGGTTGGACGTGGCTGCAGGAGAAGATACCTCCCATATCCTCAGCGGGTTGACTAACCAGCTGCCTGATCGTGATCCGGAAGAGACTGCCGAGTGGGTTGAGTCCCTGGATGCGTTGATCAGGGAACAGGGCACCGAGCGTGCCCAATACATCATGCGGAGCCTGCTGCAGCGCGCGGGCGCGCAGAGCGTCGGGGTGCCGATGGTGACCACCACTGATTACGTGAACACGATCCCGGTGGACCAGGAAGCCCAGTTCCCGGGCAACGAGGAGTACGAGCGCCGGTACCGTGCGTACATGCGGTGGAACGCCGCGGTCATGGTCCACCGGGCGCAGCGGCCCGATATCGGGGTCGGCGGGCACATCTCCACCTACGCCGGGGCCGCGACCCTGTACGAGGTTGGGTTCAACCACTTCTTCCGCGGCAAGGACCACCCCGGCGGCGGGGACCAGGTCTTCTTCCAGGGCCACGCCTCCCCCGGCATGTACGCCCGGGCGTTCATGGAAGGACGCCTGTCCGAGGAGGACCTGGACGGGTTCCGGCAGGAAAAGTCCCGTGAAGGCCATGCCCTGTCCTCCTACCCGCACCCGCGCCTGATGCCGCACTTCTGGGAATTCCCCACCGTGTCCATGGGCATCGGCCCGATGAACGCGATCTACCAGGCCCAGAACAACCGGTACCTGCACAACCGCGGCCTGAAAGACACGTCCGACCAGCAGGTCTGGGCGTTCCTGGGCGACGGCGAAATGGACGAGCCCGAGTCCCGCGGCCTGCTCCAGCTCGCCGCGAACGAGAACCTGGACAACCTGAACTTCGTGATCAACTGCAACCTCCAGCGCCTGGACGGCCCGGTACGGGGCAACGGCAAGATCATGCAGGAACTCGAAGCGTTCTTCCGCGGCGCGGGCTGGAACGTGATCAAGGTCGTCTGGGGCCGGGAGTGGGATGACCTGCTCACCCGCGACACCGACGGGTCCCTGGTGAAGATCATGAACGAGACCGTCGACGGGGACTACCAGACCTACAAAGCCGAATCCGGCGGGTTCGTCCGCGAACACTTCTTCGGCAAGACCCCGCAGACCAAAGACCTCGTCGCGGACCTCACCGATGACCAGATCTGGAACCTCAAACGCGGCGGCCACGACTACCGCAAGGTCTACGCCGCCTACAAGGCCGCCACCGAATTCAAGGGCAAACCCACCGTCATCCTCGCCCACACCGTCAAGGGCTACGGGCTGGGCCCGCACTTCGAGGGCCGCAACGCGACCCACCAGATGAAGAAACTGACCCAGGATGACCTGAAGAAGTTCCGCGACCACCTCCGGATCCCCGTCACCGACGAACAGATCGAAAACGACGCGTACCGGCCGCCGTACTACCACCCCGGTAACGACGCCCCGGAAATCAAGTACATGATGGAACGCCGTGCCGCCCTCGGCGGGTCCGTCCCGGAGCGCCGGAACACCCACGCCGAAATCGCGTTGCCGGACGCGAAGTCCTACGAGGTGGCCAAGCGCGGATCCGGCAAGCAGCAGGCCGCCACCACCATGGCCTTCGTCCGGCTCCTCAAGGACCTGATGCGGGATAAGAACTTCGGCAAGCACATCGCCCCGATCATCCCCGACGAAGCCCGTACCTTCGGCATGGATGCGTTCTTCCCCACCGCGAAGATCTACAACCCCAAGGGCCAGAACTACCTCTCCGTGGACCGCGACCTGGTCCTGGCCTACAAGGAATCCCCCGCCGGGCAACTGATCCACCCCGGCATCAACGAAGCCGGCGCCGTGGCAGCCTTCACCGCCGCCGGGACCTCCTACGCCACCCACGGCGTGCCCCTGGTCCCGGTCTACGTGTTCTACTCCATGTTCGGCTTCCAGCGCACCGGCGACGCCTTCTGGGCAGCAGCGGACCAAATGACCCGCGGCTTCATCATCGGCGCCACCGCAGGACGGACCACCCTCACCGGCGAAGGCCTCCAGCACGCCGACGGCCACTCCCCCCTGCTGGCCTCCACCAACCCCGCCGTCATCACCTACGACCCCGCCTACGGCTACGAAATCGGGCACATCATGCGCTCCGGCCTCGAACGCATGTACGGGCCGGACTCGGACGAGAAGAACGTCATGTACTACCTCACCGTGTACAACGAACCCATCGTCCAACCCGCAGAACCGGAAAACCTCGACGTCGAAGGCGTCATCAAGGGCATCTACCTCCTCGCCCCGGCAAAGATCGACGGTCCCCGCACCCAGATCCTCGCCTCCGGCGTCTCCGTGCCCTGGGCCATCGACGCCCAACGCATCCTCGCCGATGACTGGAACGTCTCCGCCGACATCTGGTCCGTCACCTCCTGGAACGAACTGCGCCGCGACGGACTCGCCGCCGAAGAAGAAGCCTTCCTCAACCCCGGCCAACCCGCCCGCACCCCCTTCGTCACCCAACAACTCGAAGGCGCCACCGGCCCCATCGTCGCCGTATCCGACTACATGAAAGCCGTGCCCGACCAGATCCGCCAATTCGTCCCCAACGAATTCGCCACCCTCGGCGCCGACGGCTTCGGCTTCTCCGACACCCGCGCAGCAGCCCGCCGCTACTTCAAAAACGACACCCACTCCATCGTGGTGCGCGCCCTTGAAATGCTGGCGCGCCGCGGCGAGGTGGACGTCGATGCCCCGGTCAAGGCGATCGAGAAGTACAAGCTGCTCAACGTCAACGCCGGCACCACCGGCAATGCCGGAGGCGAAGCCTAGGCCTTCCGGCTGTACAGCGGATCCACCCAGCAGCATCACACGACGGCGGCCTCCACACATCTGGTGGGGGCCGCCGTCGTCCTGTCCGGGACGGGTGGCACCGGAGGGGCAGAACCGGTTGTGATCCGCGACAAGGCGGATTGTAGCCTTCGCACAAATGGAGCTTGCTCGGCCGTGGCCGTATGCTCAAAGAATGCCAGCACCAGCCAGCCCGTCTGCCAAGCGGAAACCGACCCCGCCGAAGGTCACGCCGGAGAAGTCCGAAACCCTCAAGCAGCTCCGCGCAAACGTCGGCCAGCTCTCCACCAGCACCATGCGCAAGCTGGAGCAGTCGCTGCCCTGGTACAGCCGGCTCAGCGCTGATGAGCGGTCGGCGCTGGGCATGGTGGCGCAGAACGGCATCGCCGCCTTCGTGACCTGGTATGAGCGGCCGAGCTCGCCGTCGTGGATCCTCACGGATGTATTTGGGACGGCGCCAACGGAGCTGACCCGTTCGATCAGCCTTCAGAAGGCGTTGCAGCTGATCAGGATCGTGGTGGAGGTGGTGGAAGACCAGGTACCGGTCATCGCGCCCGAAGCCGACCAACCATCCCTGCGCGAGGCCGTCCTGCGGTACTCGCGGGAAGTCGCCTTTGCCGCCGCGGACGTGTATGCACGCGCTGCTGAATCCCGCGGTTCCTGGGATACTCGCCTGGAGGCATTGATTGTTGACGCGATCCTGCGGGGCGAAAACACGGACGCCTTGCGCTCACGCATCGCAGCGCTTGGCTGGAAAGCACAGGAGCGGTTCACCGTGATGGTGGGGAATTCGCCGTCCGAACCCAGTGCCAGCTATGTCAGCGAACTGAGGCGGATGGCCGGGCGCTACGCGGAGGATGCACTGGTGGGGATCCAGGGCGACCGCCTGATCCTCATCCTTGGCGGCGTGCAGGACCGCGAAACGGCGTATGTGAAGCTGAGCGACATGTTCGCCCCCGGCCCCGTGGTGTATGGGGCCGAAGCCAGTTCGCTGCTGGAGGCCAGCAGTTCTGCGCAGTCAGCCTTTGCCGGACTGACGGCAGCCCGTGCCTGGCCCTCCGCCCCCCGGCCCGTCGCCGCCGACGACCTGCTGCCGGAGCGGGTTATTTCCGGTGATGACGCGGCGCGCCGCTCGCTCGTGAAGAACATTTACCGGCCGCTCCTGGCCGCATCCAACGGCCTGGTGGAAACGCTTGGAACCTATTTGGAACTGGGGCATTCGCTTGAGGCCACGGCGCGGGAACTCTTCGTCCACGCCAACACCGTGCGGTACCGGTTGAAGCGGGTCTGCGACGTCACAGGCTGGGACCCGCTGCTGCCGAGGGAGGCATTCGTGCTTCAGGCCGCGCTGGTGGTGGGCCGCCTCTCGGCCCCGCCGAAGGCCGCCACGGAGCGGCAGGCGTCCCGTAACCAGTCCTGAGGCATTGTAGACTTCCTACAACCTGACCCCGTGAGCTTGGTGCGGTGAAACACCGCTGGATCACACAGTAATTTGGAAAGCTGGTTACGTGCTTGCAATAGTCTGCCCTGGACAGGGCTCACAGACCCCGGGTTTTCTGGCCCCCTGGCTGGAACTTCCCTCGGTGGCAGGCCAGCTGGCCTCCCTGAGTGACATCGCAGGCATCGACCTGATAGCCCATGGGACCACCTCCGATGAGGAAACCATCAAGGACACTGCCGTGGCGCAGCCCCTGATCGTTGCCGCGGGCCTGGTCACCGCCGCTTCCCTCTTCGACGTCGAGCTCAACTCCCTGCCCGTGATCCTCGCGGGCCACTCCGTGGGTGAGATTACTGCGTCCGCCCTTGCCGGAGTGCTGACGGAGCAGGAAGCCATGACCTTCGTCCGCGAACGTGCCAACAGCATGGCTGCCGCGGCTGCCGTCACCCCCACCGGCATGAGCGCCGTCGTGGGCGGCGACCCCGCCGAGGTGCTGGCTGCCATCGAGGCCGCCGGCGCCGCTCCTGCCAATGTCAATGGTGCCGGGCAGACAGTCGCGGCCGGAACCTTTGACCAGTTGAAGGCCCTGGCCGACAACCCGCCCGCCAAGGCCCGCGTCATCCCGCTCAAGGTGGCTGGCGCCTTCCACACCCGCCACATGTCGCCCGCGGCCAGTGCGCTGGAGAAATTGAAGCCGCAGCTGAACCCGGTGGCGCCCAAGGTGCCCCTGCTGTCGAACTTCGACGGCGGTGAAGTCACCGACGGCGATGCCGCCGTCGAAAGCCTGATTGCCCAGGTGTCCCGGCCGGTCCGGTGGGACCTCTGCATGGAAACCATGGTCAGCCGCGGTGTTACCGGCGTGATTGAACTCGCCCCCGCCGGCACGCTGGCCGGGCTGGCAAAGCGCGGCATGCCCGGCGTCAAGACCGTCGCGGTCAAGACCCCCGATGATCTCTCCGCCGCACTGGCACTTTTTGCAGAACTGGAGGGCAACGCATGAGCGTTCCCACGCTGAAACAGACTCCGATCCAGGAGCACAGCCGCATCCTGGGACTGGGCGCCTACCGGCCCGACGTCATCGTCACCAATGAGGATGTCTGCCAGTGGATCGATTCCTCGGACGAGTGGATCCGCCAGCGCACCGGCATCGTCACCCGCCACCGTGCAGCCGCCGACGTCAGCGTTATCGACATGGCGGAGGGCGCTGCCCGGGAAGCCATGGCGAAGGCCGGTATTGAGGCCTCAGAGCTCGGCGCGGTCATTGTCTCCACCGTGACCCACCCGTACGCCACCCCTTCCGCCGCTGCCAGCCTGGCCGACCGGATCGGCGCCACGCCCGCTCCTGCCTTTGATATTTCCGCCGCCTGCGCCGGTTACTGCTACGGAATTGCACAGGGCGACGCCCTGGTCCGTTCCGGCACCGCAAAGTATGTCCTGGTGGTTGGTGCCGAAAAGCTGTCCGATGTCATCGACAACCGGGAGCGCACCATCTCCTTCCTGCTCGGTGACGGTGCCGGCGCCGTCGTTATCGGCCCCTCCGACACTCCCGGCATCGCCCCGTCTGTATGGGGCTCCGACGGCAGCAAGTGGGACGCCATCGGCATGACCCGCTCCCTGCTTGACGTCCGGGATCTCGGCCTCGCCGCCCGGCAGTCCGACTCCACCGGCGACCTAGCCCTCCTGGAAGAGGCCCAGGAGCTGTATCCCACCTTGCGGCAGGACGGCCAGACGGTGTTCCGCTGGGCCGTGTGGGAAATGGCCAAGGTGGCCCAGCAGGCACTCGATGCTGCCGGTATTGAGGCTGAAGACCTGGTTGCCTTCATCCCCCACCAGGCCAACATGCGCATCATCGACGAGATGGTGAAGAAGCTGAAGCTGCCCGAGACGGTTACAGTGGCACGGGACATTGCCGAGGCCGGCAACACCTCCGCTGCTTCCATCCCGCTGGCAACGCACCGGCTCCTGCAGGAGAACCCGGAACTGAGCGGCGGGTTGGCCCTGCAGATCGGTTTCGGTGCCGGGCTGGTCTTCGGCGCACAGGTAATTGTCCTTCCCTAGATACGCCCAAGGGTCGCAACCGCGGCCCTGCCCGTTTCCGGCAGCCCCTGCCGGCAATACAAGAAAAGGAGCCACCAATGGCTAGCAACGAAGAGATCCTGGCCGGCTTGGCTGAAATCGTCAACGAGGAAACCGGTCTGGCCCCGGAGGCCGTCGAGCTGGACAAGTCCTTCACTGAGGACCTGGACATCGACTCCATCTCCATGATGACCATCGTGGTCAACGCCGAGGAAAAGTTCGGCGTCCGCATCCCGGACGAAGAGGTCAAGAACCTCAAGACCGTTGGCGACGCTGTCAGCTTCATCTCCGGAGCACAGGCCTAGCCATAGGCTTTTCGCCGTCTTACGGCTTGGCGGGGCTGCCGGTCCGGACTGACCGGACCGGCAGCCCGCCGCATTTATCCGGCACAGCACACCCAACCGGGACTGGCCGATCAAAAAACTGTGCGGGACCCTGCGGCAGCCGCAGGCGGATACCCCCACCGACGAAAGAGTGATCCCATGACACGCAAAGTAGTCATTACCGGTCTGGGTGCCACCACGCCCATCGGCGGCGACGTGCCCACAATGTGGAGCAACGCCCTCAAAGGGGTCTCCGGTGCCCGCACCCTGGAGGACGACTGGGTAGCCAAGTACGAACTCCCCGTCCACTTCGCCGCCCGGTGCAGCACACCGGCCCTTGAGGTCCTCAGCCGTGTCGAGGCCAAGCGGATGGATCCCTCCACCCAGTTTGGCGTCATAGCTGCCCGTGAAGCATGGGCTGACTCCGGCATCACCGAATTCGACCAGGACCGGCTGGCTGTTGCCTTTGCCACCGGCATTGGTGGCGTCTGGACGCTGCTGGACGCCTGGGACACCCTGAAGGAAAAGGGCCCCCGCCGGGTCCTCCCCATGACCGTGCCGATGCTCATGCCCAATGGCGTTGCCGCGGCCGTCAGCCTGGACCTCGGCGCCCGCGCAGGCGCCCATACCCCGGTTTCCGCCTGCGCGTCCGGCACGGAGGCCATGCACCTCGGCCTGGAGCTCATCCGCTCAGGCAAGGCCGACGTAGTCATGTGCGGCGGCGCCGAAGCTGCCATCCACCCCATGCCGCTGGCAGCCTTTGCCTCGATGCAGGCACTGTCCCGCCGGAACGACGATCCCGAGCGCGCCTCCCGCCCCTATGACACCGCCCGCGACGGCTTCGTCATGGGTGAAGGCGCCGGGGCCCTGGTCCTCGAGGCGGAGGAACACGCCCTGGCCCGCGGAGCCCGGATCTATGCCGAACTCGCCGGTACGTCCGTCACTGCTGACGCTTACCACATCACCGCCCCGGACCCCGAGGGGCTTGGCGCCACCCGCGCCCTGAAGGCGGCCATGTTCGACGGCCGGATCCAGGCAGAGGACGTAGTTCACGTCAACGCGCACGCCACCTCCACCCCCGTGGGCGACAAACCCGAATACACGGCCCTGCGTGCCGCCCTGGGCGCGCACGTGGACAACGTGGCAGTCTCCGCCACCAAGTCGCAGATGGGCCACCTCCTGGGCGCTTCCGGCGCGGTTGAGGCCGTCCTGACCGTGCTCGCCGTCCACGATCGCAAGGCACCGGTCACCATCAACCTTGAGAACCAGGACCCGGAGATCCCGCTCGACGTGGTCACCTCCGCCCGCGACCTCCCTGCCGGGAGCATCGTGGCACTGAGCAACTCGTTCGGTTTCGGCGGCCACAACGCCGTCGTGGCCATCCGCAGCGTCTAGGCCCTGCCCGGGGTCACCACCCGGAATGGCAAAGGAGGCCCCGCCACTTGGCGGGGCCTCCTTTTGCGCTATGGAGGTGTTGTGGTTTCGTCCCGCTGGGAACGGACGACGGCGGTCAGCCCACCTGGTGGAGCCAGCGGACGGGAGCGCCTTCAGCAGCGTGACGGAACGGTTCAAGTTCCTCGTCCCAGGCCTCACCGAGGGCGAGGGACAGCTCGTGGTAGACAGCGGCAGGGTCACCGGCACCGGATTCGTACGCGTACCGGATGCGGTCCTCGGACACCATGATGTTGCCGTGGACATCCGTGACGGCATGGAAAATTCCCAGTTCGGGGGTGTGGGACCAGCGGCCGCCATCCACGCCCTGGCTGGGCTCCTCCGTCACCTCATACCGGAGATGCGCCCACCCACGAAGGCAGGACGCCAGTTTTGCTCCCGTGCCGGGGGTTCCGGTCCAGGACAACTCGGCCCGGAACATTCCGGGCGCAGCAGGCTGCGGGGTCCACTCAAGGTCCGTCCGCTTGTCCACCACGGCGCCGATTGCCCACTCAACGTGGGGGCACAGCGCCGTAGGGGCCGAGTGAACGAACAGCACACCGCGGGTCATTGCAACAGACATTCCATCCTCCATAGCTCTAGGTACGTCTTCCCCAACGACCTCTGCCTGGATGGAACTGCCGTGCGTGCACTGCGGCGATGGTTCCCTGCCTGTATTCAGATGTATCAGATTAAGCTGTGTCCGGGCTCGCCGCGCGGTTCGAGGCTTTGTGAGCTTCAAGCCGCACTTGAAAGTTGCCGGACGTGACTCTTATTGTGCCGTACCCCATGGAATTACGCCAGTGCGATTAGCCGGGCGGATCAGGCCCGGGGATGGGCCTGCTGATAACTCTTCCGGAGCCGGTCAACCGAGACGTGGGTGTAGATCTGGGTGGTGGCCAGGCTGCTGTGACCCAGGATCTCCTGTACTGCGCGGAGGTCCGCGCCGCCGTCGAGCAGGTGCGTGGCGGCCGAATGCCGGAGGGCGTGGGGCCCGGACGCGGAAGTATCACCCAGTGCCTCGAACAGCGCGTTGACCAAGCCGCGGACCTGGCGCTGGTCGACGCGTCCTCCGCGTGCGCCGAGGAACAGCGCGGGCCCGCTGTTGTCCTTCGCCAGCACCGGGCGCCCCCGCCGGAGCCAGTCATCGACGGCCACCGCGGCAGGTACTCCGAACGGAACAGTGCGTTCCTTGTTGCCCTTGCCGATGACCCGCAGTGTCCGCCGGTCCGGGTCCAGGTCGTCGACGTCCAGTCCGGCGAGTTCGCCTACCCGGATGCCAGTGGCGTAGAGGAGTTCCACCATGGCACGGTTCCGTACAGCGAGCGGTTCGCCCTCCCCGGCCGCCTTCTCCAGGCCCTCCATGATGCGTGTGAGCTGGGATACCTGCAGGACCCCAGGCAGGGACTCTTCGCGTTTGGGTGCCTTCAGCCGCAGGGCCGGGTCCGCGTCGATGAGTTCCTCACGGAGGGCCCAGGCGGTGAAGGCCCGCGCCGTGGCAGACCGGCGCGCAAGCGTTGCCCGCGAGGCACCTGCAGAACTTTGGCTGCCAAGCCACCGCCGAAATGTTCCGAGTTCGAGGTCCTCCAGTCCTGCGGCGCCTTCCGAGGCGGCATGGGCAAGGAGGCTGCGCACGTCGCCCAGGTACGCGCGCCTTGTGTGGGCGGACACCGCACGCTCCCCCGACAGATAACCGGCGAACGCCTCCAGTGGCTTGAGCAGTTCGTCGGGCAGTTCTTCATTGTCCACTCCTCTACTTTCCCAGTTGCCCGGCCGGTACCGCAGGTGGACACGGTCATGGCTTGCCGCGTTTCCAGCCGCCCCGCTCCGACACTGCAAGCCCCAACAGCCCGAGCCTCCCAAGTCCTGCACGTACCGAGGCCTGGCCAAGACCCGCCACGGCTGAGAGCTTTTCCACGGAAGTGGTGGAGCGAAGCGGCAGCGCGTCCAGCAGGATCAGGTCCTCCAGGGTCAATCCGTCCTGGACTGCCGCCTCTGCCGTGCGTTGAGCGGGCAGCTCCATTCCGCTGGGTGATGCGAGCTCGGCCACTTCGGCGGCATCGGTGACGCAGACGGCTCCCCCGTCCCGGAGGAGCCGGTGGCAGCCGGCGGAATTGGCGCTGTGGACGGATCCGGGAACGGCGCCCACGGCACGGCCCAGGGTTTCGGCATGATGGGCCGTGTTAAGTGCACCGGAGCGCCAGCGTGCCTCCACTACCACCGTCACCCCTGCCAGGGCAGCAATCAGGCGGTTCCGCTGGAGGAAGCGGTAGCGGGTAGGGGCCGATCCCGGCGGTACCTCGGCCAGCACCGCGCCCTGGTTTGCCACGGCGCGCAGCAGGTCGTCGTTACCGGATGGATAGAACCTGTCCACTCCCCCGGCCATGACGGCGATGGTGGGGACAGCTGAGGACCCGCCGGCAAGCGCTGCCCTGTGCGCATGCGCATCGATCCCGTAGGCTCCGCCGGAGACCACCGTGAAGCCCCGCTGCGCCAGCGAGTAAGCGATGTCGCCGGTCACCGCGGCCCCGTAGCTGGTGCTGTCCCGGGATCCTACAAGGGCGACGCATTTCTCCGCGCCCGGCAGCGGTTGTTCCTGGCCGCGCCACCAAAGGCAGATAGGCTCCTGGATTCCCAGGTCCGCCAACTGGGCGGGCCACAGCTCATCGCCGGGAATGATGACGCGTCCGCCCAGACGTGCCATGGTGGCAAGGTCGCGTTCGGGCGCCAGGTCAGGCAGGCGCGGCTGCCAGCGCTTCAACGCGGCAGCAAGCCCGGCCCAGCTGGTGGCCGCACCGCTGTCAGCCAGCAGCGACGTCATCCCGCGCTCCAGGTCGGGCCCGGGCGCCACCTGGCCGGTGGCGATGCGCAGGGCCTCCGTTGCTCCTGCAAGCTGGACGAGCGCCAGTCCTGCGGTGTCCTGGGGCTCCATGAGCCGTGAAAGGGCGGCGCGGGCCAGCCGCTCCGCATCGGTGCCCGTTGCCTTCGTCATGCCCTGCCCTGTCGCCACAACCTGTTCCTTCGCTACAACCAGTTCCGTATCCACGCCCAGTTCCTTCACATCGCTCCGCCCAGCGTGGTGTCTCATGCCGCGGCCGCCGCAGCCTGGCGCAGGCCCAGAGCCTGTCCGATGTCATTTGGGTCCGGTGTTTCCCGGTGCCCCAAGTCCGCCAGGGTCCAGGCGAGCCGAAGGACGCGGTCATACCCTCTCGCGGTCAGCACGCCCCGCTCCAGCGACTGGTCGAGGATCCGGGTGGCAGCCGGTGGAAGCCGCAACTCACCGCGCAGGATGCGCCCAGGCACTTGCGAATTGGTCTCCAGGCCGAAGCGCTGCAACCGTTCCGCCTGCCGCGCACGCGCCTCCAGGACCCGCCGTGCCACTGACGCGGTGTCCTCTTCCGCGCCCGCCTGACCGAACTCGGCCAGGGACACCCGCTCCACCTGCAGCTGGATATCCACCCGGTCCAGGAGGGGTCCGGACATTCTGGCGAGATACCGGCGTCGCATCATGGGAGTGCAGGTGCAGTCCAGCCCCTTGCCCGATGCCTTGCCGCAGGGGCAGGGGTTGGCCGCGAGTACCAGTTGAAAGCGGGCCGGATAGGCCGCTGTTCCGGCTGACCGGTGGATGACCAGCTCCCCGCTCTCCAGCGGCTGCCGGAGCGCGTCGAGGACACGGCGTTCGTATTCGGGCGCCTCGTCAAGGAACAGCACGCCCCGGTGGGCACGTGATACTGCGCCAGGCCGGGGCAGCCCCGTCCCGCCGCCGATAATGGCTGCCGCGGTGGCTGAGTGGTGCGGGTTCTCGAACGGCGGCCGGCGCAGGAGCTGCACTGAGGACGCGGGCAGGCCGCACAGCGAGTGGATGGCCGTGACTTCCATGGACTCGTGGTCCCCAAGGTCCGGCAGGAGGCCGGGGAGCCGCTCCGCGAGCATGGTCTTGCCGGCCCCCGGCGGACCGGTAAGGAGCAGATGATGGGCGCCGGCCACAGCCACTTCCAACGCCCTGCGCGCTTCGCCCTGCCCCGAGACATCTGCCATGTCCGGGCACGGGCCGGGCAGGGCCTGGCCGTCACCGGTATCATCGCCTTCCTCGGGTTCAAAGTCCAGGGTGAGCTCCTGCGGATCGGCCCCAAAGTCCAGGGCGAGCCGGGCCAGCGTACGGTACCCGCGCACCTCGGCGCCCGGGACCAGGGCGGCCTCGGCGAGGTTGGCCTGCGCCACCACAATCTCCGGATAGTCGGCCTGGACCGCCGCCATGACCGCCGGAAGGATGCCCCGCACCGGCCGTAGCCTCCCGTCGAGCCCCAATTCAGCGATAAAGACTGTGCGCCCGGTGGGCTTGATGTCGTTCGCTGCCCGGAGCACGGCCATGGTGACGGCGAGATCGAAGCCCGAGCCGCGCTTGGGCAGCGAGGCAGGAATGAGGTTCGCGGTAATCTTCCTGCGGCTGAGCGGAATCCCGGAGTTCTTCGCGGCTGACCGGATGCGTTCCCTGGCCTCATTCAGGGAGGCGTCCGGCAACCCAAGAATGACGAAGGCCGGGAGAGTCTGGCCGATGTCCGCCTCGACTTCCACCATGTAGCCGTTGAGCCCCACGAGGGCGATGGAGTAGGTCCGACCGAGTGCCATCACCCCACCCCCTTGAGGTGTTCGACCACGGGTTCCCCGCCGCCGTCGTCCACGACAGCGACAACGTCAACGCGACGCAGCGGCATCCGCAGCTCGCGGTCCCGGCACCAGGCAGCACCGAGGCGGTGCAGCCGGGCCAGCTTTTCCGGGCCCACGGCTTCAAAGGGGTGGCCGTAGTCCAGCGATCGGCGGGTTTTGACTTCGGCGATGACCAGGGCGTCACCGTCGAGGGCAACGATGTCGATCTCGCCCTCTGCGCACCTCCAGTTGCGCTCCACCACCAGCATGCCCAGTGCCTCAAGATAGCCCACGGCAAGGTCTTCGCCCCGCCGGCCCAACAGGTCTTTCGATTTCATTTCTACCTCCGCCACCAGCCTGGCGGCGGATGGCTGCGGACGACAGGAGGCCCCTGCCGTATGTGGACAGGGGCCGGTGTGGAGGGGAAGTCAGGGTCCCCGAAAGATCCTAGTTACCCAGGTCGACGTCCTTGGGCAGGGCCAGTTCCTCGTTGCGGGGCAGTTCCTCCACATTCACGTCCTTGAAGGTCAGGACCCTGACGCTTTTGACGAACCGTGCCGAGCGGTAGACATCCCATACCCAGGCGTCCTGGAGGGTCAGGTCGAAATAGACCTCGCCATCGGCGCTGCGGGCCTGGAGGTCCACATGGTTGGCAAGGTAAAAGCGCCGTTCGGTCTCGACAACGTAGCTGAAGAGGCCGACGACGTCGCGGTATTCACGGTAGAGCTGAAGCTCCATGTCGGTTTCATAGTTCTCAAGATCCTCAGCACTCATGCTTCCATCTTGCACCATGTCCGGCACGGCTGACGCCGGGCGGCGGGAGTCAGTCTTCGCAGGGCTCTTCCCCGTCGGGCACCTCGACGCCTTGCAGTTCCCCGCCGAGCAGCCGCCAGCTGACCCGGTGGTAAGGCGTGGGGCCCGCGGCACGGAGGACGTTCCGGTGGGCTGCCGTGGCGTATCCCTTGTTGATGTCCCAGCCGTAATCGGGAAACTCGCTGTGCAGCTCCCTCATCATCCGGTCCCGTTCCACCTTGGCAATGACGCTCGCGGCCGCGACGCTGAGGCACTGCATGTCCGCCTTGACCTTGGTGTGGACGGGCGCGTCACAGGAGGCCTCGAGAACGGGCTGGTCGAACAGGGACAGCTGCTCCGCGGGGGAAAGCCAGTTGTGGCTTCCATCCAGTAGCACAGCGTCCGGAATGATGCCGGCAGCGAGGATGCTGCCCCAGGCGCGGGTTCCCGCGAGCCGCAGGGCAGCGATAATGCCGAGCGAATCAATCTCGCCGGCGGAGGCGTGCCCCACAGCTGAAGCGACGCTCCACCGCCGCACCAGGGGGTCCAGCCGTTCCCGTTCCGCCGGGCTGAGGAGTTTGCTGTCCCGCACGCCCGCAAGCGGCTTTTGGCGTTCCAGGTCAACGACCGCGATACCCACGCTGACGGGACCGGCGAGGGCGCCGCGGCCAACCTCGTCCACCCCGGCCAGCAGCCGTATCCCCTGGGTCTTGAAGGTCCGTTCGTGCCGCAGGGTGGGAGCCTTGCTGCCACGTGCTGCCGGCTTTGAGCCGGAGCCCACCTTCACTGCAGGGGAAGCCTTCACTGCTGCCGGCGCCTGTACTGCGGAAGGCACGGTCAGTGGGTCCCCGGGACGCTGCGGAACACATCCGGGTAGTTGTCCAGGGTCTTGATCCTGTTAAGCGGCCAGGCGATGACCGCGGCCTTGCCTTCCAGGTCCTTGAGGTCGATGAATCCCCCGTCCGTCTCCATGTGGGCACGGGAATCGGCAGAATGGTTCCGGTTGTCACCCATCACCCACACCTTGCCTTCCGGTACGGTGACGTCAAAGTTGCGGATCTGCGGGACTTCGGCGGGATTGATGTACTTCTCGTCGACGGCGGTCCCGTTAATGGTCAGTTTACCGCCGGCGTCACAGCAGACCACATGGTCGCCAGGGAGGCCGATGACACGCTTGACCAGGTGCTGCTCCGAATTGTCCGGCAGGAGGCCAACAAAGGTCAGGCCGTCCTGAACCCAGGTGAACGCGCCCTGCTCCTTGGCGGGGGCCGGCGGCAGCCAGCCCTTGGTATCGCGGAACACCACAACGTCCCCGCGGCTGAGAGCAAAGGGCTCCGGAACAAGGAGGTTGACGAAGATCCGGTCATCCACGTCCAAGGTGTTCACCATGGACTCCGAGGGGATGAAGAACGCCCGGAACAGGAAAGTCTTGATGAGGAAGGACAGCACCACGGCAATGACCACTACTGTGGCGATTTCCCTCAGCCACCCGAGCAGGGGATTACCGCTGGACTTGCCGGCCGCCTTCGACGACGCCCTGTCCCGCCGGTGGACGTGGGCGGATTCCGGGGACCCGCCGGGCACCGAGGAAGCTGGAACGGCGGGCGTCTCTGATGCGCCGTCGTGGCGCGGTTCAGGTCTCCGCGCGTGGTTCTCGGGCATTTACCGTCCGTTCTGTGTTGTTGGCCCCGATGCCGGCGGCCGTGCTACTGGAGCAAATCTATCAAGCGGCCAAAGGATCTGGACCGGCCGGCCAATCACCCGGTCCAGCGGAACCACCCCGCCGCCCGGAGCGCCCAGCAGGCTCCGGGAATCCGCGGACACGGAGCGGTGGTCCCCCATGAGCCACAGCCTCCCCTCCGGAACCAGGGTGCTGAACTTCTGCGTGCTGGGTGCGTCCCCAGGGAAGATGTAGGGCTCATCCAAGGGTTGGCCGTTGACGGTGACCTTGCCGGCGGCGTCGCAGCAGACCACAATGTCGCCGGGAAGGCCGATGACCCGCTTGACGTAAGTGGTGTCGCTGCCGGTCAGGCCAAGCCACTGCATCGCTGCGGCTGCTGCATCCACCAGCGGACCCTTGCCGCTGTTCAACGGCGCAAAGCTGCCGCGTCCGTCAAAGACGACAACGTCCCCGTGCCGGATTGGTTCGGACTGGAAGTCCGTGCGTGACACCAGGATCCGGTCCCCGCCTTCGAGCAGCGGCTCCATGGACTCGGACGGAATGAAGTAGACGTCCAGCCACAAGGACCGGGCCACCCCGCTGATGGCCACGGCCAGGACCACTGCCAGTAAAACAAAACGCCAGCCCGTTTTGCGGGGCTGGCGTTTTGTCTGGTGCATGGTCCGTATCCTGGCGCTGGGGCATTGCTCCGGCGCGTGCCGGCTACGGCCGTGCTCCGGCCTGGCAGTAAGTCCGGGCAGAACTTACTTGGCGGAGCTGAAGTCGCGCTTTTCCTTGATCTTGGCAGCCTTGCCGCGCAGTGCACGCATGTAGTACAGCTTGGCGCGGCGGACGTCACCCTTGGTGACAACCTCGATCTTTTCGATGATCGGAGAGTGCACCGGGAAGGTACGCTCCACGCCAACACCGAAGGAGACCTTGCGGACGGTGAAGGTTTCGCGCACGCCGTCGCCCTGGCGGCCCAGGACGAAGCCCTGGAAGACCTGGACACGGGTGTTCTTGCCTTCGATGATGTTCACGTGCACCTTGAGCGTGTCGCCGGCGCGGAATTCGGGAACATCGTTACGCAGCGAGGCTGCATCGACGGAGTCGAGAATATGCATGATTGCACTCCTGGTGAACGCCACAGGTCATTCACTTTGGGTCACGGCAGGCAAGTCCGGCCGCCGCAAGGCGTGCCGGGTCTCCCCGCCGAAAGTAAAATGGTCCGGCCGCTTCAAGGGTTGATGGGGCCGGTTGTCCGGCTGTTGGCCGCGCTACCCCCTGTGGCAGGTGCGGACCCAGCAGACACAAGGGTTAATTTTGCCACAGTGGCAGGGTTACGCCAATTCGTCGGGTACTAATCCTGCTGCCCGGCTGCCGGCTCCGGACGGCGGGCCAGCCTGCCGTCCACGATGTCGTACCCCAGGTTGTGCAATTCCGTGCGGTCTGCACGCGGGAGGCTGCCGGCGTCGAACCCTTCCAGGAGGTCCGGCCGCCGCTCTGCTGTCCGGCGGTACTGCTCGTGGCGCCGCCACTGGGCAATCCTGCCGTGGTTGCCGCTAAGGAGCACCGGCGGCACCTCCCGGTCGCGCCAAACGGAGGGCTTGGTGTAGACGGGATACTCCAGGAGCCCGTCGGAGTGGGATTCCTCCACCAGGGACTCCGGGTTCCCCACCACGCCGGGCAACAGGCGGCCAATGGCTTCCACCATGGCCAGGACGGCCACTTCGCCGCCGTTCAGCACATAGTCGCCCAGGCTGACCGGCCGGACCGTGAAGTGCTCCTGCGCCCATTCGATGACCCGTTCATCGATGCCTTCATACCGCCCGCATGCAAACGCCAGGTGCTGCTCCTCGGCCAGTTCATAGGCGAGGGCCTGCGTGAACCGTTCGCCCGCCGGCGATGGAACGATCAGGACCGGCCTGCTTTCCGGATCCGGACGCCCCACTGCCACTGCCGAGAGGGCCTGCGCCCAGGGCTCAGGCTTCATGACCATGCCGGCGCCGCCCCCGTACGGGGTGTCATCGACGGACCGGTGCTTGTCCGTGGTGAAACTGCGGAGGTCATGGACGTGCAGGTCCAGGATTCCGTCCTGGCGGGCTTTGCCGATCAGCGAGAGTTCGAGCGGGGCGAGGTACTCAGGAAAGATGCTGACGACGTCGATCCGCATCTAGTCCGTGCCTTCCGGTTCAGGGGCGGAAGCTTCGTCGGAGTTGAGTTCGAAGAGGCCGTCCGGCGGGGTGAGGAGGATGAAACCTCCCTCGATATTCACCTCGGGCACAATCTGCTCCACGAACGGGATCAGGATTTCCTTCCCGTCCGGGGTGGTGACCATGAGCAGGTCCTGCACGGGCATCGTATTCAGTGCCGTCACCTTGCCCACCACCTGCGCCCCTACACGGGCCTCGAGGCCGACGAGCTCATGCTCGTACCATCCCTCGTCGTCGTCCACGTCCAATTCTTCGGTATCGATGAACAGCTTGGCGCCGCGGAGGGTTTCGGCCTGGTTGCGGTCCGCCACCTCCTCGAAGCCGAGCAGCAGGATGTCCTTGTTCCACCGCGCACTGGACACGGTCAAGGGACCGGAAGCGGCAGGTTCAACGACGAATTCCGTTCCCGGGACGAACCGGTCCTCCGGAGCGTCGGTCAGCACCTGGACGGTGACTTCCCCGCGAATGCCGTGCGGCTTGCCAATCCGTGCCACCTGAAGCTGCATCTGTTCCCTCTGTTCCCGGTTGTGGTGGTTCTCGTGAAAAGCACTCCGGCCCCTCCACCTGATGGTGAAGGGGCCGGAGCAAAGCTGGATGTTGCCGAGCGCTCAGCGGCGGCGGTCGGTATCGACGACGTCGACCCTCACCGGTTCGCCGCCGGCCAGTGCTGCCACCACGGTGCGCAATGCGCGGGCCGTGCGGCCCTGGCGGCCGATCACCCGTCCCAGGTCGTCCTGATGAACGCGGACCTCGAGGGTGTCCCCGCGGCGGTTGTTCTTGGAGCTGACCTTGACGTCATCCGGGGAATCGACGATTCCGCGGACCAGGTGTTCCAGCGCTTCTGCCAGCAATTTACTCAGCCTCGGTGGTCTCAGCTTCGGCGTCGGCCGGGGCCTCGGCAGCGTCAGGCTTGGAGGCCTTCTTGGTGATGGCTTCCGGGATGATGACCGAGCCCTTCTCCGGGGCAACGAAGGCTTCCTTCTCGACCTTGGTCTTGAGGGTGCCTTCCTGGCCCGGCAGGCCCTTGAACTTCTGCCAGTCACCGGTGATCTTCAGGATCGCGGCAACCTGCTCGGACGGCTGGGCGCCGACGGAGAGCCAGTACTGCGCACGCTCGGAGTTGACCTCGATGTACGAGGGCTCTTCGGTGGGGTGGTACTTGCCGATTTCCTCGATGGCACGGCCGTCACGCTTGGTGCGTGAGTCCGCGACGACGATGCGGTAGTACGGGGCGCGCATCTTGCCGAAGCGCTTAAGGCGAATCTTTACGGCCACTTTTGTGGTCACTCCTGTTTCAGAAAAAGGGGTGAACCCGGCTTTCTGCACCCGTGGGGCGGGCCATACTTGCGGGTTCGAAGGACAGGATCCGGACGCGGAGAGAGGGGCCACGCAGATCGAGTACCTGTTTATTGTGCCAGATGAGCGCTGTTATTTCGACTTGGCCCGCCACGCCGGCCGCCGCAGCCAGCCCGTGGCGCACTGAAGGGTACCCAAGCCGGCATCACCCGGGTCAGGCGGACCAGACGTACAGGCCAGTCCGCTCGGAATCGTCGAGTGAAGCCGCCAGTTCGGCCACCTGCTGCACATAGGTCCTGGCCTGCGAGGCGCCGAACGGCATATCCTCCTGCCCGGCCCACTGTTCGGCTACGTCGTCAAGGACATTGCCTTCGCCTTCGGTCTCATAGGAGAGCAGGTCGGCCAGGGCGCGAACCATGGCCGGCGGAACGGCAAGGAGGGAATCGCTGGCGACGTCCACCATGGTGAGTTCATAGTCGGCACCGCCGGCGTGGACCGCAGTCCCGGCAAGATCACCCAGCTGTTCAACTTCGAAGTCACTGATGCCCTGGATCCGCACTGCCTGGCCCGCAGGCCCGCTGTCCGCCGAGGAGCCACTTCCTTCGTCGAGGATGCCGGCGCGTTTCAGCGCGGTGTCATGGGTGGCGACAAAGATCTCGGTGAAGCCCATGGCGGGTGCCCTTCTTCCGTTGGCGGAACTGCGTGCCGGCTGCCTGCAGCCCGGCCGTACGGAATCAGCCTAGTAGTTGCGGGCCCGCCCGTGCACGCCGGAGCCGGAGGACCGGTCAGCGGACGGCCACCCGGAGCCGGTTGCGCCACGGGTCCTCGAACCGGAGCTCCGCACCGGTGTGGTGGGCGGGCACCCCGGCGACTTTGAGGCGGTCAGCCAGCGCCCCGACGTCGTCACCGGAGGGAACCTCGATGAGCACCTCCCCCAGCCCAAGGGTGTCTTTTCGGGGGCCGGCGCCGCGGCTGTTCCAGACGTTCATGGCCATGTGGTGGTGGTAACGGCCCGCGGAAACGAACAGTGCCTGCCCATGCCAGCCTGCCGTCTTCTCGAAGCCAAGGGTGCCCACGTAGAAATCCCTGGCAGTCTGGACGTCGCCCACCTGAAGATGGACGTGCCCCACACCGGCGGACGTCTGCCGCTGGCCCTCGAGGGACTTCTCGGTGAGGTGCTGCTCCAGGTAGCGCTGTGGCGGAAGCGCGAGGCTGTCCATCACCACATCCGTCCCGTTCCAGGACCAGTTGCTGCGCGGCCGGTCCCAGTACAGCTCGATGCCGTTGCCCTCGGGATCGGTGAAGTAGAAGGCCTCACTGACCAGGTGGTCGGCGCTGCCGGTGAAGGAGCGGGGCTCGTACTGGGCGGCCGTGGCGATGGTGGCGGCGAGGGAAGCCTGGTCCTCGAACAACAGGGCGGTGTGGAACAGGCCAGCTTCCCCCCTGCCGGGAAGGTGCAGCCCTGGCGCCGGCGCCAGGTGGACCAGCGGCCTGCCGAGCCTGCCAAGGTAGAGGCCGCCGTCCTGCTCAGCCACCGCCTCCAGGCCCAGGGCGCGCTGGTAGTAGTCGGTCATGACCAACATGTCGCCGACCTTGAGCATTACCGTGCCCATGGCGAGGTCGGCGGGAAGAAGATCCTGGCTGCTGGCTGCTTCGGTCATGTGAAGGCTCCTTGTATTGGAGGCCGTCCCGTTGGCGGCCTGTCACACATTAAAATTACTTGAAGCTTCAATTTATTCCAAGTGCCGGACTCGTCAGCTCAGCGGATGATGCGGCCGCCCAGCACTACATGTTCCAGGGCCGTGATGGTTCCCGGGACGGCGCGCGGGTCTTCCCGGCATACCACGACGTCGGCCCGCGCACCTTCCGCCAGGTTGTCCGCTCCCAGCCAGGTGCGGGCTGCCCAGCAGGCAGCGTCCAGGGCCGCTTCCATGGGCAGGCCTGCGCTGTGCAGGGCGAGGATCTCATCGGCGATCCTGCCGTGGCGGATCACGCTGCCGGCATCCGTCCCGGCAAAGATGCGCACTCCGGCGGCATGGGCTTCGGCCACCCGTTCCAGCCTGCGTTCCCAGAGGGCGCGCATGTGGGCCGCATAGCGCGGGAACTTGGCATCCGCCTGGGCAGCGATATCGGGGAAGGTGGCGATGTTGATGAGGGTGGGCACGATCGGCACATCCTGCTCCACGAACCGGGGCAGGTGCCTGGGCAGCAGCCCGGTGGCGTGCTCGATGCAGTCGATGCCGGCGTCCAGCATCTGGTCCAGCGTGTCCTCGGCGAAGCAATGCGCCGTGACCCGGGCACCTTCGTCATGGGCGGCCTGAACGGCATCATGCACGACGGCGGCCGGAAAGGACGGCGCGAGGTCACCGGCGCTGCGGTCGATCCAGTCCCCCACCAGTTTGACCCAGCCGTCGCCGTCGCGCGCCTGTTTCCGCACGGCCTCCACAAGGCCTTCGGGCTCAACCTCCTCGGCAAAGCCGCGCAGGTAGCGGCGCGTGCGGGCCAGGTGGCGCCCGGCTCGGATCAGCAGCGGGAAGTCCCGGCCGCCCTGCATCCAGCGGGTATCGGCAGGTGAGCCGGCGTCGCGGACCAGGAGGGTTCCGGCGTTGAGGTCGGCCAGCGCCTGGTCCCGGGCCACTGCAGGTTCCACCGGGCCGGCGGGACCCAGTCCAATGTGGCAGTGGGCGTCAGCGAACCCCGGCAGCACCCAGCCGTCGAGCACCCGCCCCGGAACGGCACCAGGCCGGTTGAAGGTGAGCTTGCCGTCCACCGACCAGAGTCCATGGCGGACCCGGTCCGGTGCGGTGAGGACGGGTCCGCGAAAGTAAATGATGTCTGCCATCGGGCTTCCTTTCGATGCCCGGTCAGGCTAGCACCCGCGAATGTGACAAGGCTCTTCGGGGCCCCTGTGGTAGCTTCTTTCCTGACCACACGGGTGCCCTTGCAGGGGCTGAGATCGGGCTGACGCAGCCTGCGACCGTTGAACCTGTCCGGGTAATGCCGGCGAAGGAAGTGAGTATTCCCTTGAGTACACAAAACACCCAGTTGAACCCTGCCCACCTGCCGTCCACCGGGAAGTCAGGAGCAGAATCCGGGCCACAGGTGACGCAGTCCTTGGCGTCGCATTCACTGGCGTTCATCGATGACGCCGCGTCCGGAATCCGCGTACCGGTCACGGAAATTGCCCTGGAGCCGTCCCCCAACGGGCAGCCGAACCCACCTTTCCGGACCTACCGGACCGCCGGGCCGGGAAGCGACCCCGTCCGCGGCCTGCAGCCCTTCCGCTCGGAGTGGATCGCGGCGCGCGGGGACACCGAGGCCTACCGCGGCAGGGAACGCAACCTGCTCGACGACGGCCGGTCGGCCGTCCGCCGGGGTGCTGCCTCGGCTGAGTGGAAGGGCGCCCAGCCAGTGCCCCGCCGCGCCGTCGACGGCCGGACGGTGACCCAGATGCACTATGCCCGGCAGGGAATCATCACCCAGGAGATGCGTTTCGTGGCGCTGCGCGAGAACTGCGACGTGGAGTTGGTCCGGAGCGAACTGGCTGCCGGCCGCGCCATCATCCCGAGCAACATCAACCATCCGGAGTCCGAACCGATGATCATCGGCAAGGCCTTCCTGGTGAAGATCAACGCCAACATCGGCAACTCGGCCGTGACAAGCTCCATCGCCGAAGAGGTGGACAAGCTGCAGTGGGCAACGCAGTGGGGCGCGGACACCGTGATGGACCTCTCCACCGGAGACGATATCCACACCACCCGGGAGTGGATCATCCGCAACTCCCCGGTCCCCATCGGCACCGTGCCCATCTACCAGGCCCTGGAAAAAGTCAACGGCGAGGCCAATGCCCTCACATGGGAAATCTTCCGCGACACCGTGATTGAACAGTGTGAGCAGGGCGTGGACTACATGACCATCCACGCCGGGGTTCTGCTTCGCTATGTGCCGCTGACGGCCGACAGGGTGACGGGCATTGTCTCGCGCGGCGGCTCCATCATGGCCGGCTGGTGCCTGGCCCACCACCAGGAGAACTTCCTGTACACGCACTTCGATGAGCTGTGCAAAATTTTCGCGAAGTACGACGTTTCCTTCTCGCTCGGTGACGGCCTCCGTCCCGGCTCGACGGCGGACGCCAACGACGCCGCCCAGTTCGCGGAGCTGGACACGCTTGCCGAGCTCACCCAGCGTGCGTGGGAGTACGACGTGCAGGTGATGGTGGAGGGACCGGGCCACGTTCCCTTCCACCTGGTCCGGGAAAACGTCGAGCGGCAGCAGGAACTCTGCAAGGGGGCGCCGTTCTACACCCTGGGTCCGCTGGTGACGGACGTGGCCCCCGGCTATGACCACATCACCTCCGCAATCGGTGCCACCGAAATTGCCCGGTACGGCACTGCCATGCTGTGCTACGTCACGCCCAAGGAGCACCTGGGCCTGCCCAACAAGGACGACGTCAAGACCGGAGTGATCACCTACAAGATCGCCGCCCATGCCGCGGACTTGGCCAAGGGCCACCCGGGGGCGCACGAACGGGACGACGCATTGTCCAAAGCGCGGTTCGAGTTCCGCTGGCGGGACCAGTTCGCGCTGTCCCTGGACCCGGTGACGGCGGAGGCATTCCACGACGAGACCCTGCCGGCAGAGCCTGCCAAGACGGCGCACTTCTGTTCCATGTGCGGGCCCAAGTTTTGCTCGATGCGGATCAGCCAGGACATCCGGGACGAGTTCGGCTCCGCGGAGGCGCAGGCTGCCCGGGCCAATGTGGCATCGGGCATGCGGGAGAAAAGCGAAGAGTTCCTGGCGGCCGGCGGCAAGGTCTACCTGCCGGAACTCCGGGTTCCTGCTGACAGCTAGGAGGCCCGGGCGGGCTGGCTCCGGCTGACCTGGCGGATGAACTGCCGGACGGCCCGGTCCCCGTCCGGGGAGTCATGGGGCCGGTGCCCTCCCGCGGCAACGCGGTGCAGGGCACCGGTCTCCCGCAGGTAGCCGGCAATCTCCTCGTAGAGCGGTTCCCACCCGCCGGTCAGGACCAGCGTGGGCACACCGGGAACGATGTGCAGCGGCGCCTCCCACGAGGGGGCCTGGAGCCGCAACCTGCGGGCGGACCTCTTTTCCTCCGTGGTGGCGGGCTGCTGGAGGTCGGTGGCAAAGACCCGCCGGACGAATTCGCGCTGGAAGTCTTCGTCGCCGAGCTGGTGGCGGACATCGAAGAGGGGCTGCATCAGGCTGATGTGTGCCGCCGTGGCCGGAAGCTCTGCCGTCAGGGAGAGGCAGGCCGGCTCCACGAGCGTCAGCGAAAAGACCAGGTCCGGACGTTCAACCGCGGCCATCATGGCCGCGATGGCCCCCTGGGCGTGCGCCACCACATGGCCGCCGGCGGCACCGCGGCCATCGTCGGCCAGGGACCGCAGGATGATGGCGGTGTCCTCGGCGAAAGAGGACTCAAGTGGCTCCGCGACGGCATCAAAGCCGTGCCGGCGGAGGAACAATGCGTCATAGGACAGTGCCATGCCGTGCTGGCGCGGCCACGCAGCGGCGCCAAAAGTCCCGGCGCCGTGCACGAACACTACCCTCTGCTTGAACATGTCCCAACCCTATTCCACGGCGCTGACATCCCAGGTAAGTAGCGCCAGGTGTCGTTTTGAACGATCAAAACGACACCTGGCGCTACTTAATTGGGGTTGCTGCTACTTGCCCAGGAACTTGTCGAATCCCTTGGGGAGGTTCAGCTGGGACGGATCGAAGTCGCCGCCCTGCTGGCCGAAGGCGGCGCCGGTGGGCAGTGCCTTCGCAGCGTTGGCACGTCGGGCTTCCGCTTCCTTGCGCTCCTGGGCAGCCTTGGCCGGGTTGCCGGACTTTGCCTTCTTCTTGGGCGCGTTCTTGGCGTTCTTCCGTGCACCGCCGCCGGCACCGGGCAGCCCCGGCATCCCGGGCATTCCCGGCATGCCGCCCTGGGCCATTTTCTTCATCATCTTCTGGGCCTGGGCGAAGCGCTCCAGCAGGCCGTTGACCTCGGAGACGTGGACGCCGGAGCCACGGGCGATGCGGGCCCTCCGTGAGCCGTTGATGATCTTGGGCGCAAGCCGCTCGTGCGGCGTCATGGAGCGGACGATTGCCTCGACGCGGTCGATCTCGCGCTCGTCGAACTGCTCCAGCTGCTGCCGGATGTTCTGCGCACCCGGCATCATCATGAGCATCTTCTTCATGGAGCCCATGTTGCGGATCTGCTGCATCTGGGCCAGGAAGTCTTCGAGGGTGAAGTCTTCCTGGTCGGCGAACTTCTTCGCCATCCGGGCGGCTTCATCCTTGTCCCAGGCCTTTTCGGCCTGTTCGATGAGCGTGAGGATGTCGCCCATGTCCAGGATGCGGGAAGCCATGCGGTCCGGGTGGAAGAGTTCGAAATCATCCAAACCTTCGCCGGTGGAGGCGAACATGACCGGCTTGCCGGTGACCGACGCGACCGAAAGCGCGGCACCGCCGCGGGCGTCGCCGTCGAGCTTGGACAGCACGATGCCGGTGAAGTTCACGCCTTCGTCGAAGGCAAGCGCCGTGTTCACGGCGTCCTGGCCGATCATGGAGTCGATCACGAAGAGGACTTCGTTGGGCACGATGGCCCGGCGGATCTGGCGCGCCTGTTCCATCATGTCGGCGTCCACGCCCAGGCGGCCGGCAGTGTCGACGATGACGACATCGTGCAGCTTCTGGCGGGCTTCCTCGACGCCGGCGCGGGCGACCGCGACGGGATCGCCTGCGGGCTGGTCCAGCTCGGTGGAGGTGGCTCCGGGGTGCGGGGCGAAGACAGGCACGTTGGCGCGCTGGCCCACCACCTGGAGCTGGGTGACGGCGTTGGGGCGCTGCAGGTCACAGGCCACCAGCATGGGGCTGTGGCCCTGGGCCTTCAACCACTTGGACAGCTTGCCGGCCAGGGTGGTCTTGCCGGCACCCTGGAGACCGGCGAGCATGATGACGGTGGGGCCGTTCTTGGCCAGCCGGATCCGCCGGGTTTCGCCGCCGAGGATCTCCTGGAGTTCCTCGTTAACGATCTTGACGATCTGCTGGCTGGGATTCAGTGCAGCCGAGACCTCGGCACCCAGGGCGCGTTCACGGACCCGGCCAGTGAACTCACGCACCACGGGAACGGCAACATCGGCATCCAGAAGGGCGCGGCGGATCTCCCGGACGGTGGCATCGACGTCGGCCTCGGTGAGCCTGCCTTTACCGCGGAGATTCTTGAAGGTTGCTGTCAACCGGTCAGAGAGTGAATTGAACACGCGACGTGCACTTCTTTCAGTGGATGATCGGGACTCGACTATCTAGGGTATCAAGTCAGGCACGGTAGGTGGCATGCTGGCAAAATGACGAGCCAAACAACAGTGAAGACCCTGCTCATCCTCGGTGCCTCGGGCGACCTCACCGGCCGGCTCCTGCTGCCGGGCCTGGCGCGGCTGGTCAGTGCAGGGCGCGCGGAGGGCCTCACCCTGGTGGGTGCCGGCTCGGATCCGTGGACGCCGGAACAATGGCGGGAGCGGGTCCAGTCATCGTTCGCCTCGGCAGCCGGCGCAGCGGACAGGTCGGGGAAGGACGCCCTCGAGCTGCTGCAAAAGGAGACCGTGTACCACCAGGTGGACGTCACGGCCAAGGGTGCCCTGGCAGCCCTGCTCAAGGGACTGGAAGGCCCGGTGGCCGTCTACTTTGCGTTGCCGCCCAGAGTCAGCCAGGCGGCCTGCGAGACGCTCCAGCCGGAAGAGGTCCCGGAAGGCACGCGCCTGGTGATGGAGAAGCCCTTCGGCTCCAGCGAGGAATCCGCACGGTCCCTCAACCGGACTTTGGCCCGGCTTGTCCCCGAGGACCACATCCACCGGGTGGACCACTTCCTGGGCAAGGCCACCGTCCTGAACATCCTGGGCCTGCGGTTCGCCAACAACTTCCTGGAGCCCGTGTGGAACCGGCAGCACGTGGAGAAGGTGGAGATCTTCTTTGACGAGGACCTGGCCCTGGAAGGCCGCGCGCGCTACTACGACGGCGCCGGGGCCCTCCGCGACATGATCCAGAGCCATCTCCTGCAGGTCATGGCGATCATGGCCATCGAACCCCCTGCCACCATCGGCGAGCGCGACCTTCGCGATGCCGTCTCCACCGTCCTGCGGGCCAGCAGCGTCAAAGCCCCCTTCACCGAATCAACGCGCAGGGCGCGCTATACGGCCGGTTCCCTGGCCGGCAAGGACGTCCCCGACTACGCCAGGGAGGAAGGCGTGGATCCCGGACGGGAAACGGAAACGCTTGCCGAGATCCAGGTGGGCATCGACAACTGGCGCTGGCAGGGCGTGCCCTTCATCCTCCGCTCGGGCAAGGCCCTGGGTGACAAACGCAAGGAAGCGGTGGTCACCTTCCTGCCGGTGCCCCACCTGCCCCAGGGCTTCACCGGGGTGGACTCCCCCAACCAGCTGCGGATCGGATTCGGCCCCGACACGCTGGAGTTCGACGTCGACGTCAACGGCCCCGGAAACATCTTCAGCCTGGGCCGTGTGGCCCTGGAAGCAGAACTGAGTGCCTCCGACCTGCTGCCCTACGGCGAAGTGCTGGAGGGGGTGCTGACCGGCGACCCGTTGCTGTCCGTCCGCAGTGACACCGCGGAGGACTGCTGGCGGATCGTTGAACCGGTGCTCAAGGCGTGGGAGCGGGGGGATGTCCCGCTTGAAGAGTACGACGCCGGTTCGGCCGGCCCGGCATCATGGCCCACCAACCGGCGCAAGGGCTGAACAGTTACCGGCCCGGGCGGCGAGGGCACCATTAAGAACAAGCAGGACGGGCAGGAACCTTTCGGTTCCCGCCCGTCCTGCTTTGCCGTTCTGTATATGGGTCCTGGCTAGATGGCGGCTACTCCGCGCTCCCCGGTCCGGACCCTTACTGCTTCATGGACGTCCATGGTCCAGACCTTGCCGTCCCCGGCCCTGCCGGTATTGGAACTGGCAATGATCACGTCCAGGATGTCGTCGGCCTGCTCGTCCGTGGCCAGGACTTCCACCCGGATCTTAGGCAGGAGGTCCACGTTGTATTCGGCCCCGCGGTAGACCTCGGTGTAGCCGCGCTGCCGGCCGTATCCGCTGGCCGCGCTGACGGTGAGGCCCTGGACGCCGTAGGCTTCCAGTCCTTCCCTGACGGTTTCGAGCTTTTCCGGCCTGATGATTGCAGTAATCAGTCTCATGCCCCCACGCTTTCCTTACCTGTTGCTGACTGTGACTTCTGTGCACCCGGCGCCGCCTGGACCGGCTCGTGCGGCTCGCCCTGGCCCTTGCCCGTGATCATGTCGTGCAGCGGCTGGAAGCTTCCGCCGTGGCCGCTCAGGCCGAACTCGTAGGCAGTCTCGGCGTGCAGGCTGAGGTCCACACCCACCGTTTCCTGTTCCTGCGAAACCCGGAAACCCATGGTCTTGTGGATGGCCAGCGCAATGATGGCCGTCAGGACCGTGGAGTACGCGATGGCGATGCCGGCTGCCGCGAGCTGCGCCCAGAGCTGGGTCAGTCCGCCGCCGTAGAAGAGTCCGCCGCCGGCACCGTCCGTGGGCAGTGCGATGAAGCCCAGGGCCACGGTGCCGATGATGCCCGAAACCAGGTGGACGCCGACGACGTCCAGCGAGTCATCAAAGCCCCAGCGGAACTTCAGGCCGACTGCCAGGGCGGAGGCTACACCGGCCACCACACCGAGGCCGAGGGCTCCAACCGGGCTGACGTTGGCGCAGGCGGGGGTGATGGCCACGAGGCCCGCAACAACACCGGAGGCTGCGCCCAGGGAGGTGGGGTGACCGTCGCGGATGCGTTCGGTGACCAGCCAGCCGAGCATGGCCGCGGCCGGGGCTGCGAGGGTGTTGATCCAGATCAGGCCGCCCTGTTCAGCGGTGGTGGCAGCACCGCCGTTGAAACCGAACCAGCCGAACCAGAGGATGGCCGCGCCGAGCATGACGAACGGGATGTTGTGCGGGCGGTGGTTCGGGTCCTTGCCGAAGCCCTTGCGGTTGCCAATGATCAGGACGAGGACGAGCGCTGCCACACCTGCGTTGATGTGGACCACGGTACCGCCGGCGAAGTCGATGGCGGGGCCGAGGGCCTTGCCGATGGCTCCTTCGGGGCCGAAGAGACCGCCGCCCCACACCATGTAGGCCAGCGGGCAGTACACTAGGGTGACCCACACGGGGACGAAGACGGACCAGGCGCCGAACTTTGCGCGGTCGGCGATGGCGCCGCTGATCAAGGCCACCGTAATGATGGCGAAGGTGGCGGCGTAGCCCACCTTGATCAAACCGTCAGGGGTGGTGATGCCCTCAAGGCCGAACGTGGCGAACGGGTTGCCCACGATTTCCAGGAATCCTTCACCGGAGCTCATGGAGGCGCCCCACAGCACCCAGACAACGCCCACCATGCCGATGGAGATGAAACTCATCATCATCATGTTCAGGGCTGCCTTGGCGCGGGTCATGCCGCCGTAGAAAAATGCCAGACCGGGTGTCATGAACAGCACAAGGGCTGCCGCCACCATGACCCAAACGTGACCTGCGGTAAGTTCCATGGTGCACGTCCTCTCTCATCGAATCTTGCGGAGTACTCCGCCTGCCAACGCCTTTTTGCGTCCTGTAAAGAGTCTGTGGGCGGCGTGTTTCGCCCGCGGAGGATTTAGATTGCCGGCCTGTTACAACAACCTCTAGGAAGTAAATGGTGCATATCCGCCTTGTTACGGTTATGTTTCCGCACCCGCGCAGCCACCCGGCTCCCTTTCCTGCAAGGACTCCTGCACCATGACGGCAACACCCCGCGAAAGCGGCGCCACCTCGAGGTTTCTGGCCTGGCTAAGGCCGCAGCGGGAGAAGCTTCCCCGCGACATCAAGGTGATGCTGGCCGCCGCGTTCCTCATTGCGCTTGGATTCGGGCTCGTTGCGCCTGTATTGCCCCAGTTCGCAACAACCTTCGGGGTGGGGAACACCGAGGCCGCGGTCATCGTGGCAATTTTTGCCTTCATGCGCCTGGCGTTTGCGCCCGCCGGCGGCGCCCTGATCGGCAAGCGCGGAGAGCGTCCGGTCTATGTGGCTGGGCTGTTGATCGTCGCATTGTCCACGGCGGCGTGCGCGTTCGCGCAGGACTACTGGCAGCTGCTGCTGTTCCGCGGCCTCGGCGGAGCCGGGTCCGTGATGTTCACGGTGGCGTCGATGGCCCTGGTGGTCCGGCTGGCGCCGCCCAAGAGCAGGGGGAGGGTGTCAGGAGCCTATGCGTCCGCTTTCCTGATCGGAAATGTGTGCGGGCCGATTGTGGGCGGGCTGCTGGCGGGGCTGGGCCTGCGGGTCCCGTTCCTTGCCTACGCGGCAGCCCTGCTGGTTGCCGCGTTCGTGGTGCAGACCCAGCTCAGCCATCAACGCCGGGACGGCGGCGAGGCCCAGCACCGTCCACCGGACATGCGCTTTGGCGAAGCCCTGGCAGCCGGAACCTACCGGTCGGCCCTCCTGTCCAGCTTTGCCAACGGCTGGGCCACGTTTGGCGTCCGGATGGCAACGGTGCCGCTGTTCGCCGCGGCCGCCTTCGGGGCAGGCCCACAGGCGGCCGGACTGGCGCTGGCCGTGTTTGCTGCCGGGAATGCAGCCGCACTCACCTTTTCGGGGCGGCTGGCGGACTCGCTGGGACGCAAGCCCATGATGATCTCCGGTCTGCTGGTGGCAGCCGTCTCAACTGCGGCGATCGGCTTTACTTCCGACCTGCCCTGGTTTCTTGCGGCATCGACGCTTGCCGGCGTCGGGTCCGGCCTTTTCGGTCCGGCCCAGCAGGCCGCTGTGGCGGACGTCGTTGGCAACACACGTTCCGGCGGCAAGGTGCTGGCCGTCTACCAGATGACGTCCGACGTCGGAGCGATCGTTGGCCCGGTGGCGGCCGGGCTGCTCGCGGACCGGCTGGGCTTCGGCTGGGCTTTCGGCGTGACCGGCGGCGTCATGCTCCTGGCCGCGGCCGGCTGGCTGCCCACGCGGGAATCCTTGCGGACGGCCGCTGCCTAGCCTTCCCCGCGGGCTTCCGGCTCCCCGGCCGCCCTGCTAATTCAGCAGGGCGTCGACAAAGCCTTCGGTGTCGAACGGGGCCAGGTCGTCCGCGCCTTCGCCCAGACCGATGAGTTTGACGGGCACCCCGAGGGTCTTCTGGATGGCGACGACGATGCCGCCTTTGGCGGTTCCGTCCAGCTTGGTCAGCACGATGCCGGTGATGTTGACCACCTCTGAGAAGACCCTTGCCTGGTTCAGTCCGTTCTGGCCGGTGGTGGCATCCAGCACCAGCAGGACCTCGTCCACCTCGGCCAGCTTCTCCACCACGCGCTTGACCTTGCCCAGTTCGTCCATCAGGCCCACCTTGTTCTGCAGGCGCCCGGCGGTGTCGATCATGACAACGTCCACTTCCTGCTCGATGCCCGCCTTCACTGCCTCGTAGGCAACGGAGGCGGGGTCGGCGCCGTCGATGTCCGACTTCACGGTGGGAACGCCGACGCGCTGCCCCCACGTGGCCAGCTGTTCGGCGGCGGCGGCGCGGAACGTGTCAGCGGCGCCCAGCAGGACGTCCTTGTCCTCGGCCACCAGCACGCGGGCCAGCTTGCCCACAGTGGTGGTCTTGCCCACGCCGTTCACGCCCACCACCATCATCACGGCAGGCTTGTCCGCATGCCGCTGGACATTCAGGCTGCGGTCCATGGAGGGGTCCACGAGCTTGATCAGTTCTTCCCGGAGCATGGCCTTAACGTGTTCGGGGGTCCGGGCGCCCAGCACCTTGACCCGTTCCCGCAGGGCATCCACCAGTTGCATGGTGGGTTCGGTTCCGAGATCCGCGAGCAGGAGTGTTTCCTCCACCTCGTCCCAGACGTTCTCGTCGATCCGGTCGCTGGAGAGCAGCGCCAGCAGGCCCTTGCCCATGATGTTGTTGGAGCGGACCAGCCGCTCACGGAGCCGGATGAGGCGTCCCGCGACGGGCAGCGGGGTTTCGACCGGGATGGTTTCCAGCCCGGCAGCGTCATCCGGAACCGTGGTGGTGTCCAGCCCGTCGAGGTCCACGCCTGCCGGAGTTCCGCGTTCTATGGTGCCGGTTCTGTCCGCCACCGCGGTGCTGCCGCCGGAACGGATCTCCGGGTCGTTGGCGTCGCGGGTGCCGGGGTACCGGGTGATGTTCCTCCGCGTCTTGAGCAGGACCGGAATCAGCCCGCCGATGACCACCAGCGCAGCAAGAATGGACAGGACAATGGGAAGGATGTCATTCACTCCCCTAGCTTCTCACAAACAGCCCCGCCGGTTCCGGCGCCCACTGCGCCCCTGACCTGCCCCTATGCGGGCCCGCGGGCTGCTGCGCCACCGCCGCTGCTACACCTCAGCGCCCAGGCGCTGGCTGATCACGGTGGAGACGCCATCGCCCCTCATGGTCACGCCGTACAGGGCGTCCGCCACCTCCATGGTCCGTTTCTGGTGGGTGATCACGATGAGCTGGCTGGACTCCCGAAGTTCCTCGAAGATGGTGATCAGCCGGCCGAGATTGGTGTCGTCCAGTGCCGCCTCCACCTCGTCCATGACGTAGAACGGCGAGGGCCGCGCCTTGAAGATGGCCACCAGCAGCGCCACTGCGGTCAGGGACCGCTCGCCGCCGGACAGCAGTGACAGCCGTTTGATCTTCTTGCCGGCAGGACGGGCCTCCACTTCGATGCCTGTGGTGAGCATGTCCTCCGGGTCGGTGAGGACCAGCCGGCCTTCGCCGCCGGGAAAGAGCCGCTCGAAAACGCGCACGAACTGGGCCTGGGTGTCCTCGAACGCCTCGGCGAAGACGCGCTGGACCCGGTCATCCACTTCCTTGATGATGTCCAGCAGGTCCCGGCGGCTGGCCTTCAGGTCCTCAAGCTGGGTGCTGAGGAACTGGTGCCGCTCCTCCAGCGCCGCGAATTCCTCCAGCGCCAGGGGGTTCACCTTGCCCAGGCTGGCCAGGTCCCGTTCGGCCTTGCGCAGCCGCTTCTCCTGCTCCTGCCGGACGTAGGGCTTCCCTTCCAGGATCTCTTCCCCGCCGGCATCAACGGGAGCGCGAAGTGCCGCCCACTTGTCACCGGTCTCCTCCGCGGGCACGGGTACCGGGACCTGCGGCCCGAACTCTGCCACCAGGGCTTCGGGGGTGATGCCCAGTTCGTCCACGGACCGGGTTTCCACCGCCTCGATCCTGGCACGCTGCCGGGCCCGCGCCAGCTCGTCCCGGTGCACGTTGTCGGTGAGGTCAGCCAGTTCGCGTGCCAGGGCATCATTCGCTTCCCGGATGTCCCGCAGCCCACGGTCACGCTGTTCGCGGTTTTCCTCGGCCAGGTCCCGTTCGTGCCGGGCGAGGTCCACGGAGACGTCCACGTACCGCAGCGACATTTTCACGGCTGCGGATACCGCGGCGGCACGCCTGGCCTGGATGCGGCGGCGCAAGGCGCGCTGGGCCGCTTCCTCCCGGGCGCGGCGTTCGGTGGCGGCGGCCCTCTCAAGGGATGCCACCCTGTTGCGGGTGGCGGCCACCTGCTCTTCGGCACTGCGCAGGGACAACCGCGCCTCCACTTCCGCTGCGCGGGCGGCGGATGCGGCACGGGCCAGCGCGTCCCGCCGTTCGGTGGAGGGCTCCTCTTCAACGGGAGCTTCCTGGGCAGCAGCCAGCCGGGTGGTGATGGCAGCGAGCGCTTCCTCCTCCGCGGCAACGTTCTCCTCCGCACGTGCCAGGGAGGCTGCCAGGCGCTCACTCTCGCCGACTGCGCTGCGCAGTACAGAGTTGAGGTGGCCCAGGCGTTCAGCGACGGCAGCGAGGCGGGCATCGGATTCGTGCAGCCTGTCCAGGGCAGCGTCTGCCGCCTCCTGGGCTTCGGCGCGCCGGGCCTCGGCGGCGGCCAGGGCGAACCTGTTCCGCTCCAGGTCCGCCGTGACCGCCGAGAGGCCCCGGTCGGCGTCGTCCACTGCCGCCTGCACCTCAAGGAGGGACGGTGCCTTGGCTGAACCGCCGGCAGCGGATACAGCGGTGAACACGTCCCCTTCGCGGGTGACGGCCGTGAGCCCGGGCTGCGAGGCCACGAGCGCGGCCGCGGCGTCGATGCCGGTGACGACGGCGGTCCCGGACAGCAGGTGCCGGACCAGCGGGACGTGACTGGCAGGTCCGTCCACCAGGTCGGCAGCCCATTGCGCTCCGCCGGGCAGCGGCACGTCCTGCCCGTCCTCCCGGTGGACCGCCGCGGCCGATGCCAAAAACAGCGATGCCCGCCCGGCGTCGTCGTCCTTGAGCATCTGCAGGACTGCGGCCGCCGTATCCTCGTCCTGGACCAGGACAGCCTCGGATGCTTCCCCCAGCGCGGCGGCGACCGCCGCCTCATAACCGCCCTGCACCGTGATCCCGGCTGCCAGGGTGCCCAGCACTCCCGGCAGCCCGGACTCCAGCACATGCCGGGCCCCATCCTTGCGGTCCAGTCCGAGCTTGAGAGCCTCGAGCCGGGCGGCGAGGGCGTCCCGCTTGCGGACTCCCTCATTGACCGCGGCCTTGAGGCCGGCGATCTGCTGAAGGACGGTGTCCAGTGCTTCGCTGGCAGCCTCATAGTCGGCGTCCAGGGACTCCTCCCCTTCTTCCACGCCGGCCACCTGGTTTTCCAGTGCGGTGAACTCGGCCTGGGCACGGGCACGCCGTTCCGTGCCGGCGGCAAGGGACTCCCGCAGCCGGCCCAGCTCCGCCTGCGCGGACTCCACCCGGGACCTGGCGGCGGCTACTTGTCCGGCCAGGCGGGCCAGGCCCTCCCGCCGGTCCGCTGCCGCCCGGAGCTGCGCCGTGAGCCGGCGGTCCTCTGCCTGGGCAGCCTGCTCTGCTTCCGCCTTGGCGGCGCTGGCGGTGTCCAGTGCGGCCCCTCTGGCCTGGATGTCCTGTTCGAGCTCAGCCAGCTCCTGCCGCACCCTGGCTGCCTGGCGCTCAAGCTGTTCGGGATCCCGCCCGGAAGGCGCCACGGTGTCTTCGGAACCCAGCAAGCGGCTGCGTTCGGTGGCCAGCGAACCGAGCGACCGAAGGCGTTCGCGTGCAGTGGAGAGCCGGTACCACGTGTCACGGGCGGCGTTGAGGCGGGGCGTGGCTTCGGCTGCCAGCTGCTCCAGCCTTGCCTGCTGCCTGCGCCCGGCTTCGAGTTCCTCCTCGACGGCGGTCCGCCGGGCTTTGAGCGCGGCCTCGTCCGCCACGTCCTGCTCCAGCGCCTGCTGCAGCTGGACGAGGTCATCGGCGAGCAGCCGGGCCCGGGCATCCCTGACGTCGAACTGGACGCGCTGGGCACGGCGGGCCACTTCCGCCTGTTTTCCAAGGGGCGTCAACTGGCGGCGGATTTCCCCGGTGAGGTCCGTAAGTCGCTGGAGGTTGGCCTGCATGGCCTCCAGCTTCCGGACCGTCCGTTCCTTGCGCCGGCGGTGCTTGAGGATCCCCGCCGCCTCTTCAATGAAGCCGCGCCGGTCCTCCGGGGTGGCATGCAGTACGCGGTCCAGTTGGCCCTGGCCCACGATGACATGCATTTCCCGGCCCAGCCCGGAGTCGGAAAGGAGTTCCTGGATGTCAAGCAGCCGGCAGCCGGCACCGTTGATGGCATATTCGGAGCCGCCCGTCCGGAACAGCGTCCGCGAAATGGTCACTTCGCTGTATTCGATGGGGAGCGCGCCGTCGGTGTTGTCGATGGTCAGCGAAACGTGGGCGCGTCCCAGGGGCGGGCGCCCGGACGTCCCGGCAAAAATGACATCCTCCATCTTGCCGCCGCGGAGGGTTTTGGCCCCCTGCTCGCCCATCACCCAGGCCAAAGCGTCCACCACGTTGGACTTGCCGGATCCGTTGGGACCCACCACGGCGGTGACGCCGGGTTCGAAGTCGAAGGTGGTGGCAGAGGCAAAGGACTTGAACCCCCGGACGGTGAGGCTTTTGAGGTGCAAGGCTTTTCTGGTCTCCTGGAGCGGGTGGGGCACTTTGCTGGATCCGGCTCACTACAATCTACTGCGCAGGACCGACATTTCCCCGCACCAGCACCCGGAAGCCGGGGCCGGCACACGGCCGGATATGCCAGTTCCGGCCGGGCAAAGGCATAGTTAAGCTCTTGAGCCTGCGTTTATGTGGGTACAGTCACCGCATGAATGCGCCACGGAAACGAAGAGGGGCTTGAATTGGCAGGTAATGCAACCTTCCGCCACAGCAACACCGCGCTGCTCTCGGTGAGCAGCGTCGAGGCTCCGAGGATTGTCAGCTCCACGGACTTTGACCGCCACTTGGCGTCCACGCTGAAGCGGCTGAAGTTTCCGCCCCGCCTGCTTGAGCGCGTTGCGGGCATCACACACCGCCGCTGGTGGGCCCCCGGAACGTCGTTCGACGATGCCGCCGTGGAAGCCGGCGCCAAGGCACTGGCCGAGGCCGGCATCGAGGCCTGTGACGTCGGACTGCTGATCAACACCTCGGTGACGCGGCGCAACCTCGAACCGTCCGTGGCGGTGAAGATCCACCACGGCCTCGGCCTGCCGTCGTCGGCCATGAACTTCGACCTTGCCAATGCCTGCCTGGGGTTCGTGAATGCCCTGACCCTGGCCGCGAACATGATCGACTCGGGACAGATCCGCTACGCCGTTATCGTCAATGGCGAGGACGCCCAGCTGACGCAGGAAGCCACCCTTGCCCGGCTGCAGCGGCCGGAGACCACCCGCGACGACTTCAACCGTGAGTTCGCCACGCTGACGCTGGGATCCGGGGCTGCCGCGGCCGTCCTGGGCCCGGCTGATGAGCACCCCGGAGCGCACCGGGTGGTGGGCGGCGTGATGCGCGCCGGCACCGAGCACCACGAATTGTGCGTGGGCGGCATCGACGGCATGCACACCGACACGAAAGGACTGCTCGACGGCGGCCTTCAGCTGGTGGTCGACGCGTGGCATGAAGCGCAGCCCGAGTGGGACTGGGCTGCCATGGACCGCTACGTCACCCACCAGGTCAGCAACGCCTACACCCAGGCCATCATTGACGCCATCGACCTCGACCCCGACAAGGTGCCCATCACGTTCCCGCACTGGGGCAATGTTGGGCCTGCGTCGCTGCCCATGACGCTGGCGGCCGAGGCCCAGTCCCTGGGAACCGGGGACCGCGTCCTGTGCATGGGGGTGGGTTCCGGCCTGAACACCGCGATGCTGGAAATCGTTTGGTGATCGAGGCATGGCCGGGCGTGGACGCCCGATGGTCGCGTGAAATTGAGGTTCCCTCCACAGCCGGCGTGGACGCGCCAGGTGAGGTGCGCCGCTGGCACCTGCTGGATAACGGGGCAGAACTCACCCGCCGCGGCCTGGCTCCCGCCGGAACCCTCCTGTGCGTGCACGGCAACCCCACCTGGTCCTACCTGTGGCGGAGCCTGCTGGCCGCCGGATCCAACCCCGCTCATCCGTGGCGGGTTGTGGCGGTGGACCAGCTGGACATGGGCTTCTCCGAGCGTACGGGCACCTTCCGCCGGCTGGCGGACAGGATCCAGGACCTGGGCGACCTGACGGACGCGCTGGCCCTGGACGGCCCGGTGGTAACGGTGGGCCACGACTGGGGCGGGGTGGTCAGCCTGGGCTGGGCCCTGGCCCATCAAAACCAACTGGCAGGCGTGGTGCTGACCAACACGGCCGTGCACCAGCCGGCAGGTTCGCCCATTCCCCCGGCGTTGCGCCTGGCCCTGCACCCGGCGGTGCACACCTGGGGAACCACCACCTCCGACGCTTTCCTGCGGGTGACGCATTCGTTGGCGCATCCGCCGTTGCCGGCGGATGTCCGGAACGCATACAGGGCCCCCTACCGCGGAGCCGAACAGCAGCGTGCGGGGGTGGGCAACTTTGTTGCCGACATTCCCGTTGACGCTTCGCATGCCAGCTTCCCTGCCCTCCGCGGTGTCGCCGAAGGCATCCGCAGCCTTGATGTCCCCGCCCTGATGCTGTGGGGCCCGCGGGACCCGATCTTCTCCGACCGCTACCTGAAGGACCTCATCAGACGCCTCCCGCACGCAGATGTGCACCGTTATGAGGGCGCGGGACACCTGCTCGTGGAAGACCGGGACATCGCACCGGCCGTTTTCGACTGGCTTGCCGGGCGCGCTACGGGCTCCGGGGACGCCTCTTCAGCGGTCCGCCGCGGCGTGTCGCAGGCACCGGCCGGCGAGGGTTTCCGGCCTCTATGGGCGCTCCTCACGGAACTGGCGGCCGGTCCTTCCCAAGGTGAACCGGCCGTCGTCGAAATGAAAGCCGACGGCACCGTTGCCCACTCCCTTACATGGCAGCAGCTGGACAATGCTGTGGACCGCCTCGCCGCCGGCCTGGACCGGGCAGGCGTCAGGCCCGGCAGCCGGGTGAGCCTGATGGTCCCGCCCGGGGTCGACCTGACCGTAGCCCTGTATGCCTGCCTGCGGCTGGGAGCCGTGGTGGTGGTGGCTGATGCCGGCCTGGGCACCAGGGGGCTGAGCCGGGCCGTCAAGGGAGCCACCCCCGACTTCCTGATCGGTATCGATAAGGCGCTGGCCGCTGCCCGCGTGCTGGGATGGCCGGCCAGGCGAATCAGCGTCAACGACCTGCCGGCTGCACTCCGCCGGATCCTTGGAGTGGAGACCTCCCTCGCCGCCCTGGCAAGGGAGGGGTCCAGGCCTACCGCTTGGCCTAACGACGGCGGCGCATCGCACCCGGACCCGGACTCCCCCGCCGCCGTGCTCTTCACCTCCGGTTCCACCGGTCCTGCCAAAGGCGTGGTGTACACGCACCGGCAGCTCGCGGCGATGCGGGACACCGTGGCCGAAACCTTCGGGATCCATCCGGGCCAGCGGCTCGTGGCAGGCTTTGCACCCTTCGCCTTGCTGGGTCCGGCGCTGGGAACCGCGTCCGTGACGCCGGCTATGGACGTCACTGCTCCACGCACCCTGACGGCGCGTGCCCTCGCGGACGCCGCGGCGGCCATCGATGCCACGGTGGTGTTCGCGTCCCCGGCTGCCCTGCGCAATGTCGCCGCCACCAGCGGCGGACTGACCGCTGAAGGCACTGCCGCCCTGAAACGCGTCGAATTGCTGCTATCCGCCGGCGCCCCCGTCCCGGAACCGCTCCTTGCCGAGGTGCAGCGGCTGCTGCCGGGCGCCTCCCTGCACACCCCCTACGGAATGACTGAGGCGCTGCCCGTCACGGACATCAGCCTGGAACAGATCCGGGCCGCCAGCGCCGACGCCGAATCCGGAGCAAAACCCGGGACCGGTAACGGCGTCTGCGTGGGCCGGCCCGTCCACGGTGCCCGGGTAGCCATCATCCCGCTGGCAGCGGACGGCACCGCACCCGGTTCCCTGCCTGTGACGGAGGTCGGGATCACGGGAGAAATCCTGGTCAGTGCCCGGCATGTCAAGGAAGCGTATGACCGGCTCTGGCTGACCGAAGAAGCCAGTGCCGCTGAGTCCGGCTGGCACCGCACCGGCGATGTAGGGCACTTCGACGCCGACGGCCGGCTGTGGGTGGAAGGCCGCCTTGCGCACGTCATCACGGCGCCTGGTGCGGTGGTGACCCCTGTTGGCGCGGAACAGGCCATTGAACGCCTGGCCGGTATCCGCATGGCCGCAATTGTTGGCGTGGGACCGGCGGGGACGCAGGCTGTCACCGCCGTCGTGGAGACCGTCCCGCCTGTCCGGAAAGCCGGGCCCGCCGGCGTGGACCTGGCCGGCAAGGTCCGGGAAGCTGCCCGCACGGCAGGCGTTTCCGTGGCCGCTGTCCTGGTTGTCCCCGCACAGCCCACCGACATCAGGCACAACGCGAAGATTGACCGGACGCGGCTGTCCCGATGGGCTTCCTCCGTCCTGGCCGGCGGCCGGCCGGGGACCCCATGAAGGTCCTGGTCACCGGTGCCAGCGGGCTGCTGGGCCGGGAAGTCGCGGGGCAACTGGTGCGCAGAGGCTATGACGTCACCACCTTCCAGCGGCGCCCGTCAGGGGTCGACGGCGCCGCGGACCATTGCGGCTCCCTCACCGAGGATTCGGCCGTCAGGGGCGCCGTCCAGGGTGCCGAAGCAGTCATCCACCTGGCAGCCAAGGTCTCCTTCACGGGCCCTCCCGCGGAGTTTGGCGAGGTAAACGTCCAGGGCACCCGTCGCCTGCTCCTGGCCGCCCGCGCGGCCGGGGTCCGGGACCTGGTCTTCGTGTCCTCGCCGTCAGTGGCCAACTCCGGCACCGCCATCGCAGGCCTGGGTGCGGAACCGGCGGACCCGGAACATGCCCATGGCGACTACTCCCGCACCAAGGCCCGGGCCGAACTGCTGGCCCTCGCCGCAGACACCCCGGACTTCCGTGTTGCCGCGGTGCGGCCGCATGTGGTCTGGGGGCCCGGGGACACCCAGCTGGTGGAACGGGTGCTGGCGCGGGCGGCCCGGCACCGGCTGCCGCTGCTGGACGCGGGCGCCGCCCTGATCGACACCACCTACGTGGACAACGCGGCGGCAGCGATCGTTGCCGCGCTGGACCGGATCAGCCACATCCATGGCAGGGCGCTGGTTGTCACCAACGGGGAGCCACGGCCGGTGGGCGAACTCATTGCCGGCATCTGTGCCGCGGGCGGTGTGCCGGCTCCGTCATGGTCCGTGCCGGGGCGGCTTGCCCGCATTGCCGGTTCCGCGGTGGAAAGGGTGTGGCTGGGGCTTGGAAAGCAGGACGAACCACCCATGACAAAGTTCCTTGCTGAACAGCTGTCCACTGCCCACTGGTTCGACCAGCGCGAAACCCGGAAGCTCCTCGACTGGACTCCGGCTGTATCGATCGACGAAGGCCTGGCACGGCTGGCCGCGCACTACGCCGGCTGCTGAGGCTGGTCAGTCCGGCGTTACCAGCGGCCGTTGCGGGGCCGCGGCTGGCACACCGGGCAGGTGTGGGACGAGCGGTTCATGAACTGCTCGCGGCGGATGATCGCCTGGATTCCTGCTGCCGCGCATCTCTTGCACGGCTCACCCTGCCGGCCGTAGGCGTTGAGGGACCGGTCGAAGTAGCCTGAGGCGCCGTTGACATTGACGTACAGGGAATCGAAGCTGGTTCCTCCTGCTGCCAGGGCATCGAGCATTACCTCCCGGGCGCTGTCGAGGACCCGCTGGGCCTCGCTCCGGCGAAGGGTGTCCGTGGGCCTGGCGTAATGCAGCCTGGCACGCCACAGGGCTTCATCGGCGTAGATGTTTCCGATTCCAGAGACCAGGCCCTGGTCCAGCAGTGCCCGCTTCAGGCCGGTCCTGCGCTTCCGAAGCCGCTGGTAGAACAGGTCGAAGGAGAAGGAAGGATCCAGCGGGTCGCGGGCAATGTGCGCCGCCTCCGACGCGATCAGGGGAAGGGGGGATTCCGCAAGGCCGCCCGGACCGCCGTCGTCCGTGGGTACCAGGGCGGTGACAAAGAGGCCGCCGAAGATCCGCTGGTCCACGAAGCGCAGCTGGTCCGGCATCCCCTCCCGGGGACTCAGCCGGAACCGGACTTTAAGGTGCTTTTCATCCGGAACGCCGGGGCCCTGCATCAGCAACTGCCCGCTCATGCCCAGATGCGCCATGAGTGCCACGCCCGGCAGGCGGGGTTCTTCAGGGTTGTCCGGAAGCGGGGCGGTGGAGTCCAGCAGCGGCATCCAGAGGAACTTGCCGCGGCGCACGACGTCGGACACCGTAGCGCCTTCGAGGTTGCCGATGAAGTCCCCGGCTCCGAGGGCGTGGCGCCGGATGGAGCGTCGGTCAATGACGTCCACGGCGCTGATGGTCCTGCCGCGGACCCAGTTCACCAGGCCGCGGCGCACCACTTCCACCTCGGGCAGTTCAGGCACGGAACGCTACTTGGCTGCTACGGAGCCTGCGGAGGTGCCGGGTGCCGTCTGGGCGGCGGCCCCGGAGAGTACCCGCCAGGCGTCAGCCGCCGCTTCCTGTTCGGCTTCCTTCTTGGAATGGCCGGAGCCCTTGCCATAGGCCGTGCCGCCGATGTTCAGCACCGCCGTGAAGGTGCGGGCATGGTCCGGGCCGGAGCCGTCCACTGCATAGTGGATGCTGCCCAGCTGCCGGCTGGCGGCGAGCTCCTGGATGCTGGTCTTCCAGTCGGTGCCGGCGCCCAGGACCGCGGCGTCCTTCAGCAAGGGACCGACCAGCCGCATGACCAGCTGGCGCGCAGTCTCGATGTCGTTGGAAACGTAGGTGGCCCCGATCAGGGCCTCCATGGTGTCCGCAAGGATGGAGGCCTTGTTCTTGCCGTGGGTGAGCTTTTCGCCCTGCCCCAGGTAGATGTACTCCCCAATGCCAAGGCTGCGGCCAATGCCGGCCAGGGCCCGGGTGCTGACGACGGCGGAGCGGCGCTTGGCGAGTTCACCTTCGGGCAGCTCCGGGTTGTCCCGGTAGAGGGCATCGGTGACGGAGAATCCCAGAATGGAGTCGCCCAGGAACTCGAGCCGCTCGTTGGTGGGTATGCCGCCGTTCTCGTACGCGTATGAACGGTGGGTGAGCGCAAGACGAAGCGTCCCGGCGTCAATAGTGACACCGAGACGCTTCAGAAGCTCTTCAGTTGAAGACATCAGTCAGCCTGTTGGGCCGATTAGACGTCAGCGACCTTGCGGCCCTTGTACTCAAGGAACAGCGCGGTGCCAGCAGAGTCGGTAACGACCTTTGCCTGGTGCGGCAGGCTGTAGGTGACCTGGCCGTTCTCAACGGTCTTCACCAGGTGGGGGGCGGTCGCCTTCCACTGCGAGCGGCGGGCGCGGGTATTCGAGCGAGACATTTTCCGCTTGGGAACAGCCACGGCTAACTCATTTCTCTCTAGACAAACACGTACAAATCAATTTTGCCGGTCAGGCTTAGCCATATCAGCTAGGGCAGCCCAGCGAGGATCCAGGACCTCGTGGTGGTGCCCCGGCTCGTCTTCCAGGCGAACTCCGCATTCGGAGCAAAGGCCCTGGCAGTCTTCCCGGCACACCGGCTGGAACGGCAGATTGGTGACAACCGCGTCCCGCAACACCGGTTCAAGATCGATTACATCGTGCTCGACTCGACGTTGCTCTTCATCTTCTTCTCCGTCCGAAAGCTGGACGCCCTCGTAGAAGAAAAGTTCTTGCACATTGACCTCAAGGTCATACGCAAGGGGATCCAGGCATCGGCCGCACTCACCTGTAACTTCGGCAAGCACGGTTCCTGACACCAGAATTCCTTCGTGTACGGCCTCAAGCCTCAGATCCAGCTCGACATCCGAGCCTTCCTGAACACCAATGAGCGCCACACCAAGATCACCCGGTGCGGGTACATGTTCCTTCAGTGTCCGCATGCTTCCCGGACTGCGTCCGAGGTCCTTGACGTCGAACGCCAGGGGCGAACCAGCATCTCTGTTAATGAGAACTCCTGTTGAACATATGACCGACGTACCATCTTAGCCTGAAGAGCCGCAGCGACTCAAACCGGCAGGAGGAAGCGCCGAAGTACCGATCCAGCCTACCGCTTTAGCTGCTGATCCGGCGAAGGCTCGCCGGAAACCAGCCGGCGGTGCACCGACCTGGGCACATAGTCCGACACGCTGCCGCCCAGGACCGACACTTCCTTGATCAGGGTCGAGGACAGATGGACGTAGCTGGCCTCGGCCGGGAGGAAGACGGTTTCCACCCCGCTCAGCTGCCGGTTCATGGTGGCCATGGGAAGCTCGTAGTCAAAGTCCGACGAGGACCTGAGTCCCTTGACAATGGCCGACACGCCCCGCTGGCGGCAGTACTCCGCCAGGAGCCCCTCGCCCACCGGTTCCACCACGATTCCCTTGAGCAGCGCCAGGGTTTCGCGCGCCATTTCCAGCCGTTCCTCCAGGCTGAACATGTACTTCTTGGCGTAGTTGGTGGAGATGGCCACGATGACCTCGTCAAAGAGCCCGGCAGCCCGTGCGATGACTTCGAGATGGCCGTTGTGGATGGGGTCGAAGGATCCGGGGCACACAGCGCGTCTCATGCTCCGAACCTACCCCATGAAAAGGCCGGGATACCATGACTGGATGCATCCACCACGGGAACTTTCCACACCCCTGGCACCTGCGCCCTGGCAGCGCACAGCGCTCGGAGCCAACCTCCTGGCCCCCGACGGCGGACTGGGTGTCACCATCTTCGAAGAGATGACCACCCTGGCCGTCCAGACCGGGGCGATCAATCTGGGGCAGGGCTTTCCTGATGAGGACGGGCCGGCCGAAATCCGGGAGGCGGCCCGGGCAGCCATTGCGGCGGGCGCCAACCAGTACGCACCCGGCAAGGGCCTGCCCGAGCTCCGTGCGGCGGTGGCCGCGCACCAGGAACGCTTCTACGGGCTCAGGCCGGACCCGGCAACCGAGGTCATCATCACCACGGGGGCCACGGAAGGCATCGCCGCGTCACTGCTGGCCTTCGCCGGACCGGGCGATGAGGTCCTGACGTTCGAGCCTTTCTACGACTCCTACGGCGCAGTCATTGGACTTTCCGGCGCCTCCCACGTGACTGTGCCGCTGGCTGCCCCGGACTTCATGCCGGACCTGGCATCATTGGATGCGGCCTTCACTGAGCGGACCCGGGTGGTACTGCTGAATAATCCGCACAACCCCACCGGTGCTGTCTTTCCACCGGCCGTCCTGCAGCGCGTGGTGGAGCTTGCGGCAAAGCACGACAGCATCATCATCACGGATGAGGTGTACGAGCACCTCACCTTCGGCGTGGCCCATACCCCTGTAGCCACCCTTCCGGGCGCCGCTGCCCGCACCATCACCATTTCCTCTGCGGGAAAGACGTTCTCCCTGACCGGCTGGAAGATCGGCTGGTTGAGCGGACCGGAAGATCTGGTCTCCGCCGTCCGCACGGTAAAGCAGTTCCTGACCTACAGCTCAGGCACGCCCTTCCAGGGAGCGATCGCCGCCGGCCTGGCCCTGCCCGACGATTTTTACGCCGGCATCGCCGCCGCCCTTGAGAAGAAACGGGACATCCTCAGCGCCGGACTCCGGGCGGCGGGCTTTGATGTCTTCACACCGCGGGGAACCTACTTCGTCAACGTGGACACGGCTCCGCTGGGCATAACGGACGCCGTGGACCTGGCCCGCCGCCTGCCGGCACTGGTGGGTGTCGCGGCCATTCCGGTTCCGGTCTTCTGCCATCCGGAAGGTGCGGAGCGGATGCGCAGCCTGCTCCGGTTTGCCTTTTGCAAGAAGACCGAGGTCCTGGAGGAGGCCGCCGCACGGCTGGCCACCCTGGGCAGCAGGCTCTGATGTCCGGCGGCAGCGGCGGGACTGCCAGCCGCTGCCTGCGGGCCACTGGCCAGCACGCCACCATCGAAACCGATGCATTCACTGATGGCGGCTATGTCCTCAGCATCGGCGGAGCCGAACAGTCCCACGTCAACCTTGACCGGCCGGAGGACATCTTTTACGAGTACCTCCGCAGGATTGGACACCTGGTGGATCTGGCGGCCCCTTCCGGCGGGCCGATCAGTGCCCTCCACCTCGGAGCCGGGGCCCTGACGCTTGCGCGGTACATCCAGGCCACCCGCCCCGGCTCGGTACAGTACGCGGTTGAGCTGGAACGCGAGCTGCTGGACTTTGTCCTTCGGCACCTTCCCCTGCCCGAGGGGACCGACCTGACCACCATCATCGGCGATGCCCGTGAAGCGCTTGGTGCCCTCGATCCCGGCCTAAGATTCGACGTCGTAATCCTGGACATCTTTTCCGGCCCGCAAGCCCCGGCCCACATCGCCACCAGCGGCTTCTACCGTGAGGCCAGGGAACGTTTGCGCCCGGACGGCCTGCTGATCGTCAATGTGGGCGACGAGGCGGCCCTCACGCTGGTCAGGAGCCAGGTGGCGGCGATGCGGGATGTGATGGCGGATGTGGGCGCCGTTGCGGAAGCCGGCATGTTCGAGGGCAGGTACCCGGGCAACATCATCCTGGCAGGGACGCAGGGTCCATGGCCGGAAGCCTGGACAGCTGAATTGACCGCGCGTGGCCCCCACCCCGCACGTGTCCTGGCGGGAGTCGACCTGGACCCCTTCTCGGGCTAGTCCCCAGGGGTGCCAGGCCCGGCAGCTTCAGGCCCGGCAGCGTCCGCCAGGTCGTCCGCAGCGATGGCATCGGGCACGAACGGTTCGGCGTACCACAACCGGGTTTCCCCGTATTTCTTCTCTGCGAACCTCGTCATCCCATCCGGCCATTGCGGCTCCGGGGAGCGCGACGAGCGTTCCACCACCACGACGGCACCGGGGACCAGGTGCGCGGCAAGCTTCTGCAGCACCGCTGCGAGCGCGGCATCCTCCAATGGGTACGGCGGATCCAGGAACACCAGGTCCCAGGCAGCTGATTCCGCGACGCGGTCCAGGAAAGGCTCCACCTTGGAACGGTGCACGGTAACGGTTTTGCGGCCCAGAACCCCGTTGATGAGGTCCGCGTTGCGCTGGCACACAGCACTGGCCTTGGCATCCGACTCAACCAGGTCCACCGTCTTGGCTCCCCTGCTGGCGCTTTCCACCCCCAGCGAACCCGAGCCCGCATAAAGATCCAGCACCCGCGCGCCGGCAATGACTTCAAAGGCGTCGAGGCGGGAAAACAGCGCTTCCTTCACCCGGTCCGTGGTTGGCCTGGTTAAAGACCCTGGAACGGCCGCCAGTGGCGTGCCGCCGGCAGCCCCGGCAATAATCCTGGTCACCGCGCCCACCGCGATCCGCCGGCGCCCGGTGCACCTATGCGCGCCGCGCTTCTGTTGCTAACCGCGTTCAAGGAACGCCTCCTTCTCAGGGTTGAGGTACTTCTCGATGGCATCGGCCAGTTCCGGGCAGCCGGACAGCAAGGGGTCGCCGGCAACGATTGCCTGTGCGTCTTCCCTGGCCCGGGCAATCACGTCTTCGTGTTCGAGGACCCGCAGCAGTTTCAACGTGGACCGTCCGCCGGATTGGGAAGCGCCCAGGATATCGCCCTCGCGCCGCAGCTTGAGGTCCTCCTGGGAGAGGACAAAACCGTCGGTGGTGGCGGCCACGGCATCCAGCCGCCGCCGGCTTGGGTGGCCGGCTTCCAGGGCGGTGACCAGCAGGCAGGTTCCCGGCAGGCCGCCGCGGCCCACGCGGCCGCGGAGCTGGTGCAGCTGGGAAATACCGAACCTGTCGGCGTCGAGGATGACCATCAGGGTGGCGTTATGGACGTCCACCCCCACCTCGATCACCGTGGTGGAGACGAGCAGCTTGATCCGGTTGGCGGTGAACCCGGCCATGGTCTCCGTCTTCAGCTCCGGGTCCTGGCGCCCATGCAGGGGAGCCAGCGGAACCCCTGCCAGCGAGGGTTCGGAGAGCAGATGGTCCACGACGGCGGTGACCGACGCGAGCTCCCGCGCCTCCTCCCCTTCCACGCCGGAAGGTGCCGCCTCCCCCGGGCTGAAGTCGCCGTCGTCGTCTGTTCCGATCTTGGGGCAGACCACGTACACCTGGTGGCCGGCGTCGATCTCTTCCCTGGCACGCGCCCAGATCCGGGCCGCCCAGGCGGGATTTTCCGCAAGGCCCACGAGGTGGGTCGTGATCGGGGCTCGTCCCTTCGGCAGTTCATCGAGGGTGGAGGTCTCGAGGTCGCCGAACACCGTCATCGCCACGGTGCGGGGAATGGGCGTGGCGGTCATGACCAGGAGGTGCGGCGGCTTCCGTGCCTTGGCCCGCAGGGCGTCGCGCTGTTCCACGCCGAAGCGGTGCTGTTCGTCCACCACGATCAGGCCGAGGTCGTAGAAGGAAACGTTGTCGCTGAGCAGGGCATGGGTGCCGATGATGATTCCCGCCGTCCCCGAGGCCGCGTCAAGCATTGCCTGTTTCCGTGCCGCCGTGGACATGGATCCGGTCAGGAGCGTGACCTGCACGGACGGCCCGTCTCCCCCGGCCAGCCCGCCCAGCAGTCCGTCGCTCGAGAGCACGCCCAGGGTGCGGCGGATGGAGTCGTAGTGCTGGGCGGCGAGCACTTCGGTGGGCGCCAGGAGGGCAGCCTGCCCTCCGGCGTCGATGACCTGCAGCATGGCCCGCAGCGCCACCACGGTCTTCCCGGAGCCCACTTCGCCCTGCAGCAGCCGGTTCATGGGGGCAGCTTGCGCCAGTTCCGCCGCTAGGGTGTTGCCGACGGCGGCCTGGCCGGCCGTGAGCGTGAAGGGCAGGTTTTGGTCGAAGGCAGCCAGGATACCGTCGCCGACAGGGCGCCGGGCGGTGGCTTCCTCGGCGGCGAGCTGGGCGCGCCGCCTGGCCAGGGCGGATTGCAGCACCAGGGCTTCCTGGTACCGGAACCGGTCCCGTGCGCGTTTCCAGTCGGCGGCTGTTTCGGGCGCATGGATGAGCCTGTAGGCATCAGCCATGGGCAGGAACGCTTCCCTCGCGGCGACTGCGGGCGGAACCGGGTCCGGCAGCGAGCCCAGGTCCGCGGTCTCGAGCAGGGTGTTGATCACCTTCTGGATCCGCCAGCTGGGAAGCTTTGCTGTGGCCGGATAGACCGGGATGGGCATCGCGGCGAGTTTCTCCGGATCACCGCTGCCCTGGACGAAGGGGTCATCGTCCAGGAGCTGGAAGTCCGGGTTGGTGAGGCCCAGTTGGCCCTTGAAGCTGGTGACCTTTCCGGAGAACAGGGCCCGCCGTCCCTGCAGGAGTTCAGCTTTTGCCTTGTAGCCGTTGAAGAAGCTGATTTTGAGGGTTCCTGGCACTTTGCCGCGGTAGTCCGTGCCCCCCACCAGCCGGAGCCCCTGCTGCCCGTCGTCGTCGGAAACGATGACGTCGGTGATCGTCCCCCGCCGTGCCTGCATGTGCCGGGTGCTGCTGGACAGCACCCGCGCAATGAGGGTGACCTCCTCATTGAGTGGGAGCCCGCCGATGGGCGTCAGCTCACCCCGCATAAGGTAACGCCGGGGGAAGTAGTTCAGGAGGCCCTCGACAGTGGTGATGCCGAGGTGTTTCTCGATGACGGCGGCGGAACGCTTTCCAATCCGGCGCTCCAGGGCCAGGTCCAGCTCAGCGCTCATGCCCGCCGGTGTTCACCTTTTCCACATCCGGGTCCCGCGGAAGCGCCAGCTCGCTGATGCTGATCTGGGACGGCTCACCCAGGGACCGGATGATCTCCACGGCCGGGTCGGGGTCCGGAACATGCACGTGCACGCGCCACCGGTAGTTGCCTTCCGGATCCGCACCGCCGCCCACCTGGCTCATGATGACGGACTCACCGATCTCGTCCAGCCGCAGCCGGAGCGTGGCGGCGTTCAGGGGCGAAAGGCTGATGGTGCACATGACTTCCACGCCGTCATCGTCCGGCATGGAGGTGTGGATGTGGGGGTCGGAGACGTCGTAGCCGTGCAGGCCGTCGAGGAGTTCGCTCTGCAGTTCTTCGCCCAGGACGGCGGAGCGGAGGCAGTCGAGGATCAGCAGCATCCCCACGCCGCCTGCATCGACCACGTGGGCGGACTGAAGGGCATCAAGCTGTTCCTCGGTGTGGATCACGGCGGCCAGCGCGCCCTCCACTGCGGCGTCCAAGGCGAGGCCCAGCGCATGGTTGCTGTCATCGCCGTCCTGGGCGGCGTCGACGGCGGCTGCCGCACGGGCCGCCGCCTCCATGACCGACAGCATGGTGCCCGGAACCGGGTCACTCAGTGCGGACCATGCGCGGATCTGGGCGCGGTTCAGTGCAGCCGACAGGAGCGTGGACGTCAACCGGGTATGGCCGGCCAAAGGCTCTGCCGCGGCACAAAGAAACACGGAAAAGAGAGTTCCGGAGTTTCCCCTTGCTTCCTCCATGGCGGCCTGCCCGGCGGTGGCGAGGACTTCCCCGACATCGACCGGGGCCGGCTGCCCGTCTGCAGGAACCAGGGAACGGGCGGCAGCACGGACGGTGAGGTAAAGATTGGTGCCGGTATCGCCATCAGCCACCGGGAAGATGTTGATGGCGTTGAGCCGGTCGCTGTGGTTTCCCAGGGCAGTTTCAGCCTTGCCCAGCCACCTCTTCATCGCCAGCGCGTTGGCGGCAACCTTAGTGTGCAAAGTGATCCCATCCCCCGTTGTCCGCGGCCCGGCCCGCTGTCAGGACGCCCGGGCCTTCATCGGTACCGAGTGCATGTATCGAGCCTATCGCAGTGAATCCGGGTGGCAGCTGAACACCGGCCGGGAATGTGGCCAGCAGCCCGTGGTCCTCTCCCCCGCCGAGCACCCAGGCGGCGCCGTCGACGCCCAGCCGGGCCGCGGCCGGGGCCAGGAGATCCGCCAGTTGGGTCATCCTCTTCTGGTCGAGGGCAACCGCGACATTGCTGGCGGCGGCCAGCCGCTTGCCGTCCCGCTGGAGTCCGTCCGAAATGTCCAGCATTGCCGTGGCACCTGCCGCCCGCGCCGCCGGCCCGGCCTGCAGCGGCGGACGCGGCCGGCACTGCAGGTCCACAAAGGCGCGCTCCGCCGGGGTGAGGGTATCCACGGCGATGTCCGATTCGAGCAGGGCCAGGCCCGCCGCGGCGTGCCCCATTGTTCCCGCCAGCGCCAAAGTATCCCCCGGGCGGGCGCCGGACCGGAGGACGGGACGCCCGCCGTCGAGCGTTCCCAGCACCGCCACGGTCACCGAAATTTCCCGGCCCCGGCCCAGGTCTCCCCCGGCCACCGAACATTGGGTGGCCCCAAGTTCGCGGATTCCGGCTGTCAGTCCGTCCGCCAGGTCCTCCACCCAGCTAACGGGCGTGTCAACGGGAAGGGTGAGGCTGACCACCATGGAGGTTGCGTGTGCGCCCATGGCGTTGATGTCGCTGAGGTTCTGTGCAGCTGCCTTCCACCCGACATCGAATCCGGTGGTGTGGTAGCCGTTGGGCCACAGGAGGCGGAAATCCTGGTCCTGGACCTGGGTATCGATGCTGATGACGGTCCTGCCGTCCGGGGCCGCGATCACGGCGGCGTCATCGCCGGGCCCCAGCAGCGTGCTCGAGGTGTGGCCGTCCGCCATCTGAAGGCGCGGAAAGATCCGGTCCAGCAGCTCGGCTTCAGAGAGGGCGCCAACTGCGAGAGACTGTGGGGGCACGCTAAATCCTGACACTTTTAACGCTAAAACTCAGATTCGACAGCACCGCCCGGCGAGCCCAAGCGTCCCGTCCTGCAAAAACCCGTGGTATCAGCGGCTGTGCCCCAGAATGACCGGACAGGGCAAGGCTGCATACCAAGTCGCGGGCGCAAGGGCTATCGAGACCTCGTTCAGCCGAACGTCCGCAGCGCACTGTTCGCGGGCCACAGCCACGCCGTCCGCCCACACTGGCCCGGACTGTCGCGTTGGCATCGCCGGAAAATAATTGATCGACAAGAAAATAAGCAGCAGCACGGGCGGCCACAGAGACTCCTTAGGCGGCTTGGTTTTAGCGCGCTCCCTGGCGACAGCCCAAGCAGCGGGAATCAAGATCAACAGGAACATGGATGGAGCGGCAGCGTAACGAAATAAAGCGAAGCGGTTCAGCCAGTCGTCTTTTGTGAAGCTGGCAAAATCCAGTTCCGGAGAGATGTTCAGCACCACTGCCGCACTCCAAGCGAGAACAGCCGCACCCAGGGAATAGGCAGCGACAAACTTCCATTTTACGTTGCCCATAATGAGAATGTAGAGCACCAGGCACGTGACAGCTAAAGCGGGAATAACAATCGGATAAGCCCCGAAATTTACTATGTAAAGGGCCAGGGTCTTGGGGTTGGTCTCCCATAGCGAGGAAATAACCTGCAATCCAAACCCATAGAAAACCGACAAGGGGTCAATACCGTCAACTTGCGGAACAGCGGTGTAACGCGGCTTGGTCGCTGTCGCCAGAAGCTGGCAAAACAACCCGGCGATGAGCCCCAGGGCGCCGGCATAGTTCTTGCGCCGGAAGATTGCCCACAATGCCAGGGGAAGGAATATCCCCGAAATGATTTCGGTGGTCGCCGCAGCAAAGGCGACCAGAGCGATAAGGGCACGCGTGTGCCAGCGGGACGGCTCATAGATAAGCAGCCACGGAACCAGCCACAAGATGTACCAGTGGAGGTTCGCGGCATTACCGGACACTTCCAAGGGGCCGACCGGCAGGAATACCGGAATCAGGGCCAGCATCAACCGTGCGGCGCGGCTTTCGAAGAGGGCAGCCGACAGGCGAAAAACCGCAACGGAAATACCGGCGACGACAACGCAAGTCAAGAATGACATCAGGATGGCATATGACTCCAGCGGCGCAATGACGTAGGAAATGGCGGATATAAAGCGCGGAATTGTGTGCAAATACCCGGCATAAGGCTCGCCGATGCTGCGCCAGGGACCAATAGTCGCGGTTTCCCTAAGGAAGATATGACCGTCCTCAGCCCAAATGGTTGCACGGGTTACTTCGGGTAAGCGGAGCCAAGCTGCGTAGCTCAGGACAGTTACCACGGCGACCAGTCCGACGACGTTCAATATCTGCTGTTTCGGGAGGCGCAACCCCACAGGTGCAGCCCGGGCGGAATCAGCATTCATAGTTTTACTCATCGGGACACCAGCATATAGTCCCCTGGCGCCGGCGCCCGACAGGAGACCGGCGATGCCCGGACCCGGAGTTTGTTGTGGAGAATGGCAGGAGCGGATTGGACACCGCGGGCAGAGCGGTGCTGCCACCGACGCTAGGCTTAACGGATGCGCTATCCTCCCCCCTTTCATCCGCCTGTTCGCATGTTCGGAACACTCCTGGCCGCCGTCCTCGGGGGAGCCGTGTTGACCGCCTGCTCTCCGGCCGTGGACGTCACCGCGGCCAAGGACGCCGCCAATCCCCTGTGCGCGCCGATGATGGTGGCACTGCCGGACGTCATCGGGGATTCGAAACTGCGTAAGACCAACAGCCAGGCCACGGCCGCCTGGGGCGACCCATCGCTGGTCATCCTCCGCTGCGGCGTCAACGTGCCGGGGCCCACGACAGACCGCTGCGTCACCGTCAACGGCGTCGACTGGGTCATCAAGGAAGGCGACCCCGTGTGGACGTTGACCACCTACGGGCGGGAACCCGCCACGGAAATCCTGATGGACCCGGACAAGATCAGCTCCGCCACAGTACTCGCGGACCTGTCAGCAGCGGCGGAAAAGGTACCGTCGGCACGGAACTGCGTGGGCCAGGAAGACCTGCAGAACCTGCCCAAGAGTCAGTAGGCCAGTGGCCCACGCCGGCAGGGTCCCCTGGCCGAAGCGAAGCGAGGTTAGGGAGCCGGCGGGTGGGCCCACGCCGGCAGGGTCCCCTGGACGAAGCGAAGCGAGGTTAGGGAGCCGGCGGGTGGGCCCACGCCGGCAGGGTCCCCTGGACGAAGCGAAGCGAGGTTAGGGAGCCGGCGGGTGGGCCCACGCCGGCAGGGTCCCCTGGACGAAGCGAAGCAAGGTTAGGGAGCCGGCGGGGACTAGCGGAGGCCGGTCCTGCGGTTCAGTGCCAGGTGGATGAGCTCATCGATCAGGTCGGCATAGCCCAGTCCGGATGCTGCCCACATTTGCGGGTACATGCTCTTGGGTGTGAAGCCGGGCATGGTGTTGATCTCGTTGATGATCAGTTCGCCCTCGGGCGTGTAGAAGAAGTCCACGCGGCTCAGGCCCTCGGCACCCACCGCGTCGAAGGCGGCGGCAGCGAGTTCACGGACCCGGGCGATGGCTTCTGCAGGGATGTCTGCCGGGCAGCTCAGGGAGGCGGCATCATCCTCGACATACTTGGCGTTGAAGTCGTAGAACTCGTGGGTTCCTCCGGCCACGGAGATTTCGCCCGGCATTGAAGTCCGCGGCGCATCGGTGCCCCTGCCTTCCAGGACTGCGCATTCGATTTCGCGGCCCACAATTCCGGCTTCGATCACCAGCTTCAGGTCATGCCGGCGCGCTTCTTCGATGGCGGCGTCCAGGTCCTCCAGGGAGTCAACCTTGGAGATGCCCATCGACGAGCCTGCACGGGCCGGCTTGACGAAGACGGGGAACCCCAGGCGGTCCACTTGCTTCCGGACAGCTTCGGGGTCCCTGCGCCACTGCCTGTCGGTGACGGCCACGTAGGGTCCCACGCGGAGCCCTGCGGCCTCGAAGACCACCTTCATGTAGTGCTTGTCCATGCCGACGGCGGATGCAAGCACTCCGGCGCCAACGTAGCGGGTGTCGGAAAGCTCAAGGAGGCCCTGGATGGTGCCGTCCTCACCGAAGGGTCCGTGCAGCAGCGGAAAGACGACGTCGACGGCGCCCAGTTCCTGGGGAACTTCATTGGGCGCCGCCACGATCAGCTGCTGCTCACCGCCGATCTCGGCCAGGGTGACTGTCTGCGGCGAGGGCACGACTTCAGGGAGCGATGATGCCGCGAGGGACCACTGTGCGGTGTCGGCCGGGGCGAGAACCCACTGGCCGGTCTTGGCGATCCCGATGGGGATCACCTCGTACTTGTCCTTGTTGATCGCGCCCAGCACGCCTGCTGCGGTGACGCAGCTGACGGCGTGCTCGCTGGAGCGGCCGCCGAAAAGCACTGCTACCCGCGGTTTCCTGGCGTTGGCCGTTTCAGCTGTGGTGGGTGTGTCGTGGGACATGGTCAGTAATCGCCTTCAGGTTTCAATTCCCGGGACAGCAGAACAGGCCCCAGTTGGTCAACGGACAGCTTGCCTGCCAGTACCGCGACGACGGCGGCAGTGATGGGCATTTCGACGCCGAGCTTGCCGGCGAGTTCATGGACGGCCTGGCCGGATTTGATGCCTTCGGCGGTCTGGGTCATCTTTCGGCCCACCTCCTCCAGGGTCAGGCCCTGGCCCAGCAGCCTCCCGGCGGTGTGGTTCCGGGACAGCGCGGACGAGCAGGTTGCCACGAGGTCGCCCAGCCCGGCGAGGCCGGCCATGGTCTTGGCTTCGCCGCCCAGTGCCAGGGCGAGGCGGGACGTTTCGGCGAGTCCGCGGGTAATCACCGATGCCTTGGTGTTGTCCCCCATCTGCTTGCCCTCACAGATGCCCACTGCCAGCGCGATCACGTTCTTGACGATGCCGCCGATTTCGACGCCGACCACATCGGACGTGGTGTAGGGCCGGAAGTAGGGAGCGGTGCAGGTCCTTGCGAGCCAGCCGGCAGTGGCGGAGTCCGTACACGCCACCACCGATGCCGTGGGTTCCTGCCGTGCGATTTCCATGGCGAGGTTGGGTCCGGAGACAACCGCAATGCGTTCCAGCGGCAGGTCCAGCTCCTGCCCAATGACCTCGCTCATCCGGGCATCCGTGCCCAGTTCCAGGCCCTTCATCAGGGAGACCACAACAGCTCCGGGTGCAATCATGTCCTTCCATTCCCGCAGCTGCGGGCGGAGGGACTGGGCCGGAACAGCCACAACCACGAGCTCGGCGCCTGCCAGGACCGCGCGGACGTCCGTGGAAGCAGTGATGCTTTCCGGCAGGACAATGTCCTTGAGGTAGTCGCTGTTGCGGTGGCTGCTGTTGATCTCCTCCACCACTTCAGCGCGCCTGCCCCACAGCCTGATGGCACGCGGCGCGCCGGTGGCAAGGGCAGCGTCGGCCAGGACCTTCGCAAAGGTCGTCCCCCACGATCCCGCTCCCAGGACGGCAACGGTACGGGCCGCCCCCGGCCTCGCGTCAGCGGTCACGGAGCTTCCGTTCCGGATCCCGGCTGCTGTCCGCGTTCAACGAACCGTCCATGCTTGGTTTGGTTATGCGCTGCAGGGTCCCAGCGTTGGGCGGGAGGCTGCTCACCGCGAAGGCCGGCAAGGAGACCGGTGATGGCGTCCATGATCACATTCGTCGCTTCGGCCAGCGTCGCCCGGTCCAGCGGCCGCCCGGCGAAGGCGCTGAGGTCCACCGGATCCCCCACGAGCACGCGCGAGGTCTTCCGGGGAAACACGTGGAACCGTTTGGCGTAACGAGGGAAGACCTCGTGCGCTCCCCAATGGGCCATCGGGACCACCGGGATACCACTCTCCAGCGCCATCCGGGCCGCGCCGGTGTGGCCCTTCATGGGCCACAGGTCCGGGTCCCGTGTCAGCGTTCCCTCAGGATAAATGATGATGGCGCCGCCTTCGTCCACGACTTCCTTGGCGACCTGCAGTGAACGGTTGGCGCCCGCCGTCGAACGTTCCACCGGAATCTGCTTGGTGTTGCGCAGCACCGAGCGAAGGACCGGGACCTTGAACAGGCTGCCCTTGGCCAGAAACCGCGGCATGCGCTGCTGGTTGTAGAGCATGTGCCCGATCACCAGCGGGTCGATCTCGGTGCAGTGGTTCGGCGCAGCGATAAAGCCGCCGGCCGGCAGCTTCTCCAGGCCTTCCCACTTCTTGTTCATCAGCAGATTCATCACCGGCCGGACGATCCCGGCGACGATGGCAAAAGTAACCCTGCTCTTGGCCGATTCCTTCACGGTCCCGCGCTACTTCGCAGTGGTGATGTCGAAATCGGCACCCAGGCCGGCGAGCTTTTCCGTGAACCGTTCGTAGCCCCGGTTGATGATGTCGATGCCGGTGACGCGCGAGGTTCCGGTGGCGGCCAGGGCGGCAATCAGGTGGCTGAATCCGCCGCGGAGGTCCGGAACGTCGATGTCGGTTCCCTTGAGCTGGGTGGGACCGGAAATCACGGCTGAGTGCAGGAAGTTGCGCTGGCCGAAGCGGCAGGGCACGCTGCCCAGGCACTCGCGGTGCACCTGGATGCTGGCGCCCATGCGGATGAGCGCGTCGGTGAAGCCGAAACGGTTTTCGTATACGGTCTCGTGGACGATGGATACGCCCTCGGCCTGGGTCAGCGCCACAACGAGTGGCTGCTGCCAGTCAGTCATGAAGCCGGGGTGGACATCGGTCTCCAGGACCAGGGGGTTCAGCTTTCCGCCCTTGTGGTAGAACCGGATGCCGTCCTCGCCGATGTCCATTCCACCGCCCACCTTGCGGTAGGTGTTCAGGAACGTCATCATGTCCCGCTGGGAGGCGCCTTCAACGAAGATGTCGCCGCGGGTCACCAGTGCGGCCGAAGCCCAGGACGCCGATTCGTTGCGGTCCGACAGCGCACGGTGGTTGTAGCCGCCGAGGTCGCGGACGCCCTCGATGCGGATGGTGCGGTCGGTCTGCACGCTGATGATGGCGCCCATCTTCTGCAGCACGGCGATGAGGTCGATGATTTCCGGTTCGGTGGCGGCACCCGAAAGCTCGGTGATGCCTTCGGCGCGGGTGGCGCTCAGCAGGACCTGCTCGGTGGCACCCACGGACGGGTACGGCAGCGAGATCTTGGCCCCGTGCAGGCCCTTGGGGGCCGAGATGTGGATCCCGCCGGGGCGCTTCTCCACGACGGCGCCGAACTGGCGCAGGACATCCAGGTGGTAGTCGATGGGACGGTCGCCGATCTTGCAGCCGCCCAGGTCCGGGATGAAGGCTTCACCGATCGCGTGGATCAAGGGCCCGCACAGCAGGATGGGAATCCGGGAGTCACCGGCATGGGCATCGATCGCGGTGCTCGGCGCCGTCTTTGCGGCCTTGGGATCGAGGGTGAGGTCACCGTTGACCGGGTCTTTCTCCACGGTCACGCCATGCAGCTGCAGCAGGGAGGTGACTACCTCCACGTCCTTGATTTCCGGCACGTTCCGCAACACCGAGGGTTCGTTGCCCAGCAACGCCGCCACCATGGCCTTGGGGACAAGATTCTTTGCCCCACGGACGCTGACGCGGCCTGTAAGCGGGACACCGCCGCGGATTGTCAGAACACTACTCATATACCGGTTTCCTCACGATCACTAGCCCCCAAAACCTTGCAAAGGCTCCAACCAAGCATAGGAGGTCGCGTTACCGAACCGAAATAAGGGGGCACCGGCGGCGGGGCGTGGCGGGAGCTGCGCGGGCCCGCCACGCCGCCGGGGCGGTGACGCAGGGTCAGGAAAGCTTTGCCGGCAGGGTCTTCGGCTTGAAGGCCGGCCGGGTGGCTTCGTAGGTGGTGATGTCGGCTTCGTGCTGGAGGGTCAGCCCGATGTCGTCCAGGCCTTCCAGGAGCCGCCACCGCGTGTAGTCGTCGATCTCGAACGGCGCGACGATGTTGCCACAGACCACGGTCTTGGACTCGAGATCCACCGTGACCTGGGTTCCCGGCGCGTTCTCAAGTTCCTTCCAGATGAGCTCAATGTCGTCCTGGGCCACCTGGGCGGCCAGGAGCCCCTGCTTGCCCGAGTTGCCGCGGAAGATGTCGGCGAAGCGGGAGGACAGCACAGCCTTGAAGCCGTAGTCCTTCAGGGCCCACACTGCGTGTTCCCGGGAGGAGCCGGTACCGAAATCGGGGCCGGCAACCAGGACCGACCCGGCGTTGAAGGGCTCCTGGTTGAGGATGAAGGAGGGGTCCTTGCGCCAGGCGGAGAACAGCGCGTCCTCGAAGCCGGTCCGGGTAATGCGCTTCAGGTAAACCGCGGGGATGATCTGGTCGGTGTCGACGTTGCTCTGGCGCAGCGGGACGCCGATGCCGGTGTGCTTGGTGAACTTTTCCATAGTGCTGTCCTAGGCTGCGTCGATGCGGATGGCGGCGGGTTCGGGAGCGGGGTCAAGGTCCGACGGCGAGCTGAGCGTGCCGCGCACTGCCGTGGCTGCTGCCACCACTGGTGAGACCAGGTGGGTGCGCCCGCCCTTGCCTTGGCGTCCTTCGAAGTTGCGGTTGGAGGTGGAAGCACAACGCTCCCCTACCTCCAGCTGGTCCGGGTTCATGCCCAGGCACATCGAGCAGCCCGCGAAACGCCATTCGGCCCCGAAGTCCTTGAAGACCTTGTCCAGGCCCTCGGCCTCGGCTTCCAGGCGGACGCGTGCGGAGCCCGGCACCACCAGCATCCGGATGTTGGGGTCCTTTTGGCGTCCGCGAATGATGTCCGCAGCGGCCCTCAGGTCTTCCATCCTGGAGTTGGTGCAGGAACCCAGGAAGACCGTGTCCACCCGGATGTCCTTCATGGGCGTGCCGGCTTCGAGTCCCATGTACTGCAGGGCGCGTTCCGCAGCTGCCTTGGCGTTCTCGTCGCCGAAGTCCTCGGGCGACGGAACGGTCTCGGACAGGGACACGCCCTGGCCGGGGTTGGTGCCCCAGGTGACAAATGGCTCCAGCGTGTTGGCGTCCAGGTCAACCTGGACGTCGAAGGTGGCGTCGTCGTCGGTACGCAGGGTGTTCCAGTACTCGACGGCGGCATCCCACTCCGCACCCTGGGGGGCATGCGGGCGACCCTTCATGAATTCGTAGGTGGTCTCGTCCGGGGCCACCATTCCGGCGCGGGCGCCGGCCTCGATGGACATGTTGCAGATGGTCATCCGGGCGTCCATGGACAGGGCACGGATGGCCGAGCCGCGGTACTCCAGGACGTAGCCCTGGCCGCCGCCGGTGCCGATCTTGGCAATCACGGCGAGGATGATGTCCTTGGCGGTCACGCCGGGGCGCAGTGTTCCCTCGACGTTGATGGCCATGGTCTTGAACGGCTTCAGCGACAGGGTCTGGGTGGCCATGACGTGCTCCACCTCAGAGGTTCCGATGCCCATGGCCAGGGCACCGAAGGCGCCATGGGTGGAGGTGTGCGAGTCGCCGCAGACCACCGTCATGCCGGGCTGGGTGAGGCCCAGCTGCGGGCCCACCACGTGGACGATGCCCTGTTCCGCATCGCCCAGGCTGTGCAGCCGGACGCCGAACTCCGCGCAGTTGTTGCGCAGGGTCTGGATCTGGGTGCGGCTGGTCAGGTCGGCGATTGGCTTGTCGATGTCCAGCGTGGGGGTGTTGTGGTCCTCGGTGGCAATGGTCAGGTCGGGCCGGCGCAGCTTGCGGCCGGCCAGTCGCAGGCCTTCGAAGGCCTGCGGTGAGGTGACCTCATGAACCAGGTGAAGGTCGATGTACAGAAGGTCTGGCTGGGCGTTGGCACCATCGCCGTCACCTTTGCGCACCACATGTGCGTCCCAGACTTTCTCGGCCAATGTCTTTGCCATGGCCATCTCCCTTCACTGCTGTTTGGCTGATTAGTCCAACTGAATCAGGACGGCTCCGCACTGCGCCAGCCGAAAGATTTGCATCTCAGATATTGAGACGGCAATATCATTACATGGACAATTCTAGTGGAGTCGGTGTCATTGATAAAGCGGCCCAGGTGCTTGATGCCCTGGAGGCCGGCCCCACCACGCTGGCGCAGCTGGTGGCCGCTACCGGCCTGGCCCGGCCCACTGTCCACCGCCTCGCCTTGGCCCTGGTCCACCACCGGCTGGTCAGCCGCGACATCCAGGGCCGGTTCGTGCTGGGCAGCAGGCTTGTTGAACTCGCCTCCGCCGCCGGCGAGGACCGCCTGATCGCCTCCGCGGGCCCTGTGCTGATGCAGCTGCGTGACGCCACCGGCGAAAGTGCCCAGATCTTCCGCAGGCAGGGTGACTGGCGCGTCTGTGTCGCATCCGCCGAGCGCCCCATCGGCCTGCGCGACACCATTCCCGTCGGCACCCAATTGTCCATGAAGGCCGGCTCCGCCGCGCAGGTCCTGCTCGCCTGGGAGGACCACGACCGGCTCCTTGAGGGCCTGCAGTCCGCCCGTTTCACGCCCACCGTCCTGGCAGGAGTACGACGCCGGGGCTGGGGACAGAGCCTGGGCGAGCGCGAGCCGGGGGTCGCCTCCGTTTCGGCACCGGTGCGGGGACCGTCCGGCAGGGTGATCGCCGCCGTCTCCATTTCCGGCCCCATCGAGCGGCTGACCCGCCAGCCGGGGCGCCTGCACGCGGAAGTGGTCTGCAATGCCGGGCGCATCCTCACCGAGGCCCTGCGCAAGAACAACGACTAGGGCAGGAACACCGGCCAGGCCGTTCCGGTCCCAACGGGCCCTCGGCCGTTAGGCTGTGCCCATGGGAAGCTATGCGGTGTTCCTCCGCGGCATCAACGTTGGCGGAATCAATATCAAAATGGCGGACCTGCGGGACGCCCTGAAGACCTGCGGCTTCACGGACACAAAGACCCTGCTGGCCAGTGGGAACGTGGTGCTCAGCAGCAACTTGGATGCCGCAGCCGTTAAACAGGAGTGCGAAAAGTGCCTCCGTGCCGCCTTCGGCTATGAAGCGTGGGTTGTGGTTTTGGAGGCTGCGCGGGTGGCCCAGCTTGTGAATGACTGCCCCTATCCGGAAGACGACAGGTCCACCCACACCTACATCACCTTATCCTCGGACACGTCGGTCCTCGATGAACTGGAGGCCGCTGGGTCGGCCCTTGAGAGCCAGGAGCAGCGGCGGCTGGGGCCGGAGGCGCTGGCCTGGCTGGCCCCCGCGGGCGGAACCCTGGACAGCCCTTTCAGCAAGATCAGCGCGAAAACCAAGTTCAAGGCTGCAACCACCACCCGCAACCTGCGCACCCTGATCAAGGTCAGCGATGCCGCAGCCGCCCTCGCCGCCGGCTAGGTAAACGCGAGAGCAGGCAACAGACCTACGACCGCCCTGCTTTCTGCAGCGCCTTGTTGAAGGCTGCCAGCCTGGCAATCTCCTCCTCCACGTGCGCCACCACCAGCTCCTCCGCCGCGGCTGCGACGGCACTGTTGAGCCGGCGTCGTGCCCTTGCTGACCGCGCCCGGGCAGCTCCGGCCGCGATGAAACGGCCGGTGATGGCCAGGAAGATCCCCAGCACCAGGCCGAAGACGATCATCAGGGTGGGTACCGGCCAGCCTTCCACGCGTGGCACCTCCGGCACCGGCAGCTGCAGGTAGGCCAGTCCGGCCAGGACACCAAGCCAGCCCAGGCCGCCCAGCACCGTCAGCAGCGCCAGCCACTGCACCACGTTGAACGCACCCCACCACCACGCCTTGCGGTTGGCCCCGAGATCTGTTCCCGCGATGGCCTGGTCCAGCGCATCGGGCAGCCGTTCCCGGCCGGCCCTGGCAGCTCCCCGGATCGCTGCCCGCCAGGGGCCCGGCGCTCCCTCGCTGGCTGTATCCGCAAAGTCCCTGACGGCAGCATCCGTCCGGGCCCGCTCCGGTGCGCCCGCGGGCGGCAGCGAGGTCCTGTTCAGGCCGGCAGGGAAATCCCTGCGGAGATTGAGCCGGCGCAGAGGGTCTGCACGGAACCTGGAAAGCCAGCGGGTCACCGGCCAGCCGGTGCGCCGGACTGACTCCAGCCGGTAGGACTGCCCCACGGCCCGCACCACGGCAGGCACGTTCGCTGCCACGGCCAGCTCCTCGGCGAGCCGGGCCCTGGCAGCGTTCCGGACGCCTGCCGCCTCACCGTCGCCGGCCGCGCCCCGCAGGTCCTCCGCAGCCTTGGTGATGTCCGCCTCCAGCCGCCGGGACTGGGCCTGCCGCTGGACAGCCACCTTGCGGATCGCCGCACGCACTTCCCCAATCCCGGCCCCCGTCACTGCCGATGACGAGAGGACGCGGACCTGCCCCAGTCCTTCACCTGCAAGGATTGCGTGCAGCGAGTCGAGCACCGGCCGGACGTCACGTTCGGGCAGCCGGTCCACCTGGTTCAGCACCACAAGGGTCACCGCCCCGTGCGAGGCATGCGGCGCCAGGAACCCGTTGTGGACGGCGGCATCGGCATATTTTTGCGGGTCCAGAACCCAGACGAGCACGTCCACCATGCCCACCATCCGCTGCACGATCTCACGGTTGGCGGCGTGGGTGGAGTCGAAGTCCGGAAGATCGAGCAGGATCAGCCCCGTCTGTTCATCGGCGAAACCGTCCACCGGTGCGGCGTGATGCCGGTTTCCCACCTCCAGCCAGTCGAGGAGGGCTTCACTGCCTGCCGCTCCCCAAACACCCGCCAGAGGTTCCGATGTCGTCGGACGCCGGGCGGCCGCCGTCGCAATCTCCGCGCCACTGACCGCGTTGAAGAGCGAGGACTTGCCGCTGCCGGTCGCCCCGAAAAACCCCACCACGGTGTGGTCGCCGGACAATGAACGGCGGGAACTTGCGCGTTCCAGGACCTCGGATGCTTCCTGCAGTGCCTGGTCCGGCAGGACCCCCTCCCCCAGCTCCCGGGCGTCCTGGAGCGCCTGGAGCCGGGCATCAAGCCGCGAGGAATCCCGCGCCCCGCTGTGGCGGCTCATGCGGCCTCCGCCAGCCGGGCGAGCTCCCCGGCCTGGGCAGCAAGATGTTGCGCCAGGGCGGGATTCCCCTCGGGCAGCCGCTGCAGGAATCGCCGTTGTTCATCCGCCAGCAGGTTCCGGCAGCGCACAGCCAGGTCCTCGCGGGCTTTATCGGCCATGCGTCGCACGGCGTCCTCGCCGAAGACCGCTTCCAGCAGCCGCTGGCCCACGACGGCGGTACCGCCCGCCACGCCGATCTCCAGTCCGGTCAGGCCGGCGGTCGTGGAGAACACCACGATCATCAGCGCCGCCCCGAGGCCGTTGATGCCAAACGACAGCCACCGTGCCTGGGTCCGCTTTCCCTGGCCTTCGGTCCGGATGAGCTCCATGAGGGCTTCCTGCCATGCCCTGATTTCCGCTGCGGCCCGTTCGGGGAACCCGGGCGCTGTCCCGGAGAGGTCGTCCGGACCCAGCAGCTGCCGGCCGGCAGGGTTTGACCGCCACCGCTGGTCGGTGTCCTCCGCCGCATTGGCCGCCTCGTCCACGATGACTGCCTGGAGGCCGGTTTCGATGGCGGCTTCAACGCGGACGGCAGGTGCCGATTCACCGCGGAAGAAGGCTCCCAGCCGGTCCCGGAACCGGCCCACATTCTGCTCAACTGCGCGGAAGAATTCGCCGGTGCCCACGAAATCCTGCCACCGGGCCAGCACTTCGCCCCGCAGGAGTGCTCCGTCGCGGGTGGCGTCAAGGATCCGGGTGGCCGCATCTTCATACGCTGCCACGGCGTCGGCCTCGAGCCGTATGGCGGCCAGCTCCTGCGCCCGGACGGCGCCGGCGATGTCCGGAATCCTGAGGGCCAGGGCGCGGACGGTCCCGTTCAGAGTACGGCGTGCCACCTCGGCCCGGCCGGCAGCATCGGCGGCCAGGGAACCGAGCCAGTCCCGGAGCTCGGCGACAGCCCGGGCCGGGAGCATGCCGTGCGGGTCCAGGACGGTCTCGGCGATGATGAACAGCCGGCTTCCGGCGAGGCCCTCCCGGTCGAGCAGGCCCCGGAGGTCCTGGCTCACCTCCTCCTCGGCGCCAGGGGGAACCCGGTCCAGCACCACCGCCACCGTGATGTCACGCGCGGCGGCGTCCAGGAGCAGCTTCCAGGGAACGGCATCCGCATACCGGTTGGCTGTGGTGACGAACACCCAGAGGTCCGCGGCGGCCAGCAGCTGCCCGGCGAGCAGGCGGTTCTGGTCTGAAATGGAGTCGACGTCAGGAGCGTCGAGGAGGGCTATTCCGGCCGGAACCGCCGGATCGGCCAGCAACACCAGCGAGGAGGCCTCCCGTGGCTCCGGCATGGCGCCGGCTGCCACGGGGCTGCCGGCGAGGGTGCCGCGGATCCGGGTCAGTCCAGGCAGGACCCGCTGGCCGTCGAACCACGTTCCCTCTGTGGGGTTGTGCAGCAGGATGGGCTGGCGGGTGGTGGGGCGGATGGCACCGGCACGCGTGACCGGGTGTCCCACGAGAGCGTTCACCAGGGTGGATTTGCCGGCGCCCGTGGAGCCTCCGACGACGGCGAGCAAGGGTGCGTCCAGGCTGCGGTACCGCGGGAGGATGTAGTCGTCCAACTGCCCCCTGGCGGCTGACGTGTCGCGGCGTGCCTGGTCTGCCCCCGGCAGGGCCAGCGGCAGCGCAACGTCGTCCAGGCTGCTGCGGATTTCTTCCAGCAGGGTTACCGCCGCCATCGCGTGCGGCACCGGCGGGGCGGGGCGGCCGTGCTCGTCTTGGGAGGTCACAGCAACATCATGCCAGTTCAAGGTTGCCCCGGGACTGCCACGGCGCGTCGGCCCAGCAGGACCCTCCCCCGCTGAAGGACAACTCCCCGCGGAACGATAAGGGGTTTTGTCCGTTCGACGGGGAAGGTCCAGGACCCTCCGGCTGCAAAAAACAAAAATGGCCCCGGGCTGTTGCCCGGGACCATTTTGATGGTGACCCCAGCGGGATTCGAACCCGCGTTACCGCCGTGAGAGGGCGGCGTACTAGGCCGCTATACGATGGGGCCGCGTACTTCCTGTCAGCGTCTCCGCTGCTCAAGCTCAGTGAGTATTTCACACACTTTGCCGTGGTTTCAAATCGGTGAACCGACCTGAAACCGCCTGTTTTGCGGCTCTAAAAGCCTTCAATCCAGAGCTGGGATACCAGGACTCGAACCTAGAATGACGGTACCAGAAACCGTAGTGTTGCCAATTACACCATATCCCAATGGCACTTTCGGGCCGGTTTTCAGGGGCTTTTCCCTGCTCCGTGCGCCTCAGCACGAGAAATTACTTTACCCGAGACTTTCGGCTCGCACAAATCGGGGTCAACGCGAGCGCTCCGGGCACCTTGGACTTCCTCCTCCAAACCCTTGCCCACACTTCCCTTGTCTGGTTACTCTCAAGTAAGTTACCCATCAGTAACAACCTCCCCTTCCGTTCCTCCGGACACCCACGAGGATTTGCCGAAGGCCAGACAACCACGGTTTACGCCACCGGGCAGCGTCGCCCGGCGGACAGTTAGGAAGTGTCAGCGTTGACGACCCGTACAGAAACCATCGCAACAGCCAAGCCCAAACCCCGGTCCCAGTCCCACTCCCAGTCCATTGCCATCGTGGCTCTGTCCCTGCTGCTGATTCTGTTCCTGGCCTTTTACACCTACCTCACGGGCCAGATCTCCCATGGCGCCGCCCAGCTGATGGACGGCGCGGAGCAAGCCGCGGCAGGGGCCAACCAGCTCAAAGACGGCTCGGGCCAGCTGGCTGCAGGAGCCGGCGCCGCGAACCAAGGCGCATCGCAGGTGAAGGAGGGGTCGATCAAGGTCAAGGACGGCAGCAGCGAATTGAATGCCGGGGCCGCTGCCCTGCAGTCGGGAGCCGGCAGGATCTTCTCGGGGGTCCGTGACCAGTTGGCGCCCGGCGTGGACAAGCTGCATGCCGGCACCACCAAGCTGCAGAATGACGTCCTGAACAAACTCGTCCCGGGCGTCTATCAAGTGGACGACGGCGCACGGAAGCTTCAGTCCGGCGCGGTGGCCCTTTCCGCGGCCCTGACCCCAACGGCTTCCGGGAACGCACCGAACAACCTTGCTGACGGCGCGGGCCAGCTGGCTGCAGGCACGGGTCAACTCGCTGGGGGTGCCGGGCAACTGGATGCAGGCGCCACTACCCTCAGCAACGGGACTGCAGCGTTGAAGGATGGCACCAGACAGCTTGCAGCCGGAGCAGGCCAGCTGAAGGGTTACCCGGGTGCGGGGAACGATCCCGCACGAGGTGACGGGCTCGCCGCGCTCAGCCAGGGACTGGACCAGCTCGAAGCGGCCGCGAACGGGCCCCAGAGCCTGGTGCCGCTTGCGGTGATCAGGGACCAGATCGCCAAATTGGCCGACGGCGGCCGGAGGGCCTATGCCGGCGCTGTCCAGCTTGACGCCGGTGCGGCAAAAGTGAACGACGGGGCCGTGGCCCTGAACGACGGTGCAGGGCAACTGAAGGCCGGGACCGCCAAGCTGAACACGGGAGCCGGCGAATTGAACAGCGGCGCCGGGCGGTTGACGGCAGGATTCGCCACGTTGGCGGAAAAGCTCAATGCGACGGATCCGCAGAACCCGGGTGTGGTGCTGGGTACTTCCATGCTGGCCGAGGGCACCGCGAAGATCCGGGTGGGAATGGACGGCGTGCCGGGCGACCCCGAGCGTCCCGGCCTGATTTACGCCGCCAACAACCTCCAGGACGGCACCACCAGGCTCAGCGCGGGAATCAACGGCAACGGAGATCCGGAAAACCCTGGCCTGCTGGCGGGCACGGAAGCCCTCTCCGACGGCACCGTCAGGCTCAGCAGTGGGACGGGGCAGCTGGAAACGGGCTCCGCCCGGCTCGCCGAAGGAACCGGCCAACTGGCTGATGGCAACGGCAAGCTTGACGACGGCTCGGGCAAAATCGCGGAGGGCGCGGGCAAGCTGGCGGACGGCAACGCAAGAATAGCTGCCGGCACCCAGGAGCTCCATACGAAGGTGGCGGCCGTGTCGCCGTCGTCGTGGCTGGACAACCCGGCGATCGCGCTGCTGCTGATCGCAATCCTGGTGGCCGGCGCGGTCGCGGCTTACCTGCTGCTGCGCCGGCGCGCCGTGGGGATGCGGGCCGCCTGACAGCAAAAAAGCAAAGCCGCCGGCACCGCAGCCTGCAACACAGGCGGCGGTCCCGGCGGTTATTGGAACAGTTGGTCCCGTTATTGCAGCAGTTCCTCCAGGGAAGCCACCATGCTGCCCTGGAAGCCCTCCACAACCTCACCCATGCGGTTGAGCCAAACGCCCACCAGCCCCGCCGCCGTCGAGCCCTCCGCATCCAGCAGCCGGTTATCACCCACGTAGAGCGTTTCACCGGGGGACGTGCCAAGGAGCCGGACGCCCTCGAGGTACATGGCCGGATCGGGCTTGGCCACGCCAAGGGTGTCGGTGCCCACCAGGTGCGTGACGCGCTCCAGCCCGGCGCCGTCGAGCTTGGCGCGCTGGTAGTCGTGGACGTTGTTGCTGACGGCCCCGTACGGCACGCCGGCATTGTCCAGGACGTCCAGGAGGGGCAGCACATCGGGGAACGGCTTCACGTACGCGGGCTGCTTTTCCGAGTAGGCCGTCAGCCACCGGTGCGATTCCTCGCCCTCGTCCAGTTCAACCCCGAAGTGCCCCAGCGCGGCCCGGCCACGGAGCAGGCGTTGTTCGTTGAACGTCAGCTCGCCGGCCAGGTAGCGGTCGTAGAAGTGGGTGGTTTCGTGGGTGAAGATGCGCCCGAACCGCTCCCAGCCGGCCTGGTCCAGGCCGGGCAGGAGGTGTTCGCTGACCTCGCGCAGCGCGGTGGTCATTGAATACTCGAGGTCCACCAGGGTGTCGTCAATGTCGAACAGGACGCCGCGGACACTTCCAAATGGTGTCTTGAGGATGCCGGCGCGCGCCGCTTCGCTGGGCGCTGTCATCAGCCGCGGAAGGCGCGGAGCCGGCGCAGGGACGACTCCTTGCCCAGGATCACCATGGATTCAAACAGCGGCGGCGAAACACGGCGGCCGGAGACAGCCGTGCGCACGGGGCCGAAGGCCAGCCGCGGTTTGATGCCCATGTCCTCAACCAGGGCCTGCTTGAGTGCAGCCTGGATGTTTTCCGGCGTCCACTCGGCCACCGGTTCCAGGGCGGCGATGGCGGCATCAAGGACCTCGGGAAGGTTGGCGGGCAGGCCCTTGCGTGCGTCGTCGGCAACGTCGATGGCGTCATCGGCCTTGAACAGGAACGCCAGCATGTCCGGGGCTTCGCCCAGGAGCGTGATGCGCTCCTGGATCAGGGGCGCGGCCTCGGTGAGGATCTCTTCCTCCCGGTCGGTCAGGATCTCCCCCACCAAGCCCGCTTCGCGCAGGTAGTGCGCCACGCGGTCGCGGAACACCTTGGGCTCGAGCATCCGGACGTGCGTGCCGTTGATGGCCTCGGCCTTCTTCAGGTCGAAGCGGGCGGGGTTGCCCAGGACGTCGTGGATGTCGAAGTGCTCCACGAGCTGCTCCACGGTAAAGATGTCCTCGTCCGCGCTGAGGGACCAGCCCAGCAGGGACAGGTAGTTCAGCAGCCCCTCCGGGATGAAGCCCCGCTCACGGTGCAGGAACAGGCTGGACTCGGGGTCGCGCTTGGAAAGCTTCTTGTTGCCCTGGCCCATGACGTAGGGCAGGTGGCCGAACTCCGGCATGTACTCGGCGACGCCGATGGCGTACAGCGCCCGGTACAGCGCGATCTGGCGCGGCGTGGAGCTGAGGAGGTCCTCACCGCGCAGCACGTGGGTGATGCCCATCAGCGCGTCGTCCACCGGGTTGACCAGCGTGTACAGGGGAGCGCCGTTGGCCCGCACCACAGCGAAGTCAGGGACGGAACCGGCCTTGAACGTGATGTCGCCGCGGACCAGGTCGGTAAACGTGATGTCCTCGTCCGGCATCCGGAGGCGGAGGACAGCCTGCCGGCCCTCGGCCCGGTACTGTGCCAGTTGCTCCTCCGTCAGGTGCCGGTCAAAGCCGTCGTAGCCAAGCTTCGGGTCCCGGCCGGCCGCACGGTGCCGTGCCTCGATCTCCTCCGGGGTGGAGAAGGACTCGTAGATGAACCCGCCGTCATGCAGCCGCTTGATGACGTCCTGGTAGATGTCGCCGCGCTGGGACTGCCGGTATGGCTCGTGCGGGCCGCCCACTTCCACGCCTTCGTCCCAGTCGATGCCCAGCCACTTCAGCGCGTCCAGCAACTGGTGGTAGCTTTCCTCACTGTCCCGCGCCGCATCCGTGTCCTCGATGCGGAAGACCAGCGTGCCCTTGGTGTGGCGCGCGTAAGCCCAGTTGAACAAGGCCGTCCGGATCAGTCCAACGTGCGGGGTGCCCGTGGGCGAGGGGCAGAAACGGACCCGGACGGGCGTCTCGGCGGTAACGGGGGGGATGGCTGCGGCAGGTGACGAAGAAGCGATAGTCATAGTGGCTTCAACTTTACCCGCCTGGCCGGGCCCAGCCCTCCGCCGGACGGACAGGCTTAACGGCGGACGATGGGGTTGGAAAGCCGGCCGATGCCCTCGATTTCCACCTCGAAGCGGTCGCCCTCCTTGACCAGGCCCACCCCGGCCGGCGTGCCGGTCATGATCACATCGCCGGGCAGCAGGGTAAACGCCTGCGACACCACCGAGACCAGTTCGCGCACGCCGCGGATCATCTGGCTGGTGCTGCCGTCCTGGCGCACCTCACCGTTGAGCCTGCCCTGGATCTGCAGGTCTTCGGTGTCCAGGTCGGTCTCGATCCAGGGCCCCAGCGGGGCGGAGGTGTCGAAGCCCTTGGCACGGGTCCACTGCAGGTCCGATTTCTGGACATCGCGGGCAGTGAGGTCGTTGCCGCAGGTGTAACCAAAGATGACGTCGTCCACGCGGTCTTCCGGCACGTCCTTGCAGATCCGGCCGATCACCACGCAGAGTTCAGCTTCGAAGGAAACCTCCTCGGAGAATTCCGGCAGCACGACGGGGTCGTTGGGGCCCACGACGGCGGTGTTGGGCTTCAGGAACAGCAGCGGCTGGGCGGGTACTTCGTTGCCGAGCTCATGGGCGTGCTCCACAAAGTTCCGGCCGACGCCGATCACCTTGCTCCGCGGGATGATGGGGGCCAGCAGCCGGACGTCCTCCAGCTTGTGGCGCACGGAGGTGCGCTCCACCCCGTTGAAGAAGGGGTCGCCATGGATGACAGTGATTTCCTCACTGCCCGGTTCACCTTCCACAACGCCGTACAGGGGATCAGAGTCAACGACAAACCTGGCAATACGCATGGCTCCTACCCTACCGTTTCGCCGGGGCCGGGCCTGTCCGCGGTGCCGCCCCCGCGCAGGTAGTGCAGCTGGGCGGCCACGGACAGCTCGGCGGCGCGCCGGACGGAAGGACCGACGTCGGAATAGACGGCGTCAGCCACCTCCCCCACGGCTGCATCCTGGCCCAGCCGGTCCAGTGCGGCGCGGATCTGGGCCAGCCGTTCCTCCCGGTGCATCCGGTAGTCCCGGGCGATGGCTTCAAGGGAAGGCAGGACCGGGCCGTGGGCCGGGAGGACGGTTGCCGGTCCCAGAGCCTCGAGGCGGTCCAGCGATGCGAGGTAGTCGCCCAGCGTGCCGTCCGGATAGTCCAGGACAGTGGTGCCCAGGCCCAGGACAGTATCGCCGGTCAGCACCGATCCGTGGTCCCCATCCGCCGCCAGGTGGAAACAGACGGAGTCGGAAGTATGGCCCGGCGTGGCCAGGACACCGATCTCCAGCCCCGCGGCCCGGATGACCTCGCCATGGACCAGCGGTTCTCCCCCGCCGTGGCAGTGGTTGGGATCGGCGGCACGGACCGGCGCACCCGTCAGCTCGTGCAGCCGGGCAGCACCCGCCGTATGGTCCGCGTGCCGGTGGGTCACCAGGATCAGTTCGACGACGCCGGCACCGGCCAGTGCATAGAGGTGCGTATCGTCCCGGGGGCCCGGGTCCACAATCACCAGGGACGAATGGCCGGGGTTTTGCAGGAGGTAAGTGTTGGTGCCCTCCAGGCTCATGGGGCCGGGGTTGGGAGCCAGGATGAACTGCGTGAGGGGGGAGCTGCGCTGCGGGCGGGGGCCGGATTCGAAGGTCACTGCCCCATCCTTGCATCCGAGGCCCTTCCTGCCCCAGCCCCTGCAGGATGCGCTCCATGGAATGGAACCGCGGAATAGAACGCCGGCGGCCGCGGGTTGGCACCTGTGACAACCCATCGCCCCAGGAAGCCGGATACCACCAATGAGCAACCGCAACCCTTGCAGACCTTCTCGCCCAGGCGGACGCTGACGGCCACGACCACTCGGCAACCGAAAAAGCCACCGGCCTCCTGCACATCCACAACCACGCGACGGGCGCCATCACCTGGTTTTCCACGTGGAAGAAGTTCCGCGAAACCGCCGACTGGCGGGAGGAAGTCGACGCTTTCGCCGAGGACCTGACCTCCGGTTCACAGGCCGTGGAGAAAGTGGCAGCCCGGTCCGCGGCCAGGGAGCTGGATTCACTCCTGGAACGGGCGGCCGAAGCAAGTGATGCGAATGTTTTTGTGCAGAAAAACCTGACCAGGCACCTTACGCGGACCTGGGCTTTGGCCGATGCCGTCGCACACGTCACAGGGAAGGATCTGCCCACGGGCGGCACAACGCCGTCCATCTTCGCCGGCTACCCCTACGACGTCTATGCCCAGGACGGCGCAGTTTTCGCCACCACGCTCTGGAACGACATCATCGACGCCCGCCGAAACCGGGCTTTGGCTGAGGAAGCGGCCCGCAAGGCGCTCAAGCCGGTGTCGCGCAAAGCCATGAAGAACGCCGCCCGGAAGGCGGCCCGCCGCTGACCAATTCGCCGTCGACTGGAACGCAGACGGCGCCTGCCGGACCTAAATCCGGCAGGCGCCGTCGTACGTTGGAAAAAGCCGGGCTATGCCAGGCGGGTCAGCCAGCCGTGGGTGTCCGGCTCAGCGCCGGTCTGGATGCCCAGGAGCCTTTCGCGGATGGCCATGGTGGCCTCCCCCGCCTTGGCGTCCTCGGAACCGATGAACTCGGTGGCATCCTTGAGCACGCCGATGGGGGTGATGACGGCCGCGGTGCCGCACGCGAAGACTTCGGCGATGTCGCCGGAGGCAACCCCGTCCCGCCATTCGTCCAGGGTGATCTTGCGTTCGGACACCTTGCGGCCCATGTCCTTGGCCACCTGGATCACGGACATCCGGGTGACGCCTTCCAGGATGGTGCCGGTGAGCGCGGGCGTCACCAGCGAGCCGTCCTTCATGACGAAGAACACGTTCATGCCGCCGAGTTCTTCCACGGCGTTGTCGTTGGCCTGGTCCAGGAACAGGACCTGCTTGCACCCGTTGGCCTCGGCCTCCTGCTGTGCGATCAGCGAGGCCGCGTAGTTTCCGCCGCACTTGGCGTCCCCGGTGCCGCCGCGCCCGGCGCGGGCGTACTGCCGCGAGATCCAGATGGAGACAGGCTTCAGCTCGCCGCCGAAGTAGTTGCCGGCAGGCGAGGCGATCACGCGGAAGGACACCTCACGGGCGGCGCGGACGCCAAGGAATGCCTCCGTTGCGATCATGAAGGGCCGCAGGTACAGGGCTTCGCCGTCGCCGGAGGGGACCCATTCCCTGTCCACGGCCACGAGTTCGCGGATGGCGCCAAGGAAGTACTCCGCCGGCAGTTCCGGAAGTGCCAGCCGGCGGGCGGACTTGTTCAGGCGCGCCGCGTTGGCCTCCGGCCGGAAGGTCCAGATGGAGCCGTCGGCGTGACGGTAGGCCTTAAGCCCCTCGAAAATCTCCTGGCCGTAGTGGAACACGGCGGCGGAGGGGTCCAGGACGATCGGACCGTAGGGTTCGATCCTGGGATCGTGCCAGCCGCCGTTGCCGTCCGCATCCACGCTGTAGTCGACGATGGCGGTGTGGTCGGTGAAGTAGTTGCCGAATCCCGGGTTTGCCAGGATGGCTGCACGCTCTTCGGCAGACTTCGGGTTGGCCGAAGGCTGCCGGGTGAATTCGACGCCATGGGCGGTCTGGGTCATGGTTCCTCCACGATCGGCCGCCCCTGGTTCAGCGCTGAACGGCGGGGCGGCATTTGGTGATTCGAGACAAGCTTACGCCCGATGCCGGAGGCCCCGGCGCGGGCTAGAGGCGTGCGGCGATGGCGTCGCCGACGGCACTGGTGCTGCGTGCGGTTCCGTCGCGCTTTTCGACGTCGGCAACCACCGCGGCTTCGATCCTGCGGGCGGCGTCCATGTAGCCCAGGTGGTCCAGCAGGAGGACCGCGGAGAGGATCGCCGCGGTGGGGTCTGCCTTGCCCTGGCCGGCGATGTCCGGCGCGGAACCATGGACCGGTTCGAACATGGACGGTGCGGTGCGGTCCATGTTGATGTTGCCGGAGGCGGCCAGGCCGATGCCGCCGGTGATGGCCGCGGCGAGGTCGGTGATGATGTCGCCAAAGAGGTTGTCGGTCACGATGACATCGAATCGGGACGGATCCGTGACCATGAAGATTGTGGCGGCGTCCACGTGCAGGTAATCGTGGGTGACCTCTGGGAATTCCTGCGCCACGGCCTCGACGGTCCGCTTCCACAGGTGTCCGGCGAAGACCAGGACGTTGTGCTTGTGGACCAGGGTGACATGCTTGCGCTCCCGCGCGCTGGCACGGCGGAAGGCGTCGCGGACCACGCGCTCCACGCCATGGGCAGTGTTCAGCGAGACTTCGGTGGCAACCTCGTGCGGGGTTCCTGCGCGCAGGGTGCCGCCGTTGCCTACGTAGGGACCTTCGGTTCCTTCGCGCACCACGATGAAGTCGATGGTGCCGGGGTTGGCAAGCGGGCTGCCAACGGTGCCGTAGAGCCGCGAAGGCCGCAGGTTGACGTAGTGGTCCAGGCTGAACCGGAGCTTGAGAAGCAGTTCACGCTCGATGATTCCGGAGGGGATGCGGGTGTCCCCGGGCGCTGCCCCCACTGCACCGAAGAGGATGGCGTCGCGGGTCTTCAGGTCAGCCAGAACGTGGTCCGGGAGCGTTTCGCCAGTGCGAAGCCAGTGCTCGGCACCGAGTTCGTAATGCGTGGGCTTGAGCTCCACACCCTCCGCCGCGACGGCCTTTTCCAGGACTTTGAGGGCTTCGGCAATGACCTCGGGGCCGATGCCGTCGCCGGGAATTACTGCAAGATCGATGGAGGATGCGCTCATGCTTTCAGGGTAGCCAAGGCATCCATATGCTGGTCAAACCGTCTCAGCTTTTGGACAGGAGCGCACCCTCCGTCTGTTTCCGCGCTGGACCTACTCCGCAGGTTCCTCGAACTTGGGGAAAACGGGACTGGGAGCGGGCAGCGCGGTTCCCGGAACGACAGGAGTGCCGATTGCGCTGAACTGGCGGGCATCGCCTTCTGCCTGTCCCAGTGCGTCCAGGAGCCTGGCCGTGGCGTTGGGCATGACCGGCTGGGCCAGGATGGCCACGATCCGCAGCACCTCCAGGGTTACGTACAGCACGGTGTTCATGCGTTCGACGTCGGTCTTCCGCAGGACCCAGGGCGCCTGCTCGGCGAAGTAGGCGTTGGTGTGGTGCAGTACTGCCCAGATGGCTTCCAGGGCGCGGCTGAATTCCTGCTTGTCGAAGGCGGCGCGGGCGGCCTCGAGCAACCCGTTCGCCTGCGCCAGGATGGCGGTGTCCGCCGCAGTGAACTCCCCCGGGGCGGGCACGGCCGCGCCGCAGTTCTTGGCCACCATGGACAGGGAGCGCTGGGCCAGGTTGCCGAAGTTGTTGGCCAGGTCTGAGTTCATGCGGCCCACGATGGCCTCGTGGTTGTAGCTGCCGTCTGCCCCGAACGGCACCTCGCGCAGGAAGAAGAACCGCACCTGGTCCAGGCCGTAGCGGGCCACGAAGTCCGCCGGTGCCACCACGTTGCCCAGGGACTTGGACATCTTGACCCCGTTGTTGTGCAGGAACCCGTGGATCATGACCCGCTTGGGCAGCTCAAGGCCGGCGCTCATCAGGAAGGCGGGCCAGTAGATGGCGTGGAACCGGGAGATGTCCTTGCCGATGATGTGGACGTCCGCAGGCCAGTACTTCCGGAACTGCTCCGATTCGGTGTCAGGGTAGCCGACGCCGGTGAGGTAGTTGGTGAGCGCATCCACCCACACGTACATGACGTGCTTGTCGTTCCCGGGAACAGGGACGCCCCAGTCGAAGGTGGTCCGGCTGATGGACAGGTCCTCGAGGCCGCGCTTGACGAAGCTGATGACCTCGTTGAACCGGTACTGCGGGGCACCGAATTCGGGGTGGGACTCGTAGAGGGCCAGCAGCTTGTCCTGGTAGGCGGACAGCCGGAAGAAGTAGCTCTCCTCGGCCGTCCACGTCACCTCGGTGTCCGTCTCTTTCGAGTAGCGCACGCCGTCGTCCTTGACCACGGTGTCGTCCTCGCCGTAGAAGGCCTCGTCCCGTACGGAGTACCAGCCCTCGTACTTGGACAGGTAGATGTCGCCGTTGGCTTCCATCTTCTTCCAGATGGCCTGGGACGCCGCGTAGTGGTCCTCGTCCGTGGTGCGGATGAAGCGGTCGTAGCTGATGCCCAGGGCAGCATGCGCGGCCTTGTAGACCTCGGCATTCCGGTTCACCAGGTCCTTGGGGGTGATGCCTTCCTTTTCGGCGGTCTGGGCTATCTTCATGCCGTGTTCGTCCGTGCCGGTCAGGAACATCACGTCATAGCCGTCCAGGCGCTTGAAGCGCGCCATGGCGTCGGTGGCAATGTACTCGTAGGCGTGCCCGATGTGCGGCACGCCGTTGGGGTAGGTGATGGCCGTGGTGATGTAGAACGGCGTTTTCTCTGAAGCTGTCACGGTCGGACGGTTACCTTCGGTACGGAGGAGTGGGCTAGATCAGTTCTGTCAGGGTATCGCTGAGCCGGACCAGTTCGTGGTCGTGCGAGGCCACCAGCACGGCGATGCCGTCATTGGTGGTGTCCTTGAGGATGCTGATGATGCGGTTGGCGGAGGCGCGGTCCAGGCTGGCGGTGGGCTCATCCACCACCAGGACACGGGTGCCCAGGATCAGGGCGCGGGCGATCGCCACGCGCTGGCGTTCACCGCCGGACAGCTGCGCGGGACGGTGCCGCATGCGCCGGCCCAGGCCCACCAGGTCAAGGAGGTCTTTGGCCATGTCGCGCCGCTGGTCCACCTCGCCGTCGGGAACAGCGGGCAGGAGGACATTCTCGAGCGCGCTCATGCCGTCGATCAGGGCGCCGCCCTGGTCGACATAGCCGATCAGGGCACGACGGCGGTCGGCGATTTCGTCGTCGCCCATGCTTTCGAGGGAATCACCTTCCCAGAAGACACGGCCCGACGTCGGCAGGGTCAGTCCGGCGCCGACGGTCAGGATGCTGGTCTTGCCGGAGCCGCTTCGGCCGGCCACACAGTGCATCTCGCCGGCGTGCAGGGTCAGGTCGAAGCCTTCCACCACGCTCACGGCCTCGGCGCCGCCTTTTCCACCGCCATAGCGGATGGTGATGTCGCGCATCTCCAGCGGGGTGGCGTGGTCCGCCGACTTGACGATGGTGTTGGCCCGGGTCTGCAGGGGGACCTCATTGGAGCCGCTCCTGCGGCTGCGCTGGAGGTTCGTCGGGTTTGTCATTGGACCACTTTCGTTGCAATCGGTATCCAGCAAATAACAGCCACCAGGCCGGCCACGGCGGCCCAGATGGCCGCGTAGGGCGCCAGCAGCAGGCCGATGCCCAGGGCGCCCAGCACGCCCAGCGGCAGGGCCACGGTTCCCACCAGTGCGTTTTCAAACAAACGCACCTGGCGGAGCATGTCCGGGTTCCAGCCCATCGCCTGGAGGATGCCAAGGTACTGCCGCTTGGCATTGAGTTCGAAGCGGCCCGTCACCAGGGTCAGCACCAGTCCCACGGCCACGCCGGCAAGCGCCAGCAGGATGCTCGGCAGGGTCACGCTGGCCGCGGCCAGTCCGCTCAGGGCACTGGCACCTGCAGCCCGCGGGATGTCGATCAGCAGGGCGATCAGCCCGCCGACGGCGGCACCGAAGACGCCCACCGCCACCGCCAGGGACAGCGTGTTGAACTTGTTGGTGCTCAGCTGCCGGTTGGCGAAGGTAAGCGGCGAGTCCACCGGTATGAGCCGCTCGTCGTGCTGCGGCTCCTGGTCGATTTCGTCGCGGTGGCGCAGCTGCTGCGCCGCAAAGAGGGCCGCGCCGCAGTAAAGGACCAGGACGGCTACACACACCAGTGCGGTGGCAAGGCTCCAGCTCAGCAGGCTCAGCACGATGCCGGCGGCCGCGAGCAGCACCGCCCCGACGCCGAATTCCTCAAGCACCCAGCTGCGGATCCGCCGCTGGGTCCAGCCCATGGCCCGCAGGGTGCCGGCCTCGCTGCGGCGTTTCCGGATGTAGCTCACGGTGGAGGCACCGGTCAGCAGGGCCGCGCCGCACAACGTCAGGAACAGCAGCGTGACGTTGGTGCCGGACAGTGCTCCGGCCACCGCTTCCGCAGCGTTCTGCCGGACCCACGACTGCTGGACAGTGCCCAGCGCGGACTCTTTGCCGGCTCCATCCTTGGAGTAGCCGGGAACGAAAATGCTGGTGTCCTCGCGGGCCGAGCCGGCCACCACGGTGGCGTCCAGGCCCATGTCCCGGATCTGGGTGGCGAGCTTCTCCACCTCGGGCTGGGCGTCCTTCCAGCTGCCCGGCGCCTTGGCGCGGACGCGCACGGCGTCAATGACGGCAGCGTTCTGCTTGTAGCCGCGGGCTGCCGCCAGGCCGTAGTAGTCGGTGATGGCGCCGGCGGACTGGCTGGCCAGCCCGGTTGCGCTCAAGGAAGGTTTGAGGTCTGCCGCGGGAACGTCCTTGCCGGCGGCATCCTTGACCAAAGTGAAGGGCGTGGGGTCGTAGCCGCCCAGCGGGAGCTTGTTGACATCACCCGAGGCTGCCTCCACAGCGGCGGGATCGAACGTGCCGTACACCATGGGCAGCGGAGTTGCGGCCTGCTGCTGGCCGGTGGACAGGTTTTCCCGGTACGACCGCTCGTCCACCGGGTTCCGCTGGGTTTGGTCAACCGGCGCGCCGTTGGCAGCCTTCTCAGGAAGGCGGTTGACGGTGACCCATTCGCCGGGCACGGCGGTCTTGTCCACTGCGCCGTTGGCGGCGGTGCTGCCGTCCGTGTATTTGGGGGCGCCGGCGAAATCGGTGCTCCACTTGGCCGGGGTGTAAAGGCCCGGGTTGAAGTTTCCGTTGCTGCCCAGCAGGGAGGAGTGGTCCGTGGAGCCCGGCCAGGACAAAACGAAGGGGTCCTTGGACACGAAAGGCAGGTAGTCCTTGCCCAGGGACTTCGAAACGGTGCCGACGTCCTTGACTACCTTGCCGGCGTCGTCAATTTCCTCGATCTTGACGTTGTACTTCAAGTCCAGGGACGTGCCGGAGCGCACGATCAGCGGGACGGCCTGCGAGCCGCTGGTCAGCTGGCCCGTGCGCTTGGCCTGCTGGTACTGGGTCATCAGCGGAGCCCAGTACTTGAGCTTGACGCCCAGGAAGTCAGGTCCTTCCTTGAGCTGGTCCATGCTGATGCCGTTGGTGAAGAGCCCCTCCAGGTAGCGGCCCACGGCGCCTGCGTCACGGGCATCGGCGGGCGGGGCCTTCTCCAGCGGGGCCAGGAAGTCGCCGGCCGTGCCGAGCAGGGCCCTTTCGGCTGCAGGGTCTACCGCCACCACGGATTCGGTGACTTCGGGGGCCAGCGGCAGTGACACGGAAAGGTTGAAGAGGTTGTGCTCGGAGCCGCCGGCGGGAGCGGGGAACTTGATGCCGGTCTCCCCTGCCGCCGGGGCAATGCGGATGCTGCTGCCGCCCTGCGCCTTTTCCTCCACGAGCCGGGCCTTGCCCAGCGTGCCTTCGGCGGTGGTCTTGAAGAGGGTCTGCTCTGAGCTGCCGTCAGAGCTTACGGCGCTGGCAGTCAGCCGGTACTTCTTGGCGGCGTCGGTCAGGACGGATTCAGCGGCCGGCCACTTGTCCGGCGCGGTGGCACCCGCTGCCTGGTCCGCGGTGGCGGTGCCGGCCAGCCCGGCGTTGTAGCCGAGGTAGTCCATGGCGTCCAGCCGGGGCGTCTCCAGGTTCTGGGTGACACGCGAAACCAGGCTGATGGGGGCCGCCACGGAGGTGCCGGACAGCTTCCGGATGGAGTCCAGCTGGTCGAAACCGATGCCGCCGGCGCCGTTGGCGATCTCGGGCTGCAGGAGGGCACCGGAGGGCGCTTTCGCCTGGACCAGGATGTCGTAGAGCCCCCTCGAATGTTCATCAACCGTCCGGTTGAGCGCAGCCTGCGACTGGCTTTGGACGAGGACCGACAAGCACATGGCTGCGATCAAGATGGCCGCGGTCAACAGCAGCACCCTGCTTCTGATGAACCTCTGGACGGCGTTCATGGAACTCCCTGAAACCTGGATTGCGTGCGCACACTTCCATCCGCCCGAGGACGTGGACTATGACGGACGGATGTGCAAAAGGTATTGGCCGGCCTGCCGGCTCCGGTCCTGAATCAGGACCAAGCCATTGTAAGCAGACCGGCCAATCATACGTGGCTCCGCCTGGACGGGGCCCTGCGGAGGTGCGGCTACGGCGTTTCGGCCGGTGTGTCGCGTTAGTCTTCCAGGTCCACTTCCCGGACCATTTCGGCGCCGATGCCGGCCTTGATGGCGTCGAGCACCTGCTGGGGAACGGAGCTGTCGATGGTCAGCAGCGCCAGGACCTGGCCGCCCTCGTTGGAGCGGGCCACCTGCATGCCGGCGATGTTGATGTTGTTCATGCCCAGGATGTGGCCGATAGTGCCGATCACGCCGGGGCGGTCGGTGTAGGCAACCACCACCAGGTGCTCGCTGATGGGGATTTCCACCTCGAAGCCGTTGATGCCCACCAGCTTCTCGATCTGCTTGGGGCCGGTCAGGGTGCCGGCCACGGAGATCTGGCTGCCGTCGCTGAGGGCGCCGCGCAGGGTCAGGACGTTGCGGTAGGACTCGGTCTCCGGCGTGGTGATCAGGCGGACGTTGATGCCGCGCTGCTCGGCGATGACCGGGGCGTTGACGTAGGACACCTGCTCTGTCACGACGTCGGCGAAGATGCCCTTCAGCGCCGCCAGCTCCAGCACCTTGACGTCCAGGGACGAGATCTCGCCGGCCACCTCGACGTCGAACTGGGTCAGGGATGCGTGGGTCAGTGCCGTGAAGATGCGGCCCAGCTTCTCGATCAGCGGGATACCCGGGCGGACATCGGGGGCAATGACGCCGCCGGCAACGTTGACGGCGTCCGGCACCAGCTCGCCGGCAAGGGCCAGGCGGACCGACTTTGCCACGGAGACGCCGGCCTTTTCCTGCGCTTCATCCGTTGATGCGCCCAGGTGCGGGGTTACCACCACGTTGTCCAGCTTGAAGAACGGCAGGTCGGTGCTGGGCTCCTTGGCGAAGACGTCAACGCCGGCACCGGCGATTTCACCGTCCTGGAGGGCGGTGAAGAGGGCTTCCTCGTCCACCAGGCCGCCGCGGGCCACGTTGACCACGTAGGCGGTCTTCTTCATCTTCCTGAACGCGTCAGCGCCCAGCATGCCCACCGTCTCGGGTGTCTTGGGCATGTGGATGGTGATGAAATCGGACTGGGCCAGGAGTTCATCCAGGGTGACCAGCTGCACGCCCAGCTGCGCGGCGCGGGCGGAGGTGATGTAGGGATCGTAGGCCAGGATCTTGGTGTCGAAGCCCTTCAGGCGTGCTGCCACCAGGGCGCCGATGCGGCCCAGGCCGATGATGCCGATCTTCTTTTCGAACAGCTCGATGCCGGTGTACTTGGAGCGCTTCCATTCGCCGTCCTTGAGGGCGGCGCTGGCCTGCGGGATGTGGCGGGCCAGGCTCAGGATGTGGCCCACGGTGAGTTCGGCGGCGGACACGATGTTGGACGTGGGCGCGTTAACCACCATGACGCCGGCCTGCGTGGCGGCCTTGATGTCCACATTGTCCAGCCCCACGCCGGCGCGGGCGATGACCTTCAGGTTCTTGGCCGCAGCGATGGCTTCGGCATCAACCTGGGTGGCGGAGCGGACCAGGATGGCGTCTACGTCACTGATCGCCGAGAGCAGCTGGGAACGGTCGGCGCCGTCGGTCTGGCGGATCTCAAAGTCCGGGCCAAGGGCCTCGACGGTGGCGGGGGAAAGTTCTTCGGCGAGCAGTACTACGGGTTTTGACACGGCTGATCCTCTGCGTTGCAGTCCTGGGGATGGAACAAGTCTAGGCCGACGGAAAGGCCGGGCTCACATTGTTAAGTGTGAACCCGGCCTCACCGTTGCGGTCTGCGTGGTTGGGCTGGCAGCCTTAGCGGGCTGCGGAGCCTTCCACGTAGTCGACGTCCTGCTGCTGCCAGGAGAACAGGGAGCGCAGTTCGCGGCCAACAGCCTCAATGGGGTGCTGTTCTGCCTTGGCGCGCAGTTCCTTGAACTCCACGCCGCCGTTGTCCTGGTCCTCGATGAAGCGCTTGGCGAATGCACCGGACTGGATGTCGGCCAGGACGGCCTTCATGTTTTCCTTCACCTCCGGGGTGATTACGCGGGGGCCGGAGACGTAGTCGCCGTATTCCGCGGTGTCGGAGACGCTCCAGCGCTGCTTGGCGATGCCGCCTTCCCACATGAGGTCGACGATGAGCTTGAGCTCGTGCAGCACCTCGAAGTAGGCGATCTGCGGCTGGTAGCCGGCCTCGGTGAGGGTCTCGAAGCCATACTGAACCAGCTGGGAGACGCCGCCGCACAGCACGGCCTGCTCGCCGAAGAGGTCGGTTTCGGTCTCTTCGGTGAAGGTGGTCTTGATGACGCCGGCGCGGGTGCCGCCGATGGCCTTGGCGTAGGACTTGGCCAGCTCCCAGGCGTTGCCGGACGCGTCCTGCTCGACGGCGATGATGTCCGGGATGCCGCGGCCGGCCTCGAACTCTCGGCGAACGGTGTGGCCCGGAGCCTTCGGGGCCACCAGGATGACGTCAACGCCTTCCGGAGCCTGGATGTAGCCGAAGCGGATGTTGAAGCCGTGGGCGAAGGCCAGCGCCTTGCCGGGGGTCAGCTTGTCCTTGATGGAGTCGTTGTAGATCGAGCGCTGGTGCTGGTCCGGCGCCAGAATCATGATGACGTCGGCCCATTCGGCGGCGTCGGCAACGTTCTTGACCGTGAAGCCTGCATCCTGCGCCTTGGCGGTCGACTTGGAGCCGTCCTTCAGGGCGATGACGACCTCGACGCCGGAATCGCGCAGGTTGAGCGCGTGGGCGTGGCCCTGGGAACCGTAGCCAACAATGGCAACCTTGCGGCCCTGGATGATCGAAAGGTCGGCGTCGTCGTCGTAGAACATTTCAGTCACTTGCGTAACTCCTCTTGAGTGGTTGTAGATAGTGGTCTTGCGGTGCTGCGGTTACGGGCGCCAGTCCCGTCTCAGGCAGGTGCCTAAGCGGAGCGGAGCGCCCGGTCACTCATGGAGCGGGATCCCCGTCCAACGGCCAGGGTGCCGGACTGCACAATTTCGCGGATGCCGAAGGGCTCCAGCACTGAGAGCAGGGCTGTGAGCTTTTCGGGGTGGCCGGTGGCCTCAATGACGACGGAGTCGGTGGAGACGTCAACCACTGAGGCGCGGAACAGGTCTGCGGCCTGGGTCACCTGCAGGCGTGTTGCGGCATCCGCACGTACTTTGACCAGGATGTGGTCGCGCTGTACGGAAGATTCTGGGGTCAGCTCAACGATCTTGATCACGTTGATGAGTTTGTTGAGCTGCTTGGTGACCTGCTCTATGAGGTCGCCGTCAGCGTCGACCACCACGGTCATGCGGGATACGCCCGGCACTTCGGTGGGGCCAACGGCCAGGGAGTTGATGTTGAAGGCGCGGCGGGCGAAGAGGCTGGCCACGCGCGTCAGGACGCCGGGCTTGTCCTCAACCAGGACGGAGAGTGTGTGGCGGCTCATGCTCAGTCTTCCTCTTCCCATTCCGGGGTCATGTTGCGGGCAACCTGGATCTGGTCGTTGCTCACGCCGGCGGGCACCATTGGCCACACCATGGAGTTGGGGCTCACCACGAAGTCGATGACCACGGGGCGGTCGTTGATCTCGAGGGCCTTCTGGATGGTGGCGTCGATGTCCTCTTCGCGTTCGCAACGGAACGAGGCGCAGCCGTAGGCCTCCCCCAGCTTGACGAAGTCCGGGATGCGGACTGTGTCATGGCCGGTGTTGAGGTCGGTGTTGGAGTAGCGGCCCTCGTAGAAGAGGGTCTGCCACTGGCGCACCATTCCCAGCGAGGAGTTGTTGATGACAGCCACCTTGATGGGGATGTTGTTGATGGCGCAGGTAGCCAGTTCCTGGTTGGTCATCTGGAAGCAGCCGTCGCCGTCGATGGCCCAGACCACCCGGTCCGGTTCGCCCACCTTCGCGCCCATGGCCGCCGGGACGGCATACCCCATGGTGCCGGCGCCGCCGGAGTTCAGCCAGGCGTGGGGGCGTTCGTACTTGATGAACTGGGCGGCCCACATCTGGTGCTGGCCAACGCCGGCCACGTAGACGCCTTCGGGCCCGGTGAGGGCGCCGATCCGCTGGATGACCTTCTGGGGGGCGATGAGGCCGTCGTCCGGCTCCGTCCAGCCCAGCGGGTAGGTTTCCTTGAGGTTGTTCAGGAACGCCCACCAGGTGGTGAGGTCGGGGGTGCCTGAGGCCTCGAACTGGCCGCGCACGGCTTCGGTGAGTTCGGGGATGATCTCCTTGACGGATCCAACGATGGGCACGTCAGCGGTGCGGTTCTTGGAGATTTCGGCGGGGTCAATGTCCGCGTGGATGACCTTGGCGTTGGGCGCGAAGGTCTTCAGCACGCCGGTGACGCGGTCATCGAAGCGGGCGCCGAGGGTGATCAGCAGGTCGGACTGCTGCAGCGCGGTGACGGCGGAAACGGTGCCGTGCATGCCCGGCATGCCCATGTGTTGCGGATGGGAGTCCGGGAAGGCGCCCTTGGCCATCAGGGTTGTCACAACGGGCGCACCCGTTGCTTCGGCGAGGGCCAGCAGTTCGGCTGAGGCGTGTGCTTTGACCACGCCGCCGCCCACGTACAGCACGGGTTTGCGGGAAGCTGCGATCAGCTTGGCGGCCTCGCGCACCTGCTTGTTGTGGCCCCGGGTGACCGGCCGGTAGCCGGGCAGGTCGATCTTCGGCGGCCAGGAGAACGTCATCTGGCCCACCTGGGCATCCTTGGCAACGTCCACCAACACCGGCCCGGGACGGCCGGTGGAAGCCAGGTGGAAGGCTTCGGCCATCACGTGGGGGATGTCGTTGGGGTCGGTCACCAGGAAGGAGTGCTTGGTGATGGGCATGGTGATGCCCACGATGTCGGCTTCCTGGAAGGCGTCGGTGCCGATGACGCCGCTGGATACCTGGCCGGTGATGGCCACCAGGGGCACGGAGTCCATGTGGGCATCCATGATGGCGGTAACGAGGTTGGTGGCCCCGGGGCCGGAGGTGGCGATGCAGACGCCAACCCGCCCGGTGACCATGGCGTAGCCTTGCGCGGCGTGGCCGGCTCCCTGTTCGTGACGGACCAGCACGTGGTTCATGCTGGAGGCCATCAAGGGGTCGTAGGTGGGCAGGATCGCGCCACCGGGCAAACCGAAAATATCGTCGACGCCGAGTTCTTCGAGCGAGCGGACGATTGCTTGCGAGCCGGTCATCACCGTCGGGGGTACGACGTTGTTCGGCCCAAGGACAGGAGAGACGGCAGCAAGGTCGGCGACGACGGCGGCGTGGTCAGCCGTCCGGTCGGCGCGTTCCGGAGCCTTGGCGGCTCCAGCGGACTTGGTGGCCATCAGCGAGGGGCTGATGGGCGATCCTTTGCTCATCGGACTCTTCCTTGTGGATCTTCTGTGGTTTGTGGCTGGAGGAAATAAAAAAACCCCTCAGCCGGGTGGCTCTGTGAGGGGTTTCGCGCGTGACGGTTCGTTACCAGTGGAGGCTAATGTGCCACGCGCTTGGTAAGGACGACGACGACTGCTTCTGCAGCGGCGCAGCTGGTAACGAAAGTCATGCGTTCAGTTTTCCCTCTGGTGAACAGGGTGTCAACGAGGGTGACCCCAGTCTCACCATGTGGACAACGCTGTCCACAAACTGATCTCCTCGTCAAGAGACCTTGCCTCAGCAACGCACCCAAACCCGGCAGGGCTTAATAAGGCTGATGCCGAGGGCCCCAAGCGATGCGGCGGCCGCGCCGCATCGCTTGGGAAGGCATCAGCCGGTGTAGGCGCCCTGGCTGGCGCTGTGCACCAGCTTGGCGTACTTGGCGAGCACGCCCTTGGTGTAACGGGCCGGCAGCGGCTGCCACCCCACTTTCCGGGCTTCAAGTTCGGCTTCCTCCACCAGCAGGTCGAAGCTGCGGGCGGCGATGTCCACCCGGATCCGGTCGCCGTCCTTCACGAAGGCGATGGGCCCGCCGTCGACCGCTTCCGGTGCAACGTGGCCGATGCACAGCCCGGTGGTGCCGCCGGAGAACCGGCCGTCGGTGAGCAGCAGGACGTCCTTGCCCAGGCCTGCCCCCTTGATGGCACCGGTGATTGCGAGCATTTCGCGCATGCCCGGACCTCCCTTGGGCCCCTCATAGCGGATGACCACGACATCGCCCGCTTTGATGGCTCCGTTGTCCAGCGCGTCCAGCGCACCCTGTTCGCGCTCGAACACGCGGGCCGTTCCTTCGAAGACATCGGCGTCGAACCCCGCGCTCTTGACCACGGCACCTTCCGGAGCCATGGTGCCGTGCAGGATGGTGATGCCGCCGGTCTTGTGGATGGGGTTGTCCAGCGCGCGGAGGATCTTACCGTCCACGTCCGGAGGGTTGATGGCCTCGAGGTTTTCGGCAACGGTCTTGCCGGTGACGGTGAGGCAGTCACCGTGCAGCAGGCCGGCGTCGAGCAGGGCCTTCATAATCACCGGCACGCCGCCGATCCTGTCCACGTCCGTCATGACGTACCGGCCGAACGGCTTGAGGTCGCCGAGGTGCGGGATCTTGTCGCCGATGCGGTTGAAGTCATCAAGGGTCAGTTCCACCTCGGCTTCGCGGGCGATGGCCAGCAGGTGCAGGACTGCGTTGGTGGAGCCGCCGAAGGCCATGGTGACGGCGATGGCGTTCTCGAAGGCCTTCCTGGTCATGATGTCGCGGGCGGTGATGCCTTGGCGCAGCAGGTTGACCACCGCTTCGCCGGACTTGCGGGCGAATTCGTCACGACGGCGGTCTGCCGAGGGCGGGGCGGCGGAGCCGGGGAGAGACATGCCGAGGGCCTCGCCGATGCAGGCCATGGTGTTGGCCGTGTACATGCCGCCGCAGGCGCCTTCGCCGGGGCAGATGGCCTTTTCGATGCGGGTGAGGTCCTCCATGCTCATCTTGCCGGCCGCGCACGCGCCGACCGCTTCGAAGGCGTCAATGAGGGTGACTTCCTTTTCCGAGCCGTCCTCGAGCTTGACCCAGCCGGGCATGATGGAGCCCGCGTAGAGGAACACGCTGGCCAGGTCCAGGCGGGCGGCGGCCATGAGCATGCCGGGGAGGGACTTGTCACAGCCTGCCAGCAGGACCGAACCGTCGATGCGCTCGGCCTGCATCACGGTCTCGACGGAGTCGGCGATGACTTCGCGGGAGACCAGGGAAAAGTGCATGCCTTCATGGCCCATGGAAATACCGTCGGACACGGAGATGGTGCCGAACTGCATGGGGAAACCGCCACCGGCATGGACGCCTTCCTTGGCACCCTGCGCGAGCCGGTTCAGGGAGAGGTTGCAGGGAGTGATTTCATTCCAGGAACTTGCCACGCCCACCTGCGGCTTCGCGAAGTCGTCATCCCCCATGCCGACGGCCCGGAACATGCCGCGTGCGGGGGCCGCGTGGATCCCGTCGGTCACAACACGGCTGCGGGGCTTGATGTCAGGCGTGCTCTCGGTTGCGGTCTGGGCGTCACTCATAGGGGAAAGTCTAGGGCTCGGACCGTCGCGGAAACGACCGCCGGACCAGGGTTAGGGCAAAAAAGCATGAAATACCTGCCAAATAATGGACTTCCATCTCATTATTTGAGACGCAGACTTGGGCCGGGCCGCCGCCGGCCACGCAGAACAGCTTCCGGGCAGCGCAGTCCCCCGCGTCGCGCGGCATCTCTGGACAGCAGTGGTGACCCGACGTAGCGTCAGGGACAGGACACCCAGCCACCTGGACCGAAGGGCCTGCCATGGACATTGTTTTCTGGATCATTCTCATAGTTGTCATCGTCGTCATCACCTGGTGGCTGCTGAACCGCAACAAGGCAGCCGGCCCCACCGGCGGATCATCAGCAGGGACCAGGACAGACGGAGCGCTTGAGGGCGGCAGCGCCGCAGCGTCCGCCCAGGCGGCAGGCACCACCGGTATCCCCACGGCGGCGGGGTTCGGAAAGCCCGCCGAACCGGCCGCCCCTGCCACTGCTGAGGAACCGGCGGATTCGTCGTCCACCGCATCCAGCACCGGCACGTCCCGCAGCAGCACTACAGGCAGCGGCACTTCAGGCAGCGGCGCCGCGGCCGGGCAGCATCATCACCAGGACCCATCACACGGCCAATCGCAGAACCAGGCTGCGGACCATGCTGCGGACCAGGCCGAATGGGAAACCCAATGGTCCGAGGCCGGATCCGGGCCAGGCTCCTCGGTAGTGGGTTCAGCCGGAACTCCTGCGGATCAGGCTGACCGGAGCGGTGCCTCCGCCGGGATGACTTCCGGTCAGGCTTCCCCGCCGGACGCCCGCCCGGTCCACCATGATGAATACACGACCCCCCACGCCCCCACGCTTCCCGGCGCTGAAACAGCAGCCGTGGAGGGCACGGACGACGCCGGCACGCCGCCTGTCGTGCCGGCCGGCGGACACGCTTCCCAACACCGGGCCGATTCCTCCGAATCAGAACACCGGCAGGAGCCGGCAGTACCTGCAGCTGCCGGTGGCAGCCAGGGGGAAGCCGCCGCGGCCGAAACGCTGGACCGCACCCAGTCCTCGGCCCTTGTGGAGAACGGCGCGGACCACCACCAGCCATCCGGGCAGGCGCAGGGCATGGACTCCGCTACGCCTTCCGGGCACCTGGCAGCAGATGAGCCATATGGGGCAGGTTCGGCAGCGGCGGGCCCCGACGGAAGCGGACCGGCGGACTACACGGTCAAAGGCGACGCCGCCGCGATGGTCTACTACGAAGAAGGACATCCCGACTATGAGCAGACCCGGGCGGAAGTCTGGTTTGAATCTGCTGCGCACGCGGAGGCCGCCGGGTTCCGGGCCCCGCGTCGCAAACGGCTTTAGCAGGGGGAAGGCCCGGCGCAGCGCGGCGAGCCTTCCCTGCCTGGCCGTGTGCCTTGTTCTGGCCGCGTGCACGGGAAGTTCCGGGCCGCCCGAACCGGCCACAGGCACGGCCAGCAAGGGCACCGCGGCGGGAACCGCCGTCGTGGTCCCTCCGCCGCCCACCGTCTCTGCCGCCGTTTCTTCCCCTGCCCCGGCCCCTCCCCCTGTTCCCACGGTGCAGGAACGGCTGGAACTACAACTGGACATCCCGTGGGCCGCCGTGTTCCTTCCGGACGGCACTGCCATCATCTCCGAGCGCGAAACAGCGCTGCTGAAGGCCGTACGGGGTGGAAAAGCCACCACGCTCGGCAAAGTCCCGGACGTGGTGCCCGCCGGCGAAGGGGGCCTGCTGGGCCTGGCGCTGTCCCCGCATTTTGACGCGGACCACGTGCTCTATGCCTACCTGACGGCCCGTGAGGACAACCGGGTGGTCCGGCTTACCGTCGAGGGCGATGCCGACGGTTCCCTGACGCTCGGCCAGCCCCAGGTGGTGTTGTCAGGAATACCAAAGGCCACCACCCATAACGGCGGCAGGATCCGCTTTGGCCCGGACGGCTTCCTCTATGTGGGCACCGGCGACGCCCAGCGCCGTGAACAGCCCCAGGACCCGAATGCGCTGGGTGGAAAAATTCTCCGGCTCACCCCCGACGGGGGCCCCGCCCCCGGCAACCCGTTCGGCAACGCCGTTTACAGCCTGGGGCACCGGAACGTCCAGGGCCTGGCCTGGGACGGATCAGGCCGGCTGTGGGCCAGCGAGTTCGGCCCGGACGTGGACGACGAGCTGAACCTGATCTCGCCGGGCGCCAATTACGGCTGGCCGCTGGTTACCGGCGCTCCCCACCGCGCCGAGTTCCAGGATGCCAAGGTGGTGTGGCCCTCCACCCGAGACTCTTCACCCAGCGGACTGGAAATCGCCGGAAGCGTTGCCTATCTGGGTGCACTCCGGGGCGAGCGCTTATGGGCGGTCCCGCTCCAAGGTACGGCGGCAGCTGATCCTGTGGCCTATTTCACAGGCGAGTACGGCAGGATCCGTGACGTAATCCGCACTCCGCAGGGCGGCCTATGGCTGCTGACGAACAACGAAAACCCTGATTTCGTGCTGGTTTTGCGCCCCGTCCAGTGATCCAGGCGCCGCCGCCGGCGCCGATTTCACTTGCACCAAAAGTTCGTGTAGAGTTTCATGTCGTTGCGGAGATCAACGGGAAAGAAAAAGCCCCGGGATGGAAGCAAACAAGATGCACCTCTAGCTCAATTGGCAGAGCAATTGACTCTTAATCAATGGGTTCCGGGTTCAAGTCCCGGGGGGTGCACCACTGGGAAAACAGCCTCCGGCTTGTGGAAACACAAACCGGGGGCTGTTTTGTTTTGCCCCCATAAATTTCCCCGCCAAGCGGACCTAACCCCTGATCGTTCCGCGGGGAATGGTCCTTCTACGGGGGAAATCTGCGACTGTGACCGCTGCCCCGCGCACAGGGCTTCATCGATTGCTCCGTACCTGCCGTTTTAAGGACTCAAAACGGCAGGTACGGAGCAATCGATGGGGGCGGGGAAAGGTCCGACGGCGGGCCGGCGGCTGGGCACAAAAAAGCGCGGCCCGGCTTTTCCAAGCCGGAGCCGCGCTTTCCTTAAGCGGTCTGCGATGCCACAGCTACTTGGCGGCGTTGTCCACCAGGGCAGCGGCGTTGCCGGGCGTCGTGGAGAACTGGCTGGCGAGTTCACGCACCACAGCCTTGAGTTCCTGCCGCAGCAGTTCGGGGTCGATCGACGCCGATGCCAGCACGGAGCGCTCCATCTCCACAGCCTGGGCCACGGCGTCCTTGCCCTGTTCGGTGAGCGACACCACATGGCTCCTGCGGTCCGAGGTGCTGCGCACCCGGACGATATGGCCGTGGGACTCAAGCCGGCTGAGCGTCTTGCCCATGGTCTGGGCCTGGACACGGACATACTGGGCAAGCTGCGCCTGGGTCATGGGTCCTTGCGCGGCAAGGACCTCGATGGCGATAACACCGGCGTGGGTTAGTCCGATGGCGCCAAGTTTTTCGTTCCATGAGTGTTCAACGAGGCGCGCAGCAGTGGACAGGAGGCGCCCTGTGGGCCAGTGATCCATATCAGGCATAGCAGCAAGTATAGCCAAGTGCCGATTAGCACTCGTCCCACCTGCTTACTAGGCTGTTGTGTCCCGCCCGCAACAAGGAGAAAAACAATGGCTGAAAGACTCGTTACCGGCGACAAAGCACCCGCTTTCACCCTGCAGGATTCAACGGGCAAGGACGTCAGCCTGGCTCCCCGGCCCGGCCGCTCCACCATTGTCTATTTCTACCCGGCCGCCTCCACACCCGGCTGCACCAAGGAGGCCTGCGACTTCCGGGACAGCCTCGCCTCCCTGCAGGCCTCCGGCTACGACGTCCTGGGCATCTCCCCCGACCCCGTTGAGAAACTGGCCAAGTTCGCTGCGAACGAATCGCTGACGTTCCCGCTGCTCTCCGACGCGGACCACGCAGTGGCCGAGGCTTACGGTGCCTGGGGCGAAAAGAAAAACTACGGCAAGACGTACCAGGGCCTCATCCGGTCCACTGTGGTGGTGGACCCGTCCGGCACCGTTTCCCTTGCCCAGTACAACGTCCGGGCCACCGGCCACGTTGCCAAACTGCGGCGGGACCTCAACCTGGACAACTGAGCCGTCCGGCGCCCGCCCCAGGCTCTCTGCACAGGACCCTCCCGGGCAGGCACCCGGGGCGACGCTACAATGGACACTGGCATCCGCCGTCGAACCTTAAAGGTTCGCGGCAGGACGCCGCGCGCGAGTGGTGAAATTGGCAGACACGCAGGATTTAGGTTCCTGTGCCTTCGGGCGTGGGGGTTCAAGTCCCCCCTTGCGCACCTGATGGATCCCCCGGCTTCGGCCGGGGGATCTTTGCGTTAAGCAGGAGCCGGTCCCATGCCGGATTCGTGCCTCGATTCGAAAAACTCCAAAGATCACCCATCCGCCGCCGCCCAGCGGCCGAATAGCCATTGAGACACCAGCCAAGGGCAGGTGCTTACACCAAGGCAAGGTGCAGGCCGCGGACACCGTCCAAAAGCGGCAGGCAAAACGATCCAAGGAGAACTGAAATGCAGACCTTCAAGCGCACCACTTTCACCGTCGCCGGCGTTGCAGCGGCAGCTCTGCTCAGCCTCACCGCATGTGGCGGTACCGGCAGCACCTCCGGATCATCGGCGTCGTCGGCGCCCATGTCATCCTCCCCCAGCTCCAGCATGGCGTCACCGTCCAGCTCCGCCATGGCCTCACCGTCCGCAAGCTCTTCGGCAGCCACCATGGACCCGGCGGCAAACCTGGTTGGCCCCGGCTGCGCCGCCTACGCCCAGCAGGTTCCCAGCGGTGCAGGCTCGGTGGAGGGCATGGCCCTTGATCCGGTGGCCGTGGCCGCCTCCAACAACCCGATCCTGACCACGCTCACGGCCGCTGTTTCCGGCAAGCTGAACCCCAAGGTTGACCTGGTTGACACCCTCAACGGCGGCGAGTTCACCGTGTTCGCACCGGTGGACGACGCCTTCAAGAAGATCGACGCCGCCACCATCGAGACCCTGAAGACGGACGACGCCCTGCTGAGCAAGATCCTGACCTACCACGTGGTTCCCGGCCAGATCACCCCTGACAAGATCGCCGGCACGCACGCCACGGTCCAGGGTGGCTCCGTCACGGTGACCGGCAGCGGCGACAACCTCATGGTGGACAACGCCAACGTGGTTTGCGGCGGCGTCAAGACCAAGAACGCAACGGTTTACCTGGTCGACTCGGTCCTCATGCCCAAGTAAGCACTCCCCCTGCCCCCCAACCAGGCCGGGCCCGCTCTGCAAAGGGCGGGTCCGGCCTTGGCGCGTCCCGCGTGTACCTGGGGTTGGCCCCAGGTCCTGTCCTCTAGACTGGTCCCGGCCCGCAAGCGGCGGAGCCGGCAGCATCCAGAGGTGATAAACGAGTGCCCAGCAGTACATCGCGGCGGACGGTCATCAAGGCCGGCGCCGTCCTCATTGCGCTGGGCGTGACGTCATGCACGGGAACGCCGTCCCCTTCCCCCACGTCCGGAACGCCAAGTTCCACGCCCGCTGAACCGGATGCCACGTTCAATTTCGGCACCGCTGCCCAGCCCCTGGGACTGGACCCCGCCCTGTCCAGCGATGTGGAGTCCCAGCGCATCACCCGCCAGATCCTTGAAGGCCTGGTGGGCGTTGACCAGACCACCGGCAAGCCCACGCCGCTGCTGGCCACGGAATGGAACGAGTCCAACGAAGGCAGGACCTACACCTTCAAGCTCCGCACAGGGGTGACCTTCCAGGACGGCACCCCCTTCAACGCCGACGCCGTCTGCACCAACTTCAACCGTTGGTTCGCCTTTCCGGCGGAGTTGCGGAAACAGGCGCCCGGCAGCTCGTTCAAGGGCGTGTTCAAGGCGCACTCGGACGAGCCTGGGCTGTCCATCTTCAAAAGCTGCACAACGGTGTCGGCCGACACCGTCCAGATTGACCTGACGCAGCGCTTCACGGCGTTCCTCCAGGCATTGACCCTGCCGGCCTTCGCCATTGCGTCCCCTGCAGCCCTTGCCGCCGGCAGGGCCGACGTCCTTGACCAGAACCGGGGCGGCCAGGCGATGTCCGCATTCGCCACCAACCCGGTAGGCACCGGACCCTTCACCCTGGCCGCATGGGGCAACGACAACGTCACCCTGTCCAGCAACAAGAGCTACTGGGGCGAGCGCGGCCAGATCGCCACCATCAACTTCCTGGCCTACAACCATCCCCAGACCCGCCTCCAGGCGCTGCTGGACGGAAAGATCGACGGTTATGACGCCGTCACCGTGGGGAATTTCGATCAGCTGGTCAAGCGCGGGAAACAGATTGTGCAGCGCGACCCCTTCTCGGTGATGTACGTCGGCATGAACCAGGACATCCCGGTGCTCCAAAACCAGAAGGTCCGGCAGGCGGTGGAGCTGGCAATCGACAAGGAAACCCTGATCCGGAAGTTCTTCATCGACAACACCGCCAAGGCCACGCAGTTTGTCCCGCCCAAGATCAGCGGCTTCAACAACGATGCGCCGGCACTCGGACACGATCCCTTGAAGGCCAAGGATTACCTCAAGGAGGGTGGCTACGCCGGCGAGGAACTGAAGTTCTACTACCCCATGAACGTCACCCGCCCCTACCTGCCCACGCCGGAGAAGGTTTACGCGGAGCTCAGCCGCCAGCTGACCGCAGTCGGCTTCAACATCCGGCCCGTCCCTGTTGACTGGTCCGACGGCTACCTGCAGAAGGTCCAGTCCGCCGGCGACCATGCGCTCCACATCCTGGGCTGGAACGGCTCCTACTCGGATGCGGACAACTTCGTCAGCCCGCTCTTCGGGGAGAAGAACGGCGAGTTCGGCTACCAGGATCCCCAGGTCTTCTCAAAGATCAACCGGGCACGTGGGCTGCCCGACGGCAAGGAGCGCGATGAGCTCTATCACACCATCAACGCCCAGATCGCGGCGACCGTGCCGGCTGTTCCCATCGCCTTTCCCATCTCCGCGCTTGCCCTGTCAGACCGCGTGCTGAGCTACCCCGCCTCCCCGGTCTTAAACGAAGTTTTCACGAAGGTCCAGCTAAAGCCTTGACGGCCCGGGTCAATTTCAGTATGCGGGCTGCGCGGGGATATTCTGTGACAGCCAGAGCCGCTGCAATCGGAGACTGATCGTGACCTTCATTTCCAAGACCCCACACGCCGACGTTGTCCTGATAGGCGGCGGCATCATGAGCGCCACGCTGGGGGCATTCCTCAAGCAGCTGGAGCCGGACTGGACCATCTCCCTGTTCGAACGGCTGGACCAGCCGGGCCTCGAAAGCTCAGATCCCTGGAACAACGCAGGAACGGGCCACGCCGCCCTCTGCGAGCTCAACTACTCCCCCGCAGCCAAAGACGGCTCAGTCAACCCCGCCAAGGCACTGCTCATCAACGAACAGTTCCAGCTCTCCCGCCAGTTCTGGTCCCACCTGGTGGACAACAACCTGATCGGTTCGCCCAAGGGCTTCATCAACACCGTCCCGCACATGAGCTTCGTGATCGGCGAGGACCACACCCGGTTCCTGAAGACCCGCCACGAGGCACTGAAGCCGCACACGCTGTTCCGCAGCATGGAGTACTCCGAGGACCACGCCCAGATTGCCAAGTGGGCGCCGCTGATCGTCAAGGGCCGCGACCCCCAGCAGCGCATCGCCGCCACCCGCGCCGCCGAGGGAACCGACGTCGACTTCGGGGCACTCACCCGCGAGCTGACCACCTATCTGGGGCACAACGGCGTCGAAATCAACTACAACCACGACGTCACCGGAATCTCCCGGGCGTCCGACGGCGGCTGGGACCTGACGCTGAAGCACCCCAAGTCCGGCGAGCACGGCAAGATCCACGCCAAGTTCGTCTTTGTGGGGGCCGGCGGCGGTGCCCTGCACCTGCTGCAGGCCTCCGGCATCCCGGAGAGCAAGGGCTACGGCGGCTTCCCTGTCTCCGGCCAGTTCTTCCGCTGCACGGACGAGGCCATCGCTGCCCAGCACAGCGCCAAGGTCTACGGCCAGGCGTCCGTGGGCGCCCCGCCCATGTCCGTTCCGCACCTGGACACCCGCTACGTCAACGGGAAGCGCTCGCTCCTGTTCGGCCCGTACGCCGGATTCTCCACGAACTTCCTGAAGAACGGCTCCTACCTGGACCTGCCGCTGTCCATCCGCCCCGGCAACATCATCCCGATGCTGGCAGTGGCCAAGGACAACATGGACCTCACCGCCTACCTGGTCAAGGAAGTGGTGAAGAAGCATGACCAGAAGGTGGAGGCGCTGCGCGAGTACTATCCGGAGGCAAAGGGCGGGGACTGGGAACTCATTACCGCCGGCCAGCGTGTACAGATCATCAAGAAAGACCCGCAAAAGGGCGGCATCCTTCAGTTTGGAACCGAAGTGATCGCCGGCCGCGACGGCTCCATCGGTGCGCTCCTGGGCGCTTCGCCCGGAGCCTCAACCGCTGTCCCCATCATGATCGAGCTCCTGCAGAAGACGTTCCCCCGGAACTTCAAGGGCTGGCAGGCCAAGCTCAAGGACATGATGCCCGGCTACGGGGTGAAGCTGGATGAGAATCCGGACCTTGCCGCGGAGCTGGAACGGGCAACGGCCAAGTCCCTCCAGCTGGAGAGCGTTTCCGCCAGCCACTGACCCTGCCGGGGCCAGCGGCTGGCACCCCCAGGGCATGTACCAGTCACTTAGACCCCCAGGAGACCACCCATGTTCCGGCTGGCGCACCTTTCCCTGGCGAACCGGGCCCTGATCGCCCTGATCACCGTCTTCGCCTCGGTCTTCGGCGTGATCACCATGTCATCGCTGAAGCAGGAGCTCATTCCTTCCATTGAGTTCCCGCAGATCACGGTGCTCAGCTCCATGCCGGGTGCGTCACCCGAAGTGGTGGACAAGCAGGTCAGCGGCCCGCTGGAGAAGGCGCTGAACGGCGTGGAGGGGCTGGAATCCACCTCCTCCACGTCCCGCACCGGCGTCTCCCAGATCACCATGGTGTTCACCTACGGGTCGAACCTGGACCGGGCCAGGAACCAGATTGACCGGGCCATCTCCAACGCCAAGCGGACCCTGCCCAGTGACGTCCAGCCGCAGGCCATCGCGGGGAGCATCAGCGACTTCCCCATCGTTTTCCTCGCCGTCTCCTCGGACAAGCCGCTCAGCGAGCTGAACGCCGACCTGCAGCGCCTGAGCGTCCCCCGGCTGCAGAAGATCGACGGCGTCCGCAGCGCCGATGTCACAGGGGGCGCGTCCCAGCATATCGAGATCCTCCCGAAGCCCGACGCCATGACGGCAGCGGGGACAAGTGTCACCTCCATCCGGGACGCCCTGTCCAACAACGGCGCGCTGGTCCCTGCGGGCACCCTGCAGGACCAGGGCAAGACCCTGTCACTCCAGATCGGCAGCCCGGTGGACTCCCTGGACGCCATCAAGGCACTGCCGCTGGCAGGTGCCAAAAACGGTGCAACCATCGGTACTGTCGCGGATGTTTCGCTCAAGGATGATGAACGCACCTCGATCACCCGCACCAACGGCGCCGAGACGCTGGCTATCTCCGTGACCAAGAAACCCGAAGGCGACACGGTGGGCATCTCGCACGCGGTGCGGGACTCCCTGAAGGACCTGGAATCCGAACTGGGATCCAACGCCAGGTTCACCCCTGTCTTCGACCAGGCACCGTTCATCGAAAAGTCCATCAAGGACCTCACCACGGAAGGCCTGCTGGGGCTGGGGTTCGCCGTCGCCATTATCCTGCTCTTCCTGATGTCCGCCCGGTCCACGCTGGTCACGGCGGTATCCATTCCGCTGTCCCTGCTGATCACGTTCATCGGCCTGTCGGCCACCGGCTACTCACTGAATATCCTGACGCTCGGCGCGCTCACCATCGCGATCGGGCGCGTGGTGGACGACTCCATCGTCGTCATCGAGAACATCAAGCGGCACCTGAGTTACGGCGAGGAAAAGTCGACGGCGATCCTCACCGCCATCCGGGAGGTAGCCGGCGCCATCACCGCCTCCACCCTGACCACGGTGGCCGTGTTCCTGCCGATCGCCTTCGTCGGCGAACTGGCCGGCGAACTCTTCCGGCCCTTCGCCTTGACGGTGACCATGGCACTGCTGGCATCGCTGCTGGTGTCCCTGACCATAGTCCCCGTGCTCGCCTACTGGTTCCTCAGGAACCCCAAGGGTTCGGCGGGCGCGGCGGCCGCCGGCTCCCCCGAGGCCCGGCGGATCGCCGATGAGGCGAAAGCGAAGGCCCACGACGCCGAACAGCGCAGCCGCCTGCAGCGCGGCTACCTGCCGATCCTCCGGTCCACCCAGAAACATCCGGTCATTACCCTCATGGCTGCGGTGCTGGTGCTGGGTGCCACCGGCGCCATGACACCGCTGCTGGCCACGAACCTCCTGGGCAATTCTGGACAGAACAGCCTGACCGTGCGCCAGGTACTGCCGGCGGGCACCAGCCTGGCCGACACCAGCGCCGCGGCCATCCGCCTCGAAGAGGCGTTGCGCGGGATCGACGGCATCAAGGACGTCCAGGTGACCTCCGGCAACGCCCAGGCCGGTTTTGCCGCACTCACGTCGACCGGCTCCTCCAACTCCACTTTCACGGTGGTGACGGACGAAAAGGCCAACCAGGCACGCCTGCAGGAGACTGTGCGCGCGGAGCTTGCGAAGGTCCCCGACTCGGGCAAGGTATCCGTGGGCACCCAGCAGGGCGGCTTTGGCACCTCATCCACCGTAGACATCACGCTGAAGGCTGCTGACAGCGCCGACCTGCAGGCTGCCAGCGACACCATGGTGGCGGCCATGGCCGGCGTGCCCGGCACCAGTGAGGTGGCCAGCAACCTGGCCGCCAGCAACCCAGTGGTCCAGGTCCGGGTGGACAGGGCCAAAGCCGCCGCCGCGGGCCTGAACGAGGAACAGGTGGGCGGGGTGCTGGCATCCACCATCAGCCCCATCCCTGCCGGCACGGTACGGATCGACACCAACGATTTCCCCGTCCGCATCGGCCAGGGCACCAAGTTCACCAGCATTGGCGCCGTCCGGAACATTCCGCTGCCGGCGGGAGGCCGGCCGGTGACGCTGGGAAGCATCGCTTCCGTGGAGCAGGTGGACGTCCCCGTCTCCATCACCGCCAGCAACGGTGAGCGCACCGCCAAGGTGTCCATCACGCCGTCGGGCTCCAACCTGGGCGCGGTGAACGCGGAAGTCCAAAAGCGCCTGGCCGATGTCCAGCTTCCGGCCGGCGTCACGGCGGAAATCGGCGGCGCCACCACGCAGCAGGCAGAATCGTTCCGGCAACTTGGCCTGGCGCTGCTGGCGGCCATCGCCATCGTCTACGTGATCATGGTGGCCACCTTCAAGTCCCTCATCCAGCCGCTGATCCTGCTGGTCTCGGTTCCCTTCGCGGCCACCGGCGCCGTGGCCCTGCTGCTGCTCACCGGAGTGCCCCTGGGCCTGCCGTCGCTCATCGGCATGCTGATGCTGGTGGGCATCGTGGTCACCAACGCCATCGTGCTGATCGACCTGATCAACCAGTACCGGCAGCCGCGTGACGGCCGGCCGGGCATGAACGTGGCGGACGCCATCACGAACGGTGCACGCCAGCGCCTCCGGCCCATCCTGATGACGGCACTTGCCACGGTCTTTGCCCTGACGCCCATGGCCCTGGGCCTCACGGGCGGCGGCGGGTTCATCTCACAGCCGCTGGCCGTGGTGGTGATCGGCGGCCTGGTGTCCTCCACCGCGCTGACCTTGGTCCTGGTTCCGGTGCTGTACCGCCTGGTGGAGGGGCGGCGCGAGAAGAAGGCGCTGCTGCGCGACCTCAAGGCCCGCCCGGAGTTTGGTCCTGCCGCGGACGTGGACGCGGAGTTCCGCGACTGGACCACCGGCCAGGTTCCGAAGGTCAGCGGGCGGCGCGCCGCTCCCGGCGCCGAATAAAACAGCGGAATATTTTCAGCCGTACTGCGTTGTATCCGGCGATAGATGCAAATGCATCTATATTGGCCTATACTGGAGCCAAGCCCAGCAACGGAAAGGCACGCCATGCAGATCGGTGTTTTCAGCGTCAGCGACATCACCACGGACCCCACCACGGGCCGCACCCCCACCGAGCACGAGCGCATCAAGGCCTCGGTGGCCATCGCCAAAAAGGTCGAGGAAATCGGTATGGATGTCTACGCCCTGGGCGAGCACCACAACCGGCCCTTCTTCTCCTCCTCCCCCACCACCACCCTCGCGTACATTGCGGCCCAGACCGAACGGATCATCCTCTCCACGGCCACCACGCTGATCACCACCAATGACCCGGTGAAGATCGCCGAGGACTTCGCCATGCTCCAGCACCTCTCCGACGGGCGCGTGGACCTGGTCCTGGGCCGCGGCAACACCGCCCCGGTGTACCCGTGGTTCGGGAAGAACATCCAGGACGGCGTGGAGCTGGCCATCGAGAACTACAGCCTCCTGCGCAAGCTGTGGGATGAGGACACCGTCAACTGGTCCGGCAAGTTCCGCACCCCGCTGCAGAACTTCACCTCCACACCCCGCCCGCTCGACGGCGTGGCTCCCTTCGTGTGGCACGGCTCCATCCGCACCCCGCAGATCGCCGAGGTGGCCGCGTACTTTGGTGACGGCTTCTTCGCCAACAACATCTTCTGGCCCAAAGAGCACTACCAGCAGCTGATCGGCCTCTACCGCGAGCGGTACGAACACTACGGCCACGGCAAGGCGGACCAGGCAATCGTTGGACTCGGCGGCCAGTTCTTCATGCGGAAGAACTCCCAGGACGCAGTGAACGAGTTCCGCCCGTACTTCGACAACGCCCCCGTGTACGGCCACGGACCGTCCCTGGAGGACTTCACCTCCCAGACCCCGCTGACTGTGGGCAGCCCGCAGGAAATCATCGAAAAGACCCTGACGTTCCGTGAGCACTTCGGCGACTATCAGCGCCAACTGTTCCTGATCGACCATGCCGGGCTGCCGCTGAAGACCGTCCTGGAGCAGCTGGACCTGTTCGGCGAGGAGGTCCTGCCTGTCCTCCGCAGCGAGTACGCGGCCCTCAAGCCGGCCCACATCCCCGAACCGCCCACCCATGCCGGCCGCGTGGCCGCCCTGCTCGCATCGCAGGACGCCGACAAATCCGCTGCGGAGGCGTGATGGCTGCGGGAGGATCGGAATCGCCGGTGCGGCTGGCCGCCGAAACATGGGAGTCACTGTTCCGGGCCCAGGTTGCCGTAATGCGAAGGCTGCAGTCCGGGCGGGCGTTCCGGAAGCTGGCGGTGAATGAATACGACGTCCTGTTCACGCTCTCCCGGTGCCCGTCCGGCTGGCTGCGGCTCAACGAGCTCAACGACAATGTGCTGTTGAGCCAGTCCAGCCTGAGCAGGCTGGTCGAGCGGCTCGAAAAGCGCGGGCTCGTTGCCCGGATGCCGGCCCCCGAGGACGGCCGCGGCATCCTGCTGAAGCTGACTGACGAGGGACGGGAGCTGCAGAAGGAGATCGGCCGCGAGCACGTCCGGGACATCTCTGCGCTGGTGGGTCCTGCGCTGACGGCCGCGGAGCAGAAGGAACTGATGCGGCTCACGGACAAGCTGCGGAGCTCGCTGGGTCCCCTTCCCAAGTAGCAGGCGGCTGCCCGGCACGGGGAGAGAGCCAGACCCTTAGAGCCGGCCGGCGGAAGAGCCAGCCGGGCCGGGAAGTCAGCCCAGCGCCACCAGCCGGGCGGGATCCTCGACCGGGAGGTCCCCGTTGACCACGGCGGTGACGCGCAGCTGGTTCAGCACCAGGCTCCCGCCCACTGTGGACAGGAAGGCCGTGTCTGAGGAGTCCCGCCCGGCGGTGATGCGCAGCATCGACTCCCGGGGAGCAAGCCCGGTGGGGTCGATGATATGCCAGGCTCCCTGCACGTAGGCTTCGACCACGGCATGAAAATCCATGGGGCTCAGGCCCGGTGCGTACACAGCCGCCAGCCGGGCCGGGATGTCCTTGGAGCGGAGCAGGGCGATGGCCAGGTGCGCAAAGTCCCGGCAGACGCCGCGCCTGCTGAGGAGGGTCTCCACCGCGCCGTCCGTGCCGCGGGAGGAGCCGCTGATATACCGCAGCTCGCCGTTCACCCAGTTGCGGACGGCCTGCACCAGGTCCGCCCCCTTGACCCCTTCGAACTCGGCGTAGGCCGTAGGCAGGAGCCGGTCCGACTCTGCGTAGCGGCTGGGACGGACGTAGCGGATGCGGTCGGCCAGGGTGGCGTCTTCGGGGACAGCGCGGCCGGCCACCGTTGCCGTGTATTCCACGGCGACGTCGGTGGGTTCGGCGAACTCCATGTAGTGGAACCGGCCGCCGTGGTGGTCCGAAACCTCGGTCAGTGGAACCTCTGCCCCGCCGGCCGTGACGGAGAGGGCTTCCTCAAAGGATGAGTAGCCGCTGTTCCTTGCCACGGCAATGGCCATGGCCACCTTGGTGTTGGCGATGGTCCTGAAGGCCAGGCGTGCGGAAACAGAGCGTTCCATGTCTCTCCGGGGGTGTTGGGGGCGGAAGGCAAGTCGACCGCACCGCACTTGTGAGTGCCGGCAGCGGGACTAGTTTTTGACCTTCAGCGACATTAGCATCCGCTGCACGTTGGCGAAGTCAGGACTTTCGTTGACGTACTGCGCAGCCTGGCCAAGGGTGTCGAAGGCCTTCGCCGGCGCCACTTTCTCATCCGGGGCATAGGCCTTGAGGTCCACCAGGTCCCCGAACGAGTAGTCCCCCTTGCCGGCCGGACCCCGCACCACATTGCGCAGCCCGCACGCCTGCCCGTCCGTTCCACCCACCAGGTTGGTGATCCCGTACGAACCGAAGTAGCGGTAGCCCTGGATCACCCGGTAGACCATGCGCGGCGGGATGGTCCCCTCCCCGCCCTGGGCGGAAAGCTCAACGGGTACGCTGCTGATCACCGTGTAGGGGTGCCGGGCGTTTTCCGGGCAATCAGGGGACGACGGCGGCAGTCCGGTGCGGAGCGCGGCAACAAAAGTTCCGTCGGGCTTCTTCACTTCCACCTTCAGTCCGCCGGGAAGCACGCCGTCCTCCGGCGCCACGGACTGGGCGATCCAGTCCGCCGGCAGGTCGAAGCTGACGGTTTTTGCGGGGTCGGAGAACGTCTTCCAGGAAGCCGCGGTGGCAACACCCCGGGGTTCCCCGGAGGGTGCGGAGGCGGAGGCCTGGACACTGCCGGAAGTATCGGGCGAGGCCGATGCCGTGCCCGACGTTGGGCCGGGCGCGGCAGATCCGGAGGTTGCCGCCGCCGATGGTGCGGGTTGCGCCGTCCATCCCGGGCCGGCCGGGGATCCCGAGCACCCGGCCAGCAGGAACACTGCCGCCGCCAGGGAAGTCCGGGAAAGGGCGGTCACTGCTGCCTTGCCTGTCATGGAAGCCAGCCTAGTGGCGCCACGGCTGCTGCCCGGGCTGCCGCAATGGTGTTTCATGCGCGCCGGAACGGGTGTTTCCTGCGCCTGCCGCGACGGCCCCCTCCCGGCCCTCCACCGTCCCTGACGGTGGGCACCCAGCCCGGCGTGTCGGCGTCGGGCACTTACCACCCCGGCCTGGGACTAGGCTGGACGTTATGGCGGAAGAGCAGCACGGCGCAGCCGAAGACAACCCGGCGGATATCTCCGCCCTGGACATCGCCGACTGGCGGCTGAGGACCTTTGCGCTCTATGACAACGTCCGCCGGTTCGCGGTGGAGAGCCCGTCGGAGGCGCACTCGTACTGGCGCCACCAGCGTGACCTGATGTTCGGCACCCACCCGGCGTCCGCGCTCACCGCCACGGACAAGGCGCGCTTCTCGGGGCTGAAGACTGCCGATTACGATCCCATCTACCGGTTCCACGTCCCCCTGACGAAAGAGGGCGCCGGCCGGGAGATGAACGTCGAAACCGCCACCGACGGGGTGGTCCACTTTGTCCGGCTGGGGACGTTCGACCTGCCGGAAATGGGCCAACTCGGGGTATGGAAACTGCACGGGTATGGCGGTGGCATCTTCGTTCCGTTCCGCGATGCCACGGCCGGACAGCCCGGCGGAACCTATGGGGCCGGCCGCTACCTGCTGGACACCATCAAGGGCGCCTTCCACGGCGTCAACGGCACGGGCCCCGGTGCCACGTTCGTCCTGGATTTCAATTTTGCCTACAACCCGTCCTGCGCCTACAACGAGGCCTGGGCCTGCCCGCTGCCCGGGCCCTCCAATCGGCTGGCAGTGGAAATCCCCGTGGGCGAGCTGTACTGACGCATGGCGGTCCGTCCCGGGCGCTTTGCCCGCATCCCCTTCCTCCTGCCTGCCCACGGCACTGAACGTGCAGCCGGGGCCGCCGGATGACGGAGCAACCGTCCGCAGCCGCTGTGCAGGAAATTACCCCCCGGCGCCTTCCGGCCACCCGGCACTACCGGGGGATCCTGCGCTTTCCGGTCATCCGGCAGTTGATCCGCTTCTCCGGTGTTGGCGTCATCTGCACCGCGGCATCGCTTGGCCTCTACGCGCTGCTGCGGCCGTGGCTCGGCGCCCAGCTGGCCAACGCGGTGGCGCTGGTCCTCACGTCCCTGCTGAACACGGCGTTGAACCGGCGGCTGACCTTCAAGATCGCCGGGCAGCAGCGCCGTACCCGTGACCACTTCAACGGCCTGGTGGTGATTGCCGTGGCGCTGGTGATCACCGGCAGCAGCCTGGGCGTGCTGCATTGGCTCAATCCGGATGCCACCGTGGGGGATGAACTGCTGGCCACCACGTTGTCCGGCTTCCTGGCCACGGCGGTGCGCTTCAGCATGCTGCGGCACTGGATTTTCCGCCGCGCGCGCCACCGCTGACCCGGCTGCCCGATCCGTTACCGGGCCTGGCCTGCGCCGAGGTTCCTGACGCTGGCGACGGCGGACCTTACCGCGTCCGCAGCCAGGTCCAGGTCCTCCCGGGTCACTGACGCGTCGAAACTGAACCGGACGGCGGTCTGCGCCACTTCGGCGGAAATTCCCAGCGCGGTGAGCACGGGCGACGGCGCATCCGAGCCGGCAGCGCAGGCGGAACCGCTGGAGCAGACCACACCCTGCCGTTCCAGCTCCAGGAGCAGGGACTCGCCGCTGGTTCCGGGGAAGCAAAAGGACGCAACGGACGGCAGCCGTTCGGTGGGGTGGCCGGTCAGGGCGGCGTCCGGCACCGCGGCCATCACTGCACCGATGAACCCGTCCCGCAGGGCGGCCACCCTTGCCTGCTGCTCCGGCTGCCGGTCCCTGGCCAGCGTGAGGGCGGTGGCCAGGCCCACCGCGCCGGCCACGTTTTCCGTTCCCGAGCGCCGGCCGCGTTCCTGGCCGCCGCCGTGGATGACCGGTTCCAGCCGGGTGCGGCTGCGGACGAAAAGCATGCCGCAGCCTTTGGGTGCGCCCAGCTTGTGCCCGGAGATGCTCATGGCATCAACGCCCAGGGCCTTGGTATCCAGCGGCAGCCAGCCGGCGGCCTGGACGGCGTCGGTATGGAACGGGATTCCGTGGCGGTGGGCCAGTTCCGCGAGCGCGGCGATGGGCTGGATGGTGCCCACCTCGTTGTTGGCGTACATGATGCTGACCAGCGCGGTCTCCGGACGCAGCATGCCGGCCAGGGCACCGGGCGTCACCCGGCCGGTGGCATCCACCGGCACCACATCCACCACAAAGCCGTGGAAGCGCTCGAGGTAGCGCGCGGATTCCTCCACGGCAGGGTGTTCGACGGCGCTGATTAACACCCGGTTCAACTCCGGGTTGGCGGCCTGCCGGGCCAGGGCAATGCCTTTGACGGCCAGGTTGTCCGCTTCCGTTCCTCCGGAGGTGAACACCACCTCGCCCTGCCGGCAGCCGAGGACACCGGCAACCGCAGCCCGCGCCCCCGCGAGCGCCGCGGCTGCCGCCTCACCGAGGGTGTGGTGGCTGGAAGGGTTCCCGAATGCGCCGGTGAGGAAGGGCCACATGGCGTCCAGCACTTCACGGCGGACGGCGGTGGTAGCAGCTGCGTCAAGGAAGATCACGGCAGGATCACCCGGTGGTCAGTTCGACGTCGAGGCCCAGGTCCAGCGCGGCCACGGTATGGGTCAGTGCTCCCACGGAGATGACGTCCACGCCTGTGCCGGCAATGGCCGCGACAGTGCCGGGGTTGACGTTGCCGCTGGCTTCCACGCGGGCGCGTCCGGCCACGAGGGCTACGCCGGCCTTCAGCTCCGCCACGGTGAAGTTGTCCAGCATGATGGTGTCCACGCCGGCTGCCAGCACGGGTTCGATCTGGTCCATGCTGTCCACCTCGACCTCAAAATGGGTGGTGTGCCCCAGCTGGGCTTTGGCGGCCAGCAGGAGCCCGGTGAGCTTTGCCGGGTCTCCGCCGGTCATCACGGCGAGGTGGTTGTCCTTGGCCAGCACCGCGTCGGAGAGGCTGTACCGGTGGTTGGAGCCGCCCCCGCACCGTACCGCGAAACGCTCTAGGACGCGCAGGCCGGGCGTGGTCTTGCGGGTGTCGGTGATGCGGGCCCGGGTTCCCTCTGCCAGCCGGACGAATTCTGCGGTCTTCGTGGCGATGGCGGACATCCGCTGGACCAGGTTAAGGGCCACGCGCTCCGCCATCAGCACCGAGCGGGCGCTGCCGCTGACCCGCGCAAGGTGCGTGCCGGCGTCGAACGTTTCCCCGTCTGCCACGAGCAGCTCCACCTGGGTGGTGGGGTCCACGAGCTGCATCGCGTCGCGGAACACGGTTGCGCCGCTGAGCACGCCGGGGACCCGGGCATTGAGGACGGCTGCGGCGCGCGCCTGGGCGGGAATGAGCAGCTGTGAGGTGATGTCGCCGGAGGGAGCATCCTCGGCGAAGGCCCGTTCCAGGATCTCCCTGACGGGTGCTGCCGGGAGGGTGAGGTCCAGTGCCGGGCGCACGGTGGCTGCGTGGTCGATCACGGCGGGTTCAGTCATGGAGCAGGCTCGCTTTCGGGCGCGGAGGGTAAGGGGCTTCGGTGTGGACGGGCTCGTCGCTGCGGTAGTGCGCCCCGAGGGACTCAGGTCGGCGCCGGGCTCCGGCGACCAGCAGCTGCGCAGCCAACAGGAGGTTCCCGTCCTCATGCACCACAGGGTCGGAAGAGGAAGAGCTGGCATGGGGACGGACGACGGCGGCCCAGTGGTCAAGCGTGGCAGCCGCCTCAAGCAACAGCTCCCCAGAGCGCAGCACCCCGGCGTGCGAGGTCATGAGTCGACGAAGAGCGTCCCGCGAGAAGTGCCCAGGTGTATCGAGGGGTTCACGACTCAGGTGCGTTCTCCACACGCTGGGCTTCGGCTGCGGGGCGATGGATGCGTCGGGCAGCTTCGGAGGTCTGGCCGCCGAGCTTGCGAGGCGATCGCCGGTGCGAGGCGCGAGTGCAGGCGCCGAGGGACTTGCGGAGCTGCCCTCCAGGAAAGATTCAACAGCGCGGCGGCCGAAGACGAGTCCCTCAAGGAGGGAGTTGCTGGCCAGCCGGTTAGCCCCGTGGACCCCGGTGCACGCGACTTCGCCGGCGGCGTAGAGGCCGGGGACGGTGGTGCGTCCGTGGGTGTCGGTCCGTACCCCGCCCATCCAGTAGTGCGCGGCGGGTGCGACGGGGACCAGTTCGCGAGTCCAGTCGATGCCGGCGTCGAGGGTCTTGCGGGTGAGGGTGGGGAACCGTTGCTGCAGGAAGCCGTGGCCCCTGGCCTGCTCGATGGCGCGCGCGTCGAGGTAGACATGGCCGTTGGGGTCCCCGAGTTTGGCGAGGTGGAGGGCGATGCTGCGGGAGACGACGTCCCGGGGTGCCAGTTCGGCGTCGGGGTGGTAGGCCTTCATGAAGCGGCGGCCGTTGGAGTCGAGGAGGACGGCGCCTTCGCCGCGGACGGCTTCGGAGATCAGCAGCGGGCCGTCCAGCCGGGCCGGGTGGGCGGTGGCGGAGCTGACCAGGCACGTGGGGTGGAACTGGAAGAATTCGAGGTCTGCGGTGGCTGCGCCGGCGCGAACGGCGAGCGCCAGCCCGTCGGCGGTAGCCACGGCAGGGTTGGTGGTCTGGGCGAACAGCTGGCCGGCTCCCCCCGTTGCGAGCAGGACGGCGTCAGCGTCGAGGCTGAGGTGCCGGCCGTCCTGGAGGTACTCGACCCCCGCCACGCGCCCTTGAGCGGTGGTCAGGGCTGTGATCCGGGCGTGCGTGAGGAGCGTGAGCTTTCCTTCGTCCCGCCGGGACAGGACAGCCTGGATCAGCGCGCCGGCGACGCGGGCGCCCGTGGCGTCTCCTCCCGCATGCAGGATGCGGGCGGCACTGTGGGCTGCTTCAAGCCCAAGGGCAGGACCGTCGTCGTGCGTTGCGTCCCCCTGCGCTTCCCGGTGGCCTGCGTCAAAGGCGACCCCGTAGCGCTGGAGGCCGGCGATGTCCTGCCGCGCCTGCGTGCACATGAGCCGGACGGCAGCCTCGTTGCAGTGCCCCGCCCCCGCCCGGAGGGTGTCCGCGATGTGCGCGGCAACGGTGTCCCCCGGGGCGGGCTGGGCCAGTACCGCTGAGATGCCGCCCTGCGCGTACCAGGTGTTGCTGTGCTCCAGGGCGCCCTTGGTCAGCAGCACCACGTCGGCGCCGGCCTCTGTGCCAAGCAGTGCAGCATAGAGTCCTGCGATGCCGCTTCCCACAACGGCGAGCCGGCGGCTCATCAGGGCCTCGCAGCGAGCATGCGCTCGAGCGCTGTCCTGGCGTTGGCCTGCACGTCGTCGTCCACGGTGATGCGGTTGACGATGCGGCCGGCCACCAGTTCCTCCAGGACCCAGGCCAGGTAGCCGGGGTGGATGCGGTACATCGTGGAGCACGGGCAGATTACGGGGTCCAGGCAGAAGATGGTGTGCTGCGGGTATTCGGCGGCAAGCCGGTTCACCATGTTGATTTCCGTGCCGATGGCGAAGGTGGTGGGCTCCGTGGCTGCCGCGATGGCCTTCTTGATGAAGTCGGTGGAGCCGGCGGAATCAGCGGAGTCCACCACTTCCATGGGGCACTCCGGGTGCACGATGACCTGCACGCCGGGGAAGTCCGCGCGGGCCTTCTCGATCTGGGCCACGTTGAAGCGCTTGTGCACGGAGCAGAATCCGTGCCAGAGGATGACGCGGGAGTCCAGCAGGGCCTGTTCGTCGTTGCCGCCGAGTTCCTTGCGCGGGTTCCACATTGGCATCTGCTCGAGGGGCACACCCATGGCCTTGGCGGTGTTGCGGCCCAGGTGCTGGTCGGGGAAGAACAGCACCCGCTGGCCGCGCTGGAAGGCCCACTCCAGGACGGTCCTGGCATTGGAGGAGGTGCAGACGATGCCGCCGTGTTCGCCGCAGAAAGCCTTCAGGGCCGCGGAGGAGTTCATGTAGGTGACGGGGATGACCGGAACCCGGCCCTCGGCGTCGGGCTCGGTGCCGAAGATCTCCGCCAACTGCTCCCAGCATTCCTCCACGGAGTCCGTGTCCGCCATGTCTGCCATGGAGCAGCCGGCGGCGAGGTTGGGCAGGATGACCGCCTGCTCCGGGGTGGAAAGAATGTCCGCGGTTTCGGCCATGAAGTGGACGCCGCAGAAGATGATGGCCTCTGCCTCCGGCCTGGTCAGCGCCGCGTTGGCGAGCTGGAAGGAGTCCCCCACGAAGTCCGCGTACTGGATCACTTCGTCGCGCTGGTAGAAGTGGCCCAGGATGACGGCGCGTTCGCCCAGGGTGGCTTTGGCGGCCTTGATCCGTTCCCCGAACTCGGCGTCGCCGGCAAGTTTGTACTCCTCGGGGAGCTGGCCCTGGCGGGGGGTGGTGGCGGGGGCAGGGTCGGCGCTGGACGCGCCCGGGCCATAGGCGGGGACACCGGCGAGCGCCTCGGCCAGGTCGTAGTCCCACGGGCCCTTGGCCAGCGCCGGGCTGCAGGTGCTGCGTTCAGCTGCTGCGCCTTTTTCGGCCTGTTCGCGCGTGATCAGCTGGATTGCCGTGTTGACGCTGCTCATGGTGTGCTCCTGTTGTCTGGGTCAAGGCCTGGCCGGCCGGTGTAGCGGTAGAGGCGTGGTGGACGGTGTTTGCCGCCCTGGAGGTATTCCCCGGTTTCTTCAATTTCCGGGGTGGATTTGAGTTGCCGGCGGAAGTTGGCCGGATCCAGTTGGCGGTCAAGGACGGCCTCGTAGACTTCGCGGACCTGGGCCAGGGTGAAGTACTCGCCCAGCAGGTGGTACGCCACCGAGCCGTAGGCCAGCTTGTTGCGCAGGCGCCAGAGGGCGTAGTCAACGATGGCATTGTGGTCGAAGGCCAGTTCGCCGAGCCGGTCCGCGCGGAACCACCTAACGTTCTCGGACTCGTCAGCCAGGGCGGCTTCCGTTGGCTGGACCAGGGCCCAGTACACAATCGAGACCACCCGTTGGGTGGGTGAGCGGTGCAGGCCGCCGAAGGCGTACAGCTGCTCGAGGTAGCGGGGCGCGAGGCCCGTGGTCTCCCGCAGGTTCCGCGCCGCGGCGTCTTGGAGGGATTCCTCATGGCTGAGGGGCCCGCCGGGCAATGCCCACATCCCTTTGAAGGGCTCGCGGATGCGGCGTACCAAGGGCAGCCAGAGCGTGGGACGGCCCGAGGATTCACTCGGCCGCAGGGCGAAAATTACCGTGGAAATGGCGAGCGACGGCGGTGCGGCCTGCCGCTCGGAAACATTTGCCGAGCTGTAGTACACGTCCACCGCCTTCCGTCGCGCCCATCGTGCCCGCCCCGGCGGCCCTTCTGAGTTATGGTCAACTTGACCAAAACTAATTCTACGGCGCGCGGCGCCGGAAAGGGAAATGTTTCTGCGACCTCGTGGCTAGCTGCGGCAGGCACGGCCAATGAGACCGTTCCCGCTGCAGTGCCACATCCCACCGCCGGGGTCCCCTTCCTGTTTTTGGCCCGCTCCCGGAAGCGGTAAATTCAAGAGGTCCCAAAAGGATCCCCGGACCATTCGGACCGGACCATCGAACCAGCCCCCAGAAGGTGCACTGCCCCATGACGATGAAGTCTGACCGGACCGCGTCCGCCACACTCCCGCCGAAGACCAAAGCCGTCCACAGCATGAAACCGCGCCAACTCACCATGATGGGGCTCGGCAGTGCCATCGGCGCGGGCCTGTTCCTGGGATCGGGCGCCGGGGTCCAGGCAGCCGGGCCGGCAGTTCTCATCTCCTACCTGGTGGCCGGGACACTGATCATCCTGGTGATGTGGGCGCTGGGCGAGATGGCGGCCGCAAACCCGACCAGCGGCGCCTTTTCCGTCTACGCGGAGCGGGCCCTTGGCCGTACCGCCGGCGCTACCATCGGATGGCTGTGGTGGCTGCAGCTGGTGGTGGTGATCGCCGCCGAGGCACTGGGTGCCGCCGGATTGCTGTTCTCCATCTGGCCCGTGGTCCCCGTCTGGGCGCTGGCACTGCTGTTCATGGTGGTGTTCACCGGTATCAACCTGGCCGGTGTCCGGAACTTCGGCGAATTCGAGTTCTGGTTTGCCATCCTCAAGGTCGCCGTCATCGTGCTCTTCCTGGCCGTCGGTGCCGCTTTGCTCCTTGGCCTGCTGCCCGGCGTCGCGTCCCCCGGCGCCGGCAACCTCACCGGGAACTTCGCTCCCCAGGGCCTGGGCGGGGTTGCTTCGGCTCTGTTTGTGGTGATCTTCGCCTTCGGCGGGACGGAAATCGTCTCGGTGGCCGCGGCCGAAACCGAGGATCCGGAGCGCAGCGTGGGAAAGGCCATCCGCACCGTGGTGTGGCGCATCCTGGTGTTCTACATAGGCTCCGTCTTCGTCATCGCCGCCGTCCTCCCCGCCACGTCCGGGAGCCTTGCCTCACCCTTCGCCGGCGTCCTGGACGCTGCCAGGATCCCCGGCGCCTCCACCGCCATTACCCTGGTTGCCGTCGTCGCCCTCCTCTCGGCACTGAACGCCAACCTCTATGGCGCCTCCCGCATGGCCTACTCCCTGGCGCAGCGGGGTGAAGCGCCGCGTGTCCTGACCCGCCTCAACCGTGCGGCCGTTCCTCTGCCCGCGGTGGCGGTTTCTGTGGCCTTCGGCTTCATTGCCACGGTCCTGGAACTGTTGTTTCCGGAACGGATTTTGCCTGCCCTGTTCCAGCTGGTGGGCTCAACGTGCCTGGTGGTCTGGGGCAGCGCGCTGGTCTCCCAATTGATCCTGCGCCGGCGGGCTGACCGGGACGGAATCCCGCTTCCCCTGCGGATGAAGGGCTTCCCCTCCCTCACCATCCTGGGCCTGGTCCTCCTGGGCCTGATATTCGCCGTCGGCTTCAGCGCGGAGAGCAGCCGTGTGCAGCTGTTCAGCACCTTCGCACTCATTGCCGGCATCGCCCTGGCGTGTGCCGCCGGGGCCCGCCTCACCAGCAGGAACCGGGCCGCCAGCAGGTAGAGTGGTGCGTACCTTTCCAAGGAAGACGCACCGACGCGCCGGGCCCGCCCAGGCGCCGAACCTGATTGGGGAACTGACACCATGAGCGGCAGGCACACCGGACAGCAGCACGCCCATACCGTTGAAGGGACCGATCCCCAGCTGTTCGTGGCAGTCCATGACCCCGCAACCGATGCCGGCCTGCGGCCTGTCCTGCTGCTGCACGGCTTTTCCTCCTCGTCCAAGCTCAACTGGGAGGACACCGGCTGGGTGTCGGCCCTGCTTGACGCCGGCCGCCGGATCATCACCGTGGACCTTCCCGGCCATGGCCGCAGCGGTGCGCCGGAGGACCGCGACTCCTATTCCCCCAGCAGGATCAGGGCGGACCTGCTCCAGGCAGCGTTCGACGCCGGCGTACGCCCCCTGCAGGAAGGCGATCCTTCCAGCGGGCTGGACGTGGTGGGCTACTCGCTGGGATCGCGGCTCGCCTGGGAGTTCGCCGCAACCCAGCCCGAACTGGTGCACCGGCTGGTGCTTGGCGGGCCCAACGATTCCGATCCTTTGGCCGCGTTCGACCTCCGGGCTGCCCAGGATTACCTGGCGGACGGCACGCCGATCCAGGACGAATCGACCGCCCAGCTCCTGAAGATGGCATTGCTGCTGCCGAGCAACAACATTTTCGCGCTGCTGTCCCTGGTGGAAGCCATCAAGGCAGAGCCCTACGACCCCGCTGAAGCAGTCCCGCACGTTCCCATGCTGCTGGTAGCCGGGGACAAGGACGAGCGCGCCGGCATCCTGCCCAAGCTCGCCGAACTGGCCCGGGGCGCCGGTTCCATGTCCGAACAGCTGGTCCTCCCGGGCCGGAACCACACCAACGCCATCACCAGCAGGGCCTTCAAACAGGCCGCCATCTCATTCCTGGCCGTTTAGGCGCCGGTCCGGCCAGGCATCATCCGTCCAGCCTGGGCCGGTTCAGGCCCCCCTCCGGGCGCCATCCGTCGGGGGCTCCGCAAAAAACGCCGGCCGCTGCCGCCAACGGGCGGGGCAGCCGGCAGTACGCTGGGGGCAGTCAGGCCACAGTTGCCGGGAGGGGTACATGGGGACGCGCTTCGAAGACCGCACCGACGCCGGCCAACACCTGGCGGCTGCGCTTGGCCGCTTCCGGGAACGTCCGGACACCGTGGTCCTGGGCCTGGCACGCGGGGGCATCCCCGTCGCCGCGGCGGCAGCCAAAGTCCTCCACCTGCCCCTGGGCACCGTCCTGGTGCGGAAGCTGGGGATCCCGGGGCACGACGAAACTGCCTACGGAGCGCTGGCCTGGGCGCACGGGCGGACCGTCCGCTTGCTCAACAAGCCCCTGCTGGAGCGCGTCCTTGAACACGGCGTGCAGCAGGAATTACTGGACGATGTTGAGAAGCGCGAACGGGAGGAACTGCTCCGCCGGGTGGAGCTGTACCCGGGAAGCAACACCGACGTGGCGGGCAGGACGGTTCTCTTGGTGGATGACGGACTGGCCACGGGAGCCACGATGCGTGCCGCCGTCGAGGCCGTGCGGGAAGGCGGCGCGGCTGCCGTGGTGGCGGCAGCGCCCGTCGGATCGATCGACGCCGAAGCCTCGCTGGAGCGGGTGTGCGATGCCGTGGTGTGCCTGCACCTGCCTGGCAAGTTCCGGGCCGTGGGGAGCTACTACCGGCATTTCGGGCAACTGGGCGACGACGACGCGGTCAGGCTGCTGGCGCGCTAAGGGATCCGTCAACAACGGCAGGCCCGGACCTTGCGGTCCGGGCCTGCTGTGCTTGCGTCCTGCGGGCTGATGGTCAGTGGTTGCTGCTGACTCCGAGCGGGCGGCCCTTGGTTTCCTTGGCCAGGACAACGCCCACCGCCGAAATCACGCAGAGGACCATGATGTAGATGCCGATGGAACCGGTCCACTTGGTCGACTGCAGCAGGGTCTCAGCAATGGTGGCGGCGAAGGCCCCGCCCAGGATGGCACCAAAGGCGTATCCGATGGAGATGCCCGAGTAGCGGACTTCTGCAGGGAACATTTCGGCATACATGGCGGACATGGGTCCGTAGGACAGGCCCAGGCCAATGGTCAGGACGAACAGTGCAACACCGTAAAGCAGGATGTTCTTGGTGTCGATGAGCGCGAACATCGGAATCATCCAGGCGAAGACGATGGCGTAGCCGGTCAGGAAGGTCTTCACGCGCCCGATCCGGTCCGAGAGCCAGCCACCCACCAGGGTGAAGATCAGCCAGCCAAAGGACGCCAGCGTGGTGGCCAGGAGGATCTGGGGGGTGGGCATCTTTAGGGTCTTGGTCGCGTAGGAGATGAAGAATGCGATCAGCAGGTAGCCTGCGGCATTGTTGCCGATGAAGATCATGGTGGAGTACAGGACGGGCAGCTTGTGGTTCCGGATCAGCTCGCCCAGCGGCGCCTTGCTTTCCTTCTTCCGCAGGGCCATCTCCTGGAAGACCGGGCTCTCGGCCACTGCGCGGCGGATCAGGTAGCCCACCACGATCAGGACGATGGACAGCAGGAACGGCACCCGCCAGCCCCAGGCGGCGAAGTCTTCCTTGGACATGCTGGTATTCAGGAAGAACAGCAGCCCGGTGGCCAGGATCATGCCCACGGGTACGCCGATCTGCGGGTAGGCACCGAACAGGCCACGGCGGCCGATCGGCGCATGCTCCACGGCCATCAGGGCGGCACCGCCCCATTCACCGCCGGCTGAGAAGCCCTGGATGACGCGCAGCAGGATCAGGAGCACGGGAGCCCACGCGCCGATCTGCGCATACGTGGGGAGCATGCCGATCAGGGCTGTCGCGGCGCCCATCATGACCAGGGTGAAGACCAGCATCGCCTTCCGTCCCAGGCGGTCGCCCAGATGGCCGGCGATGACGGCGCCAAGGGGGCGGAACAGGAAGCTGATGCCGATGAGGGCAAAGGAGAGGATCTGCGCCAGGCCCGGGTTGGAATCGTTCAGCGGCGCCAGGAACAGCGGTGACAACAGCGTTGCGGTCAGCTGGGCAAAGATGAAGAAGTCGTACCACTCGATGGTGGTTCCGACGAGGGTGCCGGCGAGGACCTTGCGTTCCTCCCGCCGGCTGCTGGGACCGGCGGGGGTATCCACCTTGGAAGGTGTGGTCATTGAAACTCCATTGTTCATTGGGCAGCAGTGCCGCCCGGACGCCTTCAGAATTACCGACAGAACGGTCAGTTAGTTAGTAGAGTACTACGGATTTGTGATGCGGGACACGGGGTGGGGAAATTTCTACCCGGTATTTCAGAAGAACTAGATGTTCTATATTCGAACGCTCAGTTCGTATAGAGGACAATACCTCGCACTAGCTGATGAGACAAGAGTCACGGCATGCTGTGCGTTGCCACCTAGGATGGATTTCATGACACCTCCAGCAGCCGCAGCCCGGACGGTGGCGCCGCAGGCTTCGCCGTCCCAGACCCTTTCGCGCGGCATCCGCGCCCTTGAGATCCTGGCCGCTGCCCCGGGTCCGCTGACCATCGCTGAACTGGCCGACGCGATGGGCGTCCACCGGTCGGTGGCCTACCGGATCCTGCGTACCCTGGAAGACCATTCCCTCCTGGTGCGTGATGACGCCGGACGCGTCCAGCCCGGCCCCGGCCTGGCAGTCCTGGCACGCGGCGTGTCACGCAACCTGCAGAGCGCCGCCCTGCCGGAGCTCACCCAGCTGGCAAACTCGTTGGACATGACGGCGTTCGTGGCGGTGTGGGACCACCATGACTGCATTACCCTGGTCACGGTTGAGCCCCGGCATTCGGGGGCCACCGTGGCCCAGCACCCAGGTACGCGGCACCCCATTAACGCCGGCGCGCCCGGCATCGCCATCCAGTCCGCCCTTTCCGAGGCGGAGTGGGACCGGTTGGAAACGGGCATCCCATACCGGCCGGAGGCGGCGGAAGCGCGGCGGAAGGGCTACTCGGCCAGCCACGATGAGGTCATCGCCGGGGTCTCCTCACTGGCAGCCCCTGTCCGGGTGCCTGGTGGGCGTCCGGCAGCACTCGCCGTCGTCTATATCCGTTCCGCCCATGATCCCGAAGCGGTGGGGGCGGCCATCGCCGAAAGCGCGGCCAGGATAGAGCGGCAACTGGCCTGACAGCGAAGGAGGCCGGCGGGCCGGGGAGGTGGCCTGTCAGCCCCGCCGGTGGATGATGACGGCGGCTCCCGCACCAAGCAGCGCCAGCGCCGCCGCAGCGCAGACCGGGACAAGGAACGCGGCCGAGGACCCGTGATGCTGGGCCAGCTGTCCGCCGACAGAGGAACCGATGGCCGTTCCGGCGACAATGCCGCTGGCCAGTCCGGTCATGACCGTGCCAAGCCGGCCGGCCGGAGCCAGCTTTCCGCCCACCGCGAAGACGGTGACCATGACCGGACCCACCGGTAGCCCGAGAGCCAGCAGGACCGCCGCCATCGAGGGCAGTGATGCCGGCAGCAGCAGCAGGACCGCAAGCCCCGCCATCAGGACCGCGCAAAGCACCCAGCGCAGTGCCAGGCCGGCACGCCGCGGCCAGTAGGCAACCGAGAGCGCCGCCGCTGCGGAACTGAGGCCCATGACGGCATACAGCAGGCCGGCTATTTCGGCGCCGGCGAGCCGGGCGGAGAAGGCGCTGAGGGCGGCCTGGGTGGAACCAAAGAAAGTCCCCATGCAGACCATGGCAACAACAGGCAGGGCCACTGCCCAGGGCAGCTTGGCGGCAGGTGCAGCACCCTTGCCCTTCCTGCCGCCCCGGCGCCGAGTGGCAGGCACGGCGTGATGCGTGGGGTGGATTGCGAAGGCAGGGACAAGCGTAATGGTCATGGCCGCCGCCAATGCCAGCGGAAGCCAGGGCGCCACGAGGCTGGCCAGGATGCCCACCAGGGCCGGTCCAAGGACAAATGTCACTTCGTCGGCCGTGCTCTCGTAGGAAAGGGCGGTATCCAAGTCACGGGCAGCGCCGGCAGGCGGTGCCGAGGGGCCTGTGGTGTCCGTTGTCAACGCCATCCATCTGACCCGGGCCAGGGGGCCCACTTGGGGGCAGGTGGCTCCGGCAGCAAAGGCAGCCGCCAGGACGGCCGGCGGGAAATCCCCCGCCCCGGTGGCGTTTGCGGCGAGGACCAGGGCCAGTACTGCCACGGTGTTGAGCACCGCCGACAGCAGCAGGACGGGGCGCTGCCCCCGCCTGTCTGCCAGGGATCCAAGCACCGGAGCTCCCAGTGCAGAGCCAATGCCCACGGCTCCCGCTGCAGCGCCACCGGCGGCAAACGAGCCGCTCACCGAGGTGACCAGGGTAAGGGTGCCCATGGCCAGCATGGCCAGGGGAAGCCGCGCAAAGAGTCCAAGCGGGATGAAGCTTCTGCCGGCAAGCTGCGGCAGCCGGGAGAACCGTCCCCTTGCTGCCCGTTCCGCCGGGGCCGGGCCAGCGCCTTCCCGCCCTGTGACGGCGGGGGAAGGAGTGTTGCGGGTGGTTGAAGGAGTAGTTTGAGGTGTCAATTCCGGGCTCGTTCAGTAGGTGCGCATCGTCCCTCCTCCCGATGCGCGCAACCCGGTAACGGGCTCCATTATATCGGCCGGGTCAGAGGAGGGCGTCCAGGCTTTCGGAGATCCGCAGCGTGGAGCCGTTCCGGCTCTTGAGCACCTGCAACTGGGTACCGATGCGCTGTTTCATCTCCGCAACATGGCTGACCAGACCCACCACCCTGCCGCCGTCGCGGAGCCCTTCAATGGCATCCATGACCTGCTCCAGGGATTGTTCGTCCAGGCTTCCGAAGCCCTCATCCACGAACAGGGTCTCGATTTCCACCCCTCCGGCCTCCTGCTGGACCACGTCCGCGAGCCCCAAGGCCAACGAGAGCGATGCCATGAAGGACTCACCCCCGGACAGGGTGGCGGTGTCCCGCCGGAATCCCGTCCACTGGTCCACCACTTCAAGGCCCAGCCCCGACTTGGCGCCGCGGGCCGCCTTGGCGTCGGTGTGCTGAAGCAGGTAGCGGCCGTCACTCATGGCCACCAGGCGCTCCGACGCGGCGAGGGCCACCTGTTCCAGCCGGGCGGCCAGGACATAGCTGTTCAGGCTCATCCGGTACGTGTTTTCGCCCCGGCCGGCCGCCGCGTCAGCCAATCCGGCCAGCATTTGTGCCCGCTCTGCCGGCTCCCGGGACGAACGGACCAGGTCATGGTATTCGGCGGTGATGGATTCCAGGGATTCCAGGCAGTGTGTTGCGAGGCCGGCGGCCAGGTCCGCTTCCCGCGCGGCGTTCTGGGCAGCAGCGGCCTCAAGGCGCAGCGCTGCCAGCTGTTCCTCGTCCGCCAGGAAGCCGTCCGCGGCCTCTGCCAGGGCGAGCACGATGTCCTCGGACTCGAACAGTCCGGCCACGCGCGCCGCTTCATCCTGGGCTGCACGGATGGCAGCCTCCAGGGCTGCCGCTTCAGCCGCTCCGAGGAGCTGGCCGCGGACATCGCTGGCCGTGGCAAAGCCCGCAGCCGGCAGTGCCAGCTCCAAATGTTCCTGCACTTCGGCGGACCGAAGGCGCGCCGCATCCAGCCGCACCTGCGCTTCAACGGCCTTGTCCAGGACCGCCACGGCCTCCTCGAGCGCGCGCAGCCGACGGTTCAGGCTGCGGTGGTGGCCCCGCAGGCCGGCGAGCGCCTTGTCCAGCGCTGCGGCCTGTTCCGCCACGTCGGCAAGGGACACGGCGGTCTGCGACAGCTCTGCCTCCGTTTCAGACAGCGTGGCAAGCGCCTGCCCGATGTTGGCGTCCAGCGCTTCCAACCGTTGCCGCCTGTCCTGCAGCTCGTCCGCGGCCTGCTCTGCATCAGCCGCAGCAGCCAGTGCGGCATCGGCACCGGAACGTGCCTCCTCCACCGGAGTGGTCCCGCCCTGGCCGGCAAGGACGGCCACTGCCTGCTCCGCCTCGGCAAGATCAGCGGCAACCAGGGCGTGAGCTGCCTCTGCGGCCTCGTAGGCGCCGTGGGCCTCCTCCTCGGCCTGCGCAAGGCCCCGGCCCGCATTGCCACCGTCTGCAGGACGGGGATGCTTCCCGCTTCCGCAGACGGGACAGGGCTCCCCGCCCACCAGCTTGGCAGCCAACTCCGATGCCGCGTTGGCCAGACGCATCTCCCGCAGGTCCAGCCACTGGCGTTTGGCCTCCAGCAGTATCTCCCGCGAATCGTCGTGGCGGATCCTGGCCAGGTCCCTGCGCCGGACAGCTTTTTCATACCTCCGGACGACGTCCAGCAGCTCGGCAGCCGCTGCAGCTTCCTTCCGGCGCAGGGCCGCCTCGATGGAACGGGATTCCAGCTGGTCCATGCCCTCGGCCAGCGTTGCCCGCTGCTCCTGCAGCTCGTCCGCCCGCCTGCCCAGGGTTCCGATGGCCAGCCGGAGCTCTTCCTCCCGGCCGGCCAGGGTGCGGTGCCGGGCCTGAAGGTCCTGGAGCCTGTCCTCGTCCGGCAGCCGCGCTTCGACGACGGCCAGCAGTGACCGCAGGCGGCTAAGTTCGTCCGCTGCCCCGGAGAGGCTTCCACGGGTGGCCCCCGTTTCCGGGTCTGGTGTATCCGGGCCGGCCGGATCCGGGCCACCTGTTTCCCATCCACGTGTTTCCAGGCGCAGCTGGGCCAGCTCGCCGTCGTCCCCGGCTGCCATGCGGAGCAACGTCATGGCAGATTCGGCAGCGGCAGCCGCGCTGCGGACCTTGGCAGCGGCCGCATCCACGGCCTGCAGTTGCCCCTGGAGGACCTCGGCCTGGCGGTGCCGGGCGAGGCGGCTGGAGAGCTCTTCCTGGCGTGCGGCGCCTTCCTCCACGGCGTTTCGCCGTGCCGTGGCCGCCTGCAGTTTCCGGTGCCGCTCATGCCGCGCGGCTTCCCGGTCCACAGCGCTGCGTCGGTCCTGGCTGACGGCCGCAGCAGCGGCGGCATGCCCGGTGAGTTCCGTCAGCCGGCCGGCAACGGAAGCCTTGAGCCAGTCAAGGCGGGCGGGAATGTCGTCCTCCGGCGGAGCCCCGGCGTCCGGAAGCTGGAGCGGAGCGGCCTCGGTGGCGGCACGCGAGGCGAGAAGGGCGAGCTGCCCGGAGAGCGTGGCCACGTCCTCCCGGGCAGCGGCGGCCTGCCGCGACAATTCCTGCTCCACCGCTTCGAAGCGCTGGGTGCCAAAAAGCTTCTGCAGCAGGTCCAGGCGGTCGGCAGCCTTGGAGCGGAGGAAGGCCGCGAAATCACCCTGCGGCAGCATTACCACCCGGGTGAACTGCTCGCGGTCCATGCCCAGCAGGGCCGTGATTTCCGCGCCCGCTTCGTCGTTGCGGGCCGACTTTTCCACCCAATCGCCGTCCACGCGCTCACGGAGCAGCGTCTTGGCCTGCTGGACCGTAAAGCCGTTTTTGCCCCGCGCGCTGGGCTTGTCCCACGCCGGGGAGCGGGTCACCTCGAAACGGCGGCCCTGGGACGAGAATTCGCACGTCACGGCAGGTTCCTGCGCAGGTTCCGCGTGGTCGCTGCGCAACCGCTTGCCGTCCTGGCGGGCTCCGGGGACGGAACCGTACAGGGCAAAGCAGATGGCATCCAGCACGCTGGTCTTACCGGCACCGGTGGGCCCGTTTAGCAGGAACAGGCCGTGGGCGCCGAGGCGGTCAAAGTCGATGTTCTCGGTCCCGGCGAAGGGACCGAAGCCGCAAATGCGCAGGTGGTGGATCCTCACCGTGACGCCTCCAGCAGCCTGACGTTCTCCAACGCGCCGGCGAGCGCGTTCTTTTCTGCCCGGTCCGCGCTGCGTCCCCGCACGTGTTCCAGGAATCCGCAGCACAGGGCGAGGTCGTCCGGCGCGCCGGCAAGCCTGCTGCTGTAGCTGGTCCGGGACGTGGCAGCCGCACCCTGCGGGTCGAAAGCCAGGACCAGGGTGTCCGGAAACCTGGCGCGGAGCCGTTCCATGGCACGGGCGGGACGCTGGGGATCGGTCAATGTGATTTGGCAATAGGCAGTTTCAGCCCATGCGTGGCCGGGGTCCGCCAGGAGGTCCTCCAGGGTTCCGCGCAGCACTGCCAGGGGACGCGGGGCCTCCCACAGGACCTCCGTAACGGACGTGACACCCTCCGGACCAATATCCACCAGCCAGGCACCCTTTTGGTGGGTGGCCTCAGAGAAGGAATAGGCCAAAGGTGAACCGGAATACCGGACGGAACCGGACAGCTGCTGCCGCCCGTGCAGGTGGCCCAGTGCGGTGTAGCTGAAACCATCGAACAGGTCCAGCGGCACCGCGCCCACGCCGCCGATACTGAGGTCCCGTTCGCTGTCCGAACTGATGCCGCCGCTGGCGAAGGTGTGGGCCAGGACCACCGAGTGGATGGTGGCGGAAGCCGCGCGCCAGGCAATGTCCTCGCGGATCAGGCCGGTGGCTGCCCGGGTGACCTCGAAGTGGCTCGCCGTTTCAGCACCCAACTGTTCGGCAACCAGCCTGGGCTCAAGCCAGGGGATGCCGTAAAGCGCCAGGACGGCTTCCTTTCCCGCATCATCCGTGCCCAGCGGCAGGAGCAGCGGGGCGGCGAGGTCCTCCACCCTGGTGCGCAGGTGCACTCCACCGCGTTCGAGCAGGCGGGAGGCGAAACCCAGGCGGATGGCGGAGTCATGGTTCCCGCTGGTGAGCACCACTTTGGCGCCCGCGGAAGTCAGGCGGACCAGTGCGTCGTCGAGCAGGTGGACCACGTCCACGCCCGGCAGCGCCCGGTCATAGACGTCGCCGGCGATCAGGACAACGTCCACGCCGTCCCGCTGGACCGCAGCGACCAGTTGGTCAACGAAAGCGCGCTGGGCGTCCAGCATGCCAACGCCGTGGAAGGAACGGCCCAGGTGCCAGTCCGAGGTGTGAAGTAACCGCATATCCCTAAGCTATCGGCAACCACTGACACTCAAAGAAACCGCCGCGGCCGGCGCCGGTCAGGACCGTTTGCCTTCGAAGAATTCCTGGGCTTCACTCGCGCCGCCTGCCTTTTCCCGGCCGACGGCCGCTGCGGGAACGACACCGTCCGCTCCGTCACTTTCCAGGCCCCCGTTATCGGCGTCGTCGTCAACCTCGCCGTCGGATGCGTCGATGTCCCCGCCATCCCTAACGGGAGCAGCGGACACATCAAGGCCGGTGATGCGGAACACCAGCCCGGCGATGGCGGCGCCGGCCAGCGGCGCGACCAGGAATACCCACAGCTGCTCCACGGCCCAGCCGGAACTGAAGAGTGCGGACGCGAGCGCGCGGGCCGGGTTGTAGGGCAGGTTCCCCACCGACTGGCCCAGCTGCAGCAGGGCCGCGAAGGAAAGGCCGACGGCAACCGGCGCTGCGGTGCGGCTGCCGCCGGGGCGGCCGGCGCCAAGGAAGACAGCCACGATGATCGCGGCCCCCAGCAGTTCCAGGAGCACGGCTGCGGCGAGCGGCGCCTGGATGATGGAGTGTTGGCCGAAACCGGCGGTCACGGTATCGAAGGCGGTGCGGCTGTCGGCAATCCCGGGCAGGGTGCGCAGGATCCCGAACAGGGCAAGCGCGCCCACCAGGGCTCCCACTATCTGCGCGGCGGCGTATGCTGCGGCGGCGCCGGCCCGGATGCGTCCGGCCAGGAGGTGCCCCAGGGTGATGGCCGGATTGAAATGGCCGCCGGAGATGTGTCCGAACGCGAGCATTGCCGCGGTGATGGCCAGTCCGGCAGCAAGGGCGGCCGGCACAGGGCTGGACTGCGGAATGCTGAAGAGCGGCACGCCCAGCCCGGCCACGGCCAGGAACAGACTGCCGAAGGCCTCGGCCGCCAGGCGGGGCAGCAGGGCTGTCCGCTCGGCCGCCATGGCGGGATGCAGTGCCTCGCTGGCGGGGACGGGGGTGCTCATGATGGGACCTTCGCTTCCTTTGGCCTGGTGCTTGCGTTGCCTGGTGTCCGGATGCTGCTGGTTCCGGTGCTTCCACCGGCCGGCAGGTGCGCGCGGGGCAACCCGTGAAGTATTCCAGCCCAGGCTGTGCGTTTGCTGGACGGCCGCTGTCCGCGGCGCCTTGCCAGGGAGGGAAGGGACGCCTCGAGGGGCCGCACCGGAACCGGTATCGGGACGGTAAATTTGCTGCATGAGCACAGATCACGGCATTCCCGCGCCCACCCTCAAGTCCCGGATCCATGGCGCCCTGGTGGGCGGGGCGCTCGGCGACGCGCTGGGCTACGCCGTGGAGGCTGATTCCATCGAAGCAATCCGGCAGCGGTTCGGAGCGGAGGGCCTGACCGGGTTTGACGCCCTGTCCGGCCCCTGGCCCTTTTCCGACGACACACAGCTGACCCTGTACACCGTGGACGGACTCGTGGAGGCGTTGGAGTGGGCCAACTCGGGGGTGGGTGCGGACGTGAACGCCTGCCTCTGGCTGGCGTACCTGCGCTGGCTGGCCACCCAGGGCAAGGACGCCGGTCCGGCAGCGCCGGCACCCCAGCCCCGCTGGATCGACGGCAACGAGGTGCTCCGGCAGCGCCGGCATCCGGACCAGGACTGCATCACAGGCCTGGCCACCGGCGAGATGGGTACGTCCATCCGGCCCGTCAACCCCGAAGCGAAAGGCGCCGGCACAGTGATGCGCTCGGCGCCGTTCGGGCTGGTTCCGCACATTGCGCCCGACGCCGTCTACAAGTTGAGTGCCGACGCCGCCTCCCTCACGCACGGACATCCTTCCGCCCGCCAGGGTGCCGGCATCTTCAGCCTCCTGATCCACAAGCTGGTGTCGGGTGAGGCGCTCCGGGATGCCGCTGCCGCAGTCACCGCGCACGCAGCCACCCTCCCGGATGTGGCACCGGAACTCCCTGACCGGCTCGAGGCCGCCCTCCGCCTCGCCGACAAAGCCATTGTTGCCCCGGAGGAACTTGTCCAGGTGCTCGGCGAAGGCTGGACGGGCGGGGAGGCCCTCGCCGTCGCGCTTTATGCAGTCCTTGCCACGTTGCCGGCTGACGGCGCAGAGGCGCAGCCGGCCCGGCATTTCCGGGCCGCTGTGGCGCTGGCTGTGAACCACGGCGGCCCCAGCGACACCACCGGTTCGCTGGCGGGAAACATCCTGGGAGCCCTGTACGGGGAGGACTGCCTGCCGGCGCAGTGGCTCGGGGCCCTGGAGGCACCGGAGGTGGTCCGCGGAATGGCCGACCAGTTGGTGAAGGTTACGACCGGCGAAGGCTGATGTTGTTGCAGGCCTCGCAGACGTCCTCAGGGATCAGTCCGCGGCGCTGCAGGAAGCCGAAAATGGTGCACCCCAGGCAGAATCCGGCGAACGCCTCCAGCGACGCCGCGACCACCAGGATCCCCAGGAGCGCCCAGGCTGCGGGGGCTGCGCCTGCGGCGAACAGCAGCAGGGCGGCGGTGGATACGGCAGCGCCGATCCCCTGGGCAAAGCGCTTGGGCGGCCCGGGCACCAGCTTTACCTTTCCCAGCGCCGGGGTGATGACCTTGACCGAGAGCAACGCCAGGGGTGAAATCCTGGGACCAAAGAGCAGCCGCAGCCAGAACCCGATGCTGATGGCCAGCAGCCCGAGCCCGGAACCTGTCACGGCGGTGACGGCGGCGAGCAGCACCACCAGGGCGGCCGTGACACGGGCGGCATACTCGTTCACGGGATTGGGGAAAGTAAAGAGGGAGGCCATGACGAAAGGGTAGGAGCCTGCCGCAGCGCGGCCAAGCTGTGTTGCGCCGCATGACAGTGCGCCACTCCAGTACCGGCCGGATCAGGCGCTGACGGCCGCCGCGCCGTCCCACGCTTGCCCTGCACCGGCGTGCGCGGCCTGCGGGACGTCCCCGCCTCCCACCATCTGCAGGAACTCACCCTCGGACAGCACTTCGATGGCCTGTCCCCGCTCATGGAGCTCCAGGACGCGGCGCGCCTTGCCGGTGAGCCTGCCGGAACGCAGGTCCGAGGCTACGAACCCGTCCCCCACCACCAGGACCGTGGTACGTCCGGTGACCCGGCTCTCCGTCCGGGCCCCGCACCTTGCCGAGCGGAGCTTGGCTTCCGGGCGGCCGATGGAGAGCTGCCCGGTGAATACCACCGTCTGCGCGTACAGGGGATGGCCGGGCTCGGCGTCCAGGTTCGGTTCCGGATTCGGCCCTTCCTCGGGCCAGCCGGACTGGAACCGCTGCACCAGTGCCGCACCGTTGCCGGAAGCACCCGCCATGGCCGCCAGGCTTGCCTTTGACAGCTCGCCGGAGGCGGGATCGAAGGCCTGCTGGTGGGGCATGGCCAGCCCCAGGGAGAGGAAGAGTTCGGCGATGCTGTTGGCGCCGTTGCGCACGGCGATGTCGATGAGGATCCCGGCGCAGGCCCGGGCATCCTCGGCAGCGTCGTGGTGGTTGACCAGCGGCACGCCCGCTTCCTCGGCGGCGAAGGGAAGGGAATTGGAGACGAGCGAGTAGCAGCGCCGCGACAGCATGACGGTGCAGACATAGTCATAGGCGGGACCGGGCAGGCCTGACACCTCCAGCGCAGACCGGATCACGCCCAGGTCAAAGGCGGCGTTGTGCGCTGCCAGCACGTCATCACCGATGAAGGCGCCAATTTCCGGGAACAGCTCGCCGAAGCGGGGGGTTCCGGCAACGTCCGCGGGGGTGATGCCGTGGATCCGGACGTTGTGGTGGTCGAAATGGTCATAACCGGCCGGCGGGCGCATCAGCCAGGAGGCTTCTGCGACGATCCTGCCGCCCCGCACCTTGGTCAGTCCCACGGAGCACGGGGAGCCGCGGAAGCCGTTGGCCGTTTCGAAGTCGATCGCCGTAAAGTCCAAACCCACGGCCCCTACCTTACCGCCGCAATCGTCCCAGCCGGGAAGGCACAGGCCCGTCAAGTACCCTTGAGGGGTGAACTTTCCTGTGATGAACGACCTCGCTGTGTCCATGCTGGGCGGTGCGGGACCGGTGCAGCCGAAAATGGCTTCCTTCCTGCCCGATTGGCTGAACCCCCAGGTCTTCCTGGCCGATCCCGCGCTCGCTCCCTGGGTGGTCCTGCTGGTGTGCGGCATCGTCTTCGCCGAAACCGGGTTGCTGGTGGGCTTCTTCCTCCCCGGGGACTCTATGCTGTTCACCGCGGGCCTGCTGGTGGCCACGGACACCATCAAATTCAACATCTGGCTTTTGGCCCTGCTGATCGTGGTTTCGGCGATCATCGGCAACCAGACCGGCTACCTCATTGGTTCCAAGGCCGGCCCCGCCATCTTCAACAAGCCAAACTCCCGGCTCTTCAAGCGCGAAAACGTCGAAAATGCGCATGCCTTCTTTGAAAAGCACGGCGGCAAGGCCCTGATCCTGGCCCGTTTCGTGCCCATCATCCGCACCTTTGTCCCCGTCATCGTTGGCGTCGCGCAGATGAGCAGGAAGAAGTTCTTCATCTACAACGTCATCGGCGCGGTGCTGTGGGGCGGCGGCGTGACGCTGCTCGGCTACCTGCTGGGCGACAAGGTTCCGTGGGTCCGGGACAACCTGGACATCATCTTCATCGCCATCGTGCTTGTCTCGGTGATTCCCATCGGCATCGAGGTCCTGCGCGGCCTGTCCGCCAAGCGCCAGGCGCAGGCCTACGGCACCGATCCCGTCGATGAGTTCATCGAAGAGCACGAGCCGGAAGAGGAACAGAAGACCCCCCGCAACATCCGCGGCGGCCGCCCGGAGTAGCAGCCGTCCCGCCTCCACATTGCGAAAGAAGGTGCCCACCCCGCCGGGGTGGGCACCTTCTTTTCGCTGGTTGCCTTGCCGGCGGGCTCCTAGCCGTCTGCCTCCAGGGCTGCCACAATCGACGGCAGCAGTGCCCGGAAGGCCTTGCCGCGGTGGCTGATGGCATTCTTTTCCTCGGCGGAGAGTTCGGCGCAGCTCCGGTCCTCACCGGCCGGCTGCAGCACGGGATCATAACCAAACCCGCCTGTCCCCCGGGGTTCACGCAGGAGGATGCCCTCCAGCTGCCCGTACTCCACCACTTCGAGTCCCGGGCTTTCCGCGCCGGCCGGCATGGCCAGTGCGGCAGCGCAGACAAACGCGGCGCCGCGGTGCTCGTCCGGTACGTCGGAGAGCTGGTTCAGCAGCAGGTCCAGGTTGGCGGCGTCGTCGCCGTGGCGTCCTGCCCAGCGGGCGGAGAAGATCCCCGGGGCCCCGCCCATGACGTCCACGGCCAGCCCGGAATCGTCGGCGATGGCCACCAGTCCGGTGGCGCCGGCCACGGCGCGTGCCTTCAGCAGCGAGTTCTCGGCGAACGTCACGCCGGTTTCGGCGACGTCCGGCGCACCTGCCGCCGCGGCGTCCACCACCTGGGTGTCGACGTCGAGCCCTGGTACCTGCCCGCGCAGCAGCTCACGGAGTTCGCGGAGTTTGCCTTTGTTGTGCGTGGCGAGAACCAGCCGTGGAGCGGTGCCCGCAGGGGTTCCGCTCACAGGGATTCCGCGAGGGTTTCACGCTGGATGGCAGCGAGCTGGGCCGTGCCCAGCAGGGCCAGGTCGAGGAGCTGATCCAGTTCCGCCCGGTCGAAGGGAGCGCCCTCCGCGGTGCCCTGCACCTCCACGAACTTGCCGGAGCCGGTAACCACCACGTTCATGTCGGTCTCGGCCCGGACGTCCTCCACGTAGGGCAGGTCCAGCATGGGAACGCCGTCGATGATCCCCACCGACACGGCGGCAATGGTGTCCACCAGCGGCTCGGCGGTGCGGGCAATCAGCTTGTTGTCCCGGGCAAACCGGATCGCGTCGGCGAGTGCCACGTAGGCTCCGGTGATGGCTGCGGTGCGGGTGCCGCCGTCGGCCTGGAGGACGTCGCAGTCCAGGACGATGGTGTTCTCCCCCAGGGCCTTGGTGTCGATGATGGAGCGCAGCGAACGACCGATCAGGCGCGAAATCTCGTGGGTGCGGCCGCCGATCTTTCCCTTGACGGATTCGCGGTCGGACCTGGTGTTGGTGGCGCGCGGCAGCATGGCGTACTCCGCCGTGACCCAGCCGCGGCCCTCGCCCTTGAGCCAGCGCGGGACACCGGGGGTCAGCGAGGCCGTGCACAGCACCCTGGTGTTGCCGAACTCGATCAGTGCCGATCCCTCAGCCTGGTTGGACCATCCGCGGGTGATGCTGATGGGCCGGAGCTGGTCGGGGGCACGGCCGTCGGCACGCACAATGGGCACTGCAGTTGCTTCAGATGTCATGCCCCCAGCTTATCGAGTGCCGCGCAGCTAGATGGTGTAGTGCACGCCCGCCACTGCAACGGCCACGTCGCCTGGGAACACGGGACGGGCTTCGGCCATGACGGTGGTTTGTGAGGTCCATACCGGGATATGCGTCAGCAGGAGCCGCCGTGCACCGGCCGCCGCTGCAGCCTCCCCCGCCCGTTTGCCGGTCAGGTGGACATCCTTGATGTCGGCGTCACGGCCCTCTTCGAAGGCTGCCTCGCACAGGAACAGGTCTGCGTCCTTGGCGGCTTCCTCAAGCCCGGCGCACGAGTCGGTGTCGCCGGAGTAGGTCAGGACCCGGGACACCGGGGTGCCGTCCTTACCGGGCTCCACCACCTCCACCCGCAGGGCGTAGGCCTCCTCGATGGGATGGTTGACGGCGAAGGGGGTCACGGTGAAGGGCCCCACGGTCACGGGTTCGCGTTCGGTCCAGTTGGTGAAGTCGAATTCCTCGTGCATGCCGGGGTCCAGGTCCAGCCCGTAAGCCGTTGCCATCCTGTCCGCTGTGGCGGCGGGGCCCCACACGGGAATCCGGCCGCGGTCCCAGCCGCCGGGCTTCCAGCGGATGGCCACGTGCAGCCCGCACAGGTCCATGCAGTGGTCCGGGTGCAGGTGCGTGAGGAAGATCGCGTCAATGTCTTCAAGATCCGTGTAGCGCTGGATGGCTCCCAGCGCACCGCTGCCGAGGTCCATCACCACCTTCCACGTCCGTTCACCGTCCGTGGCGGTCAGGAGGTAGCACGACGCCGGGGAGCCGGGCCCGGGGAACGAGCCCGTGCATCCCACAATGGTGAGCTTCACAGGGCGGGCCCTCCGGCTCGGCGGGCACGGGCCAGTCCGCCGCCCACGAAGTTGGAGATCCTGGGGCGGTCCCGCGCGCTCTGCGCCGCGGCGATCATCTCCGGGGTGATCCGCGCCAGGCTGCCCGTGGGGTACTGCGCGGCCACATGGTCCACGTGGCGGACGGACAGCACCTCGGGGCCCAGGAAGCGCCGGGCCAGCGCCTCGAACTGTCCGGCGTCGCCGGTGGCCACGAAGTGGTGCTCGGGCGGGGTTGGGGAAGTTCTCTGCAGGTTGTGGGTGGCCAGGGCCCGGTAGACGTCCTTGGCGGTTTCCTCGGCACTGGAGACCAGCGTGACGTCCGCGCCCATGACGTAGGAGATCACGCCCGTCAGCAGCGGGTAGTGCGTGCAGCCCAGGACCACGGTGTCCACACCGGCGGCCTTCAGGGGCGCAAGGTATTCCTCCGCAACGGCGAGCAGCGCCGGGCCCGTGGTGATTCCGGCCTCAACGTAGCTGACGAACTCAGGGCACGCCACGGAGGTGATCTCCAGGTCAGGCGCGGCGGCGAAGGTGTCCTCGTAGGCGCGGGAACCAACGGTGGCCGACGTGCCGATGACGCCCACCCGCCCGCTGCGCGTGGCGGCAACGGCGCGCCGCACGGCGGGCTGGATGACTTCGATGACCGGGATGCCGTACTTGGCGGTGTAGCGTTCCCGGGCGTCCCGCAGGACAGCGGCCGACGCCGAGTTGCAGGCGATGGTGAGCAGCTTGACGCCGGAGTCCACCAGTTCGTCCATGACGCCCAGGGCGTTGGCCCGCACCTCTGCGATGGGCAGCGGCCCGTAGGGCCCGTGGGCGGTGTCCCCCACGTAGAGGATTGACTCATTGGGCAGCTGGTCGATGATGGAGCGTGCCACGGTGAGCCCGCCGACACCGGAATCGAAGACGCCGATGGGACGGGTTTCCGGGGCAGCGTCCGGAAACCCGCTGTCGGGGTCCGTGTCCTGCGCGTCCGCCGGTGGTTCCAGGCTCGGGGCTGTAGTCATGATTATTCGAGGATAGGTGTTCCCGGAAGCGTCAGCCATCATCTTGTGTCCTGCGACTCATGTCGTCTGCGTCACAGCGGACGGCCTCCCCCTGGCCGCCGTGGCTCACCGGGGGGATTCCATGGACTGCAGCATGGCCTGGACCAGTGACTCCTGAAGCCAGGTAGTGAAGTTGTATACGAGCGCCAGGTAGCTCTCCACGTCCTCGGCCTGGGACCAGTCCTGCATGCGGTGGACGTGCTCGGCATCTGCCTCGTCCCGGATGTCCAGCCGCTCTGCGAGGACCAGCCGGACATCGTTCAGCGCCATGGACCAGTGCTGCGCCCCCTCGGGCGTCAGGACGATCTCGTCCTTGTCCAGGTCCAGGGCCGCGGCGCGCAGGGCCCCGATCTTTGTTTCCCGAAGCGTTCGCTCGGTGAGCTGGCGGAACTCGAGGGACGCGCCGCCGTCGTCCTTCACCACGTTGGGGAGCAGCCGCTTTACCGCACGGTCCGTGGGTTCGGCCACGTCCATGTCCAGGCCGATCAGCGCTGCCAGCGGGTCCTGCCCGGTGCGGTCCTCGGGCTCAAGCATGGAGATGACGTCGTCGATCAGGCTGCGCAGCAGGTCCCGTTCAGCCGGTTCCAGGTAGCCGGTGATGCCTTTGAGCCCGTATTTAAATGCCTTAGCCACGTTTTCCCTTACCCTGGCGCGGACCGCCGGACTTGCCTGATGCGCCGCCGTTGCCGCCGCTGGCCTTTTCCACCGTGGCCCACAGGCCGAACCCGTGCATGGCCACGGCGTGGCGCTCCACCTGCTCCTTGCTGCCCGAGGCGACGATGGAGCGGCCCTTCCGGTGGACCTCCATCATCAATTTGTTCGCTTTCGTCTCGGAGTAGCCAAAGTAGCTTTGGAACACGTAGCTGACGTAGCTCATCAGATTCACGGGATCGTTCCAGATCACCAGGTTCCAGGGGATGTCCGGTGCCGTCAGGGAGTCGGTGGACTCTGCCGTGCCGGTCCGGGTGCCCTCCTGTGTATCAGGGCCGGGCGCAACGCTTATGGTCATCTGTCCATTCTATGGGGATGCCCGTTAGAGTGACTTTCGTGAGCACCTCAGCCGGCTGGGACCATCCCCGCACGTCCTTTTACACCGACCACTACGAGCTGACCATGCTGCAGGCATCCCTCCATTCCGGGGCCGCGCACCGCAGGTCGGTGTTCGAGGCGTTCGCGCGGCGGCTGCCCGACGGCCGGCGCTACGGCATCGTGGCCGGAACCGGACGGCTCCTGGAAGGCATCGCGCAGTTCCGCTTCGGCGACGCCGAACTGGAGTTCCTGGAGCGGACCCGGGTGGTCAACCGGGAGACGCTGGAGTACCTGGCCAACTACAAATTCTCGGGCGACATCTGGGGCTATGCCGAGGGCGAGGCGTACTTCCCCAACTCCCCCATCCTGATCGTCGAGGCCTCCTTCGCCGAAGCCTGCATGCTGGAGACCTACCTGCTGTCCGTGCTTAACCACGACACCGCCATTGCCTCCGCCGCTTCCCGGATGGTCAGTGCCGCCGGTGGGAGGCCCTGCATCGAGATGGGCTCGCGGCGCACCCATGAGGAAGCCGCCACGGCATCGGCCCGCGCGGCCATCATTGCCGGTTTTGACAGCACGTCAAACCTTGAGGCAGGCATCCGCTACGGCGTGAAGACCGTGGGCACCGCAGCCCACTCGTTCACGCTGCTGCACGACACCGAGCGGGAGGCCTTCGAGGCCCAGATTGCCTCGCTGGGAGAGGGAACGTCGCTGCTGGTGGATACGTACGACGTCGAAAAGGCAGTCCGCACGGCAGTGGACCTGGCAGGACCCCGCCTGGGCGCCGTCCGGCTGGACTCCGGCGACCTGGTGGCCCAGGCGCAGTGGGTGCGCAGGCTTCTGGACGACCTCGGCAACGAACACACCAAGATCGTGGTCACCTCGGACCTGGACGAATACGCCATCGCCGCCCTGCAGTCGGCGCCGGTGGATTCCTACGGCGTGGGGACGTCGCTGGTGACCGGCTCCGGAGCTCCCACCGCCAGCATGGTCTACAAGCTGGTCAGCCGCGCCGGCGATGACGGCAACTTCGTGTCCGTGGCCAAGGCGGCCAAGAACAAGGCCAGCGTGGGCGGGCGCAAATACGCGCTGCGGAAGCTGGACGAACGCGGCACCGCCACCGCGGAGATAGTGGGCGTGGGCCACCGGCCCGAAGACGATGGCAATGACCGTGCGTTGCTGCAGCAGTTCATGAAGAACGGCGAACTGCTGCCTGGCTGGACCGGATACGACGGCGTGCTCCGCGCACGGCAGCGCCACGCCGACTCCATGGCCGAGCTGCCGTCCGTGGTCAACCGCCTGCAGCGGGGCGAGGCCGCCATCCCCACTGTCTATGAGGAAAACTGAAGGAGCACTGATGTCCCGCGCTTTGATCATCGTGGACGTGCAGAACGATTTCTGCGAGGGCGGCTCGCTCGCCGTTCCCGGCGGCGCGGCCGTGGCAGGTGCCATCAGCGAGTACCTGGATGCCCACAACGGCGAATACGACTTTGTGGTTGCCACCCAGGACTGGCATGTGGACCCCGGCAGCCACTTCTCGGACACCCCTGATTTCAGGGAGAGCTGGCCGCCGCACTGCGTGGCCGGCACCCGCGGAGCCGATCTCCATCCGGATCTGGACACCGAGTACATCGATGCCTACTTCCGGAAAGGCCAGTTCGCTGCCGCCTACTCAGGCTTCGAGGGACTGCTGGCCCCGGAGGACGCCGTTCCCACCGGGGAACGGCAGGCCGGCGGCCTGGCCGGCGCCAGGGAGTCGCTGGAGCCCGATGAAGACGCCATCGGCCTTGATGACTGGCTGCAGAGCCACGACGTGGAGGACGTGGTGGTGGTGGGCATCGCCACCGACTACTGCGTGAAGGCCACTGCGCTCGACGCCGTCCAGGCCGGCTACGGCGTCACGGTGGTACGGTCGCTGACCGCCGGCATCGCCGAGGACCTCGAAGACACGGTGGCCGAGCTGGAACTGGGCGGCGCCGACATCGCCTGAGCCGCTACTTGCGGCCCACGAACCAGTCCTGGAGCTTGCGCAGCCGCGACTTCAGCTGTTCCTCGTTGGCCTGCGCCACGGGAGGCCCGCCGCAGACCGTGCGCAGCTTGGTGTGCACCACGCCGTGGGGTGTCCCGGTCCGGGCAGCCCAGGCAGCGACGTTCTTGGCCAGTTCGTTGCGCAGGTCCATAAGCATCCGGTGGTCGGGAACGGCCGGGACCTGGCTTTCGGCGGCCGCCGGCGCTTTCCGGTTCTTCCGGTTCAGCTGCTCGTGCTGGCGCTGGCGCAGCAGTGTCCCCACCTGCTCCGCGTCCAGCAGGCCGGGGATGCCCAGGAAGTCCAGCTCGTCGTCGGACCCCACTTCGCCGCCCGTGCCGAACTCGCCGCCGTCAAACAAGACCCGGTCAAAGGAGGCCTGGGAGTCCAGTGCCTCGAACTTGCCCTTGGTCAGGCTGTCGGAGGCCTTTTCCTCACGGTTGGCCTCCTCCATGAGCGAGTCTTCGGGATTGAACAGCCCGTCCCCGTCCTCCTTCTCCGGCCGGTCCAGGGCGTGGTCGCGTTCCATTTCCATGGAGTTGGCCAGCGCCATCAGCTGCGGTACCGAGGGCAGGAAGACCGACGCCGTCTCTCCCCTTTTGCGGGCACGCACGAAGCGGCCCACAGCCTGGGCGAAGAACAGCGGCGTGGAGGTTGAGGTGGCGTAGACGCCGACCGAGAGCCGGGGCACGTCCACGCCTTCGGACACCATGCGCACGGCCACCATCCAGCGTTTCTCGCCGGCGGAAAATTCCTCGATCTTGCTCGAGGCCTTGGCGTCGTCGGACAGGATGACGGTTGGCGATTCGCCGGTAATCCTCTTCAGCTGCCCGGCGTAGGCACGTGCGTCCTCGTGGTCGGTGGCGATGACCAGGCCGCCGGCGTCCGGGACGGTGCGCCGGACTTCGCTGAGCCTTTTATCCGCACCGGCCAGGACCGCGGGGATCCACTCCCCCGCCGGGTTCAGCGCCGTCCGCCAGGCATGGCTGGTGATGTCCTTGGTCACCGCTGCCTCACCGAGGGACGCCGCCATTTCCTCGCCCGCGCTGGTGCGCCAGCGCATCTGGCCGGAGTAGGCCATGAACATCACGGGCCGGACCACATGGTCGCGGAGGGCGTTGCCGTAGCCGTAGGTGTAGTCGGCCTTGGAGCGCCGGATGCCGTCCCGGTCCTCCGCGTATTCGACGAACGGGATGGGCGAGGTGTCGGAGCGGAATGGCGTACCGGTCAGGGACAGCCGGCGCACGGCGGGATCAAACGCCTCGCGCAGGCCGTCGCCCCAGGACAGGGCTTCGCCGCCGTGGTGGATTTCGTCCAGGATCACCAGGGTCCGGGCCGCTTCAGTCTTGGCCCGGTGCAGCAGAGGCTTGCTGGCCACCTGGGCATAGGTGACGGCGACGCCGATGAAGCCGCGGCCGTGCTGGCCGTCGGAGTTCTTGAAGTTGGGGTCGATGGCGATCCCCACTTTGGCGGCAGCATCCGCCCACTGGCGCTTCAGGTGGTCAGTGGGCGCCACGATGGTCACCCGGTTCACAGCACCGGAGTCGATGAGTGTGGAGGCGATCCGCAGCGCGAAGGTGGTCTTGCCTGCACCCGGGGTTGCCACCGCAAGGAAGTCCCGGGGACTGTCCTTCAGGTAAAGGTCAAGGGCTTCCTGCTGCCAGGCACGGAGTTTCGGGGCGGTTCCCCAGGCTGCGCGTTCCGGATAGGCCGGAGGCAGGGTGGGGCCGCCAAAGAGCGTCTCCGTCACTACTTGTTGCTGCCCGAGTCCCCTCCGGGACCCTTGCCGCCGTCGTTGCCCGGCCGGAGGCCTTCGTAGACCTCCTTGCACATGGGGCAAACCGGGAACTTCTGCGGGTCCCGGCCCGGCGTCCAGACCTTGCCGCAGAGGGCGATGACGGGCTCCCCTGTCAGCGCGGACTCCATGATTTTTTCCTTCCGCACATAGTGCGAAAAGCGCTCCCGGTCCCCGGGTTCCACTTCCTGGCGCAGTTCCTCGCGCTCAATGGTGGCCGTGGACGATCCAGCCCCGGAAAGCTCGCGCATCGGGTCGTTGTCGAGAGGGTCCGTCATGCTAGTCATGGCATTCATCTTAGCCGTTCCACGGTCCGGGCGTTCGACGGCGGCACGCCCGCGGCGGGGTCCGGCGCCGGCCGCCGTCGTACTTTTTCATGGTCGGCGGCAGCGCCGGTAAGGCATCTAAAGCCCCTGCCAGGCCGGCTTGTTCTCGTAGGTGTGGCGGTAGAAATCCGCCAGTTTCAGGGCGGAAGCGGCGGCCTCGTCCAGCAGGACGGTGGCGTGCGGATGGAACTGCAGCACCGACGCGGGGCAGATGGCTGCCACCGGCCCTTCGACGAAGTCGCGGACAGCCTGGGCCTTTTGCGCCCCCGTTGCCAGCAGGATCACATGCCTGGCGGCCATGATGGTGCCCAGCCCCTGGGTGATGACGTGGTGCGGCACCTCTGCGAGGCTGTTGAAGAACCTGGCGTTGTCCCTGCGGGTCTGCTCGATCAGGCTCTTGATCCTGGTCCGGGATGCGAAGGAAGAGCCTGGTTCATTGAAGCCGATGTGGCCGTCGGTGCCCACGCCCAGCAACTGCAGGTCCACGCCGCCTGCCTCGGCGATGGCCTGTTCGTACGCGGCGCAGGCTGCGGGGATGTCGGTAGCGGTTCCGTCGGGGCCATGGACGTTCTCCGGCGCGATGTTCACCCGGTTGGTGAATTCACGGCGCACCACCTCGCGGTAGGACTCGGGATGGCCTGCCGGCAGGCCCACGTATTCGTCCAGCGCGAATCCGGAGGCACGGCTGAAGTCCAGCCCCTGTTCGTGCCGGGCGGCCAGTTCGTCGTAGACGGGCAGCGGCGAGGACCCGGTGGCCAGGCCAAGGACGGCGGCCGGCTTGCGCCGGACCAGCTGTTCAATGGCGTCGGCTGCGAGCTTTCCGATCTGCCTGCTGCCGCCAAGGATGACGATTTCCATATTGTTCCTTTCCGGTCGCTTGTCAGCGGTTGACGGTTACCTGCGCCAGAAGCTCGGGCCCCCGAGCCTCGAGCCACTTGCCGCCAAGGCGGACACCGGCCAGGAAGAGGACCAGGCCAACGATTGTTCCTGCGGCCAGGTTGAGCCAGCCGAACAGGACGTTCCCCGTGACAGCCTGGGCAACCAGCAGCGCGGCCTCGGGCAGGACCAGGACCATCAGGACCAGCATCCCCACGAACTGCACGGCCAGGGTCTGCCCCACGTTGCCCGGAGGCTTTTTGAACGGGCTGTCGCCAGGGAGCGGGACCGTTACCGTGTACCGGGCCGAGACCACCGAGGACAGCCCGAGGCCCGTGAAGAGGATTCCCAGGCTGAACCCCAGCTGGCCCGGCAGCGCGGCCCAGTTGTGGGTGAATGCCGCGTACCCCATGGAGAACGCCAGCACCACCGGCAGGGCGAAGGTCAGGCACGCCAGGGCCCGGCCAAGCCGGTCCGCTACCCCGCGGACCCCGATGGCCAGGTGCAGCGCAAAGGCGGTGTTGTCATAGGAGACGTCCGCGGAGATGGACCAGGCCAGGATAAAGGCCGCCACCGGGGCGAGGAAGGCAAGGCTGCCATAGCTCCCGGTCTGGGCACCCTGGAACGCCAGCACCACCGGAAGCAGTGGGATTACCACCAGCGAACCTGAATACCGCGGGTCCCGAAGCCAGTAGGTGAGCGACCTGGCCATCACGGCGCCGGCGGGGGTGGCCGGCAGCACGCCGAACAGACCCAGGCGGCGGCCCCTGCGCTTGCCGGCACCGGCGAATGGCGGGGTGACCAGCGCGCGCTCGAGCAGCAGCTTCCAGCACCAGGCCAGGGTGCCGAGGACCGCCACGGACACCAGCAGCTTGGCAGCGGCCTGCCCGGGCCGGCCGGAAGCGATGTCCCCGCCAAGCGCCCACGGTGCTCCGAGCGGGGTCCAGGACAGCGTCCGGGCGAACCCGGGCAGGAACCCGGTGGACGCGCTGATGCCGCGGCCAACCCCTGCCACGATGGGTCCCAGCAGGACCAGGGGCACCATGAACGCGATGGCGCTGATGTCCTTGAACCGCCGGGAAGCAGCCAGGCTTGCCGTTGCGGTGGTGACCACCTTGGCCAGTACGACGCAGGTCATCACGCCCAGGGCTGCCCCCAGGAGGGCTGCGAGCGCGGGAAGCACTCCGCGGGACCAGGTCACCACCGTGGACAGGGCCACGAGCGCGGTGGCCAGGCCCGGGATGCCGATCAACCCGCCAAGGGCCAGGCCGGCGAGCAGCTGCTTCATGGGAACCGCAAAGGTGGTGAAGCGCGCCGGATCAAGGGTCATGTCCGTGGCGGATGCCACCACCGGTATGACGCCCCAGCCAAGCACAGCGGCGGAGCCGCCGAGGACAACTGCGGTGTGTGCAGTCACGGGGTTTGCGTTGCGCAGCAGGACCAGGGCGATGATCAGTGTCGCCACCACCCCCAGCGCATAGAGCCCTGCGATGGCCATGCCCACCAGCTGCCAGGGGCTGCGGCGCAGCCCGTTGCGCAGCAGCGTGAGCTTGAGCCTCAGAAGGTGCGCAACCATTCCAGCCCTTCCGTGTGGCTGTGGCCGCCGACCAGCTGCACGAAGCGGTCCTCAAGGGAGGCGCCGGCGCGTACCTCGTCCACGGTCCCCGCCGCCAGCAGCCGGCCACGGGCCACCACGGCAACGTGGTCGCACATGCGCTGGACCAGGTCCATCACGTGGCTGGACACGATGACGGTCCCGCCGGAGGCCACGTACCGGTCCAGGATGGAGCGGATGTTCGCGGCCGACACAGGATCCACCGCTTCGAAGGGCTCATCCAGGACCAGGAGCCGCGGGGCGTGGATCAGGGCGGAGGCCAGGGCGATCTTCTTGGTCATGCCGGCCGAATAGTCCACCACCAGCGTGCCGGCGTCCTGCGTCAGGTCCATGGCTGCCAGCAGCTCCCCCACCCGGGCAGCCACCACGGCCTTGTCCATGCCGCGCAGCAGCCCGGCATACGTAATCAGCTGTTCTCCTGTGAGCCGGTCGAAGAGCCGGACGCCGTCCGGCAGGATCCCCATCAGCCGCTTGGCTTCGAGCGGGTGCTGCCAGACATCCACCCCGTGCACCACCGCCGTTCCGAAGTCGGGGCGCAGGAGGCCGGTGGCCATGGACAGCGTGGTGGTCTTGCCCGCACCGTTCGGGCCCACGATTCCGAAAAACGAACCCGCGGGGACCTCCAGGCTGATGCCGTCCACCGCGATTTTCCCGCCGAACCGTTTGGCGAGCCCGCGGATGGAAAGGGCCGCCACGGGCCCGGTATTCGACGCCTGGTCAGGTATCGGAGCAGTCATGAGGCCAGCCTAGCCGGGGACCGGTCCGGGCGGGGGTGGGAGACTAACTCCATGGACATTGCGTTGGGCCTGCTGGTGATCGTTGCTGTGGTGTGTGCCGGCAGCGCCGTGGGCCGCAGGTTCAACATCCCGGTTCCGCTGCTGCTGGTCCTGGCGGGGGTGGCGGGATCGTTCCTGCCGTTCATTCCGCCGGTGGAGCTGAACCCCGAACTGGTGCTGGTGGGCCTGCTGCCGCCGCTGCTCTACGCGGCCGCGTTCCGCACCTCGCTGTTCGACTTCAAGACCAACCGCCGGTCCATCGGCCTGTTGTCCGTGGGCTACGTCATCTTCGGCACCCTGGGAGTCGGGCTCGTGGTGTGGTGGCTCTTCCCCGAAATCCCGCTGGCGGCCGCCATTGCCCTTGGCGCAGTGGTGGCGCCTCCGGACGCCGTCGCCGCCACGGCCATCGCGCGGAAGGTGGGAATGCCGCGCCGGATCGTCAACATCCTGGAAGGCGAATCACTGGTCAACGACGCCACGGCGCTGGTGTGCCTGCGCGCCGCCCTGGCGGCCATCGCCGGCTCCGTCTCGGTACTGGATGTGGCCGGCGGCTTTGTGGTGGCGGCCGGCGGGGGCCTGGCGGTGGGCCTCGCCGCCGCTTACCTCCTCACCGAAATCAGGAAACGGATCAGCAACGTAGCCATCAACACCTCAACATCGCTGATGGCACCGTTCGTTGCGTTCCTGCCCGCCGAGGCGATTCACGCGTCCGGCGTGCTCGCCGTCGTCGTGACCGGCCTCGTGATGGGCACCAAGGCGCCCTCCATGCCCAACGGTGCCGCGCGGCAAAGCGCCCGGAGCAACTGGGACACTGTCCAGTTTCTGCTGGAGAACGCCGTGTTCCTCCTGATCGGCCTGCAGGTTCGAAGCATCATTGACAGCGTCCAGGACGATTCGCTGGGCGCCGGCCGGGTGTGGCTCGGCTGCGCCGTGATCCTGCTGGCGGTGCTGGTGCTGCGCCCCGTCTGGGTCTTTCCGGCCACGTACCTGCCCCGCCTGGTTCCTTCCGTGCAGCGGGCAGACCCTGCGCCGCCCTGGCAGTTTCCCGCCATCGTGTCCTGGGCGGGCATGCGCGGGGTGGTCACCCTTGCCGCCGTCTTGACGCTGCCGGATGACCTGGAGCACCGCAACGTGCTGGTCCTGGCCGCCATGGTGGTGGTGGCCGGCACCCTGGTGCTGCAGGGATTCACGCTGCCACCCCTGGTCCGGGCCCTGGGGCTGCCGGGGCCGGACAGGCGGGAGGACGCGCTGAACCAGGCCTCACTGATGCAGCTGGCCACCGCCGCGGGGATGAATCGGCTGGAGCAGCTGCGGCGCGACAGCGACCCGCCGGAGGTCATGGACATGCTGCGGCGGCGCACCCAGGAGCGGGGACTTGCGGCCTGGGAACGACTGGGCAGGTCCGCGGCAGAGGCGGCCACCCCCAGCCAGCGGTACGCGCAGCTGCGGATGGCCATGCTGGAGGCCGAACGGGACAAGGTGCTGGAGCTGCGGCGCGGCGGGGATTTTGCCCATGAAGTCCTCAGCGAAGTCCTGGAACGGCTGGATGTGGAGGAGTCCATGCTGGATGCTTCCCTCAACGAACTGGGCGCTGCCGCTGAAGGCGGCGGCGAAGGGTTGTCCCAGCCCGGCGGCATATGCGACCACCTGACGGCCACCATGCCATCGCCTGCCCCCGCCAATCCGTCCTGTGCCGCGTGCGAGCGGGAGGGAACCACGCCGGTGCACCTGCGCATGTGCCTGGGGTGCGGAAACGTCGCCTGCTGCGACTCCTCCGTGGGCCGGCACGCCAGCCGCCACTTCAAGGAGTCCGGTCACCCGGTCATGCGCAGCATCGAACCCGGCGAAGAGTGGCGCTGGTGCTATGTGGATGACCTGCTGGGCTGACGGCATCATGAACCGGCAGCCCGGGACGCCGCGGTCAGAAGGCCCGGCGCGGGATGGCCCGCTCGTATTGGGGCGGCCAGGCGAGGTCATGGCCCAGGTCGAATGCCGCGCGGAGCCACCAGTGGGGGTCCCGCAGGGCCGCCCGGGCAATGAAGACCCCGTCTGCCTGCCCGGTGGCGATGGCGTGCTCCGCCTGACCGGGGGTGGTCACCAGGCCCACGGTGCCGGTGGCAATTCCTGCCTCCCCGCGGATAGCGGCAGAGAATCCGGTTTGATAGCCCAGGCCCGGCTTGATCTGCTGGTTGGCCACTGCCCCGCCGCTGGAGACATCCACCAGGTCCACGCCGTGCGCGGCGGCCTCCCGTGCCAGGCGGACCGACGCTGCCTGGTCCACGCCGCCCGGCGCCCAGTCGGTGGCCGAGATCCGGAGCAGCAGGGGCATGGAATCGGGGATCACCGCACGGACCGCGTCAACCACGGCCAGCATGAGCCGGTTCCGTCCGGCTTCATCGCCGCCCCAGTCATCGCTGCGCTGGTTGATCAACGGGCTCTGGAACTGGTGCAGGAGGTAGCCGTGGGCCCCGTGGATCTCCATGGTGTCAAAGCCTGCGTCCACGGCGCGGACAGCGGCTGCGGCGAAATCGGCAATCACACCATGGATCTGTTCCTCGGTCATGGCGGCAGGCGCCGCATAGCCCTCGAAGGCCGTGGTGGACGGGCCCACGGTGTCCCAGCCGCCGTCGGACGCCGGAACACTGCCGTGCTTGCCTGAAAACGGCCAGTACGTTGATGCTTTGCGCCCGGCGTGGGCCAACTGCACGCCGATCTTCGTTCCGGCTACACCGTGCCGGTGGACAAAGGAAATGATCCGCTGCCAGGCCGCCGCCTGGTCGTCGTTGTAGAGGCCGGCATCGCGGGGACTGATCCGGCCGGCGGCGTTCACTGCCGCGGCTTCGGTGAGGATCATCGCCGCGCCGCCCGTGGCAAACCCGCCCAGGTGCACCAGGTGCCAGTCGTTCGGCACACCCGGAGCGTCGTCGGGATCGCAGCTGTACTGGCACATGGGCGACACCCAGCCGCGGTGCTCCAACTCCATGGACCGCAGCGTCAGCGGCTGGAACAGGGCCGGCACTAGAACAGCACCCGGGCAAGCGCCTGCCGTGCCTTTGCCACCCGCTCATCACCGGCGCCGACCACGTCGAACAGCTCCAGCAGCCGCAGCCGCGCGGTCTCCCGCTCCGGGCCGAAGTTCCTGCCGATGAACGCCACCAGCCGGTTCAGCGCATCCTCGACGTGCCCGCCGGCCACGTCCAGGTCGGCCACCCCAAGCTGCGCGGCCAGGTTGTCCGGCTCATCGGCGGCCCGCGCCCGCAGCGCCTCGCTGTCCTGGGCCGACAATGACTGCAGCCGGTCCATCAGCTCCACCTGCGCCAGCCCGGCCTTGGCCTCGTGGTCCGACGGCATCTCCTTCAGCGCCTGGCGGTACGCCTCGGCGGCAGCGGCGTAGTCGCCGGCCTCAATGGCGTCGAAGGCGGCCTGGTGCAGCGGCGGCAGCGGCGCGGGCTCCGGCTCTCCGCCCGCTCCGCCGTCAAGGCTCCCGGTGACCCCGTTCGCCGCAGCCACCTTGAGGAGTTCGTCAAAGAGGCTGCGCACCTGCTGTTCCTCGGCCCCGCCCTGGAAGAGCGGCACCGGCTGCCCCTTGAGGACGGCGACGGCGGTGGGGACGGCCTGCACCTGGAAGGCCTGGGCAAGCTGCGGGAAGGCTTCGATGTCCGCGGCGCCAAGGACCAGCCGGCCGCCGTAGCTGGCAACCACGCGCTCAAGGGTCTCAACCATCCTGCCGGACTCGGGCGAGTAGGGGGCCCACAGGGCAAACACCACCGGCACCTGGGCGGACAGTTCCACCAGCTGCTGGAAGTTGGCCTCGGTGACGTTGACCGTGAGTTCGGTGCCGCCGGCGGAGGCCCCCGGCTGCGGGGACTGCGGCGCTCCTGCGGCAGGGCCGGAGGGGGCGGTAGTACCGGAGGCGGCGGCAGTACCGGCGGGTGATGCGGGGCGCTTCAGCGAGGAAAGGTCGACGGCGCCGCGCAGATTAAGCGGGTTGGCAGCGGCAGGAGGGACTGGGCGGGAAGCTGGCGAACTCATGTTTCCCACTCTAGCCACTCCGGCCGCTGCCGGTGGTAATACAGCCAGGGGCCTACTTGAAGGAGGCCCCGACCAGGCCGCGGGTGGCGGCGACGAGCTTCATCGGATCCGTGGATCCTGCGGGCGGGACGTAGACCGCCATGGATTCGGCGAAGCTCAGGACCATGCCCGTGCTGGTCTCCTTGCCGCCGGCCAGGGCTGCCGCGTCGTCGCCGATGCTCAGCTTGTCACCGGCCGCCTTGGGGGTGCCTTCGAAACCGAAGTTGATCCGGCCCAGGACCAGGGCCCCGCCGTCGGAAGTGTGGAACACCACGGTGCTCTCGGGGACCACCTTGTGGGTGAAGGAGAAGTTGCCGTTCTCGCCTGCCTTGACCACCTCGGCCTGGTAGGACAGGGTGTCGGCGATGTACGGCGAGGACTGGCCCTCGACCAGCTTGTCCTTGAAGGGCGAGTCCGCTGAGGTGAGCCTGTCAGCCAGGCCGGACATTGCTTCCTCGCCACTGTAGAGCAGCCCGGTCTTGTCCGATGCGGCGAGCGTCTCGGTACCGCCCCGGCTGATGTTCGGGAAGGTGGTGCCCGGCTGAAGGGGGGTGGTTTCCATCAGCTTGTAGTTTTCGCGCGGTGACTGCTGGACCAGGGTCAGGATCTGCGGAACCACGTTCCCTTCGCCCTGGGTCACGGCCAGCACCGAGCGGGGCCAGTCGCGGCCGCTGGTGACCACGGTGGTGAGCAGCTTGGTGGAGCGCACGGGCATCCGCGGCTCGTAGGAGCCCACCTGGGAGCGGATCTTGTAGTTCTGGGTGCGGATTTCCAGTTCGGGTCCGGCCACGCGGTCCGACAGCTTGGCCGCATCCTTGGCTGCATCACCGGCGTCGGTGGCGCTGGAGACCTGTTCGAGGATCCGGCGGAACTGGGCGTCCAGGAGGACAGGCGATCCCGCGGCCTCCTTGGCTGCCGGCGATGCGGCGCCCCCGGACGGCTGCGGGCTGGGAGTGGCCGCCTGGGCTGCGGTGCCGGATCCGGCGAGCAGGGCTGCAACCACACCGGCCGCCACCATGGTGGCCTTGGAAGAGGAGGACGACGGCGGGGCCTGGCCCTGCGGCGCGGCGTTGCGTTCACGGGCGCGGCGGGCGTAGCTGCTGTCGCCGCCCTCGCCGTCCTTCCGGCGGGCCGAGAGCAGCGCCAGGACGATGCCGCCCAGGATCAGCAGGCTGCCCAGGACCATCAGCGGAACGGCCCAGGGGGTGGAGGTGTCGTTGGGGAAGGTCATGGAGACAGAGGCGGGAGCCGGCTTGGTGCCGTCGGAGGCGAGCAGCAGGCTCCAGTCACCGTCCGCAGGCGGGGTCCAGGTGTAGTCGAGCTCGCCGCCGGCGTTCTCGGTGGAAACCCAGAGATCTGAACCGGCGGGGTTGGGCGCGGTGCCTTCGCCGTCTGCGTGCTCAACCACGAGGGATTTTTCATCCCCGGACACGCCCGTGATGGTGTTGTGGGCCGTCTGGCCCACCCAGGCGCTGACGTCATCAGGCCGTCCGGTGGCCAGCATGAAGTTTCCGTCGCCCTGGACGGTGATCTTGACCGGTCCTTCGTGCAGGGTACGCAGCTTCTGGTCGATGACGGTCAGCGGCGCGGCGGCGGAATCGGCCGGCACGGACGCGGTGAACGTCTCGGATGGAGCCCAGATGGTTCTCTGGCCGATACCGGCCAAAAGTGTCAGGAGGCCGAGCAGCACAAGTGCGGCTGCAGTCTTTAAACGCAAGGGAAACACCTATCATCAGCGGGGGTTTGCCTTCAATAGTAACCTTTTTGTTACCACTGGCCCCTTTTTGCCTGGTCCGCCCCTTCCGTTGGCGGACCCAAGGTGGTGGCTTCAGCTCGCGGTGACAAGCCTGCTGATAGTGTTTGCGATGATCATCACACCCGCCCGCAAACGCGGAGCCACACACGGAACAGGCCCCCAAGACCAGTGACTGACAAGACGGACCCGTCCTCGGCGGCAGCCGGAAAATCCGGGGATGCCAAGGGCCCTGTCCCTGCGCCGGTGCCTCCCCTCGGCATGGCAGCAGCCGCGCACCGCAGGGGTCACGCCACCGCCGCCCTTGGCCAGGTGGTCCGCAGGCTCCGCCAGCCCCTGCCGGGGGCACAGCCCAGGCTTCGCTTCGAAATGCCACCCGAATACACCGGGCAGGTGCCCGAGGCGGACCATGGCGGCGAGGACGAACCCCAGTTCGGCCACCCGGGTCCACGCATGTCCCCCCAGCATCCGCTGTACATGGGCTTCATGGGGACGGTGGGCGTGGGACTGGCGCTGCTGGTCTACTGGATCGGGTCCCACACCACGCAATTGCTGCTGTGGATCGTCGCGGCGCTGTTCATCGCCCTGGGGCTTGAACCCGTGGTGGGCTGGCTGGAGAACCGCAGGATCCCCCGGCCCGCGGGCATCCTGGTCTCCGTGGCTGTCCTGATGGGCGCCGTCGTCGGATTCTTCGCCACGCTCATCCCCACCATTGTTGAACAGGTATCGGAGATCGTGCGGCAGGCGCCGGACTGGGTGCGCAGCTTCATGGACTCGGACTTCTTCCGCAGCCTTGATGACCAGTTCGGCGTGCGCGACCGCATTACCGAGGAACTGGACAAGTTCGTCAACGATCCCGCCGCCATGGGCGGTATTTTCGGCGGCGTGGTGGGATTCGGTTCCACCGTGGCCAACGGGCTGTTCGGCACCCTGATCGTCCTGGTGCTGAGCCTGTACTTCCTGGCGGCGCTGCCGGCCATGAAGAAGTGGGGCTACCGGCTGGCGCCGCGCTCCCGCCGGAAACGGGTGGCAGCCCTCTCGGAGGAAATCACCCGGTCGGTGGGGAACTACGTGATCGGCCAGGCCTGCGTGGCCCTTCTCAATGCCACGTTCGCCTTCGTGGTGATGTCCATTGTGGGCATTCCGTTTGCCCTGCTCCTGGCGTTCGTGGTGGTCCTGCTCGCATTCATCCCGCTGGTTGGCGGCATGATCGCAGGCATCGTGGTGGTCCTCGTGTCACTTACGGAGGGCTGGCAGGCGGCTGCCATCTACGCGGTCTGCTACTTTGCCTACCTGCAGTTCGAGGCCTACTTCATCTCGCCGCGCATCATGCAGAAGGCAGTTGCCGTGCCCGGTGCGGTGGCGGTGATCTCCGTCATTGCCGGCGGCAGCCTGCTGGGCGTGCTCGGTGCCCTGATCGCCATTCCCACCGCCGCCGCCGTGCTGCTGCTGCTCCGGGAGATCTACATCGTCCGGCAGGACCAGCACTAAGCGCCGGCAGTGGCCACCGGGCCGTCCCATTCCTGTGGCAGCGGGGCCGCGCCGGAGTCGGGGCTGACCAGGGCCACGATGTCGTTCAGGACCCGCCCCGCGTACTTCTCCCCCACCCACAGATGCTTGGCCCCGGCCACGCCCACCACGCGCGCCTGCGGCACCAGCCGGAACCGTTCGGCGGCCTCGGCAGGCTGGAGGAAGTCGTCATGCTCCGGCACCAGGACGGTCAGGGGCTTGCCCGATTCCGCCCACAGCTGCAGGTGCTTGTCCGTGGCCCGGTGCAGCGGCGGCGACAACAGCACCGCGCCCTCGATCTCCCCGGCCACCGGCTCCAGGGCGCCGTACATCAGCGCCAGTTCGGTCCCGAATGACCAGCCCACCAGCCAGCGGTTGGGAAGTCCCCGCTCAACGGCGAACCGCACGGCCGCCTCGACGTCATGCCGCTCCCCGATCCCTTCCTCGAACGCCCCGCTGCTTGTGCCGCGGTCGGAGGCGGTACCCCGCGTATTGAAGCGCAGCACCGCAATTCCCGCCAGCGCCGGCAGCCGGTAGGAGGCCTTGCGGTAGACGTGGGAATCCATGAAGCCGCCGTGCGTCGGCAGCGGATGGAGCGTGATCAGCGTGGCCTTGACCGGACCCGATTCCGGCAGCGCCAGTTCGCCCACCAGCCTGTGGCCGTCCTCGGTCTGCAGTTCGATGTTCTCGCGCCGGGCAGGCAGGACAGTGGAGGCACGGATGGGGACAAGGCCCCCGGACTGGGTGAATTGGTACGACGCCGGATCAAAAGTCATGCCTGCCAGCTTAGCGACAGCGGGCGCGTGGCTGCGTCACACGACAGGGCCTGCGGGGCGGCTGCCCGCAGCGGGTGGTCAGCGGTACCGGTAGCTGCGCGTCATCCAGCAGTTGGTATGCCAGTGCCGCCGCTCCGCCAGGCCGGCGGCCGCACCAAAGAGGTGGTCATCCTTCCAGACCACCAGGTGTGCAACGCCGGGCAGCACGGCCGTGGAGCATTCCGGGCAGATGTAGGTCTTCTCCGCGTTCCTGGCGGTCATGGTCCGGACCATCCACTCGCCGTCAGGGGCGCTTTCCCGGCGGGCAATCCCGGCCCGGGCGCGTTCCAGGTCCAGCTCGGGGACCTCGCCGCTCCTTTTCCCTCCCGTGCCCCTGCCGGATGCGGAACCCTTGCCGGAAACGGGACGGCGGGGACGGTTGGAACGCGGCATGTATCCATTCTGCCCCAGCCCGCCCACTCGCCCGTCCCGCTCCATGCCGCCCCTTGCGGCGCACCCGGCCTCCCGCCGTCGGGCATGGCATGCCGGGCCCACGCGGTAGTCTGTACGGCGTGCGACTTGTCATAGCCCATTGCTCCGTTGATTATGTTGGCCGGCTCAAAGCCCATCTCCCCCTCGCCACCCGGCTCCTGCTGGTCAAGGCGGACGGCTCCGTGCTGGTCCATTCCGACGGCGGTTCCTACAAGCCGCTGAACTGGATGAGCCCGCCGGCCACGCTGCGGGTTTCGTCCCCGGACGACGTGGACCTCGAACTTGGCGTGGTGGAGCAGTGGACCGTGCAGTCGGCCAAGACCGATGACCGGCTCATCATCAACATCCACGAGAAGATCACTGAGTCATCCCATGACCTGGGCGTGGACCCCGGGCTGATCAAGGACGGGGTGGAAGCGGACCTGCAGCGGCTGCTCGCTGAACAGATCGAGACGCTCGGCCAGGGCTACTCGCTCATCAGGCGCGAGTATTTCACCGCCATCGGCCCCGTTGACATCCTGGCGCGGGACGCTGACGGTGCCACGGTGGCCATCGAGCTCAAGCGCCGGGGAGACATCGACGGGGTGGAGCAGTTGACCCGGTACCTGGAACTGCTCAACCGCGACCCCCTGCTGGCACCGGTGCGCGGAATCTTCGCGGCCCAGCAGATCAAGCCGCAGGCCAAGGTGCTGGCCAACGACCGCGGGATCGATTGCGTGACGCTGGATTACGACGCCATGCGCGGCGTTGACGACAGCGAATCCCGCCTCTTCTAGGTTTTCCTTTCCTGCTTAGGCATTTAATCGCCGGGCTTTGGCTGCACGCTTCTGAGACATCTGAATTTTTACCCAAATTTTGTCCTTTTTGTCCTCCGGGCCGTTGACCTGCGGGAATGGGCATGAAATTCTTATCTCAGTCTTTGTGTAGGTGTTTTTCATGCTCGCAAGACATGTTGCGAGCGCGAAGCTCCTGCAGCGCCGGACCTCCCTTTGGGACGAGGCAATCAGGATTCTTCTCGCGGAGTGACCAAGGTCGGCACGAGGTGTGCCGGTCTTAAAAAGTTCCACAATGAGGAGAAATAAATGGCACAGGGAACCGTCAAGTGGTTCAACGCTGAAAAGGGCTTCGGCTTCATCACCCCGGATGACTCCGATGGCGATGTCTTCGTTCACTACTCCGAAATCCAGACCGGCGGCTTCAAGACCCTCGACGAGAACCAGCGCGTTCAGTTCGAAATCGGCCAGGGTGCCAAGGGCCCCCAGGCCACTGGCGTAACGCTGGTCTAGTACCGCCCGGCCGCCCACCGCGGCTGTCAGCGAAACAAATGGTCCCCGGCACAATTGCCGGGGACCATTTGTTTATGCCGCAATTGTTGCCACAGAAATACTGCATTTCCGGCAAACCGACCTGACGATTGCCGGGCCGTTCCCTGTTGATGCCGCGTCAGGTCACCAGTTTGCGGACCAGCCTCGCGCCCTGTGCCAGGGAAAGTCCGGGCAGGTACGCCCGGGTCAGCGCCCTGCCGATGGCTGGCAGGTGCAGCGGGTCCTGGTAGTACAGGTAGAGGGCGCGGTACTCCGGCTTGAACCGGGATTTGAAGGCCGCCAGGGAGCGGAAGCCGTAGACCGGCTCAAGCGCGTGGCCCACCAGGTCAAGGATCCTGACCAGGTTCTGCGCGCCCTCATCGGGAGCCTCCTGCCCTTGGTCACCGGGCCCACCGATTCCTTCGGTGCCTGTGCCCTCTGCGCCTGTTCCCCGTTCCGGCGGGCCATCGGGCCGGCTGGCCAGCGGCGACCCCGACAGGGAGATGACGTCCACCGAACCCCGCAATTCCAGCACGGCAGAGGCAATCAGGAATTCCATCACCCCTGGAAATCCCTCACTCCCCCGGCGCATGACGTCCAGCGTCCTGCTCACCAGCCGCCCGCCGTCGTACACCGGCAGCCAACTGGTCACTCCATGGACGGCACCGCTGCCGTCCACGGCCAGGCAGCACAGGACTTCCTCGTCGTCGAGCTCGTCCACTCCCCCCAGCGTGAAGCCCATCTCCGGAACGGACTTGCCGGCCGCCCATTCCTCGGAGACTTCGCTCAGCCGTGACCGGAGCGTTGCGGGCAGCGAATGGTACGAACCCCAGACGGCATGGACCCCCAGCTTCGCGGCGCGGTTGAGGGCGGTCCTGACGTTCTGCCATTCCTTGCCCTTGAACTCAAGCTCGTTCAGCGCCAGCCGGGTCTCCTGGGCGACGGCCACACGGGAAAAGCCGCGTTCCCTCAGCATGGGCCACATGGTGTCATCACAGGAATACAGCGCCGGTATCAGAGCCTGGCTGCGGCAGTAGTCGAGGAACCCATCGGTCACCCGCTGCTCAGCCTTACGGTCACCGAACGCGCCGCCCAGGGTCAGGGCAACGGTCCCGTGCTGCTGGAACGCCATGCCGCCTGCCCCGTCCGGGCTGAACCAGTACGTGTTGGGCTCCCAGAGGGCCATCCAGGACAAGGGGCCGCCGCCCTGGTGGAGCAGCTCCCGGGCACGGCTGCGGTCCTGCCGTCCGAAGTGGAGCCCGTGGTGCCGCCCCACCAGGATCCACCACACCGCAGCCAGGGCTACGACCCAGAACACCGGGCCCGAGTAGGCAAACAGCAGTGCTTCGGCACTGTCGCGCTCGGGGAAGACCCGGCGGAACTGCTGCGGAATCGGCACCGGGACGTACTGCCGGGCCAACTCGGCGAAAAGGCCCAAAAGTCCGCCGTCACGGGACAGCCCGCCGGACCAGAACCAGGCCACGGTATAGGAACTGGCCAGGACAAGCCAGGTTCCGCAGATCACAGCCCCGAGCGTCCGCCGGGCGCCGGGACGCGTCTGGACGCGGAACTGCCGGCGGTTCAGCCACAGGACTACCGCCAGCAGGAGCGGGACACCCACGAGTGGCAGCACATGGGCGAAGGCGGAGGACAGGGGCGTTGCGTGCGTGCCCTGCAGGCGCGAAGGGACAAGGGCGAACAAGGCAAGGTAGACCGCCGCGAGGGCAGTGACAGCCAACTGGATGGCCAGCGCAATGTTCAGTGCCAGCCGGCGGCCCCGGCGCATGCCGTCGGCGCAGATCAGCAGCAGGATGACCGGGACCACGGCCAGCGCCAGGCCGAAGGGTCCGGCGAATCCTGCCCTTCCCGTTTCCAGGCAGGTGGCGTCAACGGTGGCACCGCAGTTGAAAATCAATTCATTCAGCGTGGGCATCGGGCTTAGCACGACATCCCGCAGCAGTGCCAGCGGGCCGGTCGGCGCCCGCGTGATTCCGGTCAGGATGGGACCCACCGCAAACACGGCGACGGTCAGGGCCAGGAGGTTCCTGGTTTCCCGTCCGGTGGACCGGTGCCGGTGAAGCCTCCCCTGGTCCCCCTGGATCCACCAGCCGGCAAGGAGGCCAAGGAGGGCACCGATGAGGCCAATGACGGTTTCGGCGTGCCCCACATAGAGGACCAGCAGCAGGGAAATGGACAGCACCGCGGTGCGGAGCCGGCGCTGCCACAGCAGCGTGATCCGGGCACTGGCCGCCAGGCCCGCGGTGAGCACCGGGGCGTAGGGGCCGATGAGCCGGTCATCCACCATTGCGTCCAGCCAGCCGTCGCCCACATACCCGGCCAGCTGGGTCACCAGGAGGAACACCGTGACGGCCGCGAACTGCCCGCCAAAGAACAGTCCGACGGCGGCCCGCCGGCCAAGTTTGCGCTCCGCCAGGCCCAGCAGCAGCACGATCATCAGCGACGCTGCAAGGTAAGCGAGCGGGTTGGTGGCGAAGAAGAGGCTGGTGAAAAGTGTCCACCACTGCCCGCCGCGCAGCCCGGGGCCGCTGACGGAGGCCAGTCCCAGGAGCTGCTCCGGCGGCCCGTCGAGGAAGCTTCCGGTCAGCGCCGCGGCGGCAAGGAAGGTTACAAGCACGCCCAGGGTGAAGGGCATGGACTTCAGCGTGAGCAGCGCCTGCCGGACTGCAGGGCGTCCGACGGCGGCCCACATCAGGGCGGTGGTACGGTCCGAGTTCCTGATGCTCACCACTGCAGCCCCCACTGGGTGCCAAGGAACTGAAGGGCATCCGCGAACCGCTTGGACGAGGTGTCCCAGGAGTGGCCGGTGTGCTCCACCTCGTGCGCCTGCACGGTGAAGCCCGCAGCCTGCGCCGCATCGGCCAGCGTGTGGAGGTTCGCCACGAACTCGGGGTCGTTCCGGCCTGCGGTGAGGTACATGCCGCTGGACGCAAACCGTTGGTGTTTCATAATCTCCAGTGGAGTCTGCCTGGTGAATTCATCAGGGTTTCCGGGGAAGGCTGCGTCGATGGTCTTCTGCCGTTCCTTTGCAATGGCGGGCTCGGCCTCACTGGAAAAGGCGAGCACATCGGCGTAGATGTCGGGATGCCGTGTGCCCATCTGCACGGCGCAGGTGCCGCCAAAGGAGAACCCGCCCACGGCCCAGTGGCTGTGGTTGGTATCGACCGCCAGGGTGGAACTGATCCACTGCGGAACGTCCCGGGCGAGGTAGGTGTCCGCTTTGGCAATGCGGCTGTCCATGCACATGGTGTTGGCAGACTGCGAGCCATTGGGATCCGGGATGACCACCACCGGGGACACCCCGCCGTGTGCCGCGGCAAAGGAATCCATGTGGCCCCGGAGGGCTCCGCCGGTTAGCCAGTCCGCAGGCCCTCCCGGCTGGCCCGCCACCAGGACCAGTACCGGCAGTGCAGGTCGGTTCGATGCAAAATAGGCCGGCGGAAGGTAGATGTAGGCGTCGCGGGTGTTCATTCCGGACAAGGTCCCGGGGATCGCGGACTTCCGGACGACGCCCCCGGCCGGCAGCTCCCCCTCCGGCTTCCAGCCCTGGAGCGGTACGCCGTCAAATTGGCCCGGTGGACGCATGAGGTCCTGCTCGAGGACCGGGATCCGGGCCTGGGCCGTGCCGAGCAAATCGCTGACCGTCCTGTTCAGCCCGAAATAGGCGTTGATTTGGACCGCCGAGAGCAGCGCCACCAGCAGCGCCGCGAGGATAGCTCCCCCGCGTGCGCCCCAGCTGGTCCGCGGCAGCCGGAGCAAGCCCAGGAAGACAGCAGCTACGCCGGGCACCAGCCACAGCAGGACGGGGTCCGGCAGGTCCTCGGGGAAGGTGGTGAAGATATTGATGAGCGCCCAGTGGACGGTACCCACCAGCGCAAAGGCAGCTGCCGCGGCGGTGAGGATGCGGGACGCCCATGCCGTGGCCCGGTGCGCCGGCGTCATGGAGGCGCGCCAGGGTGGCACCAGGAGGTAGGCTGCGCCGCCCATTCCCAATACCAGGACAGTTCCATACAGTGGACCGTCCGTGAGCCGGATGTCTGAAAGCCAATCCACGTCGGCTAACGCCAGGTCCCCACGCCTATCACCGGACCTGCTTCCAGCCAGGATGAGAGACCCGTATAGGCGTCGAACTTCATGGCCAGGTGCAGGTCCTGCCCCTCATAGCGGAGTTCAACGATCACCACATCCGGCTGGACCTTGACGGCCTCAGCCTCCGTGGGTTTCCGGCGGCCCAGCAGCTCCAGTGAACTGCGCTTGAACGTGTACTTGGGGCGGACGCTCAAGGAGATGAGCCTGAACCATTCCAGGTCATTGTCCTGATAACGACAAACCCCCATTTGCCAGCTGTTTCCAGCCAGGCGAATGGAGGCGTCCACCGTGCCGAGGGCACGCCGCAGGTTGAAGCGGCGCACCCCCGAAAGGCACAGTGCGATAATCAGCAATCCGAAGGCGATTGCCAGTGCGATGAACGGAATACCCGGAGCGTCCATCAAGGTCGTGCTAGCGGATCCCAGCGGTAGCCGAGCCGCCCATCTGGGCATTGTCGGCGACGATCACCACGCGGTTGTTGTCAACGGAGAAGAACCCGCCATCCACATCCACCGCAATACGGTCCCCGGACACCGGCTGGATGGCCAGTTCACCTTCGGCCAGGATCGCCAGCAGGGGCGAGTGGCCGGGCAGGATTCCGATTTCACCATCGCTGGTGCGGGCCTTGACCATCTTGGCCGCTCCGGACCACACGAAGTGGTCCGCTGCGACAATCTCAACCTCAAGCTCAGCCATATTACTTGGTCTGTTCCTGGATCTTGGCCCACTGGCGCTCGACGTCATCGAGGCCGCCGACGTTGAAGAACGCCTGCTCCGCGATGTGGTCCAGCTCGCCGTCGCAGATGGCAGCGAAGCCTTCAACGGTGTCCTTGATGGAAACCGTGGAGCCCTCGACGCCGGTGAACTGCTTGGCGGTGTAGGTGTTCTGCGAGAGGAACTGCTGGATGCGGCGTGCACGCGACACGACGATCTTGTCTTCTTCGGAGAGTTCATCGACACCGAGGATGGCGATGATGTCCTGGAGTTCCTTGTTCTTCTGCAGGATCTGCTTCACACGGACTGCCGTGTTGTAGTGGTCCTGTCCGATGTACTGGGGATCCAGGATGCGGGAGGTGGACGTCAGCGGGTCAACGGCCGGGTACAGACCACGGGAGGCGATTTCACGGGAGAGTTCCGTGGTCGCGTCGAGGTGTGCGAAGGTCGTGGCCGGAGCCGGGTCGGTGTAGTCATCTGCGGGGACGTAGATGGCCTGCATCGAGGTGATGGAGTGGCCCTTGGTGGAAGTGATGCGCTCCTGCAGGAGGCCCATCTCATCCGCCAGGTTGGGCTGGTAGCCCACGGCCGAAGGCATGCGGCCCAGCAGGGTCGAGACCTCGGAGCCGGCCTGGGTGAAGCGGAAGATGTTGTCGATGAAGAGCAGCACGTCCTGGTTCTGCACATCGCGGAAGTACTCCGCCATGGTCAGTGCGGACAGGGCCACGCGCAGACGCGTTCCCGGCGGCTCGTCCATCTGGCCGAAGACAAGGGCGGTGTCCTTGAGGACACCCGCCTCTTCCATTTCAACCCAGAGGTCGTTGCCTTCACGGGTACGTTCACCCACACCGGCGAAGACCGATGTACCGCCGAAGTTGCGTGCAACACGGGTGATCATTTCCTGGATCAGAACGGTCTTGCCCACGCCGGCACCGCCGAACAGGCCGATCTTTCCACCCTTGATGTACGGGGTGAGGAGGTCGATGACCTTGATGCCGGTTTCCAGCATCTCGGTGGAGCCTTCGAGCGAAGCGAAGCTCGGTGCCTTGCGGTGGATGGGCCAGCGTTCGCTGATCTCCAGCTCCGACTCGGCAACGTCCAGGGGCTGGCCGAGGACGTTGAATATGTGGCCCTTGACGCCGTCGCCAACCGGGACGGAAATCGGGGCACCGGTGTCCACCACGTTGGTGCCGCGGACGAGGCCGTCGGTCGCCTGCAGCGAGATAGCGCGGATGAGGTTGTCGCCGAGGTGCAGCGCAACCTCGAAGGTGATGGTCTTGGTTTCACCGTTGAGAGTAATCTCGGTGGTGAGGGCGTTGTAGATCGACGGGATTGCGTCAGCCGGGAATTCGACGTCGACAACCGGGCCGATTACGCGCGCAATACGGCCGGTTGCACCGGACGTTGCGGCTACGTGTTCGGTAGCAGTGGCAGTCATCTCTCTCACTTCATTCAGTAGATGGCGTGGGGTTAAGTCTATCTGTGGTGGTGCTGGTTACGCGGAACCGAGGCGGTGGAGGCTACGACGCCAGGGCGTCGGCACCGGCAACAATCTCGGAGAGTTCCTGCGTAATTTCGGCCTGGCGGGCCGTGTTGCGCAGACGCGTGTACTTCTTGATCAGGTCCGTCGCGTTGTCGCCTGCGGACTTCATCGCCCGCTGGCGGGCGGCGAGCTCGGAAGCTGCTGCCTGCAACATGGCTGCGAAGATACGGGATTCGATGTAGCGCGGGAGCAGGGCGCCAAGAACACGCTCCGTTTCCGGCTCGAACTCGTACAGCGGCAGGAGATCCGACTCGGACGCGGCCTGCTCTTCCACTACTTCAAGCGGGAGCAGGCGGATGACCGTCGGCTCCTGGGTGACCATGGACTTGAAACGCGTGTAGACAACGTGGATTTCGTCCACGCCGCCCTCTTCGAAGTCCGTTGCGAATTCTGCCAGCAGCGCTTCGCGGAGCTCACGGGCGGTTGCGAACTCTGGCGCGTCCGTCCCTCCGGTCCAGACCCGCGCGTACTCGCGGTTCCGGAAGTCGAAGTAGGCCTGGGCCTTACGGCCCACAAGGTAGGTCTTGACTTCCTTGCCTTCAGCGTGGAGCAGCTCGTTGAGACCTTCCGCCTGCTTGAGGACGCTGGCGGAGTAGGAACCGGCCAGGCCGCGGTCCGAGGTGATTACCAGGACGGCGGCACGGCGGATCTGCTCCGGTTCAGTGGTCAGCGGGTGGTCGATTTCGCTTTGGCTGGCGACAGCAGAAACGGCGCGCGTGATCGCGTTCGCGTAAGGCAGTGAAGCTGCTACGCGCGCACGGGCCTTCCCGATGCGCGAGGTAGCGATCAGTTCCATCGCCTTGAAGATCTTGCGCATCGACGTGGTCGAGCTGATCTTCTGGCGGTAGACCCGGATCTGGGCTCCCATACTTATCCTTTCCTAACATTCCGTGACCGGGTGTGCCGGGCCGTTGGCCCGGCACACCCGAATCATGCGGAACTAGCGCTTCTGCTTGACGATCTTTTCCTGGTCGACTTCGCCCTCGGAGATAGCATCATGCTCCTCGTGGCCGGCGCCTACCAGGTGGTTGTCACCCTGGCCGAAGAAGCCCTTTTTGAAGTCGACGATCGAGGACTTCAGAGCTGCAACAGTGTCGTCGTCCAGCACGTTGGTCTGGGCCAGCGTGGTGAGGATCGAGGACTTGTGGCGCAGGTGCTCCAGGAACTCACCTTCAAAACGGCTGATGTCCTCGACGGGAACGTCATCCAGGTAGCCGTTGGTGCCGGCCCAGATGGAGACGACCTGGTCCTCGACCGGGAACGGCGAGTACTGGCCCTGCTTGAGCAGTTCCATCAGGCGGGCGCCACGCGTCAGCTGCTGGCGGGATGCTGCGTCCAGGTCGGATGCGAACATTGCGAACGCCTGCATATCGCGGTACTGCGCCAGGTCCAGCTTCAAGGTACCGGAGACCTTCTTCATGGACTTCACCTGGGCGGCACCGCCAACGCGGGAAACCGAAACACCCACGTCAACAGCAGGGCGCTGGTTGGCGTTGAAGAGGTCGGACTGCAGGAAGATCTGGCCGTCCGTGATGGAGATGACGTTGGTCGGGATGTAAGCGGACACGTCGTTCGCCTTGGTCTCGATCAGCGGCAGGCCCGTCATGGAGCCGGCACCGAGCTCGTCGGAGAGCTTGGCACAACGCTCCAGCAGGCGGGAGTGCAGGTAGAAGACGTCGCCCGGGTAGGCTTCGCGTCCCGGCGGGCGGCGCAGCAGCAGCGACACGGCGCGGTAGGCTTCGGCCTGCTTCGACAGGTCATCGAACACGATGAGGACGTGCTTGCCGCCGTACATCCAGTGCTGGCCGATGGCCGAGCCTGCGTACGGAGCCAGGTACTTGAAACCTGCGGGGTCGGAGGCGGGAGAAGCCACGATGGTGGTGTACTCCAGCGCGCCGTTGTCCTCGAGGGTCTGGCGGATGGCGGCAATGGTGGACGCCTTCTGCCCGATGGCCACGTAGATGCAGCGGACCTGCTTGGTCACATCGCCGGAAGCCCAGTTGGCCTTCTGGTTGATGATCGTGTCGATGGCGATGGCGGATTTACCGGTCTGGCGGTCGCCAATGATGAGCTGTCGCTGGCCGCGGCCGATCGGGATCATGGCGTCGATCGCCTTGAGGCCGGTCTGCATCGGCTCGTGCACCGACTTGCGCTGGGTCACGCCGGGAGCCTGGAGCTCCAGGGCGCGTGTGGTCTCGGCCTTGATCTCGCCGAGGTCGTCGATGGGCATGCCCAACGGGTCAACGACGCGGCCGAGGAAGGCGTCACCCACGGGGACGGACAGAACCTGTCCGGTGCGGTGCACTTCCTGGCCTTCTTCGATGCCGGTGAAATCACCGAGGACGATGACGCCGATTTCGCGGACGTCGAGGTTCTGGGCGAGGCCCAGGGTGCCGTCCTCAAAACGAAGCAGCTCGTTCGCCATGACCGAGGGAAGGCCCTCAACACGGGCGATGCCGTCACCAGCGGTGGTTACGCGGCCGACCTCTACGCGCTCTGCGTTTCCGGGTTCGTAGGACGCCGCGAACTCGTTCAGCGCATTACGGACGTCGTCGGCGTTGATGGTCAATTCGGCCATCTGCAGTCCCTGCTCTCCTGTTTGTGGTCACCGCAATCGGTGACCGGGGTTTCTATCAGTTTGGTGTGCTTGTCCGGCTAGCCGGCCAGCTGGCGTTGCAGTTCGCCCAGCTTGGTGAGAACCGAAGCGTCAAGCACTTCGTCACCGACCTGGACGCGGATGCCGCCAATGAGTGCCGGGTCAACGTTGACGTTGACCTTCAGTTCCCGCCCGTACAGGGCATTCAGGCCGGCCTGCAGGCGGGCAAGCTGCGTCTGCGTCAAAGGACGGGTCACGCTGACCGTTGCAATCCAGCGCCGCTGCCGCTTGGCTGCCAGCTCGGCGAACCGCTGCACAAGCCGGGTGGGCTTGATGCCGCGGGGCTGGGTCACAGCCTGTGCAATGAGGACTTTGGCTTCCTCACTGGCAGCGGGTACAAGCTTCTCGGCAAGCGCAACCTGGGCTGCACTGCTGGCCTGTGGTTCGGACAGAGCACGTTGTACCTCATGGCTGGAGGCAACAGCCTGGTTGAAGGAAAACAGATCGTTCTCCAGCTCTTCCAGGCCAGTGATTCCGGAGGCAGAAACGGCCGACTTGTTTTCAGCAACGGAAATGACCACCGTTGCGGCAAGAGTCTCGAGTGCATCGCCGATATCACGGGCGTTTGCCCAGCGTGAGCTGGCCAGTCCGCCTGCGATGTCTGCAGCATCAGCGGAGACTTTCCCGCCAACCAGCTGCCTGACCAGCGCCGACTTTTCGTCACCGTTGCGGGACGGGTCAGTCAGGGCGCGGCGCAAGCCAGCCGAGCTGTCCACCATTCCCAGAATTCCGAAGAGTTCCTTTGCCAGCTGCAGCGACGCCGTCGGAAGCTTTGCTTCCAACTCCGCCAGCGCTGTTGCCAGCGATTCGCTCGATACGCCTGCCATTACTTAGCTGCACCTGCGTTCTGGGACTCCAGATCTGCCAGGAAACGGTCCACGACCCGTGCGGCGCGCTCATCGTCGTTGAGCGATTCGCCCACGATGCGGCCGGCAAGGGTGGTGGCCAGGGTGCCCACCTCAGAGCGCAGCGACACAACGGCCGCCTGGCGCTCGGACTCGATCTGTGCGTGGGCCTGCGCGGTGATGCGGGCAGACTCGGCTGCAGCCTTCTCCTTGAGATCCGCGAGGATCTGTGCACCTTCGGCGCGGGCTTCCTCACGGATGCGGTTGGCTTCGGTGCGGGCGTCGGTCAGCTGCTGCTTGTACTCTTCGAGTGCAGCAGACGCCTCAGCCTGTGCCTTTTCAGCCTTGGCGATGCCGCCTTCGATGGCCTCGGCACGCTCCGCGAAGGTCTTCTCGAACATCGGGACAACAAACTTGACCACGATGAACAAGAGGATGAGGAAGCCCACGAGGACAACGCCCATTTCCCAGAGGTTGGGCATGAGGGGGTTGACTTCGCCCTCAGTGGCGGCTGAGATGATCAGCTGATTCATATTTCACCCGTCCTTTTCTACTCGGTTCTGAAAGTTCGCTTCGCTCTAGGACTAGAGAACGAAGGCGAAGACCAGGCCGAGGATGGCAAGGGCTTCGGTCAGCGCAAGGCCAAGGAACGCGATCGGCTGCAGGACACGCTGTGCTTCCGGCTGGCGTGCAACGCCGTTGATGTAGGCAGCGAATACGAGGCCAACACCGATACCACCGCCGATTGCGGACAGACCGTAACCTACGAGGTTGAGATTGCCTTCCATTTTTCTTCCTTTCAAGATGCCACCCATGTGGCAGGTTGTTTGGGTTGCTTCATCCCCGCGAGGGGAAGTCTGTGGTTGCCCCGAAGCTGCGCTTCGCCGGCGGGTGCCTAGTGGCTGTCGGCGTGCAGGGCGCCTTCGATGTAGATCGCGGTCAGCAGCGTAAAGACATAGGCCTGCAGGACCATGATCAGGGCTTCAAGCATGTACATGGCGATGGCGCCGGCGAGGACCAGGACCGAGGTGCCCTTCAGCAGGACGTTCTCCTGCATCACCAGGTATTCGATGCCGGATCCGGCGATCATCACGATCAGGTGGCCGGCGAGCATGGTGGCGAACAGACGGAGGCTGTGCGTCACGGGCCGGACGAGGAAGTTGGAGATGATCTCAATGGGGATCACGATCGGCAGGATGAACCACGGCACGCCCGAAGGGACGGTGGCCAGCTTGAAGTAGCGCAGGCCGTTCTTCTTGACGCCGATGGCGATCCAGGTGAAGTACACCAGGCCGGCCAGCACATACGCTCCACCCACATGCGAGAACGTGGGGAGCTGGATTACCGGGATGGCACCGTAGATGTTGTTGACCAGGATGAAGAAGAACAGGCTGAACAGAAGGGGAACATACTTGATGAAGTCCCTGCCGCCGATGATGTCCTTGGCAATTCCGTTGCGGACGAAGCCGTATGCGGCCTCGCCGGCGAACTGGAGCTTGCCGGGTACCAGCTGCTGCTTGCGTGCAGCCAGCACGAAGAAGGTAGCGATAATTGCGACAGAGAGGAGGACCAGCAGCATCTGCTTGGAGAATCCTTCTGCGGCACCCCACGGCAGGATTGCCGGCAAATGCATTTCGTTAATACCAGGAGGAGTAAACTCTCCTGAATCTTGGGCCGGGAGCGCAAGCGCGATCAACGCGTTTCCTCTCTGCAGTGTCCATCATTGGGCGTTGGGCGGGGTCCGGCAGCATGAGCGCCTGCTGTTCCCCCTGTGAAATTATTTGGCACTATCTTTTCCGTCCTGGGACGGTGCGCTGGGAGCATGGCGCTCATCAGCATTTTTGCGGGAACTGGTGAGGCCATGCATGTGGGAAAGGTAGAAACCTCCGACGGCTCCGAGCAGAGCGCCTGCGAGCACAATCCAGCGCGTTCCCCACAGATAATCCAGTCCCCACCCTATCAAACTCCAGACGATGATTCCGCCAACGATGTAGCTGAAGACAGCTATTCCAGCGTTGTAGCCGCCGTCGGTGTTATCGCCTGCGACTCCGGGCGCGGATACCCCGCGGGTGGGAGCGGAGTGGTCCGCCTGCCCGCGTTTCCGTGTGTTGCGCATAGGGTTATTCCTTCCCCTCTGGATCGTTGTAGATCTGGAGGCGCGCCCTGCTGAAGCCGTGGATCTCCGCGGCCTGCCACAGGACCACCGCAACGACGGCGCCGATGACGAACCAGCGTCCGTGGAGCCACTCCGGGGCGCCGATGACGAACAGGACGACGGCGAAGCCAACTACCTTGATGAAGTACGTGGCCACGAACATCCCGATCGCGCCGGAAGGATTCCCGCGTCCCACGAAGTGGCCAACCAGCAGGCTGATCCCGAAGAACAGCATGACCAGCAGGCCCCCGAGGGAACTGGAAGCCGCGCCGGTTGCTCCATTGAGGAGTCCGGCAGGAATGGCACAAAGCGCAAGTCCTGCTGCAGCAGCAATCGAGCTGCGCTTGAGCAGGTCCAGCCACAGCGAAGGGGTGGGACCGGAGGCGCCAACGTGTCCGTTGCCGGAGGCAGGTCCGGACTCGGCGTTGGAGGTCATTCGATCCCAATCGTCGGCACCACATGGCAGCTGGCCAGGAGGCAGGGGGTGGAGTGGCAGCTTGGGCTGCCCCTAAATTCTACACGAGATAGAAATAATTCAGAACCGGCGTTACGCCACGGTTTGCCCGTTGCCCCGGGACAGATATGGCCATGCGGTCACCAGCCCCATGACCAGTGTGGCGAAGATGTCGACGGTGAGAACCACCTGCCAGGGAAAGATGGCAAACGCCAGGCCGCCGAAGGAAAGCACCGCGGTCCAGAGATACATCAGGATCACGGCGGTTCTGTGGGAGTAGCCGATGTCAAGCAGCTTATGGTGCAGATGCCCGCGGTCGGCAGACCAGGGCGATCGCCCGCGGGCCGTGCGGCGGACCACGGCAAGGCCCAGGTCGAGCAGCGGCAGGAAGAGCACGGCGAAGGGAAGCAGGATGGGAATCACGGTGGAGATACCGTTGGCACGGTCGTAGAGGCCGGAGGAGATCTGTCCCGTGGATACCACACCGGCCGAGGCCATGAGCAGTCCGATCAGCATCGCCCCCGAATCGCCCATGAAGATCTTCGAGGGAAAGAAGTTGTGCGGCAGGAAGCCCAGGCAGCCGCCCACCAGGACGGCGGTGATGAGGGTTGCCAAGTCCGAGTAGTCCAGCAGCACGGCGTTCCGGTGCACCCAGTAGGCGGTGAAGAAGAAGGCGGTACCGCCGATGATGGCCACGCCTGCGGCCAGGCCGTCCAGTCCGTCAATGAAATTGAAGGCATTCATGGTGGTGACGATCAGCCCCGCCGTCAGCACCACGCGGAGCATCCCGTCCTGGAGATAGATGGGTTCGGGCACCCAGGGGACGATGGTCATCTGGACACCCCAGATGGCCACTGTCAGTCCGGCGGCACTTTGCCCGATCAGCTTCACCCACCACCGGATGTCCAGGAGGTCGTCCGCCACGCCTACCAGGACGATCACGGCAGCGCCGGCCAGGACGCCCCAGGGCGAGAAATTGTTCCGGTAGATGTCCCTGACGAAAAAGGACTGGCTGGCCACAACCAGTGCCACCAGGACGCCGAGGAAGATTGCCACGCCGCCAAGCCTTGAAACGGGGGTGGAATGCATATCCCGGCTGCGGATGGGCAGGTGCAGTTCCAGCCGGTGCCCCACGATGCGGGCACCCCAGGTGGCTGCATAGGAGACGACGGCAGCCGTGAGCCCCATCAGCAGGTACATGATCATGGGACTGGAGCCGTTTCAGGAGTGGTGTCGAAGCCGCTCGGCTGCGTGGGCAGCCGGTCCGTGGTGGGTGGGCTCACTGGCCGGGAATCTGTTCTTCGATAAATGAAACTTCTCCGTCGCCGAGCGCGCAGCAGGCAGTGCGCACAGACTTACGCGCAGCGCCTTACAGGGCTGTATTACAGTGGACTCTAGTCAAAGATACTAGTGCCACCGGCACCATGGCTCCGCGCCACACGGGCGCACATCAGGCGGGGAACTCCCTGGCGGCCATGCTGAAAGGACCCCCATGACCCCCCGCATTGCGGTTGCCGCGGTGACGTTCGACCGGCCCAAGGAACTGTCCGTTCTGCTGGATTCGATCAACGCGCAGAGCCTGCACGTTGACACGATTTGCCTGGTGGACAGCGGTACAGCACCTGCGCGCGGCGTAGCCGAAAAACACGGCAACGTCGACTACGTCCGCTCCGAAGCCAACCTTGGCGGCGCAGGCGGGTTTGCGCTGGCCGCCCTCAAGGCAGTGGCCAGCGGTGCGCGCTGGATCTGGATGATGGACGACGACGCCGAGCCGGCTGATCCCGAATGCCTCGCCACGCTGCTGCGCGAGGCCGAGGCACGCGACCTCGAGGCCGTGGTCCCACTGGTCACGGCCCCCGGCGATCCCAACCGGCTGTCCTTTTTCTTCCGTCTTGACGGCAAGGTCACGCACGACCGCGCTGAGGTGGAGAAGCTCGGCTTCCTCCCGGACGACGGCCACTTCTTCAACGGCGCGCTGATCCGTTCAGACGTGTTCTTCAAGGTCGGTTTGCCGGACATGCGGCTGTTTATCCGCGGAGACGAGGTGGATTTCACCATCCGCCTCCGCCAGGCGGGGATCCGCTTCGGGACCGTGACCACCACTTCCATCACCCACCCGCACGCCTTCTCGGAAACGCAGCATGTCTACGGCGCCCGATGGCATGTCATCGTCCCCGACTCCGCCTTCAAGCGCTATTACTACTACCGGAACCGCGGCTACCTGATCCGCCGGTACTTCCGGGTGCGCTCTTTCGTGGCCGACGTCGGCGGCTACCTGGGCTACTTCCTGCAGCGCCGCGACCTGCCGGGCTTCCTGGGCTGGGCGCGTGCATTCGGCACCGGCCTGCGGGGCAAGGGCTTTGCCCCGCTGGAAGACCAGAAGTTCTAGCCGGCCCTGCTTCAGCCCTGCCGGCGTCCAGGTTCGGCCCTGCGCTGCCTGTTCAGGCTTTGGCCTTCAGCCGGCGTGCTGCCAGGAGCCACAGCAGGACCCATGGCTCACCCAGCACGCGGTAGGCGACACGGCGCGGATGCAGGAGCAGGCGCCAGGCCCACTCCAGCCCCATCCTGCCGAGCCACCGGGGCGCAAGCTTCTGGACCCCGGCCAACTGTTCGATCGCCCCACCCACGGCACAGTACACAGCCGGCGGCATGTCACCCAGCCGGCGCTGCAGCACTTCCTCCTGCAGGGGCATGCCCAGGCCAAGCAGAACCAACTGCGGCTGTTCGCGGTGCAGCCAGGCAACGGCCGCTTCCTCCAGGGCAGGACCCCAGCCTTCCCCCGGAAAGCCTGATACGTGGGCGCCCGGAACGATTGCCGCCAGCCGGCGCACAGCCCCGGCGTTCGCTTCCGGCCCCGCGCCGATCACCGCAATCCGGTCAAGCCCCCGGACCTGGTCCAGGGCCGGCAGCCAGTCGGTGGAGCCCAGCCGGTAGTCCATGACGGGGCCGTCGGCATTGCCGGTCCTCCCCCACAGCCACAGCACCGGCGCCCCGTCCAGGAGCACCACATCGCTTTCCTCGTAGAGGCGGCGGAAGCCGTCATTGGACAAGGCAAGCGTGACGCTGTGCAGGTTGTGGCCCAGCACTGTGCGCGTGGAACCTTCCGCAATATAGCTGCTCAGTTCTGCAACCAGCTCGGAAACCCGCAGTGGAGTGGCATGGACGTCCAGGACGGGAATTTGCTGGCGGTCAAGCGCCATCAAGGCTGTGCGTTCCCGGCAGGAGTGGTGGGTTCTGCTTCTGTGCCCGTCACCGCTGACGAGCCGGAAGCGGCGGGCAAGGACCCGGCGTCGTTCTCTTCGTCCCCAATTGCACCTTGCTCCGGGGCCGGTTCCTCCTCGGCCATGGGGATTTCGCCCAGGCCCAGGACGCCCGGGACGTGCTCGCGCAACCGGTCCAGGCTCACTGCCCCGTTGCGCACCACGCGCAGGATGGGGCCGGTGGCGTCAACGATGGTGGACGGGACGCCGGCTTCACCCTCCAGCGGGCGCGGCCCGCCCTCCAGGTACACCTCCACCGAGTCAGCCAGCTGTTCCCGTGCCGCTGCGGCCGTCTGGGCTGGAGCCTGGCCTGTGCGGTTGGCCGAGGAGACGGCCAGCGGTCCCGTCAGGGTCAGCAGTTCCAGGGCCACCTCGTCGGCGGGCATCCGGAGCGCCACGGTGCCTTTGGTTTCGCCGAGGTCCCAGTCCAGCGACGGCTGGGCGTGCAGGATCAGGGTCAGGCCGCCGGGCCAAAAGGCCTCCGCCAGTTTGCGGGCCTCGGCGGACACCTCGGTGGCCAGGCCGTCCAGGGCGTTAATGCGCGGAATCAGGACGGGCGGGGGCATGGTGCGGCTGCGTCCCTTGGATACCAGCAGCATGGTGACGGCCTGCGGGGAGAACGCATCCGCGCCGATGCCGTAAACGGTGTCCGTGGGGAGCACGACGCACTTCTTCTCGCTGATGGCACGCTGGGCATGTTCCAGTCCCCGTGCCCGTTCGTCGTCAGTGGTGCAGTCATAAGTTGTGGTCACTGGCCCATTCTTTCATTCCGTAGGGCCTGGTCCGCGAGCAGGGCGCTGGTGGCGCGCTCCTTGCCGTTGAGGTCCAGGTGCGTCGTGATGGCTGTCCAGGATCCCGTCCTGGCAAGCATTGCGGCGATCCAACCGGACTGGACTTCCGCGTGTTCCATGACGAAGTAGCCCCCGGGACGCAGCAGCCGGGCAGCGGAGGCGGCCGCCGCCGTCGGAAGCTCCATGCCGTCCGCTCCCCCGCCGTACAAGGCCTCCGGGGGATCATGCAGGGCTACTTCGGGTTCGTTGGGGATGGCTTCGGCAGGGATGTACGGCGGGTTGGAAACCACGACGTCGACCGTCCCGTTGAGTTCCGGAAAGGCGTCACGCAGGTCCCCCAGGACAAGGTTGACGCCCAGCGGGGCCAGGTTTTTCGCAGCCCATGCGTGCGCAAACGGGCTGAACTCGACGGCATGCACCTCGGCGCCCGGCACTTCATGGGCAAGGGAACCGGCGATGGCACCGGAGCCCGTCCCGAGGTCCACGATCCGGGGGTGGGGCAGGTCCCTGACGTGGTCGATGGCCAGCTGGACCACTGATTCGGTCTCCGGACGCGGGATGAACACCCCGGGCCCCACGGCCAGTTCAAGGTAGCGGAAGTGCGCCACCCCGGTGATGTGCTGCAGCGGGATGCGGCGCGCACGCTCGGCCACGAGGGCTTCGTAGCCTTCGGGCGCCGGCGTATCGCCCAGCATCAGGGAGCGGAGGCGACCCAGCCCGACGTTGAGGAGATGGTCCGCCAGCAGCTCCGCGTCCACACGGGGACTGGGGACACCTGCCTCGGCCAGTATTGCCGCGGCCTCGCGGACCGCCGCGGCCAGCGACCGTGCAGGCTCCCCACGGGTGGGCTCAGTCATGCGAAGCTCCCGGTCAGTCGCCGATGGCGTCCAGCCGCGCCTGCTCATCCATCTCGATGGCGGACTGGATCACCGGTTCCAGGTCCCCGTTCATCACCTGGTCAAGGTTGTAGGCCTTGTAGCCGGTCCGGTGGTCGGCGATCCGGTTTTCCGGGTAGTTGTAGGTCCGGATGCGCTCCGAGCGGTCCATGGTGCGGATCTGCGACTTGCGCTGGGCGGAGTTCTCGGCGTCGATCTGCTCCTGCTGGTGCGCCAGGATGCGGGCGCGCAGGACGCGCATGCCGGCCTCGCGGTTCTGCAGCTGGGATTTCTCGTTCTGCATGGCCACCACGATGCCGGTGGGAAGGTGCGTGATGCGGACGGCGGAGTCTGTGGTGTTAACGGACTGTCCGCCGGGGCCGGAGGAGCGGTAGACGTCGATCTTGAGGTCGTTCGGGCTGATTTCCAGCTCCTCGGGCTCATCAACTTCCGGCAGGACCAGCACGCCGGCGGCGGAGGTGTGGATACGGCCCTGGGATTCCGTAACCGGGACGCGCTGGACGCGGTGCACGCCGCCTTCGAACTTAAGCCGGGCGTACACACCCTCGGCGGGGTCATTCGAGTTGCCCTTGACGGCCACTTGGACATCCTTGTACCCGCCAAGGTCGGACTCGGTGGCAGAAATGATTTCGGTCTTCCAGCCGCGGGACTCCGCGTACCGGGTGTACATGCGCAGCAAATCGCCGGCGAACAGGGCAGCCTCGTCGCCGCCTTCACCGCCCTTGACCTCGAGGATCACGTTGCGGGCATCGTCAGGATCGCGGGGAATCAGCAGGCGGCGGAGCTTGGCGGCGGCAATCTCCAGAGCGGCTTGGAGTTCAGGCACCTCGGCAGCGAACTCAGGATCCTCCGAGGCCATTTCCTTGGCAGCAGCAAGGTCGTCCCGGATGCCTTCCCACTTGTGGTAGGCCTCAACAATGCCATTAAGCTGAGCCGACCGCCGCCCCAGCTTCCGGGCAAGCCGCTGGTCAGCATAAACAGCAGGATCCCCCAGCTGCGCCTGGATAGCATCATGCTCATCAAGCAGGCCCTGTACGGACTCAAACATTTTTCAAAACCTTTCGACGCGCTGGGAAACAGTCTAGTGACGCCCACAGCGGCAGGTGACGTACGGCCGTCGTCGCATATTTTTGCCGGCCAGGGAGTGGCATCGGGCCTGTCGGAGCGTTGCTGCTGACGTACGCAGTATGTCAGCAGCAACGCGAAGGGGCGGGGCCGGCAAAAATATGCGACGGCCCCGCCCCGGATAAAGCTACTTGTCGTTATCCGACTTCGCGCCAAGCGTCGTCTTCTGGACCTGCATGAGGAACTCGACGTTGCTCTGGGTTTCCCGGATCTTGTTGGTGAGCAGCTCAAGGCTCTGCTGGGTCTCGAGTCCGGAGAGGACGCGGCGCAGCTTCCACATGATCTTGACTTCTTCGGGCGAGAGCAGGTTTTCCTCGCGCCGGGTGCCGGACGCGTTGACGTCCACGGCGGGGAAGATGCGCTTGTCCGCCAGCTGGCGGGACAGGCGGAGCTCCATGTTGCCGGTGCCCTTGAACTCTTCGAAGATGACCTCGTCCATCTTGGATCCGGTCTCGACGAGGGCGGTGGCCAGGATGGTGAGCGAGCCGCCGTTCTCGATATTGCGGGCGGCACCGAAGAAGCGCTTGGGCGGGTAAAGGGCTGCGGAGTCCACGCCACCGGACAGGATGCGGCCGGAGGCCGGTGCTGCCAGGTTGTAGGCACGGCCCAGGCGGGTCATGGAGTCCAGGAGGACCACCACGTCCATCCCCATTTCCACGAGGCGCTTGGCGCGTTCGATGGAGAGTTCGGCCACGGTGGTGTGGTCGTCGGCGGGACGGTCGAAGGTGGAGGCGATGACCTCACCCTTGACGGTGCGCTGCATGTCCGTGACTTCTTCGGGGCGTTCGTCAACCAGCACCATCATGAGGTGGACCTCAGGGTTGTTGGTGGTGATCGCGTTGGCGATGGACTGCAGGATGAGCGTCTTGCCGGCCTTGGGCGGGGAGACGATCAGGCCGCGCTGGCCCTTGCCGATGGGGGCAACGAGGTCGATGACGCGGGGACCGATCTTCTTGGGGTCGGTCTCCAGGCGCAGGCGCTCGGACGGGTACAGCGGAACCAGTTTGGCGAACTCTACGCGGTCCTTGAGCTCTTCCGGGGTCTTGCCGTTGACAGACGTCACGCGCACCAGGGCGTTGAACTTCTGGCGGTTGGACTGCTGGCTGCGGTCCTCCCCGTCACGGGGTGCGCGGATGGCACCGACGACGGCGTCGCCCTTGCGGAGGTTGTACTTCTTGACCTGGGCCAGGGAGACGTAGACGTCGTTGGGGCCGGGCAGGTAGCCGGAGGTCCGGATGAACGCGTAGTTCTCCAGGACGTCCAGGATGCCGGCGACGGGCAGCAGCACGTCGTCTTCGGTGACCTCGACGTCGTCCACGTCCGGGCCCTGGTTGCGGCCGCGGCGGCGGTCGTTGCGGTCGCGGAAGCGGTCGTTGCGGGAGTTGTCCCGGTCCTGGCCGCCGGAGCGGTCATTGCGGTCGTTCCGGTCGCGGCGGTTCCGGCGGTTGCGGCGGCTTCCGCCGTCGCTGTCATCGTTGTCGCGGTTGTCCCGGCTGCCTTCACGCTGGCCTGCATCGCGGCTGCCGCTGTTGTCACGGCCGCCGTCCGAGTCGCGGGAGGTGTTGTCGCGGCCGCGGGTACGGCCGCCGTCGCGGCGTTCGGTGCGCTGGCCGGCGTCGCCCGTTTCAGTCGCGGGGGCTTCGGTGCGCTGCTCACCCGAACGCTGCTCACCCGAACGCTGCTCGCCTGAACGCTGTTCGGTGGCGGGCTGCTCTGCCGGAGTTTCCGCCGGGGCCTCCTGGATGACGGCGGCAGCAGCCTCGCTGCGGCGGCGGTTGCGGGTGCGGGGCTGGCGGCGCTCCTGGGCGCCTTCGGTTCCCTCCGTGGTTTCCGCAGGAGCGGCCGACGGCGACTCAACGGTTGCGCCGGAAGGCGCAGCGGGGGTTTCCGCGACGGGAGCTTCGGCAACCGGGGCAACCACACCGTCACTGACGGCGCGGCGGCTGCGGCCGCGTCCGCGGGCACGGGTGCCCTCGGCGGCGGGAGCTTCGGCGGCCGGGGCCTCCGGAGCGGAAGCCGGTGCAGCTGAAGCCACGGCGGTTTCCGGAGCCTTTTCCGCTGACTTTGCGGGGGCCTTGGCGGTGAGTGTTCCTGCACGGTGGGCGGAAATGGCCGAGACCAGGTCCCCCTTGCGCATGCGGGATCCGCCTGAGATACCGAGCTGGCTGGCCAGGGCCTGCAGCTGGGCGAGCTTCAGGCCGGCGAGGCCGCTGCTCTTGGCGGTTGCGGCCGGTGATTCGGCAGCAGAAGTTGTGTGTTCCACAGCTGGCGACAGCTCAGTGGTTTCGGTCACGAAGGATCCTTCCCCCTCGACGGCGTCCAGACTGGGAGCTGGGCGCGATGATTTGATCTGGGCTGCAGTTCAGATCTGCAGCCGGGATTTCGGCCTTGCCGGTTGGATTTCGGCCAGCAGGGCCGGATACTGATTCACCTTGCGCTGCGCCCATGGCACAACGCCGGGCTGACGGTTCAGGGGCAGTTGAATGCTGCAGATTCCTGCGACAGACCAAGCAGGCGGCACCGGAATACATTCACAGTGGTAGATCAAATAGCAACTGAATGCAGGAGCAGATCAGATAGGCGGAATTACCGCCGGTGCAGTTCAACCTTAGCACCTTCGACGTCCACTGCCAGCTTCAGCACGCGCCAGCCAATATCCGGCGTGTTCTCCGCCGTATAGGCCTGGATGAAGGCGAGGGCGTTGCCTGCCTGTTCTTCACCGTTTGCCAGCACCAGGACGGTGGGCCCGGCCCCGGAAACCACTGCAGCATAGCCCGCTTTGCGGAGCGCGCCGATCAAGGCGGCACTGGGCCGCATGGCGTCGGCGCGGTAGCTCTGGTGCAGGTAATCCTCGGTGCCCGGCAACAGGAATTCGGGATTCTGCGTCAGTGCGTGGATCAGCAGGGCGGCGCGGCCGGAGTTCATGGCGGCCGCATGGTGTCCCACGGATGCCGGCAGCAGGGCGCGGGCCGCTTCGGTGGACAGTTCAAAGTTGGGTACCGCCACGATGGGGATCACGGACCCGGCCACGGTGGCACGGGTGCTGCTGTACTGCTCACTGTCCTGCCATGACAGCGCCAGTCCGCCGAAAAGGGCCGGTGCCACGTTGTCCGGATGGCCCTCCAGTTCACTGGTGAGCTGGAGGATCCAGTCCTTTCCGCGCTGGTCTGCGGCCGGCACCATGGCGTTGGCAGCCGAGACTGCGGCCACCACGGCAGATGCGGACGAGCCCAGTCCCCGGCCATGCGGGTTGACGTTGTCGGCAACCACCTTCAGTCCGCCGTGCCGGTAACCCAGCCGCTCAAATGCCGCGTCCATGGCGCGGACCACCAGGTGGCTGGCATCGCGCGGCAGGGTCTCAGCGCCCTCGCCGCGGAGCTCGAACACGAGGTCGTCCGTGTCGAGGCTTTCCACGGTGAGGGTGTCGTGCAGGGCCAGTGCGAGCCCAAGGCTGTCGTAGCCGGGGCCGAGGTTGGCGCTCGTGGCGGGGACCCTGACGGTGACGCGCTGCCCCGGCTCAATCAGGTGCAGTCCGACCGCGGCCTGCGAGGTGGTGTCCAAGGCTATTTTTCTTCCAGTCCCAGCTCAGCGGCAACGGTGACCACATCGTTCGGAACCTTGACGGGCTGGACGTCGCTGCCGTCCTCCGTGCGCAGGGCCCACTGGGGATCCTTCAGGCCGTGGCCGGTGACGGTGATGACGATGGTCTTGCCGGAGGGCACCTCGCCGGCGGCGTGCTTCTTGAGCAGACCGGCTACACCGGCGGCGGAGCCGGGCTCCACGAACACGCCTTCACGGGATGACAGCCAGCGGTGGGCGTTCAGGATTTCCTCGTCGGTGACGGCTTCGATGAGTCCGCCGGATTCGTCGCGTGCGCCCACGGCTCCGTCCCAGGACGCGGGGTTTCCGATGCGGATGGCCGTGGCGATGGTGTCCGGCTCGGTGATGGGGTGGCCCGCCACGAACGGAGCTGCCCCGGCAGCCTGGAAGCCCCACATGGCCGGCGTCCTGGTGGAGACGGCGGGCAGCGTGCCGGATGTTTCGGACTCGAACGGAGCCGAGTACTCCTTGTAGCCCTTCCAGTACGCGGTGATGTTGCCTGCATTGCCCACGGGCAGGACGTGGATGTCCGGTGCATCGCCCAGGGCGTCCACCACCTCGAAGGCGCCGGTCTTCTGGCCCTGGATGCGGGCAGGATTGACGGAGTTGACCAGGAAGACGGGGTAGGACTCCCCCAGCTTGCGGGCGATGTCCAGGCAGTTGTCGAAGTTGCCGTCCACCTGGAGGAGGGTGGCACCGTGGGCGATGGCCTGGCTGAGCTTGCCCATGGAGATCTTGCCTTCGGGCACCAGGACGGCGCACTTCAGGCCGGCGGCGGTTGCGTAGGCGGCGGCGGACGCGGAGGTGTTGCCGGTGGAAGCGCACACCACGGCCTTGGCGCCGGAGGCCACCGCCGCCGTCATGGCCATGGTCATGCCCCGGTCCTTGAAGGAACCGGTGGGGTTCATTCCCTCCACCTTCAGGTAGACCTCGGAACCGGTGAGTTCGGAGAGCTTCTGCGCGTGCACCAGCGGGGTGCCGCCCTCGCCCAGGGTGATGACCCTGGTGGACTCCGTCACGGGCAGACGGTCAGCGTATTCGCGGATGACACCGCGCCATTGGTGAGCCACTTAGACTCCTTCTACCCGCAAAACGGATGTAACTGAATTGATGACGTCCAGGCCCTTCACGGCCTCGACGGTGGCTGCAAGGGCAGCCTCTGACGCGCGGTGGGTGACAATCCGCAGTTCGGCCGACTCCACGTTGGATTCCGAATCCCGGTGGATGGTCTGCCGCATGATTTCGATGGAGACACCGTGCCCGGCAAACAGCTGGGCGATCTTTGCCAGCACGCCGGGCTGGTCGGCGACGTCCAGCCCGATGTAGTAGCTGGTGGTGGCCGCATCGATGGGCAGCGCCGGAACATGGCCGGTGGTGGTTTCGGTGCGTCCCGGACCGCCCAGGACCAGGCGGCGGGCTGCCGAGACGAGGTCGCCCAGCACGGCGGATGCCGTGGGGGTGCCGCCGGCTCCCTGGCCGTAGAACATCAGCTCGCCGGCGTTTTCGGCCTCAATGAACACGGCGTTGAACGCCCCGCGCACAGCGGCCAGCGGGTGTTCGCGCGGCAGCAGCGTGGGGTGGACGCGGACGGACACGCCTTCCTTGCCGTCGGCACCGGTCAGTTTCTCCGCGATGGCCAGCAGCTTGATGACGAAACCGGCATCCTTGGCAGCGGCGATGTCCGCGGCGCTGACGGACGTAATGCCTTCACAGTGGACGTCGTCCAGGGCGAAGCGGGTGTGGAAGGACAACGACGCCAGGATGGCGGCCTTCGCTGCAGCGTCGTGGCCTTCGACGTCGGCGGTGGGGTCCGCCTCGGCGTAGCCAAGGCGCTGGGCCTCGGCGAGGGCGTCGGAGAACTCGGCGCCGGTGGTGTCCATCTGGTCAAGGATGAAGTTGGTGGTGCCGTTGACGATGCCCAGCACCCGGGTGATCCGGTCGCCCGAGAGGCTGTCGCGGATGGGGCGGAGGATGGGGATGGCTCCGGCCACGGCGGCTTCGTAGGACAGCTGGACGCCTGCCTTGTCCGCTTCTTCGTAGAGGGTGGGTCCGTCCTGTGCCAGGAGCGCCTTGTTGCCCGTGACCACGCATGCGCCGTTGCGCAGCGCGGAGAGGATCAGCGTGCGGGCCGGTTCAATGCCGCCCATCAGTTCGATCACCAGGTCGGCGTCCTTGACCAGGGTGTCGGCGTCGGTGGTGAAAAGCTCCTGCGGCAGGTCCACGTCGCGCGGGGCGTTGACGTTGCGCACGGCAATGCCGCTGAGCTCCAGGCGGGCACCGGTGCGGGCGGCGAGCGCGTCGGCGTCCTCAATGAGGATCCGCGCAACCTGGGCCCCAACGTTGCCACAGCCCAGCAGGGCCACTTTCAGCGTTCGCATTTCCGTCATTCAGGCTCCCATGTCGCGGTTCAGCAGGTCTTCTTCGGTTTCCCCGCGGACAATCAGCCGGGCAGATCCGTCGCGCACCGCGACAACGCCCGGCCGGGCCAGATAGTTGTAGTTGCTCGAGAGGGCCCAGCAGTAGGCGCCGGTTCCCGGTACAGCAAGCAGATCACCGGCTGCCACGTCCTCGGGCAGATATACATCTCTAACAACTATGTCGCCGCTCTCGCAATGTTTGCCCACCACGCGGGACAGTTGCGGAGCTGCGTCGGACGTGCGCGAGGCCAGAACGGCCGAGTAATCCGCGTCGTACAGCACCGGCCGGGCGTTGTCGCTCATACCGCCGTCAACCGAAACATACCGGCGCGGATACGTAACGTTGTTGCCCGCGTCACCGTCGGCGGAAGCCGCAGGGGCATCCACGCGTACTGTCTTCAGCGTGCCCACCTCGTAGAGGGTGAAGGTGGTGCTGCCCACGATGGCGCGGCCGGGCTCGATGGAGATGCGGGGCGCGTCGATGCCCAGCTCGGCGCAGGTTGAACGCACGACGGCGGCCATCGCCGTCGCGATTTCTGCTGCGGGGCGGGGGGTGTCCACCGGGGTGTAGGCGATCCCGTACCCGCCGCCGAGGTCCAGTTCGGGCATGGTGATGGAGTACTTGTCCTGCATGGCGGCCAGGAAGCGCAGGAGCTTCTGGGCGGCCAGCGCAAAACCGTCCGGTTCGAAGATCTGTGAACCGATGTGGCAGTGCAGGCCCAGCAGTTCGATGCCGGGGTGTGCTGCTGCCGCCGCCACTGCTTCCTCGGCAGCGGAGAGGCCGGCCTCATCCGTGGTGTCAGCCGCCATGGACAGGCCAAACTTCTGGTCCTCGTGGGCGGTGGCGATGAATTCGTGCGTGTGGGCGTGGACGCCGGGGGTGAGCCGAAGCATGACCTTCGCCTGTTCACCGCGGGCCTGGGCAATGCTGCCTACGCGCTTCAGTTCGGCCAGGCTGTCCACCACGATCCGGCCCAGGCCCATGTCAAGGGCCCGGTGGATCTCGCCGTCGGACTTGTTGTTGCCGTGCAGGGCGACGTCCGCCCCGGGAATCCCGGCCCGGTGGGCAACGGCGAGTTCCCCGCCCGATGCTGTATCCAGGCGCAGCCCTTCCTCCTCCACCCACCGGACGACCGAGGTGCACAGGAACGACTTTCCGGCGTAGTAGACGTCCACTCCCCCGCAGATGTCGGCGAACGCATCATTGAACGCGTCGCTGAAGGCCCTGGCCCGGGCACGGAAGTCGATCTCGCTCATCACGAAAAGCGGCGTGCCGTACTGCCGCTGCAACTCGCTGACGGGGATACCGTCAATGCTGAGTTCGCCATCCCCGTTGCGCGCCACGTCACGGGCCCACATGGGTTGGTGGAGGGCATTGAGGTCAGCCGGAACGGCGAGCCATTCCGGGGCAAGCGGAGAACCCTGTGCTCCTGTGTGCGTCATCAGTCCTACATCCGTTCCGGGGCTGAAACGCCCAGCAGGTCAAGTCCGTTGGCCAGCACCTGGCTGGTGGCGTCGTTGAGCCACAGCCGGGTGCGGTTGAGGTCGGTCACCGCTTCGTCACCCATGGGGGCAATGCGGCAGGCGTCGTACCAGCGGTGGTAGGCCCCCGCGATGGCCTCCAGGTGGCGGGCCACGCGGTGCGGTTCGCGCAGCTCTGCCGCCTTGGCCACGATGGACGGGTAGCTGCCCAGGTAGGACAGCAGCTCGTTTTCGGTGGCGTGGTCCAGCAGCGAAGCCTCGAATGCGGAGCGGTCCACGCCTGCATCCACCGCATTGCGTGCGGCGCCGCGCGAACGGGCATGGGCGTACTGCACGTAGAACACAGGGTTCTCGTTGCTGTGCTTCTTCAACAGCTCCGGATCAAGGGTCAGCGGCGAGTCGGCCGGGAACCGGGCCAGGGAGTAGCGGACGGCGTCCTTGCCCAGCCAGTCGATCAGGTCCTTGAGCTCGATGATGTTGCCGGCGCGCTTGGACAGCTTGGCTCCGTTAACGGACACCAGCTGGCCGATCAGGACCTCGATGTTCATTTCGGGGTCATCGCCTGCAGCGGCAGCGATGGCCTTCAGCCGGTTGATGTAGCCGTGGTGGTCAGCGCCCAGGAGGTAGATCTTCTCGGTGAAACCGCGGTCCTTCTTGGACAGGTAGTAGGCGGCATCCGCGGCGAAGTACGTGGGCTCGCCGTTCGCACGGATCATCACGCGGTCCTTGTCATCGCCAAAGTCCGTGGTCCGCAGCCAGACCGCACCGCCGTCGTCGAACACGTGGCCCTGTTCGCGAAGGCGCGCCACGGCACTTTCGATGGCGCCGGCGTCGTGCAGTTCCTGCTCGGAGAAGAAGACGTCGAACTCCACGCCGAAGTCCGCCAGGGTGGCCTTAATGTCCTTCATCTGCGCTTCGTAGGCGGCGGCGCGGATGACCGGCAGCGCGGCAACCTCAGTGAGTTCGCGGATGTCCGGGTGCGCGGTGAGCACTTCGTGGCCAAGGTCTGCGATGTACTGACCCGGGTAGCCGCCGTCGGGCACGGGAAGGCCGTGCAGCCGGTTGTAGACGGAGTGGGCGAAGGTGTTCATCTGCGAGCCGGCGTCGTTGATGTAGTACTCGGCCGTGACGTCGGCGCCGGAGGCGCGCAGCACGCGGGCGATCGAATCCCCCAGCGCAGCCCAGCGGGTGTGCCCGATGTGCAGCGGCCCGGTGGGGTTTGCGGACACGAATTCCATGTTGACGGTGCGCCCGGCGAGCGCCGTGTTGGTGCCGTAGTCCCTGCCTGCCTCGACGATGGCCTTCGCCAGTGCACCGGCTGCTGCGGCGTCCACGGTGATGTTCAGGAAGCCGGGTCCGGCGATGTCCACGGCGGAGACGCCGTTGATCGACTTGAGGCGGGCGCTGAGCACGCTTGCGAATTCGCGCGGGTTGGTGCCCGCCTGCTTGGCCAGCTGCAGGGCGATGTTGGTGGCCCAGTCGCCGTGGTCCCGGTTCTTGGGCCGCTCCACGCGCACGTCCTCGGGGACTGCTGATGCCGCGAGGGCGATCTCGCCGGCGGCGACGGCGTCCTTGAGGCAGGCGGATATGGCGAGGGAAAGTTCTTCGGGAGTCACCCCTCTAGACTACCGGGGGCCAGTGACAGCAAAGAATTTGGCGCTCCTGGCTGCCGTTCCGGCTGCATCCAAAAGAGTGCGGTGAACCATTCGCGTGGATCCGGCGTTGACTAAACCGTAGCGAAAGTGAACGGTACAGCCCCAAAAGTGAAACGAGAGCCTTCATGAGACCCTCCAGCCCCCAAAGCCCCGCCACCTCCGGCACTGCGTTCCGCAAGAGTCTTTTCGCCGGTCTCGCAGGCCTGTCCCTCGCAGGAACGGTGGCGGGCTGTGCACCGTCCGCGGCGGACAGCACCCCTGGCACCGCGGGGACCCCGGCCGCTCCTGCTTCGGGTTCTTCCGCTCTTGCCGGCAGCGGCGGCAGTTACAAGGACGGCACCTACAGCGCGGACGGGAACTATGTGTCCCCGAACGGCACGGAAACAGTGGGCGTGCAGCTGAAGCTGGCGGCGGGAAAAGTCACGGACGTGCAGATCACCCAGCACCCGTCCAATCCAAACACCCGGAAGTTCCAGGGCCAGTTCGCCGGGGGCATCGCTGCGCAGGTGGTGGGCCGGAACATCGACGAGCTTAACGTTTCCAAGGTTGCCGGGTCCTCGCTGACCAGCGGAGGCTTCAACCAGGCCGTGGACAAGATCAAGGCGGAGGCGCAGTAGGCGGTGCCCCTCGCGGACTGGCAGGACTTTTCGTTCCAGGGCATTGGAACCGCCTGGGAAATCACCACTGCGCAGCCATTGCCCCCGTCCCTTCGCGCACACCTCCTGGACAGGGTTGAAAAGTTCGACGCCGACTGGTCCCGTTTCCGTGCCGACTCACGGGTAGCGGACCTGGCACGGACGCCGGGACGTTATGCCTTTCCGGAGGAGGCCGCCCCGCTGGGCGAGCTATACCGCCTGCTGTACCGGGTCACCGGCGGCGCCATGACCCCGCTGATTGGCAGCAGCCTGGAGCGTCTGGGGTATGACGCAGCGTATTCGCTGCGGCCGGCCGGTCCGCCACTGCCTGCACCGCCCTGGGAATCGGTGCTCAGCTGGTCCGGAGCAGTCCTGACCGCGGACGTTCCCGTGCTGCTGGACATCGGCGCGGCCGGCAAGGGCCTGTTGGTGGACCTGCTGGCCGCGGAACTGGAGGACGCGGGCATTGGCGCATTCATCATCGATGCCAGCGGCGACCTGCTGACACGCGGGGCAGGACCCGTCAGCGTGGCGCTGGAACACCCCTACAACCCGGCACAGGCCATCGGGAAAATCGACCTGGACGGCCGCGCTCTGTGTGCCTCCGCCGCCAACCGCCGGGCCTGGGGCGACGGAATGCACCACGTCCTGGACGGGACCACCGGGGAGCCGGTGCGGACCGCCGTCGCCACCTGGACCCTGGCTGGGACGGCCATGCTGGCCGATGCCATTGCAACGGCCCTGTTCTTTGTTCCCGGCGCCACGCTCCAGGAAACCTTTGATTTCTCCTGGCTGACCGTCTTTTCCGACGGCAGCGCAGCCTACTCCGCCGAATTCGAAGGGACGCTGTTCTCATGAACCCCGTGGAAACGCCGCAGGCCCGCCCGCCCGCGTCCCTGGCCGGCCGGATGGGGACTGCCGTGGGCAGGTTCACCATGTACCGGATTACCCTGGTGGTCCTGGCGGTACTGGCCGGCTACAGCATCCTGCTCAACGTCCTGGGCTGGCTGACGTTCGGCATCCCGGCCATTCTGGTCCACCTGGCACTGTGCCTGGGCCTGACCTACGCCTCCAACCGGGTGCTGGCGGCGCTTTTCCGGGTGAACCCCCATACAGAGTCTTCCCTCATCACGGGGCTGCTGCTCTACTTCCTGTTCTGGCCGTCGCTCCAGCCACTGGACCTGGCCGGGGTGGCACTGGCGTGTGTCCTGGCGTCCGCCTCCAAATACGCCTTGGCGTGGCGTGGCCGGCACATCTTCAATCCTGCGGCCGCCGGCGCCTTTGCCACCGGACTGACCGGTTTGAACATTGCTACGTGGTGGGCGGCGACTCCTGCCGTGCTGTGGCTGCTGGTGCCGGGCGTACTGCTGGTCCTGTACCGGACCCGCAAAGTGCTGATGGCGTCCGTGTTCACGCTGGCGGCCACCGCCGTCATCACGCTGGAACTGCTTCGCTCGGGCATGACGGCGGGAATGGGCATCTACCAGGCCCTGGCACAGCGGCCGGTCCTGTTCTTCGTCGGATTCATGCTGACCGAGCCCCTGACGCTGCCGCCCCGCCGCCGCCAACAGCTGGCGCTGGCCGCCGTGGTGGCGGTGCTCTTTGCAGTCCCGTGGAACCTTGGCTTCTTCGCCAACTCGCCCGAGGCAGCCCTGCTGGCCGGCAACCTGCTGGCCTTCCTGGCAGGCCAGCGCGGGGCCGTGAAGCTCCGGCTCGCCGGTACCCGGCAGCTGACGCCGGCTACCACCGAGTTCTCCTTCGAACCTGCCCGGCCGGTTCGCTTCCTTCCGGGCCAGTACATGGAAGTGGACCTGCCGCAGGCGAGGCCTGATGGCAAGGGCCGACGCCGGGTGTTCAGCCTGACCGGCTCCCCCGGCGGGCGCCTGGTGAAGTTCGCCGTGCGGACGGCCGGCCCCTTGTCCGCGGCGAAGGAGGCGCTCCTGGCGCTGCGGCCGGGCGACGAAGTGGCAGCCACGGCAGTGGGCGGCGATTTTGTCCTGCCGCGCGATCCGCACCGCCCGGTACTGCTCATTGCTGCGGGAATCGGGATCACACCCTTTGTTTCGCATTTGTCCTCCGGGGGCCTGCGGGAGCGGGACGCGGTACTCCTGCTCCTGGCCAGGAGCGCTGACGAAGTGGCCTACGCGGAAGAACTCCGGGATTCCGGCATCCGGGTGCTGGTGCGGACGGCGGACGGTTCGCGGCCGCCGTCCGGACTGGCCTCCGTTGCCGGACGCTCCGGTCCCGGGGACCGGCTCCCCGGGGACCGGCTGGACGGCGAAACCCTTGCGGCACTCGTGCCGGACATCGCCGCCCGCGAGGTCTATGTCTCGGGATCACCGGCGAGTGTTGCGTCCCTTCGCCGCGCCGCGAAGAGCGCCGGTGCCCGGCGGGTCCGGACAGACTCTTTCTCCGGCTATTAAGCCCGCTTCGTCGCCTGCCCTGTCCTGGCGTTGGCCCCGGTTTTCCCATGCGGGCCACCTTCCTGCTAAGCTCTAGGACGTCCCGCCGGGAACGGCAGGAAATCCCGATTGCCCTCGTAGCTCAGGGGATAGAGCGTCTGCCTCCGGAGCAGAAGGTCGTAGGTTCGAATCCTATCGAGGGCACAGAAAACCCCCGTCGCTTCACTGAAGCGGCGGGGGTTCTTTCGTTCCATGCCTTAGCCGGTTCCACCGTGCCGCAGGATCAAAACTTCAGGGCGGCCTCATCCAGCGTGGCCAGGGTCAGCACGGCCTCCTCGACCGTTTCATGGTCTTCCAGCTCACGCTCGATCCGGCGGAGGGTTACGGCGACTTCGTGTTCGGGATGGTCCCCCTGCAGGTCCACGGCCGCCACCAGATACAGCTTGCGGGGTCCCACGAATTCCAGGTGCAGGTAGGTGAGCCGGGCGATGTCCGGGTGCTCCAGCACGCGCCGGGCCATGGACCGTTCAATGTCAGGGGTGACGCCCTGGCCCACCAGGAAGCGCCTGTTCCGGTCGATCAGGACGACGGCGACGACGGCCAGCAGTACGCCCACGGCGATCGAACCGATCGCATCCGGCAACGGTGATCCCGTGACCTGGTGCAGGAACACGCCCACGAATGCCACAACGAGGCCGATCAGCGCGGCAGCGTCCTCGGCGAAGACGGCGCGCAGGGTGGGGTCTGAACTGATGAGTACCTGCTCCAAGGTGTGCCGGTCCAGCTCATGGGCCGCCTTCCTGGTCTGCCGGAACGCCTGGACGAAGGAAATTCCCTCGAAGACGAAAGCCACGGCCAGGACCACATAGGCCACACCGAAATCGGCCGCCGGCTCCGGCTCAATAATCTGCTGGACGCCATGCATGATGGACACCACCGCGCCGGCGGTAAAGAGTCCGAACGCGGCGAACATGGACCACACATAGGCTTCCCGGCCGTAGCCCATGGGATGGCTCTCGTCCCTGGGCCGGCCGGAACGCCGCTCGGCGAAGAACAGGAACACCTGGTTTCCCGTGTCTGCCCAGGAGTGGGCTGCCTCCGCCGCCATGGAAGCCGAGCCCGTAAGGACAGCGGCCACGGACTTCGCCGCAGCCACAAGGGTGTTGGCCACAAAGGCGATGATGACAATCAACAGGGTGGAGCTGGACGAGGATCCCTTTTCGGTTTCAGCCATGCGCCTACCGTACCCACCTGGGCTTGCTGCAGTACCCGGAAGGCTGCCGAATTTCCGGCCGCCGCCTGCCGTTGATTGTCGGTGGCTCCTCTTAAGCTGAAACCACCTAGCTGAGGGAGTACGCCATGCACGTTCAGTTCTGTTCCATCGTTCCGCCCTACCTGTTGCGCCGGCTGGCGCAGCAGGACGCTCCCGGATTCTCTTCCGCGGCCAGCGCTGCGCGGAAGGCCCTGGGCCACGTCGAATCATTCCAGGCCGCACGGGCGCAGGCTGTTCCGGTCCTCCCGCCCGGCCTGCGCCAGGCAAAGCCCGGCCCGGTCAACCGCACCATCTACGATGCCGGCGGCGAAGAGACCCTTCCGGGCAGTCCGGTCCGCAAAGAAAACGGACGCCCCACCGGCGATGCCGCCACCGATGAGGCCTACGACGGACTGGGACACACGCACCGGTTGTATGCCGAGGCTTTCGGACGGGATTCCGTTGACGGACGCGGGCTGAAACTCGATGCCACCGTGCACTTCGGAAATCTGTACGACAACGCTTTCTGGAACGGCTCACAGATGGTGTTTGGTGATGGCGATGGCGATGTCTTTGACCGGTTCACCAAGTCCATCAGCGTTATCGGCCACGAATTGGCGCACGGCGTCACCCAATACTCGGCCGGGCTTGTTTACCGGAACCAGGCGGGTGCCCTGAATGAGTCGATGTCGGATGTCTTCGGTGCGCTCGTTGAGCAGTACGTCAGGAACCAGACCGCCGCCCAGGCCAGCTGGCTGATCGGGGAAGGGCTTTTTACGCCCAAGGTCCAGGGGCTGGCCCTGCGGTCCATGAAAGCTCCCGGAACGGCATACGACGACGACGTGCTGGGCAAGGACCCGCAGCCCGGCTCCATGGACTCCTATGTCCGGACCAGCGCCGACAATGGCGGCGTCCACATCAACTCCGGCATCCCCAACCGCGCGTTCTACCTGGTTGCGGACGCCCTGGGCGGCCATGCGTGGGAGGCGCCCGGCCGCATCTGGTACGAGACCCTTACCAATGGATCGTTGCCGCCGGCAGCAACGTTCACCGTCTTTGCCCGCGCCACGGTACGTGCCGCCACTGACCTTTTTGGTTCGGACTCCAAAGAGCATGACGCCGTACGGGGGGCGTGGGAAACTGTAAAGGTCAAGGTTTAACCACCACCGGCTGCCGGTCACAGGCCGCCGGGCAAGAGGGAAGCCCAGGGGCCAGGCCATGAAGATCAAGGTGGAGCGGAGCGGCGGGTTGGCTGCGGTCACGCGGGTGTGGACCGTCGATGCCCAGTCGGACAGCGACCTCAGCCAGTGGCAGCCCCTTGTCGAGGCCTGCCCCTGGGACGCCGTTCCCAGCACGCCGCGGGCAGCCGCTGCGGCTTTCGCGGCACCGCAGCCGGACCGCTTCATCTACTCCATCTCGGCAGGACAGCGCCGGGCCGCCCTGCCGGAACAGGCCGTCACCGGCCCCTGGCGCGTCCTGGTTGATACCGCACGGGCGGCCGCAGAAGAATCTGCCGGGGGGACCCGGCCGGGGGCTGCCGGAGGCGGTCCGGCCTGAAGGTCCGTGCCGCAGCAGGGAGTCGAATGAAGGGCTGTTTCTGTCCGGCAGTAGACTGTCTGCAGCCATGACTTTTCATATCTCCTATCCCGCCGAGCTGCCGGTTTCCGAGCGCCGCGAGGACCTGATGGCCGCGATCGCCGCCAACCAGGTGACCATCATCGCCGGCGAGACCGGCTCCGGAAAGACCACCCAGATCCCCAAGATGTGCCTGGAACTTGGCCTGGGCGGGAAGGGCCTGATCGGGCACACCCAGCCCCGGCGGCTGGCAGCACGGACCGTGGCCGAGCGCATTGCGGAAGAACTTGGCGTGGACATCGGCCAGGAGGTGGGCTTCCAGGTCCGTTTCACGGGCGAGGTAAGCAAGGCAACCAAGGTCAAGCTGATGACCGACGGCATCCTGCTCGCCGAGATCCAGCGGGACAGGCTGCTGCGCAAGTACAGCACCATCATCATTGACGAGGCACACGAGCGAAGCCTCAACATCGACTTCATCCTGGGCTACCTGAAGCGGATCCTGCCTCAGCGGCCGGACCTGAAAGTCATCATCACCTCGGCCACCATCGATCCCGAACGGTTCGCCAACCACTTCGGCACCCCCGGGAATCCCGCCCCCATTGTCGAGGTATCGGGCCGGACCTATCCGGTGGAAATCCGCTACCGGCCCCTGTCCCAGCCGAAGGCAGAGGACGATGAGGCCTCGGATGATGAACTTGAGGAGGACCGCGACCCCCTGGATGCCGTCTGCGATGCCGTGGACGAACTCGCAGCTGAGGCACCGGGTGACATCCTGGTGTTCTTCTCCGGTGAGCGCGAAATCCGCGATGCTGCAGACGCACTGCAGGCCCGTATCCAGTCCAACCGCAGACTGGCCAACACCGAGATCCTCCCCCTGTTCGCCCGCCTAAGCCTCCAGGAGCAGCACAAGGTGTTCCACCCGGGCGGCAAGCGCCGGATCGTGCTGGCCACCAACGTGGCGGAAACATCCCTGACGGTCCCCGGCATCAAGTACGTCATCGACACCGGCACGGCCCGCATTTCCCGGTATTCACACCGCACCAAGGTCCAGCGCCTCCCCATCGAACGCGTCTCGCAGGCATCGGCCAACCAGCGCTCCGGCCGCTGCGGCCGCGTGTCTGACGGCATCGCCATCCGCCTCTACTCGGAGGAGGATTTCGAATCCCGGCCCCGCTTCACGGATCCGGAAATCCTGCGCACAAACCTCGCTGCCGTCATCCTCCAAATGACCGCCATGGGCGTGGCGAAAGGCCCCAAGGACGTTGAGGAGTTCCCCTTCGTCGAGCCGCCGGAAACCCGGGCCATCAACGACGGCGTCACCCTCCTTCGCGAACTGGGCGCCCTGGCTCCCCCACGCTCCCAGGGAAAGGGCGGCAGGCCCGAGGCAGGCGGCGGACTCACCGCCGTCGGACAGAAACTCGCCCAGCTGCCTGTCGATCCCCGGCTGGGCCGGATGATCGTGGAAGCCGGGAAACGGGGCTGCGTCCGCGAAGTCATGGTCCTGGCGGCCGCCCTGACCATCCAGGACCCGCGTGAACGGCCCACGGACAAGCAGCAGCTGGCCGCGGAAAAGCACAACCGTTTCCGGGACGAGAACTCGGACTTCACCGGCTACCTCAATCTCTGGAACTACCTGCAGGAGAAACAGCAGGAGCTGTCGTCGTCAGCCTTCCGCCGGTTGTGCCGCGCCGAATTCATCAACTACCTGCGCGTGCGGGAATGGCAAGACCTTTTCGCCCAGTTGCGCCAGCTCGCCCGGCCGCTGGGGATTTTCCTGGACAACAAGCGCCTGGCCGATCCGGCGGGCAACCATGACGGGATCCACATCAGCCTGCTTTCCGGGCTGCTGAGCCACATCGGGATCCTGGACGAGCGCAAGCGCGAATACGCCGGCGCCCGCGGCAGCCGGTTCGCGATCTTCCCGGGCTCCGCCTTGTTCAAGAAGTCCCCCACGTTCGTCATGGCAGCCGAGCTGGTGGAAACCAGCCGACTGTGGGCGAGGGTGGCCGCCAAATTCGATCCCCTGTGGGCCGAGCAGGTGGCGCCGGACCTGGTGAAGCGCAGCTACAGTGAACCGCACTGGTCCACCCGGCAGGGCGCCGTGATGGCCTACGAAAAGGTCACCCTCTACGGCGTTCCCATCATCGCCCAGCGGCGGATCAATTACGGCACGGTGGACCCGGTGGTGGCCCGGGAACTGTTCATCCGCCACGCACTGGTGGAGGGCGACTGGAAGACCCACCACAAGTTCTTCCACCGCAACCAGGCGCTGCTGCACGAGGTGGAGGAACTCGAGGCACGGATGCGCCGCCGCGACCTGCTGGTGGACGACGAGACGCTGTTCGAGTTCTACGACGCCAGGATCGGCCCCGACGTGGTGTCCGAACGGCACTTCGATAAATGGTGGAAGGACGCCCGCCGGGAGAACCCCGACCTCCTGGATTACGACAAGTCGCTGCTGCTCAGCGACGACGCCGACGACCTTGATGAAGCGGCATACCCCAAGACCTGGCTGCACAAGGGCTTCGAGCTTCCGTTGACGTACGAGTTCCACCCCGTCGCCCCGGGCTCGCCGCCCAATCCGTCCGACGGCGTCACGGCAGAAGTTCCTGTCCTGTTCCTCAACCAGCTGGATGACGGTCCGTTCCGCTGGCTGATCCCGGGCCAGCGCGTGGAGCTGGTGACGGCGCTGATCAAGTCGCTCCCCAAGCAGATCCGGAAGAATTTCGTTCCTGCCCCTGATGTTGCCCGGCAGGCGGTGGCCTTGCTGGAGTCGGACTTCGATCCGGCCAAGGATGAGCTGGAGCCGTCGCTGGAGCTCGCGCTGCGGCGGATCCGCGGTGCCATCATCCCGCCCGGTTCCTGGAACTGGGATGCCGTGCCTGCCCACCTGCGTGTGAGTTTCAAGGTGGTGGACAGCAAGGGCAAGGTCCTCGGCGAAGGAAAGGACCTGGCGGAACTCCAGGAGAGGCTGGCCCCCGCCACCCGGCGTGCCATTGCCGAATCGCTCGGCGCCACCCCGGCCTCCGCCGCGCCCGGCGGCAAGGGGCAGCGCGGGAACGGCAAGGCGCCCGACGCCGGGGCACCCGGACGGCAGCAGGCGGCCGGGGTGCCGGGAGCCGCCGCCGCGGCCGGGTTCGTGGAGCAGGAGGGCCTAAAGGAATGGACCTTCGGCACCGTCGAGCGCCAGGTGAGCAGCATGGTCAAAGGCCACACGGTTACCGGCTACCCCGCACTGGTGGACAAGGGCGCGTCAGTGTCGCTCCGGGTCTTCCAAACGCAGGAGGAACAGCTCGACGCGATGCGGGCTGGTGTCATCCGCCTGCTGGCCCTGCGGGTTCCGGCGCCGGACCGCTATGTCCTGGAGCATCTGAGCAACACGGAAAAGCTCACCTTCAGCCAGAACCCGCACGGCTCGGTGTCCGCCCTGATTGCCGACTGCGCGCTGGCGGCCATCGACAAACTCACGCCCGCGGACCTCCCGTGGGACCGGAAGGCCTTTGACCAGCTCTATGAGGTGGTGCGCGCCGAACTGATCGACACCGTCTTCACGGTGACCGCCGTGGTGGAGCGCATCCTGGCCAGCACCCGCCGGATCGAAAAGCAGCTCAAGGGCACCACCAGCCTCGCCCTGATCAGCGCGCTGAACGACATCAAGAGCCAGATGGAGCAGCTGGTGTATCCGGGGTTTGTGGCACGCACGGGCTACGCACAGCTCAGCCAGCTGCCCAGGTACCTGGCGGCCATCGAGAAGCGGCTGGAACGCCTGCCCGGCAACGTCCAGCGCGACGCCCTCAACATGGCTGCGGTCCAGCGGCTTGAGGACGATTACGACCATGCCGCTTCGGCACTTCTGCCCGGACGCCGTGCGGGACGTGAGTTAACCCAGGTGCGCTGGATGATCGAGGAGCTTCGGGTGAGCCTGTTCGCCGTCGAGCTCGGCACGGCCTATTCGGTATCCGAAAAGCGGATCCGCGCCGTGCTCAACAAAGCACTGGCCCCCGCCTAGCGGCGGCCAGCCACCAATGAGAGGAATCCAATGAAGCTCACGCTTGCCCAGGGCCCGGCAGGGACCGAGATTGCCGGCCTCGGCCACGCCCAGCCCTCGCGCATCATGGACAACCATGAGCTCGAAGGCATGATGGAGACGAGCGACGAATGGATCCGCCAGCGCACCGGGATCGTCACACGGCGCATTGCCGGCGAGGGCGAGACCGTGGTGGATCTGGCCATTCCAGCGGCCCGGATGGCTCTGGCTGATTCGGGCGTCGCGGCCGGGGACATCGATCTCGTGGTGGTGGCCACCACCACGGCCGCCGAACGCTCCCCCAACACCGCAGGCCGGGTGGCGGACGCGCTGGGGCTGGGTCGGGACGGCCGCGGCCCGGGAATCATGGACGTCAACACGGCCTGTTCGGGTTTTGAGTACGCCCTTGGCGTGGCCGACCAGGCCATCCGCAGCGGAAGTGCCTCCCACGCGATCGTGGTCGGCGCCGAAACCCTTTCGTCGGTGACCGACTGGACGGACCGCGCAACCGCCATACTCACCGCCGACGGCGCCGGCGCCGCCGTCGTGCGCCCTTCGGGGACGCCCCGGATCGGCCCGGTGGTGTGGGGTTCGGAGGGCGGCATGGCCGACGCTGTCCGGATCTCTCCGCCCTCGGGAAGGTTTTCGCAGAACGGGCGCGAGGTATTGCGCTGGGCCCTGACCAAGGCGCCGGAACGTGCCCGCGAAACGGTGGCCAAGGCCGGGCTCACCTTGGACGACATCCAGGTCCTGGCCGCCCACCAGGCCAACCTCCGCATCATCGAGCCGCTCGCGGAGGCACTGGGGCTCACGGACCGGATCGTTATCACCGATGTCACCGAGTCGGGGAACACCTCCGCCGCCAGCGTGCCGCTCGGACTGAGCAAATGGTGGCACTCCGGGCGGATTCCGGCGAACGTCCCCGCATTGCTTTTCGGCTTCGGCGGCGGCTTCACCTACGCCGGCATGGTGGCGATGACCCCGCGCCGGGACTGATGTCCCTGCCCGGCTTATCCCTGGCCGCCGGGTACGAACTCCCCGTACCCGGCGGCGCGGAGGCCTTCGCGCAGCTTCTCTGCGTTGGCGTCCAGGACGGCAGGGTCCGGGTTCTGGTCCGCGGAGCCAAAGTCGAAATCGGCCATGCTTTGCGACGGCCACACATGGACGTGCAGGTGGTTGACTTCATAGCCCGCCACGATCAGGCCCGCCCGCCGGGCCCCGAAAATGTCCACCTGGACCGCGCCGATGCGCCGTGCCACTTCCATGACTTTGGCAAGGGTTTCCGGCGACGCGTCCGTCCAGCGGTCCACTTCCTCGGTGGGGACCACCAGGGTGTGGCCGTCGGCGAGCGGGCCGGTGGTGAGGAACGCCGAAACGTCGTCCTCGCGCCACACAAACCGGCCGGGAATCTCTCCCCTGATGATCTTCGTGAACAGCGTGCTCATGCGTCTGCCTCCTCGGCGGCTGTGTGCAGTGTGCCGGCGTCCAGCACGAACCGGTACTTTACGTCTCCTGCGACCATCCGGTCGTAAGCTTCATTCAGCCTGCCGGCGGACACCACCTCGATGTCGGCCACCACGCCGTGCTCAGCACAGAAATCCAGCATCTCCTGGGTTTCGGCGATACCGCCAATCAGGGATCCCGCATAGGCGATCCTGCGGCGGATCAGGGCACCCGGGTTGACCGGGGGCATGGCTTCGGAGGGCAGCCCCAGCTGGAACAATGCCCCGTCCACCCGCAGCGTGCGGAAGAAGGGGTTCAGGTCGTGGGGGGCGGCAACGGTATCGATGATGAGGTCCACGGTGCGGTCCGCGGCGGCCATGGCGGCTTCATCGCGGGACAGGACAACCCGGTCCGCGCCCAGCTCCAGCGCCGCCGCCACCTTGGACTCCGACGTGGTAAACACCACCACCTTCGCTCCCATCGCCTTTGCAAGCTTGACGGCCATGTGGCCGAGCCCGCCAAGTCCGACGACGCCCACCACGTCCCCTTCCCCGGCGTCGAAATGCCGCAGCGGCGAGAAGGTGGTGACGCCGGCGCACAGGAGGGGCGCGACGGCGGCCGGGTCCAGTGACGCCGGTACGCGAAGGACGTAGCGGCGGTCCACCACGATGGACGAGGAATATCCACCCTGGGTGATGGCATCGCCGTTCCGCCGGTCCTTCGCCCCGTAGGTGCCGGTCATGCCGTTTTCGCAATACTGCTCCAGGCCGTCAAGGCAGCTGTCGCATTCGCGGCAGGAGTCCACCATGCAGCCCACACCCACCCGGTCGCCCGCGGCGAAGTCGGTAACGTCAGAACCCACCCTGCTGACGGTTCCCACGATTTCGTGGCCGGGAACCAGCGGGTACGCCTGGCTGCCCCATTCTCCGCGGGTGGCGTGCACATCGGAGTGGCAGAGCCCGCAGAACTCGATCGCGATTTCCACGTCGTCCGGCTTGGGAGCACGCCGGTCCACGGTCAGCGGCACCAATCCACTGTCCGGGGAGACTGCACCGTAGGCTGCGGCGCGCACGCCGGCGTCTTCCGCGGGCGTACCCGTGCGGTTGGCAGGGCTCAGGGGTTTGGCGAGGGGCGGCGGTACGGGGCGTCCTGGTGTCATAGTGCGACCGTACCCTCGCCGCCGGCGGAGTTTCCAGCCGGCCTTCCGGCATCTCCGGTCTCTCCCGCCGCGGCACCCGCTTCCGGTCCAGTGGCCACCGGCAGTTCCGGCCGGTTGGACCACTCCGAAAAGGAGCCGGGGTACAGCGCGGCCGGGATCCCCGCGAGTTCCAGCGCAGCCACCTCATGGGCTGCCGTCACGCCGGAGCCGCAGTAGACGGCCACGGGCCGGCCGGCAGCGACCCCAAGGGATTCGAACCGCCGCCGCAGCTCTGCCCGGGAAAGGAACCGCCCGCCGTCGTCCACGTTCCCCGTGGTGGGGGCACTCAAGGCTCCTGGAATATGGCCGGCCCGGGGGTCAACGGGTTCAACCTCGCCCCGGTACCGTTCCCCTGCCCTGGCATCGAGCAGCAGGCCATGGCGCGGCCAGGCGGCGGCAGCCCCGGCGTCGACCACCGGCATGTGTCCGCTGCCCAGCTCCGCGTCACCCGGCGCGGGATGGACGGGGCCCGCTTCGACGGGCAGGCCTGCGGCACGCCACGCGCCCAGGCCGCCGTCGAGCAGGTAAACCTTGTCCAGGCCGGCATCACGGAGCATCCACCACACCCGGGCGGCGGCCATGTTCGAGCTGTCATCGTAGGCCACCACCACGTCGCCCCTCCTGATGCCCCAGCGCCGGGCCGACTCCTGGAACTGTCCGGCGGACGGCAGGGGGTGCCGTCCCCGGTCAGGAACCGCCGGATCCGAAAGCTCGGAGGCCAGGTCCACGAACACCGCGCCCGGCAGATGCCCGGCGAGGTAGTGGTCGCGGCCGTGGGAATCGCCCAGCACCCAGCGCACGTCCAGCAGCACCGTGCGGTGCCCGGCGGCCAACCTGGCTTCCAGGGCGGGAACGTCCATCAAGGGTTTCATCGGTGCTCCTTCTATTGCATGGGGCGGCCGATGCGGAACATCGTACCTGGCCGGCCAACGGTCCCACTCTAGACGGGCTGCTCCCGGTGCCGCGGGTAGGCTGGACTGGTGACGATTGAGGGCAGCACCGGCAGGAACCATGACGGCTCGGACCGGGACTGGGCCGACCAGGCCATCGTGACCATCAGGGCCGAAAACAACCGCTCCGCGGACACCCACCTGTACTCCGTGCCGCTGCCCGAACAGTGGGGCATCCAGCTGTACCTCAAGGACGAATCCACCCACCGTTCCGGCAGCCTGAAGCACCGGCTGGCCAGGTCCCTGTTCCTGTTCGGCCTGGTCAACGGCTGGATCCGGGCGGACACCACCATCGTGGAGGCCTCGAGCGGCAGCACGGCGGTCTCGGAAGCCTACTTCGCCCAACTGCTGGGGCTCCCCTTTGTTGCCGTGATGGCACGCACCACCAGCCCGGAAAAAATCGCGTTGATCGAAAAATTCGGCGGCTCCTGCCTGCTGGTGGAGAACGCCTCGGATGTCTATGCCACGGCGGAGGAAGTGGCCGCCACCTGCAACGGGCATTACATGGACCAGTTCACGTTCGCGGAGCGGGCCACGGACTGGCGCGGGAACAACAACATCGCCGAATCCATCTTCGGCCAGCTCAGCCTGGAGCAGCACCCGGTGCCGGAATGGATCGTGGTGGGCGCCGGCACGGGTGGAACCAGTGCCACGATCGGCCGGTTCCTGCGCTACCACAGCCATGCAACACGCTTGCTGGTGGTGGACCCCGAGAACTCCGCGTTCTATCCAGGCTGGCTGGGGGAAACAGCCGGACGCCCCACCCGCCCCTCGCGGATCGAAGGGATTGGCCGGGCCCGGATGGAGCCGAGCTTCATCCCCTCGGTGATCGACCGCATGGTCCAGGTCCCGGATGCCGCCTCGATCGCCGCGATGCGGCACTTGGACTCTTTCGCCGGGCTGCACGCGGGCCCGTCCACGGGCACCAACCTGTGGGGAGCTTGGCAGACGGTGGCGCAGATGCTGTCGGAGGGCCGCCGGGGCAGCGTCGTCTCCTTGATGTGCGACGGCGGCGAACGGTACGCGGGGACCTACTGGAACCAGGACTGGCTGGCTTCCCGGGGGCTGGATCCCGCGCCGTACGAGGCAGTGATTTCGCGCTTCCTGGACACCGGCGAGTGGACCGGCGCTCCTGCCTAAACCTCCACGGATTCGCGGGCCGCCAGGTGCCGGTACTCGGTGCCGTACTTGGCGCCGATCCGCTTGACGTGGCCTTCAACGATGCCCAGGCCGTTCTCATTGAGCAGCCCGTCATGGATCTGGAATGCGCGCGGCGCCCGCACCCCGATGACGAAGTCCACCACCTCGGCGGATTTGCTCCACGGCGCGTGCAGCGGGACCAGGAGCGTCCGGACCGGGATTCCGTCCGGGATGACGAACGAGTCCCCCGGGTGGTACACGTTGCCGTCCACCAGGAAACCGATGTTCGCCACCACGGGGATCTGCGGGTGGATCAGGGCATGCTGGCCGCCGAAGCTGCGGATATCGAAGCCGGCTGCCTGGAAGGACTGGCCGGGTTCCACCGTGTGGATGCGGTCTGCCGCAGCCGGAGCTTCCCCCCGCAATTGTTCGGCGACGCCGTGCGGGGCGTACAGTACCAGGCCCTGGTCTCCGTCAAGGGCGGCCACCACGGCCTTGATGTCGATATGGTCCGGGTGTTCGTGGGTCACCAGGACGGCCTGCGCCCCGGACAGCGCCTCGGCTGATTCGGAAAAGGTGCCGGGGTCCAGGACCAGGACCCTGCCTTCCTTCTCGAGCCGGATGCAGGCGTGGGTGTATTTGGTCAGCTTCATAGCGCCAGCCTAGGGTCCGCCCCGGAATCGTGTCCACGGACCCTGCCGTCCCCGGCCCCGCCGCCGAAGCTCCGGCTGGTAATCTTGGTGTTTGCCCCCCACGGAAGCGAGTTCGTCCATGCCGATCGGCGTCAAGGCTGATTCCGCCGCCCCATCCCCGGCAGGAGGCGGCAGGGAACAGCGCGTAACCAAGCAGCGCAAGGCCGTCAGCGCGGCGCTGGACCACCTGGACGACTTCGTCAGCACGCAGGAGCTCTACCGGATCCTGCAGAACCAGGGCGTGTCCGTGTCACTGGCCACTGCCTACCGGATCCTGCAGTCGCTCGCCGACGAGGGACTGGTGGATGTGCTGCGCAATGGCGACGGCGAAGCGGTGTACCGGCGCTGCGCCGTCACTGCCCACCACCACCACCTGCTGTGCAGGAACTGCGGGAAGGCCGTGGAAGTGGAAGCACCCGCCGTCGAAACGTGGGCAGTGCGCACGGCGGCGGACCATGGATTCACCGAGGTGGACCACACGGTGGAAATTTTTGGCCTGTGCCCGGAGTGCACCGCCCTTAAGGCCGCCGGGAAGCTGTAAGGACCCGCCCGTTGATGCCGCGGGCGTCGCGCACCGAGCTGATGGCGCGGCACACCACGTAGATCAGGAATGACAATGTGGTGACGTAGGGGCTGATGGGGATCCGTCCGCCCAATGCCAGCAGGATTCCGCCCACGGTTGCAGTGACCGCGAAGATGACGCTCAGGACCACCGCCGCTACCGGCGAGGACGTGACCCGCAGCGCCGCGGCCGCAGGCGTAATCAGCAGGGCAAGCACCAGCAGGGCGCCAACCACCTGGATGGACAAGGCCACACTGACGCCCAGGACCACCATGAACACGATGGCCAGCGTGCGGACCGGGACTCCCCGCGCCTCGGCGAGCTCGGGATCCACGCTGGCGAAGTTCAGCGGCCGCCAGATTGCCAGCAGCACGAGCATGACCACGACGGCGGTCCCGGCGAGGGCCTGGAGCTGGACGGTATCCACGGAGACGATTTGCCCCGTGAGGAGCCCGAACTTGTTCGCGGCGCGGCCCTGGTACAAGGACAGGAACAGGATTCCGAGGCCCAGGCCGAAGGGCATGATCACGCCGATGGTTGAGTTCTTGTCCCTGGCCCTGACTCCCATCAGGCCCAGCAGCAGTGCTGCGGCCACTGATCCGATGAGCGAGCCGAAGACCACGTCCGCGCCGACCAGCAGGGCGAAGGCGGCGCCCGCGAAGGAAAGTTCGGAGATGCCGTGGACCGCGAAGGCAAGGTCGCGCTTCATGACGAACGTGCCCACCAGGCCGCCAAGGAGCCCCAGGATGGCGCCCGCCCAGATGGAGTTCTGGACCAGCACCAGCAGTTCGCCGTAGTTGTCGAAGTTGAAGATGGCCCCGAGGATGCTGTCGGCGTCCACTACGCGGCCTCCCCCGCCAGGGCGTCGGCCGCGGCGTGGTGGTGGGTGGTGGCATCGGGAAGGCCAACGACGACGATCCGCCCGTTGGCGTGGATCACCTCTACCTGGGTGCCGTACAGGTCGGAGAGCACTTCAGTGGTCATGACCTCTTCCGGTGTCCCCACCCGGAACCGCCCCCCTGCCAGGTACAGGACCCGGTCGACGTAGTCGATAATGGGGTTGATTTCGTGGGTAACGAAGACAACGGCGCTGTTGTGTTCACGGCTTTGTTTGTTGATCAGGGCGCTGACTGCCTGCTGGTGGTGCAGGTCAAGGGACAACAGCGGCTCATCGCAAAGCAGGACCTGGGGATCCGTTGCCAGCGCCTGCGCCACCCTCAGCCGCTGCTGTTCGCCGCCGGAGAGCTGGCCAACCGGAACTTTGGCGTAGTCGGAAGCTCCCACCAGCTCCAGGAGCTGGTCCACCTTGCGGTTTGTCTTGGCCGCCGACAGCCGGACGCCCCAGCGGTGCCCATCGACGCCCAGCGCCACCAGGTCACGGGCACGCATGGGTGTGTCCTGCGGAAAGGACTTTTGCTGGGGAATGTAGCCAATCAGGTTGCTGCCGCGTTCCACGGGCCGTCCGCCCAGGGAGGCCTTTCCGGAGTGCAGCTTCTGCAGGCCCAGGAGGACTTTCAGGAAACTGGTTTTGCCGCTGCCGTTGGGACCCAGCACGGCGAAGAATTCACCGGGCCTGATCTCCAGGTCCAGGTCCTCCCAGAGCGTGCGCTGACCGAACTTGAGGCACGCCCCTTCGAGGCTGACGACGGATTTCACCTGTTTGACTCCAGAATTTTGCTGACGTTGTTCACATTGTCCGTCATCCACTGCAGGTAGGTCTTGCCCTCCGGCAGGGTTTCGGTGAAGTCCACCACCGGAACGCCTGCGGCTTGGGCCGCCTTCTTGAGGGTTTCCGTCTGCGGGCCTTCGGTCTGGGCATTGTAGGCCAGCAGCCGCACCGTCCTGGACGCCACCAGGTCGGTGGCTTCCTTCATGGCGGCGGGCGGCACGTCAGTGCCCTCCTCGATCGCGGCAGTGTATTGCTCAGGCGTGGCGTTCTTCAGGCCCGCATCTTCGAGCAGGTACAGCGGGACGGGTTCGGTGACCGCAACCTGGCCTCCGGCCGCCGCGGCTTTCCCGGCGTCCAGCTGGCTGTGCAGCCCGGAGAGGGAGGACTTGAACGCGTCGGCGTTGGCGCTAAATGTGGCAGCGGAACCGGGATCCAGCGTGCCGAGTTTCTCCGCAACGCTGTCGGCCACCCGTTCCATGGCCGGCAGGCTGTACCAGACGTGCTCGTTGAAGTCGCCGTGATCGTGCCCGTCCGAACCTTCCGCCGCCGGCGGGGTCGCCGCCTGGGTCTCCTCTTCCGGGTGGGCAAGGCCGGAGATTTCGACGGCGGTCAGCACGGAGCCGCTGTCCAGCTTGCTGCTCTCCACCAGGGTATGGAGGAAATCGTCATAGCCGCCGCCGTTTTCGATGACCAGCTGGGCTTTGGAGACGGTCAGGCGGTCCTGGGCGGTTGCCTCGTAGGAGTGCGGATCCTGGCCGGCGCTGTTGATGATCGCGGTGACGTTGACCTTATCCCCGCCAATGGTCCTGGCGATGTCGCCGTACACATTCGTGGAGGCTACGACGTTGATCCCCTGTGCGGAGGCAGGAGTTCCGGGCTGTTGCGGACTGCATGCAGTCAGCAACAGCCCAAGTCCCGTCAAGGCGGCAAGGAAAGAGCTGGCAGCGGCTGTACGGCGCACGGAAAACCTCAGTTCACACAGATGGGGAGGATGACAGTGCAAGCCTATACCTAAATGCGAATGATTCCTATTTAGGTCCGCTTCCGTTCGGCTGGCCCAGGCGGCGGATCCCGGTGGCCTGCGTCGCATCCCGGATTTCGCCAACGAGCTGTTCAATGACGTCCTCCAGGAAGAGCACACCTCGGGTCCTGCCGTCCGGGCCTATTACGCGGGCCAGATGGGATCCCGTTCGCTGCATGACGGACATCGCCTTTTCGATCTCGTCCCCCAGTGCCAGGTTGGCCAGTGACCGGATGCGGCTCTCGGCAATCGGCAGCTCGTAGGCAGACTCCGGAATGGACAGCACATCCTTGACGTGGAGGTAGCCGTAGAGCATGTCCTCGTCATCCAGCATGGGAAACCGGGAGAACCCCGTACGGCTGACGGTTTTTTCAAACTCCACTGGAGTGGTGGAAGCCCCCAGCATGACCAGGTTTTCGAGCGGCACCATGATGTCCTCCGCCGTGTGCTCCGAGAACTCGAGAGCACCGGTGATGAGCCCGGCGTCGTCGTCCACCAGCCCGTGGCGTGTGGACTCCTGGACGATCGACTGCACCTCCTCAAGGGTGAAGGAGGACGTCACTTCGTCCTTGGGCTCGATCCGCATGAGTTTGAGGATGTGGTTGGCCGACCAGTTGAGGACTGAAATCACCGGGTGGACCAACCGCGAGATGAACAGCAGGGGCGGGGCCAGGACCAGTGCCGCCTTGTCCGCCACAGACACCGAAATGTTTTTGGGCACCATCTCGCCGAAGGTGACGTGCAGGAAGGTCACCAGCATCAGGGCCACGGCAAAGGCCGCAACGTCCGCGGCTTCCGCCGGCAGGCCCACCGTCTCGATGGGGGCGGCAAGCAGGTGGTGGATTGCCGGCTCGGCCACCAGCAGGATCAGCAGCGAACACACGGTGATGCCCAGCTGCGCGCAGGCCAGCATCAACGACACGTTTTCCATGGCGCGCAGGGTGGTCTGGGCGCGCTTGGAACCGGCATCGGCCAAAGGCTCGATCTGGCTGCGGCGCGCGGACATGATGGCGAACTCAGCGCCCACGAAAAAGGCGTTGCCCAGCAGGAGGAAGCCCAGCCAGAGTATTCCGGCCCAGTCGCTCATGGCTTGCTCCTGTCATTGGCGTCCTGCGCGGCGGGTTGTTCCGTGGGGTGGAAGCAGATGCGGTCGATCCTGCGGCCGTCCATCCTGGTGACGCTGAGGGTCCCGCCGCCCACGTCGACGGCGTCACCCACCATGGCGATCCTGCCGAGCTTGCTCATGACGTAGCCACCCACGGTCTCGTAGGCTGATTCGTCCGGAACGCTCAAGCCCGGAATCTGTTCTGACAACTCATCCGGGCGGAGGAGCCCGGGGAAGTACCAGTCGCCGGAGGCGCTTTGCAGGAGTCCGGGACGGACCCTGTCGTGTTCGTCCGCCACCTCGCCCACGATTTCCTCCACGAGGTCCTCAAGTGTGGCGATGCCTGCCGTGCCGCCATATTCATCGAGCACGACGGCCAGCTGGAGGTTTCCCTCCCGCAGCTCGGCCAGCAAAGAATCAAGATGGATGGTCTCGGGCACCCGCAGCACCTCGGTCATGATGGCGCCGGCTTCAAGGTTGCGGCGCCGTTCCCACGGCACAGCGACGGCCTTCTTGACATGCACCAGGCCCCGGATGTCATCGGCGGAATCACCTATGACGGGGAACCGGGAGTATCCGGTCCTCCGTGCTGCATCCACCACATCGGAGACCGGCTGGTCGGCGTCGATCGTCTCAAGCCGGATGCGCGGCGTCATGACGTCAGCGGCCGTCCGGGTCGAGAAATTCAGCGTGCGGGCGATGAAGTTGGCGGTTCCGGCGTCGAGCGTTCCCATCGCTGCGGACCGGCGGACCAGGGAGGCAAGCTCCGCCGGAGTCCGCGCTCCGGAGATTTCCTCCTTGGCTTCCAGCCCGAAGATGTGCAGGACCTTGTTGGAAAAGCCGTTGAGGACCAGGATGGCGGGCTTGAAGATGGCCGTGAAAACCAGCTGTGGCCCGGCAAGTGCCCGGCCCACGGGAAACGCCAGCGCAATCGCCATGTTCTTGGGCACCAGTTCGCCCAGGAGCATGGACAGCAGTGTCGCCACCACCATCGCCAGGACCAGCGAGATGGACTGCACGGCCACGGCCGGAAGTCCGACGGCGGCCAGCGGCGCCTCGAGCAGGTGCCCCACCGAGGGTTCCATGACATACCCGGTGAGCAGCGTGGTCAGGGTGATGCCCAGCTGGCAGCTTGAGAGCTGCGTTGACAGCGATTTAAGGCAGGCGAGCAACGGCGCGGCGCCGGTGTCGCCGTCGTCAATGGCGCGCTGGACAGTGGACTGGTCGAGGGCGATGAGGGAGAACTCGACGGCAACGAAGAATCCGGTGCCGGCGATCAGCAGCAAGCCTGCTGCCAGGAGGAGCCACTCCATTCAGCATCCCGCCCTGAGTGCCGAAAGCGGCCTAAGGGCAGTCGAACGGAGAGGGGAAAAGCTGTTTCGGCCCGGCGGAGGATGGTCGGCGGATCGCGATGACCGCTCCGTGCAGGTCGCGGCAAGCTGGGCCGTTGGCTGGTGATGGGCGCGTTGTCGGGGTTTGCCGGCACTGGGGGCGGACTGCGCGGTGCTTCTCTTGGAGCTCCGCTGACAGCGCCCAGGCCGGCACCTAGATTTACTGTCCATAAGACTTTCAGTCTACAGGAGCGCACCCCCTCCCCTGATGCGCGGCAGGGTGTCCGGGACCGGCACGTTTTCCGGCCCCCAAGCGCTTCCCGGGGCTGCCGGCAAGGCATGGCGGGGTGCGGGGCTGCCCGTCCCTGGGCCCATATTCGGACGCTTTTTTAGCCCTGCATTTAGCCCCGCGAACGTCACTTCATGATTTGGGTCACCCTTATTGGCAGTTAACACAAGATGCTCACTAGACTTGCAAAGGGTCTGGGTTCAGAGGACGCAGAGACTGGTTCGATCGCAGTGCTGAAGCACCGGGGGGCCAAAGAGAAATCAAACTCATGGAAGAGGCGTATTTCAAGTGCCAGAGCAGCCAAGCCACCGTCTACCAGAGGAATTTGGCGGGAACGAGTGGCTCGTGGACGAACTGTACGAGCAGTACCAAAAGGACAAGAACGCTGTGGACGCCAAATGGTGGCCACTGTTTGAATCCTTCGACTCGGGTAACGGTTCTTCCAACAACGGAAATTCCGCTCACGCTGCCAACCCTCCTACCCGGGAACTCCCCGTGGTGAAGCCGGCACCCTCTGCTTCGGCACCGTCGCCGGCCGCAGCCCCTGCCGCTCCCCCGGCCGCCCCGGCGCCCGCCGTTCCGGCAGCGGCCCCTGCACCCGTGAAGAAGGCCCCCGCCACGGAGGCACGCGACGGCGGCAAGAAGACCGAAGCAGGAACCGGCTCGCAGCCCATTCCTGCGCAGCTGCCCAAGAACGTCAAGGCTCCCACGGCGCCGGAGGAGGACGTCGTCTCCGTCCTCCGCGGACCGGCCAAGGCCATCGCCACCAACATGGTCACCAGCCTTGAGGTGCCCACCGCCACCAGCGTCCGCGCAATTCCCGCCAAGCTGCTGATCGACAACCGCGTGGTCATCAACTCCAACCTCGCCCGCGCCCGCGGCGGCAAGGTTTCCTTCACGCACCTCATTGGCTACGCCGTGATCCGCGCGCTGTCCCAGTTCCCGTCGATGAACGTCTACTACGACGAGGTGGACGGCAAGCCTGTCGCAGTCCAGCCGGCACACGTCAACTTCGGCATCGCCATCGACATGCCCAAGCCCGACGGTACCCGCCTGCTCATGGTCCCGAACATCAAGAAGGCCGAGACCCTCAACTTCGCCGAGTTCTGGCACACGTATGAGGACCTCATCAAGCGCGCCCGCAACGGCAAGCTCACCGCTGACGACCACCAGGGCACCACCGTGTCCCTGACCAACCCCGGCGGCATCGGCACCGTGCACTCGGTGCCGCGCCTCTCCAAGGGCCAGGCCGCCATCATCGGCGTCGGCGCCCTTGACTACCCCGCCGAGTTCCAGGGCGCCAGCGAAAAGATCATCGCGCACAACGCCATCAGCAAGGTCCTCACCCTGACCTCGACGTACGACCACCGCGTCATCCAAGGCGCCGGCAGCGGCGAGTTCCTCAAGCTGGTGCACCAGCTGCTGCTTGGTGCGCAGAACTTCTACGACGAGATCTTCGAAGCCCTGCGCATCCCCTACGAGCCCGTGCGCTGGAGCCCGGACCTGCAGGTGGATCCGGCAGACGAGATCAACAAGGTGGCCCGGATCCAGCAGCTGATCCACTCCTTCCGCGTGCGCGGACACCTTATGGCGGATACCGATCCCCTGGAGTACGTCCAGCGCAAGCACCCGGACCTCGACGTCCTCACCTACGGCCTGACCCTCTGGGACCTGGACCGCGAGTGGCCCACCGGCGGCTTCGGCGGCAAGTCGATGCTGAAGTTCCGTGACATCCTCGGTGTCTTGCGCGATGCCTACTGCCGCACCACCGGCATCGAATACATGCATATCCAGGAGCCTGCCGAGCGCAAGTGGTTCCAGGACCAGCTGGAACACCCCTACTCGAAGCCCAGCCGCGAAGAACAGCTGCGGATCGTTTCCAAGCTGAACGCGGCCGAGGCCTTCGAGACCTTCCTGCAGACCAAGTTCGTTGGGCAAAAGCGCTTCTCGCTGGAAGGCGGCGAGTCCCTGATCCCGCTGCTGGACGCCATCATGTCCGATGCAGCCGACGACGGCCTGGACGAGGTTGCCATCGGCATGGCACACCGTGGCCGCCTCAACGTGCTGACGAACATCGCCGGGAAGACCTACGCCCAGGTGTTCCGCGAGTTCGAAGGCACGCAGGATCCCCGCTCGGTCCAGGGCTCCGGTGACGTCAAGTACCACCTTGGCACCGAGGGCACCTTCACGTCGGACAACGGCAAGGAGACCAAGGTCTACCTGGCCGCCAACCCGTCGCACCTCGAAGCCGTGGACTCCGTCCTCGAAGGCATTGTCAGGGCCAAGCAGGACCGCCTGGACCAGGGCCAATCGTTCCCTGTCCTGCCCATCATGGTCCACGGCGACGCTGCCTTCGCCGGCCAGGGCGTGGTGGCGGAAACGCTCAACCTTTCCCAGCTGCGCGGCTACCGCACCGGCGGAACCATCCACATCGTGGTCAACAACCAGGTCGGCTTCACCACCGCCCCGTCGTCCTCGCGCTCGTCCACGTACTCCACCGACGTTGCCAAAATGATCCAGGCACCGGTCTTCCACGTGAACGGCGATGACCCCGAGGCCGTTGTCCGCATCGGCCAGCTTGCCTACGAATTCCGCCAGCGCTTCCACAAGGACGTCGTCATCGACATGGTGTGCTACCGGCGCCGCGGCCACAACGAGGGCGACGACCCCTCGATGACCCAGCCGCTGATGTACAACCTGATCGAGGCCAAGCGCTCCGTCCGCAAGCTGTACACCGAGTCGCTGATCGGCCGTGGGGACATCACGGAGGAAGAAGCCGAGCAGCTGCTCCGCGACTACCAGGAACGGCTGGAGCGGGTCTTTGCCGAGACCCACGCCGCCCAGACCTCCCCCATCCCGATCGTCACCGCGGATTCCGCCGCCGTGTCCGATATCGAGCGGCCCATGGCACAGCAGTCCGATTCCAGCGTCAGCGCTCCGGTCTCCACGGCCATCAGCGCCGAGACCCTGGCGCGGATCGGCAAGGCACACGTCGAGATTCCCGACGGCTTCACGGTCCACCCGAAGCTGAAGCAGCTGCTGGAGAAGCGCGAGCAGATGTCCCGTCAGGGCGGCATCGACTGGGGCTTCGGCGAAATTGCGGCGTTCGGCTCCCTGATCATGGAAGGCGTGCCCGTACGCCTCGCCGGCCAGGACTCGCGCCGCGGCACGTTCGTGCAGCGCCACGCTGTCTTCCACGACCGCGCCAACGGCAAGGAATGGCTGCCGCTGGGCAACCTTTCCGACGACCAGGCCAAGCTGTGGATCTATGACTCGCTGCTGTCCGAATACGCTGCCATGGGCTTCGAGTACGGCTACTCCGTGGAGCGCCCGGATGCCTTGGTCCTCTGGGAAGCCCAGTTCGGCGACTTCGTCAACGGTGCGCAGACCATCATCGACGAATTCATCTCCTCTGCCGAGCAGAAGTGGGGCCAGCGCTCCTCGCTGGTCCTGATGCTCCCGCACGGCTACGAAGGCCAGGGACCTGACCACTCCTCGGCGAGGATCGAGCGCTTCCTGCAGCTGTGTGCAGAAGACAACATGATCGTGGCCAACCCCACCACGGCGGCCTCGCACTTCCACCTGCTGCGCCGCCAGGCGTACAACCGCCCGCGGAAGCCGCTGATCATCTTCACGCCCAAGCAGCTGCTGCGCCTGAAGGCTGCCGCGTCGTCCGTGGAGGACTTCACCAACGGCACCTTCCGCCCCGTCATCGGTGAGCATGAGCAGCTGCCGGCGACCGCCGTCGAACGCGTCCTGCTGGTGTCCGGCCGCCTGTACTACGATCTTCTGTCCACCCGGCAGAAGACCGGCGACAAGACCACGGCCATTGTCCGCGTGGAGCAGCTCTACCCGCTGCCGCACGAGGAGATCGCTGCGGAGCTTGCCAAGTACCCGAATGCCGACGTCGTCTGGGCCCAGGACGAGCCGGCCAACCAGGGACCGTGGCCGTTCATCGGCCTCAACCTGCCGGAAGCCCTCGACCGCCGCGTCCGTCTGGTGTCCCGGCCGGCATCCGCCTCCACGGCTGCCGGTTCCATGAAGCGGCACGCCGCGGAACAGGATGTCCTGCTGAAGCAGGCATTTGCACGGAAGTAAGCAGTAAGGCTGCCCGGCCGGAGTCGAAATACCAGACTCCGGCCGGGCAGTTCTGTTTAATGGGATGAACAGCGCCGCCCCGTACCTCCGCAGCAGCGGCGGCGACGATGCAGCGGCCGTACCGAAGCAAACCCGTACCGAAGTAAAGAGGAACGCGTGGAAGACAGGAAGCTGCGGATCGCAGCTGTAGGAGACGAACTGCTGGCCGGACTGGGCGATCCCAGGGCGCTTGGCTGGCTGGGCCGCGTCCTGGCCCGCACTCCCCAGGACGGCATGCTCCTGGAAAGCTACTCCCTCCCCTGTCCGCAGGAAGGTACGGAGGGGCTGGCCGCGCGCTGGCTGGATGAAGCCGGCCGGCGTTTCAGCGCGCAGGCGGAGAACAGGCTGGTCATCGGCCTGTCCGGACGGGACATCGAGTTTGGCCTCTCCACGGCACGGAGCAGGCTGAACCTGGCCAACATCCTGGACTCGGCTTCCCAGAACCGGATCGAGGTTTTTGTTGTGGGGCCGCCTCCGACACTTGATCCGGCGCAGAACCGGCGGCTTGACGAACTGAACACCGCCTTCGCCGACGTCACCACCCGCCGCAAGCACCTCTATGTCGACACGTTCTCGCCGTTGTTGAACCACGAACAGTGGCGCCAGGATCTTGCGGCCAACGGCGGAACCCCCGGCCAGGCGGGGTATGGCCTCATGGCATGGCTGGTGCTGCACCGCGGCTGGTTCCAGTGGCTCCGCCTGGATGCACCCCAGTAACCCCTTTCGAGATACCTTGACCCCGCCTCGCGGCAGCATTACGTTGGACTGAAACGCGATATATCGTCTTATGGAGGGGACCATGACCGGGCAGGCCTGGACTGTTACAGAGGCGCAAACGATGGACATCGACGGCGTGACGTCCTTGAAGCTGGGCATGGTCCGGGGCAGGTTTCAGGTCGTAACGCACTCCGGACCAGGGGTCCGGCTGGAGCTTGCCGAGGTGCACGGCGATCCGGTGGCCGTGTCGCTCAACAGCGGCAGGCTGGAAGTGCGGCATCAGCTGCACGGTGCCCAGGGCTGGTTCAAGAACCTCATGGAGACGGTCAACCACAACAGCGAGAATTCCGCTGTCATCACCATCGCCGTTCCCCAAGGGGTGGAGGTCGAGGCAGGTACCGTCAGCGGTGAGGGACTCATTTCGGGCGTCTCCGCCCATGTCCGGCTGAACACCGTGTCAGGTTCGGTGGTGGCGGACAGCACCACCGGCGAGCTGCAGGTGACCACCATCAGCGGCAGCGTGGACGTGAGGAACCACCGCGGCGTGCTCACCGCCAAGAGTGTCTCCGGAACGGTCACCGCCTCCGGCCACTTCACCAATGTCCGCACCAACACCGTGAGCGGCCACCTCAGCGTCGAGCTGCTCGGCTTTACCCGCGACTTCGGCTCCAACTCGGTGTCCGGGGACCTTACCATCAGGATGCCGCACGACGTCGGCGCCGATATCGTGGCCAAATCCGCCGGCGGAGCGGTGATCCTTGACGGCCGGCAGTGCCTCCTGGCCAACGGCAAAGTGGAAACCATTGCCGGTCCGGACGGGCAACTGATGCTCGTCCGGACCAATTCGGTGTCGGGCAGGACTACCATCGTCCACGCTCCCGAACCTGTTGACGGTGGCGGGGAAGCCCACGGCTGATGCCGCCCGTCTTCGCACACGGTGCGTTGCGCCTCTATCTCCTGGCCCTGCTGGAAGGCGGGCCCAAGCACGGCTATCAGCTCATCAAGGCGCTCAAGGACCGGTTCGGCGGGACCTACTCCCCCAGCGCCGGAACCATCTACCCCCGCTTGGGCAAGCTCGAGGAGGACGGCCTGGTGGCCACCGAACGGGCCGGACGGCGCACCAACTACCGCATCACCGCCGACGGCCTTGCCGAACTGGACCGGCGCCGGGAGGATGTGGCCGGGGTCGAGCATGACATCGCGGCCTCCCTGCAGAGGCTGGACGTGGAACTGATGGTGCAGAAGTTCCGCGACGAGCTGTGCGCAGACCTCCGGCAGCAGGGCATACACCGTCCCATCAGCCCCGGGACACTGGAAACCGTCAGGGCAGCCCTGGACCAGGCCCGCGCTGCCATCCGCAGCACCCTCCAGTCTTAGGCCCGGCGTCTCCTCCTGCCGCGCTGCCGCAGGTCATCCGCCCTTCCCGGTTCGCGGGCCGCCACATCATGTGGGAGACTTGAGGGCAGCTCTTTTTGAGTACCAACAGTAAGGAGGCCAGCTATGAGCAAGCGTGCACGCAAGCGTCGTGACCGTAAGCGTGGCGGCGCGAACCACGGGAAGCGCCCCAACACCTAGGCAAATGCCAGGAACTACGGTTCAAGCAAAGGACCCCGCAAGCCAATCGGCTTCCGGGGTCCTTTGCTGTCTGCGGCCCTGTTCCGCTCACACGGCTTATGCCTATGCCTCCACGGGACGGATGGCGTGGATCCTGTCCAGGATGGCGTTCTTCAGGTTGTCCGGAGCGGACTCCGTGCAGGAACGCTTGACCATGTTGCGGATGACGCACTCCAGGTCATACTGTTCCGTGCACTCAGGGCAGTCATCAAGGTGGTTCTTGATTTCCGTAAGGTCCTCGCGGGTCAGTGCCCCGTCAAGGTATTCGTAGATGCGTTGCATCCGGGTGTCGTCGCAATCGCCCAATCCCTGGCAGTCGCTCATTTCCTGTTCTCCTGTGCTTTGCTTCCTGCCGCATCCGAGGCATCGGCGGCCGTTTTGAATCCCCGCTCGGCGGCATATTCCGCGAGCATGTCCCGCAACATTCGCCGGCCGCGGTGGAGCCGGGACATCACCGTGCCGATAGGCGTGTTCATGATGTCTGAGATTTCCTTGTAGGCGAAGCCCTCCACGTCGGCGAAGTAAACCGCCAGGCGGAACTCCTCCGGAATATCCTGCAGCGCCCGCTTCACGTCCGAATCCGGGAGGTGGTCCAGCGCTTCAGCCTCGGCCGAACGCAGCCCGCTCGAGGTGTGTGATTCCGCCCGTGCCAGCTGCCAGTCCTCAATGCTGTCCGAGTTGGACTGCAACGGCTCGCGCTGCCTCTTCCGGTAGAGGTTGATGTATGTGTTGGTCAGGATCCGGTACAACCAGGCTTTCAGGTTCGTACCCGGCTTGTACTGGTGGAAGGCGGAGAAAGCCTTGGTGTAGGCCTCCTGCACCAGGTCTTCCGCGTCGGACGGGTTCCGTGCCATGCGCATGGCAGCGGAGTACAGCTGGTCGACGTACTGCATGGCGTCGCGTTCAAAGCGAAGGCGGCGCTGTTCCACGCTCTCGGTGGAGACGTCCAGCGCGCCGTCCCCGGTTTCCGCGTCAGCGGCCACCGGGACAGGTCCTGCCTGTCCGGCAGGCACGGGCGCGGAACCGGCCTTCCCGTTCACTTCGCCGGGGGTAGCCTCATACATGGCCGCAACGGCCGGGTCCAGGGTGTTCATTGCCTTCAAGTCTACTGTCAGGCTCCCTGCACGGGGCATGCCGTACTCCGGCGGCTCTGAGGCCAGCTTGTCCACTGCCACCGGTCCCGCCTGCCTGGTTCCGTCCAACACCTTCCCCAAGGGCCAACTCCGCTCTGTATCGGGTGAATGATCGTCGGGCCCCGTGTCGCGGACCCGTTTGCCATAACCGCCTCCCACGGGCAAATATTCCCCAAAAGTGCAAGACTAGGACCGACTCCGCCGCTCGCCGCGGCTCGTCCATCCAGGAGGAAATCCATGCCCTTTGTCCGCACCCTCGCACGGCCCATGCTTGCCTCCAGTTTCGTTCTTGCCGGACTGGATAAGCTCAGGAACGCCGACGACACCGCACAGCAGCTCTCACCGCTGCTGCGCAAGGCCGCAGCCTCGCTCCCCTTCCAAGCGAACGAAAAGACCCTCGCCCGGGTCATCGGCGGGACCCAGGTGGGAGCCGGTGTCCTGTTCGGCCTTGGTAAGTTCTCCCGGCTGTCAGCCGGCCTGTTGACGGTGATTTCGCTCCTGAACACCTTTGTTGAGTGGCGCAGTGCGGACATCAGCAGCAAGGAAGGGCGCGAAGGCCGCCGGAACCAGCTGCTCAAGAACCTCTCGCTGAGCGGCGGCGCCCTGCTCGCTTCCGTTGACACCGCTGGCAAGCCCGGCCTGGCCTGGCGCGCCGAGCACCTGGCGGCCGGTGCCCGCAGGAATGCCTCGCATCTGGCCGCCGACGCCCGCAAGACCACCACCAAGAGACTGAACAAGGCGGACAAGGCCGTGCGCCGCGCCGTCGAACACGCCACGGGAGCATAAACACGAATGACCGCAGCAGCTGCCACCCGGGACGGCTCCGGAATACCTGTCCACCATTGGGCCGCGCCTTTTGCGTTCCGGCCCGTTGACGCCACCGTGACGGTGCCCGGATCGAAATCCCTGACCAACAGGTACCTGGTCCTGGCAGCCCTCGCGGACGGCCCGTCCCGGCTGCGGGCGCCCCTGCATTCCAGGGACTCGGCGCTCATGGTCGACGCACTCCGGCAGCTCGGTGCCGTTATCACCGAAGTACCCGGGGACGGCGCCTTCGGTCCCGACCTGGAGGTGGTGCCGCTGCCGGCGGCAGCGTCGGCTTCGTTGACCAGGATCGACTGCGGACTCGCCGGCACCGTCATGCGGTTCGTTCCGCCGCTGGCAGCGCTCCGCAATGGAGCCAGCCTGTTCGACGGCGACCCCCACGCCCGTAAGCGGCCCATGGGAACCATCATCGAGGCCCTCAAGGCCCTGGGCGTGGCCGTCTCCGCCGAAGACGGCAGCGCGCCGTCGTCGCTCCCCTTCGTGGTGGAAGGCAGCGGCGCAGTGCGCGGCGGGCATCTGGTGATCGACGCCAGCGCCTCCTCGCAGTTCGTCTCCGCCCTCCTCCTGGTGGGGGCGCGGTTCGACGAGGGCCTGCACCTGGAACACGTGGGCAAGCCGGTGCCCAGCCTGGACCACATCAACATGACGGTGGCCGTCCTGCGCGGCGCCGGCGTGTCAGTGGACGATTCCGTCCCCAACCACTGGGTTGTGGCGCCTGGTCCCATCCGCGCCTTCGACCAGCGGATCGAACAGGACCTGTCCAACGCCGGGCCCTTCCTTGCGGCGGCCCTCGCCTCGCGGGGGACGGTTCGGATTCCCAACTGGCCGGCGGAAACCCAGCAGGTGGGAGACCTTTGGCGCGGAATCCTGGCCAGCATGGGCGCCACGGTGACCCTGGCTGACGGCGTCCTGACCGTCACCGGCGGCCCGGAGATCAAGGGCGGTGACTTCGCGGACACCAGTGAACTGGCTCCGACGGTGGCAGCCCTGTGCGCCCTGGCCTCGGGACCTTCCCGGCTCACCGGGATCGCCCACCTGCGGGGGCATGAGACGGACCGGCTCGCGGCCCTGGTGGCGGAGATCAACCGGCTCGGCGGCGACGCCGAGGAAACCAGCGACGGCCTGGTGATCCGGCCCGCCCCGCTGCATGCCGGCGTCGTGCACAGCTACGCGGACCACCGCATGGCCACGGCGGGCGCCATCCTGGGACTCGCGGTGGAGGGCGTCCAGGTGGAGGACATCGGCACCACCGCCAAGACCATGCCGGACTTCCCACAGCTGTGGGCCGGCATGCTGGCCCAGGAAGCGGGGTCCGTAGCCGGACCGGAAGGGCGCGTCAGTGGCGCGTAGCACTGGTTCCTGGGACGAATCGGACGTTCGCATCCGTCCCAGCAAGAAGGGTTCCCGGCCACGCACCAAGGACCGGCCCAGCCATGACGACGCCGTGACCGGACGGATCATCACGGTGGACCGGGGCCGGTATACAGCAGTGGTGGACGAGGACTCGGAAAACGAGCGCGTTGTCATTGCCGCGCGCGCCCGGGAACTGCGCCGCTCCCCCGTCGTTGCGGGCGATTTCGTGTCGCTGGTGGGGGACGTGTCCGGCGCACCGGACACGCTGGCCCGGCTGGTGAAGATCCAGGACCGCCATACGCTCCTGCGCCGCAGCGCCGACGATACCGACCCCATTGAGCGCGCGGTGGTGGCCAACGCGGACCAGTTGGTGATCGTGGTGGCTGCGGCCAACCCGGAGCCCCGCACGGGATTCATTGACCGCGCGCTGGTGGCCGCCTACGACGCCGGGATCGAGCCCATCCTGCTGGTCACCAAGGCCGACGTCAAAGACCCTGCTGAACTCCTTTCCAACTACACTCACCTGGACTTCCCGGTCATCATCAGCCGGACCGCCGATGCCCAGGCGTCGGGCATCGACGCCCGGTCCGATGACGGCCTCTCGGCGCGGCTGGACAGCGCGGCAGTGGCTGCCCTCCGTGACCACCTCGACGGCAAGGTCACCGTGATGCTCGGGCACTCCGGTGTCGGAAAGTCCACCATGGTGAACGCGCTGACCGGCGCCGAGCGGGCCACCGGCGGAGTAAACGCCGTGACCGGACGCGGCCGCCACACGTCGTCGTCCGCCCTTGCCCTGCGGCTGGCGGATGCGCCAGCCGGCAGCTGGATCATCGACACCCCCGGCATCCGTTCCTTCGGCCTGGCCCACGTGGACCCGGACCGGATCCTGCGTTCATTCCCTGACCTCTCCCCCGGCATCGAGAAGTGCGAACGGGGCTGCAAGCACACGGCAACCGCGGTGGACTGTGGCCTCGACGACTGGGTGGCGGCCGGACACGCGGGCCCCACCGGCCCTGCCCGGCTGGCGTCCCTGCGGCGGTTGCTGGGAGCGGATCCACGGATGGAAGCACAGGAAACCAAGGAGCTCGGCAGCGTCAACTGACGCGTTCTCCCGGCAGAACCGTTTGCAGACGGTAGTTTGGAACCATGATCCAACCCGCTTCGAGCTACAACGATGACCTGCGCCTGGCCCATGTCCTGGCCGACTCCGTGGATGACCAGACAATGAGCCGCTTCAAGGCCCTGGACCTCCACGTTGAGACCAAGCCGGACCTGACGCCGGTCACCGACGCGGACAAGGCCGCCGAGGAAGCCATCCGCGGCCAGCTCTCCCGATCCCGGCCCCGCGACGCCGTCCTGGGCGAGGAGTTCGGGAGCACCGGCCACGGTTCGCGGCGCTGGATCATCGATCCCATTGACGGGACCAAGAACTTTGTCCGCGGCGTTCCGGTGTGGGCCACGCTCATCGCCCTCGTGGACGAGGGTGAACCGGTGGTGGGCGTGGTCAGCGCCCCGGCCCTTGGCAAACGCTGGTGGGCGGCGAAAGGCATGGGCGCGTACATGGGGAGGTCCCTTGCCGCCGCCACCCGGCTCCGCGTCTCCGACGTGTCGAAGCTTTCCGACGCCTCCCTCTCCTACTCCAGCCTGGGCGGGTGGAAGGAACGCGGAAACCTTGACGAGTTCCTTGGCCTGACCGAGGACGTCTGGCGGACCCGGGCCTACGGTGATTTCTGGTCGTACTGCATGGTGGCCGAGGGCTCTGTGGACATCGCCTGCGAACCGGAGCTGAACCTCTATGACATGGCCGCCCTGGTGCCAATCGTGGTGGAGGCCGGCGGCCGGTTCACATCCCTGGAAGGCGAGGACGGCCCGTTCGGCGGAAACGCCCTGGCCACGAACTCAATCCTGCACTCAGAGGTCCTGCACCGCCTGAACCCATACCTGGACGACCTGCTGTAACTGATGCGCTTTCCGCATAAAAGCGAATAATGCGACGCCGGACACCTTCCTGGGGAGGTGTCCGGCGTCGTTTATTCGGCTGTGCGTAATAAACGCCTTAACAATTGCCGCGGCTTCAATCCTGGCCGCCCCATGTCCTACGCTTTTAGGCAGGTCACGAGTGCCAGCGCAAAACCCCGGTTTGCTGGCCGGCAACCCTCCATTCGCGGTGGGGTGCCCCGGGTGACGACCAGGCCGGTCCGGAGCGGATGCGGCAAGCGCGGATTCCCCCATGGCGGAGTCCTGTCATCAAGTGAGGTCTCTGTGACAACTGCCACCGTCTCCCCCCAGCCCGCCATTGCCGAAGCCAACGTCCCCGACGGACGCCATGCCGCAGCCGGCCGGCCGCTCGCTGCCGTCACCGGCGCCGAAATCCAGGCACCCCTGATTTCAGGCGGACACGTGCGGTACGCCAACCTCGATTACGGCGCCTCCGCCCCGGCGTTGTCCGTGGTGTCGGCCTACCTGAACGAGATCCTCCCCTACTACGCGAGCGTCCACCGCGGGGCAGGATACGCATCCCAGATCAGCACCTCCGTGTATGAGAACGCCCGCAGCATCGTCAGGGATTTCGTCGGCGGCCGGGAGGATGATTCGGTCATTTTCACGCGCAACACCACAGATTCGCTGAACCTGCTGGCCGGTTGCCTGCCGGTAACCAATGGCCGGCACGACGGCGAAGTGCTCTACCTGGACATCGAACACCACGCGAACCTCCTGCCGTGGCAGGGCGTCCCGCACCGCAGCATCATCGCCGCCGACACCATCACCGGCACCCTGGAGGCCCTTCGGGCCGAACTTGCACAGGGCGGCGTCAGCCTGCTCGCGGTCACCGGAGCCTCCAACGTCACCGGCGAAATCCTCCCCATCCGGGCCCTGGCCGCGCTGGCCCATGAGCACGGCGCACGGATCGTGGTGGACGCCGCCCAGCTCGCTCCCCACCGCCGCGTGGACATCAGCGCGGACGATGTCGACTACCTCGCCTTCTCCGGCCACAAGCTGTACGCGCCCTTCGGCGCCGGCGTCCTGGTGGGACGCCCGGACTGGCTGGACGCCGGCGTCCCGCACCTTGCGGGCGGCGGCGCGGTCAAGGAAGCCAGGCTCGACGGCGTCAGCTGGGCCACCGGACCGGCGCGCCATGAGGGGGGCTCACCCAACGTCCTGGGAGCCGCCACGCTGGCCCGCGCCACCCAGGTCATTGCCGGACTGGACCAGGAACGCTGGCATGCGCACGAGTCCGCCATCCGTTCCTTCCTGGTGGAGGGCCTGCAGGGGATCGACGGCGTCACCGTCCACCAGATCTTCAAGGACACCAACCCCGAAACGGAGACCATCGGAGTGGTCAATTTCTCTGTTGAAGGCTACGACGCCGGACTGGTGGCGGCGTACCTCTCGGCAGAGCATGGCGTGGGACTGCGGGACGGCCGCTTCTGCGCCCATCCCCTGCTCAAGCGCCTGGGCCTGCCGTCCGGTTCCCTTCGCGCCAGCTTCGGTGTCGGTTCACGCCTGGAGGACGCCGAACGGCTGCTTGCCGGCATCCGCGCCCTGCGGAGCAACGGCCTGGGCTGGGACTACGTGGTGGACGCAGGCCGCTGGGTGCCCGCCAATGACACCCGCACCTACCCGCACTGGGCACCCAACACCCCGGGCACCGCCGGCGCCGCGCCCTGCATCGACGGCTGACGGCCGGCCCAAGCCGTCCAGGGCATCGATCCGGCGGCCAGGAGGATGCGGTAAATTCGAAAGGTACCGCAGGACGTCAGGTGAAGGAGGCCATGCGTGGTTCGGGGTGGCCCCAAGCTTGATCACGGGCGGCGCAGGGAACTCGGGCAGAGCTTCCAGGACGGCGGCAGGCACTACCAGCGCGTCCGGCCCGGATACCCGCAAGAGGCGGCCCGGTGGCTGGTACCCGCCGATGCCCATGATGCCCTCGACGTGGGTGCCGGCACCGGAAAGTTCACCGCCTTGCTGCTGGACATGGGGCTGCACGTCACCGCCGTCGACCCCTCCGCGGACATGCTCGCCCAACTCACGGAACATTATCCGGCCGCCACGGCCGTGCCGGGGACTGCCGAGGCGACCGGGCTGCCCGACGCCCGGTTCGACGTCGCCACCGTCGCCCAGGCGTGGCACTGGTGTGACCCCCTCGCGGCAAGCGCCGAACTGGCCCGCGTCCTGCGCCCGCAGGGAACCCTCGGCCTGGTCTGGAACCAGCTGGACACCTCTGTCGCCTGGGTGCACCGCCTCTCCCGGATCATGCACGCAGGCGACGTGTACCGGCCCGGCCACAAACCCGTCGTCGGACCCGAATTCCAAGGCCTCGAAGGGCACGTCACCCACTGGCAGGACACGGTGACCACCAAGGACCTGATGGAACTCACCAAGTCCCGCAGCTACTACCTCCGCGCCGGCGAGGCAACCCGTGCCAAGGTCCTGGCCAACCTGGACTGGTACCTGCACGAACACCTGGCCTACGCCCCTGACCAGGAAATCGACCTGCCCTACCTCACCCTGGCCTGGCGGGCGGCCAAGGCATGACGGTGCATCCCATAGCGCGCCTGCAGAGCCGGTAGGCTTGACAATGTGAAGACCAGCGCGCCCTCCTCCTCAATCGAGGATTACGTCAAGGTCATCTATTCGTTCACGGAATGGCAGGACAAGCCCATCACGTCCACCCAGCTTGCGCAGCGCCTGGGGGTGGCCAATTCCTCGGTGTCCGAGATGGTCCGCAAGCTCAAGGACCAGGGGCTGGTGGACCACAAACCCTACAGCGCCGTCACGCTGACCGAGGACGGCCTGCGGCTGGCCCTGGCCATGGTCCGGCGCCACCGGTTGATCGAGACCTACCTTGTCCAGCGGCTCGGATACAGCTGGGACGAAGTCCATGATGAGGCAGAACAACTCGAACACGCAGTGTCGGACACGTTCATCGAACGGGTCGCCGCCAAGCTCGGCAACCCAAAGCGTGACCCGCACGGCGACCCCATTCCCACTGCCGACGGGCAGGTGCTGATGCCGCGCGCGCACCTCCTCGCCGAACTGGACCAGGGCCATGCCGGCAGGATCACCAGGATCAGCGACGACAACCCGGAGCTGCTGCGCTACCTTGCGGCCCAGGACATCGACCTCGACGCCGATGTCGAGGTGGTGGGGCGCCGGCCCTTCGGCGGCGCCCTGGTGGTGCGGATCGGCGCTTCGGGCGGCGCCCGCGAGTTTGACCTCGCTGACGAAATCGCCGCCGCGCTGTGGGTCTCCAGCGACGCCCCGCACCCCGGCTGCACTCTGGACGGTCCCTGACGTGGCGATGCCCACCGGCCGCGCGTGGCTGGCTGTCGCCGTCGGCGGCCTGATCGGCAGTGAGCTGCGCTACGGGCTGGGGCTGGCGTTTCCGGACGTGCCCGGCTCGGTCCCGTGGGCCACGCTGGCCATCAACATCAGCGGCAGTTTCGTCCTCGCAACGCTGACCACCGTCTGGATGGCACGCCCGCATACGGCGTTCTGGCTGCGAGCCGGGATAGGGCCGGGCCTGCTGGGCTCCTTCACCACGTTTTCAGCGGCGATTTTCGCCTCGGACCAGTTGGCCCGCGCAGGTGCACACCCCGTTTGGATCCTGTATCTGGGATTGTCACTGGGTCTCGGTCTGGCGGCTGCCGGCCTGGGCTGGCGTTCCGGAAGGCTTATTGCCCGGAACCTCGGGCTGCAATGATCACGGCAGCCCTGGTGGGAGTCTTTGGCGTGGCCGGCGCACTCCTGCGGTTCGCGATCGACAGCTGGTTCGCGCACCACAGCAGCATCCGCAGCGTCCGCACGGCTGGCCATGCGGCACTGCACTGGCCCTGGGCCACGCTGGTGGTCAACGTTGTGGGGTGCTTCATCATCGGCCTGGCACATGGGCTGACTGCCAGGCTTGGACTGGGCGCGGAATGGCAGGTGGGCCTGGCCACGGGACTGGCCGGCGGACTCACCACCTTCAGCTCGTGGACCACCGCCACCATCCGTTTGCTCAGCGAAGCCCGGTTCGGTTCAGCGGCCCTGAACGTGGCAGTCAACCTGGGCCTTGGGTTTGCCGCCGCGGCCGCGGGGATTGCGCTGGCCGCCTAGGGACACCGTTTCCGGTGACGTTCCGGCCGGCGATTTGGCGGCCTCCCGTATGGTGGAAGGTGATGATCAGCAGACGCGACGCCGCAATAACCCTTGATGTTCCCCTCGAAATGGCGCAGCGCCACGGCCTGCCGAAATGGATGACGGAGGCCGAACTCCGCGGCATCCTGGACAATCCTCCGCCCTGGCTGGTGCAGTCGCGCGCCAACCGGACCGGCAAGCGGCCGGTATGGGTGCACCTGGAATGCGCCGTCTGCGGTTACGAGGAGGCGGCCCGGCCCAAGAAGTGGTGGCCGGACTTCACCTACGTGGTGTGCAGCCATCATGCGCCGTCCGATGTTCCCGACGTCCGCCCCGGCCGCGTCCGCAGCGAGTACGACGGCGTGGGGTCGCGTTTCGTGGGCATCGCGGACGTGGAAGCGCCCCCGGCTGGCCCTTAAGCCCGCCCCGGTGCCGTGCCCGATGACGCGATCGATGGCTGCCTGCTGACGTGCCCCGGTGACGTGCCTGCACACGGCCGGGCCGCCGTCGTGCATCAAGCCGGGCCGTTGCCCGTCATTTCCTCCGGGACAGCGGTGAGGTGCAGCTCGGTACCGTCACGCAGCACGGCCACATCGAGCGGCTCGCCGATGGCATCGGAAAACAGGAGCCGCTGCAGGCTTTCGGCGTTGCTGACGGGGCGGCCTCCGGCGGTGACAATAATGTCGCCTGCGGACAGGCCTGCCTTGTCGGCCGGCGAACCGGACAGCACTTCGACGATGCGGAGCCCTTCCCGCCGCCCGCTGCGGATCACGGCGCTCGGGTTGAGCTGGATAGGGGTGCTCACAAGCCCCAGGTAGGCGCGGCGCACCCTCCCGTCCGACAACAGTGCGGAGATGATCCTGCGGGTGGTGGCGTTGATCGGGATGGCCAGGCCCAGGCCGGCGCCGGCCACGGCGGTGTTGATGCCAACAATCCTGGCATGGCTATCCGCCAGCGCTCCACCGGAATTTCCGGGATTCAGGGCAGCATCTGTCTGGATGACGTCCTCGATGACCCGCCGGTTGCCGCCCGACCAGACCGGGATGGCCCGGCCCAGGCCACTGACCACGCCCGCGGTCACTGAACCCGCCAGGCCCAGCGGATTTCCGACGGCGACCACCAACTGGCCCACGCGCAGCGTCTCTGCCGCGCCGAATTCGGCGGGCGGCACCTTGGGCCGCGAACCGTGGACCACGGCGAGATCTGACAGGGGGTCGGCTCCCACCAGCTCCAGGTCCATCCGGCTGCCGTCTCCGAACGCGGCAAAACCGTGCCGGGTGCCGGCCACGACATGTGAATTGGTGAGCAGGTAGCCGTCCTGCGTGAAGAGCACCGCCGAGCCCGCGCCCACCCTGACCCTGCCGTTGCCCCTTTTTGCGGTCATTTCGATCGCTGCCACGTGCGGCGTAACGGCTGCTGCCACCCGCATGACGGTTTGCGAGTACGAGTCCAGGACGTCCTCGTCCCCGGTGGGTATGGGTTCCCGCGCCTGGTCCATGACGCACCTCCGGCTTGGTGCCGCTTCCGGCAATGGCATGCCCTTTACGGGCCTTATGGGACACAACAATGGATGGGCCGGGTCCACTCCCGGAACAGCTACGCCTTGGGTGAACGCCGGCATTGCGGTGGGCAGCACCTGTCGCAGGCTTTAGGATCGGAGCATGACTGACTCCCCCGCAGGGTCTCAAACAGAAATACTGAACGCCGAGGAATGCTGGCGGTACCTTCGGTCCTCCTATATCGGCCGGCTGGCGGTCATCAACGGTGACATTCCCGAGATTTTTCCCGTGAACTTTTCCGTTACCGGAGAAACCCTGGTGTTCCGCACGGCACCCGGGACCAAGCTTCGGGCCCTGCTCCGCGGCACAGTTGCCGCCCTGGAGGTGGACGGACTCAACCCGTATGCCACGGAGGTCTGGAGCGTTGTTGCCAAAGGCAGGCCACAGCCCTTTGATGAAACCACCATGCGCCTTCCGGCCGGCGACGCCGACCGGGAACCGTGGGAGCCGGGGATCAAGGACCATCTGGTGGCCATTACCCCCACTGATGTCACGGGCCGCCGGTTCCCGGTCAGGCCGCGTTCCCGCTGGTGGCCGCCCGTCGATTTCTCAGCCGACTGGCTGTAGCGGCCGCCTAACCTGATCAGGCCTTGCCTCCTCAGGACTTGAGGATCACCTTGAGCGCCTTGGTTTCGGCGGCCCGGGAGAACGTGTCGTAGGCATCAAGGAACTGGTCGAACCCAAAATGGTGGGTGGCGAATTTTTCCGCCCTGATCTTTCCCTGGGCCACCAGCTTAAGCAGCATGGGGGTGGTGTTGGTGTTCACCAGCCCCATGCTGATGTTGATGTTCTGGATCCAGAGGTTTTCCAGGTGCAGCTCCACCGGCTTTCCGTGCACTCCAACGTTCGCTACGGATCCGCCAGGCCGCACGATGTCGGTGCACATGGCAAATGTTCCCGGGACGCCGACAGCTTCGATGGCCACATCGACACCCTGTCCGCCTGAAAGGGCCAGGACCTGTTCCCGCCAGTCACTGCTGCCGGAAAGGACCGTGTCCGTGGCGCCGAACTCCCTTGCCTTCTCCAGGCGGTTGGGGTCGAGGTCGATGGCCACAATGGTGGCCGCGCCGTACAGTCCTGCGGTGGTGATCGCTGCCAGGCCCACGGGACCCGCGCCCACCACGGCAACGGTGTCGCCGGGCTTCACCCGGCCGTACTGGACGCCGATCTCGAATCCGGTGGGAAGGATATCGGAAAGCATCACGGCCTGTTCGTCGCTGACCCCCGAAGGCAGCAGGTGCAGCGAATTTTCGGCATAGGGCACCCGGACGTATTCGGCCTGTGTCCCGTCGATCAGGTGTCCGAAGATCCACCCGGTGCCTTCCTGCCCCTCACTCCCCAGGCAGTGCGAGTAGAGGCCCGCCTTGCAGTTGGCACAATGGCCGCATGACTTGATGCACGAGATGATCACGCGGTCGTTTACCTTCAGTCCGGTCACCGAAGGACCCGTTTCCACCACCGTTCCCACTCCTTCGTGGCCCAGGATCCGGCCTTTTTCGACGGCGGGAACGTCGCCCTTGAGGATATGCAGGTCTGTGCCGCAGATCGTGGTGGTGTCGACTTTGACGATGACGTCGCCGGGTTGCTGGATCCGGGGGTCCGGAACATCCGTCCATGACTTGTCACCGGGTCCGCCGTAGACGAGAGCTTTCATGCTGTTTTTCCTTACTGTGGGGAGGGCTTCGGCGTTGTTTGCTGGCCGGCCTGCGGGGTTTGTTGACGGGCGGGTTGCTGGTGAACGGGCTGGGTACCGCCGGACGGTGGAACACCGGGACCTGCTGTGGGTGCCTGTGTTACCTGAAGTTTGGCCAGATGCAGGATTCCGAGCACCAGGAACAGCCCAGAGAGCCCAAGTGCGGGCAGCAGGGCGGCCATGCTGGGCTCAGCGCCGAACAGGGGTTTGACCATTTCACCCACCGCCAGCGAAAAGATGAGGGTGAAGCCGAGGACGTACAGGGCCGGCAGGAGCAGCAGCCCCGTACGGTGGTTCCGGTAGGTCAGGAGGGACAGGACCAGGAATGCGGGCATGATGAAGCAGAGGTCCAGGATGAAGACCGAGTAGAGGGAATCGATTTGCTCGCCGCTCCGCATCAAGGGCAGGAGCATCATGATCCAGAGGGGGTAGAAGATCAGCGGCTGGAGGATGGCACCGGCGGCCGACACAATTCCCAGACCACGGGGAAGGGAGACGAATGGCGCGTCCCGGCCCATGGTGGCCCCGGCAGTGAGCATGGCCCAGAACGACAGGGCGAAGACAGCCATGTAGAACAGGTACAGGCCGTTGTAGGTCCGCTCAATGACATAGATTCCGTAAGCGTAGAACAGATAGCCAAGCAGTCCCATGGCCACGATCTGGTGTTTGGCCCTGTCCGGCCTCGCAGCCCATGCCAGGTACAGCAATCCGACCCCCGCTGCCACGGACAGCAGGTCCTGGGAGTAAGCACCGGGGATCAACTCGCGGGAGACGACGCCATCGTAGATCTCCGGCCGCCATATTCCGGTTCCCGCAGCGGCCAGCGCCAGCAGACCGGCAACCGCCCACAGCAGGCGGCTGGGGAACAAATGCGTCAGCATGGCCACCTCTCGCTGGAAGCTCCGGGTTTCCCTGGCGTCCCCACAGACTCCCACTGAGCCGTGCGGGCCCCAAGGGCCATAGGTCCTTCCTTTGAGGCCGGGCCTTTATGCCCTTACGGGAGGCAGGAGAGTTGCCTACGCTGTGCCCTATGACTGAGAAAACGAACGTGCCCGTACCGGAAATCCTTGACGCGGACGAGTGCTGGAACCTCCTTTCCCAAAGCGGGGTTGGGCGCCTTGCCGTCATCGCCGATGGCCATCCGGATGTTTTTCCCGTTAATTACAAGGTGGACGGCCGCACGCTGGTTTTCCGCACCGGCGCAGGCACAAAGCACCAGGCCCTCCAGTCGGAGGCCACCGTGGCCCTGGAAGCAGATGCGGTCAGCTCCCAGTTTGGCCTTGCCTGGAGCGTGGTGGTCAAGGGAACGGCAGCTGAGGCGACGCCCACAGGCCCTGACCTGGATGACGTCCGGCGGGCGTTGTTTCCGTGGCAGGGCGTGGGGCAGGAGCACTTCATCCGCATCACCCCTGAGTCGATAACGGGGAGGCGCTTCAGCGTGAACGCGCCGCTGCTGTGGCAAACCCCGCTGGATGACGCAACCCGCGCCGGTTTCGAATAAGCCATCCCGGACGGGAGGCATTGTGCGCGCCTGGTGGGTGAACGGGCCGGGCCCCATCTCCGCCCGTCCGCTGGTTCAGGGGCTCCGTGACACTCCCACGCCTGCGGCCCACGAACTGCTGGTGGAAGTGACTGTCTGCGGTGTTTGCCGCACGGACCTCCATCTAGCGGAAGGAGACCTGGCCCCGCACCGTCCGCACACAGTGCCCGGGCACGAGGCAGTGGGCGTCGTCGTTGAAACAGGGGCTGGCTGCTCCCGTTTCAGGACGGGTGACAGGGTGGGCGTCGCGTGGCTTGGCGGCGTCTGCGGCACGTGTGATTACTGCCGTCGCGGTGACGAAAATCTATGCCTTACGCCCCTCTTCACGGGCTGGGACCGGGATGGCGGCTATGCCGAGTATCTGACGGTTTTGGAGGACTTTGCCTACCGGCTGCCGCCTGGATTCCCGGACGAACAGGCAGCGCCGCTGCTGTGTTCGGGCATCATCGGCTACCGCGCGCTGAAGCGCGCCGCCCTCCCGGTGGGTGGCCGCCTTGGTATTTACGGCTTTGGCAGCTCGGCCCATATCACTGCCCAGCTGGCGCTCAAACAGGGTGCCTCCGTGTTTGTCATGACCCGGTCTGAAGATGCGCGGCTGCTCGCGCTGGAGTTGGGGGCGGACTATGTGGGGGAGGCATATGACCAGCCCCCGGTGCCGCTTGATTCCGCCATTCTTTTTGCACCGGTGGGGGACCTTGTCCCGGCCGCGCTGCGTGCCCTGGACCGTGGTGGAACCCTGGCCATCGCCGGAATCCACCTGACCGACATCCCGGTACTTAATTACGGCAGGGAGCTTTTCTTCGAACGGCAGCTGCGGAGCGTCACGGCCAATACCCGCGCTGACGGCCGTGAGTTCCTGGCCCTCGCGGCGAGGCTTTCCCTGGCCCTCACCACTACGGCGTACCCGTTCAAGGCTGCGGACCAGGCACTGGAAGACCTGGCAGCCGACAGGATTACCGGTTCGGCGGTCCTGCGGGTACGGCCGGAACGCTAGTCGCCTCGCCGCCACCGCACCTCCCCTGCTTCAACCGAACAGGACGGCGGCCTCCTGATACCGGGCTTCCGGGACCACCTTCAGCTCTCCCAGCGCTTCCTCCAGTCCGACGTTGACGATGTCCGTGCCCCGCAGCGAAACCATGGTGCCCCACCTGCCGGCCGCGGCGGATTCGACGGCCGCGAGGCCAAGCCTGGTGGCGAGGACACGGTCGAAGGATGTAGGTTCGCCGCCGCGCTGGATGTGGCCCAGGACAGTGGCCCGCGTTTCGATGCCGGTCCGTATCTGCAGTTCCCCTTCCAGGAGCAGCCCGATGCCACCGAGGCGCGGCCGCCCGAAAGTATCCAGGCCGCGGGGCGCGTAAGGTGCCGCGTGCCCCTCGGGAGCAAAGGCCTCGGCCACCACCACAAGGGGTGCCCTGCCACGGTCACGCGCTGACAACACCCAGGAACAGACCTGGTCAAGGGACACCGGATGTTCAGGTATCAGGATGGCGTGCGCGCCCGTCGCCATCCCGGAATGCAGTGCAATCCAACCCGCGTTGCGGCCCATGACTTCGGCCACCATGCAGCGGTGGTGCGATTCACCGGTGGTCCGCAGCCGGTCGATCGCCTCGGTGGCGGTCTGGACCGCAGAATCGAAGCCGAAAGTGTAGTCCGTGGCGCCGAGGTCGTTATCGATGGTCTTGGGCACTCCCACCACGTTGATGCCTTGTGCACAAAGCTCCTGTGCCGCCGCCAGTGTCCCCTCTCCCCCAATGGCAACCAGGCCCTCGAGTTCGTTGTTCCGCAAGCAGGCACGGACACCATCGATGCCGCCACCCAGCAGAGGATTGGTCCGCGAGGTGCCCAGGATGGTTCCGCCCAGGCGCGAGATCCCGCGGACACTCGTCCGGGGCAACGGGACAACGTCCTGCTCCAGGACGCCCCGCCACCCGTCCTTGAACCCCAGGAATTCGTAGCCATGCGCAATGTCCCCGGCCAGCACTGCTCCCCGGATCACGGCGTTCACGCCCGGGCAGTCACCACCACTGGTAAGGATTCCCAGCCGCTTCACGGCGCCACCACCTCCGAGGTCCTGGCAGGCAACGGGAAGTGCAGGGTCTGGCCGGGAGGAAGGACTTCAACGATGCCGTGCACCTGCACCTTGATCGGCCCGGCGTCCCCGGGGGCAGAGGCGATGCTCATGTCTTCCCCCTTGAGGTGCACGCGGAGGCGGTGCCCCCGGTACAGGACCTCAAAAGCGACGGCGCGCAGCCCTGTGGGGAGGTTTGGGGCGAACAGGATGGTGTCACCGCTGAACCGCAGCCCCGCAAAGCTGCGCTGCACCACGTCGATGGTTCCTGCCATCGCGCCCAAATGGATACCCGCGCGCGTGGTGCCGTGCTGGGTATCGTCAAGATCGGCGTCGAGCGCCTCGCGGAAGCTGTCCCACGCACGGTCCGCGTCCAGGCCGGCAAGGACGGACGCGTGGGCAACCCTGCTCAGCGTGGACCCGTGCGCGGTCCTGGCCAGGTAATACTCGATGGTTTTGTTGAGTTGTTCATGCGTAAAGCCATACTGCAGCCGTTGAAGGGTGGCGGCGAGCCCTTCGTGGCCCAACAGGTAAGGGAGCATCAGGACATCTGCCTGTTTGGCCAGCTTGTAGCAGTTGGTGGTGTCATCCTCTGCTTCCAGGATGAGGTCCAGCCGCTCGATGTCGCCGTACCTGTCCCGGTAATGCTCCCAGTCAAGTTCCTTCAACCCCCCGTATCCCTCGAACTGGCTGATGACGCCGTCATCATGAAACGGGACGTACATCGCCGTTCCCATGTGCGACCATCCCGCGGTTTCCTCTTCCGTGACGCCCAGGCGTTCCATGAGTCCGGCGCGCTCGCTGCCGTGGAGGAAGTCCATGATTCCTCCTGCCTGGGAGCAGACCCAGGCCGCCATGACATTGGTGTAGGCGTTGTCGTCCAGGCCCGGTATGTCGGTGCCTGGGTAACCGGTATGGTACTCGTCCGGTCCCACGACGCCGCGCAGGTGGTACCGGCCGCCTTGCTGGTCGTAGTCCGCCAGTGAACGGAAGAACCGGGCAACCTCGACCACGAGTTCAGCCCCTTTCTGGAGGAGCCAGATCTTGTTCCCGGTGGCCTGGAAATACTGCCAGGCATTGAAGGCGACGGCCAGTCCCGAGTGCACCTGCAGGTGCGAGTGGTCCTTGACCCACCTGCCGGACCTGTCGTTGTACAACCATTTTGGTGTTTCCTCGGTTCCGTCGCTGGCGCTTTGCCAAGGAAACTTTGCCCCTGCCAGGCCTTCCAGAGCCGCGGCCTGCCGGGCGGCGGGAAGCCGCCGCCACCTGTAATCGATCACGGACCTGGCAACCTCAGGCGTCTTTGAGGTCAGTACCGGCAGGACAAACAGCTCATCCCAGAAGACGTGGCCACGGTACCCCTCGCCGTGGAGTCCGCGCGCAGTCACGCCGGCGTCCAGCTCGGCCGTGTGGTGTGTCAACGTCTGAAGCAGATGGAAGATGTGCAGGTTCAGGACCAGGCGAACCTGGACCGGGGCATCGATCTCCACCAGGAAGGGACGCAGTTCGCGCCGCCAGGCCTCCTCGTGCGCGGCCAGCAGCGAGTCGAAGTCACCACCAGTACGCTCCAGGACAGCACGGGCTCCCGTCTCCGGCGAGGAGATGGCACGGTCACGGGACGTCACTACTGCCACCGTCTTGGTGATCCGCACTGCGGTGCCGGCATCAAGCGGCAGCAGAAGAGTTTGGAAATGGAAGCCTCCTCTTCTGCCATCCTCAATTGCCGCCGGGTTCGCGGAGACGTACGTTCGATAGGCCGCGGCGATCCGGATGAGGCTCTGTGTGGTTTCCACTTCGACGACGGAAGCAACGTCCTGGAGGCGCTCCGGGCTGGAGCGGCGGGAGGCCGTCCTGTCAGCCAGGTGGAGGTCGGAGCCTTGGGCAGGTTCGGGCAGGTTCGCGTTGCGGACACCGGCGTTGACCCCGCTGCGTACTTCCACCTCCCCGCTCCAGCCCAGGGCGGTGATCACCGTCTCCAAGACCAGCAGATGGGGTTCAGCCATGGAAACGAAGCGGGTCTGCACCACTTCCAGCCGGCGGTGGTCGGCGCTCTCCAGCAGCAGCCGGCGCTCGAGCACTGCCCGTTTGAGGTCAAGGAACCTGTGCTCGCGGACCGGGCCCATCCCGCCTTCGGACCACCACTGCTGGCCGGCCAGGCGCAGATCGAGCGGGAGGCAGTCGGGTGCGTTGACCATGTGCTCTTCCAGCAGCGTCTCACCAGCTGCCCTTACCTGGACACGGTTGTAGACGCCGGCGAGGTACATTCCCGCGTAGCTGAAATTCCCGCCTTCGGGCGCCGCTCCCCGGACGCCCATGTAGCCGTTGCCCAAGGTGGTGAGGGCCTCCCGATGGCCCTCGTGTGCGGCGTCGAAGCCTTCATAAACCAGGTGCCAGGCATTGCCGATGACCTGTCCCAGGTCCAGCTCCCCCACATCGTTGAGGACAGTGTCGGCGCCGGCCGCCTCCAATTGCCGGCGGTTGCCGGTGCGGTCGATTCCAACCACGAGGCCGAAGCCTCCCTGCCGGGCTGCCTCAACCCCTGCCGTCGAATCCTCGACCACCACGGCGTGCGGTGGGGCCACGCCCAGCCGTGCTGCGGCCTCAAGGAAGATGTCCGGCGCCGGCTTTCCGCGCAGGCCCAGCCGTGCCGCCGTCGTTCCGTCCATCACTGCCCGGAAGAGATCCTGGATGGCCGCCGCTTCCAGGACCACCCCGGCGTTGCGGCTTGAGGTGACCACCGCCGTAGGCACTGCCGCCTCTTTGAGCCTCCGCAGCAATTCAAGGGTCCCCGGGTAACTCTGGACGCCGTCGGCCCGCAGGTGCTGCAGGAACAGCTCGTTCTTCCATGCGCCCAGGCCGAACCCGGTCCAGGTGCCCGCTTCATCCGTCTCCTGTCCCTTTTCAACCTGCACTCCCCTGGCGGCCAGGAACCGCACCACCCCCTCCTCGCGCGGCATACCGTCAATGAAGGTAAGGTAGTCCGCCCTGCTGAGCGGGGCGCGGTTGGCGTCCAGAGGCACTCTTGGATCATGCAGGATGCGCTCGAACGCGTCTTTCCAGGCAGCTTGATGGACCAGCGCCGTGTTGGTGACCACGCCGTCCAGGTCGAAAATGACGGCATCAAAGGGTGGCCTGGCAGCAGCGGCGGTGGGAGACCCGATCATAGGTCAGTGGTACCAGCAAGCGCCCGTTCCGGACAGGGCCGTAGGGCCCGGCGCCGGCTACGCTGTGTCCGGATGGGATGCCCGCCCCACGTGGTTCCACCATGTCAGGGGCGAGGTGATGGTGAAGCGCCTGCCTGTTATTGAGCTGGGCTCGATCCGGACGTAGTGGTCCTTTTCACCGGCTTGCCAGGGAAAGAGCGTCAGCGCGGCCCCGGTCAGCAGTTCCTCCGAGGCCTCCAGGATGACGGCCTTGCCTTTGACCAGGACGCTCCATGCCTTGGCGTCATCGTGGCCGTCGGCTTCGAGGGCGACGGCGAGCGGTCCCCCGGCTGCCCGCAGTTTTGTTCCTTCGCCTGTGCGGAAAACCAGGGACTGCTGGTCAACCTTGTAGTTCACGGGAAAAACCTCCGGGTACCCGTTCACCAGAACTGCCAAGTGGCCAACGGACACACTGCGCAGGAGGTCCCAGCACGTTCCGGGATCCAGGACTTCCGTGGGCGTTTGGGGCGGGTCGTTGTGCATGCTGTCGAAGGTAATGACACGGCCGCTCCCCCGCTAGAGCATTTAGGCCCGCCGTGTATTCCGGGGCGGGCCGCTTGTGGGAGAGGGCGTCCCGTGCCGCAGGTCACCTCGTTGCAGGGCAAAGAAAAACACCCCGGTCCGAAGACCGGGGTGTTACCGATGACTCGAGTCATCCGTGAAGGATGTCCCGACTCACCGCAAGGGTGGAGATGGGGGGAATTGAACCCCCGTCCGATGTCGTGTTGTCAGGGCTTCTCCGGGCGCAGTTTGCGTCGGATTTTCTCGGCCCCAGTCATGCTGCAAACAGCTGGCTGATCCGGGCCCAGTCATCTAAAAGTCCCGTTTACTCCGATGACGGGAGCAAACAGCAGTGGCTATCTAAATGACGCCAGGATCCGGGGCGATAGCAACCCCGGGCTGACGGACTGTCTTACTGCTTAGGCAGCAAGAGCGAAGTCAGTGCGCTTAGATTCGGCACTTATTGGTTTGCAGAAAGCGTTTACGAGATAATTCTGCATCCTCGGCCCGCTTCACCTGTCGCGACTAACACCGTCGAAACCGATCATCCCCGTATTTTGTTACCAAACCGGCTGGAAAGCCTGCCGGACTACCCATACTAACGCATCATTCAGGGAATTCATTCCCGCCTAGCGGCGGCGGTTGCGCTCCCGCATTTCCCGCTGCGCTTCGCGGTTGTCCTGCTGTTCGCGGAGGGTCTGCCGCTTGTCGTACTCCCGCTTACCGCGGGCCACACCGATTTCCACCTTCGCCTTGCCGTCCACAAAGTAGAGCTGGAGGGGAACAATCGTGTATCCGGACTCCCGCACCTTGTGGGAGATCTTGATGAGTTCTTCCCGGTGCAGGAGCAGTTTGCGGCGTCGGCGGGCCGCGTGGTTGGTCCAGCTGCCCTGGTTGTACTCGGGAATGTGGATGGCTTCCATCCACAACTCGTCGTTGTAGAACGTGCAGAATCCGTCCACCATGGAGGCGTGGCCCTCGCGCAGGGACTTCACTTCGGTGCCCATCAACGCGATGCCGGCCTCGTAAGTGTCCAGCACGTGATAATCGTGCCGGGCCTTGCGGTTGGTGGCCACCACCTTACGGCCACTTTCTTTAGGCACGGGAAAACTCCTCGGGTTTCAGGTCGGGTGCCTCCGGGCCTGCGGCGCGGAGCTATATCAGTCTACGGCAGCAGTGCCTGGCCCCTAGAGCAGGCCCATGGGGTCGACGGCAGCGCCGTTGAGCCAGGTTTCGAAGTGGGCGTGGCAACCCGTGGAGTTGCCGGTGCTGCCGGAGTAGGCAATGAGCTGGCCCTGGGAGACTCTTTGCCCATTCGAGACCACGATGCTGGAGTTGTGGTAGTAAATGGTGGTGAGCGTGTTGCCCTGTGCCAGCCCGTGGTCAATCTTGACGCGCCAGCCGCCGCCATCGGCCGAGTTCCAGCCTGAGCTGAATACTTCACCGGCAGCTGCAGCGTACACGGGGGTGCCGCAGGCAGCACCAAAGTCGATTCCGGTGTGCATGTATCCGCCGGTGCCGTAGAAGTCGATGGTTCCAGGCGGAGTGGTGCGGTACCCAAAACCGGAGGTGATGGGTATGCTGCCGTCGAACGGGTGGCGAAGGCCAAAGGCCGACGGCGATCCGGCAGCGGGCGGGACGTACGGCGGGGCGGGCGGTGCCGGGCGGTTCGCGGCGGCTGCCGCAGCAGCTGCCGCAGCAGCCGCTGCGGCGGCCTGCCTGCGCTGTTCGGCTTCCCACGCCTCGCGGGCCCTGCGGTCGCGTTCGGCGATTTCATTCGCCACCTGGTTCTGGTTGGCCTGGACACCGGCCAGTTGCGCCTGGATGCCGGGCTTGGCCGCCTGGAGCTCAGCGTCAAGGCGGGTGGTATCCGCAATCAGCTGGTCGACCTGGGCCTTCTTGGCGGCGGCTTCGTCACGTGCGGCCTTCTCCCGCTCCAGCGCGGCGTCGGCCTTGGCCTTGAGGTCCTTGATCTCGGCTTCCACGGCCTGAAGCCGTGCCTGCGAGTTGACGTTGGTTGCGTTCTGCTGGCTGAGCTTGTCCATAGCCGCGTTCTGGCTGCGCATGGCCTGGTCGGCGAGGTCCATGGTTTCGGTCAGGCTGCTGCCGCTGTTGGATCCGAAGAAGAGCGACAGGTTGGAGGGCACGCCGCCGGATTTGTAGGCCTGGGTGGCAATCTGGCCGATCAGCTTCTTGGTGTCGGCGATCTTCTGCTTGTCCGTTTCCAGCTGCTGGGTGATCTTGGCCTTGTTCTGCTGGGCCATGTCCACGCGGGCCGACAGTGCTTCTACTTCCTTGACGGCGCCGGCTACGCGTCCCTGTGCCTCCAGGAGCGCCTGCTGGGCGCCGGGCAATTGGCCCTGGTAGATGACCAGATCACCGGCGGCCTTTGCGATCCTGGAATCGACGAACTCAAGGGACGCCTGGACGCGGGCAGCTTCGGCCTCGAGCGCGGCCTTGCGGTCTTCGAGGTCGTCCGCAAACGCGACGGGAGTGGCAAGGGCCATCCCGGCTGAAAGGATGACGGTGAGCACGCCGCTGACGATCCCCAAACGGCGGGCAGCAGACCGCCCTCGGCTGCGCCGGGGGCGGGGAAAGTTTTGATCAGTCAGGTTCATGGGCATTCCTTGGTCGGTGTGCACAGCCTAAACGCGCAAATATCTGCGTAAGGTCAAGAGAGACGAAATTCCTGCCAAGGATCCGCCAAGGATCAGCAGCGCCGGCACGAGGATCAGGGTCTGGCCGGATGAGATGAAGGCCGTATCCGGGTACTGCCGGGACATGTAGTCGCCCAGGAAGAAATGCGCTACTGCCCACAGGGTGCCCGAGGCGAGGGCGGCACCGATGACGGCTGCTATGACGCCTTCCAGGATGAACGGCAGCTGGATCACGGTCTTCGAGGCACCCACCAGGCGCATGATCCCGGTCTCGCGGCGCCGGCTGAACGCCGAGAGCCTGATAGTGGTGGCAATCAGCAGGATCGCGCAGACGATCATGACACCGGCGATGCCGACCGCCACCAGGGAGGCCCCGTTCATTACCGAGAAGAGGCGCTCAAGCAGCTGGCGCTGATCAATTACCGTCTCCACACCAGGCTGCGAAGAGAACGTCTCGCTGATTATCTGGTACTTCTCCGGGTCCTTCATGTTGATCCGGAACGATGCCGGCAGCTGGTCCGGCGTCACGGAATCAACGATGGGCGAGTTCGAAAACTGGTCCTTGAAGTGCTTGTAGGCCTCATCCTTGGACTCGAACTGGAAGTCGTTGATGTACTGCGCCACTGCCGGAGATTCAAGGAGGGCGTTCAGGCCCTGTTGCTGTTCAGGGGTGACCGGCCCGGAAGCGCAGCCGGGCGCCGTCGAACCTTCACTGCACAGGAAGACGGCAACCTGGACCTTGTCGTACCAGTAGCCCTTCATCTGGTTGATCTGCATCTGCAGCATCCCGGCCGCACCCACGAAGGTGAGGGACACGAACGTCACCAGGATGACCGAGACCACCATGGAAAGGTTGCGGCGCAGGCCGCTGCCGATCTCCGAAAGGATGAATGCGAGCCTCACCGCTGGGCCTCGCCTTCAGCGCCGTTGCCCGGCAGACCGCCGTCGGGCGCTTCCCTGCCGCTGGCGTCCTTCAGCCGCCTGGACTGGCCGACGACGGGGATCATCGACGTGTACAAGGCCTTGGCTTCGTCACGGATCACCACGCCGTTCCTGAGCTCAACCACCCGCTTGCGCATCTCGTTGACGATGTCGTCGTCGTGCGTGGCCATTACCACGGTGGTTCCGTTCTGGTTGATCTTGTCCAGCACCCCCATAATGCCCATGGACGTGGTGGGGTCCAGGTTTCCGGTGGGTTCGTCTGCGAGGAGGATCCCGGGCCGGTTGACCACGGCTCGGGCGATCGCCACGCGCTGCTGCTCGCCGCCGGAAAGCTCGTGCGGCATGCGGTGTTCCTTGCCTTCCAGGCCGACGGTCTTGAGGACTTCCGGGACCGTGTCGCGGATGACGCTCCGGCTCTTGCCGATGACCTGCATGGCGAAGGCTACGTTGGCGAACACGTTCTTTTGGGGCAGGAGGCGGAAGTCCTGGAAGACGACGCCGATGCCGCGGCGAAGGCGCGGAACCCGCCAACTGGAGATCTTGGCGACGTTCTGGCCGGCGACGTAGACAGCGCCGGACGTTGCACGGTCTTCCTTCAGCACAAGGCGGAGGAACGTGGACTTTCCGGAGCCGGACGCGCCCACGAGAAAGGCGAATTCGCCGCGGTCAATCTCAAGGTTGATGGAGTCCAGCGCCGGGCGGGCTTTCTGGTCGTAAACCTTGGTGACATTTTCGAATCGGATCATGGCCCTAAGTACCCTGCAGGGCATGGCTGATTCATGTGATGCAGCCCAGTTCTGCAGCCGGTGCACGGGTTTTCGTTTGGGGAAAGTAGGGCCCCGGCCCCTCGACTATACGCAGGATCCCTGGCGGTTGGGCCCGCTTTCGGGGGCGTGTCGCCGGATCAGCCGGGGCCGGCCGGCCTGGCGGGTTACTTGTCCTTCCCTATAATGGGTGGCTGTGCCCTCAGACAGCCCGCCTGTTTCAGGAGCGTCCATCGTCCCCGGCAGGAAAGGCCCTTTGTGCGCGTCCTTACGATCATTCCCACCTACAACGAACTGGAATCGCTGCCCAAGACGCTCCAGCGCCTTCGGAAGGCCGTTCCGGCGTCGGACGTGCTGGTGGTTGATGACAACAGCCCCGACGGCACCGGCCAACTTGCCGACGGATTCGCCGCCGAGGACTCCCAGGTCCACGTCCTGCACCGCAAGGGCAAGGAAGGCCTGGGCGCCGCCTACATCGCCGGCTTCAAGTGGGGCCTGGACGCCGGCTACGACGTCCTCGTCGAGATGGACGCCGACGGCTCGCACCAGCCCGAACAGCTTCCCCAACTGCTCGAAGCCGTGGATCAGGGCGCAGACCTGGCCATGGGCTCGCGCTGGGTTCCCGGCGGCAGCGTGGTCAACTGGCCGCTGTACCGCCAGGCGATCTCCAGGATCGGCAGCACCTACGCCCGGCTGATGCTCGGCCTGCGGATCAAGGACGTCACCGGCGGCTACCGGGCATTCCGCAGGACCACCCTGGAAAAGCTCAACCTGGACCAGGTTGACTCGGTGGGCTACGGCTTCCAGGTGGACCTGGCATGGCGCGTGGCCAAACTGGGGCTCCGCATCGAAGAACGCCCCATCACCTTCGTGGAACGCGAACTCGGCGCCTCAAAGATGAGCGGCAACATCGTGATCGAGGCAATGGTGAACGTCACCCGCTGGGGACTGGCAGCCCGCTGGAACACCCTGACCCAGCGTCCCCGTGGTGAGCAAAAGTAATTTCAGGCCGGAACACGCAAAAGGAACTGCCCCGACACTTTTGATGCCGGGGCAGATCCTTTTTCGAGCTGAGGCTCCAGCTCATATGGGAGCCCAAATCAGTTGCTGTTACCGGCGTTGCGGTTGTCAGTACGCCAGCGGATGCCCGCGTCGATGAAGTCGTCGATCTCGCCGTCGAACACTGCCGACGTATTGCCCACTTCGTGTTCCGTGCGCAGGTCCTTGACCATCTGGTAAGGGTTCAGGACGTAGGAGCGCATCTGGTCACCCCACGATGCTTTGACATCGCCGGCCAGCGCCTTCTTCTCCGCATCCTCCTGCTCCTTCTTCAACAGGAGGAGCCGGGACTGCAGAACACGCATGGCGGCGGCGCGGTTCTGCAGCTGCGATTTCTCGTTCTGCATGGACACCACGGTGCCGGTGGGAATGTGGGTAAGGCGGACCGCAGAGTCGGTGGTGTTGACCGACTGGCCACCGGGGCCGGATGAGCGGAATACGTCCACCCTGATCTCGTTGTCCGGGATTTCGATTGAGTCGGTCTGCTCGATCAGCGGGATGACTTCCACGGCCGCGAAGGACGTCTGGCGGCGTCCCTGGTTGTCGAAGGGGCTGATCCGGACAAGGCGGTGGGTTCCGGCTTCCACGCTCAGGGTGCCGTACGCATAAGGAGCCTTCACCTCGAAGGTGGCCGATTTGAGCCCGGCTTCCTCCGCGTAGGAGGTGTCCATGACCGTTGTGGGGTAACCGTGCCTCTCCGCCCAGCGGAGGTACATGCGCATCAGCATCTCGGCAAAGTCTGCAGCGTCCACTCCTCCCGCTCCGGCGCGGATGGAGACGACGGCTTCGCGTTCGTCGTATTCGCCGGACAGCAGGGTCACCACTTCCAGGTCCTTGAGGGCTTTCTTGACGGACTCGAGTTCAGCCGCGGCCTCCCCCATGGAGTCCGCGTCGTCCTCGTCCTGCCCAAGCTCCACCAGGACTTCGAGGTCGTCAATCCTGGATGCCAGGTTGGTGAGGCGCTCAAGTTCGGACTGGCGGTGGGAAAGCCGGGAGGTGATTTTCTGCGCGGCTGCAGGATCGTCCCAGAGGTCCGGCTCCCCTGCCCGCTCGCTGAGTTCGGCGATGTCTTCCTTGAGTGTCTCCACGTCGCTGACGCGTTCAATGGACTCGTAGGTGGCGCGAAGCGCGCGGATTTCAGCGGAAAAATCAATATTGGCCATGGTGGTTTAAGCCTACGCTATCGCTGGATACGGCCACGCTTGGGAGCGTGCCGGCCCAATGGCCCCGCATCGTGCCTGCCTCCTCATGCTCAACGCGGGTGTTTGGCTCTGCCGGTGCGTGATTCAGCGGGTCAGGCGCGAGCGCGCCGTGGACGTCGCCTCGATGCGGATACCGTCTGGAACGAGGAAGTTCACCACAGGCGGGTGCACGGCTGCAGTGAGGACCACGACGGCGGTGGAACCGTCCGGCGTACCCGTTGCCCCAGTGACGGCAAGACCGGAGAAACGCTGCGAGGCAGGACTTCTTGCGACGAAATCGGCAGCGACATTGCGGACGCGGGCGGGACTAAGGACAGCCGAGGGGCTTCCGCCCTGGGACGTGACTTCACCCAGTGTGTAGCTGTCGGCCGCCGCCAGCGAGGCGCCGTCCGCGAGGGACAGCAGGCGCTTGTGCTCCAGATAAACAGCAGATATACCGACGACGACCGTCGCCACCAAGAGCGCCAGGACGATGTAGCCGAGGATCATCACCATCACCTGGCCGCCCTCATCCGGTTCGCCGCGATTCACCGATACCTCCCCACCAGCTGTGTGGAGGACGCCTCCACCTCCGTGGCGGACAATCCATCCGCAAACGGTATGAACGGCAGCGGCACGTTCAGCCTGACAGTCACCGTTACCGCCGTTCCGGCGGCCTGGCAGTTGGCCGGGCTGCAGCTGGTGGTCATGCTGGCCATTTCTGCAGCGTGCCCGAAGTCGGAGAGGGCAAGGGCCACGGCCTGCTCAGCAGCTGCCTGGGCGGCGGGGGCATCGGGCTGTGCCACATAGACCTTGGCAGCCTGATCTGCGGCGCCCACCACGGCGAATGAGCCGCCTTGGATTTGGCCGACGGTGATGACGAAGTACACCAGCGGAACCATCAGCAGGAGTGCAAGGAACGTGAATTCGACGACTGCACTTCCGTCCTCTTGACTGCACTCTTGGCACTCATACACGAAGCCCGGCTCCGGGTGCTCCCGCTGGGAATGCCTGGGGCGCTTGATAGTGTCATCCACTCGTGTGCCCCCGGGACCCTCCCTGCAGAGCGCTTGCGCCAGGCGGGTGCGGAACGAAAAAGCACTGGAACCGGACTGGGCATGGGAGCAGGGCAATGGGCGGGCGCTGAACGGATCAGGGCTGAACAGCCGCATGCCCTTTCACCTCCAGCATGTCCCGTGGGCCAATGAACCCGATAACCGGCATTGGAGACCGGACGATTACTTCCAAAGTGCGCATGCCCTGGACCGTTACTTCCTGCGTACTGACCTGTTCGGCAAACCCCTCGTTCAGGGCCATGCCAATGAGGCTGCGGGTCCGTTCCCGGGCATCGGAGGCATTACGGTCAGCGAGTGTCCCGTACCGTGCACCAGAGGCCGCAGCATCGATGAGTGTGTTCCGGACGTGCAGAACCAGGGTCAGCTGGATGATCGCAAGGAAGAACATTGTCAGCAACCCGCCAACGAGGACGAAGTCCACCACGGCTGAACCCCGCTCGCCCGGCCCGGACAGCTTGGGCTGCACCGGCCCGTGAGCGGATATCACCATGGCTCAGCTTCCAACCTTGTCCATGGCCTGGTTGAACATGCTCTCCAAAGCGGGCCCAGCGAGCGCCAGGAGGGCTGCAACCAGGACGGCGGACATCAGGGTTATCATCACCCATCCCGGCACGTCACCGCGCTCGGGATTATCCTTTGTGCTTGCCCGAAGCGGCTGGAAGCCTTCATTGAGATGCCAGCCTGTATGCCGGCTCGCCCTGGCGGTGCGGGGCACTTTTAGCTGCACTGTGGCCGTAAGGCCAAGAAGCAGCAGCAGACAGCGGGTTCCCATGTTTTGCATCTTGCGTCCTATTCCTGGTTCCTAGAGTGGCTTTTGGTAGATGAAACAAATTCGGGCTCCGGGTTTTTCTCCTGTCAGAAGCCCAGATTGATGGCCGCGAGGCCGGGGAAGACAGCAAACACAACGGTCAGGGGAAGCACTCCGAAGACCAGCGGCACCCTGGTTGTGCAACGGTTGTATTACGAGTGCGCGGAAGGCTGCCTTCATAAGGCGTTCTGGTAGATCATCGACAACTACGCAGACGAGTGAGGGGTCTTAGAGCCTGTGGATTACCGCTAAAAGGCCGGGGGCAGAAATCCCTTCAATCTCGCGGAAAGCGGAGGGATACAGCGTAGAAGCCCTTGTGGATTTCCCAGAGCAAAGTTCCACATCGGAACATGAAGTGCGGGAAATAGCGCACCCCGATTGTAGGGTTGTGGATAGCAGCAAAACCCGCTGCCGCGATGGATACAAATCGACCCCGCCATTGGGGCTCTGAGGGCAAGTCAGAGCTTGGCGGGGTCGTATTTGGCCGTCGCATCCATCCCGACCCCTGCTGTGTCTACGAGGAGTGTGAAGGAATACCTAGGAATGTTCTAGCTCCTCAAACAATACATGAACCAACCTCACCCAGCCATGAATGTGCGGCAACGAGGTCAGGATCATGAGCGAACACCGCAGGGTCGTCTATCCCTCTCTCGAAAGGAGAAGGAATGGCACCAGCCAGCGACCGCAACTACTCAGTCCCCCCACGGCCACCAAGGCTTGACCAGATCTGCACGGTCATAAAGACCCTGGCAGCTGCGGCAACACCGATAATCGCCTGGCTCAGTTACGAGTACATGTCACGGCACTAGGTGGTAGTAGCTAGCAGGGTCCCTCGCCTTTACGCAGGGGACCCTGCTACGCGTGCACCATTTGCGGATCGCATCAATGAATCACCTTGTTAAACATCGATGGACAGCTTCTCTGATTCCAAAAGCAGTTCTTCCTGCCCAGTGAGCTTGGCATACGCGCGGAAAAGGACCTTCTGTCGGTCATCCATGGTGGATAGGGCCGCCTTGGTGCTGAAGACTCGGTCGACTGCCCTATCCACGGCTTGATGCGCTTTCAGCAACTCCGGCGGCATGGATAGGGGGTTGTACATGGTAGCCAGGCTCGAAGAGGGATGATTTTCCCTTGCCTTAATGACGAGTTGTGCTGCATCGACAATTGCCTGACGCTGCTTTGGCGTAACTTTCGGGAAGGGAAAAGTGTTGTACGTATAAGTCCCCGAGAAGCGCGGATCTGATTTCAGCCTGCCCCCGATCGCCTTCATCCAGCCGATAAACATGGACGAAGAAAGCACGCCCATAAGGAAGCCGTCTACATCTTCCGCCATAAAGGCCAAATTGCTTAAGATGATGTCCGGTTCCAGTTGGGCAACAGTGAAATAAGGTCGGTTGTGGCTGACGACGCTCGGGATCGCTAAGTACGGCCTGTTGATATGACGAACTTCCCCAAATCGCCAAGGGACGGATGCCAGTTTGTTTGTCGCCGCCCGATCGCTGTCCTCCCTGGCCGTCTTTACTGCCTTCACTCTTTCAGTGAGAACAGGGCTTCGCTGAATATCGGGGAGATCCTGCGCTTCTATCCATAGGCACCACCGGGGCAGCTTATTCACCAGTTCCTTTGACCCCCAAAAAGGACGAACATGCTCTGCCGCGATAGGGTCGGCCATGACGGATTCGTAGTCTTTGGGCAAGACCACGAGATGCCCTCCGTCGTTAGGCATGTTCCCGAATATGGCTGGGGGAAAGTCCGGACACAGCGGACTGTTGCGTTTCTTCACCAGAACAACCGGACCGTCCGCGAGGTAGGGATTTATACGCGTTGCATCAACTGGCGTCCCTTCTCCTCGTGAGTTCTCCGGATATATCCAGAGGGTCGGCTTAGGCGTCTTCGCTTTATCGAACCCCAGTATCGAGACGTGGACTGCGGCTTTACCCTTGGCTTCAGAGTCCCATTGCAGCGATCGGTGAGCAAACCGGCAACGCCAGCCCGCTTCAAGAATTGGCCGCCACAAGTCCGCGACAGGCTCGCCCTGACAGATGGAATTAGTAGATACAAAGGCCCACTGGCCATCCACGTCGCCATAGAAGTCGAGGGCCTTTTTATACCAAGCGGTGACGAAGTCGAAGTTGGAATTGAGCTGCTTACCCCAAACCAACTCCATGTCTTTGCGCTGTTCCTTACTAATTGTCCGAGCGCCGTTGAAGGGAGGGTTCCCGAATATGATCGTGTCTTTGCTCTTCGGCACGACCTCGTCCCAGTTCTGATGAAGGGCGTTGACATTCCTGATGTCTGCCGTAATTGTGATAGGAAGTCGATCCGGCATATCCCCGAACTCTTCGGCGAAGCGGAGATTTGCTTGGTGGTCGACCATGAAGAAGGCGGCTTCCGCTATTTTCGCTGGCCATTCGTCAATCTCCAGCCCATGAAATTGATTAGGAGAAACGCGAAGCAGATGCACATAGTCGATAGCGGAAAGGATTCCCTGCCCAGTTTCCTCCCTCAGCTTCACCATGACTTCCAGCTCCAGATCCCTCATCTCGCGATAGGCCAGCAGCAAGAAGTTTCCACATCCGCACGCAGGGTCCATGAATTGGAATCGTCCAAGCGATTTGTGGAAAGACTCCAGCGCCGTCACGTTTGTTCCGCACGCGAGGAACTTCTCTCGAAGGGCGTCCAGGAATAAGGGACGAATGGTCTTGAGGATGTTCTCCTCCGAGGTGTAGTGCTCACCGCCAGACCTGCGCTGTTCGTCGTTACGGACTGTCTGAAACATGGAGCCAAAGATGGCAGGACTGATCTGTGCCCAATCAAATTCGCTCGCCGTCAGGAGCTTTACCCTCATCTCCGGACTGAAGGTTGCTATACCGATCGGCTCCTTGAAAAGACCACCGTTCACGTAGGGAAAGCCCTTTAACGCGTGATCCAAATAGGGCGAACGTCGATCGACCGGGCGATCAAGAACCTGGAACAGTGAAGCCAGTTGCGGTCCCGTGTCCGTTCCATCCGGTGAGGTGCGTGCGCTGATGAAGTCGTTGAACAGTTTGCGCTTCCAGAGACCGGTATCGTCGCCAAAGAAAAGGAACAAAAGTCGAACCATTAGCACTGACGTCTCGTGCTCATCAAAGCCAGTCTGAGCAAGTTCCTCATAGAGTTCGCCCATGAGGGCAACGGCCTTTTGGTTGGCCTCGACTTCCTCAGCAATGACTTTGTCGCGCTGATCCGTCAGAAAGCCAAACCTGTCGATCTGCTTGGCTAGATCAGCCGTGTTAAAGGTTTCTAATGCAGTCCCGTCGCCGTCCAGCCGCTTAATGCGAATCGTCTTGAAGTCGGACATCACAAGGGCGCGAGGCAGTTGGTGGTCCGGAATGTTAGGCAAGTAGTCCAACGCTTGGAAGGTCGCCTTATCCAGGTCCTTGCCTTCAGACTTCTGCTCCACGAGCAGTACCCCGGGCCAGAACATGTCGATGAAGCCAACACGATTCGTGGATGACTTCTTGATGGCGTGTTCAAATGAAGCGTTTACCCGCTTCCGGTCGATTCCGAAGACCGTAAGGAAGTCATTCCAGAACGACTGAGACTCGCCTTTCTCGTACGTTGTGCCCTTCCAGCGCGTGGCAAATTTTTGTGCCCTGCGCTTCACTTCGTTCCGAGAAAGTGCCTTCTCCATAGATTTTGTCCCCTTGACTTACCGCATGCGGCCCAACCAGCCACTCGACTTAGTTTAGGGGCCAAGCCTGAGTCAGCCGCGCTGCCACACCAAGAGGCCAGGAAAGCCCCCACCCGCCATTCTTTATCAGGCGGATGGGGGCTTCCACTCTGGCGCTGGTGGCGACCGAAAGGAGGTGCTTGAAAGCCTCGTCACCATCGATCCCGCTCGCCCCACGCCCCATGGCTGATGAGTGCCGGACAGCGGGTGACGTTTACGCCATGACTTACTTGGACCCCCTACTGGCGGAGTGCTTTATAGCCCGCCGCCCGGACGAGGCGTCGTCATCTGCCGCCGCCCGAGGACGCAGGCGGGCGGCAAGCTGCTCATTCTGGACCGCAACAGCCCAGTCGGGCAGGGCCTCCCCTGGTACGAAAACAACGTCGTTGCCCGATTCCGGGTGGACGGTGTGCAGATAGCCGAGCGAGATCCGCTCCGCTCCCCCGCCCGTCGTCAAACCGCCGCTACGCTCCGGCACCGCCACAGCTTCAGCTTCGTCCTGATCGATGCCCTTGGCCTCCAGATCCTCACTGCCCCGGCTCATCACAGTGCCCCCTGAATCGAACGGTACACAGCGAACGCGGCCGGACGTGCGGGCTGCACATCCCCGCGCCAGTGCGCCACGATTCCGACCTGTCCACTGTCCGCATACTTCTCCGTCAGGACCTGAATGCTGACCGGCAGACGCTGCCCGATCAGCAGTTGCGTCCAGTCGGCGGCGAAAAGGTCCGTCGCCCTGTTCGTCATCGTGCCCTGCGTGTAGCTGGGCACTTCGTTCGTCATGTAACGCGGCAGGCCCTCAACATCGGCAGGGAGCCGCAGCGGCTGCCCTGTGGTGTCGTTCGCGCCTGCGTACTGGCGGCTCAGCTTGGCGTTCCAGATAAGCGCGTTGGGTTCCTCGTTGCCGTAGCGGACCTTGTAAATCGTGTCCAGCACTTCAGCGAAGTACGTTGCCGCCGTCTGCGCGGTGCCGTTCGCCGCCGCACCCAGCACGTTCCCCGGAAGGACCGCGTTCAGTGCTGCCAGCACTCCGCGCGGGTTGGGCGGGGTGGCCAGGTTGATCGAGCCGGCCCCGGTAGTGATGCCGCCATACAGCGCAGCGAGGTCCAGGCGCTGGGCCATAGCCTTGCTGATCGCGTCCTTCACGATCTGATCAGCGTTGTTGGCGTCCTGGAACCACTCCAGCGAACCAATGACGAGTGTGCTCATCGTCGTCGCGGTCAGCGTGACATTGTCGAACGTGGGATCGGAGGGCGTGATAGTCGATGCCTCGGTGCGGAACGCTGCCGTCGGATCACCGGTCAAACGGCCAATCTTCACCGTGCCCGCGTCCATCGGAACGATCGATGCCCCGGCCTGCATCACGGCCGATTTGTTCCTGGCAAGGTCGATCAGTTCCCCGGACCATACGGTGGGGACTACAGCCACGCCGCCAGTGGTAGACAGCGCCCTGATCATGTTGCCGAGGTTCCCGTACTGGGCCACGGCGTGGTCCTCGTTCGGTTCCCTGTGCCCGGCAACCATCGGATGCGACCGGAACGATTCGCCCTCACGCAGGGCCGCCCGTTCGCCCGTGGCCTCGTACACGAACTCGCCGCCGCGTCCGCTGGACCGGTTGCCGTGTTCCATGCGGCTCAGGACCTCGGCAGCCGCATCTGCATCAGCGCCGAACTTGTCGAGCTTACGCAACTGGGCGAAACAGGCCTCCAGGTTTGACTGCACGTCGTCAAACTCGCGTGCCTCTTCTACGGTAAGGTCCCGTTTTTCGGCCTCCGCCCGTTCCAGGAGCGCCCGGCTTGCCGTCTTATGCTTATCGATCTGTTCCCAGATCATCGTCTTCATCGATGCCATGATGTCCACGGCCTTTCTTGAACTAACCGCAGTCCGGTCACACTAAACCAGCGCGGAATAACTAATTGGGGATGTTGCCCGGGACAGGCCCTCAACGCCGCGTCCTTGGACGCTTACTGCCGGGTGCGATTCGCGCTACCCGACGGCGGAGGTTGCTCCGTGTTTCCTGCTGCTGGCGGTGGATGTCGTCCTGCCGCTCCGCTCGCTTCCACTCACTTCGCGTCCGGTGGGTTTCGCCCTGCCGTCGGCGGTCTGTAGAAGCTCGCTCACCTTCAATCTTATCTCCGGCCTGACAGATCAACGCGTCAGTCCTTTGGCAGCCCCAGCGGCCGCAACGACTTCAGAAAGTCATCGTCATCCTGAACCTGGGCGGTCTTCGACAGTGCAGCCAGGTCCCCCATCAGCTCCCTCCAGGTCCGGGTCGTGGCCGACAACAGGTGCCACCTGCCCGTCTCCGGGATCGAATCCAAGAGCCTGGCGTGCATCACCGTCACGTCCGCCAGAGCTGCCCCAGCGTCGTCCTGCGGCCCGCAGGCATCCACCACGGCCCGCGTACTCGCCTCTACCGGTCCCATGCCCTCGGGGATAGCCCCAACCCCCTCGCCCCGCTGCTTCGCCCTGAATCGCGCCTGCGCGTCCGCCTTGCCCCGACGGCAGACGAAACACCGGCAGCCATGCTTCTGATAGCCCGACTGCCCGTGCTTGATGCCCGGCAGCGGATCATCCCCAGCCATGTCCTCCTCCTCAATCACTCGTGACTACCCCCGCCCAACAGCGGAAATAGAAATGCGCGGACTGCGCGGTCATTAGCCCCGTTCGCCCATAAGAAAACAGGCCGTTGCTTCCCGGTCGCTGCTCGCGCCCATGAGATAATTGACTCTCGGAACCCCTGCGCCCTCCCCCCAGTAGCGCAGGGGTTCCCCTTTGCCCCTTTCATGCCTCTGGCTCCGGCAGATCACCCGGGATCTCTTCGGCCCGATGGATCAGGTAGTTCAGGAACTGTTCCTGCTGTGGTCCGCCGGTCGCTGCTTCGATGATGCTCAGGGCGGTGAACAGCAGGCCCTGCGCTTCCGGGAGTGTCGCTGGCAGGAGCAGTTGCCCGGCTTCGGTGTCTCCTGCCCGCGCCGCCCGCAGGAGTGCCACGATCGTCTGGATCGCTGCTGTGGTCGTCATGGCCATAATGTTGCCCTCTCGTTCGGTGTATTTCCCCCGATGTCCTGCTGCATGTCCGCCAGCTTCTGTTCGGCGGCGAGCGCCCGGTTCTGCCAGTACCTCATCCCGTCGTGTTCCTGGAGTGCCTTGGCCCGGTAGGTTTCAACCTGACGTTCCAGGTCATTCCTGCTGAGCCTCACTTCCGATCGCCCCTCACGAGAACCAGCCTCGGCTGCTTCCTGTCCGGCAGTGGGATCGCATCGATTTCAGGTGAACTCTTGTAAGCGATCCATGCCTCATCCCTGGTCCGGGACCAGCCATCAGGGAACCCCTCCGAGTCGCAGTCATCGCAGTAATAGCCCGCCGCGTTCGCCAGCCCAGAGCAGCCCAGCGTTGAACAAGGAACCATGTCAGAACACCCGCCCGGGATACGCCCGGTGAAGGGCGTTGCGAGCCTGGTTCTCGGTTTTCAACTCCGCACAGACAGCCATCAGGCCCTCAACCGTCATCACGTTTTTGTCTTCACAGACGATGCGCCAGCGCAGACCCTCTTCGTCCGTAGGCCACGCATCCGGGTCCAGCGCCAAAGGCCCGTTCACCCCGATTTCAGAAGGACCTGTTGGAGTACTACTTCTCTTAAAGGCCATTCCCTCTGGGTTTCCAAGTGGGTTCCCATCTGGGTTTTTGTCCCGCGTGTTTACGGGGAATTTCATTTCTGCCGTTTCAGAACCCTGAAAACCCCTTAAACCCAACTGGGTTTCACTTTGGGTTTCGTTCTGGGTTCCCATCTGGGTTGGCGTTGGCGTTGCTACCGGGCGAGGCCACACCTCGCGCGCCCCGCCGCTGCTAGGGCGACGTCCACCCTTCTTGCCGTTCATCTGGTTCCGTGTTTGTTGAGCCACCACAGACTCGCGGGTCCGCTGGTACTGGGAATGATGAAGAATCACGTAGCTGTCGCCGTAGTCCGACCAGAAGCCGCGAGCCAGGAGCTCCTGAACCACCGCAGGTTCCCCGCGCTTCAAGTGGCGGAGGTCAGACTTGGGGATGCGGCAGTCCAGCAACCTCCTCGCTTGCCAGATCAGCGCCTCCGTGTGGAGCCGGAACGCAGCGTCTGAAAGCTGCCAGCAGTCGTCGCCGTAGTCATCGGAAAGTTTAGTGAAGGCCATTTTGACCGTCCGACGGACGAAGCAGCAGCGCAATCCTGTCCACTTGCTCTTTGCTCAGCGGAGGCGCTTCGGCCACCACTTTGCTGATGTACTGTTCCAGCTTCGCGGCGGCCAACCTGCGCCGGGCCTCTTCCACGGGCTGGCCGTTCCGAACCCTGACGGCTACTTCCGCCCGAGCTTGGTAGATCTCCTTCGACAATTCCAACATCCAATGCGCTCGTGCATCTTCAAGGCTGTCGGGTTGGCCCTGCTTACACTTCTAGTTTTAGGGGCACCTGACTGGCAAAGAAGCGGATGCAAAAGGATGTCCGGAAGTTCGCACCTTCTATCCACAGGCCTTGTTTTAGGCCATCCACTCAATCCTGATCTGGTCGGGGTCGAAGCCGCGCCCCTTGCCTGCGGGCAGCACCATCACCGACAGCAGGGTGCGGATGATTTGCCGCTGGGTCCCCAACGGCAATGCTGACCAGGCCTCAGCGACATCCTCGGCCCCGATGACAGCGGCGGCCGGGTTCAAGCCCTCGGCGTTACTGATCGCGTTTTCGATCTCGCCAAGTTCTCTCGTCAGCTTCCCGGCCTGATCGCGTACAGCAGAGACTGACATGACCCCTTCCGCCAGCAATGCCGCTAAACCGTCCCTACGGTCCCTCAGAGCCCGCGCCTTGGCACGAAGGTCTGTGGTTGTGTCCCCGCTTGCGAACATACGGGCAGCGTCTGGCATGCCCAGCCGGGTGACGACCACGCTCTGGACAAGGGCGTCGATCTGGTCCAGGTTCCGCTGCATGCAGTACCCGCCGAAGCACCGGTACACCATGCGTTTCGCGCCGTCCTTGCCAGGGGCAGGTGCAGCGAACATCTTCGCCCCACACTTGGAGCAGACCAAGATACCTGACAGAAGGTACTTCGTGTTGAGATCGTCGGGCGCAGTTTTGCGGCGTGGGTCTGTCAGGACTTCCTTCAACCGGCGCGAGGTTTCCTCGTCGAGGATTGGCTCCCACTGCCCGGCCGCCTCCTGCGGCACCCCGTTGTAGGTCCGGGTCCCGGCATAGCGTTCGCTCAGAAGGACGCGCCGGAGTTGGGTGACTCCCCAGGGTCCCCCTTCCTTGAGGATGACCGTCTTGTCCCTCTTGTCACGGCTGACAGCAGTCGTGCGGAGTCCGTCAGCGTTCCACTTCCGTACGACGCTGGTCAAGGTCGCTCCGTCGAGAACCAAGGCGGCTGCTTCCCTAATGGCCTCCGCTTCGTCAGGCACGGTGAAAACGCGGCCGTCCTCGGTGCGGTCATAGCCAAAGGGCCGACGGGACCAGAAGGCCTCCCCCTTCCCGGCTCGCTGGGCATTGGCAGCCTTCTGACGATCTCCCTTGTGCTTCGTTTCCATCGCGGCAATGGCGGTCAGAATCTGGGCAACAGCTACCCCTGTGGCGTCGCCAAGATCCAGTGATACACCGTGGACACAGGCGATGTTGACCCGGTGCTTCTGGCCCGCATCGATGATGCGGGAGAGGTCCTTCATTGACCGCGTCAGGCGGTCCAGGTGCCAGACGACAACACCAGAGACAAGTCCACGGCCGATGTCCCCCAGCAGCCTTTCGAAGGCGGGACGGGTCTTACCGGTGGTGGCGCTGATCGAGTTGTCAGCATAGAGGACTGGGGCGTCCCAGCCTTTGGCTTGGGCGATGAGGCGGCAGTCGGCCTCTTGGCGTTGAACGGCCGCTTCGTGGCCGGTTTTGTCTTCGGACTGCCTGACGTAGACGGCGTGTGTGCCCATGCTTCGAGAGTAACGCTAGCGGCTGACAAGCGGGACCATCATCGCGATTTCCTTTTTCCCTGCAGCTTCCATGAGGTCCCGTTTGGCCGAATCGCGTACGTCCTGTGCCTGCGCGCGGAGCACGTCTGCGAGGGGGGTTCCTCTTTCCACTGCAACGATGATGCCGTCAACGAACCGGACCAAGGGGGCAAGGTCGGTGCGGGCTGAGAACTCCTGCAAGGCCAAGACCAGGGGTTTTCCTGCCCTCGTCTCCGCGAGGATCTTTGAGAATTCCTTTGACAGCTCACCATTGGCACTCCTGCAAACGCGATCCAAAGCGCCCGTTGCGCTCTCGCCTGCGCCGACCGCCAGAGCCATCAGTTCGGCAAGGCTGGGAAACTCTGCCATCATCCGTGCTTCCCGCCGGCGGACCTGGGCTCCCAGCCAGTAATCCCGCAGCACAAAACCTGCTGCAGCACTGCCGATAATTACCGCAGCTGCCAGGAGTGGATTGAACCTCCCGGCTGCGGCTCCGATGAAGATAAGCGCCAACGAGAGGGCAAAACCGGCAGCGGCCCAGAGCAGTTGTTCCGCACGGAAGTCGATTGGTGACTTGTTGATCCCTGCCTGGGCCAAGCGGCGCCCGGTGGCCCCGGGCGAGGGGTTGAGTTTCCCCAATGCGGAAAGCCAGTCCCGGAAGACAGGGCGGAGAATCCGTTCCAGCGGGCCGAAAGGTGTCAGGTTCTGCTCGCCTGCAGAGAGGAGCCGCGACTCCAGGTTCTGCGACTTCAGTTGCGGCTCGATGCGTTCAGAGAGTGTCATGGCACGCATTGGCGGTGACCGGAAGATCACGAGCCACAATCCGAAGCCAAGGCCGATACCGCAGAGTACTGCTGCAGGCGGAACGGTGATCATCGGAGTACCCTTTCGTCCTGCGGCAAGGCCCCGATCTTCAACATGACGGTGTAGCAAACCAGGGAGACAACCAGACCTCCGAGCAGGACGGCGGCACCCATAGGCGTGTTGTAGGCCTGGATCGCCTCCGGCCTGGTGGCGAGCAGGATCATCACGATCCAGGGTGCTGCGACGGCAAGCCGGGCGGCATTAATGGTCCAGGACTGACGCGCCTCCAATTCACTGCGGGTCCGCGCGTTTTCCCTCAGGAACTCGGCCAGTGTGCCCAGGAGCTTCCCCAAGTCTGAGCCGCCCACTTCGCGGGTCAGCCGGAGTGCTTCGATTATCCGGTCAGCCACGGGGTCAGCCAGCCGCTGTTTCAGTTTGTTCAGAGAGCCATCGAACTGGCCGCCGGCACGGTAGTCAGCGCCGAACTCACGAAAGATGGGCCGCAGTTCCTCAGGCCCCTTGTCTCCAAGTTGAATGAGGGCCTCAGGCAGCGGCAGGCCGGCGCGGATCGCCGATCGGAGATGATCGACGACGTCAGGCCAAAGCTGGCGCAGCATGGCCGTCCTCTTTTTGGCCCGCCACCGGAGGATGGTGATTGGCAGCCACGCTCCGAAAAGCCCGAAGCAGGCGGCAATGGCCCACGAACGGCTGAGCCCGTAGATGATGAGTGCCACGAAGATTCCCAGCCCCAGGCACGTACCCGCCAGGCCGCGTGCTGAGACCTTATCGACCCCGGCAGCCGCGAGCAGGTCAGCCAGTCGGGTGGGCTTACGCTTGCGGACCCCGCGGTCCGGCGTTTCCCAGCAGGCCCACCAGATAAGGAAGAAGCCCACCCCCAACGCCGCCCCCACCAGCGCCGGGATCATCGCGGATCCAGCAGCGCAGCGACGTCGTATCCTGCCCGCGAGAACTTTTCCGCCGCCGGCATGGCATTGGCCCGAGGCTGCAGGACTCCATTCTCCAGAGCGAAGATCATTGACGACTCGATGATGCCGTTTTCCACGCGTCGGCCCAGCGACAGGATCTGAGTCACTTGCCGCCGCCCGTCGGCTTGCCTGCTGCAGTGCACCACCAGGTCTATGCAGGATGCAACGGTGGGGACAACGAACGCACTTGAGATGTTCTCCCCCGCCAGCAGCGGCAATGTACAGATCTTGGTGACAGCATCATGGGCGGAGTTCGCATGGACGGTGCACATCCCAGGAAGACCACTGTTAAGTGCGATCAGCATGTCAAGGCTCTCGGCTTCCCGCACCTCCCCCACAACCAGTCGGTCCGGGCGCATGCGCAAGGCTTCCTTCACCAGGCGACGGAGTGGAATTTCGCCCTCACCTTCGAGATTTGGCTGCCTGCACTGCAACCCCACCACGTCCCGGAGCGGAAACTGCAGTTCAAAAATCTCCTCGACAGTGATAACACGCTCCCGCGTTCCGATGCTCGCCGCCAGGCAGTTCAACATGGTCGTCTTGCCTGCCTGCGTCGCCCCTGACACAAGGATGTTCAGGCCACTGGACACCGCTGCGCCGAGAAACCGCGCCGACTGCGGTGTCAGCGTCCCCAACTCGACCAGGTGTTCCAGGCGGCTGGCCTTCACGACGAACTTCCTGATGTTCACGGCCCAGTGGCGGCGGGTCACATCTGGAATGACCACGTGGAGCCTGGATCCATCGGGCAGCGCGGCATCGACGAACGGAGAGGACATATCCAGGCGTCTGCCGGAGCTTTTGAGCATGCGTTCGACCAAGTCGCGAACCTGCTGCTCGGAGAGGCTCAGCGATGTCAGCTCTGACTCGCCGCTGCGTGCCACATAAATTTCGTTTGGGGCATTGAGCCAAATCTCTTCGATTGACGGATCGTCGAGCAGTGGCTGGAGCACCCCAAAGCCCGCGACGGCATCGAACAGGAATCTGCGGGCTGCGTCCAGCGGGCCAAGAGGCGGAAGAGGCCCCATAAGTGCGCGCTCATCATAGTCAGTGACGGCTGCTTCCACCAGCCTTCGGACCTCTCCGGCTTGCCTGAGCGGATCCAGCCCGCGTCGGCGGATGAGCTCACGGACCTCGTCCTCGACAATTCCCAGCGCGTCCATATGTTCCCCCGTACAACTGCCGCCCCCGGCAGAGGCAGTGCGACTGGGTAAAGCCTAAAGAGCAGGTCCAGCCACAACAAGTCATTCAGCGCCCCTGTGGACAACTACCTATCCTCAAGATTGTCCTCGGGAGAGGCTCAAGATTCTGCTTAGAGGAGCGCAGTATTCACATAAGTAACATGAGAATCACTAGTTCCACCAGTAACAGCGATGCTAAGGTGAGCGCGTTATTTATCGAAATAGCACTATCAGGTGTCTTCCTGGGGGAAACCACCTGAGCAGTATCCAAAGGGGCGCTCGGGGGAGCGCCACATTGTCTCCGGAGCACATATGAAGCGGAACCCGTCTCAGTCCCGTCGCCCAATCATGATGTCCTTTGGGACCGGCTTGCTGGCCGTCTCATTGCTGACTGGCCCTGGTCTCACCGGAGCAGCTTCCGCTTTAGAGCCCAGTCCCACGCCCACACCGTCCCAGACGGCTGCCACGTCGCCGCAAACAACGCCGGTGCCTTCCCCTGTGCAGACGACTTCAGAAGCCGCGCCAGCAACCGCAACCGCGCCGCAGCCTTCCATTGAAGCCAGTCCGCCTGCGTCGGCCACTCCAGAGTCGATGCCCCAAGCTATTGGCCCGGGTGGAGCGGAAATGGGACAGAGGTCAAAGCGGGTGACCTCGTCATCCCCGTCTGGCACCGTGAAGAAGCTTAGTGCGGAGTCGCTAGGCACCGAAGGCACGTGGATGCCCTCCTTTGGTGTCCAGGGACTCGATGTCAGCGGCCACCAAACCAGCGTCGACTGGCAGCAGCAGTGGAACATGGGTGCAAGGTTCGCCTATGTGAAGGCTTCCGAAGGAAACTACTTCACCAATGAATTGTTCGGCTCGCAATATCAGGGCGCACGAAACGTTGGCATGATGCGGGGCGCCTACCACTTCGCGATTCCCAACTGGTCCTCGGGCTCCGACCAGGCGCGCTACTTCGTGAATAACGGCGGTGGCTGGTCTGCGGACGGGTACACCATGCCCCCGGTTCTGGATTTCGAGTTCAATCCGTACGAGGGCCGAACTATTAACGGCTTCTACTTCGGGAACACGTGCTACGGCATGAGTCAGGGTCAGCTGGCATCCTGGGTCCAGGACTTCGGTAACACCATGAAGTCGCTGACCGGGCGCTTGCCCGTGATTTACACCAACACGAGCTGGTGGAACCAGTGCCTCGGAGTCCAGACGGGCTTTGGCGATTACCCGTTGTGGGTCGCCGCATATCCCAGCTCCCCCAGTGACAACGCCGGTGCTGTCCCCGCAAGCTGGAGCACCTACAGCATCTGGCAGTACAGCAGTACGGGACCTTTTGCTGGTGATTCGAATGTCTGGAACGGCGACTACGCATCCCTCCAGCGTTTTGCCGGAAGCGGCACGCCCGCCGTCCAGGTCCCATCGCAGGCCACACAGCAAATCGCTGCATACGCGGGCAGCCATCCATCGCTCGGCAGCCAAACTACCGCCATCACCTGCGGCTTGACCAGCGGAGGCTGCTACCAGGGCTTCCAAAACGGGACGGTCATGTGGTCCTCTGCCTCCGGAGCGTTCGCGGTATTGGCCGTCCCAGTCACTGGCACGTGGCAGGCCCTCGGCGCAGAGCGCAGCCCGGCAGGCTATCCAACAAGTGACTTGATCTGCGGACTGAAGAACGGCGGTTGTTTTCAGAACTTCCAGGGCGGCAGCATCATGTCGTCTACTGCTTCGGGTGCCGCCTTCGTTCCAGTCGGCGCGATCCGCGATTCCTGGGCAGCACAGGGGTATGAAAACGGCCCGTGGGGATACCCCACGACCAATCCAACGTGCGGCCTTCGTTCAGGCGGGTGCTTCCAGCTCTTCCAAGCCGGCTCAGTGCTTTGGACCACGTCCACCGGCGCGCACCTGGTCAAAGCAGGAGCCCTCTTCGACGCATGGGCGAAAGATGGGTTCGAAAACGGTCTCCTTGGGTTCCCCAGCACAGATGCAACGTGCACAGCGTCCGACTGCACGCAGTTGTTCACTGGAGGAGTAATTGCATGGACGTCCACCGCAGGCGCCTGGCCAATCTACATGGGTATCGGCGAGACCTGGAAGGCGGCGCGGGCAAAGGGAGAGCCCATCGGTTTCCCGCTGGCCAAGGAAGTGTGCGGACTCCGGGGCGGCGGCTGCTATCAGCTGTTCCAAGGCGGAAGCATACTTTTCTCGCCGATGTCCGGGGCATATGCAATGACGGGCCGAATTTTCAACTACTGGGCGCAATCCGGCTTCGAGAATGGCAAGCTCGGTTACCCCACCGGCCCCGCTAGTTGCGGTGCCGTTCAGACCGAATGCTCTCAGCCCTTTGAAAATGGCATCGTCGCCTACTCCTCAGCCACATCGATCCAGACGATATCGGTAGGTGCAATGGCCCAGGCTTGGACGAATCTCGGTGCTTCAGGAGGTTCACTGGGCTACCCAACCTCCGCACAGGTTTGCGGCCTCAAGGACGGCGGATGTTTCCAGATGTTCACGAAGGGGGCTCTCCTGCTCTCCCCCGCAACCGGCGCGCAACCCAGCTTGCTCGGGCCCATCCGTGACCTGTGGCAGAAGCAAGGCTTTGAAAACGGTCCGCTCGGCTACCCTGCGTCGACTGTCATCTGCGGGCTCGTCGGGGCAGGATGCTTCCAGAACTACATGGGCGGCACAGTTCTCTGGTCCAGTGCCAGCGGAGCACATGCCATGTTGGGCGGTGCAATCCGGGATGCATGGGCGGCTTCCGGCTTTGAAAATGGAATTCTCGGTTACCCAGTAAGCGAACAGGCGTGTGGCCTGCGCAATGGCGGCTGCTTCCAGAACTTCGCCAACGGAACCGTACTTTACTCCCCAGCCACAGGCGCCCAGCCCATGACATCAGCACCAATTCGGGACAAGTGGACCACAACGGGCTTCGAGGGCGGCACGCTTGGCTACCCCACGAGCGGGGCCATCTGCGGCCTGCGTAATGGCGGCTGCTTCGAGAACTTCGAAAAGGGAACCATCATGTGGTCTGCCGCGAGCGGTGCCCAAGTGATGACGCCCGGGCCGATCCAACAGAGCTGGGCGGGGCAAGGCTTCGAAAACGGTGCCTTGGCGTTCCCCACCGGCGGCCAGACATGCACAGCCGACAAGCTGTCTTGCAGCCAGACCTTCCAGGGAGGCACGATCACCTGGACTTCTGCCGGCGGAGCGAAAATTCGGCTCAACTGAACACGGCGGGCAAAAGCAGGGGCGGGACCGTTTGGCGGTCCCGCCCCTGCTTTTTGCTCTAATTCCGGATCAGCGACCGTGTTCCAACAGGTCGATAAGGTAAGAGCCGTAACCGCTCTTTACAAGGGGTTCGGCCCGCTCGCGAAGTTCATCGTCGGTGAGGAACCCCAGGCGCCAGGCGATTTCCTCGGGGGCGCCGATCTTGAGGCCCTGCCGGTTCTCGGTGGTCCGCACAAAGTTTGACGCGTCATTCAGGTCATTGAAAGTTCCCGTGTCCAGCCACGCTGTTCCCCGCGGAAGAATCTCGACCTGAAGCTTGCCGCGCTCGAGGTAGGTACGGTTGACGTCCGTGATCTCCAGCTCTCCCCTGGCGGACGGCTTCAGGTTCTTTGCAATGTCCACGACGTCGTTGTCGTAGAAATAGAGCCCTGGCACTGCATAGTGGCTCTTCGGTTGGGCCGGCTTTTCCTCCAGCGAGACCGCCTTGCCGGTCTCGTCAAATTCCACAACGCCGTAGGCCTTCGGATCGGCTACCCAGTAACCAAACACAGCTCCACCGTCGATGTTTTCAAAGCGACGCAGCTGCGTACCCATGCCGTGCCCGTAGAAAATGTTGTCACCGAGGACAAGGGCCACGGTGTCATCGCCGATGTGCTCGGCGCCGAGCACAAACGCCTGTGCGAGGCCATCGGGAGACGGCTGCTGCTTGTAGGTGATCGAAACACCGAACCGGGACCCGTCACCGAGGAGCCGTTCAAACTGCTCAGCATCGTGGGGGGTCGTGATAATCAGGATGTCCCGGATGCCCGCGAGGATTAAGGTGGAGAGCGGGTAGTAGATCATAGGCTTGTCGTACACCGGGACCAACTGCTTACTGACGCCCAAGGTGATGGGGTGGAGCCTCGAGCCGGTACCGCCGGCGAGTATTATTCCGCGCATGCACCCATCTTTCCTTTAGCTAAGTGCGGCGGCAAATCCGGTAGTCTTGGGAATTATGCAGCGACTTCTTGTTACCGGCGGTGCCGGCTTCATTGGTTCAAACTTTGTCCACTACGTTATTGAGAACACCGAAGACCATGTCACTGTTCTGGACAAGTTGACCTATGCCGGCAACCTTGCGTCGCTGCAGGGACTTCCCGCAGACCGCTTCACCTTCGTTCAGGGCGATATTGCGGATCCTGCGCTGGTCGATGGCCTCGTAGCCGACTCCGACGTCGTAGTTCACTACGCTGCTGAATCGCACAATGACAACTCTTTGCACGACCCCCGTCCATTCCTGGACACCAATATCATCGGCACTTACACGCTGATTGAAGCGGCGCGGAAGCACAACAAGCGCTTCCACCACATTTCCACGGACGAAGTCTATGGCGATCTCGAACTCGATGATCCGGAGCGCTTCACCGAGCAAACGCCGTACAACCCCTCAAGTCCGTATTCGTCCACCAAGGCCGGTTCCGACCTCCTGGTAAGGGCGTGGGTACGCTCCTTCGGTCTGCAGGCCACCATCAGCAACTGCTCCAATAACTATGGTCCGTACCAGCACGTGGAAAAGTTCATCCCCCGGCAGATCACCAACGTCATCGACGGGATCCGTCCCAAGCTCTACGGCAAGGGCGAGAACGTCAGGGACTGGATCCACGCCAACGACCATTCCTCGGCTGTGCTGGCAATCATCGCGAAGGGAACCATCGGCGAGACCTACCTGATCGGCGCCGACGGTGAAAAGAACAATAAAGACGTCGTTGAACTGATCCTCAAGCACATGGGTCAGTCACCGGACGCCTACGACCACGTGGTGGACCGCCCCGGCCACGACCTTCGCTACGCCATCGACTCCACCAAGCTGCGCAATGAACTGGGATGGGAACCCCAGTTCTCCAACTTCGACGAAGGCATTGAAGACACCATTGCGTGGTACCGGGAGAACGAGGACTGGTGGCGACCCCAGAAAGCCGCCACCGAAGCAAAGTACAAGGAACAGGGCCAGTAGTCGATGTCGCTGGAGTTCTCTAAAAAGCTGGCAGGGCACCAAACCCCCATTCCCGGCGTCGTTCTCTATGATCTTCCGGTGCACGGTGATAACCGCGGCTGGTTCAAGGAAAACTGGCAGCGGGAGAAGATGGTGGCCCTCGGCCTCCCGGACTTCCGCCCCGTGCAGAACAACATTTCCTTCAACGAGAAGGCCGGAACTACCCGCGGTATCCATGCGGAGCCGTGGGACAAGTTCATTTCCGTAGCAACGGGAAGGATCTTCGGAGCCTGGGTCGACCTAAGGGAAGGTCCCTCTTTCGGCGCGGTCTTCACCACTGAACTCGACCCCAGCCAAGCGATTTTCATTCCTCGCGGTGTTGGCAACGCTTTCCAGACGCTCGAGGACAACACGGCCTACACGTATCTGGTCAACGACCACTGGTCTGCTGACGCGCAGGGGCAGTACACCTTCCTCAATCTGGCAGACGAGACAGCTGCAATCGATTGGCCGATTCCACTTGCAGACGCCGAACTCTCGGACAAGGACAAGGCGCACCCGCGCATGGCCGACGTCACCCCGATGCCAGCCAAGAAGATCCTGGTGGTAGGTGCCGATGGACAACTGGGCAAGGCACTTCGTGCCGAGTACGACGGCGACACGTCAGTCGAGTTCGCAAGTCGCGCTGAGTTTGATCTCACCAGTGAGAACAGCTTTACGGGCAGGAACTGGAAGAATTACTCCACCATCATCAATGCTGCTGCCTACACGGCCGTAGACGCAGCAGAAACAGCAGACGGACGTGCCGCCTCCTGGTCCATCAACGTGGCGGCCGTGGCACGCCTGGCGCGTACCGCCGTCGAACATAACATCACTTTGGTTCACGTCTCCTCGGACTATGTGTTTGATGGCAGCCGGGAAAGCCACGCCGAGGACGAGCCGTTCACTCCTCTGGGCGTCTACGGGCAGACCAAAGCCGCCGGCGACGCTGTGGTCACTGTCGTCCCCAGACACTACATCGTGCGAACGAGTTGGGTTATTGGAGAGGGAAACAACTTCGTGCGCACCATGGCCTCGCTCGCGTTGCGCGGAGTAGAGCCCTCTGTAGTCAACGACCAGTACGGGCGCCTCAGTTTCACTGAGGACATCGCGGCGGGTATCCGGCATTTGCTGGACACAGGCGCAGCGTACGGCACGTACAACCTGAGCAACGACGGCGAGCCGCAGTCATGGGCGGACATCGCAGCGGACGTCTACGAACTGTCGGGCAAAAGCAGAGCCTCGGTGACGGGAGTGAGTACCAAGGCATACTTCGATGGGAAGGACGCTGCGCCCCGGCCATTAAACAGCGTCCTTGACCTGACCAAGATCAACGCCGCCGGATTCAAGCCCGTTCCGTCAGGCGACCGTCTGGCCGCGTACTTGAAGAACGGATCGGTCGAGTCTTGAACACCCCCTTCCGCAATCCGGACACCCTGGTGATCATGCCGGCCTGGAATGAGTCCGAGGCCATCGGCAATACGATCCGCGAGGTCTTCGAATTCGGACCGCCGTGCGACGTTCTGGTCGTTGACGACGGCTCCCGGGATAAAACAGCCATTGTTGCCAGGGAGGCTGGGGCTACCGTACTGCAGCTTCCCTTCAACATGGGTGTTGGCGGCGCTATGCGCACCGGCTTCAAGTACGCAAAAAACCACGGCTACAGTCGAGTGATCCAAGTCGATGCTGACGGCCAGCATGATCCACGGGACATCAAGGCTGTCCTCGACGGGCTTCAGCACGCCGACATCGCGATTGGCGCCAGGTTCGCCGATAAGGGTAATTACACCGTGCGGGGTCCAAGGAAATGGGCAATGAAGGTGCTCGCCTGGACAATTTCCCGCATCGCTGGAACTCCCCTGACGGACGTTACGTCTGGATTCAGGGCAGCGAACACCAAGGCGATCCGGCAGTATGTGGACCACTATCCTGCTGAATACCTGGGCGATACCATCGATTCCCTTGTTGTTGCCATCCGTTCAGGTTGCACAGTGAAACAAGTCGCGGTCTCGATGCGCGCCCGGCAGGGGGGCACACCCAGCCATGACCCGATGAAGGCCGCCATATACCTCGGCCGCTCAGGAATGGCGTTGCTGTTCGCACTGACGCGGAAGAAAACCGAGCCGTCCACCAACTAGGAATCCAAAATGTCGCTCCTCATGGGCTCCATCGTCGTCGTGGCGATCCTCTTCTTCGTTTTTGAAATGCTCCGCCGGCAGAAACTGCGTGAAAAATACGCGGTGCTTTGGATAGTCATCGGCATCGGCACGCTCCTGCTTTCCGCATTCCCCTCGCTCCTGCAGCAAGCCAGTGGTCTCCTGGGAATCCAGGTCCCGGCCAACCTCCTTTTCATCATGACACTTGTGCTCCTGGTGGGTGTCTGCCTGCATCTCTCCCGTGAGCAGTCCCAGGCCGAAGATGAGGTCCGCATCCTCTGCGAGGAAGTAGCCCTTTTGCGGGCCGACCTCTTGGCGCTCAGGGAACAACTCGGCAGCGGAACCGGCGACAGTCCCGAGCCCAAGGGCTCGCAATAACGGTCACGGCAAGAGCGCCCGGCATCGGGCACGAAAAAGGACGCCCTTCCAAAGGACGTCCTTTTTCATTGTTACCGGCTATCGGACAATATGCTTTGCCAGTCGGGGCAATGAATCAAACTTGCCTTTCCGCACCGCCTTCAGGACTAACGTGGCGGCGTTCAGCCTGGATGTCGTGTGGAAACTTGCCGCACGTGCGGCGCCCTTCCATCCGAGGCTGCTAAACCGTTCAGCCTGCAGCTGGAAGAAGCGACGTTCTTCGTCGAAACGCCTGCCGTCCAACGCCCGGACAGAAGAGTCGGATGCTGAGTGCCTCCGGTAGAGGAAGGACAGCACAGGATCAACAACCATGGAACCGTGTTCTGCCGCAATATCGAGCAGCAGAGCAAGATCCTGGACGACATCGAGTCCTTCGGTGAAACCGATGCGTTTCACCGTTTCCGAGCGCCATGCAAGTGAGGGAAAGTAAGCCCAGTCTGCGCGCACCAGGCTTGTTGCCATGGCTTCACCCTTGAGCTCGATTCGCTCGCTGGTCTTGGGAGCGTAGACCTTCTTGACTGCGTCCACGAGCGGAGTGCAAGCGATCCCTTGTTCGTCGATCACCTGCACACCCGGCTGGACAACGTCTGCCTTTGGGTATTCCTCGAAGGCACTCACCACGACATCCAGGTAGTTGGGGAGCATGATGTCGTCAGCCCCCATGATGACCACGTAAGGGGACTCAACCAGCGTCAGGGCTTTCCGGTAATTGCCGTTCGCGCCGAGATTTTGCTCGTTTTTGAGGTAGGTGACACGGGAATCGGTAATTGTCGAGAACCACCGCTCAGGTTCCGGGTCCGGATAGCCGTCATCGATGACAACGAGCCGCCAGTCCTGATTCTCCTGATTCATCACGCTCCGCGCTGCGAGCTTCATCTGATCGACATCGCCGTAGTAGGGCAGCATTACGTCAACGGTCATGGACCTGGGATTCCTTCCGTGGGCTCCGCTCGAAGAACTCGGCGGCTTCCAAACGATTATAGGTGACACCTCAGTGTCGGGTTCCTTCCACGCGCCTTGCTAGACTGCTGGAGACCGGCCCCGCCCCGCCGGCGCATATCCGGGGGCCCGAAAAGGAAGCAATCTTGATGGACCCCAGAGCGAGCGTAAATCCGCGCGTGAGTGTATGCCTGGCCGCATACAACGGCGCCGTCCACATCGAAGAGCAGATCAGATCGATCCTGCCTGAACTTGGTGATGCAGACGAACTGATCGTGGTGGACGACCATTCGACCGACAATACGGTGGAAGTTGTCACCAGCATCGGGGACCCGAGAATCCGTCTCATTCCTGCCCAAAGAAACGCGGGCTATGTTCGCACCTTTGAACGGGCACTTGGCGAGGCCCGCGGTGAATTTGTTTTCCTCTCCGACCAGGACGACGTCTGGCTGCCGGGCCGTGTCGAGACGATGATTTCCGCGCTGGACGGCCAAGACGTGGTGGTCAGCAACTGCCAGCATTTCGATGGCCCTCTTGGGTCCTTTCATGAAATTCGCCTTCGAGCCCAGGATTCCACCCACCCGGTGCGCAACATCCTGGGAATCGTGGTGGGATACCGGCTGCATTGGGGCTGCGCCATGGCTGTCCGGAAGCGAATCCTTCACCAGGTCCTCCCTTTCCCGCAGCACATGACAGAGTCGCATGACCAGTGGATTGCCATGGTGGGCAACGTGAACCGATCGATCAACTATCTGGAAACGGACACAATTCTTCACCGCCTTCACGGTGAAAACCTCACTCCCCGCGGAGTCCGCTCCCTGTCGAAAATCATCAAGGCGCGGGTAGCCTTCATCCGTAACGTCTTCGTGGCCGTCCGCCGGTTCCGCGCCTCAAGGACAGCATGAAAGCCAGCGAAAGCCTGGACGGTGTCCAGCAGAACAACGAGGTATGCGCTGTTGTATCCGCGTTCAATCCCGGACCGGAAACCGTTGAAAATGTCAAGTGGTTGCTCAACTACGTAAGCCGGGTAGTGATAGTGGATGACGGCTCGCCCCGGGACGTCAAGGAAGTTATCGGCGCTTTTGAGGCACTTGGGGCTTCAGTCATCCGACTGGACACGAACTCCGGTATTGCCAAAGCCCTGAACACGGGGATCCGCGAAGCCCGACGGCGCTGGAATTCTGAGTGGGTAGTCACGATGGACCAGGATTCACGCTTTTCGGGGGACTATATCAATGCCGCTTTGGCTACAGTTCGTTCGTCCTCCCATCCTGAAACCGTGGGGATGGTCTGTGCGGAGTCGCACAATAATGCACCCCTGCCTGTGTTGAAGGGATCGGAAGAGCCAGAGGTGTTCGATCCCATGACCAGCGGCAGCTTGGTGCGATGCAGCGTCTTCGACACCCTTGGATACTTCGATGAGGAATTCTTCATCGACTGTGTTGATACCGAATTTAATGCCCGGCTTCGCGACGGCGGCTTTCGTTCCTTGGCTGGCAAGGGCTGCAACCTCGTCCACAGTCTTGGAAACGCCAGACCCATGATGGTCTTCGGCTGGCGGGTGCGCGTCGGGCAGAAGAAGCTCAACGTCTACTATCACCCGCCATTCCGGGTCTACTACATCACACGGAATTCCTTGGTCATGGCCCGCCGTTTTTGGGCAAGGCAACCCGCCTGGGTCTTGCGTCGCCTTTACATGGAGGTGCAGAGCCATCTTGTCCGCTTTGTCTACGGCCCTGACCGGCGGAAGCACCTTATTGCGGCGGTGGCGGGAGCGCGGGATGCATGGAGGGGACGTCTGGGAAAGATCGACGAGTCCCTTGCTTCGCGCCTGCGCTGACCGGCGTCCTGTCCCGTCCGTGAGAACGAAAGAGAATCGTGAGCAATAAAGCGCCTAAAATATTTGTCCTCTACCACCGCGGCCTGCGTACCGGAGGCCCGGAAGCCCTGCATCAACTGGTGTCTACTCTTCGCGAACTGGGCCAGGACGCCTACCTCGTCCCCCATTACACCACTGCAAGCCGTGACCGCGTGGCTCAGTACTCCGTTTACGATGCACCAGAGGCAGAATCCGTGGAGGATGCCCCGGGCAACTTCGTGGTCGTCCCGGAGACTTTCATCGAGGACGTGTTCGGCTACCGGCATGCGACCAAAATGATCTGGTGGCTGAGCATTGATAACGCGCTGACATTCATGGCCGAAAGGCAGTGGCGGCGGTCGACCGGAACGTTGGCGACAAAAATCCGCGAGACGTGGGTGCCTTTTCTGCGCATGCTCAAGCACGGAGATACTCCCCTTCAGATGCGGCGGCGCCGGGACATCGTTCATCTCGTTCAATCCTCATACGCCTGGTCCTTCATCGCTTGCCGGCTAAACACGGTCCCATCGCTTCTTTCCGACTTCACACCAAATGCCGAGTTCGGTCCCGCAGATGAATCCAGAAGAAATCCCCGTCTGGTTACATACAACCCTGCAAAGGGTGCGCACATCATCGAGGCAGTCAAAAGAGTGGCTGACCCTTCCATTGAGTGGCTGCCAATCCAGGGCATGACGCGCGCAGAAGTTGTGACCGCCCTTCAAAGCTGCGGGATTTATCTTGATCTTGGCCACCACCCCGGCAAAGACCGGATGCCACGGGAGGCAGCCCTGTCCGGTGCCTTGAGCGTCGTGGCGCGCAGGGGGTCCGGGGCATACTACGCTGACGTACCTATTCCCTGGGAACACAAAATCACCCCGGACGACAATGAGGTGGCTTCAACCGCCGCCGCGCTGTCGGGTCTAATGGAGAACCTGCCGCAAGAGGTGCGCAAGCAGGACGCATACAGGAACGCGATCATGGGCGAGCGTAATCGCTTTCGCCAAGAAGTAGCCGACATCTTCATAAACAACAGGCTCGGCAAGGACGCATATGACTATCTCTAAGATGATGTCGCTGGCTCCGGGACGGTTCAGAGCATGATCAAGAGGATCGCGGCGTTTGCGGGACTGCCGCTGATCGCTTCGTTGGCATCTTTTGCCCTGCTTCCGATCATTGCCAGAGTCGGCGGCGCACCCGTGTGGACTGCCCTTGCACTAGGCCAGGCGATTGGGGCCATAGCAGCAATCATCGTCGGTCTTGGTTGGCCTCTCACCGGACCGGCGGCCGTTGCATCCTCCGCGGATGAGTCAGTCCGCCGCCGTCACTACGCTGTTAGCTTCGCCACCCGATCCCTCACCTTCCTTTTTACCATCCCGGTGATGGGCGTCGCCCTCTATCTGGCCGCCGACTCCGCCAACTTTTGGCTGGCCTTTCTGATGGCTTGCGCCCAGGCTTCCTCCGGGCTGACTCCCGCCTGGTACTGCATCGCGACGGGTCATCCCGGGAGGATCGCCAAGTACGACGTGGTCCCCCGGATGATCGCAACGCTGGGCGTAATCCCAATCCTGTTGACCACAGGCCATTTGTTGATCTACCCAGCGGCGCTGCTTGTGTTGGGCTTGGCCGGCACTTTGTTTTTCAATCGGCGTTACGCCCGAAAAGAAGATTTTGCAGGCCTGTCCTTCCGCAGTATCCTCCACGAAATCTGGGGGCTGAGAGCCGGGGCAGGAGTCACTGTTGCAGCCGGGTCGTATGCATCAACCCCAGTCATCATCGTGCAGCTAATGCTCTCAACCACTGGGGCGGCCCCTTTTGTCTCCGCGGAAAAGCTTTACCGTATCGGGCTACTCGCCACGGCGGCGCTGGGTAACAGCCTGCAGGGCTGGGTCAGCGAATTCGGCGGCGATCATGCCCGCCGTCGAAAGCTCTCACTCGCCGCCTTGTCCGGGCTCGGCGCCGTGGGTTGGCTCCTCCTCGCGGTCGCCGGTCCGTGGGCAAGTGCGCTGCTTTTCAGCGCACCGTTGGCGCCGGGCTTTTGGACCTGTTTCTGGTTTGGGCTGTCGTTTCTTCTGGTCTGCGTTACCAGCTCTACAGGGCCTCACTGGTTGGTCCCAGCGAAACGCATGCGGGCAGTACTGACCAGTACTGTTTCCGGAGCACTGGTCGGAATTCCTGCAATGATCATCCTGGCAGGCCTAATGGGCGAAGCCGGCGGTGCACTGGGCCTGGCCCTGGGTGAAATCGTGGTTACGGTAATCCAGTTGCGGGTAGTGCTCAGACTGTTGCGACAGCCGGATGCAGACAACTCCTCCCAGCAGGTCGCTTCATGACTTGGCTGACTTTCCTGCCAGTTGTTCTGGTTGCCATGCTGCTCTTGTACCTGCCTGGCGCGGTTATCAGTGTCTGCTTGAAGTTCAGCCCGGGCGCCGTGCTTGGCATGGCACCCCTGCACTCGACCGCTGCTGTAGGCATCGCGGGGGTTTTGTGCGGCGCACTTGGTATCCATTGGAATGTCGTTCCTTACCTCGCTGTTTCCCTCCTTCTCGCTGGCTTCGCACTGCTTCTGACACGTCGTGTCCCATTCCCCACGCATGCACTCATGCGAGGCTTCCTTCCATTCCTGTCAGCGTCCGTTGCCGTAGTTCTCATCGCCTGGCGTTTTGTTCAACTTGTCGGTTCCCCCGAAAACCCTGCCCAGGTCTTCGACAATGTCTTCCATCTCAATGCTGTTCGCTTCATTCTGGACACCGGAAACGCGTCTTCCCTGACATTGGCCTCACTGCAGGGAGTTTCAGGTCTGGACGCGGTATACCCGGCTGCCTGGCATTCTTTCGCCGCGCTCCTGGTCCAGTTAACGGGTTGTGACGTTCCCATGGCCCAGAACGCACTCAACCTCGGAGTATCTGCCCTGGTCTGGCCGGTTTCATGCCTGTTCTTGGTCGCATCGTCAATCTCGCGCCGACCCGCGGCACTCATCCTGGCGGCAGTCATGGCAAGCGCCCAGGTTGCCTTCCCTTACCTGATGATCGTGTGGGGTCCACTGTTCCCCTACGCACTGGCAGTGGCTATGATGCCCCCCGCAATCGCCGCCGTACTGGTACTGGCCGGTATCGCCCGCGGAATTACCGGCACCCAAACGGCGTGGGCAGCGTCGCTGCTGCTCTCTGTCGGCGGCCTCGCCTTTGCACACACCAGCTCAATCAATACGCTTCTCGCGCTGGCCGCGCCCATTCTTCTCTTCCTCTGGTGGAAGCGCTTGAGACATCCAATTCGTGGACGAAGCAAGAGCGAACACTGGAAGTTCCTGATGTTCACGATTCTTTCCTCGGGTTTGGCCTTGGTGTCATGGCTAAAACTTCGGCCAGCCCCTTACGAGAATTGGGGACCGACGGTCAAACCGGGTGCAGCTGTGGGAGAAATCCTGACCGTCAGCCCAATGCAACTGGCCATTCCTGCCGTTGTCGTTTCGGTGTTGTCCGTGACCGGCATGTACCAGGTTTTTCGGCGCCGCGAGAACGTCTGGCTTCTAGCGTGTTATTCAGTTGCGGCGGCGCTGTACATCGTCGCCGCTGCCGCTCCCGTTGGCGCTCTTCGAGATGTCATCGTTGGCACCTGGTATCAGGACACATACCGGTTGGCAGCCTTGCTGCCGATATTTGCCACCCCTTTGGCTGTGTACGGCGGGATGCAGTTGTGGGACCTTTGGCGCGCTTCGAAACGTGCAGAAAAGCTATCCTCAAGGCTCGAGAACCGCTTCCGTCTTGCCAACGGAACAGGCGTCTTCGTGATGGGCGCCGCGGCGGCCGCAGCAGTGGCGATACTTGCAACTTTCCTGGGCCCCACTTCGCACTACATCTCGGGAGCCTCCACGGTGTACCGCTTTGATGCGGAGTCCGATCTGCTGACCCCTGACGAGCGCAGCCTGCTGTTGCGGGTTCCCAACCATGTTCCGTCAGATGCCGTCATAGCCGACAACCCTTGGAATGGAAGCTCACTCGCCTACGCCTACACGGGGCGAAGAGTGCTCACCGCACACTTGTTCTCCGGAAAGGACACCACTCGATCCATCATTGACCAGCGCCTGAAGTTCGAGCCGGAAGCGCCCGAGGTTTGCAGCGCTTTGCGTCTAAAAGGTGTGCAGTTCGTTCTGGATTTCGGAGACAAATATCTCATCGACCTCGACGGAGCGAAGGATTTCCAAGGGGTTACGAACATAGGGACGTCACCAGGGTTTGATCTGGTCGACTCGGAAGGACGCGATGCCAAGCTTTACCGCATCAATGCCTGCGACTAGGAGCTTGGGGCAGCGCTTGGGAGCGGTATGTCAAGCCTCCCCGGACCGGACCGCTAGGCTGGGGTGGTGATTTCTGTTTCTACCCGAACTGTCAGGCTATGCATAGCCGCGTCAATGGCAGGGGTTCTTTCCCTGACTTCGTGCTCGAACACTCCGCCCGATACGGTCCGAGGAGCTCTCACGGGAATCGGAAGCAGGTCCGCCCAAGGTGCGGTGAGCGCATGGAGCGTCTCTTGGAGCAGCCAGATGAAGGGCGCATCCGTGAGCTACTCCCCCGATGGCTCCGTCGCCGGGTTAACCGCTTTCAAGGACGGAGAGGCCCATTTTTCGGCCAGCGGCAGTTCGTTGCCCGATTCAGAATCAGCAACCGTTGCAGGCCTCTGCACGTCCGCTGGTGCCCTCTCCATTGCTGCCGGCGTACTCCCAGTCGGCGTCGCCGTCAAGATTAAAGGCATCAGCGACATCGTTTTGGATGCCCCCACCCTCGGGGGAATCCTACGCGGAACCATCAACCGCTGGAACGATCCCCGGATAGCAGCCCTGAACGCTGGACAAAGCCTTCCGGAGTTGGCAATCAACGTCATCACGGAGCAAGGACCCTCCGAATCAACACGGGCGGTGAACGCCTATCTCGCGGCGTCGCCCGAGCTTTCCTGGAATCCTGCAGAGCCAAACGTTTGGCCCTCCGGAGTCAAGGGACAAACAGTTGGACCACCGCCGGAGCTCGCCAATAAGCTCGACAGCACGGACGGCGGAATAACTGTTCTCGAGGGGAGCCTCATAGGAAACCGCTTCACGGCTGCGCAGCTCGTCTTCGCCGGACATGCCAGAAAGATGGACAGCTCCTCGGTGCTCGATGCCGTTGCCGGCGGTGAGGTGAAAACAACCTCTCGATCCACCGTTCAGACCCTGGATCCAAGGTCTGGGTATGCCTTGGCGACTGTGATCTATGTTCAGGTCTGCCAGCAGTACGCGGAAGACGAAATGAACCGCTTGGTTCGCTCCTTCGGAGAATCTCTCCTGGGAGAGAAAGCCCAAAAAGATGCCAATTCCTACTCGTTTGTCATGTCGCCGAGCAAGAAGGCCATTAATGAAGGACTGTCGCTTGTGCGGACTATTGGAGCTGTGCGATGAGTTCCGCTAAACCGTCCGGCAAGCGTCGGGAAGTTCCACGCCCGTTGCGGACATTCCTCCTGCTGACGGCGTTGTTCACAGGGCTGCTCGGATTATGGTCCGTTGCCACACCTTTGATGGGCTTCCCTGACGAGCCGGCCCACACGATCAAAGCAGCCGCGGTGGTGCGCGGCCAAGTCGTCGTTGAAGAGGGCACGTCGTTCGGCCATGGTGTGCACGTCAAGGTACCCGACTACATCGCTAACCTACATGGTCAGGGATGCTATAAGTTCAATCGGGCCCAAGCCGCTGACTGTGCCCCGCCCGTTTACTCCGACGATACATATACGAACATCGGTGTGACGTCAGCCGGGTCATACAATCCCATGTACTACTGGCTTGTCGGCCTTCCCACACTGCTGATGTCGGGTGCGCCCGCCATATATGCCATGAGGCTCATCAGCGCCGTGCTTTGCGCCCTTTTCTTTGCGGCGGGTTTCACTGCCCTGACTGAGCTGCGGCGGCCGCAGTACGCGGTGCTTCTGGCCGCTGTCGCCACCACTCCAATGGTCTTGTTCCTGGGCGGTGGCATCAATCCAAACTCACTGGAGATTGCAGCCACCCTGGCAGCATTTTCTGGATTTGTTGTGGTGCTGGATAACTGGCGAAATACCTCTGCGGTTGCTCCGGCACTCGTCGCGGTTGCTGCTGCGACCGTGGTCTTGGCAAACGCGCGGCAGATATCTTTGGTGTGGCTTCTCTGCGCGCTGATAGCCGGGGTTTGTTCGTTTCGCTTCAAAAGAACCATCCAAGTCTTCAAAGACAAGCGCGTGCTCACGGCTGTTGCTCTTGCGGTGCCTGGAACACTTGCCGGTCTTTACTGGATCTACTTGGCCGCACACGGCCCGGCCAACGTTGGCGTTGCTCCTGACGGCATTGCAAACCCCCACCCCGATGCACCGCTCTACCGCGGGTTCATGATTATGCTGGACCGCACCTTCGATTTCTTCCCTCAATACATCGGGGTCATGGGGTGGCTCGATACACCAGCACCAGAACTCGTGATGCTCGCTTGGGGTGCCCTCATGATCGTGGCACTCATCCTGCCGTTCTGCGTCAGGCCGCTGCGCAGCTGGACTGGTTACTGGGTTTCCTTGGCGATGCTTTACATCGTGCCGGCTCTCCTGCAGACGGTCCTCTGGCGCTCCATGGGCTTCATCTGGCAGGGCCGCTATACACTTCCACTCGTCGTGGTGCTGCTTGTCAGTGTCGGACTTGGTATGCGTCGACTGCGGTTTAGTACAGCTCCGGCGAACGCCGCAGTTGCCCGCACCATTTTTTACTTCGTTGCCGCTTGCCACACCCTGACCTATGTGTACGTTTTGCGGCGCTACGTGGTGGGAATCAGCGAGTCCGCTAACTGGCAGACGCTGTTTTCGTCGCCCCACTGGCAGCCTCCAGGCGGCTGGTTTTTACTCACGGCTCTCTACCTCGCAACAGCCTCAATTGGACTGGAATTGCTGTTCCGTTACCTCTACCCGGGGCACAGCCTTGTCATGCGGGTTCGGGCAAGAACCTTAGCCAACCAGGAGACCGACAGGGCCCGCACCACCGCCGTCCAGCCGGAGCACGCTGACACGGCGGCTGGCTAGCTACGCAATCGCGCTGCCATACAGGTCTCCGGGTTTGGCTGCTGGCTTGGCAGCCAAACCCGGCTTGGCGAAGGTACTGAAGTCATAGCCACACCTACTACGCATTAGAGGTACGGCTACTCAGCCCATGTCCTTCGGAGATGGCTCCTCAGACTTCATGCCGAAGCTTTCGCGCCAGGAGTCAAAAGACACCAGCTCGTTGAGTGCGGACCGGTAGCCTTTCGCCAGCGCGTCCCAGTTCCTGTACAACGCAGCGTGCTGAAGAGCCGACTGCCTCAGCATGGCCTTCAGCTTTTGGGGATCGCGCTTGTACCAGGAGGCAGCCGTCCCCTCAGCGTTCGACACCACGACGGAATCAAACTGCGCGGTGCGGAACCACCTGTTGTCCACGTGGGCAAGGTAAGCCTGCGGGCGTTCAAGCGCGGACGCGGATGGCTGTCTAAGCAACTGCCGGGCCACTGTTGTCAGGCCCCACCTGATCATGTCCTTCTTGGCGGGCATCTGGCTGTCGGTTTGGCCCGAAAGTCCAGCCCCCAAGGAAGGCGAAGGGAAATCGTCTATGTCCTCATGCAACTGCGCATCGGAAAAGGAGTCCCTCAAGGCATTGATGTTACCCAGCTTGGTGGCAAGGGACGGGTGCAAATGGGCTGGACCTGTCATCAGGTCCGATCTCGCAGAGAGCCTGTTTTGCGCGGTGAAGTACTGAAGCGAAACGAGGTGCTTGACGTCTTCCTGGAAAGATTCCCGCAGAACTGTCCCGCCCTTTGGATGGGGGCTGTGGAGGAGCGCAGTGATGAGGCGGTTGCGGTTGTGAAAATACGCCTGCCAGCCAACCAGATCGTCTTTATCGATCCAGGAGATGTGCCAGAGTGCCGCCCCGGGCAAAGACACCGTCCGGTAGCCGGCTGCCCGGGCCCGCAACCCATATTCCGAGTCGTCCCATTTAATGAACAAAGGCAGCGGGAGGCCGATGTCGCGTATGACAGATGTGGGTATCAGGCACATCCACCATCCGTTGTAGTCGACGTCGACGCGCCTGTGCAGCCACGGCGTCTGCCGCAGGTTCGACACGCTGAAATCGTGCCGCATCTGCATGTCCTGATGCGGCTGGCTTGGTGAGAAGCGCCGGGAATCGATGGTCTCGCCCATCGAGTACAACGTACTCCTGCTGTAGAGGTCGAACATGTGTCCACCTACGATCGTGGGCTTCCGGCAGCGGCCGGAGAAGGCCATCATGCGCAGGACGCTTTCAGGCTCCATCACAACGTCGTCATCCAGAAGCAGAACGTAGTCACTGCCGTTTTCAACGGCCTCATACATTCCCCGGGCGAATCCTCCGGAGCCACCCAGATTTTCCTGGTTGATCACTCTAAGCTTGGGGCCGATGAGGGCCGCCACTTCCGGAAAACCTGGCTGGTCGCAAACCTTCTGCGTGCCTTGGTCGACGATCAGCACTTCCCGTGCCACTTCGAGTGCTTCCGGATGATCCGCTAAAGCCCGTACGTTGGCAAGGCAGAAGTCCGGCTTGTTCATTGTGGTGATCTGGATGGTCGCGGATTCAAGGGGGCGTTCCGCCGGTGCCCCCTCCCAGCGGGCCTCCCGAAGAATGAGGTCGCCCCGGCTCGAGGCCACGTCAAACCAATACCATCCACCGTCGCCAAAGGGTTTGATGGAGAGATTGAAGTCAGTGGTTGCGTCGCCGTCAACCCGCGTCCCATCGACACGCTGGATGGTGCCGCGCGCGTTTGACTTGTAGACGGTGATGGAGCCGTGGCCGGATGTTTCAACAACGAGACGGACGTCCTGGAGATGCGTCCACCTGCGCCAGTAACTGGCCGGGAACGCATTGAAATATGTGCCCAGCGAGATTTGCTCCCCGGAACGCACCCTAATGGAGAAGCGGGACAACAAGTCGTCGAAGTGCACCTCCCGTTGGCTGGAGCCTACAAGGTGCAGCTTTTCCTCTGCCCTTTTGGGATTCCGCGCAAACTCATCGCTTTCACGAAAGCGTATGCCTGCTGCCGGGCCGGGGTCTGCGTAGAGCGACATCGTGTCGACTCCGGACTCCGGCGGGAATATCACCCGTTGGAGTGTCGCCCAGCCCGGCGAGCCGCTCATGCGTCGACTCCCCCGCTTTCAAGCTGCACGCCGCTTTCGAAGTGCGGGCGGATCTTGTTGTCGAACATGCTGAGGGCGGCGCCGATGGCCATGTGCATGTCCAGGTACTTGTACGTGCCCAGGCGCCCACCGAAGAGGACGTCCTTTTCGACAGCGGCAAGGTCGCGGTACTTGAGCAGCCGCTCCCTGTCGACGGAGGTATTGACCGGGTAGTAGGGCTCGTCGCCCTTTTCAGCGAAACGGGAGAACTCACGCATGATGACCGTCTTTTCGGTCTGGTAGTCGCGCTCCGGGTGGAAGTGGCGGGGCTCGATGATGCGGGTGTAGGGGACGTCGTCGTCGTTGTAGTTCACAACAGACGTGCCCTGGAAGTCGTCCATCTCAAGGACTTCTTCCTCGAAGTCGATAGTGCGCCAGGAGAGGTCACCTTCGGCATAGTCAAAGTACCGGTCTACCGGACCGGTGTAGACGACAGGAATGTTGCCCACGACCTTGTTCTTGCTGTACTCGTGGGACTCATCGAAGAAGTCGGTGTTGAGGCGGACCTCGATGTTGGGGTGCTCTGCCATCTTTTCGATCCAGGCGGTGTAACCGTTCGTGGGCAGGCCCTCGTACTTGTCATTGAAGTACCGGTTGTCGTAGTTGTAGCGCACGGGAAGCCGGGAGATGATGCCGGCGGGCAGGTCCTTGGGATCCGTCTGCCACTGCTTGCCCGTGTAGTGCTTAATGAAGGCTTCGTACAACGGGCGGCCGATCAGCTGGATGCCTTTGTCGTTCAGGTTTTGCGGGTCAGTTCCCGCCAGTTCCCCTGCCTGCTCCTGGATAAGGTCCCGGGCCTGGCCGGGCGTGAGGTTGGCCCGGAAGAACTGGTTAATGGTGGCCAGGTTGATGGGAAGCGAATAAACCTCTCCCTTGTGGACGCCATAGACCTTGTGCACATAGTCCGTGAAGGTGGTGAACCTGTTGACGTACTCCCACACCCGCTCGTTCGAGGTATGGAAAAGGTGGGCGCCGTACCGGTGGATCTCGATCCCGGTCTGCTCTTCCTTTTCGCTGTACGCGTTACCGCCGATGTGGTGGCGGCGGTCGATGACGACGACCTTCAGGCCGAGCTCAGTGGCGGCCTGTTCTGCGATTGTCAGGCCAAAAAAGCCGGACCCTACGATGACGAGGTCAGCGGTCACAAAATCTCCTGGTTCGAATGCGGGCAGCGCAATGAGGCGCAGTGTCTGCTGCTCTAGCCTACCCGAGGGACTGTACGGCCCGTCGAATCAGCGTTCCCGGTGTGACCCGGCACACGGCGCAATGCAGCAGCCGAGAAACGTCATCAGCTTTGCGGTTTATCCACATAGGGGATGAAGCTGATGCCCCGCGGTGGGCCCGGCGGCTAGCGTGTGGCTATACCCACCGAAGGATCAACAACCCATGACGCTGAATTGCACGCTGGTTGGCGGACCTGGAACGTCACGGCCCCAGCCGCCCGTGGAACTTTTCATAGACGCTCCGGCCGGCACCGCAGGCGACATCATTCATGAGCAGTTGGTCCAGAACTTCGGGACGGGGGCCGTGACCGTGGCCGGAAGGGACCTGTGCTCCCTGGTCCTCGGTGTGCCGCCACTCGTGGAGGCGGCGATCCTTGTCGACGGCGGCCCCACCCCATCGGACCGGCGGCTCCGGCGCCAGTCAAGTGCTGATGCCGCCCCTCCCATGGTCCTCGCCATCGACAGTGGGGCAGCGGCGGGAACTGTCGTGCCGTTACGGCGTGGCGCCTACACCATCGGCCGAAGTGGCACACGGATTGTCATCCCTGATCCGGAGCTGTCCCGCGAACACGCACGTCTTGTTGTCAGTGACACGAAAATCATGTTGGTTGACCTGGACAGTGCCAACGGCACGTACGTCGACGGTGAAAAGATACGGAGCACTATTATCTCGACGGACTCAGCCATCAGGTGTGGCCAGTCAAACATGTCGCTGATATTCGCAGATGTGCCGGGGAAAGTCCTGGCGGATGCCGGAAAGTCGGTGGCTGAGCCGATCGTGGTTCCCGGCCGTCCTGACACAGGAAATCGAACCCTGGTCCTTCTAACCGCAGTCCTCCCACTGGCCCTGGGGGTGCTGCTGGCCGTTCTCACAGGAATGTGGATGTTCCTTGCTTTTTCGGCGGCTTCGGTATTTGCGGCCCTGGTGCCCGCTGTGAGCGGGCGGCGGCAGAGGCGGGAACTGACAGCCGCTGTGACGTCAGCTGTTGCGGAAGACAGGGAACGGCGACGGCGATCTGCCCCTCCGCTGTCCATCGTCGCCTTGGCAGCCCAGAAGGCTAAAGGAATGTCCAGTCCGGGCTCCTCCGGCCACGAAGTATGGTTGCGGCTGGGCCAGGGAGAACAGCCGGCCAATATCAAAGTTGAACCGTCCGGGCCGGCCGGGACAGTTCCAACGGCGGGAACCGTCCCAGTCGTGCTCGACCCTGGCCGCCCGCTCACCATCCTTGGGGGCCCCAATTTTGCCATCGATGGCGCCCTCCGGTCCTGTCTGATGCAACTGGCGGGCTACCCGCGCGCGGACAAAATGCAGGTCCTTGTCTACGGCCCGCCGGGAGCGATCCCCCTCGCAGCCCGGTATCTACCCAGAGTGACGCTGGCTGCCACGCTGGATGCCGCCTTCCACGTCCTGAACCGCTGCGATCAACAGGGCTGCGAGCGCGGAGTCCTGTTGATTTTAGGGGACAGCGCTGCCGCTGCGGCCGAACACGCGGTGCGTGAAGCAGCGCTCCAGCGGGGGTGGCAGGTTCTTCACTTCCTGCCTGAAGACGGGGAATGGCCCGCACCGGATGTCTTCCTGTCCGAGCGCAGGTCAACCCTGGTGCAGAACCGCCGGGAGATTGTTTTTGTCCCGGACCTGGTGCCGGCCCAAGTGTTCACCGCTTTCTGCCGGCACCTGGCAGGTTCCCGGCACCAGGGCGAAGAACAGGTAAGGAGCGTTCCCGCTTCGTGCAGTCTTCACGAAGTCCTGCCCCTGACGCTCCCGGCCACCGCTGACCGATGGAACTCCAGCGTGAAGATTGAGGGGCTGCCCGTTCCCGTGGGGGTGAGCACGTCAGGAACAAAGGTCCTGGACCTGCTCGCGGACGGCCCGCATCTGCTGGTGGCGGGCACAACAGGCTCAGGGAAGTCGGAACTGCTCCGGAGCCTGACCCTCGCGCTCGCCCTGACATATCCGCCGGACCGGGTCAACTTCTACTTCATCGACTTCAAGGGCGGTTCAGGTCTTGGTCCGCTCAGCAGCCTGGTTCATTGCGTCGGACTGCAAACAGATCTTTCCACCTCCGAAATGGATCGAACACTGAGGTCGCTTCGTGCCGAAGTGCAACTCCGGGAGCGCTGCCTCGCCGCGGCCCGCGTTCCTGACCTCTCCACATACCGCTCCACAGCGGCGGCCGAGGATTTTGTTCTCCCCCACTTGGTCATCGTGATCGATGAGTTCAGGATGCTGGTCGACGATTCGCCGGAGGTTCTTCGTGAGCTGCTGCGGATAGCGTCAATTGGCCGGTCCCTGGGCATCCACTTGATCATGGCGACGCAGAGACCGCAGGGAGCATTAACAGCTGACATCCGCGCAAACGTCACCTCGAGCATCGCCCTCCGCGTGCAGTCCGACATGGAATCAGTGGATATCGTCAACTCCAGGGACGCCGCGGCCATCAGCGTTGAGACTCCCGGCCGCGCCTTCCTGGCGCGCGGAACGCAAGCGGCCGGGGAGTTCCAGGCGGCGTCCCTGTCGTCCGCTTCCGGAGGCAAACAGCCAAGCGCCGTTACGGTCCACCGGACAACTGATTATCTTGCCCGCCAGGCAGCCGGGCCAGGCCGCGGTCGAGCCTCCGCAGCCACCCCTGCGCAGGCAGTGGAACCGCTGGCAGCCCTGGTGAGGAGCCTGTGCGCTGCGCAGCAGAAGCCGGTGCCGAGAAGGCCGGTGGCTCCTCCGCTGCCGGACGCACTGGAAGAGCCCTCAGGGGACGGGCCAACGATGAATCCAGGAAGCCCGCCGCCCCTGTCCCTGGAACCCGAAACGCCGGCGGGGCAGGTGCGCCTTGGCCTGATGGACGTGCCCGAGAAACAAAAGCTTGAGCCCCTTGTTTGGAGCCCTGCCAGCCACGGCCACGCAGCATTCATTGGCAGCCCTGCATCCGGAGCCGGATCGGCCCTGGAAGTGGCCGTCATTAAACTGATGGCCGGCACCGACGAGACGCACTTCTATTTCCTGGACGCCGCTGGGAGTTTTTGCCCGGTGGCAGGTGAAGCCCGGGTGGGCGCGCATGCCGGACTCCACGACCTACGGCGCGGAGTCCGTATTCTGGAGCGGCTTGTCCGTGAGCTGGGGCAGCGGCTGGGCCAGCCCGTCTCCAGGCAGGTACCGCTCGTCCTCGTAATCGTCGGCTGGGGCTCCTGGGTTTCGGCTTTCCGGTCCGGACCCCTGGCCTGGGCGGAGGATCTGGTTCAGGACCTCGTCAGGGACGGCGCCAGGGCAGGTATCACAATCCTGGTCCATGGGGAGCGGGAGCTTGTCACGGCCAGGTTCTTTGGCGCCATTTCCAACCGATTCTTCTTTCCCGCCGGTTCCAGTGACGAGAGCCGCGCCATGTGGCCTCGGGTGCCTGCCATGCCGGCCGTCCGCGGCAGGGCGGCAGCCTTCGGTCCTGCGGCGGGTGGTGGCCCGGTTGTTTGCCAGTTCTACCGCAAGCCGGTCCCGTGCCCTGCGCCAGCTGGAAGCGGGTCCCAATATCGGCCGGGCGCATCGCCGCCCTTCCGTGTTGAACCGCTCCCCGCGAAAATCACCGTGGGGCAGGTGGCAGCGTTCATGGAGGAGGCCGGGCTGCGGCACGCGGCGGTCCAATGCGTTCCCGGAAAGGACGGAGCGGTCGGGGCCCGTCGTTCCGAACTCCCGGAACCGCACCGCCGGCAGAACGACGTCTTCCTGGGGGTCGCCGGCGACGAGCCTGCTCCAGTGTCCCTGCGGTTGCCCAGCGCCGGCGTTACCGCAGTTCTTGGCAATCCAGGGAGCGGCAAAAGCAATACCCTGCTCGCACTGGCGGCACTCAACCCGGCGCAACAGTGGCGCACCTCTCCCATGGCGGCAGAGGCCGGGGGAGATTTTTGGAAAAACCTGCTGGCAGAGGCGGAGGGCGGAGGACTGCCGCGGAAGACCGTGCTGCTGGTGGACGACGTCGACCAACTAGCCCTGCCGGCGCTTAGGGCTCTGGAGCAGTTGAATGCCTTGGGCCACTGCCTGATAGTGACTGCTGCTTACAGCCCGATGCTCTTCCAGCGCGTTCCGCTGGTCATGAATGCACGGGCTGCCGGCGCCGGGCTTCTGCTGGGTCCACGTTCAATGGCTGACGGCGACCTGTTTGGGGTCAGGTTTGACGTTGAGGACAATCCCCCGCCGGGACGTGGTGTGCTCATCTCAGGCGGCCGGTCCTGTCCCCTTCAGGTGGCTTGGTCGGGGGCCTCAGCCTAAGCACGCCCCCAGCCTGCGTCGAACGCATACCGGGCTGGGCAGCAAGGCTCCGGGCAGCGGCTCAAAGAGCAGGGGGTGCGCTTCCTGTCCGCGAGGCATGGTTGATCACCCTGTTCGAGAACAGGAGAACAATGGCGATGACGGCGGGGACCACCATGGCCAGTCCGGCAAGAACCAGTCCGCTGGTGATGGCAGGTACTCCCACGGTCAGGACGAATAACTGGGCCACCAGCGCAGCCGCCCGGGTCCAGCGGTAGCCCCGGTAGAGAAAGACGGACACCGCAAACAGCCAGGCGGAAAAAGCCAGCAGGAGGCCCAAGGTGAAGACGGCACCCCAGAACGACAGCACGGGGCTCCCACTGAGCAGCTCATAGGCGTACCACCCGGCCGCAACCAGGAGGGCAGCCGCCTCTGCAGCAGCAACAAGCGCCACCACCATGGCCGCGGCCGGAACGGTCTCCCGACGTCCGTCAACGGAGCGGCGTCCGGCACCGTCGCGCGGCTCGTCAGGAGAAGCTGGGACACCTGCTGGGTTTACCGGGGGTCTTGACACACTGGCACCCTACCCGACATAGTCGGACACTGGTGAGGGCGGGGGCCGCCACTGTGATGCATCGCTCAGGTTTCGACGGATATCAAGCGTTATTACCCCTTGTTTACACCGCGTTAACATGACAGGCTTGATGAAGATGACCAAGGGGGCCCAGAGGGCCCTTTTCCTTTGTAGCCACTAGTGAATAATTTCACAAAGGGCTTTTCCCAGAAATGGAGCAACTGATCAGCATGGATTGGCGTAACCGCGCAGCGTGCCTCGACAAGGACCCGGAACTGTTCTTCCCCGTCGGGAATACAGGACCGGCCCTCCTGCAGATCGAGGAAGCCAAGAGCGTCTGCCGCCGGTGCCCCGTCGTAGACACCTGCCTGCAGTGGGCCCTTGAGTCCGGCCAGGACGCCGGCGTCTGGGGCGGCATGAGCGAAGACGAGCGCCGCGCACTCAAGCGGCGCGCCGCCCGGGCACGCCGCGCTTCCTAGATAGGCCCGGCACCGCCCGACCCCAAGCCCGGGTCTAAGCAACCCCATGACAGAGGCCCCTGGATGATCCACGTTGGATCGTCCAGGGGCCTCTGCTTGTTGTACTCCCCGGCCGGCCCGCAGGCCCAACCGGTGCCGCTACTTCCCTGCCAGGCTGAGCCGGATCTTAACCTCGGTCCCACCGCCCTCGCGGCGCTCCCAGGTGATGGTCCCCCCAAGCTCGCTGGTGACGAGTGTCCGCACAATCTGAAGTCCGAGGCCCTCAACGTGCGGAGTATGTGGAAGCCCCACTCCGTCGTCGGCAATGGTCACCGTCAGCTCTTCGCCGTCATCCCCCTCGGACCGGTCGGCAATAAGCCAGACTGTTCCCGCCCGGCCCTCAAGTCCATGCTCCACCGCATTGGTCACCAACTCATTAATAACGAGGGCCAGCGGTGTGGCGAGATCACTGGGCAGCTCGCCGAATGTACCGGAGCGTTCCGTCCTGACCTGCTGCGAGGGGGAAGCCACTTCGGCAGAAAGCCGGAACTGGCGCCCGATCAGTTCATCGAAATCAACACTCTGCGTCAGACCCTGGGACAAGGTTTCGTGGACCAGCGCGATCGTCGCCACACGCCTCATCGCCTGCTCCAGGCCCTGCTTCGCCTCGTCACTGACCATGCGCCTGGACTGCATCCGCAGGAGCGCAGCCACGGTCTGGAGATTGTTCTTGACCCGGTGGTGGATTTCCCGGATGGTGGCGTCCTTGGTCACCAGCTCCATCTCGCGCCGGCGCAGTTCGGAGACGTCACGGCAGAGGACCAGGGCCCCGAACCGCTGCTGTTCATCCCGCAGCGGAATGGCCCGCAGGGACAGGCTGACCCCGCGCGACTCGATTTCGCTGCGCCATGGCATGCGTCCGGTGACCACCAGGGGCAGGGTCTCATCGACCAAGCGCCGGTCCTTGAGCAGGCCGGCGGTCACCTCGGCCAGGGAACGGCCTTCCAGGGATTCGCCGTCACCCAGTCGCCGGAAGGCCGAAACCCCGTTGGGACTGGCGTACTGCACCACGCCATCTGCGTCCAGCCTGATCAGGCCGTCCCCCACACGGGGGGCGCCGCGGCGGGACCCGGTAGGTGAGGCGAAGTCCGGCCACAACCCCAGCGTGCCCATTCGCAGGAGGTCATAGGCGCACTGGCGGTAGGTCAACTCCAGCCGCGACGGCATCCGGGAGCTGGAGAGGTCCATGTGGGTGGTGACCACCGCAAGGGTCCGGCCGTTGCGGACCATGGGAACCGCCTCCACCCGCAGCGCCATCTCGCTGTTCCAGTTCGTCTCACTGGACCGCTCGATGGACCGCGAGTTCCACGCCTTGTCCACGAGCGGCTGCAGGTCGGAGCGGATTCCCTCTCCCACAAAGTCGCTGTGGAACGCCGTGTGCGTGGTGGAAGGCCGCACGTGGGCCAAGGCGATATAGCCTAGCTCCGGGTGGGGGAACCAGAGCGCCAGGTCGGCGAACGCCAGGTCCGCGACCATCTGCCAGTCCCCCACCAGGAGGTGCAGCCATTCGGCATCGCCCGGCCCGAAATCAGCATGTTCCCTGATGGGGTCCGTAAAGATTGCCACTGCACCTCCATTTGCGACGCCGGATTGCTAGCGTCGGACGATTGACCTCAAGAGCCTCAATGCTACCGACAGTGAGGCCATGTCGTCGGCCTCCAGTGCGTTCACCTCGTCGAACATGCTCTTTGCCCTGCCCAACTGCTCGGCATTTTGTGCTTCCCACTCCTTGAGCCGTGCATCTGGTGAGTCGGCGGCGGACGTGGCGTCCAGCACCGCCGTCGTCATGTCCGACACCGTTGAATACAGATCGTCGCGCAAGGCGGCCCGGGCGAGTGCCTGCCACCGGTCCTGGCGCGGCAGGCTGGTGATCCGCTCCAGCAGCGAGTCGGCATGGAAACGGTTGAACACCGTGTAGTAGACGGCGGCAATCTGCTCCACCGGGTCTTTCCGGGTCCGGGCGATCTTGGCGATGTCCAGCAGTACAAAGCTTTCGAACAGCTCGGCCCAGCGCAGTGCAAGGCCTTCGGGGAGTTGCCACTCGCGGCCCTTCGCCAGCCACTCCGCCACCCGTTCCCGGTCGTCGCCGCGCAGGTAGTCCAGCAGCCGGGCCCGCATCGGATCCATCAGCGGCTTGAACTCGGCCACCACATCAGCGATGGGACGTGAAACGCTCTCCTGGCTCAGCAGCCAGCGGACCGCGCGGTCCAAAAGCCGGCGGATATCCAGATGGACCGTGCTCCAGTGCTCCGTGGGGAACGAGGCAGGCAGGCTGTTCAGCTCCCCCACCATCGCATCCAGTTCGTACACCTCGCGCAGGGCCACGAAAGCCCTGGCCACGGCCACCTCGCTGGCCGATGTCTCCTCCATGACGCGGAAGGCGAAGGTGATCCCGCCGAGGTTGATCATGTCGTTCGCCACCACCGTGGCGATGATCTCCCGGCGCAGCGGGTGGGTGTCCAGCTCCGCGTCAAAGCGTTCGCGCAGCTGGTGCGGGAAGTATGAACGCAGCGTCTGCCGGAACCATGGGTCCTCGGCAAGGTCGCTGTCGCGCAGCGCCGTTGCCAGCTCGATCTTGGCATAGGCGGCCAGCACCGAAAGCTCCGGTGACGTCAGGCCCTGCCCCTGCTGCAGCCGGTCCCGCAGCATCGCCGTGGTGGGCAACGCCTCCAGGTCCCGGTTCAAATCGGCGCTCTTCTCCAGCCAGTCCATGAGCCTTTCATAGCTCGGGCTCCACTCCGCCACCCGGGTCCGGTCATTGAGCAGCAGGATGTTCTGGTCGATGTTGTCTTCGAGGACCAGCCGGCCCACCTCATCGGTCATGGCGGCGAGGAAGTCAGCCCGTTCCGCAGCGGGCAGCTTGCCTGCGGCGACCATCCGGTCAACGAAGATCTTGATGTTCACTTCGTGGTCGGAGCAGTCCACGCCGGCGGAGTTGTCGATGGCATCGGTGTTGAGAATGACGCCCTGCAAAGCTGCTTCAATGCGGCCGCGCTGGGTCATGCCCAGGTTTCCGCCTTCGCCCACCACCTTGACGCGCAGGTCCCGGCCGTTGACGCGGATCGAGTCGTTGGCCTTGTCGCCCACCGACGCGTTGGACTCGGAGCTCGCCTTGACGTAGGTCCCGATCCCGCCGTTGTAGAGCAGGTCCGCAGGTGCCAGCAGGATGGCACGCAGCAGCTCCGGAGGGCTGAGTTCGGTGGTGTCCGCCGGGAGCCCCAGCGCGGCCTGCACCTGGGCGGACACAGGGATGGATTTGGCCTGCCGGACGAAGACTCCGCCACCTTCGCTGATCAGGGACTTGTCGTAGTCGTCCCAGGAGGACCTGGGCAGCTCGAACAGTCTCTGGCGCTCCGCAAACGAGGATTCCTCGTCGGGGTTGGGGTCCAGGAAAATGTGCCGGTGGTCGAATGCTGCGAGCAGCCGGATGTGCCGGGACAGGAGCATTCCGTTGCCGAACACGTCGCCGGACATGTCCCCCACGCCCACCACAGTGAACGGCTCCGTTTGGGTATCCAGGTCCAGTTCGCTGAAGTGGCGTTTGACGGATTCCCAGGCGCCGCGTGCGGTGATGCCCATGGCCTTGTGGTCGTAACCCACGGAGCCGCCGGAGGCGAAGGCGTCGCCAAGCCAGAAGCCATACTCGGCGGAGAGGCTGTTGGCAATGTCGGAAAAAGTAGCCGTTCCCTTGTCCGCCGCGACCACAAGGTAGGAGTCGTCGTCGTCATGCCTGACAACGTTCGACGGCGGCACGAGCCGTTCGCCGTCGCCTTCAGTGAGGAGGTTGTCAGTGAGATCCAGCAGTCCGCGGATGAACGTCTTGTAGCTTTCAACGCCTTCAGCCATCCAGGCCGCGCGGTCCATGGAGGGATCGGGAAGCTGCTTGGCGAAGAACCCGCCCTTCGCACCGGTGGGCACGATGACGGCGTTCTTGACCGTCTGCGCCTTTACCAGGCCCAGGACCTCTGTCCGGAAATCCTCCCGCCGGTCGGACCAGCGCAGCCCGCCACGGGCCACCTTGCCGAACCGGAGGTGCACACCCTCAACGCGCGGGGAGTAGACCCAGATTTCGAACATGGGCCGAGGGAAGGGCAGGCCTTCGATCTGCGCCGGGTTCAGCTTGAAGCTCAGGTGCGGCTTGTCCTGGTAGAAGTTGGTGCGAAGGGTGGCCTCAATGAGGTTGACGAAAGTGCGCAGCACGCGGTCCGCGTCCAGCGTTGCCACCTTCTCGATGGACGCCGCCAGCTCCTGGCGCACCGACTCCTGGGCCTCGGACCGGTCTTCATCGCTCAGGGCGGGATCAAAGCGGGCCGCAAAGAGTGCCGTGAGACCTCGTGTCACGTCGGCGTTTGCAAGGAGCGTGTCCGCCATGAAGCCGAACGAGCTGCTGTTGCCCATCTGGCGCATGTAGCGGGCGTAGGCTCGCAGTACGGTGATCTGCCGCCACTGCAGGCCCTCCCGCAGTACCAGCCGGTCAAAGCTGTCCGATTCGGCAGCGCCCGTGACAGCTGCGCCGAAGGATTCGGCAAGGAGCTCCCCCGTGGAGACGGGGTCAACGCCGGCCGGGTACTTCAATCCAAGATCGTAAAGGAAGAAGTCGCGGCGGTCTGCTGTTTCGATCTCAAACGGCCGTTCGTCCAGGACCTCGAGTCCGAGGTTATGGAAATACGGCAAAATCTGGCTCAGGCTCTTGGGCTCCAGCATGTAGAGCTTGACCCGGGCATCCTCTTCCAGGGTAGCGCCGGCACCTTCCGGAAGGTACACGTGCACGCCCGGACGGTCCTGCCGCTCCCCGGACTTCCGCTCAGCGGCGGCCCCGTACTTCTCGAAACGCGCGATGTCCTCAAGCGCGTCCTCTACTTCGTAGTCCACCCGGTAGCCGGCAGGAAACGCTTCGGCCCAAATAGCGGCCAGTTCCTTTGCTTCGGCCGGATCCCGCCCCTCGCGCAGGACTTCGGCAATTCCTTCACTCCACGACCGTGCGGCCCGGACCAAACGCTTTTCCAGCTCGTCGGTGTTGACGTGGCTGACGTCGGCGTCCTTGGGCAGCCGGATGCGGAAGAACAGCCGGGCGAGCGCCGACTCCGTCATTCGGGCCTCGTAATCGATTGAGACCGCCTGGAACGTTTCCCTCAGTTCCTGTTCGATCCGCAGCCTGACGTTGGTGGTATAGCGGTCGCGGGGCAGGTAGACGACGGCGGACATGAACCGGCCGTAGATGTCCGGCCTCAGGAACAGGCGGGTACGCCGCCGTTCCTGCAGCTTCTGGATTCCCAGCGCGGTGGCGGCGAGGTCGGGAATTTCAATCTGGAAGAGCTCGTCACGGGGGTAGGTTTCCAGGATTCCCAGGAGATCCTTGCCCGAGTGCGAGTCCGGCGGAAACCCCGCGCTCTGCAGCACGGCGTCCACCTTCTCGCGGACGATGGGGATATCCAGGACGGAGCCGGCGTAGGCGCTGGTGGCAAAGAGTCCAATGAAGCGGCGCTCGCCGTTGACATTACCCGCGGCGTCGAAGCTCTTGACGCCGATGTAGTCCAGGTAGGCCGAGCGGTGCACAGTGGACCTTGAGTTGGCCTTAGTGATGACAAGGGCGCGCTTTTCCCGCGCCTTTTTCCGGCCGGTGTCCGTGAGGTGCTGGATGTGGGGGGAGTCGGCGGCGGCGCGCAAAAGCCCGAGGCCACTGTCTTCGCGCAGTTCGAGGACGTCTTCGCCGTCAACGTTGAGCAGGTCGTATTCCCGGTAGCCCAGGAAGGTGAAGTTCCCGTCGTCGAGCCACCGCAGCAGGTCCTTGGCCTGCCGCAGTTCGGCAATCTGCGCGGGATGGGCAACCTGGTCCAGGCTTTCGGCGATTTCCCTGGCCTTTTGGCGCATCTTGGGCCAGTCCTCGACGGCCGCCCGAACGTCTTTCAGGACGCGGGTGAGCCCCTCAAGCAGCGACGCCTTCACGTCGTCGGAGACGCGTTGGATTTCGACGGCGATCCACGACTCCATGTGCGAGGCATTCCCGCCCTGAGCGATGAGGTGGGAAAGGTTTGGCATGGCCGCGGTATCGCCGCTTGATATGCCCAAATGCGCGGGGACCCTGTTGACCTTGACCAGTTCGCCGGTTTCCCGGTTCCTGGCGGCCACGAAAAGTGGGTGCACCACAAGCTTGATGGCGGCGTGCTGCCGGACAAGTTCTGCATTCACGGAGTCGACAAGAAACGGCATGTCGTCGGTGACGACAAAGATGACGCTGCTGTCCTCTTCGTCCATGATCGAGATCTTTGCCTGCCCGGGCTGCCGTACGGACGCTGTCCGCCTGTGCTCCCCGGCGCGGGACTCCAATACGTCCCGGGAGTAGGTTCGGGCATCCTCCTCGGCCAGGTGCTGGTAGTAGTCCCCCATGAAACCTTCAAGGCCTTCAATGGAAAGGGGCTGGTCCTCCACACTGGATCCAGACGACATCGACAACGCCTCCATTAGAGATATTCGCCGCACCTTTGCAGCTCTTATGGCGAGCCTAGTCCTTTGCTCTTCGCCTCGGTGTGGAAGAAAATACAGATGATTTCGCTTTTCGCTGGTCGGGTGCACAAACCAACTCGCGGATGGCGTGCCGCAGGGTCGAGCCGGGGGACGCTTCGAGCAGCAGCGATCCTGCCAGGAGCGCTGCGTCCGCGGCTGCGGGGTCGTACGGCAGGAACGCCTTGAGTCCGGACGCGGGGCCATACCTTTCCCAGGCATCCCGCAGTTGACGCTCCGGCGCCCTTCCGACAGAGGAGGAACGCACCTTGTTCATGATGACGGTGGGAGATGCCTGCGGGACCGCTTCTTCCAGTTCGGCAAGTGCACGTACCATCCGCGGTACGCCCACAGGATCAGCAGCTCCCACGGCATAGACCGTGTCAGCCAGCTCCAGCGGGCGCAGTGTGGCCGCGTTCCGCCGCGGCGCCATGGTGTCAAAGCTCAGCTCCTCATCCGCCTCAAGACAAAATCCGGTATCCACCACCACAACGTCCGCAATCTGCCGCGCCCGCTCAAGCACCAGCGCCAGGGCAGGCGCACGGAGCTCAGTCCAGCGGTCGGCGCGGGTTATGCCAGTCAGCACCCGGAACGTCCCGGCTGTGGTGGCGACCGTGGCGGCCACCTTACGCAGCGCGTCCGCGTCCAGCAGCCCCTGGTCGGCAAGCCTGCACGCCTGGGCAAGCCCGGCTGACTCGTCCAGGAGACCCAACACTGCCGCCACACTGGCGCCGTACGTGTCGGCGTCGACCACCAGGACCGCCCGGCCGTCAGCTGCCATCTCACCGGCAATGTTCACCGCCACAGTAGTCCGTCCCGGGGATCCGGCAGGACCCCAGACAACGATCAGCTCCCCGGCCCCGGACCCCTCCGCGTCCAGTTCAGGCACAACGGGATCTGTTGCCAGCGCAGCCCCGGTATCGGCTGGCGCACTGAGGTTGGCCGGACGAAGCCCGCCCGCCAACTGGGCGACGGCGTCGGCGATCGCGTCCGAAAGCTCAGCGGACTCAACCCCTGTAAGCGCCGAGGCGACACCGATCCTGCGGAGCCGGGCTGCCTCCTCCGCATTATCAGTCAGGGCGATGATTGCCACGCCAACAGCTCCCAGACGATCGACCAGGGAAGCGCTCAGCCCCTCGGACCCCTCGGCCACGACGGCCGCCCTTGCCAGTCCGCTCTGGCAGGCAGCAAGCAGCTCCGGAAGTTCCGCGCACCTTCGAACCACGGTGACCGGGCCGTGGAGCCTTTCAAGGCCGCCTACCAGGTCCTCACGGCTCTGGCCTACGGTGACAACGGGGATGCTCATCGGGCGCCACCCGGGTTCCACACCACGGATATCTTCGCCTCATTTGCCTGCGCACCAAGCAAAGCAGGCATCTGTTTGTCCTCCACCAGCACCATGAGCACGGTGGTCTTTGACGATCCAAGGGCTGTGGATCCAGTGGTGACCTCCGCAATTTCCGCTCCGGGAAGGATCAACTTGGGCTCGCTGAATCCATTCTTCGCATCCGGCTGTGCAACCCAGACATCAACCCGGGCGCCGGCAACTGCCTGTGAGGGCAAAGTCTGCTCGATGTTGAGGGCTACAGGCTTCCGGTCCAGCCGATCCACTTCCCCAAGGCTTGCCCTGGGGACCAGCTGGTCCTTCGCGATCCTTTGCACGGCGACAACGTCCTGGGGCAGGCCGGCCTCGACGGTGACGTAGTGCTGTTCAGTGTCGCCCAGCCGGACCTTGGCGCGGACCACGTTCTCCGGCGTCAGGCGCTCACCCACCGCAATGCCGTCCCGCGCGGCGTAGACCTCTGTGGTCCTGTCTGCACTGCCGACAAGGAAGATGACTCCGGCAACTGATACCAGGACCAGGAGCATTCCCACCAGCAGCCGGGGGTCCTTCCACGATGGACGCTTCAGCCGTGCTGCAGTGGCACTTGAATCAGGAACCATACCGTTCTCCCCCTGGGTACACCGGACCTGCCCGCGCTGGCCGGACTTCCTCATTGTTACTGCAAGCCCCGGGGAACAAAAGTCATTTGCTTAAATGCCGCCAATCTGTGGATAAGAGCAACAAACTGAACCACTTGATGGCAAAATGGATGCATGCCCAGGTTCCTCACACTCGCGGACGTCGCGGAACAGCTCCAGATCAACTCCCCTGCTGCCTATGCCCTGGTCCGCAGCGGTGAACTGAAGGCCATCCAGGTGGGCGGCCGCGGTTATCTTGCTCAGTCACGTGAGTCGATGCCATTTCTGCCCGGAGTTTATGGGCAGAGGGCCTGATTCCGGTGATTGATTTCTGTGCGGTTCGTGAGGATCGTGGGGCCCGGTTGGGTAGTCTTTGGGGCGTGATGTGCTGTGGCTGAGAAGCGGTTTCTGGCGTTGGCTGATGTTTCGGAGATTTTGAACATCTCCTCAGCCCAGGCGTATGCCCTGGTCCGGTCAGGAGAGTTGCCTGCGATTCAGGTTGGGGGCCGGGGGCAGTGGCGGGTTGAGTCGCGCCTTTTAGAGGAATACATTTCCCGGGGTTATGAGAAGACCGCCGAGTATGTCCGTGCGCAGTCTTCTGAGGGCCGGCCCGGGCCGGACGATAACTAGCGATCTTCAGGCATTCGGGCCTCGAGCCTTGTAACGGACGCCGGGTCGTTACGTTGTTTCATCATGGTCCTGTTGATGGACTGCGCGGCGCGCAGCTGGTCGTTCAGGTCTTCGACCTGGGCTTCGAGTAGTGAGATCGCGGTGCGGGCCTGTTCAGTGCTCGTGCGTTCTGTGCTGAGTTGGCTTTCCAGTTCGCTGATGTAGCTGGCCATCTGTTCCGGGGTTCTCCCTGCCAGCGCTTCGGCGAGGTTGGTGTTCACTGCGCGTTTGTAGTGATCGCGTTGCCGGGTAACGGTGGCGAGTCGTTCCTGGAGCCGCAGGAGTTCGGTCACTGCGCCTTTGGGTGTCATCCCTGCCTGTTCATGGCCTTGGGCCCAGGTCGCACGCTGCTGCGCGGCGGCGCGGGTGACCGCGGTTTTCAGTTCCGGGGTGTTATAGATCAGCCAGCGGCTGACCCCGGCTGCCCTGGCGACCGAGGAGACGGTTAGCAGTTCGGAGCAGTTGATGAGCCGGGTGATTGCTTTCCGGACGAGGGCTTGTTTGGTTTTGCTTTCCTTTTTCTTGGCCGTAATGAGCCCGGCGATGGCTGCCTGCCGTTTTTCGCTCATGTCCGGTCCGCGGTTCGGACGGGTGTCAGCGGCAGCATCCGACGCTCTCCGGCGGCTTCAAGGTGAGGCGCTGCGGGAGGGATTTGCTGCAGGAGCGTGACGGCGTCATCGATGGCGGCTTTGTCCTCGGGGGTGAGCTTGGATTTTTCCTTCAGCAGCGCGGTGCGCATTCGTTTGTAGGAGCTGATCTCTGCTTTGAGTGATTGGTGGATCCAGGGTTCGGCGATGTCGCCGGCTGCGGCGAGGTCTGCGGTGAGGGCGACGATGTGGGCGTCGATCTGGGGCAGGTGGGAGAGGTTGGCCCGGTAGTACTGGCAGCCGCCGCATTTGTTGCGGACGGGGCAGGATTGTCCGGCTGCTTTGACGTTACTGGGCTCGGTGCAGAGCCCCAGCGGCGTCGCCACGGATTCCCGGACATAGGCCGCATAGTCTTTGGGTCCGTGGAGCAGCCCCCGGCGGTCAATCGTAGTGCTGTTGACGGTCTCAATGGCCTGACGCTGACGTTCCCTGGTGATTTTGATGTATCCGGTGGAGGTCGTGAAGCTCTTGTGGTTCATCAGTTCCTGAATGACATCAGGTGGAGTGCTGTTGTCGCTGAGTCGTTGGGCATAGGTGTGGCGCCAGTTATAGAGGCCCATCCGGGACCTGGTGAGGAAGTCGGCTGGTTTCGCCGGGTCGGCCCGGACGTCCGGCAACTTCCGGATCCGGTCGATCCAGCGCCAGTAGTTGGTGTGAAAGCCCGTGGGCGTGATGTGGGTCCGTGACTGGGGGCCGTAGCGCCGTGGCGAGGGAAACAGGTAGCCGGCAGCGTCGGGGTGGATGTCCTCGATGGTCCCAAGCGCGCTCTGCCAGGTCTGGATGACGCGGGCGGTGGAGCGGTGAATGGGAAGTTCCAGCCCGTACTCCGCTGTTTTGAGACTGTTGTAGATGATGTAGGGCTGGCCGTCGTCGGTTTCCCGCAGGGTGTCGCGGGGCAGGGAGTAGATTTCCGTGGGCCGCCGGCCGAGGTCTCGCAGCAGCTGGTAGATGGTCTGCAGCATCAGGTTATGGAGGGCCCGGGTCCGACCGACCGGAATGGCATAAGCCTCGTCCACGGCGAGCAGTTCCAGGTTCGCATCGAGAATCCTGATGATGTGCTCCGGGATCGCCTTCCCAGGGTTCCTGGCGCGCGCCGCGGTGGGGAGGGACTCCGCCGTGATGAACATGAACCTGGGGCTGACCCGGGCCAGGGTTTCGAGGTCCCCGCCATCTCGGAGGATCCGTTGGAAGAGCTTGAAGTAGTCGTATTTCACGGAGTCCGTGCGGGGTTCGCCGTCGGTGTCGGTGAGGTGGCGGTAGGCGTCCACGACTGCGTTTGAGTCAGCCCGGGTCAGGAGCTCGGGCCGGGTTCCGTGAGGGCGGCGTGCCAAGGCATCCGAGACGACCTGAATCGTGCGGATGACGTCCCGCACCTGGTCGGCGGCGAGGTCGAAGTGCCGGGAGTAGTCCTTGGCGGCCTCGCGCAGCCAGTCGACGCTGATGGGGCGGAAATCGAGAGTGCCTTTGGAACAGAGCGTGTGGGTTGTCCGGTCTATGCGAAGGCCGATGACGGCCGCGTCCCAGACGTCTTCGGAGCGCATGTCGCGACCGGAGTGGCGGTATCGCCAGCGGGCCGTGATCAGGCCGGCGTGCCGGAGGAACCCGATGACGCTGGCGTCGCGGCGGGTCCGGGCCTCTTCGGTGTCCAGCAGCCGGTGGATGGAGCGGGCGCGGGTTTCCATGGCAGTCCGGACTATCCGGCGCATCGTGACCGGCAGGATCCGGAAAGAGTTGCGGTCCCGTTCCTGGAGGACGAGCAGCAGTTCGGTCCGAAGGATCGGTGGCAGATCGATGAAGGAGAACACATGGCGGTGGTAGCGGAGGTTAAGGGGGCGTTCGACCGCGGTGAAGGCCTCAAGGTCGACGCCGAGCTTGGTGAGTCTACGGAACATGCTGTGGTGCCAGAGGCAGAGCCTTGTGGCGCGTTGGTTCGATTCTTCCCCGCAGCCTGGGCATGCGCAGGGCTTGCCGGCCCGATACATGATGGTGTCGGCCGCGGCGAACTCCTCAACGCTGAGCCGGGGTTGCCCATTGTCGAAGCTGCGGTGCCAGCGGCCGTAGTGCAGGTGACAGAGCCCCCTGATCATGCCCATGGCCTGGCAGTTCCGTCCGGCTGAGCCGACGATGCAGCGCGGAGCATCGGGCTCCGGGGACCAACGCCTTGCCGGGGCGGGTTCGGCACCGGGTTCTCCACTGGTGCAGGAACGGCAGAGGCGTCCTGTGACGGTCGCGACGCGGGGGCACCCGGGCGTCGGGCAGGGGTAGATCCCGGTCAAGGGATTGTCCGGGTCTGCAGCGAGCAGCCACAGCTTGTGGTCCCATTCGCCGGGGCGCCATTGGGGCTCGATCATGGATTCCAGAAAGGCCAGATAGGAGCCGGCTTCGGGGACCGGCGATTCTCGGCGGAGGAATTCGGCGGAGGCTGTCACTGCGGTGCATCCTTACCGGGCAGGGTTTCTTCCACCGCTCTGCGAAGCTCCTCCTGCGACGGGTGCAGATAGATCGACGTCGACGCCAATGACCTGTGGCCCAGCAGTCCCATGATGACATCCGGGTCGACCTTGGCCCGTGCCCAGCTGGTGGCTGCGGTATGCCGGAACTGATGCGCCCGGATCGGCAACCCCGTGGTCTTTCCAACGGCGGCGAGCATGCGGTGCAGCCCCGGGTATCCCAAGGGCGCCGGGTTTTTGGCGGTCAGAGACAGGAACAACGCGTCCGGCTGATTGCCGCCCAGGGATGCGTATCTTTGGTCCATGTAGGCGGCGTGGACCTCACAAACATCGGCAGGCAATGGGACGTTCCGCTCATACGGTGACTTGGCCCAGGCCCCATTCGGGTTGCTGCGCCGTTCAACATGGACGTGGGGCCCGGGAACCGTGCAGCCCAGATGGCCGGAGTCGGGCAGCATGTGCATGTCCTCCAGCCTTAGGCCGAGTAGTTCGCCGGCCCGCAGGCCGCAACGCAGCATCAACAACACCAAGAGCCTGTCCCGTGGCCTCTCGACCGCCTCCAGGACACGGCCGATCTGTGACCGGGTCAGGACCACTGGCCGTCGTTTGATCTCCCGGGCCTTCACCGGCCTGGCCGGAGCCGTCTTCCATTGCCCCTGGGGACCAAGGGACGCCACGGCGTGGCGGCCACCCTCCACCATCGCCCGCAATTGGTCGGTCCCGAAGCCGTGGGCCACGGCATAACGCAGGAACACCATCACGGCCGTCACATGAGCGTTGACCGTTTTCCCCGACAACCTGCCCCCACTCTTGTCAGGCAACCCTTCAAGGCTGGCCTTGTAAGCGGCGAGCTCGTGGAAGCGGAGCCCTTCCCACCTGGTATCCGTTTCAGCGCACCACGAGAGGAACCTCGCCAGCCTTAGTTGATAGGCCTTTTGGGTATTGACGGCACGCCCCGAATGCGCCAACCACAGCGCGTAACCACGACATACTTCCCCGAGAACGAAGCGGTCGTCCACCACAACCCACACGTTCGTCTCTGCGCCGAGAGCAATCTGTACCGCTTGAAAAGTCGCCACAAACGAAAGCTATCGGGCGCCAGTGAGGGCAAACAACGGACTCTGCTAGGCAAGAGGATTAACGATTGCCAAACGACAACCCCATCTTGGGTTCCTTCGCCGTCGAGAGTCTCGTCCTTCTGCGCAAGAGTGTGAATGATCCGGGAAGGTCCCTGTCTTCGTTACGCGATAGGCCCAGGCGCTTACGGACTCACAGATTCCGTTGGGGAATCATCCTCGGCCTCATCAAAGAAGCGACGAGCTCGTGGCAGCCAGAGGGGGCCGACGAGAACTACCGGGATCAGAAAGAGCAACCACCTCCAAGATGGCGGCCACGAGAACCCGAACCCGCACAGCAAGACGGTGTAGCTCAGGTAATAGCGCATGTTCCGATCGCCATCTTTAAGGGTTTGGACAAAACTGGCGCCGATGACGGAAAGCAGCAGCAAGATGAACCCGGAAACCCAGGGAACCCAAGCCGGCTGGGGCTCTTTCACCATCTCCAAAATGGCCAGAACGCCAAGAAAGTCAATGCCGACTATTGCCGCGAGCAACGCCCAAACAGCAAAGAGGACTTCGAAAGGCGGCTTTTTTCCTTTGTCCCCGGCACTGGCCGGGCCTTCGATCCGTCTTGCCATGCCTCGAGCGTAGACCCAGAGCCCTTTGACCAAAATAGCCCATTCAAAACTGGCTATTCGACGGCACCCATCATCCTCACAATGATTGCGGTATGCGTTAGGAACGAGGTAGGAATGGCTCAAACACACGATACTCACAACCGAATGAGGGCAAGATAACCGCGGACAATGGCGGGTCGAAGAGAAGATGCTGGAGCAGTACATCCAGGAGCGTTATGCCGAGGCCAGCCGCATGATCCAGGAGTCGCGCTCCAAAACTGTCTGACTCCCCTAGCTTCCGTCGGCTTTGCGGGACCTGATCATCGCCAGCGCCGTGAAGGGTATGGCTGAAACCTGGCCTACGCTGCGACTCCTCCGCGGCTCGCCGGGTACCACCGCGGCCAGGTCGATGTAGTCCCTGCCGACCCGGTCGATGACGCCGGCCAGCCGCACGGCTCCGGCTGTGCCGCCAATCGTCACCGAGACCTCCGCCCGGTCGCGCGCCAGGCCGCGCAGGGCGTGCGCGAGGCCTATGGACCGGCGCACCGGTGAGTTCTCCGCATGCGCTTGTCTGCCCAGGCCCACGTAACGCATTGCGGCCGCATAAGGAATGAGCACCTGGGTCTGGTCTTCATACAGCACCAGTGCATCCGCTCCCGCATGTGTCAGTTCGCCCTGCACCATGTCACCGCAGCTGAGTTGGACCCCAATACGGTGACCCACCGCCGCCCGCAGCCTGTCCTCAAGCGGCAGGCTCACCATCTCAACCCGCGTCCGCTCGTTGAGCTCGGTGTCGAGCGCCAGCCGGTCTGCCTCCGCCAGCTGGCTTTCCATGTCATTGAAGAGTGCATCCCAGCGCATCCCGTCACAGTAGGGTGCCCGGCCGCGCCCGTCAACGCTGGATCTTTTTCAATCCAGCGTATGGACAAATGCCTTGAAGGCAGTTCAGACTGATCAAGCAGGACCAAACAACATCAAACGGCATCAAAGGGGCAGTAATGGCGCGTTTTGGCAGGATCCGCGGGTGGGATGCAGGTATGGCACTGGCCCTGCTGATGCTTGGCATCCTGCTCTCCCTCCTCGCAGTGGGCCTGCTGTCCCAGTGGCAGCAATCCATGGCGCGGCACCAAGGCGAATCGGTGGATATCCTCTTGGGCGGGGCCACAGCAGTTGCCGGCATTTCGCTTCTACTCTGGTGGGCGGTCTCAATCCTGAGTGCCTGTGCGTCCGTTCTGCTGGAACGCCTGGGACGACACCGGGCCGCAGCGGCCGCGCGACGGCTTTCGCCGGCTTTCATGCAGCGGGCAGTGGTTGCCGCACTCTCACTGCAACTCGTGACAGGTGTCCCCGCGAACGCGGGGGTGATAAGCACGGCAGGGCCCGAGTGGACACCAACACAGGAACAGGCGGCATCATCCGCTGCATCAAGCCCGGTTGCCCGCCATGACGCGCCGCAGCCTACCGCCACCAACAACCCCCGTGGCGAACAGGTCCAAAACCAGCCACTTCCGTATGAAGCACCATCAGCCGGCCGCGAAGGTCCTTCACCGGCATGGGAATCCGGCACCCCACCAGCCGTCACCGGGCTCAACCCCGGATGGCAGCCGGCTCCCCCGGTGGTGGAACCGGGACTGCTGGCCGCACCGAAGGCCAGGACCACTGCCGGCCCCGGGTTGGGTCGCAGTGACACCGCAGCCATTGACAGGGGCGGCCCGACGACGGCGGTGACCGTACTCGCCGGCGACACGCTGTGGGACATCGTTGCTGCCTATCTGGGACCGGAGGCTTCAGACGTGGAGGTCGCCCTTGAATGGCCGCGGTGGTATTCAGCGAACCGTGCGCTGATCGGCGGGAACCCTGATGTCCTGCTGCCGGGCCAGATACTCCACGCGCCGGCAGTTTCGTAGCCGCTGCCACTCCCCGCCCGCCAGCGGCGCCGACCTCCGGCCCCGGACGCCGGATCAGCAGCCGATGCAACCCTGCATCGCCCACCCTGCCCTGTCCGGCAGGCCGCAGCACCCGCCAAACCAAACCATTCCAGTCAACCAAGCAAGAGCCAGTCGAAGACACGGCCGGCCGAGTTACGAGCCAATCCAAGCAGGGGGAACACCATGACAGCATTGACATCCATCCGGTCCGTTGAAGAGCTGGCCGCCAACACCAGGCAAGCGGGGGGCAGCCCCGTCAAGCCCCGGCCAGTGCCGGCGACGGTGCTTGCGGCCCAGTCTTCCCGGGCAAACCCTCCATCCCTGCAGCCGGTCAGTGAGGCTGCGGAAGTCAGGGCCATTATCCGGGGGACGGTTCAGGCATCCATGGAGGTCCTGGCCGGAATCCGTCCCATCCACCAGTTGGCGCGCCGCCTGGATCCGCGTTGCCTGGCATCGCTGCAGCACCGCGCTGCGCTGATCAGGCGCGAAATCACCAGGACGGGCAACCCCTCGCTGGCCAGGCTGCATAGGAATTCAACAGTCCGCTCCGTACGCGTCTGCGAGGTAGCCGACGGAATCTATGAGGCCAGCGCCGTGGTGGTGGATGATGTGCGGGCCCGCGCCGTCGCTGTCCGGCTTGAGCGCAGCAAGCAGGTGTGGCGGGTCGTCGAACTTGTCATCGGCTGACGCCCCCTTGAAAAAAGACCGGCGGAGTAGAAGCCGGGGCGGCGAATGATGCGGAGCGGGCAATATGCAAACAGGCGGCGAAATGCAAAAAAGGCAGGGACGCGTGCGCCCCTGCCCTGTTTGCCGCCGCCGGCGGGTATTACAGCTGTTCTGCTAACGCTTTTTCTTTTTCCCGGGGCGTTTGGCCGCATCCTGGGCAGCTGCCTTGGCAGGGTTCCCGGAGCGTCCGCCTCCTGACCGGGTTTCCACCCGGGTCTGGGTTCCACCGCTTTCACTGGGAGCCGTGTACTGCAGCTGCGCCGGCTTCTCGGGGGCTTCAAGGCCTGCGGCGTGGACCTGCGGGTCAACGTGCTCGGTGTGTCCGCCGGCAGCGTCCTGTACTACGACATCCTGGGCAGGCGTTACTTCCACCTCGAGGTTGTAGAGGAACCCCACGCTTTCCTCGCGGATGGCTTCCATCATGCTTTGGAACATGGCGAAGCCCTCGCGCTGGTACTCCACCAGCGGATCGCGCTGTGCCATGGCGCGCAGGCCGATGCCTTCCTTCAGGTAGTCCATTTCGTAAAGGTGTTCCTGCCATTTGCGGCCAATGACGGAAAGGACCACCCTGCGCTCGAGCTCGCGCATGCTCTCGGAACCGATGACCTCCTCGCGGGCCTGGTACACCAGGCGCGCGTCAGAGAGAATCTCTTCCTTCAGCAGCTCAACCGTGACCCGGGACTTGCCGCCGGCTTCCTCGATGATGTCTTCAGGCGTGACGCTGACCGGGTAGAGCGTCTTGAGGTTCGTCCACAGCTGATGGAAGTCCCAGTCGTCGCCGTTGCCTTCCGCGGTTGCGGCGTCGATCAGGGCCACAATGGTGTCTTCGATGAAGAACTGCACCTTCTCGTGCAGGTCGTCGCCCTCCAGGATGCGGCGCCGGTCGCTGTAGATCGCCTCGCGCTGGCGGTTGAGGACGTCGTCGTACTTCAGCACGTTCTTGCGCTGCTCGGCGTTCCGGCCTTCCACCTGCCCCTGCGCGGAGGCGATGGCACGGGAGACAAGTTTGGATTCCAGTGCGACGTCATCCGGGACCGAGCTGTTCATCAGCCGTTCCGCGGCCCCCGAGTTGAAGAGCCGCATGAGGTCATCGGTCAGCGAGAGGTAGAACCGGGACTCGCCGGGGTCGCCCTGGCGGCCGGAACGTCCGCGGAGCTGGTTGTCGATACGGCGTGATTCGTGCCGTTCGGTGCCCAGGACATAGAGGCCTCCGAGGTCCAGAACTTCCTCGTGTTCATCCTTTACGGACTGCTTGGCAGCTTCAAACGCCGCAGGCCAGGCGGCCTCGTATTCCTCGGAGTTCTCCTCCGGGTCCAGCCCACGCCTGGCGAGCTCGGCAACTGCGGTGAACTCCGCGTTGCCGCCCAGCATGATGTCCGTGCCGCGGCCGGCCATGTTGGTGGCCACGGTGACGGCGCCCTTCCGGCCGGCTTGGGCAACGATCGCAGCTTCCCGGGCATGGTTCTTGGCGTTCAGGACCTCGTGCCGGACGCCTTCCTTGGCCAGCAGCTTGGACAGGTACTCGCTCTTCTCCACGCTGGTGGTGCCCACCAGGACGGGCTGGCCTTTTTCATGCCGTTCCGCGATGTCCCGCACCACGGCGTCGAACTTTACAACCTCGTTCTTGAACACAAGGTCCGGCTGGTCGATCCGCTGCATGTCCCGGTTGGTGGGAATAGCCACTACGCCCAGCTTGTACGTGCTCATGAACTCGGCTGCCTCAGTCTCGGCGGTGCCGGTCATGCCGGAAAGTTTGTCGTACATGCGGAAATAGTTCTGCAGGGTGACCGTGGCCAGGGTCTGGTTTTCCGCCTTGATCTCGACGCCTTCCTTGGCCTCGATTGCCTGGTGCATGCCTTCGTTGTAGCGGCGCCCGGCCAGGATGCGGCCGGTGTGCTCGTCAACGATCAGGACTTCGCCGTCCAGGATGACGTAGTCCTTGTCCCGCTTGAACAGCTCCTTGGCCTTGATGGCGTTGTTCAGGAACCCGATCAGCGGGGTGTTTGCGGATTCGTACAGGTTGGAGATGCCAAGGTAGTCCTCGACCTTTTCGATTCCGCTCTCCAGTACGCCAACGGTGCGCTTCTTTTCGTCGACTTCGTAGTCCTTCTCGGGCTGCAGCCGGAGCACCACCTTGGCGAATTCGCTGTACCAGCGGTTCGTGTCCCCCTGGGCAGGGCCGGAGATGATCAACGGCGTACGGGCCTCATCGATCAGGATGGAGTCCACTTCGTCGACGATGGCGAAGTTGTGGCCGCGCTGGACCAGTTCGTTCCGGTCCCATGCCATGTTGTCGCGCAGGTAATCGAACCCGAACTCGTTGTTGGTTCCATAGGTGATGTCGGCTGCGTACTGCTGGCGGCGCACTGTCGGGTCCTGGTTGGCGAGGATGACGCCGCTGGTGAGGCCGAGGAAGCGATACACGCGGCCCATGAGCTCGGACTGGTATTCGGCCAGGTAATCGTTGACGGTGACCACGTGGACGCCCTTGCCGGTGAGGGCGTTCAGGTAGGCGGGAGCGGTCGCCACCAGGGTCTTGCCTTCACCGGTCTTCATTTCAGCAATGTTCCCCAGGTGCAGGGCAGCCCCGCCCATCAACTGAACGTCGAAGTGGCGCATCCCCAAAGTCCGCGAGGACGCTTCCCGCACGGCGGCAAACGCTTCCGGAAGCAGGTCGTCGAGCTTTTCGCCATCCCGGTGGCGTTCGCGGAGACGGTCCGTCTCCTCGCGCAGCTCGGCGTCGGTAAAGGTCTTGAAGGAGTCTTCGAGGGCGTTGATGGAATCGGCATAGTTCCTCAGCTGCCGGAGTGTTTTCTTGTCACCCGTGCGGAGAATTTTTTCGATAAGTGATGCCACGTGAAGATGCTCCCAGTCTGATGCCGCCGAATTCTGGCGTGTTCAGTCTACGGGAGAGACACGCGGCGGGTGCCCCTTTTCCCTGAGAGCGGATACTCCTTACAGGTGCGCCAGTTCCTGTGCCAGCCGGGCAGCGAGGTCTCCCGCCGGTCCCACTTCCACGTCAGGCAGGCCAAGCCACTGGCCCATCAGCTTCAGTTCGGCAGCGAGTTCGACGGCGGTGTCCGCCGGCGCGTCCGGCTCGGCAAAGGCGGATCTCACCAGCAGCCGGCCAGCCGGCCGGTCCGCTTTCAAGTCAACCCGCGCCACGATCCTGTCGCGCAGCAGGAAAGGCAGGACGTAGTAACCAAAACGTCTTTTGGGCTCCGGAGTGTAGATCTCGATCCGGTAATGGAAGCCGAACAGTTCCAGGAGGCGCCGGCGTTCAAAGACCAGGGAATCGAATGGGCTCAGCAGCGCGCGGCCGGTGGCCCGCCGGGGCAGGGCTGCCTCCGCATGCCGGTAGACCTCCCGCTTCCAACCCGCCACATTGACCGGTTCCAGCGTGCCTTGCTCCACCAGGTGCGCAACGGCCAGCGCCGTTGCCTTGACGGGAGTCCGGAAGTAGTCGGCGAAGCACCGGATGCTTCCTATTCCGTGCGCCCGGGCAGCCGCTTCGGTCAGCCGCTGCAGCGCACTTGTTGGATCCGTTTCCCCTGCCACTGGGGCCGGAAATGGGAGGACTTTGGAGGTCAGCGTGTACCTGCGCTCGAATTGCCCCGTCCTGCCGGCAGCCGATACCAGTCCCTCTTCGAACAGGTGTTCCAGGACCCGTTTCACCGCGTTCCAGTTCCACCCCCAGTTGGTGACCTGTTTTTCCTCGACATGGCCAATATGTGCGGTCAGTTCGGAGGCCGTCATGGGCCGTGAGCTGGCCAGGACCGCCACGATGCTGGCTGCAACGTCATCGCGGAGCCCAGGGTCCAGCCGCGAGGCGCCAACCCAGGAACGCTTCTGCCATGGAAGCAGATCCGGGTAATGCTCCGGCCGGATGTAGCTCGCCTCGTGTGCCCAGTACTCCAGCATGCGCCGGGGATGTTTGGCGGACATGCGCTGCAGTATGTCCCGGTCGTAACTGCCAAGGCGGGAGTAGAAGGGCAGGAAGTGGCTGCGGACCAGGACGTTCACGGAATCGATCTGGACGAGTTGGAGCCGGGCAAAAGTACGGCCCACCGCCCGTGCTGTCACGGGGCCGGTGGGCCGTCCTTTATGGAGTCCCTGCGCTGCCAGTGCGATCCGCCGTGCCTGGTCAAGGCTCAGCGTTGCCGACAATTCAGTCCTCTCTGATGATGGTTTTGTCCACCCTAAGCGTTGGCGGCGGCGTCGTCGGAGCGGTAGGCGAGGATCTTTTCCTCCACCACTGTGTCTCCCGGCTCGCATTCATGGTCCAGGGTGATGACCCCATAGGTCCAGCCGCGCCGGCGGTACACGACGGAGGGCGTGTTGGTCGCCTTGTCCACGAAGAGGTAGAAGTCATGGCCGACAAGCTCCATGTTGTCTACGGCATCGTCGAGGGAGAGGGACGCAGCGGGAAAGACCTTGCGCCGGATCAGTACCGGCGAGTTTCCAGCCGGGATGTCGTTGTCGACATCGTACGGGGATTTGTCTTCGGGGGCTGCCACCGCTTCATTCCGGTGGTTGGCCTCAAGATACAGCGGTTCATGGGCACTGGCGGGCTCAAGTGAGGCGGTGGCCTCGCGGACGGCCTTGGGAGTGTGGCGGCCATGGTGGACCTTCTTGCGGTCCTTGGCCCGGCGCAGCCGCTCAAGCAGTTTGTTGTACGCGAGGTCAAAGGCGGCAAACTTGTCTGCGGCGCTCGCTTCGGCACGGATTACGGGTCCGCGGCCCAGGACTGTCACTTCAACTGTCAGCTGGTCGCCGGTCTGCCGGGCATTGGTCTCCTTGGAGACTTTCGCGTCGACCCGCTGGACCTTGTCACCCAGCGACTCGATTTTCGCGATCTTTTCCCCGGCATATTCGCGGAACCGGTCTGAAACTGTCAGATTTCGTCCGCTGATCATAAACTCCATGGTGCCCTCCAAATGACTTCGGTGACACGACGGCGGCGCTTCCCTGGGCCGGGCTGTCTGACAGTCGAGCCCCTCTCCGAGCCGCCATCGAAAGGTACATTCTGTTCTTGGTACCCACCACCGACGTTAGTTCATAGCCACCTGTTATTCATCCTTTCCCGGTTTATTTTTTTCTAAGTCATGGTGGGTCCCGAGCGGGCTGGCGGCCATGGCGCCCGGGTCCTTGGTGTCGGGTGGGCGTGTCGCGGCCAGCACGACGGCGCCCCTTACCTTGGCGCCGGCGAGGTACAGTGCGCGGGCTGCTTCACCGACCGTGGCGCCGGTTGTCAGGACGTCATCGATGATGATGCAGGAGCGCCCTGCAACCAGTGCACGGCCCCCGCGCTTGACCCGCATCGACCCCCGGACGCGCTGCGAGCGGGCTCCCCTCCCCAATCCCTTTTGACCCGCCGCACCATTCCTGCCGCCCGATCCATGGCTGCCGGGCAGCAAAGGCCCCGACGCGGCGGTTTTGGCCAGTACGTCCGCGACACCGACGCCTGAAAGCTGCCGAACCGCCTCTTTCAGGAGCAGGTGGACCGGGCTGAACCCCCGGTGGACGTAGGCCGCTGTGCTGGTGGGGACGGGGATCAGCAGGAAACCACTGCCATCCGGGACTGCCGCCCTGACTGCCCCGGCGAGCGCCCGACCAAGGCTCCTGCCAAGCTGATGCTGGCCGTGCCGCTTGAACGACAGCAGTCCCTGCGCCAGCTCGTCCCGGTACACGCCCGCGGCCACAACGGGAAGCATAATGGTCCCGGCGACATCCATGAGTGCGGGAGCTCCGCTTTCCGCCCGGAACGGCTGCCTGGTCAGCTGGCGGATGCGGCCGGCACAGGATGGGCACAACGTGCTGTCTTCGGCACCGCAGCACACACAGTCCACCGGGACTGCCAGAGCCAGCAGATCCACCAGGGCGCCGGCAAGCCAATCGATGAGGCGCAGGAGCCCTGCCTCGTGTTCACCCCGGTGCAGCGCCGCCCAGGGTGGGGATGGTTGAAGGTCCGGATCCGTCCTCCGGATTCCCTGATGCCCGGAAGCGGCTGTGCCGGTCCTGCCGAATAGGCCATTCACAATCCCACTGTCGTCCCGTGCCGGCCCCGGAAGGAAGCCCGGGCGTGGCTATGTGGATAAAGCGAGGCCATCCGGTCCACGGAAGCATCATCCGCCGCAGCCTTGGCCGGCCGTCAGCCGGGGAACGCCGGGTCGATGGGGCCCTTGATTTGCGGGGACCAGCCATTGCCCAGGCGCTGGAAGATCCCCTCCCCCGACTGGACGTAGATGTCGTCGACGCCGTTTCCCGCGCTGATGGCCACAAGCCCCGGCCACGGGGCAAGCTGCTGCGGCTGTCCGGACGTGAGGGACAGCAGCTCAGGCGTGACATTCGAACCGGCAGCCCCCTTCATGACGGCAACGGTAGTGCCATTGACCCAGACCCCTTGGTCGGGGTCGGTGGCGGTGACCAGGGTTATGGGGGCGGTCAGTTCCCGCGGAGTGCCGTCGGCGGCACGGATTACGCCCGTTACCTGCACCTTGGACTTCCCGTTTTGTTCGGATATGACCAGGGCGCGCACGCCGTCGCGCGAGACGCGGAATTCCTTGATTGTCCGGCCGGCAAGCCAGGAAGGTGCCAGCGTCACGGTCGGGACGGCGGCACCCTCTGCGACGCCGGCCGGATGGAAAGCCACTACTTCCGTGGCTCCAGTGGCACCGGGTCCAGCCGTCCACACCCAGTCATTGATACTGAAGGTTGGCCGGCTGAGGGTACTCCGGGTGGTCAGGGCACGGGCGGGCTGGCCGGGGCTGATGCTGTACAGGGTGGTGCGGCCGTCATTGAGGAAGGCGGCCGTCTGCGACACCGGAGATTCCGCCGGATAGCGGGGGTTGAGCGCGGACACCGGCTGCATGTCGGGCAGCGGCGAGACGCGGTTGTTTTCGTACCGCACCAGTTCGTTGCCGCTGATGGCGATCTGGCGTGACGGCACGGTCTTGTCCAGCACCGGTGGAAGAACGGACCCGTTGTCCTCCACGCGCACCAGGTCCTGGTTGGCCCGCAGCTCAACGTTGACAACGTCGGGCTGGCTGCGGAATGTCAGGGTCAGCTGCATCTGCATCCGGAGGCGGTCCTCCGCGGATGTTTCCGTCAGCTCCTTCGCCGTCAGGTCCACCTGGGCCGCCCCGGACACCACCGGCACCGATTCGCGGGCCAGCTTGATCCCTGAGGGAAAGGCACTGGCGACGGCGCCGCGCAGGTATGGAGCCGGCCCGGCCAGCAGTGCGCTGGTCATGGCTTTGACGGTCTTGTTCTTCAGGAACCAGCGGACGTCAGGAATGGCGTAGGTGAAGGTGGGGTCGTAGAAGTAGATGGGGTAGGCACCGTAGATCACCTTGAACGTTTCTTCGGCAATGGCAGTCCCGTCCGGAATCGCGGAGATCCGCCATTCTCCGTCCACCTGGGTCACCGTCACCGGGATGCGTTCCACAGTTCCCGGCGGCGACTGGGTGGCGATGCCGTCGGCGTCCACCATGTAGGAGACATCAAGCTCATAGTGGAAGACGTTTTCAGTCTCGGTGGGGACAACGCGCGCCTCCCGGTATACCAGCGCGCGTTTGTCCGGTTTCCAGGACACGGCCGACGCCTGGGTCAGGTATTGGCGGGCCACCGCATAGTCGTCCTCGTAGCCGCTGCCGGCCCGGTAGAAATAGTCGATGATGGTCTCCGGCGACGCCCCCGGCTGCGGTGCTGCCGGGAGGAACACGGGTGCGCTGACGTTGCCGGCGCTGCTTTCGCTGCTTTTTCCCACCGGCCCGTAGGTGGGGATCCGTGCGCAGCCTGAGAGGAGGACGATCAGCAGGGCAAGCAGTGCCGCCGGGTACTTCGCCTGGCTTCCGCTGGCCCTCATGATGTCTCCCCGGGTTCCTGCGAGGGAGCAGGCCGGGCCGCTCCCGCCTGCAGCACCAGCATGTTCTTGTGGTCCTGTTCCAAGGGAACGCTCCCCGGCGCACCGGGATTGGTGACGTCCTTTGGTTCCAGCTGCAGTGGCGACTCGGTGATGACTTCGTCCTGCCGCAAGGGAAGTGTCAGGCGGAAGTTGGCGCCGTCGCCTTTCCTCCCCCAGGCCTGCAGCCAGCCGTGGTGCAGCTTCGTGTCTTCCATGGCAATGGACAATCCCAACCCGCTTCCCCCTGTGGTGCGCGCCCTGGCAGGATCCGCGCGCCAGAACCTGTCGAAGACCCGCGCAGCCTGTGTCGGGTCCATTCCGATGCCGTGGTCCCTTACCGCAACGCCCACGGCAGTTTCGTTCACCGCCAGGGTGACGGTCACCGGTTTGCCCTCACCGTGCTCTACTGCGTTCAGGATCAGGTTGCGCAAAATCCTGTCGATCCGCCGGGCGTCCATTTCCACAATCACGGCGTCCCCCGGAGCGGAGTAGATGATCTCCGACCCGTATTCCGCAGCCACCGGAGCAGCGCCTTCAATAACGTGTGCAATGACCTGGAGGAGGTCTTCCGGTTCAGCATCCAGCACGGCCACGCCGGCGTCGAAGCGGCTGATTTCCAGGAGGTCGGAGAGGAGGGACTGGAAACGCTCCACCTGGTTGTAGAGCAGCTCGGCGGACCGCTTGTTGATGGGGTCGAAATCATCACGGGCGTCGTACAGGACTTCCGCCGCCATGCGCACGGTGGTCAGCGGCGTCCGCAGCTCGTGCGAAACATCGGACACAAAGCGCTGCTGCATCTGCGAGAGCGTTGCCAGCTGGGTGATCTGCTCCTGCAGGCTGGCGGCCATGTGGTTGAAGGAGGCGCCAAGACGGGCCACCTCGTCCTCGCCCTTGACCACCATGCGCTCCTGCAGCTGCCCTGCTGCCAGTTTCTCCGACACCATCGCGGCGTGGCTGACCGGGCTCACCACGTTCCGGGTGACGTACCAGGCGACGGCGCCGATCAGGAGGACCAGTACCGCACCGCCGGCCCAAAGGACGCTTTGGATCTCGTTGAGCGTTTGCTGCGCTGTGTTCAGGTCGTAAATCAGGTAAAGCTCGTAAACGGTGCCGTTAAAGGTCACCTTGTTCCCCACGGCAATCCCCGGCCGGTCCTCGGTTCCCACGGGGATGACGGTGGAAGCCCAGTACTGGTCCTTCCCCGACTGCTGGACGGCCTTGCGCAGCTCCGGGGGTATCACGCTGACCGTCAATTGGTCCGAAGCCCGCGACTCAACCCAACGGTTCCGGGGCTTGGTCTGCTCAGGCATCGCCTCAAAGACATAGCGGCGCTGGATCACAGAGCCCCGGCCCTCCACCGCGTTCAGGGTGTCGTAGACCAGGGTGATGACGCTGGACTGGTCGGTGACCTGGGCGCCGTCGAACGTCTCCTGGACCTGCTTGACGTTGTAGCGCGTCTCAGACTCCGCCTGCGTAAGCCGCTCCTGGAACAGGTTGTTGGCGATCTGGTTGGACAGATAGGCACCCACCACGGCGAACGAAACCACGGCCAGCATCAAGGTGGTGAGGACAGTGCGGAACTGCAGTGAACGGCGCCAACGCCGCTGCAGGGCGCGCCCAAGATATCTCAGCCCGGGGAGGAAGCGACGGACTCCCGTCCGGACGAGCCTGGCCACCCGCAGCGCCACGATCAGGGCGCGCCGCTGCCAGATCCTTGCCCGGAAGGCCACATGCCGGAGTCCGGGGGCAGCAGCCTCAGCGGCTTCCGGCGCACCTTGGGCGCCGCCGTCCTGCTTTACGGCATCCGCGGAGCCCGGAGTTGCGCGCTGATCCGGTTGCCCGTCCTGCGCGGCGGGATCAGACCCCTGCTTTGTAGCCGACACCACGCACCGTCAATACGACTTCCGGAGCTTCCGGATCCTGCTCGATCTTGGACCGCAGGCGCTGGACATGGACGTTGACCAGGCGGGTGTCGGCGGCGTGGCGGTAGCCCCAGACCTGCTCCAGCAGCAGTTCGCGGGTGAAGACCTGCCAGGGCTTGCGGGCCAGTGCCACCAGGAGGTCGAACTCCAGCGGCGTCAGGGAGATCCGCTCATTGCCCCGGCTGACGGTGTGCCCGGCAACGTCGATGGTGATGTCCGCGATGCGAAGCGTTTCGGGGGCCTTCTGGTCCCCGGGGCGAAGGCGTGCACGCACGCGCGCCACCAGCTCGGCAGGCTTGAAGGGCTTCGGCACGTAGTCATCAGCACCGGATTCCAGGCCGCGGACGACGTCGGAGGTATCGGACTTGGCGGTCAGCATGACGATGGGCACGTCCGACTCAGCACGGATCTGGCGGCAGACCTCAATGCCATCCATACCGGGAAGCATGAGGTCGAGCAGGACCAGGTCTGGCCGCGAGGACCGGAACACGTCCAGGGCCTGGGCGCCGTCAGCGCAAAAGACCGGCTCGAAGCCGTCATTACGGAGGACAATTCCAATCATCTCGGCCAGCGCTTCGTCATCATCTACCACCAGAATGCGTGCCTTCATAGCTATATATTCCCTTATCGGGATGGGTTTGTCCTGTTGAGCGGCTTCCGGCATGGCGGAACACTAGGCCGTCCGACGCCGGAACTATAGTCTTGGGGTCATGCTCCGCGTGGCCGGTGCGCCCCTTTTTGGGGCCGTTGGCCAGGCACGGGCAGGCGGACCGGTATTGGGGGAGGAATCAGTGTCACCACAGGAGTCAGGGCCCGGGGAGCCGATGCAGGAGCCGGCAGGCGCGGGACAGGACGACGGCGGGCCGGCGGCTCCAAGCGGCCATCCGCCGGTGCCATCCGCCTGGGAGCAGCCGTGGGCACCGCCCGCAGGCCGGCAGCCAATTCCGGGGCAGGAATCACCGGCCGCGCAGCAACCGCCCAAGTGGGAGCAGCCCGGACAGCAACTAAACGTGGATGTTCCCTACCCCGGGAACCCGTACCCCGGCGCCTCCCCCTACGGCGGGCAGGCAGCTGGCGGCCCCCATTACGGTCCCGCGCCATCCGGTGGGCAGTCCTATAAAAGCCAGGGATACAGCGGCCAGCCCCACAGGGGATCCCCCTATGACGGGCCGCGCTACGACGGCTCCCCATATCCCGGCGGTTCCTACGGGGCCTGGCCCTCCCAACAGCCCCGGTATACCGCTCCGCCCAAGCCAGGGATCATTCCCTTGCGGCCACTGATGTTCGGCGAAATCCTGGACGGTTCGTTCCAGGCCATCAGGCGCAATGCCAAGGCGATGCTCGGCGCCGGCCTCCTGGCGCAGTCCCTGTCGGCAATCCTCGCGGCGGTGCTGACAGGATTCGTTGCGACGTCATCCGGGTCCGTGGAAGCCTGGGCGGAGACCGCGAGCAACGCCGACATCGCGTCCGTGGGGATCGGGCTGATGGCTACCTTTGTCCTGCTGTCCATCCTGTCCGTGTTCATGTCCGTTGTCCTCCAGGGCGCCATGGTGGTGCCCGTGGCCCGGTCCGTGCTGAACCGGCCCACCGGCTTCCGCCGCATGTTGTCGCTGGTGCGGTCACGGATCGGGGCGCTGGTCAGGCTGGCGGCGGTGCTGGTGGCAGCGGCTATAGCCACGATGGTGGTTTTCGTCGTCGTCATCGTGCTCCTGTTCTCCAATGTCCGTGGAGCGGGCGCACTGCTGGTCATCCCGCTGATGATGGGCTTCGTCGCAGTGTTCCTCTGGGTGGCGATAAAGCTCATGGTGGCGCCTGCCGCCGTCGTCATCGAAGAACTCGGCGCTTTTGCCGGGCTTCGCCGCTCGTGGGAACTGACCCGGGCAAACTGGTGGCGGATCCTTGGCATCACCCTGGTGGTGGGCATCCTGGTCGCCGTCATCACGCAGGTGGTCCTGATCCCTGCAAGCCTCCTGCCCTCGGTGCTGTCGGGGGTCGTCTCGCCACACGGCGGCGGCGGACAGGACGCCTCGCTGTCCGTTGCCATCGGCATCATTACTGCGGTGGTGGGTGCCCTGGTGGGTGCGGTGGGCTACGCCTTCCAGACGTCTGTCATGGCATTGCTCTACATGGACCTGCGGATGCGCAAGGACGGGCTGGACATCGTGCTGCTTCGCGAACTGGAAACCGGCGCGGATCCTGGCGGCATCCCGGGGCGGAATGCCCAGGGCGGAAGCACCCCGTACCCCGGATACGGAGCGGCGCCGGGAGCATGGCCGTATGGCCGCTGAACCACCCGTGCTTCCCGACGCCGGGGAGGCACGGCGCTGGGCAGCGGAGGAACTGGCCAAACAGGAGTACCGGGACGCCGCCCCGTCCTGGCTGGACAGCCTGTGGCGGAACTTCCTGGAGTGGCTGCAGTCCCTCGATGGTTCGCCCGGGGAGGCTGCGCCGGTGCCCAGCCCGGTCATCGCCCTGGTCATTGCCGCCGTCATCGCGGCTGCCGTCATCCTGGCCCGCCCCCGGCTGAACGCGCGGGTCCGGCAGGCCAACGACGTCTTCGAAAGGGAAACCGCCATGGCCGCCGCGGACTACCGGAAGCGCGCGGAAGCGGCGGCCGCGGGCGGACAGTGGGGGGACGCCGTCGTCGACCGTTTCCGTGCCGTGGTCCGCAGCGCCGAAGACCGGACCATCCTTGATCCCCAGCCAGGCAGGACCGCTGACGAAGCAGCCCGGGCCTTGTCCGTTCCCTTCAGCAGCGAATCCATGCGCCTGGCCCGGGCAGCGGCCACTTTCGACGGGATCCGCTATGGAAACAGGGCGGCGGGCAGCCGCGACTACCAGGAGATGGTGGAGCTTGACACCATCCTGGACGCCATGAAGCCTGCCCCCACCGGCGCCGGGGTGGCCCTGCCATGACCGGGCTTCCCACCGCCGGCGAAAAGCGCCGGGATACTGATGAGGCCACCGGGTCCACGCCTGGTGCCCGGACAATGCAGGGTTGGCTGCGGCGGCACCGTGGCGTGAGCGCAGCGGGAGTGGTGGTGGCCGCGGCGCTGGCCCTGGTCGTGGGCACGCAACTCGCTCCCAAGGGTGACGCCGTTCCCCTCTCGGTCCACAATCCCGCGCCAAATGGAGCCAAGGCGCTGGGCAAGATCCTTGGCAGGCACGGGGTTTCCGTCCACAGCCCGGACCGGTTCGACGCAGCGCTTGAGGACCTGCGCGCCGGCTCCTCCCCCACGCTCCTGCTCTACGACCGGAACGGCATCCTGGATGCGCAGCAGTTGACCCGCCTGAAAGCGGAGGCGGAGCGCGTGGTGGTGGTTTCCCCCCGCCTGGAGACCCTGACCGCGCTTGACAGCGGCATCCGCCAGGCAGGCGTTGTCCCCGATGCCTTCCAGGTCCTTGACCCCGGCTGTTCCCACCCTGATGCACAGGCTGCAGGGCAAGTCACCGGGCAAGGAGCATTTGTCTACGACGGCGGCATGTCCTGCTTCCGGGCAGCAGGAACCGCCGGGATGCTTGCCGTCAGCCGCGACGGCCGTCTGGCCGTGCTGGGCAGCACGGCAGTCCTGGGCAACGAAAGGCTGGACGAACTGGGAAACGCGGCGCTGGCAATAAGGATGCTCGGCTCCTCGCCGGACCTGGTCTGGTACCTGCCCTCGATTGCGGATGCAGCAGTCAGCGGAACCGGTGAAACGCTCGATGACCTTGCGCCGGACTGGGCCCGCTTCCTGGGCCCCTGGCTGCTCCTGGTCGCGGCAACGGCCGTCGTGTGGCGGGGCCGCCGCCATGGCCCCCTGGTATTCGAGCCGTTGCCGGTGGTGGTCAAGGCCGTTGAGACGGCGGAGGGACGCGCCCGGCTTTACCAGGACTCCCGCGCGATTGACCAGGCCCGCGACAATCTCCGGGCCGGGCTGCTGGTGCGGCTTTCCGGGAAGCTGCGGATGGGCCCGGCCGCCACCGCTGAGGAGACGATCTCCGCGGCGGCCCGGCTCCTGGATCGGGATGCCGGCGAAATCCGTGCAGTCGTCAACGAACGCCCCACCAGCGAGGCCCGGCTGGTTGCCTGGTCGCAGGCCCTGGACAAACTCGAGAAAGAGGTCAAGATCCGATGAGTGAACAGAGCAGTAGCCAGCAGGTCCTTAACCCGATGGACGACGACGGCGCACGGCGGGCGCTGCTTGCCGTCCGCCGGGAGGTGGCCAAGGCGGTGGTGGGACAGGACGCCACCGTCACCGGCCTCCTGATTGCCCTGCTTTCCCAGGGCCATGTGCTGCTGGAGGGCGTCCCCGGTGTTGCAAAGACCCTGCTGGTCCGGGCACTGTCCTCAGCACTGACCCTGGACACCAAGCGCGTGCAGTTCACCCCCGATCTCATGCCGGGCGATGTCACCGGCTCGCTGGTCTACGACTCGCACACCTCCGAATTCAGTTTCCGGGAGGGACCGGTCTTCACCAACCTCCTGCTGGCGGATGAGATCAACCGGACCCCTCCGAAGACGCAGGCCTCGCTCCTGGAAGCCATGGAAGAGCGGCAGGTGTCTGTGGACGGCGTGTCCCGGCGGCTGCCGGCGCCGTTCCTGGTGGCGGCCACCCAGAATCCCGTGGAGTACGAGGGGACCTATCCCCTGCCGGAGGCACAGCTGGACCGGTTCCTGCTCAAGCTCACCATGCCGCTGCCCGGACGCGGGGAGGAGATCGAGGTCATCCGCCGCCATGCGGCGGGGTTCGACCCACGGGATTTGGCAGCAGCCGGCGTCCGGGCGGTGGCCGGCGCGGAGGACCTGGAACGGGCACGGGAGGCAGTGGCCCGGGTAGCGGTGGAACCGGAGATTATCGGCTACATCGTTGATCTGGTGCGCGCCACCCGTTCAGCTCCGTCATTCCAGCTTGGCGTCTCACCCCGCGGGGCCACAGCCCTGCTCAACACCTCAAGGGCGTGGGCCTGGCTCTCCGGCCGGCCTTTCGTCACCCCGGACGATGTCAAGGCGCTGGCCCTGCCCTGCCTGCGGCACCGGGTGGCGCTGCAGCCCGAAGCGCAGATGGACGGGGTCAGGGTGGACGACGTCCTGGGCAGCATCCTCGCTTCCGTCCCCGTTCCGCGCTGATGGCCATCTCCGGTCGCTTCGTGGCGCTGGTGCTGCTGGGCCTGGTACCGGTACTGCTGTTCCCGGGATGGCTGACCGCAGTAGCCACAATCGCGCTGCTCGTGGCGTTGTTGAGTGCCGATCTGCTTTTTTCGGGATCCCTCCGGCAGGTCGCTGTGACGCGTGCCGAGCCGGAGAACGTCACGCTCAACAACGCCGTGGAAGCCGTGCTCACGGTCCGCAACGGCGGCACCAGGCGGCTTCGGGGAACGTTCAGGGATGGGTGGCAACCGTCCGCAGGCGCCCTCGACCCCGTCCAGGACATGGACGTCCCGGCCGGCGAAGGAAGGCGGTTCGCCGTCCGGCTCCGGCCGGTCCGCCGTGGTGACCTTGCCGCGCCGCATGTGACGTTGCGTTCCTTTGGCCCGATGGGCCTGGCAGCCCGCCAGAGGACCATCGAATGTCCGGGCTCGGTGCGGGTGCTGCCACCCTTCCATTCCCGGCGCCACCTGCCCTCGAAGCTGCGGAAGTTGCGCGAACTCGACGGGAAGGCCGCCGTCCAGATCCGCGGCGCCGGCACCGAGTTCGATTCACTGCGGGATTACGTCCGCGGCGACGACGTGCGCTCCATCGACTGGCGCGCCACCGCCCGGCGCTCCGCCGTCGTCGTCCGGACCTGGCGCCCGGAACGGGACCGCCGCGTGGTGATGGTCCTGGATACATCCCGTACCGCCGCAGCCAGGATCCTGGACGAAACCCGACTGGACACCGGGATCGAGGCTGCGCTCCTTCTGGGAGTTCTGGCCGAACGGGGTGGCGACCGGGTGGACTTTGTGGCATTCGACCGCAGGACCAGGGCGCGGGCCGGCTCTGCCGGGCAGGGCACCATCCTGGGCCGGCTGGTCCAGGCCATGGCGCCCCTGGAGGCCGAACTGATCGAGATGGATTGGCCTGCCGTCCCCGCCGAGGTCCGTGCGGTTTCGGCGCACCGGTCCCTCGTGGTGCTGCTGACGTCACTGGACAGCGGGGCGCCGGAAGAAGGCCTGCTGCCCGCGGCGGAACGCCTGGCACGCCAGCATGTCGTAGTAGTGGCGGCCGTCCGCGATCCCCAGCTGGGCGCCATGCTCGGCGACCGCAACGATGCCACGGCGGTGTTCCGCGCGGCTGCGGCCGAGCGGGCCCTCCTCCAGCGGGCGGCGGTGACGGCCGAGCTGCGCCGCTACGGGGTGGAAGTGGTGGATGCCGAGCCACACGACTTGCCGCCAAGGCTTGCAGACATGTACATCAGGCTCAAGGCTGCGGGTAGATTGTGAAACCCAAAGGCAGTCGCTGCTCCACAGGCAACAGGAGGTCCACTTCATGAACGTCCCGATCTACCAGCAGGCCCTGGGCGGGGAATTCTCCCGGCTGCAGCCTGAACTCCAGGAGTACTTCTCGCTGGTCCCGGGATCCGGACAGTACGGCGTCGGGGAAGGAACTTTCGACGTCGTGGGCTGCCGCCAGCGGTGGCTGCGCCCTTTGCTGCGGCTCACCGGGGGTGAAGAGGCCTTTTTCCCTGAGTATGGGGAGAACGTCCCGTTCCGGATCGAGAACCACGCGCACCAGGATCCGTTCGGTCGATCCAGCCTTACCGCCCGCCGCGAGATCCGCTTCCCGGAACGCACGCGGCTTTTCCAGGACACCACCAGCGTCACCAACCGGGGTGGCAGCACCCAACTGGTGGACTACGTTGGGCGCTACCGGCGCCTGGTGACCGACCTGAATTTGAGCGTTACCGCCGGGGGAAGGCTGCGCGGCGTGTCAGAGGCGTCGCGGCTCTTCCTGGGCCCGCTCCGGGTGCCGCTTCCGGCAGCCCTGGACGCCAAAGCCTACGCCGAACAGTGGTGGGATCCTGCCGAGGGCAGCAACGGCCGGCACCGCATCCAGGTGAAGGTCATCCAGCCCCAGATCGGTCTGGTCCTGGTGTACGCCGGGGCCTTTGATTACCGGCTCCGCACCTATACCGGCGGCAGTTCCGCCCAAAGCTACCTGCCCCGCTACGCCCAGCCGGACCGTTGGGAGAACAGGGTGTAGCCCTATCCCAGCGCCTGCTGGTTCAGGCCGTCGGCTACCTGGGTGAGCCTGCCCAGGACGGCCGTGGCCCGCGCTGGTGAGTGCTCTGCCAGGCCGGCTGCCGGGGTCACCCGGATGGCGCCGAGCAACGACGGCGGAAGACCCAGCTGGCGCCATGGACGCCATACCGATTCCACGCAGTCGGCAACCCGGGGCAGCGAACCGCCGGCCGGCACGTCCAGCGCACCCGCCCAGAACTGTTTGCCTGCCTCCACCGCCGCGGCCACGTGCTCCCACTGCCGGTTGGTCAATGCCTTAAGAGGCAGCGCGATGCCGTCCGCACCGGCGGCCAGAGCCAGCTCGATCGGCGCTTCGATTTCAGGGCAGGACACGACAACTTCAGCTGCACCGGCAGAGCGCAGGGCATCCAGGACCAGACGCCAGGACTCGCGTGCTTCTGATGCGGGTACGGCGCGGAGGGTGCGGTATCCGCTGGACGTGGGTATGGTTCCGGCCAGCACGGCGGCGATGTCGGGCTCGTCCACCTGCACCACCAGGCGGGCACCCGGGACCGCGGCGGCCACCCGGCGAAGGTAGCCCCCCACCCCCGCGGCAAGGGACGCGGCGATATCCCGGCGGGCGCCGTAGTCCAGCAGGGCGCGCTCCCCGTTATGCAGATGCAGGCCGGCGGCAAGACTGAGCGGTCCCGCCAGCTGGACCTTCAGTTCACCAGCGGATACGTCCTCGGCCCCGGCCACGTCAGCGAGGACGTTCAGGTCGGTGGACAGTGCCGACGCTGCCCGATGCATGTCCTTGCCGGGGCGGTCAACCAGCCGCCATCCGTAGGGCTGGACGTCCACCGCCAGCTCTTCCAGGAGCGAGGCGGTGCGGCCCACGGCATCGGAACCGACGCCGCGCTGGGGCAGTTCGGCGAGGAATGGCAGGTGCGGACTGCCGAGTTCGCCGCGGATGATCCGGGCGGCTTCGAGCGGGTCATCGCCCGGCCATGGACCCAGACCGGTGGCCGTCACTTCCTTGGCTGCGGCTTCCTTGACAGGCGCTACGGCCGGACGCCGGTCAGGCTCCGGTTGCTGCTGTTCCCGGCTCACGCCAGTGCGGAGGTCTGCGGCTGCTGGCCGGACGAGGCCTGGTGGTCTTCGGCGATGGCCTCGTGATGGCGGATCACCTCGCCGATGATGAAGTTGAGGAACTTCTCCGCGAATGCCGGGTCGAGGTGGGCGTCCTCCGCGAGGCGGCGCAGCCGTGCGATCTGGGCCGCTTCACGTCCTGGATCGCCGGCCGGGAGGCGGTGCGTTGCCTTCAGGAAACCCACTTTTTGCGTGGCCTTGAAGCGCTCGGCGAGGAGGTACACCAGGGTGGCATCGATGTTGTCGATGCTGGAACGGATGGACAGCAGTTCAGCCATCACCGAATCGTCCACGTGGCCTGCCAGCGAGCTGGCGGATGGATCAAAATCGTCGGAGCCGGGAGAGGTGGGGTTGTGCTGCGTCATGGTTCCAGTCTATGGGAGCCGATGGAATCGACGCGGGTGTGAAGCGCCGGTGCCGGCCGTTCGCCGGCTCCGGCGCTTCACACTTCACGGATCTCCTCCCGGGTCAGATGCCCAGGAGCGCCCGGTGCTCCTCCCGCCGTTTAGCCTGTTCGGCCGGATCCGGCACCGGCAGGGAGGCGATCAGCCGGCGCGTGTAGTCATGCTGCGGGTTTCCCATGATCTGGCTGCCGATCCCCTGCTCCACCATCTTGCCTTTGTACAGGACGCCCACCCAGGAGGACAGGATGTCCACCACGGCCAGATCGTGGCTGATGAACAGGCAGCCGAACCCAAACTCCTCCTGGATGTCCCGGAACAGCTCCAGGACCTTTGCCTGGACCGAAACGTCCAGGGCCGACGTCGGCTCATCCGCTATCAGCAGCCGGGGGTTCAGGCTTAACGCCCGCGCCAGTGATGCCCGCTGCCGTTGGCCGCCGGACAGTTCGTGCGGATACCGGCCCGCGTACGACGCCGGCAACTGGACGGATTCCAGCAGCTCACCGACGCGTTTGCGCGCCTGGGCATCGCTTGGCCGGGTATGGATGAGCATCGGCTCGGCGATGCACTCGCCAATGGTCAGCTGCGGGTTAAACGACGCGGCCGGGTCCTGGAACACGAAGCCAATGTCCTTCCGGAGCGGCTTGAAGGTGCGTTCCCGAAGGTTGAGCATCTCGTAGCCCAGCACCTTGAGGCTGCCCCCGGTAGTCCGGTTAAGCCCGGCGATGGCCCGCCCGATGGTGGTCTTCCCGGACCCGGACTCCCCCACCAGTCCAAACACCTCACCCCTGGACAAGGTGAAGCTGACCCCGTCCACGGCTTTGAACGCGGGCGTGCCGAGCCGTCCGGGATACTCAATCACCAGGTTGTCAGCAGCCACCAGGATTTCCTCGTCCTGGTGGGGCCGTTCGGTAAGGCCCTCCGATGCCGAGTTGCGGCCCAGGTGCGGCACGGCAGCAAGGAGGTTGCGGGTGTACTCCTGCCGCGGTTCAGCGAACAAGGTCTTCGCCGGGGCCTCCTCCACAATGTCGCCCTGGTACATCACCACCACGCGGTCCGCCAGGTCCGCCACCACGCCCATGTTGTGCGTGATCAGCACGATCGATGTTCCGTACTTGTCGCGCAGGTCCCGCAGCAGCTCCAGGATCTCGGCCTGGACTGTGACGTCCAGGGCCGTGGTGGGCTCGTCGGCCACAATGAGTCCAGGATTCAGGGCCAGCGCCGCGGCGATCACCACGCGCTGCTTTTGCCCACCTGAAAACTGGTGCGGGTAGTAGTTGACGCGGTGTTCGGGGTCGGGGATCCCCACTTTTCGGAGCGCGTCGATGGCCCGCGTTTTCGCCTCCTTCTTCGAAACGCGCCTTGCGCCCTCGCTGGCGGCGTGGGCGCGGATGCCTTCGGCGATTTGCCAGCCCACCGTGAACACCGGGTTCAGTGCCGTGGACGGTTCCTGGAACACCATGGCGACGTCCCGGCCGCGGATCTGGCGCAGCTTGGCGGCGCTGACGCTAATGACATCGGCGCCATTGATCAGCACCGTGCCGGAGCTGCTGGCGGTTTCGGGCAGCAAGCCCAGGATGGTTTTGGCGGTCACCGTCTTACCGGAGCCTGACTCGCCCACGATGGCCAGGACCTCGCCTTTCCTGACGTCGAGGCTCACATCCTTGACTGCCCGGACATCACCGACGTCGGTGGCGAAAGTAACCTTGAGGTGGTCGATGTCAAGAACCCGCCGGCCGCCGTCAGTGCCCTGGTTGGGCAAAGGATCAATGTTGATGGTCATGACGTCCTCACTTCTGCGCCGAGGGCCTCGGTGGTCACTGGCGCTGGTGAACTGCCGCCACCGGTCCGCCTGCGGCCGCGGAGGCGCGGATCGTTCAAGTCGTTGATGCTTTCCCCCACCAGCGTCAGCCCGAGGACTGTCCAGACGATGGCGATGCCCGGGAACAGGCCGGTCCACCAGATGCCTGACGTGGTGTCTGCGAGCGCCTTGTTCAGGTCAAAGCCCCATTCGGCTGCCGAACTTGGCTCGATGCCGAAGCCGAGGAAGCCAAGGCCTGCCAGGGTCAGGATGGATTCGGACGCGTTGAGGGTGAAGATCAGCGGCAGTGTCCGGGTGGCGTTGCGGTAGATGTGCCGGGTCATGATGCGGATGTTCGACGCACCCACCACCTTGGCTGATTCGACGAAGGGTTCGGCCTTGAGGCGGATGGTCTCGGCACGGATCACCCGGAAATATTGCGGGATGAACACCACCGTGATGGAGATGGCGGCGGCCAGGATCCCGCCCAGCAAGCTGGACTGGCCGCCGCTGATGACGATTGCCATGACGATTGCGACGAGCAGTGAGGGGAAGGCGTAGATCGCGTCCGCCACCACTACCAGGATCCGGTCCAGCCATCCGCCGATGTATCCGCTCACCAGGCCGAGGATGACGCCGGCGAAGATGGAGAGGACCACGGCTACGATGATGACCAGCAGCGCTGTTTGCGTGCCCCAGATCACCCGCGACAGGACGTCATACCCGCCCACGGTGGTACCGAGGAGGTGCTTGCCGCCGGGCGCCTGCTGCGTGGGGAAGCTCCCGTCGGCATCCGACAGCTGTGCGAAGCCATAGGGCGCCAGCAGCGGTGCCGCCATTGCCGTGAGCAGGAAGATGCCGGTAAGGACGAGCCCCACCACCAGCATGAAGCGCTGCAGGCCGACGCTTTTGTTGAAGTGGGAAACCACGGGCAGCCGCCGGAAGAAGGGTGCCCGCGGGTTGGCGACGGGTTCCAGGGGTGTCTCTGCAGTCATGTCAGTACCTCACGCGGGGGTCGATCAGCGCGGCAATGATGTCCACGATGAAGTTGGTGACGGCGACGATGACGGCCAGCAGCACCACGATGCCCTGGACGGCCACGAAGTCGCGCGCCGTGAGGTAATTGGCCAGTTGGAACCCAAGGCCCTTCCACTCGAAGGTGGTTTCCGTGAGCACTGCGCCGCCAAGCATCACGGCGATTTGCAGGCCCATCACCGTGATGATGGGGATCAGCGCCGGTTTGTAGGCGTGCTTGGTCACCAGCCGGAACTCGCTGACGCCGCGTGAGCGGCCCGCCTCGACGTAATCCTTTCCGAGGGTGCCGATGACGTTGGTCCTGACCAGGCGCAGGAAGACACCTGCGGTCAGGAGGCCCAGGGCCAGCGCCGGAAGGACCGCGTGGGACATCACGTCGCTGAAGGCCGCCATGTTCCCACTGCGCAGGGCGTCCAGCCAGTAGATGCCGGTGGGCGCTTCCAGCGCGGTGAGGGACAGTTCCGTCCTTGTCCCCGCGCGGCCGGCCACCGGAAGCCAGCCCAGCCAGACTGAGAACACCAGCTTGAGCAGCATGCCGGCGAAGAAGACCGGGGTGGCGTAGAACAGGATGGCCAGGATCCGGAGCACTGCGTCCGGCAGGTGGTCGCGCCGCTGGGCCGCGATCATGCCCAGCGGGATGCCTACCAGCAGCGCGATGATGAGGGCGTTAACGGACAACTCCAAGGTGGCGGAACCGTAGGTGGTGAGCATCTCGGTGACCTTGCGGTTATCCGAGAGGGTGGTGCCGAAGTTGCCCGTGGCCAGTTGGCCCAGGTATTCGAAGTACTGGACGAACAGCGGCCGGTCGTAGCCGGCAGCGTGGATGCGTTGCTGCAGCTGGTCCGGAGGCAGCCGGCCGCCCATGGCGGCCGTAATGGGGTCGCCGGTGATCCGCATGAGGAAGAACACCATGGTGACCAGGATGAGGATGGTTGGGAAGATCAGCAGGAAACGGACCAGGATGTACTGGCCCAGTCCTCCGCCTCCCGGCTTTTTCCTGGGTGGTAGGAGTGCGTCCGCGTCAGTGGGCGGCGCGTCAATCAAAGTTGTCATCGGTACCTGGATTCGTGGTGACCGGGAGCCAGCAGTCCCCTCGGTGCTGGCTGATGACCGGCAAAAGGCGGGACGCCGTTGCGGCGTCCCGCCTCCGGCCCGTCAGAGCCCGATGGGGGTGGAGTGCTTACCTGGACAGGACGCCAAGGCGTGTCTTGAAGGAGGGATCAAGGGTCTTCTCGACGCCCTTGATGTCCTTCCCGGCCACCAGCAGCTGGGAGCCCTGGAGGAGCGGCAGGGTGGAAAGGTCCTTGGCCACCGCGGATTGGACGTCGCCAAGCAGTTTCTGGCGTTCGGTCTTGTCAGGCGTGGTGAGCTGCTTCTGCACCAGGTCCGTGACGGTCGGGTTCTCGTAGTGGTTCTTCAGGAAGTTGCCGGGGATGAAGAACGGCGTGAGGTAGTTGTCGGCGTCGGAGTAGTCCGGGAACCAGCCCAACTGGTAGACCGGGTAGGCGTCTGCGGTCCTGGCCTTCGAGTACGTCACCCATTCGGTGGACTGCAGGTCCACGGTGAACAGGCCTGACTTCTCCAGCTGTTCCTTGACCATGGCGTATTCGTCACCGGAGGACTTGCCGTAGTGGTCCGGGTTGTACTGCAGCTTCAGGTTGACCGGACCGGTGACTCCGGCGTCTGCCAGGACCTTCTTGGCCTTGTCCAGGCTCGGTTTGCCGCTGCCGTCCCCGTACATCTCCTTCATCGGCTGGGTTGCGCCGGGCAGGCCGTCCGGGACCACCGAGTATGCGGGCACGTAGGTCCCCTTGTACACCTGGTCGGAGATCGCCTGCCGGTCGACGATGTCAGCCATGGCCTGCCGCACTGCAAGGGCCTTGGCGGGGTTGGCTTCGGGCGTCTTGGCGCCGAAGGGCATAGTGTCGAAGTTGAAGACGATGTACCGGAGCTCGCCACCCGGGCCCTTGTAGACCTTGACCTTGGAGTCCTTGTCCAGGTCGGCGGCGTCGGTTGCTGTGAGGCTGCGGCCGGCAACATCGATATTGCCGCCCTGGACGTCCAGCTTCAGGTTGTTGGAGTCGGCGTAGTACTTGATGACGGCGCTGTCATTGGCTGGCTTGCCCAGCAGCCCGCTGTAGTCCGGGTTGCTCTTGAGGCTGACGAGTTCGTTCTTCTTGTAGGAATCGATGGTGTAGGGACCGGCGAAGGGCTTGCCGGAAACGATGTCCTCATCGCTCATCACTTTGTCGGCGGGGAAGACCTCCTCGTCGATGATCGGGCCCGTGTTGGTGCCCAGGACGCTGGGGAACACCTGGTCGTTGCCGGCCTTCAGGGTGAACACCACCGTGGTGTCATCCTTGGCCTCGACGGATTTGAGGTTGGACAGCAGGGACGAGGGTCCGTTGGGGTCGTTGATCTTCACCACACGGTCGTAGGAAAACTTCACGTCCGAGGCAGTCAGTGCATGGCCGTTGGCAAACTTCAGGTTGGGTTTCAGTTTGACGGTGAACTCTGTGGGCGTCGTGAAGGAGGCCGATTCCGCGATGTCCGGGCTGACCTCTGCCGCACCGGGCTTGGAGTTCATCAGGAAGGGGTACACCTGGTTCATCACCAGGAAGGAACCTGCGTCATAGGAGCCGGCGGGGTCGAGGGTTACGACCTTGTCCGTTGTTCCGAATGTGATGGCACCGCCACCGGCGCTGCCGCCGGTGGACGTTCCGCCGCCTCCGCCGCCCGATGGCCCGGTGCAGGCTGTCAGGGCCAGGGCGGAGATGCCTGCCAGCGCGATGGCGCGGTGCAGGGCCGTTGTGCTCTTGATCATCTGTGAACTTTCTGTCCGATGAGTACGTGCATGCCGGGCGCATAGGCTTATATGCCCCTGCTCCGGCGCGCAGTGCTGATCCCTAGATTCAATCAGAGAGTCGGCCCTCAGGACGGCCAATTCTGTGAGTTGAAACACAAACTTTATTTCTTTGGTACCCCCGCCCACTGGGCGGACAGCGGGTGCAGGCACCCCGGCCCAAGAGCCCGCTGCACGCAAAAGCACCGCCCTGGTGGTGACCGGGGCGGTGCCTTGGATGGTGCGGGTTAAAGCGCGGCGCGCTGGAGCGAGCGGGCGGCGTCGATGGTGGCCTGGCCCAGTACCCGGCTGCCCTGGTAAAGCACCACTGTCTGGCCGGGGGCCACGCCCCGCAGGGGCGTCACCAGCCGGACCACCAACTGGTTTCCTGCTGCGCCGTCAGTGGCGGACTCCACCCAGGCAGTGGCCGGGACCGGATCCCCATGGGCGCGCACCTGCGCGTGGCAGTCAAATTCAGTTCCGGTTTCCACTTCGGCGATGGGAAGTCCCGCCCAGGAAACCTTGATGCCGCGGATCTCGTCGATCGCCAGCAGCGCCTCGGGACCAACCACCACCTTGTTTTCCTTGGGCCGGATTTCCAGGACGAACCGGGGCTTGCCGTCGGCGGCAGGAGTTCCGAGCTTGAGCCCGCGCCGCTGGCCGACGGTGAATGCGTTGGCGCCGGGGTGCTCCCCCACCTTCGCGCCGGTCTCGTCCACGATGTCGCCGCTGGTCATGTCGATCTTTTCGGCAAGCCAACCGGCTGTATCGCCATCGGGAATGAAGCAGATGTCGTGGCTGTCCGGCTTATTGGCCACGGACAGGCCCCGCCGCTCCGCTTCTGCACGCACCTCGGCCTTGGACGGGGTATCGGCCAGCGGGAACATGGAGTGCTTGAGCTGTTCGTGGGTGAGGACGCCAAGGACATAGCTCTGGTCCTTGGCCCAGTCCGCGGCGCGGTGCAGTTCCCGGTTGCCGTCGGCGTCTTCGATCACCTTGGCGTAGTGGCCAGTGCACACAGCGTCAAAGCCCAGGGCAATGGCCTTCTCCAGCAGGGCGGCGAACTTGATGCGTTCGTTGCAGCGCATACAGGGGTTGGGCGTCCTGCCGGCCGCGTATTCATCGATGAAGTCCTGGACGACGTCTTCCTTGAAGCGCTCCGAGAAGTCCCACACGTAGTAAGGGATGCCCAGCACGTCGCAGGCACGCCAGGCGTCCCGGGAATCCTCGATGGTGCAGCAGCCGCGGCTGCCCGTGCGCAGGGTGCCGGGCATGCGCGAAAGGGCAAGGTGGACGCCGACGACGTCGTGCCCGGCCTCCACCGCGCGGGCGGCGGCAACAGCGGAGTCCACTCCGCCGCTCATGGCTGCTAGTACTCGCATGCTGGCTTTCTGTTGAGGGATGGTGTCTTCCGGGGCCGGGCTGAACCTCCCGGCGGCGGAAACGATCTTCGCCTATCTATTCTACGGTGGCAGGCAAATCGGTGATCCGCATACAAACGGGCCAGGCGTAAAGGAAACGGGCCGGCGGCTTCACGCGCCGCGCAGCGCCTGCCGCGCCACGGTTCCCGCTGTCTGGATCGAGGACTCGCGCCCGGCCATGCCAGCCTGGCGTGCCCGCGCATAAGCCTCCGGCAGCGCCCCGAGCAGGGCATCGACGTCGGCCTCGCTGGAAGCGTGCCCCAGGCTGAACCGCTGGGCTCCGCGCGCTGTCTCCTCGTCCAGGCCCATGGCCAGCAGCACGTGGGATGGCCGCGGAACGCCGGCCGTGCAGGCCGAACCGGTGGAAGATTCGACGCCGGCCAGGTCAAGGAGGAACAGCAGCGAGTCCCCTTCACAACCCGGGAAGGTGAAATGCGCGTTGCCCGGCAACCGGCCGCCGCCCGGCGCACCGCGAAGGACCGCTTCAGGGACGCGTTCGCGGACGCCCTCGATCAGGCGGTCACGCAATGCGGCAATCCGCGCGGCTTCAGTCTGCAATCCGGCAGTAACAGCCTCCGCGGCGGCAGCGAAGGCAGCGATGGAGGCCGTGTCCAGGGTGCCCGAGCGAACGTCGCGTTCCTGCCCGCCGCCGTGCTGCACCGGTGTCAGTTTGACCGTCCGGCCCAGCAGGAGCGCGCCCACTCCCACCGGGCCGCCAATCTTGTGTCCGGAGATGGACATGGCGTCCAGGCCCGAATCCTTGAAGTCCACCGGCACCGATCCGAAAGCCTGGACGGCGTCAGAGTGCACCGGGACGCCCGCGGCATGTGCCAGCTCAACCACGCGGCGGATGGGCTGGATGGTGCCCACCTCGTTATTGGCCCACATCACGGTCACCAGGGCCACGGCCCCGGGGTCCCGGGAAAGCTCGGCCTCGAGGACGTCAAGATCCAGGACGCCATCGCTGTCCACCGGCAGCCAGGCCACCTCAGTGCCCTCGTGGCGTTCAAGCCATTCCACGGTGTCCAGCACCGCGTGATGTTCGACGGCGGAGCAAAGGATGCGGCGCCGCTTTGGGTCTTCTGCCACGCGGGACCAGTACATGCCCTTCACTGCGAGGTTGTCCGATTCCGTGCCCCCAGAGGTGAAAATGACTTCCGAGGGGTGGGCTCCTGCAGCCGCGGCGATAACCTCGCGCGCATCCTCGACGGCGCGGCGGGCCCGGCGTCCCGATCCATGCAGCGAGGACGGGTTGCCCGTGCGCGCGAGTTCACGCGTCAGGGCGGCGAGCGCCGCAGCCGAAAGCGGAGTAGTGGCGGCATGGTCGAGGTACGCGGGCATCCCCCAATTCTATCGCGGCCTGCCGCTGCGTCCCCGGCGGGAGCCTTCAGTCCCCGCCGGTGATCCTTGCGCAGCACTGACCGGGTGCGGCGGCCGGGGCAACACGCTCTTCGGCACTGCCGCAGCCCACCGCGGCCCCGCGCAGGAAAGCGCCGTTCATGTCGCATACCACTGCTGTATGAGACCGCGAGAGCCGGTGGAACGGGCAGTTGGGAAGCAGGTAGCCGCCTTCACCGTCCTGCTCCGGCTGGTAGCCGGCTTCGGCCAGGAATTCCTCCAGGCCGCCGGCTGCCTCTGCCAGCTCCCGGCCTTTCCGGAAGGCGGCCGCACGGAGCGATTCACCGACGGGAGCGCCGCCGGCCTGGGAGTCTTCGATCGCCGCCGCCATGAGTTCCCCGGCGAGGTCATAGTTCCGGTCCGGCACCGACGCACCCACCTCGCTTCCCACCGGCCGGTACATCTTGGCGGGGCGGCCGGACCCCGGCCCTGCCCTGCCGGCGGGCTTGTAGAACTCCACGGCCAGCAAGCCGTCCTGAACCAGGCGGTCCAGGTGGAAAGAGACCGTACTGCGGGGCATGCCTGCAGCCTCAGCCACTTCGTCGCGCCCCAGCGGCGCGGGCGATGCAGCCACCAGTTCAAAAAGCTGCAGCCTCTTGGCGTCCGTCAGCGAGGCTACGGCAGCAATCCGGTCAGCCCACGGAAGTCGGTACATGATGTCCACCAATCCAAAGTCAAGATCTATTGATTATAGAACGTTTCCTTTCTAAAATTGGCATACCTACTTTTAGAAGGAGAGCACCATGAAATCAGCATCGGCAGTGCGGGCCGGGAACGCAGCAACAGCCATGCCGGCGGCCAGGCAGGCGTTCCTGCTGCTGCGCACTGTCTTTACCGTCGCCCCGATCCTTTTCGGTTTGGACAAGTTCACCAACATCCTCACTGACTGGACTGTCTACCTGGCACCCCAGGCCACCGCCGTCGTACCGCTGGCTCCCCAGACCTTCATGTACATCGTGGGCGTCGTGGAGATCATCGCGGGCATCGTCGTGGCTGTCCGGCCGAAATACGGCTCGCTGCTGGTGGCAGCCTGGCTGGCAGGGATCATCATCAACCTGCTGCTGCTCGGGAGTTTCTACGACGTGGCCCTCCGGGACTTCGGTCTGCTGGTGGGCGCGCTGGCCCTTAACCGCCTGTCGATGGGAACCAGCCGAACCACTGCGTAAGCTCGCGGGAATCCACCGGGCGCCGTCCGTGACAGCACCCAGCGTTACCGGCACAAAGACCCGCCGGCAGCTGAGCCCTCCAGCCGCCGGCGGTTTTGCGCGCGCGGACCTGGAAAACCGCGGATTCTGCCAAGGGATCCCGGCGCCGAGGAAGCCGCCCGGACCATGCGCAGCCTCAAGCGGACGGCGGCAGCAGCGGCAGGTAGCGGACCACGTCACCGCGGGCGGAAGCAAGCGTTGCCGGATCCGGGCAGGACACCGAGACATAGGCAGAGGATTGCGCAGCCCCAAAAACCCTTGCCAGCACGGCAGTGGACCGCCCCCCGGGAGCCGACTGCTCAAGCGCCAGCACTTCCACGTTCTTCCCGGGAGCATCGGGGGTACCGCCCCACTGCAACGTTTCCGTCTTCAGATACGAGGGCTGGATGGTGGCGTCCAGGTACTGGAACAGGGCGACGGAAGATTCGCGGTCCTCACCGCGTACCAGCGGAGCCTGGCCCGTACTGACCCTCGCGGCAACAAGGCACCCATCCGTTTTGGCGAACTGATTGGCGCCCGACACGTTCTCCTTAACCAGCTTCCAGCCAGGCACGTCTTTCAGCCCATCCGAAATGCCTACCGGCACCCCGGGCGCCAAGGTGCCGCCGGCAGCAAAGGGCAGGTCCCGTCCCGCCACAGCCGCAGCATCGTACCCCGGGGTGATGGTGGGCGTGGACACAACGGGTGTGCCGGCAGGGGCAGCAGTCACGGAAGGATCCCTCACGTCCACGCTGCAGCCGGCCAGAAGCACCGCACCCAGGCCGGCAGCGGCGAGCAACACCCTCCGGTTCCCTGCCCATCCGGTCCGCCCCGCCGTCGTCGGCATATCCTTCTCCACTCCGTTACTCCCCCTCCAGCTGCTGTCCGGCCGCGCAGCACGAGTCTAGACGGCATCCCATGGGAACCCGGAAGCCCCGGGCGTTCGTTGTCACGGCAGAGTGCCATCCGTGCCGGCTGGACTGTGCTGGCTAAACTGGGCGGGCACTTTGCTTCCCCTGCGGAGAATTGAAGAAGCCGCGCATCAAGAAAAGGAACATCTTGACCGAGAGCAGCAGCTCCCACTACCAGGTCCTTCGCGTGGCCGTCACCGCCACCGAAAAGGAAATCAAGGTGGCTTACCGGCGCGCTGCCAGGACGGCCCACCCGGACCACGGTGGTGACGCCGCAACCTTCCGCCGCGTGACCGCTGCCTACGAGACCCTCATCGATCCACAGCGCCGGAAGGCCTACGACCGCACCTATGGCGCCGGTCCGGTCCGCGGCATGCCGTCCGACGACGGGGCCCACTTTGATGCGCCCGCCGCCGGAAGCCGGGCATCTGCCACCGTCCGCAGGCCGGACAACGGCAGGAACACCGCGGGAGACCCGCCGGTGTACGTTCCGCCGTACGGGACAGGAAGCTCCGAAGTCCCCCTTATTCCCCTTGCCCAGGCGCGCCAACAGGTGCACGGCATGCCGCGGAAACGGGGGATCTTTGGGGCCGAAGCCCGCATCCAGCGCGAAATGCGGACCGTGCAGCTGCTGACCCGGCAGGTGCTGCCGAACATCCCGGCCGCCCGGCTCATCAACGGCCTGCAGTCGCCCGCTGACAACAATCACATCGACCACGCGGTCCTGTCCGGCTACCGGCTTGCCCTGGTGAACTCCATGCTCCTGCCCAAGGGCGCCTACGCCTGGGACGGCCGGACCCTCAACCACGGCGGCCGCGCGGTGGCGCCGCCGCAGCTCGCCCGGGTGGTGTGGGCCATGCAGGACATCTTCCCTGAACTGAATGTCACCGGCTGGACGGTGGTGCACAGCCCGGACGGCAACCTCCATGAACCGGTGATCGACCACCACCGGCGCCCGGCGGGCGCGCTGGAGACTGTGCAAATCGTCAACGCGGCGGGCATGGTGCGCGGCCTGAAGGAATTCCTGGCATCGGGCCCGGCCCCCAACACGGTGAACATCCCGGTCCTTGCCAGGCTGCTGCGCGGCATGCACTGAGCCTGGATGGCTAGGATGGGGAGGTGTTCCGCATCCTATTCCATGCCCCAGAAATCCCCGGCAATACCGGAAATGCCATCCGCCTTGCCGCCATCACCGGCGCAGAGCTGCACCTCGTGGAACCCCTGGGCTTCGACTTCTCCGACGCAAAACTCCGCCGGGCAGGCCTTGACTACCATGACCTCGCAGTAGTCACGGTGCACAAGTCAATCGACGACGCCTGGCGGCACCTTCAGCCCGAACGCGTCTACGCCTTCACGTCGGACGGCAACACCAGCTACACGGACATCGCCTACCAGCCCGGGGACGTGCTGATGTTCGGCCGCGAATCGGTGGGACTCCCGGAAGAGCTGAAGAACGACCCCCACGTGACGGCCACCGTGCGCCTGCCCATGCTGCCGGCCCTTCGTTCACTGAACCTTGCAAACGCCGCCTCGATTGCCGTCTACGAGGCCTGGCGGCAGCAGGGCTTTGCCGGGGCCAGGCTTTAGGAAGCCCCGGCCGAACAAATTTTTCACCCGCTGTCCCATCCACCCCGCCTCCGGCATCGAATGACTCTTGACGACATTCAGAGCGGGGCAAGGAGCGGCAGGTGACTCTACTGGAGGCAGGATCCCGGCAGACGGGCCGCAGCCGGAACGGCACTGCTGAGGATTCGCCGCCCGGAGACTTATGCTTGGACTTAATGGAAACTCCCAACGCGCCAAATTCCGAGGGCTCCGCCGCGGTGACTGACCCACCTGCGGACCTCAGCCAACGCCTCTCGGTCCTGCTGGCGGGCATTGCCCGCGGGGACCAGGCGGCCTTTGCCGAGTTTTACCAGCTGACCTCCCGCAGGGTCTTCGGCATGGCACGGCGCGTCCTGATCGATCCCGAACTCAGCGAGGACACCACACAGGAAGTCTTCCTGCAGGTCTGGCAAAACGCTGCGAAGTTCGATCCGCAGGCAGGGAGCCCGCTCTCCTGGCTAATGACCATCTCGCACCGGCGGGCTGTGGACAAGGTCCGGTCGTCACAGTCCTCCACCGACAGGGAAGCCAAGTACGGGGCCAGTACCCAGGACATCGACCACGACAGCGTGTCCGACGAAGTGGGCAGCCGGCTGGAAGCCGAGGCGGTGGTCCGCTGCCTGGGGACGCTGACCGAAACACAGCAGGAATCCGTGCGCCTGGCCTATTACGGCGGCCTCACCTACCGGGAGGTCGCGGAACGGCTGAATGCAGCGGTACCCACCATCAAGTCCCGCATCCGCGATGGACTGATCCGATTGAAGACCTGTTTGGGGGTGAGTTGAGATGAGCGGAACGGATGAAAGCCGCAACGGCGGGTCGAGTTCCTTCGGCGACACCGTCGCCATGGACCTTGCATCAGGCCGCGCCGTGGACCTGGCGGAGCTGTATGCCCTGGATGCGGTCACGGAGCAGGAACGCGACGCCATTGACCTCCATATCTCCACGGCCCCGGAAGCGGAACGCCAGGCCTTCTTCGAGCGCGTCCGGCAGTCCCGCGAGGCGCTGGCCCGCACCTTCCGGGTGGAGGAGGCACCGCCATCGGACCTCTTCGACCGGATCGTCGCGCAGCTTCCTGCCCAGTTGCCCGGGCAGGTCAGACTGCCTGGCGGAGGCGCGCCGGCACCAGCCGGAAGCAGCGCTCCAACGCCTCTTCGCGTCACCCCCGGCGGGCCGGACGCACGTGACGAGCTGGCGCAGGCCCGCAAGCGGCGGGAGGAACGGCGCGGCCCGTCCGGCGCCCGGCGCTGGCTCGTCGGTATGGCGGCCGCCGCAGCCATCGCCCTGGGCGGTGTGGGTGTGGGCGCCTACATGGCCGACCAGAACGACCCCGTCAACCAGGTGGCCAGGGCCGGGGACCTGCGTGAGGCTTCCGTGAACGTTATAGGCGGCGGCAAGGCCACCCTCCTGATTTCAGCGTCGGAGGACGCGGCCGTAGTGAAGATGAGCGGTGTGCCCGCTCCCCCGGCCGGCAAGGTGTACCAGATGTGGCTGATCCCCAAGGACGGCTCGGCGCCGGTGTCGCAGGGGCTGATGGATGAACAGGCCCTGTCCAAGCCCGCTGTGGTTCAGGGAATCCACTCGGCTGCCTCACTGGGGATCACCGTTGAGCCGGCCGGTGGGTCCAAGGCGCCGACGCTGCCCACGGTGGCGGCAGCCCCGCTTGGAGCCTGACGCGGCAGCAACACCGGCACCAACGCCCATAAAGAGAACGGAGCGCCCCCGGCCCCTTCCGATGGAAGGAACCGGGGCGCTTTCCTGCCCTAGAAACCTGCGATTGTCCCGGGCCCGTTGACTGCCACCACATGGAAGGCTTCTGCGCTGCGCCCGTCCGGAAGCCCGGCCCGGGCGGCGTTGAGCCGCATACCCTGACGCACGGTGGCTTCCATGGCGTCCACGTCAGGGTGCTGGCTGACGTGGACGTGGATGGCGGCCAGTTTCGCATCCACCTGCGCGGTGACGTCCACGAAGTGGTTTTCCCGTTCCGCCGGTCCGGCGTACAGCCACAGCCATGGCAGCTTGTAGGCTGCCAGGCCGGCTTCGGCCAGCTCCGGGTAGGCGAACGGGTTCTCGAGCGCCGGATACACGGCGCGGGTCACGGCTTCCCCCACGGCCAGGTGGTCGGGGTGGCTCTTTTGGATCCGCTGCCAGTTCCGTTCAGGATGCATGGCCAGCACGACGTCGGGACGGAGTTCGCGGATCAGCCGCACCACCCCTTTCATCACCTCGTGCGACGGTTCCAGGTACCCGTCCCGCTGGTGGAGGTAGTGGATGTCACTGACGCCGACCAGTTCCGCGGCGCGGTGCTGCTCGGCGTCGCGCATGGCGATGATGTCCGCGCGGTGGGCCGGATCGAAGCCGCCCGCATCGCCGTCGGTCATGATGCAGTAGCTGACCTCCACGCCGGCCGCCGTCCATGCGGCGATGGTGCCGGCGGCGCCGAAGTCGATGTCGTCAGGGTGGGCCGCAAAACAGAGCACCCGCCCAACCCGGTGCATATCCGGGTTGAACGGGCTCCCTGCCTGCCCATGGGAGGCAGCCAACGATTCAGCCTTTTCGCTTCTTGATCTCGGCCGCAGCCTGGGGAAGGACATCGAATACGTCACCGATGATGCCGAAGTCCGCAATTTCGAAGACCGGGGACTCGGCATCCTTGTTGACGGCGACGATGACCTGGGATGTCTGCATGCCGGCTTTCTGCTGGATGGCGCCGGAGATGCCCGCGGAGATGTACAGCTGCGGGGAAACTGTCTTGCCCGTCTGCCCCACCTGGGCGTCGTGGCTGATCCAGCCCGCATCCGTTGCCGCACGGGAGGCGCCCACGGCGGCACCGAGGGCATCGGCCAGCTCCTCCACGGGACCGAAGTCACCGTCCATGCCGCGTCCGCCGGCTACCACGATCCGTGCGTCCGTCAGGTCCGGCCGGCCGCTGGCCACCTTCTGCTCGCGGGCCGTGATCCGGGCAGCCGCAGCCACTGCGGGAACATCCACGGTGACCGTTTCGGGGGTGGTGGGCGCAGGGGCAGGTTCCGGGATGACGTTGTTGGCCTTCAGGGTCAGCACCGAAACCGGGGTGGTGGCCTTGCAGGCAGTGCTGTAGGAGCCGGCCAGGACGGACTTGTGCGCAGTGCCGTCCCCGTCCACGGCGACGACGTCTGTGATCACTCCTGCGTTCAACCGGATCCCCACGCGTGCTGCGATCTCCTTGCCTTCCGGCGAGTTGTCCAGCAGCACGATGGCGGCGCCGCTGGCCTCTGCCGCGGCGGCCACGTAGGCGGCCTTGGGTGCCACCAGGAAGTCATCCAGGTCCTGGGCGGACGGGTGCAGGATGCTGTCCACGCCGTACTCGGCGAAGGTGGCGGCCACGCCGTCGGAAAGGTCTCCGTTGAGTCCCACGGTGCTTCCGCCCAGGGAGCGCGCCAGGGTCAGCAGCTCAAGGCTGCTCTTCTTGAGCGATGCGCCCGGGTTGTCGATGAATACGAGTACTTTTGCCATGTCGATGTCCCTCTTAGAGCAGCTTCTGGGCGGCCAGGAAGTCAACCAGCTTGATGCCGGCGTCGCCCTCGTCGGTGATGATGGTGCCTGCGGTCCGGGGCGGCCGCTGCTCGGCGCTGGCCACGCTGGTCCAGGACCCGGCGAAGCCTACCTGGGCGGGGTCAACACCGATGTCGGCCAGGGACAAAGTGGTGATGCTCTTGCGCTTGGCCGCGATGATTCCCTTGAAGTTGGGGTACCGGGGCTCGTTGATCTGGTCCGTCACGGATACGATGGCGGGCAGCGGCGCCTCGACGGTCTCCGAGGAGGTGTCGGCGTCCCGGCGTGCCGTCAGCCGGCCGCCGTCGACCTCCAGCGTGGAGGCAAAGGTCACCTGGGGCAGCCCGAGCCGTTCGGCCAGCTGTGCCGGGACCAGGGACGTTTCACCGTCGGTGGAGGCCATGCCGGTGAGGACCAGGTCCACGCCGCCCAGGTGCCGGACCGCTGCGGCGAGCGCCAGGGAGGTGGCTGCGGCGTCCGAGCCGGCCAGGGCGTCGTCGGTCACGTGGACACCCTCGGTGGCGCCCATCTGGAGGGCCTTCTTGACGGCGTTGACAGCTCCGGAGGGGCCCATGCTGAGGGCGATGACCTGGTTGCCCGCCTTGCTTCCGCCCCTTGCCTCGGCCAGCTGCAGCGCTGCCTCGAGGGCGTATTCGTCAAGCTCGGACAGAATGCTTTCGTCGCGGTCCACGGTGTTGCCCGCACCGTTGAGGTGGCGGTCGAACTGGGCGTCCGGTACATGTTTGACCAGGACTACGATCTTCAATGTCTCTTCCACTGTGTTTACAGCAGCCTTCCATGCTTGTGGACAGCCAGCCGGGTGGGTCATGGCCGCGGAATGCCCGGCAGGCGGGTAGCTCCTAGCTAACCATATCGGCGTGCCCCCGCGCCCTCTTCCGTTAACGCCTGTGTCAGGGTGTGGCCGGGACGCAGTATGACGACGGCGGCGCCCCCTTGGGAACGCCGCCGTCGTTATTGCTGCTGTTGCTGCCGGACGTCAGCTGGCCGCCGCACCCAGGGTGACGTCGAACGTCTGCTCCTTGCCGCTGCGCTGGACAGTGATCTTCACGGTGGAGTTTGCCGGCTGTTCGCGGACAGCGGCAGTCAGCTGGTTCGGTTCGCCGATGGTGAGGTCGTTGAACTTGGTGATGACGTCGCCGACCTTGATGCCGGCCTTTCCGGCCGCCGAGTTGGGGTCAACGGTGGCGACGTCGGCGCCCACCGAGAATTCGGAGGATGCGCCGGACGTGGTTTTGGCCTTGACGCTGACGCCCAGCTGGCCGTGCGAGGCCTTGCCGGTGTCGATGATTTCCTGGGCCACGCGCTTGGCGTTGTTGATGGGGATGCTGAAGCCGACGCCGATGTTGCCGCTCTGCGAGGAGGACGTCCCGGATCCCGCGGAGGCAATGGCCACATTGACTCCGATGATCTCGCCCTTGCTGTTCACCAGGGCGCCGCCGGAGTTGCCGGGGTTGATGGCCGCGTCAGTCTGGATGACGTTGATGGCGATGGAGCCCTCACCCGCGCTTTGCTGGCTCTGGCCGCCGCCCGGAGGCGCGAACTGGAAGCCCTGGTCGCCGCCCTGGCTGTTGTCACCGCCCTTCGGCGCTGCAGACGATGCGACGCTGATGGTCCGGTTGAGGGTTGAGACGATGCCGTCCGTGACGGTTCCGGTCAGGCCGAGCGGGGATCCGATGGCGATGGCGGTATCCCCCACGTTGAGTTTGGCGGAATCGCCCAGGGTGGCAGGGGTGAGGCTTGAGGTGTCGTCCACCTTGATGACGGCGAGGTCGGACAGGGGGTCGGTGCCCACCAGCTTTGCCGGCAGGACCTTTCCGTCGCTGGTCCGGATTTCGAGGGTGGCGTTGGCAGTCTGGCCATCGAGGGTCACCACGTGCGTGTTGGTCAGGATGTGGCCCTGGTCGTCGAGGACGATGCCCGAACCAGTGCCCCCTGAACTGCCGCTGCTGGCACTGATGGTGACAACGCTGGGCGAAGCCTTCACAGCCGCTGCGGTGATGGCGTTGACGTCGTCCTTGTTGTTGACGATGACGGTCCCGGGCTGGCTGTTGCCGGTGACGGTTGAGGTGCTGGACCCGGTGTTGCCGAACAGTTCCCCGGCGCCAACCGTGGCCACGCCGCCGCCGACGAGGCCTGCTGCGAGGATGCTGGCCACGAGGGTCCCGACGCCGAAGCTCGCCTTCCGCCGGGGCGCGTCCTTGGGGTTGGGCGCCAGGCCGACACTCCCGTTGCGCGTGCCGTGGCCGTCACCGTGCAGGGGCTGGCCGTTCTGCTGCTGGCCGTAGTATCCGGACTGGCCGTAGAACGGCTGGCGCTGCGGGTATACCGGACGCGGGGCCCCCGGCAACTCCTGGGTGTGGTTCTCACGCGACTGCGGCTGGTCCAGCCGCTCCGTGTGGTTCTGGTGTCCCGTGGGGTTCTGCTGCTCCCCGCCGCTGTTCCCATACTGAGTGGCCGCCTGGCGGTCTCCGGGCTGCTGCTGGTCCTGCCGCTGCGGATCCTGCTGCTGCCACGGGTTCCTGCTGCCCGAGTGGCTGTCCTCCGGGACCTGTCCTGGGGTTTGATTCTCAGTCATGGGACTTCCTTTCATCCTGGTCTGCCATTAACTATGTACCGTTCCGCTGGAACAAGCTCGGATGTTTGCTGGGAGCTTCCTGAACACCCAAGTGGTGGCCGCACCAATGGACCGGTGTTTCGCTTGGGGCATATTCGGCCGCATGGACTGGCTGTGGGGTGCACCATAGAATCAAGATGAATTGCCACAGCGACCTGCGGCTTCACACCAAGCGTGGGGGCGCTGCTGGATTCGACGACTGATTCGTCCCGAATCGGTGTCAGGCGTGCTGAAGGGTTGCACATGCGGTCAAAGTTCAAACGTATCCTCGCCGTGATCGGCCTTGCCGGGTTGCTGGCGGTACCCGCCGGCGCAGCCTGGGCCGAAGACCCGGTCAAGATCCCGTCGGGCACCAACATCGTGGATGACGCCAGTGTCCTGGGCGGCCGGAAGGGTGAGGTCCAGGACGCCATCCAGAAACTGTTGAAGGACCACAAGTACAACCTGTACGTGGTCACGGTGAAAACCTTCACCAACCCGACCGACCCGGCTCAATGGACGCAGAAAGTAGCTGAGCTGAAGAGCATGGGCAGGGCCGATGCCGTCCTGGCAATTGCTGTTGATGACGGCAAGTTCAACTTCGCCACGAATTCGAACAGCCCTATCCGGTCCAAGCAGGCCAACATCAGCCAGAACGCAGTCACCGCCAACCTCGCTGGCGGCAAGCGTGATTTCGCGCAGGCCGCCATTGATACTGCCTCCGCCATTGGTGACGCCGCCGGCGGCGGCAGCGGCAACGTGTCGTCCGGTGACGGCGCCGGCGCCGGCGTCCTGGTAGGTGCGGGCGTGGTGGTGGCCGGAGGCGGCGCGTACCTCTACTACCGGAACCGCCGGAAGAAGGCTGCCGGCCAGGACGCATCCAGCGGAAGCTATGGGCCCCAGGGCGCCGAGCTGGACCCGCTGGCGTCACTCAGCGTGGAGGAACTCCGCCGGAAGAGCGGTTCCCTGCTGATCGAGGCGGATGACGCCATTAAGACCAGCGAGCAGGAACTCGGCTTTGCCCAGGCGCAGTACGGCGATTCCGCCGTCGGAAACTTCACCAAGGCCCTGGCTGAGGCGAAAGCCCACATGACGGAGTCGTTCAAGCTGCAGCAGCAACTCGACGACCACATTCCGGACACGGAGGAGCAGCAACGGACCTGGCTGGGCGAGATCATCCGCCGCTCCGAGGCTGCCCTGGCTTCCCTCCAGGAGCAGAAGGCTGACTTCGACTCCCTGCGTGAGCTGGAGAAGAACGCGCCGCAGGCCCTTGCCGCAGTCAACGCCGGAGCCCGCGAAGCGGACGCCAAGATCGCCAGCGCGGAGCAGTCCCTGGCCACCATGCGCTCCAAGTACGCGGACAGTGCGCTAACCCAGGTCTCGGACAACATCGTCCAAGCCAAGGAACGGCTGGCCTTCGTACAGAACGCGTCCGAAACGGCGCAGCAGAAGCTCGGTGAGGGCGAGAGCAGCCTTGCTGCAGTGGCCGTACGCGCGGCCGAAGAAAGCCTGCACCAGACCAACGTCCTCCTGGACGCCATCGCCAAGGTGGCCACCAATCTCGACGAGGCCCGCAACGGCCTCGAAGCCTCGGTGGTGGACACCTCCCAGGACCTGGCCCAGGCAAAGGCCATGATCCAGTCCGGCGCCCACGCCGAGCTGGCCGGGCCGGTAGCCGCGGTGGAGGCCGCATTGGCCCAGGTTAGGAGCGAAATCCAGGGCGGAAAGATCGACCCCATCGCCACCCTGCAGCGGGTCGAAACCGCCCACCAGTCCCTGGACCAGGCCCTGACCGGGATCCGGGACCAGCAGGAGCAGGCGCGGCGCGCGCAGGCCTCGCTGCAGCAAACCATCATGTCCGCCCAGGCGCAGATCAGTGCCACGTCCGACTACATCACGGCGCGCCGCGGCGGAGTGGGCACCGAGGCACGCACCAGGCTTGCTGAGTCTCAGCGCAACCTCGACTATGCGCTGTCCATTGCCCGCACGGACCCTGTCACCGCGCTCACCTACGCACAGCAGGCGCATGCCCTGGCAGCGCAGGCGGCCCAACTGGCCCAGGCCGACGTCGAACACTTCGACGGCTACGCCAACCAGGGCTACGGCCGCGGCGGCATGTTCGGCGGCGGAGGCGGCGGTGGACTGGGCGGTGCCATTCTGGGCGGCATCCTGATCAACTCGATCCTCAACGGTGGCCACGGCGGCTGGGGCGGCGGCGGTGGCTGGGGCGACGGCGGAGGAGGCGGTGGCTTCGGAGGCGGCGGGGACTTCGGCGGCGGCGATTTCGGCGGCGGAGACTCCGGCAGTTTCTAAGGACTTCCGCCGGAACACGCCGGAGAACCCCGGCGGGCGGACAGAAGCAGTACACCACTGTGCACCGGTTCCAGTGGTTAACCCAGAGCAGGACGAAAGGCAAACACCATGGTTAAGCAGTCCATTTTTGGCCGGATCGCGCAGCTGGCAAAGGCGAACATCAATACTTTGCTGGACAACGCCGAGGATCCGCAGAAGATGCTGGACCAGATGGTCCGCGACTACACCAACAACATCGCCGAAGCAGAGTCCGCCGTGGCGCAGACCATCGGCAACCTCCGCATGCTGGAAGACGACTACAACGAGGACGTCAAGAACGCGCGCGACTGGGGAAACAAGGCACTGGCCGCCTCCCGCAAGGCTGACGAGTTCCGCGCGGCCGGCGACGTTGCCGACGCCGAAAAGTTCGACAACCTGGCAAAGGTGGCCCTGCAACGCCAGATGTCGGCCGAGAACGAAGCCAAGGGTGCGGAGCCGAGCATCGCCTCCCAGCGCGAGGTGGTGGACAAGCTGAAGACCGGCCTGGACCAGATGAAGAACAAGCTCAACCAGCTGACCAGCAAGCGCAACGAACTGGTGGCCAGGTCAAAGACGGCAGCGGCGCAGTCCCAGGTGCACGACGCCATCAAGAGCATCGACATCATGGACCCCACCAGCGAAGTTGGCCGCTTCGAGGAAAAGATCCGCCGCGAAGAGGCCAAGGTCCGCGGCCAGGAGGAACTTGCAGCATCCAGCCTGGATGCGCAGTTCAACCAGCTGGAGGACCTGGGCGAGCAGACCGAGATCGAGGCCCGGCTCGCTGCGCTGAAGTCCGGCGGTGCCAAGCCTGCCCTCGGTGCCGCCAGTGCCTCACAGTCCGAGTCGACCGTTGAGGAAGCCGACTTCGACAAGCTCTAAAGTCAACTGGCTTCCACAGGCAAACAAGGCGATGGCCGGGGCCGCGGTCCCGGCCATCGCCATGTCCACAGTGTGTAGCGTGGTGCCATGACCTCCCCTGAAGAAACCGCCCTGGTCTGGCTCCGCGACGACCTTCGCCTGGACGACAACCCGGCCCTGAACGCCGCCGCCGCGCTGGGCCTGCCGCTGACGGTGGTCTACGTCCTGGATGAAGAATCTGCAGGGATCAGGCCGCTGGGCGGAGCAACCCGGTGGTGGCTGCACCATTCACTCGCAGCACTGGCCTGCGCCCTCGAGGCCCGCGGCTCGCGTCTGCTCCTTCGCCATGGGCCGGCTGAACAGGTGATCAAGGAAGTGGCGGCGCAGAACGGAGCTGCCCACCTCTTCTGGAACCGGCGCTACGGGCAACCTGAGCGGACCATCGATGCCGCAGTCAAGGCGTGGGCCGGGGAGGAGGGCCTGGAGGCATCAAGCTTTCAGGCAAACCTCCTGTTCGAGCCCTGGACCGTTAAGACCGGCTCCGGAGGCCCCTACAAGGTGTTCACGCCTTTCTGGCGGGCATGCCTTGCCGGCCAGGATGTCAGGGAGCCTATGGAGCCTCCCGCCGTGATCCCGGAGCCTCCACAGCAACCAGGCCGCTTCCAGGCCGGCGACGACCTCGACAGCTGGCGGCTGCTCCCCTCCTCCCCTGACTGGAGCGGCGGACTCGCTGCCACCTGGGGTCCCGGCGAGGAAGGCGCGCATCACCGGCTGGAGGAGTTCCTGGACGGTCCGGTCGAAGAGTACGGAACCGGACGGAACCTTCCCGGCACCGAGGGAACCAGCCGCCTGTCACCCCACCTGCGGTTCGGCGAGGTCAGTCCGTTCCGGGTGTGGCGCGAGATCCGCCGCCGCTATCCTCAAAAGGTTCCTGCCGACGTCGGAATCTTCCGCTCCGAGCTTGGCTGGCGCGAATTCTGCTGGCAGCTGCTGTACAACAACCCGGAACTTGCCACCCGCAACTACCGGCCCGAATTCGACCGGTTCGCCTGGCAGCAGCCGGGCAGGAATGAGCTGGCAGCCTGGCAGCAGGGGCGCACGGGGTATCCCCTGGTGGACGCGGGCATGCGGCAGCTGTGGCAGACCGGCTGGATGCACAACCGCGTACGGATGGCCGCGGCCTCGTTCCTCGTCAAGAATCTCCTGGCTGACTGGCGGATCGGAGAGGAATGGTTCTGGGACACCCTGGTGGATGCCGACGCCGCCAGCAACCCGGCCAACTGGCAGTGGGTGGCCGGCTCGGGCGCTGACGCGTCGCCGTATTACCGGATTTTCAATCCCGTCACCCAAAGCAAAAAATTCGACGCCGGCGGCCGCTACCTGCGCGAGTTCGTCCCGGAGCTCGCGGACCTGGACAACAAATCCATCCACGAGCCCTGGAAGACAGGGGTCCCGGACTATCCCGAACCCCTCGTTGAGCTGCCGGAGTCCCGGGAACGGGCGCTGGCGGCTTACCAGCAGCTCAAGGACGGCTGAGCCGGGCTCCAGCTGTACCGTCCCTCTCCTCCTCTGCGGAAGGCTGAGCTGGCCTTAGCGGCTGACTTTGCCCGTGAGGGAGGCGATGGGCCGCAGGAAGATGGGGCGGGCCAGGAACCAGGCGGCCACCATGACGGCCACGGAGGCCAGGAACACCCAGAAACCGAACCAGCTGTCGTCGTCCCTGACCCCGTACATGTGGTTCAGGTTCCGCAGCGCACCGGTGGTGAGCACCAGGAAGACGTGGACCACGATGAAGGCCACGAAGTAGATCATCACCGGGAAGTGGACGGCGCGCGCCCACTCGATGGGGTAGGCCTTGTTTAGGCCCGCAGCCTTCTTTGGCCAGGCCGAGGACATCCGCAGGCCCGTGATGAACGCCAGCGGCGCAGCGATGAAGACGGTCACGAAGTAGGCCAACAGCTGCAGCGCGTTGTAGTTGATCCAGCCGTCTTCCGTGGGCCAGTCCAGCGAGGCGTACTGCAGCGCGGCCGACAAGGCATTGGGGAAGATGTCCCAGCTGGTGGGGACGATGCGCATCCATTGCCCGGTAGCGAACAGCAGCACGGCGAAGACGAGCCCGTTCAGGATCCAAAGGGCATCCAGCGTCAGGTGGAACCACAGTTCGAGGGTGATCTTGGTGGGCGCGTTCCTGGTGCGGATCAGGCCCTTATTGTTCCGGGTCCAATGCCCGCTGGGCCGTGTGGTGGTGCGTACCTGCCACCCTGTGCGGATGATCAGGAGCAGGAAGAAGGCGTTGAGGAAGTGCTGCCACGCCAGCCACGCCGGAAAACCCACCGGGGCGTTGTCTGGAAGTGCGGACTGGCCGGGGTAGTCCGCGAGAAAGGACGCGACGGCGGGCAGTCCCACGAGGAGCCGGGCCACCAGGACCACCAGGACCAGCGCCGCGAGGACAGCGGGAACCACCCAGTAAAGCCGGGACCGCTTACCCGTCGCGGCGCCGGGTTTCTTCGTGGGTGTGGCCATCGAACTACATACCTCTCAGGAATGACTCGGCGGCCCGCAGATCGCGGGGCCCTTCGAAAGAGAATACTAGGAACTGTGCGCATCCAAGGAAAAGAAAGGCCCTGACCGGCGTAACTGCCGGTCAGGGCCTTCATAGTTGCGGGGACAGGATTTGAACCTGTGACCTCTGGGTTATGAGCCCAGCGAGCTACCGAACTGCTCCACCCCGCGTCGCTTGATCAACACTACCCTACTTTCGCGGCCGCCCTGACCACGCTCCACCAGGTCCCCCTTTGGGATTCGACGGTCCCGGCAAGGTTGGCCGCGGCAGAGACGCCAGGGAAAGCAAAAGGCCCGGACATTGTTTCCAATGTCCGGGCCTTTCCTCAGTTGCGGGGACAGGATTTGAACCTGTGACCTCTGGGTTATGAGCCCAGCGAGCTACCGAACTGCTCCACCCCGCGTCGCAAGAACTACTTTACCGGGAGGTGAACCGCAGGCCAAATCGAAGCGGCGTGACGTCCGTTACGCCGGCCCGGCACCCTGGCCCCCGTAGGAGCTTCTGGTGCCGGGCCGCCGTCGTACTACTGGCCCGCTGATGCGGACGGCGTTGCCGAAGGTGAGCTGGAAGCTGCGGGGGCCGGGCTGGCCTCCGGAGCGGTCACCGGGATCTTGGCTTCGGCGTCCATGGCCTTCTTCAGCGCTGCCGCAATCTTCTTCTGCGCTTCGCCATAGGCAGCAAAGTCACCCGACGCGAGCGCCGTCTGTCCGGACTGGATGGCCGCATTCGCCTCATCCAGGGCCGCCTTCAGCTGGGCCTTGGCGTCCGCCTCTGCCGGTGTGGCAGGCGCGGCCGGGCCGGCCGGCGTCTGCCCGTTGTTGGCGGAGTCACCCGCGGCTGCGCCGGAGTCACCACCGAAGAGCTGCTTGAGGGCCGCGTCCAGCGTCGGGGCGAAGCCAACCTTGTCGCCAAAGGCCACCAGGACGCGCTGCAGCGTGGGGTATGACGTCTCACCCGTGGACTTGAGGTAGACCGGCTGGACGTAGAGGATGCCGCCGCCGACGGGCAGGGTGAGCAGGTTGCCGTTCAGCACGTCCGACGCACCTTGGCGCAGCAGGTTCAGCGCCTGCGAAACGGTGGGGTCGGAGTTGAACTTGTTCTGCGCCTGCCCCGGACCGGGCACCTGTGTTTCCGGCGGGATCTGCAGCAGCCGCAGCTTGCCGTAGCCTTCCGCCTTCACGCCGGCCTGGTTCCCCGCGTCCGAATCCGCGGCGAGGAAGCCGTACAGGACGTTGCGGGCGTTTCCGTTCACGATCTGCGGGATGAAGGAGGAGGTCAGCTGGAACGCCGGCTTTTCCTGGTCCGGCATCTGCAGCGACATGTAGAACGGCGGCTGCTTGACGTCGGTATCCACGGTCGGATCGGCGGGGACGCTCCACGCGTCGTTGTTCTTGTAGAAGCTGGTGGGATCCGTCACGTGGTACTGCCCCAGGAGCTCACGCTGGACCTTGAACAGGTCCTCCGGGTAGCGGACGTGGCTCATGACTGCCCCGGACATCTCCGAGTACGGCTTCAGGGATGACGGGAAGACCTTCTGCCAGGCCTTGAGGACCGGGTCCGTGTCGTCCCAGGCATAGAGGGTGACCGAGCCGTCGTAGGCGTCCACCGTGGCCTTGACCGAGTTGCGGATGTAGTTCACCGTGCTGTTGGGCAGGGCCACGGCGCGGCCGGAGCTGGTCTGCGAATCAGTGGTGGCATCCGACAGCTGCTTCTGCTGGGAGTACGGGTAGTACTGGCTGGTGGTGTAACCGTCCACGATCCACTTGACCCGGCCGTCCACCACTGCCGGGTACGCGCCGCCGTCAACCGTCAGGTAGGGTGCCACCTTCTGGACCCGCTCGCGGGGGTTGCGGTCGTACAGGATCTGCGACTCCGGGTTCACGCCGTCCGAAAGCAGCAGGTCCGAAGACTGGAATTTGATGGCGAAAAGGATCTTGTTGAAGAAGGAGCCAACATTGGGCCCGGCGTTGCCCTTGAACGTGTACTGGGTTTCGCCCTCCCCTTCCTTTCCGGAGGGGCGGTCCTGCTCGCGCGGGGCTGCGCCGTCGGGGGCACCGACGATCGAGTATTCCGGTGATGTCTCACCGAAGTAGATGCGCGGTTCGTAGGTTGTGTCGTTCCCCAGCACGCCGGTGGACGGAATGCCGGACTGCAGGAATTCGGGCTTGCCGTCCACGGTGAACTTGTTGCCCTTGGCAGCCACAACCCCGTAACCATGGGTGTACACCACGTGCTGGTTCAGCCAGCCCTGCTGGTTGGTTGCCACGTTCGTGGGGTTCAGCTCCCGCACGGCGATCACGGTGTCCTGGATCTTGCCGTCCACCTCGTAGCGGTCCACGTTGAGGGCCTTGGGGAACTGGTAGTACGCGCGGTACTGTTCCAGCTGCGCAAAGGCGTCTGAGATCAGGTTCGGGTCCAGGAGCCGGATGTTGGCCGTGGTCTGGGCGTCCGGCGCGAGTGCGCCGGTGTTGGCCGTGTTGGTGGCGTCGTACCGGGTCTCCTGGATGCCGTTCAGGCCGTAGGCCTTGCGCGTGTTCTCGATGTTGCGCTGGATGTACTTGCTTTCCAGCGTCTGCTCGGACGGGCGGACCTGGAACTGCTGGATCACCCAGGGGTAGACGCCGCCGGCCAGGATGGAGGTGATGATCAGCATGGCCGTGCCGATTACCGGAAGGCGCCAGCGGCCGATCACGGCGGCCACGATGAACAGGATGGCGACCAGGACGGCAGCAACCGCCAGGATTGCCTTGGTGGGGATGACGGCGTTGACATCCGTGTAGAGCGCGCCGGCCCAGCGGCCCCCGTTGCTCTGGACGGAAGAGTAGCGGTCCAGCCAGAAGTTCACGCCCAGGAGCACCAGGAAGGCGGCGCCGGTCACGGCGATATGGATTTGCGCTGCGCGGCTGGTGAAGACGCCGCGTTCCATCAGGCGGATGCTGCCGTACAGGTAGTGCGTGAGGATGCCGGCGATGCCCGCGATCACCACCACGCTGATCAGGAACCCGGTCACGAACCCGAGGAACGGCAAAGTCATCAGGTAGAAGCTGATGTCCATGTTGAACTGTGGATCAGCCTCACCGAAGCCAACCTGGTTGAAGAACAGCAGGACCTTCTGCCACTGGCTCGCGGCCGCGCTGCCCGCAAACAGGCCGAAGAGGACCGGCAGGCCCACCATCACGATCCGCCGGACCGGCTCCAGCTGCGCCTGGTACCGGTTGAGGTTGTCCCGGATCTCGGAATCCGGCGCGTAGACCGGCCGGGCGTTGTAGGCAATGCGGATTGCGAAGAACACCGCCGCGAACATGATGGCGAAGCCGGCCACGAAGGTGGCGATCTTGGCGAGGTTCTCGGTGACGAAGACCTCGATGAAGCCCAGTTGCCGGTACCAGAGGACGTCGGTCCAGACATTGGCGAAGAAAATGAAGCCCACGACCACCAGGGCGACAACGATCAGGGTGGGCGTCAGGGCGCCGCGTCGTGAAGGGGGCCTGCCGGTGGACATGGTGCTGGCGGGACGGGACAAACTGGGTACCTCATAGCTGGTCGTCAGATATTCGAAGCGTGCGGGCGACGTACGGTACCGGTCAAACGGCTGGTTTCGTCCGTCAACTTGTGCCACGAGTGGCGGTAAAGCTTAGTTCCTGTGAGTCTAGTTGCGCCCAGTCTATTTGCTGGCGCAGGCCGGGAGCGCGGATGTGTCCTGTCCGCTTCCGGCCAGTTCCACGGCATGCCGGGCTTCCGAAAGGTTTTCCACGCGGACCACCTGGAGGCCGTCGGGAACGTGGCCCGCAACTTCGTCGCAGTTGCCGGCGGGCGCCAGGAACAGGGTGGCGCCCGAAGAGCGCGCACCCCGCATTTTCTGTCCGATGCCGCCGATGGGTCCTACCGCGCCGTCCGGTGAGATGGTGCCGGTGCCCGCCATGTGTTTGCCGCCGGTGAGGTCGCCCGGGGTGACAGTGTCGATGATGCCCAGCGAGAACATCAGCCCCGCGCTTGGGCCACCCACCTTATCCAGGGAGATCTGCACCTGGAACGGGAAACTGAACAGGTACTTGAGCATGACGCCAAGGATGAACCGGCCCTGGCCGTTGTCCCTGGGAGTGACCTCAACGGTGACGGGCCGGCCGTCGCGTTCCACGGTCACCGATACCGGGGCGCCCTTGCCGGCGGCCAGTTCATCCTGGATCACGCTGAGTGCGGTGATGTCCTTGCCGTTGATGGACTTCAGGATGTCCCCCTGCTGGATCTTGCCGGCGGAAGCGGACTCCTTTGACAGGTCTGCGGCCTGGAGCTGCTGGCCGAAGGGGATCCTGAGTTCGTTCAGGGCGGAGGCCACGGCGTTCTCCTGGGACGTGGCCATGGCCACCGCACTTTGTTCCTGCGCCTCTTCCCTGGTGGTGCCCGTGGGATAGATCAGTTCAACCGGGTAGACCGCCTTGGAAGGGTCCAGCCACGCAGAGAACGCGTTGAGGATGCTGACGGAGCCGGTGGGGCCGCCGTCGACATAGACGGTGGTCAGGTCCAGGCTTCCGGCTGCCGGATACGTTTCACGGCCGCTGACATTGATGACGGGATGCCCCTGGCTCTCCCCCAGCGTGTTGTAGGTGGGACCGGGCGATTCGATGACATAGGGCACCGGAAGCGTGCCCACGGCAATTCCCAGCCCCAGCGCCGCCAGCCCGGCAACCATCATCGTGGAAAGCCGCTTCCCCCGGCCTCCGCCGTCGGACGGTTTGATGCTGCTGTCCGCAGCCGCTGTGCCGCCGCTGTCCAGGCCGCCGGCACCAAACGGACCGGGATTGGAGTAGGGGGGAAGATCGGGAACGTGGTCCTCGAAGGGATGGCCGCCACGGGTTGTAGTCACCCCACCAACAGTACGCGGTGGCAGTGGGCGGAGGTGCTTTGCCTAGAGCGAACGACGGCGGCGGGCGGCAGACAGCCGACCCCCGCCGGGGTACCGTGAAGGTTGATCAACAGTCACACCATCGATCGGCGGGACCATGACCTCCAACCCACTCAATCCGTCCAACGGCGACGACGACACCCCCAAGGATCCGTTGACCGAAATGCTCCAGAACCTGATGGGCGGCAAGGGGATGGAGAACTTCGATCCCGCCGAGCTCGCCAAGGCTGCCGGCCTGCCGGATGACCCCAATCTGCTGGCGCAGATGTTCTCCCAGGTGCAGGCGATGATGAGTGCCCCGTCCGAGGGGCCCGTCAACTGGACGCTGGCCCACGACAATGCCCGGCGGGTGGCGGCCGGCACCTCTGATCCGTCGGTCAGTGCCCAGCAGTCCCGGGAGGTGGATGAAGCCCTCCGCCTCGCTGAGCTGTGGCTGGACCCGGTCACCGACCTGCCCGGCACCGGTTTGATCGGCAAGGCCTGGTCCCGCGCGGAATGGGTGGAAGCCACCCTGGGCACCTGGAAGCGGCTGACCGAACCCGTGGCCAACAGCATCGCCAACGCGCTCTCCTCCGCCATGACGGAGCAGATGCCCGAGGAAATGAAGTCCATGATGGGCGGCGCTTCCTCGATGCTGCAGAACATGGGCGGCGCCATCTTTGGGATGCAGCTGGGGCAGGCCATCGGCGCCCTGTCCCAGGACGTGGTGAGCTCCACCGACATCGGTGTGCCGCTTGCCGACCTTGAAATGGCGCTCCTGCCAACAAATGTTGCCGCCTTCGGTGAAGGCCTGTCCCTGCCCGCGAACGACATCCGGCTGTTCCTCGCCGTGCGCGAAGCGGCGCATGCCCGGCTGTTCGTGCAGGTTCCTTGGCTGCGCGGACACCTGCTGGGAGCCATCGAGGCCTACGCCCGCGGCATCCACATCGACACTTCCCGCATCGAAGAGCTCGCCCGCGACCTCGATCCCAGCAATCCCGAAGGCATCCAGGAGGCATTGTCCCAGGGCGTCTTCATGCCGCAGCGGACGCCGGCCCAGGAACAGGCGCTGGAAAAGCTGGAGACCGCGCTGGCCCTCGTGGAGGGCTGGGTGGATGAGCTGACCGCGGCCGCCACGGAGAAGGTACTGCCGTCCGCCGGCGCGCTGCGCGAAACAGTACGCCGCCGCCGGGCAACGGGCGGTCCCGCCGAGCACGCCTTTGCTTCCCTGGTGGGGCTCGAGCTTCGTCCGCGCAGGCTGCGTGACGCGGCCACCCTGTGGGCCACCCTGAAGGAAGAACGCGGGATCGAGGGCCGTGACGCCATCTGGCACCACCCCGACCTCCTGCCCACGGCCGAAGACCTGGATGATCCGAAGGGCTTTTCCTCCCGCCGCAAGTTGGCCGAAGCCAGCGACAGCGAGGTGGATGACGCCCTGCAGAAACTGCTCAGCGGCGGTTTTGACGGCACCTCCGGCGATGAGGGCGCTGCAGGGGACACCGGCAGCAAGGACGACGGCGGAACGGACGACGACGGCGGAGCGGACGACGACGGCGGAACGGACGACGACGGCGGAGCGGACCAGCCCCGGGGCTGACACTTTTCTGGCGGGCCAGGGGTTCCTGGCCCGCCAGAGTGCTTTTTGGCCGGCATGCCTTCGCCCGGTGCTCTTTTCGCCGGCTTAGTGTCCTGCGCTGGACCTAGTCGGCGTCTTTGTCCATTCCCCGGGACGTGGCAAACGAAACACCTTCGAGAAACGCCTTGGCCCGCTGGGTTTCGGGGTAGGCCTCCAGCAGCTTCCAGAACGCGGCGTTGTGTGAGGCCACCAGGAGGTGGGCCAGCTCGTGGAGCAGGACGTAGTCGATGACCCATTGCGGCATGGGCCGCAGCTTGTCAGACAGGCGGATGGTCCCCTCGGCCGGCGTGGCCGAACCCCACCGGGAATTCTGGTTGCTCACCCAGCGGACGGAGGTGGGCACTGACCGGCCACCAAGATATTGGGCGGACAACTGGGCCGCATGGGCTGCCAGGGCTTCGTCGGTGGCAGGACGCCGCCGCCCGGCAGCCGCTTGCCGCTCCCCCTGCCTGTGCAGTTTGGCCAGCATCTTGTGAACCCATTCATGCTCCTGCGCGGCCGTGAAGCGGGCCGGAATCGCAACAACCGCCGTACCGTCTTCCCAGAACGCTGCCACGGTGCGGGTCCGCCGGGCAGAACGCCGCACCTCCACCGGAGAACCGTTTGGGGTAGTCAGCTGGGCAGCCTCCCGGGCACCGCCGCTGGGTCCGCGCCTCACAGGACGGAACTCTCGACAAGGACCCGGAGGACGTCCTCCCCGTACTTTTCCAGCTTGGACGGGCCAACCCCGGCGAGGCCGGCAAGCTCCTCCAACGACGCCGGCCTGGCCTCCGCGATGGCGGTAAGGGTGGCATCGGTGAAGACAACGAATGCCGGGACGTCCGCGGACTGTGCCACCTCGCGGCGCCAGTTGCGGAGGGCGTCAAAGGTCTGTTCCTCGTAGCTGGGGGGACACGCGTTGCAGCGGCCAACCTTCCGTTCGGCCCCGCTGGCCAGCATGCTGCCACAGACGCGGCACACAGCCGGGGCGGCAGCTTTGCGGCGTGGCGCCGGCCCCTTGCCCCGGGTACTCGAGCTTGCCACCGAGTCCGGCCGCAGGCCCTCCAGGAACCGGGACGGCTTCCGGTTGGCCCGGCCCCCGGGAGTCCTTGCGGTGCTCCACGAGAGGGAAAGGTGTTCGCGGGCGCGGGTGATGCCCACGTACAGGAGGCGGCGCTCCTCATCCACGGATTCGGGTGAATCGGCAAAGGAGATGGGCATCAGGCCTTCGCTGAGTCCCACCAGGAAAACAGCGTCCCATTCCAGGCCCTTGGCCGCGTGCAGCGAGGCGAGCGTAACGCCCTGCACGGTGGGCGCATGCTGGGCGAGGGAACGCTCCTGAAGTTCGTTCACGAAATCCGGCAGGCCGAACTGGGGGCCGCGGGCCTGCACGAGTTCATCGGCGAGTGCCACCAATGCCGCAAGGGACTCCCAGCGTTCGCGAAGTGCACCTCCGCTGTGCGGTGCCGCATCGGTGTAGCCGAGGGAGGAGACGATGTCCCGCACCAGTTGGCCCAGCGGTTCCGGCGCATCTGATTCGGAAACGGCCCGGGTGGCTGCACGCAGCTGCAGGATGGCGTCCCGGACCTCCTTGCGGGCGAAGAACCTCTCCCCGCCGCGCAGTTGGTAGCCGATGCCTGCCGCTGCCAGCGCCTGCTCGTAGGCCTCGGACTGGCCGTTGGTACGGAAAAGGATGGCCACCTCGCTGGCCGGAGTCCCGGCGTCGAGCAGTGCCTTGATCTTCTGCGCCACCGTGGCGGCTTCGGCTTCATCGTCCGTGCACTCGGTGAACTGCGGTGCGGGTCCCGCCGGGCGCTGCGCCACGAGTTGCAGGGGTGAAGCCCACGCAGCGTCGGCGGTGGGGCCGCCGCTGCGGCGGGCGGCCAGCAGGTCGTTGGCCAGTTTCACCACCTGCGGGGTGGAGCGGTAGTCCCTGATGAGCTTGACCACGTTGGCCTGTGGATAGCGGCTTTTGAAGTCCAGGAGGTGCCTGGGCGAGGCGCCGGTAAAGGAATAGATGGTCTGGCTGGCGTCACCCACCACGCAGAGTTCGTCACGGCCGCCGAGCCAAAGTTCCAGGAGCCGCTGCTGAAGCGGGGAAACGTCCTGGTATTCATCCACCACAAAGTGCCGGTACTGTTCCCGGACCGTGGCAGCAACCTTCTCGTCCTCCTGGAGGATGCCCACCGTGATCAGCAGGACGTCCTCGAAGTCGATCACGTTGCGGTCGGTCTTGACGTCTTCATAGGACTGGAAGACGCGGGCCACCGTGGTGAGGTCGAACCCGCCGGGCGCGCCCCTCCCCTGGGCGTTCTCGAGGTAGTTTCCCGGTGTCAGCATGGACACCTTGGCCCATTCGATTTCCGAAGCAAGGTCGCGGATGGAGGCCCGGTCCGTGCTGAGCCGAAGCCGCCGGGCCGCCTCGGCGAGCATCTGGGCTTTGTGGTCCAGCAGGTTGGGCAGTGTTCCGCCCACCGCCTGCGGCCAGAAGAACTGGAGCTGGCGCAGTGCGGCGGCGTGGAAAGTGCGGGCCTGCACATTGCCGGCACCGAGGTCCCGCAGGCGGCTGCGCATCTCTGCCGCGGCCCGCGCGGTGAACGTCACGGCGAGCAGGCGCTGGGGCGTGTAGACCCCGGAGTGCACGCCGTAGGCGATGCGGTGGGTGATGGCGCGGGTTTTGCCGGTTCCCGCGCCGGCCAGCACGCACAACGGGCCGTTCAGGGTGCTGGCCACTTCACGCTGTTCGGCGTCCAGACCCCCGAGGATCCGGTCCTCGAGTGAGGCTGCTCCGTCAAAATTCTCTGTAGTCACTTTTGCTGCTTTGTTTCTCGACTACCGCGTACTGGAGTCTGGTGGATGGAATAACTTAGGCGCCGGTCAGGTCCTGGATCCGGCCGCCGTACCAGTGCTCAATGAGCGATCGGGCAATAGAGAGCCTGCTGGAAATGGTGATCTCACCGCTGAGCACCGCTTCCTGGAGTTCCTCTCGGCTGAACCAGCGGGCCCTGGTGACCTCCACGCCGTCGGGCGTTGCCTGGGCGTCCTCGGTGACGGCGGTAAATCCAAGCATAAGCGAGGCGGGGAACGGCCATGACTGGGAGCCGAGGTACTGGCAGGCGGTGACCCGCACCCCAACCTCCTCCTGGATCTCGCGCACCACGGCCTCTTCGAGTGATTCGCCGGGCTCAACGAAGCCGGCGAGGGTGGAGTAGTTCCGGGCGTCCACGGGCCCTCCCCCGCCCAGCAGCAGCCGGCCATCCGGGCCGACGACCGTGACAATGATGGCGGGGTCGGTGCGCGGAAAGTGTTCGGAGTTGTCCGAGGGGCACCGGCGCACCCAGCCGCCGGCTTCCACAACCGTTGGCGTGCCGCAGCGCGGGCAATGCGTATGGGCTGCGTGCCAGTTGGCGATGGCGCTGGCTTCAACGAACAAGGCTGTGGAGGTGGCGGTCAAACCTGCGGCGACCTCCCGGAATCCGGCCCACTGCGCGTCCTTCGGGATACCGGCGGTCCCGGGCCCGGGAGGCTCAGGAAGGACGAAGAGCAGCAGTTCGGTCCCGGCTGGCAGGTCGGCGGCGGGCAGGGCCGATCCAAGGTACACCACGAGGTCCGGTGTTGATCCTGCTTCTGCCAGCGCTGACAGGAGCTCCCTGGCCCCGGTCAGGACCAGGTTGCTGCCCTGCACCAGCCCCTGGCGTCCCGACAGGACTGCGGCCTGGGCATCCGGCCCGGCAAGCAGGTCATCGATCATGCCGGGCCTGGCGCGGGCGACAGATCCCCGGTCCACCAAGGCGGGCCTTACCGGGAGCAGGGTATCCGCCAAATGGTTCGCCGGCAGCCGTGCCGGCGCAGCCTGGTGGACAGGTATTACAGACTCCGCATGGCTCATGGTTCCACCGTACTGACTGCCACCGACATTTCACATTTCAGCAGCTCCCACCGCTTGCCCCGAACCCCCTCGTTTTGCACCTATCTCAAGACTCGCCGCGGCCGGACCGCGGTGTGGGACGGCAGGCAATCTACCGTGGAACGGTGAGAAGAAAACCGATTGAACTTGCGGCAATTGCAACCGCGGCAGTCCCCGGGCTGACCCCGACCGCCGTTAGCTCTGCCCCGGACGACCCCGCGGACTTCGACTCGGCCCTGCTCCTCGATTCCGAAGGCAAGCGCTGGCGGGTCCGGTCGCCGCGGCATGCCGAAGCCAGCGCGCGCCTGGAAACGGAGTTCCTTGTACTCCGGGCTTTCGCTCCTGCCGTCCGGGCGGAACTGCCGTTCCTGATGCCGACCGTGGCCGGCAGCGTCCGGCTGGGAACCTTGACCACCTTCGTTTACTCACACCTCTCCGGCACCACCCGCAGCGTCGAGGAACTGACGTCAGGGCCTGCCGGGCTCGCCCAGGAGATTGGCTCCGCCCTGGCCGCGGTCCACGACCTGCCCCGGTCCCTGGTCAGCAACGCCGACCTGCCCAGCTACACCCCCAATGAATTCCGCCAGCGGCGGCTGAATGAACTGGACCAGGCTGCCACCACGGGCAAGATTCCCGCGGCACTGCTGCGCCGCTGGGAACACGCCATGGAGGATGTATCGCTGTGGCGGTTCAACCCTTGCGTGGTCCACGGAGACCTGCACGAGGACAACCTGCTGGTGGAGGCGGGAAGGGTGACCGCAGTTACGGGTTGGACGGACCTGCGCATTGGGGACCCTGCCGACGACTTTGCCTGGCTGGTTGCTTCGAATGAACAGGACTTCATTGACGCCGTACTGAAGGCCTACACGTCCAGCCGCCGGGACGTCCCGGACCAGCACCTGCTGCGCCGGGCTGCCCTGTCCGCTGAGTTCGCCCTGGCTCAATACCTGGTGAAGGGCCTTGCCGCCGGGGATCAGGACATGGTCAGCGAAGCGGAGGACATGCTGAAGAGCCTGGCAAGCGACATTGCCGAGTACGGCGGCCGGCCGATCAGCGTCGAGCCCCTTCCGGCCGCGGGCAGCCCGGATGAGGCTGGAACGTCCGTTCCTGCTTCCACCGCGGGTTCCGGGGCCGCCCCCGTCTCCGGGGGCGGCAGTTCCGCTGTCACTCCCGCCGTTACGGTCATCCCGGTTCCTGCCCAAACCGCTGCTCCGGCACAACCGTCAGTAGCGCCGGTCCAACCGGCGGTACCTGTGCATCCGGCCGTTTCCGTCCAGCCGGCCGTGCAGGTCACCCCCATCCCGGTGGAGCAACCGGAGGCATCGGCTGACCCCGTGGAACCCCGTGGCGCCGAAACCAAAGGTCCGGACGATACATCCACCGCCGCCATTTCAATCGTCAACGCCAAGCAGGGCTGAACCGGGCCGGTCGTTGCCCCCTGGCTGGGCCATTCGAGGACGGCCCAGCACAAGGACGTCCCAGCACAAGGACGGCCCAGTCCAAGGACGTCCGTGCTCAAGACCTGCTCAGCGCAGCGGCCACGATTCCTTCCAGCTCGTCGGCAGTTCCCAGGTCGTGCGGCCGGACCACGGCGTTGTCAGCGACATAGAAGAACGCAGCCCGCACGTCCTCCAGGGGAACATCCCTAAGGCGGGCCCACGCCAGTCGGTACACGGCCAGCTGGATCGAACGGGTCTTCAGTTGCTCCGCGGTGGGCCGGCGGCCGGTCTTCCAGTCCACCAGGTCCCAGCGGCCGTCGGCGTCACGGAATACGGCGTCTACCCGGCCTCGCACCACAACCTCCCCAACCCTGGTTTCCACCGGAACCTCGACGAAAGCCGGGGATCTCTCGGCCCACGGGGAAGCTTTAAAGGTAGCCACCATCTCGTCCAGGTCGTAGGCGGCGTCAATGTGGTCATCCGAACCCGGCGCTTCGCCGAGGTCCAGCATTCCAGCCCTTCCAAAATATTCCTCCACCCAGGCGTGGAAGGCAGTACCCTTCCGGGCCGACATGCCCGGTTCCCGCGGCACCGGCCGGCGCAGACGGGCCAGCACCGCCTCGGGATCGTCCCCGAGGTCAACCAGGGTGGAGGCGGAGATGTGGGTGGGCAGGTGCACATCCTGTCCACTTGACCTTCTTGCCCTGCGCTCCAGCAGCAGGGCCGCTTCGCGCGCCCAGCCTGCCGCTGCTCCCGTCAGGCTGGGCGGATGCGCGGGCCTCTCCGGCGGCACTAACTGTCCTCCGCCGGCCGCCAGGATCCCGCGAACCCGTTGCGCCGCCGCTTCCATAGCTGTCCTGCGCCCCCGGGCCAGGCGGAGCCGCTCACCGGTCCGTGGATCCACCGGTCCTTCAAGGGGGTCGTAGGGCCACATTGCTTCTTCTGTTTCGAGCGTCAATGGACTCTGCTGCGGCAGTGCGCCTTCCTCCAGGGACAGGGGGTGGACCATGGCATTCGGACCGCCGGCGGAGTCGGCCGGCCGGGTCAACACTTCCAGCTCCGCAAGGAACGGCGACATCTCCGCCCTGCCGGCCCGTGAACCCACCCAGGCCGCGCTGGACACCCACAGGACGTGCTTGGCCCTGGTATAGGCGACATAGGCCAGCCGTCGCTCCTCCGACTCGCCATGGACCTGGACGGCGGTCTTGTAATCCTTCTCGGCATCCAGCCAGCCTTTCTGGTCCGGCTGGTCAAGGTCCCACTGCGGGAGGTCGGCCCGGTCCCCGCGCAGGGGCCAGGGCAGCGCGGCCGAACCGCTGCTCCAGCGGGAGTCCCGGTCGCTGGGGAAGGATCCCGCATTCAGTCCAGGAACAAACACCACGTCCCACTCCAGGCCCTTGGACGCGTGGACGGTCAACAGCTGAACGGCTTCCCGGTTCACATCGCTGGCGGGCGCCTCCAACCCGTTTTCTTCCGCCGAGGCAGCCTCCAGCCAAGCCAGGAAAGCGAGGATGTCCACTCGCTGGGAGGTGCGAAGGAATCCGGCTGCGGCATCCTGGAAGGCATCGAGGTTGCGGCGGGCCTGGTGGATGCTGATTCCCGGGCGCGCTGCCACTTCGATGTCCAGCAGCATGGCCCTCTCCACCTCGCCCAGGAGTGTGGTGAGGTCATCGCCGAGGTAGCCGCGCAGCTGCCGCAGCTCCGCGGACAACCTGGCCAGCCTGCTGCGCGCCTCCCAGGTGAGCGTGCGGCCATTTGCGGACGTCCACCCGTCACGCGGCAGGAAGTCCAGGGCTTCTACCAGGCTGGCGCCGTCAGTCAGGTCGCCCTCCAGGACGGGGGCATCTGCTTCATCACTGTCGCTGTCCTGGCTGTCGCTGTCGCTGTCGAACCCCAGTGGCGCCCTCCCCCGGCTCCGTGCCAGCTGGCTGGACCAGTCGCGCAGGGCCATGAGGTCAGCGGGGCCTATGCGCCACCGGGCACCAGCGAGCAGCCGCATGAGGGCGTCGGAGCGGCCGGGGTCGGCAAGGACGCGAAGGGTGGCCACCAGGTCAACGATTTCCGGGGTGTCAAGGAGGCCCCCGAGGCCCACGATCTCGTAGGGGATCCCCCGGGCCTCGAACTGCCGCCGGACAGTTTCCATCTGGGCGCGCCTGCGGCACAGCACGGCGAGAGCCGGTGGCTCCGCAGTCCCGTCGGATTTCAGCTCGAAGTCGGTCACCCGGTATCTCAGGACGTCCTCAGCCAGGGCTGCAGCCTCCTCGGCATCGCTGGCGAAACGGCCCAGCACCACCGTCCCGTCCACGGCATGGGGGCTCGGTTGCAGCGCAGGAACTTCAGCAGCGGCGGCCCTGTCGCCGGCAGGGCCGTTGTGGGCAGCTGCCCGGCCGAGGGACTGCGACGTGACGTTGGCTGCGGCCAGGATCGAGCGGCCGTTCCGCCATGCTGTTGTGAGGTAGGAGGTTGGGGCAGGCGCCCACTCCGCTCCTTCGTCCGACTTCCCGGTCCGGACAGGAAATTCGCGGACGAAGTGGAACAACTGGCCCGCCGAAGCGCCACGGAAACCATAGATTGACTGGTTTGGGTCGCCCACCGCTGTCACGGCATGGCCGTCACCGAAGAGTCGGGAGAAAAGCACCAGCTGCGCGTATGAGGTGTCCTGGAACTCGTCAAGCAGAACCACTTTGTACCGCTGGCGTTCCATCTGCGCTGCCAGGGGAACTTCCTGGGCAACCTTGGCAGCGAGCGCCACCAGGTCGCCGAAATCGAGTGCGCCGCGGGCGCGTTTGGCTGCGGCATAGCGACCCACCATGTCAGCGACACTTGCCCTGGTCCGCAGCATTCCGCCGAGGTCCAGGGCCGCCTTGGACGGGTTCCTCTTCTTGCCGGCCACGTAGGGCATCGACTCATACTCCGAAAGGCGCGCCATAAGCCAGGCTTCGACGTCCTCGGGTTCCTGCAGGTGTTCCGCGCATTCCCCAGCCAGTTGGATGACGGCTTTCACCAGTGTGGACTTGGCGGCCCGGAAGTGCGCGTATTCACCGTCGTAGGCCTCAACCACCTCGCTGGCCAACTGCCACGCCTGCGCGCCGCCGAGCAGCACCACATCCCGCTCCACGCCGAGCCGCAGTCCGTAATCGGAGACGATGCCGCTGGCGAACGAATGATAGGTGGAAACTTTCGGCTCCAGCGTGTCGCTGTTGCGCAGGCCCTCCGGGAAGACCCCCTTGCCGGTGTCCTGGGCGGCAAGACGCTGCAGTGCCAGGAGCTTTGACCGGATCCGGCTTGCAAGTTCGCCGGCAGCCTTCCGGGTGAAGGTCACGCCCAGGATCTCCTCCGGGGTGACCCACCCGTTGGCCACGAGCCAGACCACCCGGTCCGCCATGGTTGCGGTCTTTCCCGATCCAGCTCCAGCGATGACGAGCCGCGGTGCCAGCGGGGAGGAGATGATGGCTGACTGCTCAGGAGTGGGGGTGTTTTTTTCACCGAGCAGCACGGACAGTTCTTCGGGGCTGAAGCGCACCGCCGGGGCGGCTTCCGCGGCAATCAATGCCCCGCTCATTCTGTTACCTGCCTTCCGCGCGCACACAAGGGGCACACCTCAGGGAGCCGGCAACCGTGGCCGCCATGGCTGCCTTTGGCAGGGTCGTGCCGTGCAATGAATTCCTTGCCTGCCATCACGGCGGCTGCCTCCTTCACCATGTCCAATGCCCAGTTCTGCTGTGGGTCGAGTGGCTCCTGCTGCTGAACGGCTGGATTGACCGCCCCGGTCCCCAGCTGCGCCAGCACGGCTCCGCCGGATCCGCCGCCGCCCCCGTCCGCTCCCGCGTCAAAACCGCCGGCCAGCACTGCCGCCTGGTATGCGCCAAGCTGCGGGTGGCGGGAGAGCTCATCCTTCCCTGGTTGCCGCTTGCCAGTCTTGAGGTCCACCACCACCAGCCGGCCGTCGCCGTCGATCTCCAGCCGGTCCACCTGGCCGCGGAGGACTGCTTCCCGCGGCAAAGCTTCGTCCACTGCTACATGGCCAAGGGCCACTTCAAAGTCCTGCTCCACGCCCAGCAGGCTGCGCCCTTCACTCCTCATCAGGAGCACGTACTGCGCCAGCTTCCGCACCATGGCCTCGGCACGCTGGAAGTCCAGTCTTCCCTCCCAGTTATCCTTCATGCCCATGGCCGGCCAGCGCCGCACCAGTTCAGCAACATACTCCGATCCGGATGCGTCGGGCATGTCCTGGGCAATCGCGTGCACCAGCGTGCCGAGGCTTCGGGCGAAGTCGGTGGCTGGTTCCCCGCCGGCCGCCTGGACGAACCAGTCCAACGGCGACTTTTGGACAGTCTCCACCTTCGAGGGGGACACGGATACCGTTCCGCCCGGTGGGACCACGGCCTCGGTGGAGGACAGCGGGGCAAGCCCCCACCAGCTGTCCGGGTTTGCTCCAGACACGGCAGGCTCCTGGGCGGCGAGATGCGCCAGCACCCTGGCAGCTTCCTCTGCCTGCGCTGTCCCTTCCAGCTGGGCATGTTGCCTGAGCTCGGCGACCAGCGCACGCAGGGTCATGGGCCGTTCCACCTGCGTAAACGCCCGTCCCTCCGCCTCCGGGCCCAGGGGCGCAACGAAGTCCAGGAAGGACGACGGCTGGTGGTCCTCCGACGAGACTGCGGTGCAAATCAGCATTTCCCTTGCCCTGGATACCGCTGTGGAGAAACTGCGGAGTTCGTCGTAGCGGATGTCCCGAAGCCGGCTCAAGGGGTCACGCTGGAGGGCGTATCCGGGGCCATGTTCGACGGCGTCCGCATACAGCGTGCTGCCGAGCAGTTCCCCGCGGAGCCTGGTGTTGGGCCACACTCCCTCCTGAAGTCCCGCAACGATCACGACCGGCCATTCGCGCCCGGCCGCGCTGGCGGGCGTCATCAGTTCCACCGCGTCATCCACCTGGGCGCGGGCGGCCAGGGTATCCATGGGAAGCTCCTGGTTCAGCAGGTATTCCAGGAACTGTTCAGGGCCGGCGCCGGGCATCTGGTCCACGTAGCGTTCCGCGGTATGGAAAAGCGCCATCATCGCGTCAAGGTCGCGGTCAGCCCGGGCACCATGGGGCCCGCCCGACAACGCGGTGGCTGTCCACGCCGACGAAAGCCCCGTGGAGTTCCACAGCGCCCACAGCACCGATTCGGCATTGGCGCCGGGCAGATAGGCGGCTTCCCGCCCAGCCTGGATCATCCGGGCCGTCCGCCGGGCGGCGCGGCCCTCGATGCCCAGCGCACCCAGTGCACCGGGCTCAAGCAGTGCCTCGACCAGCAGGGCGTCGCTGGCGCGGCCTCCACCACCCAGGAGTTCTTCGCGCCGCAGCGATTGCCGGAGCCTGCGGAGTTCAATCGAGGTGGCACCGCCGATGCGAGACGTAAGAAGTGACACAGCAGCTTCGGGTGTCAACAGCTGCGGATCCAAGGCGATGGCGAAGGCATCCAGCAGGGGCCTGACGGCGACCTCGTCCCGGACCGCGGATTCGGCCACCGGCACCCGCACAGGAATGCCCTGCCCGGACAGGTAGCGCTGCAGCTCGCTGACCTGGCCGCCGTTCCGAACGATGACTGCAATGTCCGCAAGCTCGCGGCCGTGGTTGATGTGCTGGTCCAGGATCCGCTGGGCAACATACCGCAGCTCATGCACCGGAGTGGGAACCAGATGGGCCTCGACGTTCCCGTGACGGGCGGGTTCGGCGTGCCCAGGGCTTCCAGGCTGTCCGTGCCGCGCCAGCGGTTCAAGTCGTCGTGCCAGCTGCCCGCCCGCACGCTGGGAAATTCGGCCGGCGACGTTCAACCACGCCTCCGCCACGGCGGGCGCCAGGCCATGGGCATGCCACAGCGGGCGCTCCAGGACAGGCGCCTGGGTGGACAGCAACCGGGGCAGCTCGGCAACCAGGTCCGGCCGTGCTCCGCGGAATCCCTGCACCACCGTGTCCGGGGACGAGGTCACGTAGCAGTCCTTGCCGGCGGCAACGTCTGCCAGGAACTCGAAGATGGCGGGGTTTGCTTCCTGGATATCGTCCACCAGGACAACCTGCAGCCGGGCGCGTTCCGCGGCGAGGAAATCGGGTGCATCCTGGAAGATCTGACGGGCGGCCGTGATGATCCCGGCGGGATCGAAGGCTTCGGGCATCCGCAGGTCAAGGACGTCCCGGTATTCGGCATACAGGGCCGCTGCGGCTTTCCAGTCCGGCCGGTGGCAATCATGCGCCAGCTGAACCAGGTCTTCGGCCGTGCGGCCCGACTCGATGATGCGGTCAAAGAGCTGCCGCACTTCCTGTCGGAAGCCGCGAGTTTCCAGGGCCCCGTCAAGATCGGCGGGCCAGGGCAGTTCCAGGCCGGGAATCCGGTGGCCCTCGAGGAGTTCCCTGATGATGAGGTCCTGCTCCGGGCCGGACAACAGGCGCGGCGGCCTGGACAGCGGGATGACACCCTCGGCCTTGGCACGGCGGATCAGGTCGAAGGCGTAAGAGGCCCACGTCCTGGCGGGGGTGGTGCTGAGGCTCCTGTCCAGCCGCGCGGTGAAACGGTCACGCAGGAAATCGGCGGCAAGGCGGGTGGGCGCGAGGATCAGCATGCGCTCGGGGTCGACGCCGTCACGGAAGACCCGCTGGACAGCCGCCTCAACCAGCACGGTGGTCTTTCCCGTGCCCGGCGCGCCCGGGACCAGCACCGGCCCCGAACCCTGAGTGACATCAACGGCCGCCTGCTGGTCCGGTGTGAGCCGAAGGGCTTCCGCGTGCACCCGCCGTGGCGGCAGCAACCGAAGAGCAGGGTTAGCCTGCAGGTCAGTGCTGTTATCCGGGTTTCCGGGGGCGGGGACATACGCCCGGCCTGTTTCGCCTGTCCCCGGTTCTTGGCGGTGCGGGTCCCAGGGGCCGGTCAAGGGAATTGTTACGGTCACAAAATCATTCCATCATCAGCCACCGACAATCTGTGGAGGCTGCGCTCCAGCTGCTCGGCAATTGTGTCGATACTGTCAAAATCGCTGTCCGCCGGTGCCCAGCGGGCGGTATTCAGGTCCACCCGCCACCGCCCCTCCCCGGTCCGAAGATACGAACTGAAAGCGCCAAGGAGCGGCGTGCCCTCTTCAAGGTAAAGAAGCAGGGCCTCGGCTTCATGCCCCTCGGGTGCGTGGCCGCTTGCCTTCAGGATCCGCCACCAGGGAACGCCTCCCCCATGGTGGCTCATGACGTAGCCGATCTGGCGCGGGCCGCCCGACCCCAGGAGCTCGGCAACGTCGCCGTAGGAAACTGCGGACCCCGGCGGTACCAGCCTGACGACGGCCAGGACCGCTTGGACGTACTCATTCCGCATTGATCCAATCTAGCCGCAGTGGCGTTCCACGGAATTGTCGGTGGGTCCCTTTAGCGTTGAAGCATGAGTTCCTGGAACACCCTCCCCCGCGCAGCCTTCGACCTGGAGACCACCGGCCGCAATTCGCGGGCGGCAAGGATCGTCACAGCGTCAATCACCGTGGTGGACCACCATGGCGAAGTCATCAAAGAGCACGAATGGCTGGCTGATCCTGGCGTGGAAATCCCCACCGAGGCAAGTGATGTCCACGGCGTCACCACGGAACAAGCCAGGCGGGACGGGCGGCCGGCCCACGAGGTCACCCGTGAAGTGGCTGCGGTACTCCAGGAGCTCTTCGATTCCGCCACCCCGGTGATCGCCTTCAACGCAAGCTACGATTTCACGGTCCTTGCCGCCGAGTCCGCCCGTTACGGAATTCCCCAACTCAGCCGGTTCCCCGTTCTGGACCCGTACATTATGAACAAGCAGGTTGACCGGTACCGCAAGGGCAAGCGCACCCTCACTGCATTGTGTGAGGAGTACGGCGTGGTCCTGGACAACGCCCACACGTCGGCGGCGGATGCGCTGGCCACCCTTCGGGTCCTGGATGCGATGGCAGGAAAGTTCCCAAAGCTGGTGATGCCGGCCAGCCAGCTACACCAGCTGCAGGTGGATTGGGCGGTGAGCCAGGCCGCGGACTTCCAGGGGTACCTCCGAAAGACGAAACCGGCCGCCGTGATCGAGGGAGACTGGCCGGTGCTGCCGCCCCAGGATGCCACGGCGGGCGGCTTTTAGACACAGCCGCATTACTCCTGAATCACCCGCGCTGCTCCTGATTGCGAGGCATGTCACAGTCACCCTGCTTAACATTCGTGGGGGCGCACGCAACCTGATCATTCATCAGAAGAGGGAAAGCATGCGCAAGGTGGCCCGGCGCAATGCCCAGCGGCAGAATTTCCTTTCCCAGAAGAGGGATCCAGCTGGCGGTTATTCGGACGGCGCCTGCTGTTCACGCTAGTGAGACAATAAAGTTTTGCGGTCACCCCTGCCCCGACGGTTTGACCAGCACCGGGCAGGTGCCAGGCGCCACAGCGCTGCCTTGCGGCCCGGTCGACTTATGACTCATATGAAAGTGACAACCTGATGAAAATCAAAGCGATGAAGTGGCTCACTACCGCTCCCGTTGCGCTTGCCCTCGCGGTTTCCCTCGCTGCCTGCGGCGGCGGGTCTTCCCAGCCCAGTGGCACCCCCACTGACGCCCTGAAGGGCAGTGACCAGCAGACGCTGGACAAGTACACCACCGCCGATGTCACCCCCATCGACAAGATCGACAAGAGCAAGCTCAACCTCATCACTGAGGGCACCCTGCGCGTGGGAACGTTGTCAGACGCCCCCCCGAATATCTTCGTTGATCCGGCCGGCAAGTTCACCGGCTACGACAATGAGCTTCTGCGGGCGATGGCCGACAAGCTGGGGCTCAAGGTCGAGTTCGCCTCCACCAAGTTCCAAGCGCTTCTTAGCCAAGTTAAGAACAAGCAGTTCGACGTCGGATCCTCCTCGATTTCCACCACGGACGCCCGCCGTGAAACGGTTGCATTCACCAATGGCTACGACTTCGGCTACATGGCCCTGGTGACCAAGGAAGACGCCAAGGTTCAGACGTTCGCTGAACTGAAGAGCGGCCTGCGCATTGGCGTTGTCAGCGGCAGCGTCCAGGAAGACTACGTCAAGAACACCCTGAACATTGAGCCTGTTTCCTTCCCCGACTACAACACGGTCTTCGCCAGCCTGAAGAGCGGGCAAGTGGACGCCTGGGTGTCCCCGTCCCAGCAGGCAACCGGCCAGGTCAAGCCCGGTGACGGCACGAAAATCGCCGAGAAGAAGCTGAACACGCAGAATTTCACCGCCTACGCCGTTGCCAAGGACAACCCTGCCCTGCTCGAAGCGCTGAACTCTGCCCTTGACGCCATTGTTGCCGATGGCACATGGTCCAAGCTGACTGCCCAGTGGTACACGGACCGCCCGACCGCTGCCGAACAGACACCCGAGGGTTGGAAGCCTGGCAGCAAGGCCGTCAAGATTCCGGCGAAATAGACACTGGCCACTTAGAAAAGATAGCGACGCCATATGGATTTCCTGCAACGACTCGGAGAGACCTTCCTTGACTGGAAGCAGATCGCCGAGGTTCTGCCAAGCATGTTCACGGTGGGCCTGCCCAATACGCTGGTCCTTGCGATCATTTCGGGACTTATCGGGGCCTTCGTCGGCCTGATTTTGGCTCTCATGGGAATTTCACGGAATCCTGTGGCACGGTGGGCCGCCCGGGTGTACACAGACATATTTCGTGGACTCCCGGCGGTTCTCACCATTCTGGTTATCGGCCTTGGATTCGGGCCAATTTTCCGCGAAATGACGGGCAGTAACAGCCCTTACCCCATGGGCATTGCGGCTCTGTCCCTCATGGCCGCGGCGTACACAGGCGAGATTTTCCGCTCCGGCATTCAGAGCGTGGACAAGGGGCAGCTTGAGGCATCGCGCGCCTTGGGATTCGGCTACGCTCCCTCGATGCGTCTCGTCGTGGTTCCCCAAGGCATCCGCAGGGTACTTCCTGCCCTCATGAATCAGTTCATTGCGCTGATCAAGGATTCCTCTTTGGTCTTCACCTTGGGCTTGCTGGCCACGGAACGCGAACTGTTCCAGATCGGCCAGGACGCAGCCGCTCGCAGCGGGAACCTGTCCCCCTACGTGGCAGCCGCCATTTTCTACCTGGCCATGACCATTCCGCTCACCCACTTGGTCAACTACATCGATGCCCGACTCCGGACCGGCCGGCCGGAAAAGAAAGAACCGGACGAGGCCGCAGCAGTCGTTGGAAAGGGAGCCCAGGCATGAGTGAATTCGCATCGGGAACCCTGAGCGCAAAGAACATCCACCTTTCCTTCGGGAGCAACCACGTGCTGCGGGGCATCGACCTGCACGTTCCACAGGGCACCACGGCCTCTGTGATCGGCCCTTCCGGGTCGGGCAAGTCCACACTGTTGCGTGTGATGAACCGGCTGATTGAGCCGGACCAGGGGGACATCCTGCTGGATGGCCGTTCGGTGCTGAAGGACAACCCGGACGAGCTCCGGCGCCGGATCGGCATGGTGTTCCAGCAGTTCAACCTGTTCCCGCACAAAACGGTGGAGGAAAACGTCTCGCTGGCCCTGCGGAAGCTGCGCAAGCTCTCCAAGGAGGAGGCGCGCAATGAGGCCTTGGAACAGCTGGACCTGGTGGGCCTGAGGCACAAGGCCGATTCCCGCCCGGCCAACCTTTCCGGGGGCCAGCAGCAGCGCGTGGCCATTGCCCGTGCATTGGCCATGAAGCCGGAGGTCATGTTCTTCGACGAGGCCACGTCCGCGCTGGATCCCGAACTGGTGAAGGGCGTCCTGTCCCTGATGGCGGATTTGGCGAAGGGCGGCATGACCATGGTGGTGGTGACCCACGAGATGGGATTCTCGCGCAACGTGTCGGACACGGTGACCTTCATGGACGCCGGCGTGGTGGTGGAATCCGGCCCCCCGGAACAGATCTTCACGGCGCCCCGAACGGACCGCCTCAAGGGCTTCCTCTCGGACGTCCTCTAGGCCCCACAGGCAGGCACAGACAGAAAATCCCCGCTTCCCGGACTTTTCCCCCTCGCATACAGGGAGAATTGGTCCGGAAGGCGGGGATTTGTCGTCCCGGGGGCAGGTGCCCGACGGCGGCCCTACCTTTGGGCGGCTGCGGCGGCCTTGGCTGCCGCGGGAAGGGCGTCGTAGATCCTGTTCATGGCGTCGTCATCGTGCGCGGCGGAGAGGAACCAGGCCTCAAAGACCGACGGCGGCAGGTACACGCCGGACTCCAGCATGGAGTGGAAGAACGGTGCGTAGCGGAACGCCTCCTGTGCCTGGGCGTCGGCGTAGTTGTGGACGCCGTGAACCGAGGTGCCGAACGCCACCGAGAAGAGGTTGCCGGCGAACTGGATGGAGTGGTCCACCCCCGCGGCATCCAGGGCAGTGGACAGCGCCGAGGAGAGTTCCAGGGACCGGACGTCGATGAACGAGTAGACGTCGCGCGTGGCGTGGGTCAGGGTGGCAACGCCTGCAGCCATGGCCACCGGGTTCCCGGACAGCGTTCCGGCCTGGTAGACCGGGCCGGTGGGGGCGAGGTAGTCCATGACGTCGGCACGTCCGCCCAGTGCCGCCGTCGGCATTCCGCCGCCGATGACCTTGCCGAAGGTGAGCAGGTCCGGGATCCACGGCTCCTGGGCGTCCGGCGCGCCGCCCGTGAGGCCCCAGTAGCCGGAGTAGCCGGTGCGGAAGCCGGTAAGGACCTCATCAACGATGAGCAGCGCGCCGTGCTCGCGGGTGATCCGCGAGAGCCCTGCGTTGAACCCTTCAGCGGGGGTGACCACACCCATGTTGGCCGGCGCGGCCTCGGTGATCACTGCCGCGATGTTGGGTCCGTGCGTGGCAAACGCTTCCTTGACGGCCTGGAGGTCGTTGTAGGGCAGCACCAGGGTCTCGGCGGCGGTCGCTTCCGTGACACCGGCCGAACCGGGCAGGGCGAGGGTTGCCACGCCGGAGCCTGCGGCGGCCAGGAGCCCATCAAGGTGGCCGTGATAGCAGCCGGCAAACTTGATAATGAGGTTGCGGCCGGTGAACCCGCGGGCCAGCCGGACTGCCGTCATGGTCGCTTCGGTGCCGGTGGATACCATCCGGAGCCGTTCGACGGCGGGGACGCGCTCCTTCACGATTTCAGCCAGGTTCGCTTCGTCGGGGGTGGAAGCGCCGAAGGAGAGGCCGCGGTCGACGGCGGCATGGACGGCGTCGAGCACGGCCGGGTGGGCGTGCCCCAGCAGGGCCGGGCCCCAGGAGCAGACCAGGTCCACGTATTCCTTGCCGTCGGCATCGGTCAGGTACGGCCCCTTGGCGGAGACCATGAAGCGCGGCGTTCCGCCCACGGACCCGAAGGCCCGGACCGGCGAGTTGACTCCGCCCGGCATGAGCTGGCGGGCGCGGTCGAAGAGTGCCTCATTGCGAGGATTGCTGGAAGTCATGGTTTCTATTCTCTCAGTTTGCCGGAAGCTCAGTCAGCGGGAAGTACAGTCAGCCGGCGAGCAGCTCTGCCACGCGGGGCGCCACCGCCGTACCCATCAGTTCGATCGAGCGCATCATGGCGGCGTGCGGCAGCGGCCCGTTGCTGTATTTGAGGTCGAAGCGGTCGACACCCAGGTTCCGCTTCAGCCGGACGATCTTATGGGCCACCGTTTCCGGCGACCCCACATACAGCGCACCTTCCGCCGAACACAGGGCATCGAACTCCCCGCGCCCGGCCGGTCCCCACCCGCGCTCGGCGCCGAGCTTGTTGCGGAGCTTCAGCCAGTGCGGGAACAGCTCTTCGCGGGCCTGCTCGTCGGTGTCGGCCACGTGGCCCGGCGAGTGCGTGGCCATCTGCTGCATGGGGTGCCCGTACTTGGCCATCGCTTCCCGGTAGAGGTCGGCGAGGGGCCGGAAGCCGCGGGGTTGGCCGCCGATGATGGCGAAGATGATGGGATAGCCGTACTGGGCGCAGCGGAGCACCGATTCGGGTGTTCCACCCACCCCGATCCAGGTGGGCAGCAGGTGGTGCTCCAGGGGCGGATAGACGCTCAGGCCATGCAGGGCAGGCCTGGTGCGGCCTTCCCAATGCACGGGCTTTTGCGCCCGGACCTTGTCGAACAGCTCGAGCTTCTCTTCGAACAGGACCTCATAGTCAGCCAGATCCAGCCCGAACAGCGGGAAGGACTCCACGAACGACCCACGCCCCAGCATCACCTCGGCCCGGCCGTTGGAGATGGCGTCCACGGTGGAAAAGCGCTGGAAGACACGGATGGGATCGTCCGAGCTCAGCACCGTTACGGCGGAGCCCAGCCTGATGCGGGTGGTGCGGGCCGCCGCGGCGGCCAGGAAGACCTCCGGCGCGGACACGGCGTAGTCCTTGCGGTGGTGCTCCCCCACGCCAAAGGCATCGAGTCCGACGGCGTCGGCAAGTTCCGCCTGCTCCAGCAGCTGGCGCAGGACCTGGGCGTGCGGCTGCTGGCTGCCGTCCGGGTTCTCGCCTACATCACCGAAGGTGTTCAGGCCGAGGAGGATTCGGTCCTCCCCCACCGGCGCGGTGGGTTCCGGGGCCTGCCCGGCGGTCACCGGTCTTCCTTCAGCCAGCCGGCCAGTTCGGCGGCCCAGTACGTGAGGACCATGTGGGCGCCAGCCCGCCGGATGCCCAGGACGGATTCGGTAATGGCGGCACGCCGGTCAATCCAGCCGTTGGCAGCGGCAGCCTCGATCATCGCGTATTCACCCGAGATCTGGTACGCCGAGACGGGGACGGGGCTCATCGCGGCAACGTCGGCCACGATGTCCAGGTAGCTCATGGCCGGCTTCACCATAATGATGTCCGCGCCCTCAGCCAGGTCCAGTTCAACCTCGCGAAGTGCTTCGGTGCGGTTGCCGGCGTCCATCTGGTAGGTCCGCCGGTCGCCCTTGAGCTGTGAGTCCACTGCTTCGCGGAACGGCCCGTAAAACGCCGAGGCGTACTTCGCGGCGTAGGCAATGACGGAGGTGTTGGTGTGGCCGGCCTCATCCAGGGCCGAACGGATAGCCGCGATCTGGCCGTCCATCATCCCCGAGGGGCCCAGCATGTGCGCGCCGGCCTCTGCCTGCGCCACGGCCATCCTCGCGTAGATCTCCACGGTGCGGTCGTTGTCCACGTAACCGTCGGCGTCGAGCACTCCGCAGTGGCCGTGGTCGGTGAATTCGTCCAGGCACACGTCGCTCATGATCACCAGGTCATCGCCCACTTCGGCACGGACGTCCCGGATGGCCTTGTTCAGCACGCCCTTCGGGTCCAGCGATGCCGAGCCTTCGGCGTCACGGGTTTCGGGGATGCCGAAGAGCATGATGCCGCCCAGGCCGAGCTCCACAGCCTCCGCCGCGGCCCGCTTGAGCGTATCCGTAGTGTGCTGGACCACGCCCGGCATGGAGGTGATGGGGTTCGGTTCGCTCAATCCCTCCCGGATAAAGGCCGGAAGGATGAGTTCCGACGGCGCAAGGCGGGTTTCGGCGGTGAGCCGGCGCATGGCGGGGGTGGTGCGCAGGCGGCGGGGGCGTTGGTTGGGGAAAGTCATGGGTCCTGTCCTTCGCGTTGTTCTTGAAGCTTCATGGAGCGGGAGGCGTGCTGGCCGGTCAGGGCGGGTTGAGGGCCTTCGCAACCGCTGCCACCAGCCCGTCCGGTGTAGGCTCGGCCGCCACTGCGGCGACGTCCAGGCCCAGGGCAGCTGCCTGTTCCGCCGTCGAACGGCCAATGACCACCAGCTTGCAGCCGGCCAGCGGACCAAGGGCGGAAATCCTGCGCACGGCGCTCGGCGAGGCAGCGATCACGGCCGCCATGCGCCCTGCAGCGATGTCCGCGGCGGCGGTTTGGGGCGTCAGGAGGGTGTACGACGGCGGCTGCGGGCCGGCGTCGCCGTCTTCCGGCTGCACGGCCAGCCTGCGCTCCGCTGCCGCCGGATAGTCAACGGTGCGGTAGGCAGTAACCGCGGTGACTGTACCGCCTGCCGCTGCGAGGCCCTCAACCAGGGTGCCGGCGGCGATGTCTGCCTGCGGCAGCAGGATCCTGCCGCCGCCGGGCCAGACCTCGAGGAGGCCGGCGGCCGACTGTTCGCCGGCCGGGGCCAGGGCCACGGTCAGGCCGGCGGACTCCAACAGCCTGCGCGTGGCGGGGCCGATGGCGGCGATCCAGGTTTTTGCGGGAACCAACTGGGCCAGGGCGAGGCCACGCTCGGCGGCCTCTTCCATCAAGACGTGCACCGTGGTTGCGCTGCTGACCACCAGCCAGTCAAAGGCCCCCGCGGCCAGGGCGTCGCAGGCGACATCGAGCACGTGCTGGTCAGGGGCCCGTTCGAAGTCGATGAGCGGCAGCAGCACAGGCACCGCGCCGGCTTCTGCCAGGGCCTCAACCAGGGCACCGGACCGTTCCGGGCTGCGCGTCACCAGGACCCGGACACCGCCCGGCAGTGGTTGGCTGGGCGGCGTGTGCGGTCCGGACCTGCGGGGAGGCTGCGTCATCGCCAGGTCAGGACGCCTGCAGGTCTGCGATGTCGGCGGCTCCGGCAGCAAGCAGTGCTTCAGCCAGTTCGATGCCCAGGAGGGTGGCTCCGACTTCCGTCAGTCCGTCCGTGGCCCGCTTGTCCCGCACGGTAGCGCTGCCATCGACGGCGCACACCACGGCTTCCAGGTGCAGCATGCTGCCTTTGCGGTAGGCGTACGCGCCCACCGGGGCTGCGCAACCTGCCTCGAGCCGTGCCAGCAGGGCACGCTCCGCCGTGACAGCGAGGCGGGTGTCGGGATCGTCCAGGGCCGCAAGGGCCTGCGCCAGGACCCCGCGGGAGCCTTCGGCCGATCCCGGCTTCGGCGGCGCGTCGGCCGTACGGCACTCGATGGCCAGCGATCCCTGGCCGGCCGCGGGCAGCATGACGTCGGTTTCGAGGTACTCGGTGACGGTGTCCAGCCGGCCAATGCGCTCGAGGCCGGCGGCAGCAAGCACTACGGCGTCGAGGTCGCATGACTTTCCGGGCACCACCTGGCGGGTGGAGTTGCCGGGCAGGCCGGGAACGCGGCCCAGGCGCGTATCCACGTTGCCGCGGATGTCCACGATGTCCAGGTCGGTGCGGGCGGCACGCAACTGTGCTGCGCGCCGCGGCGAGCCGGTGCCAACGCGCGCTCCGGCCGGCAGGTCGGCCAGCTTCAGTCCGTCCCGGGCGCACAGGACGTCGCGGACGTCCACGCGCCGCGGAGTGGCGGCGAGGCTGAGTCCTACCGCCGCGCCGGTGGGCAGGTCCTTCAGCGAATGGACGGCGACATCGCACTCATTGCGCAGCAGCGCATCGCGCAAGGCGGCGACGAAGACACCCGTTCCGCCCATCTGGGAGAGCGACCCGGTGAGGACATCACCATCCGTGCGGATGTGCACCAGCTCCACCGGGAAACCTCCCACGGCGGCGAGCTGGTCAGCGGTCTGCTGGGTCTGGGTGAGCGCCAGTTTGCTGGCGCGGGTGCCAATCCGGACGGTCACGGCTGGGCCGTTTCGGCTGCATCCCCCGACGGATAGGGGTCGTGACCGGTGCCCACCGTGGTGTCGGCCCCTGCAATCGTGGGCTTTTCGCCGCGGAAGTTGGCGCAGCAGCCCGGACGGCAGACGTCGTACCAGGGGCCAAGATCCGTCAGGGCGGGCCTGTCACCGATGTTGTTGGCCACCGTCCGCTCGCAAATGAGGTCCACCAGGCCGTTAACGAACTTCCGGTGCGTACCGGGCGTGGGGACGCGGGTTGCGGCAAGGCCGAGGTTTGCGCAGGTCTCCATGGCTTCGGTGTCCAGGTCCCAGACAACTTCCATGTGGTCGCTGACAAAGCCGAGGGGGACGATGACGATGCCTTTGACACCCTGCCCGGCCAGTTCCTCGATGGCGTCGTTGATGTCCGGCTCCAGCCATGGCACGTGCGGGGCGCCCGAGCGGGACTGGTACACCAGGGACCAGGGCACGGTCCGGCCGGATTCATCCTTGACCCGCTCAATGACGGCTGCGGCGTTGGCAAGGTGCTGGGCCACGTAGGCTGAGCCTTCCTCGAACGCACGCGGCTCACCCTCGGACCGGCCTGCAGCCTCGGCGTCCCGGGTGGGAATGGAGTGGGTGGCGAACAGGATGTGGATGGGGGCGTCCGGGCTTCCGGCGTCGGCCAGCTTGGCACGCACATCGGCCAGTCCGGCGGCAGTTCCTTCGACGAAGGGCTCAACGAAACCGGGGTGGTCGAAGTACTGGCGGACCTTGTCCACTTCCAGCCGGCCGTCCAGGCCGGTCTCCGTCAATGCCATGCCGATGTCCTCGCGGTACTGGCGGCAGCTGGAGTAACAGGAGTAGGCACTCGTGGTGAGCATCAACACCCGGCGGTGGCCGGCGTCGTACGCTTCCTGAAGGGTCTGAGGGATGTACGGTGCCCAGTTCCGGTTGCCCCACAGCACGGGCAGCTCGATGCCGCGGGCAGCCAGTTCAGTTTCCAGCGCTGCCTTCAGCTCGCGGTTCTGCTGGTTGATGGGGCTGATACCGCCGTTGGCGCGGTAGTGGTGCGAGACTTCCTCAAGCCGCTCATCCGGAATCCCCCGGCCGCGGGTGACGTTGCGGAGGAACGGGATGACGTCCTCCTGGCCTTCCGGACCGCCGAAAGAGGCGAGCAGGACGGCGTCGTAGTTCTTGGGAGCCATGCGTCCGGCTTCGGTGACCGGGTTGACGGCCGCGGCGAGTGTGGGGTCGAGCGGGTTCATGCGAGCACCTCTGCTACTTCTTCGGCGGTGATCCGGCGTCCGGTATAGAACGGGACTTCCTCACGGACGTGGTTGCGCGCCTCCGTGGCGCGCAGGTGGCGCATGAGGTCCACAAGGTCAACCAGTTCGGGTGCCTCCAGGCCGAGGATCCACTCCCAATCCCCGAGGGCGAAGGACGAGACGGTGTTGGAGATGACCTGGGGAAAATCCCTGCCCAGCAGGCCATGGTCGCGCAGCATCTTGCCGCGCTCGGCCTCCGGCAGGATGTACCACTCGTAGGAGCGCACGAACGGGTAAACACAGAGCCACTCGGCCGGAGCGACGCCGCGCGAGTAGGCGGGGGTGTGGTTCTTGGCGAACTCCGCCTCGCGGTGGACGCCCATGGCGGACCACACGATCTCGGTGCCGGCAAAGAGTGTGCTTCGGCGGATGTCGCGGATGGCCTGCTGCAGCGCCTCCGGCTTGGGGCCGTGGAGCCACACCATGACGTCGGCATCGGCGCGCATGGCCGAGACGTCGTAGCTGCCCCGGTGGGTGACGCCGGCTGCGGCGAGCCGCTCCACCAGGGCTTCGAAGTCGGCGGCGGCATTCGCACTGCGGACCACGGGCTCTGACCGCTTGAATACCGTCCAGAGGGTAAAGAACTGCTCGGCTGATTCTTCGGTTTTAGTGACAGATTCGGCAGAAGTGTGGCTCATGGTTACAAGTTTGCCCCTTCGCTGCCCCCAAGGCGAAACCGAAGAGTTCTACAACTCGTAGAAGTGAGCAAAGTCACATTACTGGACCCGGAAGCCATCCCCCGCCGCATCAGAAGGGGCGGCGCATGCGCAGGAACACGAGCCCCGCGGCGGTCCCCAGGCCAACCAGACCTGCACCCAGCCACACCAAGGCATCAGGCATGTCCGGAAGCGGTCCGGTGGAGGAAACGGCGCGGCCCGGGCCTTCGGGTGCAGCGGCAGCTTGCGGCACGCGGGTGGGCTGGGACTGCCGCGCATTGATGGACAACGCGGTGGGCAGGGCGGAAGAAGGCACAGCCCCTGCCCCGCCGGCGGCCGCGCCGGCCTCGCCGGCGGATTCCTCGCCGTCGGACTCCCCAGCGCCTGATTCCGCAGCGCCGGAGCCGTGAGGATCCAGCGATCCTGCCATGCCGCCGGATCCTGGCCCGGCGGCCCGCGCGTCGGCCTGGTCAGCGGCTTCGCCAGCTCCCGTTCCCAGGAGAGGAGGGACTGCCGGGGAAAGGGCGGGGGCGCCCGCCGCGGGGGCAGCCCCGGCGGGGGCAGCCCCCGCCGGGGTGGCTGATGTGGGCATCGGCTGCGTGGAGCGCGGTTTCTGCGTGGCACCTGATTGGGCCGAACTGGAGGCCGTGCCCGATGCTGTGGGAGCGGGGGTCTGTCCACCGGGTGCCAGGGGCGTCCCTGAGACGGTGGGGACGGCTGGAACTGCCAGGCCGGAAACCGAAGCCTCCGCCGAGGCCGGCGCCGTCGTCGAACCTGTGGAGAGCGTGGCCTTCACGGCAGGAAGCAATGCACCCGGCACGGCGGGGATGGCGGGAACCTTTCCGCGCGGGGTGCCATCGTCGTCGGAACCACCGGACGCCACGGCAGTCGCCTGCACCAATGGGTCTTGGGGCGGCGCCGCGTCATCGGCCAAGGACGCCTGGACGCCGGCGGAAAGAACCAGTACCACTCCGACGGCTGCGGCTGCAGTGCCGCGTCGGAGTCCCCCATGGATACCGGTCCGGGACATGGAAAGCTCGGACCTGTTTGAAACCATAGTCATCGACCCTAGCCAGAACACTTGCCCGATTGAAAACCGGGAAGCGCCCCGCGGCCACTGCTCAGCGCTGGCGCCAACCAGCCACGCCGCGCTGACCAGCGGCGATGCTCAGGCGCCCGTCAATTGGCCGATTTGCTCACGTGTGTCGGCAACGACGGCGGCCAGGCCGTTTCCGGCCACCCAACCGCCTACCACCGCCAGCCCACCGGCGGCAGTACACGCCCGGCGGATCGCCGCTGCCCGCGCCCGGTGTCCCACCGCCGCGAACGGCAGGGACCCGCGCCACCGCACCACGTCCCAGCCCCGAATCTCGTCCCCGGCTATCTGCACGCCCAGGAGAGCGGAAGCGTCGCGCAGGGCGGCAGCGAAAAGCTCGTCATCGGTTTCCGGGCCGGCCGGCTGCTGCCCGGAAGCGCCATCCACCCGGCCATAGGAGAGCCGCACCACGTGGCGTCCCGGGCCGGCAGCGGCCGCCAACCAATCCCACTTGCCTGTGGCGTGGGTCAGCGCCTTTGCTTCGATGCCAGGCGTTTGCGGGGCCACCAGGATCCCTGTTCCCCGGGGCCGCCGGTCCAGCTCCGGTTTGTCCAGGACCAATGTGACCAGCTTGACGTCAGGTCCGGATGCAGGCTTCTTGCCCGCAATCAGGGGGACAGCAGTTTCCAGCAGTCCGACGGCGGCCGGGCCGTCCACGGCCATGACCAGCAGGGCGGTGCGGAAGATTGTCCCGGCGGCGTCGACCAGCCAGCCGTCCGGGGTGCGGGAAACCGACGTCGCGGCGGTGCCCGCCAGTAGTGTCACGCCCCGGCCGCGGAGATCCGCTACCAGCGCCTCCACAAGAGTGTGCATCCCGCCCTCCAGGCCCGCGACGGCGGAGCCGGCCTTGGCAGGTTTGTCCGGTTGCCCCGCCGGGAGGTCCTGCCCCGCCTCGGCTTGGCTGCCGGCGCTGGCGCCGGCGGAAGGTGCGGCGGCCCTGTTTGTTCCGCCACCGCGCCGCTGGGCTGAAACGGCGGCAGCGAGGGAACCGTGTCGGCGCATTCCGGCGCGCAGGCCGGGAGCCACCATGTCGACGTCGAGCAGGCCGGGATCTGCGGAGTGGACGCCGCCCACCACAGGCGAGACCAGGCGTTCCAGCACCCGCGAACCCATCCGGGCCCGGACCAGGGCGGAGACGCTGGTGACGCCCTTGCCGGCTCCTACGGAAGCGGGCAGCAGCCGGTCCAGGGAAGCCCGCAGCGAACCCAGGGTGCCCAGGGTGCGGCGGACCTCAGGGTCCCAGGGGTTGGCGGGGATGCCCAATACACCGGTCCTGGGCAGTTCGCGGGGGCCGTCCGGAAGCTGCACCCAGGCACCGCCGGGACGGGGAGGAACAATCTTGCTGCCCAGGCCGAGTTCGGCACAGAGCCTTGCGACGGCGTCGGACCGCGTGGCGAAGGACTCTGCACCGCTGTCCAGGGTGAGCCCGGCAACCGTATGGCTGCCTACACAGCCGCCCCACGCCGCGCCCGCCTCCAGGACGGTCACCTCGTGGCCGCTCGCGGCGAGTTCCCGGGCGGAGAGCAGCCCGGAAATCCCGCCGCCCACCACCAGTGCCGTACGGGGCAAGGCCGCTGAGCTGCCCACTGGTTACTCCGGCGAGATGGAGTGGATCAGCTCCACCACCCGGGTCAGGACGTCCGGGTCGGTTTCGGGCGGTACACCGTGCCCCAGGTTCAGGACGTGGCCGGGAGCTGCGGAGCCGGCCGCGATGACCTCACGGACGTGGGCCTCAAGGATTTCCCAGGGGGCTGACAGCAGTGCGGGATCGATGTTTCCCTGCAGCGGTACAGTTCCGCCCAGCCGCCGGTTGGCCTCATCGAGCGGCAGCCGGTAGTCCACGCCCACCACGTCCACGCCCACGTCGCGCATGGCAACGAGGAGTTCGGAGGTACCGGTGCCGAAGTGGATCAGCGGAGCCCCGAGGTGGCGCACATGGTCCAGGGCACGGGCCGACGCCGGCGCTACGTACTTGGTGTAATCGGCCAGTCCCAGCGAACCCGCCCAGGAGTCGAAGAGCTGGGCGGCGGAGGCACCGGCCTCCAGCTGCGCCTGGAGGAACATGCCGGAGGCGTCGGCAGCCCAGTTGGCCAGCGCGGTCCAGGTTTCCGGATCGGCGTGCATCATGGTCCGCGGGCCGAGGTGGTCGCGGGAGGGTTTCCCTTCCACCATGTAGGCGGCCAGGGTGAACGGCGCGCCGGCGAAACCAATCAGCGGCGTCTTGCCCAGCTCCGCCACGGTCAGGCGGACGGCTTCGCGGATGGGCTCCAGTGCTTCCCAGGTGAGCTGGGGCAGCGCGGCAACGTCTGCCGCGGTCCGCACGGGCCTGTCGAGGACCGGGCCCACGCCGGGAACGATGTCCACTCCCACCCCGGCGAGCTTGAGCGGGATCACGATGTCCGAGAAGAAGATGCCGGCGTCCACGTCGTGGCGGCGGACGGGCTGGAGCGTGATCTCTGAGGCCAGCTCCGGCCGGAGGCAGGAGTCCAGCATGGCGATGCCCTCGCGCACCTTGAGGTATTCCGGCAGCGACCGGCCTGCCTGCCGCATGAACCAGACGGGACGGCGGGACGGCTTTCCCCCGCGGTAGGCCGTGATCAGCGGTGAATCCGCTGTACGGCCGTCCATCAGCGGATGGTCTGCGGAAAGGACGCCGGCAGCGGAGACGGCAGGGCTAGGAGTCATGCTTTTGATTGTGCCCAAAAAGAGCTGCAAAAGATAACGACAACCTGTCGCTGACAGTACGGGCGCGGGAAGGGTGGCGCAGATCACGGGGCACTGTGGCGACTATCCTTTCCGGTGGTTGTTCTACCAGGCAACGAAAAAGCTATGATTGGTCTGCTGTGGTTCTTTTCTCATTGGTGGCTACACACGCCGACATCGATCTTGAAACCGTTGCTCAGTTGAGCAACGGTTCCTCCGGGATTGCCGCATCCGCCCTCACCGAATCGCCCGCCGTCGCAGGGGCAGTGGTCCTGGCCACCTGCAACCGCTACGAAATTTACGGTGAAGCCGCCAACTCCAGCGACGTCGAAGCTGCCCGGGCAGCACTCGTGGCCCGGATCAGCGAGGCCAGCGGGCTGGCCGAACCCCTCGTCTCGCGTTCCTTCAGCACGCGCACCGGCCCCGAGGTGACCCAGCACCTGTTCGCCGTCAGCGCTGGACTTGACTCCGCCGTCGTCGGGGAACGCGAAATTGCCGGGCAGGTGCGGCGTGCGCTGATTACCGCCCAGCACGACGGCACCGCCAGCGCCGGCCTGGTCCGGCTTTTCCAGGCCGCCTCCAAGACCGCCAAGGACGTGGGCGCACAGACGGCCCTCGGTTCCCGCGGCCTCTCCATCGTCTCCGTGGCACTGGACCTGGCCACCGATCTTTCCGAGAACCCCGACTGGGCAGCCAAGAAGGTTGTGCTGTTCGGAACCGGCGCCTACGCCGGGGCCACCATGGCACTGCTGCGCGAACGCGGCTGCACCGACATTTCCGTGTACTCCTCCTCCGGCCGGGCCGAAGGATTCGTCGCCTCCCGCGGCGGCACCGCCCTGGACGTGGATTCGCTGCGGTCGGCCGTGGCGGCTGCCGATGTGATGATCGGCTGCAGCGGATCGGACACCCGGGTTGAAGCCGATGAGCTGGCCGAGGTGCGGACAGGTTCACCGCAGCCCCTGATCGCCATCGACCTTGCCCTCACCCACGACTTCGACCCCGCTGTCGGCGAGCTGGACGGAGTGGAGCTGCTCACCCTGGAGTCAGTGCGCCTTGCCGCGCCGCAGGAACAGGCGGAATCCCTGGCCCAGGCCAGCGGCATCGTAAAGGGTGCTGCCAAGGCGTTCGAGCAGGAGCGGGAAGCCCGGTCCGTCGATTCAGCCATCGTTGCCCTGCGGCGGCACACCATGAATGTCCTGGACGCGGAGATGGAAAAGGTCCGCGCCCGCCACGGCTGCACGGCCGCCGCCGAGGAAGTCGAGTTCGCGCTCCGCCGCATGGTCAAGCAGCTGCTGCACGTTCCCACGGTCCGCGCCCGCGAACTCGCCGCCAACGGCCAGCAGGACGATTACGTCGCCGCGCTGGAGGCCCTTTACGGCATCACCGTCGAACAGCCCGGCACCGCTGCCCCTGCCGCCGTCGAGGCCGAATGCCCGGTGGACCACCGGGGCCGCGAAACCGCCTGACTCACAAACACCCGCTTGCTCTATCAGATATGGCTCCTAAACCACCGGTTTGGGAGCCATATCTGATAGAGCAACCGGTCAGTAGACCGGCTTATCGGGTTCCACGTCGCGCACCCAGGCCAGGATCCCGCCGTCGAGATGGCTGACCCGCTGGTAACCCGCCTGCCGTGCTGCCGCCAACACGTTCGCGGACCGGGTCCCGGCCTTGCAGTGGAACACGATATCCCGATCCTGCGGCAGTTCGTCCCACGCCTCGCCGGCGAGGATCCGTCCCTGCGGGATCAGTTTGGCCCCGTCGATCCGGACAATGTCGTATTCCCCGGCCTCGCGGACGTCCACCAGTTCGAAGTCCTTGAGCCCGGCTTTCCGCGACGCCAGCATGGTGGCCAGCTGCGTGGCGGTAACGGTATGTTCCGTATCCGCCTCTGCTGTGGGCGGGATGCCGCAGAAGGCCTCATAGTCGGTGAGCTCCGTGATGGGTTCCGCCTCGGGGTCCTTCGACACGCGGATCTCGCGCCAGCTCCCGCCCAGGGCGTCAAACAGGGCCACGCGGCCCAGCAGGGAGCGTCCGACGCCGGTGATCAGCTTCACTGCCTCGGTCACCATGAGCGATCCCACGGCAGCGCAGAGCATGCCGAACACCCCGCCCTCCCCGCAGGAAGGCACGGAACCGGCAGGCGGAGCCTCCGGATACAGGTCGCGGTAGGTGGGACCGTGCTTCTCCCAGAACACGCTGACCTGGCCGTCGAACCGGAAGATGGAACCCCATACGTAGGGCTTGCCCAGGATGGCGGCGGCATCGTTCACCAGGTACCTGGTGGCAAAGTTGTCGGCCCCGTCAAGAATGAGGTCATACCCGGCGAAAAGCTCCAGGGCGTTGGAGGAGTCCAGGCGCAGGTTGTGCAGCCGGACATCCACCAGCGGATTCAGCTCCGCGATGGCGTCGCGTGCAGACTCGATCTTGGGCCGGCCTACGTCGCTGACGCCGTGGATCACCTGGCGCTGCAGGTTGCTCAGGTCCACCACGTCATCGTCAACGATTCCAATGGTGCCTACGCCCGCCGCAGCCAAGTACAGCAAGGCCGGCGCGCCCAGGCCGCCGGCACCAATCACCAGCACCCTGGCGTTCTTGAGCCGCCGCTGGCCCAGGGCACCGATCTCCGGAATGATCAAGTGCCGGGAGTAACGCTCCACCTCATCAGGGGTAAGGCCGGCAGCCGGTTCCACCAGCGGATCCAGCGAAAGGGTTGAAACATTTGCGGTGAAAGACGAAGCCATACTTCAATGTATGCCCCGGAATACCGGCGGGTCATATTACCCCGCAGTAAAGTGAAGGGTAACTGCAATGGAAAGAAGGACAACTGTGGTCCCTGAAGCACGGGCTGACCGCCCGCCCGCCGCCGAACCGCAAACTGCCTCCCGCCCCGCAGGCCATCGGTCCGCCCGGCTGCCCCGGGATGAGCGCCGCGCACAGCTGCTGGCGGCAGCCCAGGAGGTGTTCGTGGCCAACGGCTACCACGGTGCGGCCATGGATGAAATTGCGGAGACCGCGCACGTCAGCAAACCAGTGCTGTACCAGCACTTCCCCTCCAAGCGCGACCTTTACCTGGCACTGCTGGAAAGCCATCTGGCGTCCCTGACCGAGCTGATGCTGGGTGCCCTGAATTCCACCACGGACAATGATGAACGAGTCCAGGCCGTCATGCGGGCCTACTTCCACTTCATCGCCAATGACGACCAGGCCCACCGCCTGGTGTTCGAGTCCGACCTGATCAACGACCCCGATGTCAGCTCCAGGCTGGAAACCTTCAACCGGACCTTCGCCGATGCCATCGCCAGGGTCATTGCCGAGGACACCAAGCTCCCCCACCTCGAAGCCCAACTCCTGGGCCGCGGACTGGCGGGAATGGCGCAGGTCAGCGCCCGGTACTGGCTGGAAACGGACGGCAACCTGGACCTCAACGTGGCCAGTGACCTCATCTACCGTTTAGCTTGGCGCGGAATCTCTCGCTTCCCCAAAGAGTCCTAGACTACAAATAAGACAACACCTCGTAGAGAAACACGAGTACTTTCACAGGCTGGGAGGCCCCCTTGGAAATTAAGATCGGCGTTCAAAACGTTGGCCGCGAGATCGTGCTGGAATCGGCCCAGGACGCGGAGACTGTGGCCAAGGTTGTAGGTGAAGCCATCAATGGCGGCAGCGAACTGCGGCTGAAGGATGACAAAGGACGCGTGATCATCGTTCCGGGCAATGCACTGGCGTATGTGGAGATTGGCGCCGAAGAGGTTCGGCGCGTCGGGTTCGGCCAGTTCTAGTCCCCGGTTCCAAGGAGATCCATGCTTTCGCTGACCATCGTGGTGCTGGCCACTGTCGCCGCCGGCTTCGTCGTCTGGGCCAATGACAGGCGGCATGCCAAGTACGGGGCTGCGCTGCCGGCGGGCGTGGCTGCAGGTGTTGCGGCGCTGGTGTGGATCATCCTGATGGCAGCGGGATTCGGCTACCTGCCCGGGCTGACCTGGCTTCCCTGGGTCCTGCCCGTCGTTCTGGGCACTGCTGCCGCCGTCGTCGCCGTCGTATACCTGGGGCGCACGCGTGCGCGTCACGATGCACAGCAGCTCACGGCGATCCTGCGGCGCTGAGCTTCCAGTCACCTGCTCCTGGCGGGAAAGATTAAACGGCTGTGGCCACCACCCATGCGGGTGGTGGCCACAGCCGTTTAACCGGATGGCGGGGGCTTAGAGGAACTCCGCCCGGCCCTCCATTGCCGACGACGCGAGGGCGTGCTCCCTGCGCGGGATGCGCCCGGCCGCCCTGGCCATCCTGCCGGCGATCACCGCATGCTTGAAGGCCTCGCCCATGAGCGCCGGGTTCTGCGCCCGGGTCACGGCCGTGGCCAGCAGCACGGCGTCGCAGCCCAGCTCCATGGCAAGGGCTGCGTCGGACGCCGTGCCGATGCCGGCGTCCAGGACCACAGGAACGGAGGCCCGGGAAACGATGAGTTCGATGTTGTGCGGGTTCAGGATCCCCAGGCCGGTGCCGATCGGGGCGCCCAGCGGCATGACGGCGGTGGCGCCAAGGTTCTCCAGCCGCAGCGCCAGCACGGGATCGTCATTGGTGTAGGCAAAGACCTTGAAGCCGCGGTTAACCAGCTGCTCGGTGGCTTCGACGAGTTCCACGGCGTCCGGCAGGAGGGTTTGTTCGTCCGCGATGACCTCCAGTTTGACCCAGTCGGTTTCCAGCGCCTCCCGGGCCAGTTCCGCGGTGAGGACCGCGTCCCGGGCGGTGAAGCAGCCGGCCGTGTTGGGCAGGACCCGGATCCCGTGGTCCACCAGCAGCTGGAACAGCGAACCGGTTTCCGCCGTGGAGTAGCGCCGCATGGCTACGGTGGTCAGCGCGGTGCCGGAGGCAAGGAGCGCTGCGCCCAGGCCGTCGAGGCTGGGCGCTCCCCCGGTGCCCATGATGAGCCTGGATCCGAGGGCGATGCCGTCAATCACCAGGGCGTCGCCGGTACCGGGGTTTCCTGCGGGGTTGATGGTGCTGGTTTCGGTCATGGTGTCAGCCTCCCTGTACTGCTGTGACAAGTTCGATGTCGTCGCCCTCGGCGAGCGCGGTGGCGAACCATTGGCTGCGCGGCACCACCTGGGCGTTATGCGCGACGGCGACACCGAGCTTCCCGCCGTCCGTCGCCTGCCCGTTGTCAGCCAGCGGGCGTCCGGTAACCTGGCTGACCAGTGCGGTGATGGAGGCGCCGTCGGCCACCATGTGCGGATTTCCGTTAAGGGTGATGTTCACGCTGTCTCCTTGATGAAAGGGCTTGTTGCTGCTGTCGCCGGCCTCGAGAACCGGTCCGGGCTGAAGGCTGCCCAGCGGGAGTCGGCCTTTCCGTCCAGCAGCTCCCTGCAGATGCCCGCTGCTGCGGGAGTGAGCAGGACGCCGTGCCGGAAGAATCCGGTGGCAATGATGAGTCCCGGGACATGCCCGGCCCGTCCGCCCGCGGAGGCCGCGGGCGCCGGCACCCGGCCCAGGAGCGGTGCGTTGTCAGGGGTTCCGGGGCGGGCACGGGCGGTGGCTTCCAGGAGTTCAAGTTCGGCGACGGCGGGCACCAGCGTCTGGGCGTCCCGCAGCAGCTGGTACACACCTCCCGCGCTGACGGCATCGGAGAGGGCATCCTCCCGCTGGGTGGCTCCAACCACCACGGTCCCGTCCTGCCGCGGGACGATGTACACCGGAACGCCGTGGACCAGGCCGCGCACCGTTGACGTCACCAGCGGCTGAAGGTGGCTGGGAACGGCAAGGCGGAGGATATCCCCGTGCACGGGCCGCAGCGGCAGCTCCAGACCGTCCGGCAGGCCGCCAAGTGTCCCGGCCTGCAGCCCGTTGGCCACCACCGTTTCCGTTGCCAGCACCGTGCCGCCGTCGGCCAGGCGGACGCCGGCAACAGCTCCGCCGTCCCACAACAACCCGGCTGCCCGCTGCGGCACGGCATAGCCGTCCACTGCCCCCGCAACGGGCAGTTCTGATTTCTCCCGTGCCGCGCCGGCCAGGGCCAGCCGCAGGGCTGCCACCAGGCGCCGGGGGTCAACCTGGTGGTCCGCAGGGGTGTCCAGGGCGCAGGCAATGGCCGGGCTGAGCAATGGTTCGCGCTTCCGGGCCTCCCGTACGGTGAGGGGCTCCACCACCAGCCCGTTGGCCTGCTGGACCGTACGCAGATCCATCAGTGCCCGGCGGTCGGCCGCATCGGCACCCACGGCGAGTGTCGCCGTCGTCAGGTATCCCGAATCCGCGCCCGTTGCACTGTCCAGGCCGGCGGCGAAGCCCGGCCAGCGCGCTGATGCGTCGAGCATCAGTTCCAGGAGGTCTTCCTCCTGGTAGTGCAGTTCGCTGACGGGGGCCAGCATGCCGGCCGCGGCCCAGCTGGCGCCGGTACCCGGTGCGTCGTCGATGAGCACCACGGAGCGTCCGGAACGCTGCGCCTCCCAGGCGATTCCGTGGCCCACCACTCCCCCACCAATGACCGCAACATCGGCCCGGACGGTGGAGGGGCTGGACGCACCGGCGGACCCGGGGTGGTTGAAGGGGGTACGCATATGGGTTCCTTCCCTACGCCGGCATTACCCGGATCAGGTCAAGCGGTCGGCTCTGACGCCCTCTCAGCCCGGCGCTTTGTGACAGCTGCCGCGGGCTCCCGCAGTACCAGCCCAGTTTAGAGGAACTAGGCTTGCACGCATGAATGTGTCCACTCCATCCTTCCCCGCCGGCCACCGCGCTCCGGCCACCGAAGTTGTCAATTCACGGGACAGCGACGCCCTCAAGGCCGCCCGCCTGTACCTCTGCACCGATGCGCGCCGGGACCGCGGCGACTTTGAGGAATTTGTTGACGCTGCATTCGCCGGCGGCGTGGACATCATCCAACTGCGGGACAAGACCATCGAGGCTGCCGAGGAACTGGACCTCCTAGCGGTGCTCAAGGAGACCGCAGTACGGCACGGCAGGCTGTGGGCTGTCAATGACCGTGCGGACATCGCCGTCCTCTCCGGGGCACCGGTATTCCACATCGGCCAAAAAGACCTTCCCCTGCCCGCAGCCCGTACGTTGGTGAACGGAAATGCCTCGATCGGGCTCTCCAGCCACACCACGGAGCAGGTGGACGCCGCCCTGGCAGCAACTGCCGGTCCGGCCGGCCTGGACTATTTCTGCGTGGGCCCGGTCTGGGCCACCCCCACCAAACCCGGCAGGGCCGCCGTCGGACTCGACCTGGTGAAGTACGCCGCGGACGCCTCAGGAAAGGCAGCGGATCCGGTGCCCTGGTTCGCCATTGGCGGCATCGACCACGAAAACGTCCGGCAAGTAGCGGAAGCCGGTGCACGCAGGATCGTTGTGGTCCGCGCCATCACTGAGGCTCCCGATCCCGCCGCCGCTGCTGCTTCGCTCCTCGACGCGCTGGATGCCGCCGTCGCCTGATGCCATATCCGTGGACTTGGAGCTACGCTGATTTTTGTGTCACATCATCGGCTGGCCCCCAACGTCCATGACCACAGGAACGCCCTGGAAGAGGCGTTGGGCCTGCTGCGGACCGAACTTGAGCTGCCGGGGCCCTACCCCGATGACGCAGTAGCCGATGCCCGGGCCGCCGTGGCCGCGCTGAAGCTGCCGTCCTATGACCTGACCGCCGTGGAATTCGTAACCATCGATCCGGCATCGTCCACGGACCTTGACCAGGCGGTGTTCATCGAACCGGACGGGAACGGTTACCGGGTGCTGTACGCGATCGCCGACGTCCCGGCCTTTGTTGCCCCCGGGGGTCCGCTGGACGCCGAGACCCGTCGCCGGGGCCAGACGTTCTACGCTCCGGACGGCAGGATTCCGCTGCATCCGGAAGTGATCAGCGAGGGGGCAGGAAGCCTGCTGCCCGGGCAGGACTGTTCAGCGTTCGTGTGGGACTTCACGCTCGACGGCGATGCGACGGTTTTGTCAGTGGGCGTCAGGCGGGCGCGGGTCCGCAGCCGCGACAAGCTCAGCTACAAGGGCGCGCAAGCAGACCTCGACGCCGGGACTGCATCCCCGGTGCTGCAGCTGCTCCGCGAGGTGGGCCTGAAACGGGTGGCCCTGGAACGGGAACGCGGAGGGGCAAGCCTCAACATGCCCGAGCAGGAAATTGTCCAGCTGCCCGATGGCGGCTACCGCATCGACGCCGTCCCGCAGCTGCCCGTGGAGGACTGGAACGCGCAGATTTCGCTGATGACCGGAATGGCCGCCGCGCAGCTCATGCTGGAGGGCAAGGTGGGCATCCTGCGCACCATGCCCGCCCCGGACGAACGGTCCCTGCGCCACTTCCGCCTGCAGACCGAGGCGCTGGGCAGGCCCTGGGACGGCGAGATCAGCTACGGCGAGTACCTGCGGTCACTGGATCCCACCAATCCGCGCCAGCTGGCCATCATGCATTCCGCCGGCATGCTGTTCCGGGGAGCCTCCTATACCGCCTTTGACGGCACAGTCCCCGAGGACGGGGTGCAGTCCGCCATCGGGGCAGCCTACGCCCACACCACCGCGCCGCTGCGCCGCCTGGTGGACCGCTTCGTGCTGGTCATCTGCGAGGCCCTGAGCAACGGCGGCGACGTTCCGGGCTGGGCGCGGGAGGCCCTTCCGCTGCTGCCGGGCATCATGGCCGGCTCAGACCAGCTGGCGTCCCGGATGGAACGCCTGGCCCTGGACACCGTGGAAGCCGCGCTGCTGCTGAACCACATCGGGCAGGAGTTCGATGCAATCGTGATTTCCGGGTCCAAACCGCAGAACGGCAACGGCAACGGCAACGGCAACGGAACAGGGAAAAACGGCAACGGAAAGAACGGGAACGGCAGCGGCAGTTCGGGCATTATCCAGGTTGCCGAGCCCGCCGTCACCGCGCGGTGTGCCGGGGAACTGGAGTCCGGAACCAAGGTCCGGGTCCGCCTGGTTTCGTCGGACATCACCACCCGGGAGATCCACTTCGAACTCGTCCCGTAAGGGCCGGCGGGCGCAGCAGGCGGGCCGGAACGGTGTTTCTGCGCCTGTGCGGCTAGACTGAAAGGGTAGAAATGGATGCCCGGTCGTTGATTTCCTTGATTTGAAACCAACAAGCCCGCCCCTACGCGATCTTGAGAATTACCCGCTGGTCACCAGTGCCAGCATTAGATAGCCCGCGATCGGCTTCCACTGGAATCGCTTGCGCGCCTGAGCGTGCTCCGGAGCGGCCAGCCCTGGCCGGCCCGTTGAGCAGGCAGCGCCATTGCCCAAAATGAATAAGGAAACTCCCCCGTGAGTGAATTGCATACCCACCAGCTTCTGAGCGATGAGTCCGGCACGGAAACCATCGAGCCGGAAGAAACCATCATCTCGGACGAGACCCCGCATGAGATCGCGGAAAAGTCCTTTGCCGACTACAACGTCCGCGAGGACATCGTGGAATCCCTGGCTGACGCCGGGATCACCCACCCCTTCCCCATCCAGGCCATGACCCTGCCGGTGGCCCTTGGCGGCCATGACATCATCGGCCAGGCCAAGACCGGCACCGGCAAGACCCTGGGCTTCGGCATTCCCGCACTCCAGCGGGTCATCGGGCAGGACGACCCCGGCTACGCGAAGCTGGCCGTGCCGGGAGCCCCGCAGGCCCTGGTCATCGTCCCCACCCGCGAACTGGCCGTGCAGGTGGCCGGGGACCTGGTGACGGCATCGCGGAAGCGCAATGCGAGGATCGCCACCATCTACGGCGGCCGCGCCTACGAGCCCCAGGTGGAGGCGCTGAAGCAGGGCGTGGAGGTTGTGGTGGGTACCCCGGGCCGCCTCATCGACCTTTACAAGCAGAAACACCTGAGCCTGAAGAATGTCAAGATCGTGGTCCTGGACGAGGCCGACGAGATGCTGGACCTGGGCTTCCTGCCCGACGTGGAGACCCTTATCGCCGCGACGCCCGCCGTCCGGCAGACGCTCCTGTTCTCCGCCACCATGCCCGGCCCGGTCATCGCCATGGCCCGCCGCTACATGACCCAGCCCACCCACATCCGGGCCGCGGACCCTGAGGATGAGGGCCTGACCAAGCGGGACATCCGCCAGCTGATCTACCGCGCCCACAGCATGGACAAGATCGAAGTGGTGGCGCGCATCCTCCAGGCCAGGGGCCGCGGACGCACCATCATCTTCACCAAGACCAAGCGCACCGCCGCCAAGGTGGCCGAGGAACTGGTGGACCGCGGGTTCGCGGCCGCCGCCATCCACGGCGACCTGGGCCAGGGCGCCCGCGAACAGGCGCTGCGGGCGTTCCGCAACAACAAGGTGGACGTCCTCGTGGCAACCGACGTAGCGGCGCGCGGCATCGACGTGGAGGACGTCACCCACGTCATCAACTACCAGTGCGTGGAAGACGAAAAGATCTACCTCCACCGTGTGGGCCGTACCGGCCGCGCCGGCAACAAGGGCACGGCCGTGACCTTCGTGGACTGGGACGACATGCCGCGGTGGGGCCTAATCAACAAGGCCCTGGGCCTGAGCGTGCCCGAGCCGGTCGAGACTTACTCCTCCTCCCCCCACCTGTTCGAGGAATTGGACATCCCGGTGGGCACCAAGGGCCGACTGCCGCGCGACAAGCGCACCCTCGCCGGAGTTGACGCCGAAGTGCTTGAGGACCTGGGCGAAACCGGCAAGAAGAACAGCCGCAGCGGCGGCCGCGACGCAGGGCGCTCCCGCGACCGTGACGGCCGGGACCGCGGCGCCAAGCGTGAAGGCGGCCGCAGCGGTGACTCCGCGGCCCGCTCCGGTGAGCGCCGCCGTCGTACGTCCGACTCAGCCGCAGCCCCCGCTGGTGTTGCCGATGCCCCCGCAGCAACCGAGGCCGAGCAGCCCTCACGCACCCGGCGCCCCCGCACCCGCACGCGGCGCCGCAACGGTGAAGTTGTCGGCGGCGATAAGGCTGCACAGCCGGGCAGCAACGAGGCCTAACAGCCTTCATGACTGACACTGTCTGGGCGCCGGACGGCAGCAGCCTGGTGGTTCATGCGGACAACGCTGACTTCCTCCCCTCGCTGCCGGACGGCGCCTTCACGCTGATTTACGTGGACCCCCCATTCAACACCGGCCGGGCGCAGCGGCGCCAGCAGACCACCGTGGTGGCCAACGCGGACGGCACCGGTGACCGCGTCGGGTTCAAGGGGCGCTCCTACGACACGATCAAGGGCGCACTCCACCGCTATGACGACGCCTTCAGCGACTACTGGTCCTTCCTTGAGCCGCGGCTGGTGGAGGCGTGGCGGCTGCTGGCGGACGACGGCACACTGTACCTGCACCTGGACTACCGCGAAGTGCACTACGCCAAAGTGATGCTGGATTCGATCTTCGGGCGCGAGTGCTTCCTGAACGAGATCATCTGGGCCTACGATTACGGCGCCCGGGCCAAAAACCGGTGGCCCACCAAGCACGACAACATCCTGGTGTACGTCAAGAACCCGGCGAAATACCACTTCGACAGCGCCGAGGTGGACCGCGAGCCGTATATGGCGCCGGGCCTGGTCACGCCCGCCAAGCGTGAGCTGGGCAAGCTGCCCACGGACGTATGGTGGCACACCATCGTCTCCCCCACCGGGAAGGAAAAGACCGGGTATCCCACGCAGAAGCCTGAGGGGCTGGTCCGCCGGGTGGTTGCCGCGTCGAGCAGGCCTGGTGACTGGTGCCTGGACTTCTTCGCCGGTTCCGGCACGCTGGGGGCAGTTGCCGCCAAGCTTGGCCGGAAGTTCGTGTGCGTTGACCAGAACCAGCCGGCCATCGACATCATGGCCAAACGGCTGGGTGCCCACGCCACCCTGACCTCGTTCCAGCCCAACTAGGTAGCGCTAAGTGTCGTATTGAGCTTCCAAAACGACACTTGGCGCTACCTACTTGGGTGCTTGGGGACGGACGACGGCGGCTCCCGTGCCCAGTGCCTCGATCCGGGCGAGCATGTCCGGCGATGTCAGGTTTTCGCCGAGCAGGTTGGGCTTGCCGGTGCCGTGGTAGTCCGAGGAACCGGTGATCAGCAGGTTGTGTTCGGCGGCCAGCTTCCGCAGGAAATCCCTGCCCTCTTCCGGGTTGTCCCGGTGGTCGATCTCCAGGCCCGCCAGCCCGGCGTCGATCATGTCACGGTACGTCCGCTCCCCCACGATCCGTCCCCGGGCCGACGCCACAGGATGGGCAAACACGGGCACGCCACCAGCGGCCCGGACAAGTTCGACGGCGGTGGCCGGGTCCGGTGCGTAATGCGGGATGAAGTACCGGGACCGGGATGTGAGGATGGAGGCGAAGGCCTCCGAACGGTCCTCCACCACGCCGGCGGCGACGAGGGCGTCGGCGATGTGCGGCCGCCCAAGGGTGGCGCCGGGTGCCACGTGGTGGATCACATCGTCCCAGGTCAGCGGGTAGTCCTCCGCGAGGATGGTGACCATCCGCTCGGCCCTGCTGAGGCGGGAGTCCTTGGCCTTGGTGATTTCCTCCAGGAGTCCCGGATGATTGGGGTCGTGCAGGTAGCTCAGCAGGTGGACGCTGATGCCCTCCTCCGTCCGGCACGAGACCTCCATGCCCGGCACCAGTGCCACACCGCAGGTTGCGGCGGCCTCGGCTGCCTCCGCCCAGCCTGCCGTTGAATCGTGATCGGTCAGGGCAACCACGTCAAGGCCGGCGCGCGCAGCGGATGCCATGACATCGGCGGGCGTTTCGGTGCCGTCGGAAACATTGGAGTGGGCATGCAGGTCAATCCTCACTGGTCCAGCGTAGTGGACGGCACGGCAGGGAACCCGGCCGGCACGTTCGCATAGCCGGGAAGCTGGTGAGACGATGGTGCCGTGAACGATGCCGAAAACACCCAAAACTCCGCTTCCCAGCCGCTGGAGGAACGCGTCAACAACCGCTCCCAGCGGCCCAGTTCCAACGCCTTCAAGGCCTTCATGGCCAGCAACTGGGCACCGTCCAGCCAGGAACTTCCGCAGCGGGACGCCGTCGCCGGCTACGCCGCAGCGCGCCGCAAGGCGATCTCCGCCCTGTTCAACGGCGAGCGCCTGGTCATCCCCGCGGGGCCGCTGAAAGTCCGTTCCAACGACTGCGACTACCGCTTCCGCCCGCATTCCGGCTTTGCCCACCTGACGGGGCTGGGCCTGGACCACGAACCGGACGCCGTCCTGATCCTGGAACCGGTTGCAGAAGGAACGGGCGACGACGGCGGGAACCACCGGGCGACGCTGTACTTCCGGCCGCTGGCCGGCAGGGACACGGAACAGTTCTACGCGGACTCCCGCTCCGGCGAATTCTGGATTGGGGCCCGCCCCACCCTGGAGGAATTCGAGGCCCGCCTGGGACTGGCCACCGCGCACATTGACCAACTGGAAACGGCCATCACCAAGGACGTGGGTGCCCCGGAAATCGGCGGCATCTCAATCCGGCTGGTCCGCAAGGTGGACGACAACATTGACGCCCTGGTGGACACCGCCCGGTACAACACGGCCAGGGACCCCGAGAACCTGGACCTTGCCGTCCTGGACGCCCTGGATGAAAAGCTCTCAGAGGCCCTCTCCGAACTGCGCCTGCTCAAGGATGAGTGGGAAATCGAGCAGATGAAGACCGCGGTCTCCGCCACGGTTGAAGGGTTTGAAGAAGTGGTCAAGGCGTTGCCGCGGGCTCTCACGCATGCCCGCGGCGAGCGGGTGGTTGAAGGAGCGTTCTTCGCCCGCGCCCGCGAGGTGGGCAACGAGCTGGGTTACGACACCATCGCAGCATCCGGCAACAATGCCACCGTGCTGCACTGGACCCGCAACACCGGCCGCATTCACGCCGGCGAACTCCTGCTCCTGGACGCCGGCGTCGAGGCCGACTCGCTCTACACGGCAGACATCACCCGCACACTTCCGGCCAGCGGCGCCTTCAGCGACATCCAGCGCAAGATCTACCAGGCGGTCCTGGATGCTGCCGACGCCGGCTTCGCCGCGGCCCAGCCGGGAACCAAGTTCCGGGACATCCACACCGCCGCCACCACGGTCCTGGCCGAGCGCCTGGCCGAATGGGGCATCCTGCCCGTCAGCGTGGAGGAGGCAATCAGTCCCGAGGGCCAGCAGCACCGCCGCTGGATGCCGCACGGCACCAGCCACCACCTGGGCCTGGACGTGCACGACTGCGCCCAGGCCAAGCGCGAGTTGTATCTGGACGGCATCCTCACCGACGGCATGGTCTTCACCATCGAACCCGGCCTCTACTTCAAGAAGGAAGACCTGGCCATCCCCGAGGAATACCGGGGCATCGGCGTCAGGATCGAGGACGACATCCTCATGACGGCTGACGGCCCCGTCAACCTCAGCGCCGCCCTGCCGCGCAATCCGGAGGACGTGGAGGACTGGATGGCCGGCATCTACCGGACCGAAGAAGCCTGAGCTGGGCAGAAACACTCCCTGACAAGGGCCAAACAGCAAAGAGCGGGGCCGCCGGAATGAATCCGGCGGCCCCGCTCTTTGGTTCCGGCGCTGGCCGGGCAGTGTCAGGCCAGGCACTCCCCAGGCTGCTTGAACCCGGGCCGCTCCTGCCGTCCTACTGCCGGTGCCCGCCCTGGTGCTGGTCCCCGTCCGGACCGTACTGGCCATCGGCAGGGTGGTCGGCACCGTGTTCTGCGTCCTGTCCCGGCCCGGGCTGTACTGTTCCCTGCTGTCCTGTTCCGTGCGGGCCTGGCCCGTGCTGGCCGTGGCCGGCGGCAGGACCCTGGGGCAGGCGGACGCCGTACTGCGGGCGTCCGTCCGGCAGGTCCGGGTAGCGGACCGACCGGACCGGGCTGGCCGGCTGTGCCGGCTGCTGGTGCTGGCCGCCGTCGTGCTGCTGGCCACTGTATTGCTGCCCGCTGTGCTGCGGGGCACTGTGCTGCTGGCCGCCGTCGTCCGGGTAGCCGTGCCCATCCTGGACGGGGACATCCTGGCCCGATCCGTCCTGGACGGATGAGCCGGAGGACCGCTGGCCGTAGGGGTCATTCCAGCCGGCGGGACGGGCCGGACCCTGCTGTTGCCCCGGCTGCTGCTGGTGCTGGTACGGCTGGTTGTAGTAGTCGTGCTGGGTGTACCGACCCTGGCCGGATGCCGCATCCGAACGGGTCATGGGCAGCTGCTGCAGCAGGCGCCGCGCCTCATGGGCGGCCTCGGGCGCAACAATGACGTCGTAGCTGGTGGCCACCACCTGGCTGGTGGACGTGAAGTCACGCTTGCCGCGCTGCATGGCGTAAGTGACGATGCCGAACAGCATGAAGAAGGCCGCACCCATCAGCACAGACGTCATGATCGAGAAGTACCCGGGTGACGGTGCGAAGAAGGACAGCATGACGCCGACGAACAGGCCGAACCACATGCCGCTCAGCGCCCCCGAAAGAGCCACCCTGGGGTAGCTCAGGCGCCCCGTAACCCGCTCCACCATCTTCAGTTCGTTACCCACGATGGACACCATCTGGACCGGAAACTGCTGGTCTGCGAGGTAGTCCACCGCCTTCTGGGCATCGAGGTAGGAGTTGTAGGAGCCTACGGTGTCACCGGTGGGTACGGCACGGGCGTCATCCGTACCGTTGGGGCCACCGGCCCTGGGAGCACCAAAAATGTTAGACATAACCCCATTCTTGCCCATCAACGTGGGTGCTGCCTGTAAATTCAGCTAAAAGAGAGCAGACTCGGTAGCCTGTAGAGGTGAGTACAACACCTACCCGCGTCTTCGTGGCGCGCCTCCTGGGCCTCGATGTTTTCGACCCGCTGGGCGACCGGCTGGGCCGGTTGCGCGATGTTGTTGTGCTGTCCCGCGGAACCCAGGGAGCCCCGCACGTGGTGGGTATCGTGGTGGAAGTCCCGGGAAAGAAGCGCGTCTTCGTGCCCATGACGCGCATTACCTCGATCGACCAGACCCAGATCATCTGCACGGGCCTGGTCAACCTGCGCCGGTTTGAACAGCGCGGAGCCGAAACACTGGTGGTGGCCGAAATGTTCGACCGGCGGGTGACCCTCCGCGACGGCAGCGGCGACGCCACCATCGAGGACATCGCCATCGACCAGCACCGCTCCCGCGACTGGTTCGTCAGCAAGTTGTTTGTCCGCCGCGGCCATTCACTGTCACCCCTGAGCCGGCTGCGCCGCAACGAGACCCTGATCATCGACTGGGCGGACGCCCAGCAGGGGCCGCGCACCGAACCGCAGGCCGCCACCCAGTTCGTGGCCAACCACGAGGACCTCAAACCGGCTGACTTCGCCGAGGCGCTGCAGGAAATGAGCGACAAGCGCCGTTTCGAAGTGGCCAGCGAACTGCAGGACGAGCGGCTGGCAGACGTCCTCCAGGAACTGCCGGAAGACGACCAGGTGGAAATCCTGTCCGCGCTGGATGTCCAGCGCGCCGCGGATGTCCTGGAGGAGATGGACCCCGATGACGCCGCCGACCTCCTCGGTGAACTCCCCTCGGCCCAGGCGGAGGAACTGCTCCAGCTGATGGAGCCTGAAGGCGCAGAGGATGTCCGCCGCCTGCTCGAATACGACGAGGACACCGCCGGCGGGCTGATGACCCCGGTGCCGGTCATCCTGCCGCCGGAAGCCACGGTCGCCGAAGCCCTGGCGCACGTCCGGCGGGAGGAGCTCTCCCCTGCCCTGGCGTCGTCGATCTTCATTGCCCGGCCGCCGCTGGAAACGCCCACCGGCCGGTTCCTCGGCGTGGTGCACATCCAGCAGCTGCTGCGTTTCCCGCCGTTTGAGGCACTGGGAAACCTGGTGGACAAGAACCTCGAGCCGTTGTCCGACCAGGCGCACATCAGCGAAGTGGCCCGGACCCTGGCCACGTACAACCTGAACTCCCTCCCGGTGGTCAATGACGCCGGCCGGCTTGTGGGGGCGGTGACTGTTGATGACGTATTGGATCACTTGTTGCCGGACGACTGGCGCGCCCATGATGGCGAAGCCCCGATAAGAAGGCTGGGTGGCCGCATTGGCTGATAACAGCGCTCCGAAGAACCCCAACCAGCGGAACCTTGCCAATACGGAATCAAAAGGCAGCCTCGACACGCCCCTGAGCGCCCGCCAGCGGATCCTGCCCAAGTTCTCCCCGGATCCGGACGCGTTCGGGCACGCCACAGAAGGCTTTGCCCGGTTCATGGGCACCCCGCAGTTCCTGGTCTACATGACGGTGTTCTGCATCTTCTGGCTGGGCTGGAACACGTGGGCGCCCGTCGAGTGGCAGTTCGACTCGAGGGACCTTGGCTTCACCCTGCTGACCCTGATGCTCTCGCTGCAGGCTTCCTACGCGGCGCCCCTGCTGCTGCTGGCGCAGAACCGGCAGGATGACCGGGACCGCGTTTCTGTGCAGCAGGACCGCCAGCGCGCCGAACGAAACCTCTCCGACACCGAGTACCTGACCCGGGAACTCGCCTCCCTGCGGATCGCACTGCGCGAGGTAGCCACCCGCGACTACGTCCGGGCCGAACTGCGCTCACTCCTCGAAGACCTGCTGGAAGCCCAGGAGGAGCTGCGGACCCACGACGACACCGGACCCGGTTCGCACGAATCCCCACGCGACAAAGTGAAAGACAAGTTGCGCGAACAGCGGGACCGGCAACGCAGCCCGCGCACCCAGCAAATCCCCCGGGTGAAACCCGGCCATTCCACACAGGACCGCTAATGACCCAACCCATTGCCAGCACGCCGTTGGCTGAGGCAGTCAACGCTGCCCTGTCCACAGTGATCGACCCCGAGCTCCGGCGTCCCATCACCGAGCTGGGCATGGTGGACTCGGTCCAGGTTTCCGACGACGGCAAGGTCACCGTGGCGGTCCTGCTCACCATCGCCGGCTGCCCGCTGCGGGACACTATCACCGCCGATTCGCAGAAGGCCCTTTTCGCCGTCCCCGGCGTCACCGCCGTCGACGTCGAGCTCAAAGTGATGGACCAGGCGCAGCGCGATGCCCTCAAGGAGAAGCTGCGCGGCGCCGGCGGCCAGCGCAGGATCCCGTTCAACGAACCGGATTCCCTCACCAGGGTCTATGCCGTAGCCAGCGGCAAGGGCGGAGTGGGCAAGTCCTCGGTGACGGTGAACCTGGCCACCGCACTGGCAGCCCAAGGCCTGCGCGTGGGCATCGTGGATGCGGACGTATACGGCTTCTCCGTGCCGGCGCTGATGGGCATCGCCCAGGCACCAACCCAGGTCGATGACATGATCCTCCCTCCGGTTGCCTACGGGGTGAAGGTCATCTCCATTGGCATGTTCGTTACCGGCAACCAGCCCGTTGCCTGGCGGGGGCCCATGCTGCACCGGGCCCTGGAACAGTTCCTCACCGACGTCTATTTCGGCGACCTGGATGCCCTGTTCCTGGACCTTCCGCCCGGTACGGGTGACATCGCCATCTCTGTGGCCCAGCTGCTGCCCAAGGCAGAAATCCTGGTGGTCACCACGCCCCAGGCGGCGGCTGCCGATGTTGCAGAACGAGCAGGCGCCATCGCCACCCAGACAGGGCAGAAGATCGCGGGCGTCATCGAGAACATGTCCTACCTGAAGATGCCCGACGGCAGCAGGATGGAACTTTTTGGAAGCGGCGGCGGGGCGGTGCTCACCGAGCGCCTCAGCGCCACGGTGGGGACGGACGTGCCGCTGCTGGGCCAGATTCCCCTGGACATCCAGCTGCGCGAAGGCGGGGACACGGGGGTTCCGATCGTCCTGGGCCAGCCCGGTTCGGCGGGGGCTGTCGCGCTGGCAGGCATCGCAGGCCAATTGGCTGCCAAACCCCGCGGGCTTGCCGGGATGAAGCTGGGACTGCAGCCGCGCTGAGCGGACCCGGTACTGCCGGCGCTGGACCTAGGTGGCTTCAGTGTCGAAGGGTGCGGGTTCACCCGCGGCCAGGCGCTGAACAACCCTCTCAGGCCGCTGGGGGGCTGCATCTGCGGCGGCTGCGGCACCGGAAACTGCGGCCACGGCGGCAGGGGCTCCCGAACTGACGGGCTTGGTGTCGTCGTCGAGCAGTGCTTCCTTGATGATGCGGCGGGGATCGTACTGGCGCGGATCGTATTTCTTCCAGTCGACATCGTCGATGTCGATGCCCACTTCTTCCTTGATCTGTTCGCGCGCACCGGACGCCATGCGGCGGAGTTCCTTGACCAGGTTTGCCAGCTTCTGGGTGTATTCAGGCAGCCGCTGGGGGCCGATCACGAGGACGCCAATGATCAGCAGAAGGATAAACTCCGGGCCGTTGATTCCAAACACTTTAGGAAGATTACCCTCTCCGGGCTGCGAGTGACGATTCCCGTCCCGCGGACGGGGAAACAGTCCGCGTCACTGGGTGAACATGGCCGCGATCTTGCTGATTCCGCGCTCCAGCCGTGCCTCCAGGGGCTCCGGTGCGGGGCTTCCCGGTGTTTCCGGAACGGCCGCGTCAACCCCTTCAGTCGCGGTATCGGCAAGTTGCTCGAGGATGGGCAGCGCATCATCGGCCTGCTCCGGGGGCAGGTCGGAGCGGTAGGAGATGGTGAGGCCTGCGGCCCGGTAGGTGGCAGACCAGGGAGAGGTACCCGAAACCTGCAGCGGGGCACCCTGCTGGCCTGCAGGTGGGTGATCAACCGGGTGTTGTTCCGTGATGGTGGCGTGATGCGTACCGTCGGTAAGCCGCAGCTCCACCGCAGGTTGCCCGTCAACCACCAGTGCCCTGGCGGCCTCAAGGTGGAATCCCATGGCCTGCAGCTCCGGGCAGGCCCATCCCTCGGACCGCAACGTGGCCAGCTGCGGGGCGGTCAGGGTCCGGCCGTCCGCCGGGGTCTGGGAGGAGACGTGCGAAAAGGCCGCTTCGGTTCCCCCCGGTCCGGCCGCTGGATCTCCGGCTGCCGTGAAGGCACCCACGGCCAATACACCGGCCGCTGCCATGGTTCCGCCCGCGGCGAGCCCCAGCGCACGGGCGGCCATGCGGGACGTACCGCCCTGCTGTGTGGGTGCGGGGGGCTGGGCAGCCAGTTCGTGGGTGCGTGCCAGCAGCCGTGCCGTCAGGTCCTGGCTGGCGGGCGGGATGGGAGCATCGCGCAGCCGCTCAAGGTACTGCCGTTCCCGGCGCACGGCTGCAGCACACTCCTGGCAATCCTCCAGGTGGCTGCCGGTGCGCTGATGCCTGCCGCCGAAAGGAAACTGGGACCTCATATGCCGTTCAGAGGATGCCGGCGATGCGCGGCAGCGCGAGCTTGCGGCGGGACTGCTGCGGACGGGGGTCGCGGTGGGCCAGCTTTTCGCGGAGCATGGTCCGGCCGCGGTGGATGCGCGAGCGGACGGTACCGAGCTTGACGCCCAGGGCCTCGGCCACTTCGTCATAAGACAGTCCCTCGAGGTCGCACAAAACAACGGCGGCACGGAAGTCCGGCGGAAGTTCCTCCAGGGCGGCCTGTACGTCCAAATCCAGGTTGTTCAGCTCGAAGCTCTGCTCGGGCCCCGGCTCGCGGCCGGGCAGCCGGGACTCGGCATCCTCGGCAAGGGCGTCGAAGCGGATGCGCGTTTTCCGCCGGGCCTGGTCAAGGAACAGGTTGGTGGTGATGCGGTGGAGCCAGCCATCCAGCGTTCCGGGCTTGAAGTTCTCCAGCGACCGGAAGACGCGGACGAAGACCTCCTGGGTGAGGTCCTCGGCGTCGTACTTGTTGCCCGTCAGCCGGTACGCCAGCCGGTAGACCTTTGCGGAGTGGTTGGTGACCACTTCTTCCCAGGTGGGACGGACCCACTCATCGTCGGGATTGTTTACTGCAGGGACAGGTGCCACAACTGAAGATGACATCGTCCACTCCCCTCGTGGAATGCTAACGCCCGGATACTGTTGACATCTCTGATTCGGCGCCGGTCACCTTTTGGATGAGCGGATGTTAATCATGTCAAACTTGGCTGGGAATTTCCTGACCGCCGGCAAACTTCAGCCTTGGGCGCAACGCCGTCTTTTCCCGGCCAGCCCGGCGGGACCCAGTAGGCTTGAGGAGACATTCCCCTTTACGCCCAGAAAGCGATAATTCATGAGCGCCGACAAGTCCAGCAGCTGGTCCTATGCAGAAGATCTGCCCGCTGAGGACGAGGTTATGCTTCGGGCCCGGGAACGTTCTTTTGAATTGGGAGTAAGCGCCATCAGCCCCGGTGTGGGCGCCGTCCTCACGGTTCTGGCTGCTGCCTCCAAGGCCCAGACCGCCGTCGAGATCGGCACCGGCGCCGGGGTCTCCGGCGTCTGCCTGCTGCGGGGGCTGGGCCCGCACGCCGTCCTGACCACCATCGATGTGGACGTCGAACACCTGAGGGCCGCCCGCGAAGCGTTTGCCGAGGCCGGCAGCCCCGCCAACCGGACCCGCACCATTTCCGGCCGCGCAGGCGACGTCCTGCCCCGGCTGACGGATGGCGCCTACGACCTTGTCTTCATCGATGCGGACAAGCCGGGCCTGCCCGGCTACGTGGAGCAGGCCATCCGGCTGCTGAAGCCCGCGGGCCTGCTGGTCATCAACGACGCACTGGACAAGGACAAGGTAGCCAACCCTGCGGGCCGGGAGGCAACCACGGTGGTCCTGCGCCAGGTGGGCAGGGCAATCCGCGACGACGACCGGCTGGCTTCGGCGATGCTGCCCACCGGGGACGGCCTGCTGGTGGCAGTCAAGAAGTAGAAACGCCAAAAGGGACAGGGTGCGCAGCCCGCGGGCTGCGCACCCTGTCCAGCACGACTATTCGGTAACGCCTACCAGGCATTCCTTGAGGTTGGCTGCTTCGGCCGCGTTGAGTTCGACCACCAGGCGCCCGCCGCCTTCGAGCGGGACGCGCATGATCAGGCTGCGGCCCTCCTTGGTGACTTCCATTGGGCCGTCGCCGGTGCGTGGTTTCATAGCCGCCATGAGGAATTCCCCTCCATTTTGTCCCAGGACTAATCAGCCCGGGCGGGCTGTGTCCGCATGTCGATCAGGCCGCTATGGCAGGGTGGTGTTTCCACCGCCAAGGCTGCGCACTTTCTGAATGCTTTTGTCCTTGCTTACCTATCATTATCGCGTAATTACACGTGCGTAGCTAATCGATGGACATTTTCCGGCAGCCGCTATTCCCGTGCTGACCTGCGCAGAAGCAGGATCTGTCAGGGCGGGTAATCCCCGCCGCCGGGCAACTGCGCCCAGGCCCAAAGCCAGACGATCCACACGATCTGGAGCAGCAGGAACATGGCCACCACGGTTCCCCGGTAAGCCCTGGAGCGGGACACGAATGCCGCCCCCAAGGCCAGCGGAAACAGCGGCAGCAGCATCCGGAACGTGCTGGTTTGCGGATGGAGGAACATCAGCAGGTATCCCATGTAGCAGGCGCACCAGAGCCGGAGCTCCGTGCCGAGCCGCACCACGGGCGGAAGGAACAGCATCGCGGCGAACAATCCCACGAAAACCACGGGGGCAAGGAGGCCCAGGACGGGCCCGAAGAGTTCGACGCCGGCGTCGAACCATGGCTTGAAGGGGACCAGATCCCGGCCCCGCCACACGGTTTCGGTTTTGGTATACGCCTCCGGGTCGCCCGTCGCTGCCCACGCCGCGGCGGGCCAGGCGAGCGCAGAGATGCCCGCGACGGCGGTGAGGCCGGCCAGTGCCGCCAGGTCCCCCAGGGAATGGGCTGCTTCGTCCCCGCCGCGCTCCCGCCCCTTCCTGATGTGCTCGATGCCGCGGGACAGCAGCAGCAGCCCCGCCATGGCGGCGAAGGGAACGCCGACAGGCCGCGACAGGGACAGCAGGAACACCACGGGCATGGCCCACAGGTATTGCCGGCGGACTACCAGCAGCAGGGCTGCGGCGAGCAGCAGGAGGGACAGCGGCTCGGCGTAGGGGACCTGAAGCACGGCGGAGACGGGGAACGTCGAAAAGAACGCTACCCCCCACATGGCCGGCGCGTGCGGGGCCTTCTGCCGGAAGAGTGCGTACACCACCAGGGCGGCAGCCCAGCCTGCCAGCATGGCGATCAGGGTGAGCGAGGCGGCAGGATTGAGCCCGGTCAGCCGGCTGAGTCCGCCGGCCAGTGCGGGAAAGAGCGGGTAGAAAGCCCAGGTGTTTTCCTGGACGTTGCCGGCGGCGTCGGTGGGAATGATGGACGGGTAGCCGTTGGCGATGACCTGGGCATACCAGCGGGCATCCCAGATGTTAATGAAATTCCAGTAATCCGGCTTGGGCGGGAACCAGGGGTTGGCACCCTGGTGGAGCGCAGCGGCCATGAAGATGCAGGCGGAGACCAGGCGAGCGCCCACGTAGAGGGCAGTGACCTGGAGCCACCACGGCCAGTTCCGGACGGCGGAAGCCATCCGGTGCGCCAGATTGCCGGCGGAGGCCAGCGGGTTGCGGCGGGCCACCGTGCTCACAGGCCGCCCTTCCCCTGGGCGGCAACCTCATCGACCGCCCGGTTTCCACCGTCTCCCGCAGCGGTTTCTGTGCCAGTTTCTGTGCCTGTTTCCGGGCCCTGCTGCTCCGGTGATGCGGCGCCTGCCGCGGGTCCGCCGTCGAAATCCCGCTCCCCGTCCTGCCCTCCGGTCTGCTCCATGGCAGCCAGCCGGCTGCGAAGCCCAGCCAGTTCCGCATCCCTTGCGGCCAGCTGGTCGCGCAGCTCGTCCAGGACCTGGTCCACCTGGTCCATCCGGTAGCCGCGAAGGCCCAGCGAAAAGCGCACCTGCTCAATGTCTCCGGGAGCGGCGTGCTCCGGCAGCAGCACGGGTGGAAGGTTGGCGGGCGGTTCTTCGAATCCCCCGTCCAGCAGGGCGGGCAGCGCGGCACCGCCCCTCTTGCGGGAGCGCCGGCCCAGGCCGGCCCAAAGGACGGCCGCCACCAGCACGACGGCCAGGAAAACGAGGAAGAAGCTCACGGTTCCATCGTGCCAGACCGGCGGCCCGGACTTTGGCCGGCGGCTACTCCGGCCGCTGCTCCCCGTTAAGGGATGGTGTCACTCCGGCCTGCAGGACCCGGTCAACGGCCTCGGCGGGATCGTCCACGAGCTGGATGAGATCCAGGTCCTTCTCCGAGACCATGCCCTCTGCCACCAGCGTGCCCCTGATCCAGTCGATCATCGGCCCCCAGAATTCGACGCCGAGGAGCACGATGGGAAAAGACGTCACCTTGCGCGTCTGCACCAGGACCATGGCTTCGAAGAGCTCATCCAGCGTGCCCAGTCCGCCGGGCAGCACAATGAAGCCCTGCGCGTATTTGACGAACATGGTCTTGCGGGCGAAAAAGTACCGGAAATTGATCCCCAGGTCCACCCACTGGTTCAGGCCCTGCTCGAACGGCAGTTCAATCCCCAGGCCAACGGACACACCGTTGCCTTCCACCGTGCCCCGGTTGGCCGCCTCCATGGAGCCCGGACCGCCGCCGGTGATCACTGCCACTCCGGCTTCGGCCAGCTTGCGGCCCACCTCCACGCCCATCTCGTAATACTGGCTGCCGGGCTTGGTCCGTGCCGAACCGAAGACGCTGACCGCTTTCCCGATGTCCGCGAGGGCGCCGAAGCCTTCGACGAATTCGCTCTGGATCCGCAGGACCCGCCACGGGTCGGTGTGGACGAACTGGCCCGGCCCCTTGGTATCAAGCAGGTGCTGGTCCGACATTTCCACGGCCGCCTGTTTGCGGCGCAGCTCAAGGGGCCCCTTACGGCGCGGCTGGGAATTCTTGGCCGGATCTGCGTTGATGCTCATTCCCCTAGGCTAACCTCCCAGTCCAGGTATCTCTTGAATCACGATCAGCAGGAACTTGGGGTGATTGGCGTCATAACGCAGTGTTGTTCGCTAGATTCGTTCCTATGACTACTCATGTGCCCGGCGATGCCCTCGTCTCCCTGAACGCCGTTAATAAGCATTACGGCCAGCTGCACGTTTTGAAGGACATCAACCTGCAGGTCCGCAAGGGCGAGGTTGTTGTGGTCATCGGACCCTCGGGCTCCGGTAAGTCCACCCTCTGCCGGGCGATCAACCGCCTGGAAACCATTGAGGGCGGAACCATCAGCATCGACGGGAAAGTCCTCCCCGAGGAAGGCAAGGAACTCGCCCAGCTCCGCGCCGACGTCGGAATGGTTTTCCAGTCCTTCAACCTCTTCGCCCACAAAACGATCCTGGAGAACGTGACCCTGGGACCCATCAAGGTCAAGGGCGCCTCCAAGGCAGCCGCCGAAAAGGACGCCATGGCCCTCCTCGAACGCGTGGGCGTGGGCCACCAGGCCCCCAAGCTGCCGGCCCAGCTCTCCGGCGGCCAGCAGCAGCGCGTTGCGATTGCCCGTGCCTTGGCAATGAAGCCGAAGGTCATGCTGTTCGACGAGCCCACATCCGCACTGGACCCCGAAATGATCAACGAGGTCCTGGATGTCATGGTCCAGCTGGCCAAGGAAGGCATGACCATGATCGTGGTCACGCACGAAATGGGCTTCGCCCGCAAGGCCGCGGACCGCGTGGTCTTCATGGCGGACGGCCAGATCGTGGAGGACGCCACCCCGGAGGAGTTCTTCACCAACCCGAAGAGCGACCGCGCCAAGGACTTCCTGTCCAAGCTGCTCACCCACTGAATTACCGAACCAACCACACGTCAGTTCGCATCCAGGCCGCAAAACCCACGGCCACCAATGAAAGGAATGTCATGAAGGCATTTATGTCCAGGCGGAAATCCTTCGTCGTGGCGGCTACCGCTGCCCTCGCCTTGTCCCTGAGCGCCTGCGGCGGAGGGGACTCCGGTGGCTCCAGCAACCCCAGCCCCGTCGAGAAGCCGTCGTTTGCTGCCGGAACCACCATGGCGAAGCTGTCCTCTGCCGGCACCATCAAGATCGGCACCAAATTCGACCAGCCGCTGTTTGGCCAGGTTGGCCTGGACGGCAAGCCCGTCGGTTTCGACGTTGAAATGGGCAAGCTGATCGCCGCCAAGCTGGGCATCTCCGCAGACAAGATCGAATGGTCCGAGACCGTTTCGGCCAACCGCGAGCCCTTCATCGAGCAGGGCAAGGTGGACCTGGTCATCGCCACGTACACCATCAGCGACAAGCGCAAGCAGGTTGTCGACTTCGCCGGCCCGTACTACGAAGCCGGCCAGGCCCTCATGGTGAACAAGGACAACGACTCCATCAAGAAGCCCGAGGACGTCAAGGGCAAGAAGGTCTGCTCCGTGACAGGCTCCACCCCCGCCGCCACCATCGTGGACAAGTACGGCGCCGAACTGGTTCCGGCCGCCACCTACTCCGCCTGCCTGGAGCCGCTGCGCAACAAGCAGGTTGAAGCCGTGACCACCGACAACGTGATCCTCGCCGGCTTCGTCGACAAGGAACCGGATGCCTTCAAGCTCGCGTCGGAGGATACCTTCACCAAGGAGCCCTACGGCATCGGCCTGAAGAAGGGCGACACCGAGTTCCGCAACTGGATCAACGACCAGCTGGAATCCTTCGAGAAGGACGGCTCCTACAAGAAGGCCTGGGAAGCAACCGCCGGTTCGGTCATCAAGACCGCGCCCAAGCTCCCGGCCATCAACCGTTACTAAGTAGCGTCCGCCAGCTGCCGGGGCCACCCAACGGCCCCGGCAGTACAGCCTTCAATCCGTCCACGCTTACAGCCGAAGGATCTTATGGACGTCATCTTTGAAAACCTGCCCCTGTACTGGGAGGGTTTTCTCCGCACTCTTTTCCTGTCCGTCGTCTCCGGTATCTTCGCGTTGATCCTTGGCACCTTGCTTGCCGCGGCACGCGTCTCCCCGGTCGCGGCGCTCCGCGGTTTCAGCACCGTCTACGTGGAAGTCCTCCGCAACACCCCGCTGACCATCGCCTTCTTCTTCGCAGCAGTCGTGCTCCCCCGCATCGGGGTCAAGTTCGAGCAGTTCGAGATCGCCGCCATCATCGCCCTCAGCACCTACACCGCCGCGTTCATCGCCGAAGCTGTCCGCTCAGGTGTCAACAGCGTGCCCGTCGGCCAGGCGGAGGCAGCACGCAGCATCGGCATGAAGTTCGGCCAGGTGCTCTCGCTCATCATCCTCCCCCAGGCACTGCGGACGGTGATCCCGCCGCTGATCAACATCCTGATCGCGCTCGTCAAGAACTCTTCGGTGGCCGGCGCCTTCTTCGTCCTGGAGCTGTTCGGCTACGGCCGGCAGCTGGCCAACGCCAACGGCGACGCCGTCATCACCGTCCTGCTGGGTACCGCGTTCTTCTATCTGCTCCTCACCGTTCCGCTGGGTATCCTCGCCAACACGGTGGAACGAAAGGTGGCGATTGCCCGATGAGCTCCGTTCTCTACGACGTCCCCGGCCCCAAAGCACGCCGGGTCTCCCTCATTGCGTCCATCATCGGCGGCCTGCTGATTCTCGGCCTGCTAGCCTGGGTGGTCCTGATTCTCGCCCAGCAGGGCATCTTCGAGGCCCGCCGCTGGCAGATCTTCACCCGCGCCGACGTCTGGCGCCTCCTCGGCAACGGCCTGGGGTCCACGCTCTCCGCGGCGGCACTCGCCGCTGTCATCGCGTTCCCCCTGGGCCTGATGCTCTGCCTGCTGCGCATTTCGGACGCCGCCTTCATCCGGGTGCCCATGCGGGTCATCCTGGAATTCCTGCGCGGCATGCCCGTAGTCCTGATGATGCTCTTCATCCTGCTGGGATTCGGCACCTCCGCGTTCATCGCCGTCGTAACCGGCCTGGTGCTCTACAACGCCGCAGTCTTTGCCGAGATCATCCGCGCCGGCATCCAGTCCCTGCCCAAGGGGCAGCGTGAAGCCGGCCTGGCCATCGGCCTCACCAGCTACAAGTCGCGCATGCTGATCGAGCTGCCGCAGGCGATCCGGCGCATGATGCCTTCGCTCGTGGCACAGATGGTGGTGCTGCTGAAGGACACCTCCCTCGGCTACATCGTGGCGTACGGCGAGCTGCTGCGTGCGGTCCAGGTCATGGCGGACTTCCTGGGTACGCAGTACCTGTTCCCGATCTTCTTCGTGGCGGCGGCCATCTACATCGCCATCAACATCTCGGTGTCACGGCTTGCCGTGTGGATCGAGCGCCGCGGTTCCAAGAAGGCCGCGGGCGGTATGGCGAAAGCCGAACCCGACGTCCTGGAAGCGGCGGCTCCGTAGCTTCCAAGGCTCAAGCAGGAAAGGTCCGGAACTCCCCGCGGGAGTTCCGGACCTTTCCTGTTCGCGGCCCGTCAGGCAGCGAGCCAGTTCTGCAGGGCTGCAAGGCACTTGCGGACGGCGTCGGCGTGGACGTGCTCGTTGTCCTTGTGCGCCAGCAGTGCGTCCCCCGGGCCGAAGTTCACGGCCGGGATGCCCAGGTCACTGAAGCGGGCGACGTCGGTCCAGCCGTATTTGGGCTTGGGCTCGGCTCCCACGGCGGCAACGAAGGAGGCGGCAGCCGGGTGCTGCAGTCCCGGCCGTGCGCCGGCGGCGGCATCGGTGCGGACCACGTCGAAGCCCGCCAGCAGCTCCCGGACGTGGGCCTCAGCCTGGTCCGGCGTCTTGTCCGGGGCAAACCGGTAGTTGATTTCCACCACGCAGCGGTCCGGGATGACATTGCCGGCGGTGCCGCCGTTGATCTTCACCGCGTTGAGGCTTTCCCGGTAGTTAAGTCCGTCAACATTGATGGTCCGGGGTTCGTAGGCCGCCAGGCGGGCCAGGATCGGCGCTGCCGCGTGGATGGCATTGCTGCCCATCCAGGCGCGGGCCGAGTGCGCGGCTTCCCCCACAGTGCTTGCTTCGAACCGGCTGGTGCCGTTGCAGCCGCCCTCCACCGTCCCGTCCGTCGGTTCAAGCAGGATGGCGAAGTCCCCCTGCAGCAGGCCGCCATGGTTCCGGACCAGGCGCCCGAGGCCGCTCTTCACGGCTTCCACTTCCTCGTGGTCGTAGAACACAAAGGTGACGTCCCGCTTGGGCTGCGTACCGCCGTCGAACAATCCTGCCGCCAGCACCAGCTGGACCGCCACCCCGCCTTTCATGTCCGTGGCGCCGCGGCCATACAGGACGCCCTCCCCCGGGACGCCGGATTCCCAGCTTGAGGGAACAGTGCCCCGGGAGCCTTCGGTGAGCGGAAGGGGCACCGTGTCCAGGTGGCCGGCAAGGATCACACGCTCAGCCAGGCCGAGTTCGGTCCGGGCGATGATGGCGTCGCCGTCACGCACCACCGTCAGCTGCGGGATCTCCAGCAAAGCGGCTTCCACAGCGTCGGCGAGCTGCTTCTCGTTGCCGGACACACTGTTGATGTCCATCAGCGCCGCGGTCAGCAGCGCAACGTCCTGGCGCAAGTCGAGGGTGGACACGGAAGGGTCAGGGGCGGTTTCGGCAGTCACGAAGCCAGTCTAGTTCGAACCCCATGCCCCGCCGTCGATAGACTGGGGCACATGACTGAGACCGCTTCCTCTGCCGTGCCCGAAACCCTGACCTCCAACGCTGATGACCGTTCCGCCTTTGGCTTTGGCGTTGCCACGATAGCCACCGCTGACGCCACCGTCCTGGACGTCTGGTTCCCCGCGCCGGCCCTGGGTGTTGCAGCGGAGAACCACCGCTCGGTGGACAACGCTGACGAGGTCCTGACCCGGATCGCCGAGGACGGCGCCGATGAGGACCGCGGCACTGAGCAGAAGGTGGTCTTTGTCCAGATCAACCTCGATGAAGCGCCGGCGGACACCGCGGACGCCTATCTCCGCCTGCACCTGCTCTCGCACCGCCTGGTCCAGCCCAACACCATCAACCTGGACGGCATCTTCGGCAAGCTCCCCAACGTGGTGTGGACCAACTTCGGCCCCGCCGCCGTCGAGGGCTTCGAACTGACGCGCGCCCGCCTGCGCCGCCGGGGTGCCGTCACGGTCTACGGCATCGACAAGTTCCCGCGCATGGTGGACTACGTGGTGCCCACCGGTGTGAGGATTGCCGACGCCGACCGCGTCCGCCTGGGTGCCCACCTCGCCGCCGGCACCACCGTCATGCACGAAGGCTTCGTGAACTTCAACGCCGGCACCCTGGGCACCTCCATGGTTGAGGGCCGCATTTCCGCCGGCGTCGTCACCGGCGACGGCAGCGACGTGGGCGGCGGCGCCTCCATCATGGGCACCCTGTCAGGCGGCGGCAAGGAGAAGATCACCATCGGTGAGCGCGTCCTGCTCGGCGCCAACTCCGGCGTGGGCATCAGCATCGGTGACGATTCCGTGGTGGAAGCCGGGCTTTACGTCACGGCAGGCACGCGCGTCCGCGTTCCAGGCCCCAAGGACGAGGTGGGCGAAGACACCACCAGGATCGTCAAGGCTGCCGAACTCTCCGGCGTGCCCAACCTGCTGTTCCGCCGCAACTCCACCACCGGTGCGGTGGAGGCCCTTCCCCGCAAGGGCCAGACAGTGGAATTGAACGACGCCCTGCACGCCAACTGATCCCTTCGTGGCACGAAGACGCGGCCTGCGCCGCCTGGTGGTGCTGCTCCTCACCCTTGCCCTGCTGGCAGGCGGCATTTACACCGCCGTGTACTTTGTGCAGCGTTCCGAGACGCTGGTTTCGGAACGCTGCACCGCCACGGCCGGTAACCGGAGCGGGGAGCTGGCTCCGGACCAGGCGGCCAACGCGGCGCTGATCACCGCGGCGGCTGTCCGGCGCGGACTGCCGCCCCGGGCCGCCACCATCGCCCTGGCCACCGCCATGCAGGAATCCAAACTGCGCAACATCGGCCACGGCGACCAGGCCGGCCCCGACTCGCGGGGGCTCTTCCAGCAGCGGCCCTCCCAGGGCTGGGGCACCGAGGCCCAGATCATGGACCCCTACTACGCCGTCAATGCCTTCTATGACGCACTGGTGAAAATCCCGGAATACGAGACGCTGGACATCACTGAGGCAGCACAGCAGGTCCAGAAGTCCGCGTACCCCAAGGCCTACGCCCAGCACGAGGACATGGGACGCGCCTTTGCCTCCGCGCTGACCGGACAGACCCCGGCGGGAGTCCAGTGCACGCTGCGCTCCCCAGTAGCCGGCGGCGATACCGCATCCGTAGCCACCGAGCTGGAGCAGGCATACGGGGGTGTGGATTCACAGGTGGACGGGGCCACCCTGGTGGTGGACGCCAACGGGCCGTTGTCGTGGTCGATTGCCCAGTGGGCGGTCGCCAGCGCCAAGGACCTGGCCGTCACCCAAGTGGACGTGGCCGGCCGCAGCTGGAACCGTCCCAACGGGGACGGGTGGCAGGTGTCAGGGGTCCCGGACGGACAGGTGCGCATCACCGTACGGGCGGACGACGGCGGCAGCTGAGCGCCGCCGTCGTCCTGCCTTGCGGAGGGCCGGCCCCGCGAAGGCTTAGACCAGGATCTCCAGCACGGGCTGGACGTAGCTGCGGAAGAGATCGGGCTGCCCCATCAGATGCCGGCTCATGATGATCTTGTCCGGCTCCAGGTACCAGGCCCGCTGCTCGTCCAGGGGAAGTTCGATGATGGTGAGCTTGAAGTCCCGCGAGTCCCGCCCCACTTCCATCAGCCTGTCGTCCACCATGTCCTCGAGCAACTGGTCCGTTCCCGAGGCCACGCGTTCGGCCTCGAGCTCGGCGTATTCGCTCCTGCGCTCCCTGGCCCAGGTGAGCGCGGAGCCAAAGTGTGCCTGCAGGACCCGCTGGAGCGCCGGAGAGTTGCCGAACGCTTCGAAGCTGGGCGGGGAGAGCTCCGGAGCGGTGTGCGGGTGGGCCTTCAGCAGCTGCTCCCACCAGGCTTCCCACTCGGTCTTCAGCGCGCCGAGTCCGCCCACGTCTGCCGTCAGGTGGGTGTGGTCGGCGGGGCGCACTTTGGGTGTCGTATGGGACAGCATGGGATGCCCCACGCCGTTCAGGCCGGCCGCGTCCCGGACGTAGAGCGCGATCATCATCGGCCCGGACGTGTCGGTGGTGATCTGCCACCCTGAACCGCTTGCGTGATGCATCCCAAGTCCTTCCCTGGCCTGCCCATGCCGGACGGCGTGAGCCGGTGCGCTGTACCCGGCTATCAGTCTATTCCCGCAGCCACTTCACGGTAGTGCAGGACGGACTGCGGATGGCAGAACGCTTACCGTGCCAGCCCGTCCAGGTGCCGCTCAAGCACGTCACGGCACATCTGCGCGGTCATCCAGCCCGGTTGCAGCAGGGCATGCATGCACAGCCCGTCCAGCGTGGCCAGGAGCCGTTCTGCCTCCACCACCAGGTTCTCCTGCGGTTCATCCTCCGGGAGCAGGGAGGCCACCACCCCGCCAACGATTGCCGCGACGTCCCGGTGGCTGCGGTCGGCTTCGGCAGCGAGGAAGGGCCTGATCCGCGCCGCGTTTTTGAAGGCCAGCCAGGCGCAGGCCTCCACAGCCGTTTCCTCGTCCAGGGGAAGCATGCCGCCCAGGAGGGTTAAAACGGACTGTCGCTGTTGGGGGCTGGCCGGGACGGCCTCCTGTACTGCCGGCAGCAGGGCTTCAAGCCGGCCCACCACCCGGTCCACCACCATGCCGAACGAGAACGCCAGGAGTTCCTCGCTGCCTTCGAAGTAGTGCCGGACGGACCCAACTGCAAGCCCGGCCTCGTCCGCCACCTCCCGCAGCGAGGCGCGCTCCAGCCCGTCAACGGCGATGATACGGAGAACCGCTTGGACAACATCTTGGCGCCGGGCATCAGCGTCTACTATTTTGGGCACCATTCTTACTAGCACACTTGTGCTTCCATCGCGGATTCCGCCGCCCGGGTGTACGCCCGGCATCCGGAACGCGGGGGCGGACACCGCTCCCCGTGGGATAGCGTTGAGGCATGAAAATCTTGGTTACAGGGGGCACCGGCTACATCGGTTCCCACACTGTTCTTTCCCTGCAGGAAGCCGGCCACGACGTGGTCGTCATCGACAACCTGGTCAACTCCAGCGAGGAATCGCTGCGGCGGGTGGCCGAACTCACCGGGAAGGCCGCGGAGTTCCACCACGTCGACCTTGTGGACGAGGCCGCCGTCGAAAAGGTCTTTGCCCACAGCGGCATCGAGGCCGTCATCCACTTCGCCGGGCTCAAGGCTGTGGGGGAATCGGTGCAGGAGCCGTTGAAGTACTACTACAACAACCTGGTGGGCACCCTGAACCTGATCCGCGTGATGGACCGGCACGACGTCCGGTCCATCGTGTTCAGCTCCTCAGCAACCGTCTACGGCGAACACAATCCCATCCCGTACGTGGAAAAGATGGAGATCGGCGCCAACAACCCCTACGGGCGCACCAAGGAACAGATCGAAGACATCCTCTCCGACCTCGGGGCGGCCGACTCCCGCTGGCACATAGCACTGCTGCGCTACTTCAACCCGGTGGGCGCACACCCCTCGGGCCGGATCGGCGAAGACCCCCAAGGCATCCCCAACAACCTGGTTCCTTTCATCGCCCAGGTGGCAGTGGGCCGGCGCGAGAAGCTCATGGTCTTCGGCCGCGACTACGACACCCCGGACGGGACCTGCCTGCGCGACTACATCCACGTGGTGGACCTGGCCGAAGGGCACGTTGCGGCGCTTGACCACATCGCCGGGCGTACCGGCGTCTTCCGCTGGAACCTCGGCTCCGGCAAGGGCTCCTCCGTCCTGGAGGTCCTGCGCTCCTTCGAAAAGGCCGTGGGCAAGCCCATCCCCTACGAGATCACCGGCCGCCGTGCCGGGGACCTTCCCGCGTTCTGGGCCGACGCCACCTCTGCGCTGGCGGACCTGAGCTGGTCCACCACCAAGACGGTGGACCAGATGTGCGAAGACCACTGGCGCTGGCAGAAGAACAACCCCCAGGGCTACGCCTCCTGACCCCGTCGATTGCTCCGTACTTGTCGTTCTGGAGGCCCGGAACGACAAGTACTCGGCAGTCGATGGTGATTAACGCAAAAGCGGCCGCCAACCTGGAAAAGGTGGGCGGCCGCCGTCGTAATGTCAGGCCTTAGCCGGGATCAGCGGGCCGGGTAGTCCCGCTCCGGCTCGCCGATGTACAGCTGGCGCGGGCGGCCGATCTTGGTGTTGGGGTCATTGATCATTTCGCGCCACTGGGCAATCCAGCCCGGCAGGCGGCCGATGGCGAACAGCACCGTGAACATCTTTTCCGGGAAACCCATCGCCTTATAGATCAGGCCGGTGTAGAAGTCCACGTTCGGGTAGAGCTTGCGCTGGATGAAGTAGTCGTCGTTCAGCGCCTTCTCCTCCAGGCGGAGGGCGATGTCCAGCAGTTCGTCGTTGCCGCCGAGCTTGGTGAGGATCTCGTGGGCCGTGGCCTTGACGATCTTCGCGCGCGGATCGTAGTTCTTGTAGACCCGGTGTCCGAAGCCCATGAGGCGGACGCCGTCCTCCTTGTTCTTGACCTTCTCCATGTAGTCCTCGGGCTTGGTGCCGTCGGCCTGGATCTGGCGAAGCATCTTGAGTACGGCCTCGTTGGCACCGCCGTGGGCAGGGCCGAAGAGTGCGTTGATGCCGGCGGACACCGACGCGAACAGGTTGGCGTTGGACGAGCCCACCAGGCGCACGGTGGACGTGGAGCAGTTCTGCTCGTGGTCCGCGTGCAGGATGAGCAGCAGGTCCAGCGCCTTCGCTACGATCGGGTCCACTTCGTACTGCTCAGCAGGCAGGCCGAAGCTGAGGCGCAGGAAGTTCTCCACGAGGTTGTGGGAGTTGTCCGGGTACAGCATGGGCTGGCCGATGGACTTCTTGTGCGCGTACGCCGCGATCACAGGCAGCTTTGCCATCAGGCGGATGGTGGAGACTTCGACCTGTTCTGCGTTGAACGGGTCCAGCGAGTCCTGGTAGAAGGTGGACAGCGCGGAAACGGCCGAGGACAGCACCGGCATCGGGTGCGCGTCCCGGGGGAAACCGCCGAAGAAGCCCTTGAGCTCCTCATGCAGCAGCGTGTGCCGGCGGATCTTCTGGTCGAACTCCTCCAGTTCCGTGGGCGTGGGCAGGTTGCCGTAGATCAGCAGGTAGGACACCTCAAGGAAGCTGGAGTGCTGCGCCAGCTGCTCGATGGGGTATCCGCGGTAGCGCAGGATGCCCGCATCGCCATCGATGTAGGTGATTGCCGAGGTGGTTGCTGCGGTGTTCATGAAGCCGGGGTCAAAGGTCACGGCACCGGTCTGCTTCAGCAGCTTGGAGACGTCGTAACCTTCGTTCCCTTCAACAACCTGGATGCGCGGGAGCTTCAGCTCGCCACCTGCGTGGAGCAGGGTCGCAGCATTGTTGGTCTCAGTCATGGAGTCCCCTTCATGAGGCTTCTGGGCCTCTGTCGAAAGCTTGATCCAACATCAGGTGAGCCGCGCACGAAGCCTGAGAGGACAGGTTCCAACACCCGGGCTGCCTTCTTGTAGAAAGCCACCATTGATAGTCACTTAAAAAGTACCGCTCCTTGGCGGGTGTCACTAATCCGTGGCGTCCAAATCCGCCCCAAAAGGCACTGGATGTGGGGCGAGTCACATGAATATTACGGTGCCTCAGGAACCCGATCCGGCTATGCGTGCCACCGCCGCGTCAATCCGTTCGTCCGATCCGGTAAGGGCAACCCGGACGTATCCGTTGCCCGCGTCTCCGTAGAAAACGCCCGGTCCCACCACAATGCCGAGGCCGGCCAGGCGTGCCACCGTGTCCCACGTGCCCTCCCCCGCCGTCGACCAAAGGTACAGGCCGGCGTCGGAATCCTTGATCTGCAGGCCGAAGTCCAGCAGGGCCGGCACCAGCCGCTCCCGGCGGCTCCGGTACAGGTCCTTCTGAGCCTCGACGTGCGAGTCGTCGCCCAGGGCCACGCGCATGGCCTCCTGGACGGGGTAGGGGACGATCATTCCTGCATGCTTGCGGCTGTTGACCAGGTTGGGCATCAGGTCCGGATCCCCGGCAACGAACGCTGCGCGGTAGCCGGCCAGGTTGGACTGCTTGCTCAGCGAGTACACGGCCAGCAGGCCACGGTGCGAGCCGCCCGCCACCTGGGGGTCCAGAATGCTGGGGACCCGCCGGCCGCCGCGCTGGACGTCCCAGTCCCCCCATCCGAGTTCTGCGTAGCATTCGTCCGAGGCCACCACGGCGCCCAGCCCGCGGGCCTGCTCCACGAGCGCTTTCAGGGATCCGACGTCCCGGACGCTGCCCGTGGGATTTCCGGGGGAATTGACCCAGATGAGACGGACACGGGCGCGGGTGGCGTCGTCGAGTTCGTCCAGGTTGTCCGTTGCCACAGAGGTGACGCCTGCGAGGGTGGCGCCGATATCGTACGTGGGGTAGGCCGCCTTGGGACGTACGACGACGTCCCCCGGCTTGAGGCCCAGCAGCAGCGGGAGCCACGCGACGAGTTCCTTGGACCCCACTGTGGGCATGATGTTCCGGGGGTCCAGCCCGGCAACGCCGCGGCGCCGCTCGAACCAGCCGGCGATGGCTTCCCGGAGGGCCGGGGTGCCGTGCACCGTGGGATATCCGGGGGCGTTCGCGGCAGCTTTCAGTGCCTCCTGTATCAGCTGCGGCGTGGGATCCACGGGCGTGCCGATCGAGAGGTTCACGGCTCCGCCGGGATGCTCCGAAGCCTTGGCCAGGTACGGGGCCATGGCCTCCCAGGGGTAGTCGGGCAGGTCCAGGCCAAACGAATTCACTGCTGCGGTCACGGCGTGCGTCCGCGTCAGTGGTCTTGGTTCTGCGGCGGCAGGGCGGCGATCATGGGGTGGTCCTTGCCCGTGTTGCCGATCTTGGCCGCGCCACCGGGCGACCCGAGGTCGTCGAAGAACTCAACGTTGGCCTTGTAGTAGTCGGCCCACTCCTCCGGGGTGTCATCCTCGTAGTAGATGGCTTCCACCGGGCACACCGGTTCACAGGCGCCGCAGTCCACGCATTCGTCCGGATGGATGTACAGCGAACGCTCGCCCTCATAGATGCAGTCGACCGGGCATTCCTCAATACATGCCTTGTCCTTGACATCCACACACGGCTGCGCGATTACGTACGTCACGTCCCTGGCCTCTCCACGTTGGGTTCCGGCTTCCCCGCCGGCTCTTGCATCCGGCAGCATGGCCGGACTATTGACATCTGAGCCTATTATCTCCCAGCCCGTTCCCGCGAACCTAGCCGGCGCCCCTAGTATGAACTGGTGAGTCAGCCATTACCTTCACCCGCCCGCTTCCTTGCCTCGGCTGCGCCCGGGATCCGCGTGGTGGTGCGTTACCGGATCGAAGGTGGCCTCACGGATGCCCTGGGCCACCTGGTGGCCTGTGACGCCGTTTCCTGCACAATCCGGACCCGGCAGGCCGACGTCGTCATTCCCCTTGGGCAGGTGGTGGCCGCCAAGGAGGTCCCGCCCGCTCCCCCGCGCCGTCCAGCTGCTCGCTGACGACGGCTCTCATCGCGCAGGGACTGCCCGTGCGCCTCCAACCTTGCCGTCACTGCGCAGTGCGGTACGTGGCCAGAGCCTGCTGCACCATCCGCACGAACTCGTTTGGCTCGCCTAGCAGCATCTCAAACGTCACCCGGAGGGTTGGAACACCTCTCACAACGGTGACGTTCCACCGCCGCCGGTCCTCCCGGTAGGCTTCCCGGCTGCTGTGGTGCGCGTAACCGTCCGTCTCAATCCCCAGAAGGCCGTCAACGAGGAGGTCAAGATGGCCCATCCCTGGAATCTTGACCTGCAACTCGACGGTCAGCCCCGCTTCTTCCAGCAGGTACCGCGCCATTGTTTCGATAATGGATCCGGATTGCGGCTGGATCCTGGCAACCAGCGCACGTAATGCCTTCTCCCGCGCGGCCGGAAACTTCTCCCGGAGTTCCGGAAGCTGGACCAGTCCGGTCTTGACCGCTGATTCGGCGATGGCCAGGCCTTCGAGCGGCGGCAGGCAGCGGAGCGATTGGCAGACCATATCCAGATGCGTCAGGGGAATGCTGCTGCGATGCACCACACAGCCAGTGATGGACCGACCATGCCGGGCGGCAAGATGCGGTTTTTCCGGACGCCGGACCACCCACAGCCCCGCTGCCAGAGCGGCTGTGACGCAGCCGGGAACCGCGTGATGACGGCCGGCATGGAGGAGCAACGGATCCGCATCCGGCAGGGCATAGACACCCCGCGCCACCCTTTGCACGGTTCCAGCAGACACACCGGCTTCGATGGACCGGCGGGAGACACGGCCAGCCGCAAGGAGTTGGTGGTACCAACTCCGCCCATGACGGCCAGCGCATCAATAACACTTTGCATGAGTGCATGCTGCCCGTACAACGGCCCGAGGGCACCGGGTTTGCGCGGCCATGTGGACAACGGGCTGGCGCCGTGACGGAGCGGTTCAGTGCGCAGGGACAGTCCCCGCGCACCCAGCGCTGGGTTCATTGCGCAGGGACGCTCACGACAGGAATAAGACTTAACGCAGAATGCCACCGGCCTGGAGCCGGTGGCATTCTGTTCGGTCAGGGCGTTGTTATGCCTTGGCGCGGGCGCGGTTGGCCTTGGCACGCTCGTTGGTGTCCAGGATGACCTTCCGGATGCGGATCGATTCCGGGGTCACCTCCACGCACTCGTCCTCACGGGCGAATTCCAGCGACTCTTCGAGGGTGAGCTCACGCGGCGGGGTCAGGTTCTCGAAGGTGTCGGAGGAAGCGGCACGCATGTTGGTGAGCTTCTTTTCCTTGGTGATGTTGACGTCCATGTCGTCGGCGCGGGAGTTCTCGCCCACGATCATGCCCTCGTACACCTCGGAGGTGGGCTTCACGAAGAAGGAGCCGCGTTCCTGCAGGTTGATCATGGCGAACGGGGTAACAACACCGGCGCGGTCGGCGACCATGGAGCCGTTGGTGCGGTACTCAATGGGGCCGGCCCACGGCTCGTAGCCTTCGGAGATGGAGGCTGCGATGCCGGCGCCGCGGGTGTCGGTGAGGAACCGGGTGCGGAAGCCGATCAGGCCACGGGCGGGAACGATGAATTCCATGCGGCACCAGCCGGTGCCGTGGTTGGCCATGTTGGTCATGCGGCCCTTGCGGGCAGCCATGAGCTGCGTTACGGCGCCCAGGTATTCCTCGGGCACGTCGATGGTCATGTGCTCCATCGGTTCGTGGATCTTGCCGTCGACCGTCCTGGTCACAACCTGCGGCTTGCCGACGGTCAGTTCGAAGCCTTCGCGGCGCATCTGCTCAACCAGGATGGCCAGCGCCAGCTCGCCACGGCCCTGGACTTCCCAGGCATCCGGACGCTCGGTGGGGAGCACCTTGATGGACACGTTACCGATCAGTTCCTTGTCCAGCCGGTCCTTGACCTGGCGGGCAGTGACCTTGGCGCCCTTGACCTTGCCGGCCAGCGGCGAGGTGTTGATACCGATGGTCATGGAGATCGCGGGATCGTCCACGGTGATCAGCGGCAGTGGCTGCGGGTTCTCGGCGTCGGTCAGGGTCTCACCAATGGTGATTTCCTCGATGCCGGCGACGGCGACGATCTCGCCTGGGCCGGCGGACTCAGCCGGGACGCGCTCCAGGGCTTTGGTGGCAAGCAGTTCTGTGATCTTGACGTTCTTGAGTTCACCGTTGGCCCGTGCCCAAGCCACGGTCTGGCCCTTGCGCAACGTGCCGTTGTAGATACGAAGCAGCGCAAGGCGACCCAGGAACGGGGAAGCGTCCAGGTTGGTGACGTGCGCCTGCAGGACACCCTCCGGGTTGTAAGTGGGGGCCGGGATGTGCTCGATGATGGTCTGGAACAGCGGCTCCAGGTCTTCGTTCTCCGGGGCGGTGCCGTTGGCGGGTTGCTCAAGGGAGGCGCGGCCAACCTTGGCTGCGGCGTATACGACGGGGACGTTGAGGATCTTGTCCAGGTCGAGGTCCGGAACTTCGTCGGCGAGGTCGGAGGCGAGGCCCAGGAGCAGGTCCATGGACTCGTGCACGACTTCGTCGATCCGCGCGTCGGGGCGGTCGGTCTTGTTGACCAGCAGGATCACCGGCAGGTGCGCGGCGAGGGCCTTACGCAGCACGAAGCGGGTCTGGGGCAGCGGGCCTTCAGAAGCATCAACGAGGAGGACGACGCCGTCGACCATGGACAGGCCGCGCTCCACCTCGCCGCCGAAGTCGGCGTGGCCGGGGGTGTCGATGACGTTGATCGTGATGGTCTCGCCCTTGGAGGACGGACCGTTGTAGGCCACGGTGGTGTTCTTGGCCAGGATGGTGATGCCCTTTTCGCGTTCCAGGTCACCGGAGTCCATGACGCGGTCTTCGAGGTGGTTGTGCTCGGCAAAGGAGTGGGTCTGCTTGAGCATGGCGTCGACCAGGGTGGTCTTGCCGTGGTCAACGTGGGCCACGATCGCGACGTTGCGCAGGTCACTGCGCGATGCAGTGGCTACCGCGGTGTTGGTGGTGGTTTCAGACATGCGTTATTGCTCGATTCAGTGGTGAAGTCAGCTGTTGTATCGCGACATTTCCAACTGGAACGCACGACGGACAAGGCCCTTGGCACAGGGCGCCTACCTCTATTCTAGCCGGTGAGCCATTTGTTGGCCTAAATTCCGCCGGGATTTGCCGCCTCCGGGATGCCGCGATTGCGCCGGACCACTGCGCCGTGTGACTAAGTTCACTACCACTTCCGCATACGTGGCATGATGGCTGTGACACAGCCCACCTTTGAGCGCGCCGGAGACAACGATGCCCCCTGCTAAGGCCAGGACCCCGCGTGGTGCCGCCCGGGCTGCCACCGCCGCTGCATCCGGCCTCCTGGCGGTTTCGGCGGTCCTTGGGCTTGCCGCTTGGGGACTTTCCGGCGACTCTTTCGACGGCGGGTTGGCACGGGCGGCAGCCGGGCAAGCCGTCGGCGCAGGAGGGAATCCCGCGTTGGCGGCCACGTCCCGGATCCTGAATCCCGGCAATGGAAGGCTCGAAGCAGTGGTTCCGGACATCAGCAGGACTGTCCTGCTGATCGGCGATTCACAGTCGGAACCGACAGACGGCTGGCCGCGCCTTGGCCTCGCCGCTGCCGGCTACGACGTGTACTTCTGCGGCCGCGGCGGCACAGGATACGTGGCGGCGAACGGAGCCACAGGCAACTACATTGATGCCCTGCAGCGCGGGGACTGGCTGCTGCCCTCCGGCACTCCCGCCCTGATCGTCCTCGAGGGCGGCGGGAACGACGCCGCCAAGGGCGCAAGCGACGCACAGATCACCGGAAACGCCCAGCGGCTGGTTGCCGAACTGCGGACCCGCTACCCCGGAACGCGGATTGCCGTGATCGGCACCTTGGCGCGCGGCGCAAACGACGGCGGCGGCCGCCGGAGCGAGGTGGACGCCCTGCTGGGTGCCGTGGCAGCAACCAACGGACTTCCCTTTGTTTCCGTCGGCGACTGGCTCACGAGGTACGGACTGGCAAAGGACCTTGCGGACGCCGTCCACATGAACACCGAAGGCCGCGCAGCCCTCGGCGGGATCCTTGCGCGCAGGCTGCGTGAACTGGGGCTGGACCAAAAGGCTGCGGTAGAGCAGTAGTGCAGTGAAACAGCTGGAGCCGGGACCCGAAGGTCCCGGCTCCAGCCGTTCGGGGGAAACTTCCCGCTATGCCACCTCAGGCGGAAGCATCAGCTTCGCGCCGGGGATGGCGTTCAGCAGCGCCCTCGTGTATTCCTGCTTCGGGGACTCGAAGACATCGTCCGTGGACCCGGTCTCCACCAGTCGGCCCTTTTCCATCACGCACACGTGGTCAGCGATCTGCCGCACCACGGCAAGGTCGTGCGTGATGAACAGGTACGTCAGCCCAAGGTTGGCCTGCAGGTCGGCGAGCAGGTTGAGCACCTGCGCCTGCACCAGTACGTCCAGCGCGGAGACCGCCTCGTCACAGATGATGACTTCGGGGTCCAGGGCCAGCGCCCGGGCAATGGCAACACGCTGCCGCTGCCCGCCGGACAGCTCGTTCGGATAGCGCTGCATGGCGGACTGGGGCAGCGCCACCTGGTCCAGCAGCGTCCGGACTTTCTTCTCCCGGCTGGTCTGGTCCCCGATCTTATGGACGCGAAGGGGTTCCTCGATGGTGCGGTAGATGTTGTACATCGGATCGAGGGAGCCGTACGGGTCCTGGAAGATCGGCTGGACCCGCCTGCGGAACTTGAACAGTTCGGCCGGCTTCAGGGCGGAGGTATCGACACCGTCGAACAGGATCCTGCCGTCCGTCGGCTTTTCCAGCTGGAGCACCATCTTGGCCACTGTGGACTTGCCGGACCCCGACTCCCCCACGATCGCCGTCGTGGTTCCACGTCGCACGTCGAAACTCACGCCGTCGACGGCTGCGAAGTCCGTTGTCTTACCAAGCCCCTGGCGCAGCTTGTACACCTTCCGCAGGTCCTGGATCTGCAGGAAGGTATCGGACTTCACCGTCTCGGCGGCGGGTGCCAGGAGGTCCGTCGTCTCCACGCCCTGCTCCTTGGCCACCTGGATACGACGGCTGGCCAGCGACGGAGCGGACTCAACGAGCCGCTTGGTGTAGGGATGCTGCGGGTCCCGGAGCAATTCCAGCGAAGGTCCAGCTTCAACGACGCGGCCCTGGTACATGACCACCACTTTGTCTGCACGCTCGGCTGCCAGGCCCAGGTCATGGGTGATCAGCAGGACCGAGGTGCCAAGCTCGTTGGTCATGGTCTCCAGGTGGTCCAGGATCTGCCGCTGGACGGTGACGTCGAGGGCCGACGTCGGCTCGTCAGCGATCAGCAGGCGCGGCTGGCAGGAGAGGCCAATGGCAATCAACGCGCGCTGGCGCATGCCGCCCGAGAACTCGTGCGGGTACTGGTTGGCCCGCCGTTTGGCATCCGGCAGCCCTGCCTGGGACAGTACCTTGGCGATGTCATCCGGTCCGCTGGGACGGCCGTTCGCCTTCAGTGTTTCCCTGACCTGGTAGCCGATCTTCCACACCGGGTTCAGGTTGGACATGGGGTCCTGCGGGACCATGCCGATGGTGTTGCCGCGCAGTTCGATCATGCGCTGTTCGCTGGCGTGGGCAATGTCCTCGCCGTCCAGCAGGATCTGCCCGCCGGACACCCTGCCGTTGTTGGGCAGGAGTCCGATGGCTGCCAGCGCCGTGGTGGACTTTCCGGAGCCGGACTCCCCCACGATCGCAACCGTTTCGCCGGGCATGATGGTCAGGTGGGCATCCCTGACAGCCTGGACTTCACCGCCGCCGGTCTTGAAGGTGATGGCCAGGTCACGAATTTCCAGCAGCGGCCTGACGCCGGTGGTGCCGGCCTCATCGATGCGGACTTCTGGAGTTGTCATCTCTTTTTCTCTCATCGCTGACGGCTCTTCGGGTCAAGGGCGTCACGCACGGCGTCGCCCAGCATGATGAAGCTCAACACCGTAAGGGAGAGCGCGGCGGCCGGGTAGAGCATGATTTCCGGCCGGGTCCTGATCGATGCCTGCGCACCTGCAATGTCATTGCCCCAGGACATGATGCTCTGCGGGAGGCCAATGCCCAGGAAGGACAGGGTGGCTTCGGCCACGATGAACACGCCAAGTTCCAGCGTTGCCAGGACGATGATCGGAGCCAGGGCGTTCGGCAGGACATGGCGGATCAGTGCGCCGAACTTGGAAACGCCCAGCGCCCGTGCAGCGGTGACGAAGTCCGCGTTGCGCACCTCGATCACCGCGCCGCGGGTGATGCGGGCCATTTGCGGCCAGGCCAGGAGCGAAATGACGAACACCACGGTCCATACGCTCTTGTTCTCGCGGAACAGCGGGAGCTGGGTGATCACCAGTGCGCCGAGCACCAGCGGCAGGGCGAAGAAGATATCGCCCAGCCGGGCCAGGACGGCATCGATCCAGCCGCCGTAGTATCCGGCGAGGGCGCCGAGGGTCACGCCGATGACCAGGACGCAGAGTACGGAGAGCAGGCCTACGGAAAGGGAGGCCTGCGTGCCGTGGATGACCCTGGAGTAAACGTCGCAGCCCTGGAAGGTGAAGCCGAACGGGTGTCCGGCGGTGGGGCCTGCCTCGGAGTTGGCGAGTTCACAGCCCTCGTTGGGCGGGGTTGACGTGAAGAGGCCGGGGAACAGCGCAATCACGATCAGGGCAAGGATCAGGAGTGCCGAGATGATGAACAGCGGACGACGGCGGAGCTTGCGCCAGGCGTCTGCCCACAGGCTGAGCGGGGCCTGGTCCGTCTTGACGGCGTCCGTTGCCTGCAGCGGTGTCTCGTCGATGGGGGCCACGAAGTGGCTGTTATTACTGGTCATAGCGGATCCTCGGGTCAAGCCAGGCGTACAGGAGATCGACAAGCAGGTTGGCCACCACGAACACCAGCACCAGCACGCTGACGATGGAGACGATGGTGGGGCCCTCACTGCGAAGGACAGCCTGGTAGAGCTTGTTGCCCACACCGGGAACGTTGAAGATGCCCTCTGTGACGATGGCACCGCCCATCAGGCCGCCAAGGTTGGCGCCCAGGTACGTCACCACTGGAATCAGCGAGTTGCGCAGGATGTGTGCCAGGACCACCCGGGGCCGGGAAAGGCCTTTGGCGGTTGCGGTCCGCACGTAGTCGGCGTTCATGTTTTCGCTGACCGATGCGCGGGTCAGGCGGAGGACATAGGCGAAGGACACGAGGCCCAGGACCACTGCCGGCAGAAGCAAGGTGACCCAGTTGGCATTGGCGCCCACAGTGGGTTTGGCCCAGCCGAGCTGCACGCCGAAAACGAGCTGGAAAACGAAGCCCAACACAAAGGTGGGGACGGCGATAACCACCAGCGAGGCCACCAGGACGGTTGAATCGAACCAGCCGCCGCGGCGCAGGCCCGCGAAGACGCCGAACGCAACACCGAAGACAGCCTGGATCGCCAGTGCCTCGATGGCGAGCATCGCCGTCACAGGGAACACACGGGCAAGGCTCGCCGCGATGGGCTGTCCGGTGAAGTCATTGCCCAGGTTGAAGGTGAAAAGGTTCTTGAGGAAAAGGCCGTACTGAACCCAGAAGGGCTGGTCCAGGTTGTACTGGCTGCGCAGGGTGTCGATCACTGCCTGCGGGGGCTGGCGGTCGCCGAACAGCGCGGCGATGGGATCGCCCGGCAGGGCGAACACCATGTAGTACACCAGAAGGGTAGTGCCGAGGAAGACAGGGATCACCTGAAGGAGTCGGCGCAAAATGAACCGGGTCACAGGATTACCTGCCTTCCGGTAAGGGAGAAAACGCGTTCATGAGTGCCTTCCTGCCGCTTGCAAGCCAATGGGGGCCCGGACGTGACCGGAACCCCCATCAGCTTGTCGGCAAGTTAGATCTGGGACTACTTGGCGGTGATGCCGTAGTACAGGATGCCGCCGTTCCAGCCGGTTTCGGCCTTCACGATGTTGTTGCTCCACACGATCGGGCGTGCCTGATCCCAGAGCGGCAGGCCGGGCAGGTCCTGGAACAGGATTTCCTGTGCCTGGTTGAACTTGCCGTTGGCTTCATCCGTGCTCTTGGCAGCCAGGCCCTCCTTGAGGAGCTTGTCGAACTCGGGGTTCGAGTACTTCTCGTAGTTGGAGGAAGCGTTGGTGGCCCAGACCGGTCCCAGGAAGTTGTACAGCGAGGGGTAGTCGCCCTGCCAGCCCGCGCGGGTAAGGCCGGGCAGCTGCTGGGACTTGCGGAGGTTCAGGACTTCAGCGAACTTGGCGAAGGGCTGGATTTCAGCCTGAATGCCGAGGTTGTTCTTGAAGCCGTTGGCTACGGCGTCGATCCATTCCTTATTACCGCCATCGGTGTTGGAGGCGATCTGGAGCGGCTTGGAGCTGTCGTACGGCTGGATCTTCTCAGCCTGTGCCCACAGGTCCTTGGCCTTGGCGGCGTCGAACTTCAGGACTTCGCTGCCCTTGAGGCCTTCCTTGAACCCGTCGATGACCGGCGGAACAAATGCCTTGGCCGGGGTGCGGGTGCCGTTGAAGACCACCTTGGCGATTTCCTCGCGGTTGATGGCGTAGGACAGTGCCTGGCGGCGGAGCTTGCCGGCTTCACCCTGGAAGTTGGGGTTGTACGGCGGGATGTTCAGCGTGGAGTTGGTGGCAACCGGTTTGGTGGCATTCCGGTCCGGGAAGTCAGCAACGTAGGTCTTCAGGGCGTTGGACGGAAGGACATCTGTGATGTCCAGGTTGTCGGACTGGAGGTCCGTGTATGCGGGGCCCGGGTCGGTGTAGAACTTGAAGGTCACGCCGCCGTTCTTGGCCTCACGCGGTCCCTTGTAGTCGGCGTTCTTAACCAGGGAGATGGACTGGTCGTGGACCCAGGAACCCTGCTTCTCGAACTTGTAGGGACCGTTGCCGACGGGGTTTTCACCGAAGGTCTTGGGGTCAGCCAGCGCGGTGGACGGAAGCGGGAAGAAAGCGGAGTAGCCAAGGCGCAGGGACCAGTCGGCTTCAGGCTGGGCGAGCTTGACGGTGATGGTGGAGTCATCGGTTGCTGCCAGGCCGGACATGGTGTCGGCCTTGGGAGCCGGCGTGGTGGTGGTCTTGCCGTCAGCACCCTTCTCCGAGTTCACGGCCGAGACATCTTCGTAACCGGCGATGGACTCAAAGAAGAATCCGTTGTTCTGCAGGTTCTTGGAGTTGGCGGCGAAGTTCCAGGAGTCAACGAAGGTCTTGGCCGTAATGGCTTCACCGTTGGTGAACTTCTGGCCCTGCTTGACCTTGATGGTCCAGTTCTGGGCGTCGGACGACTCAATGGAGTCAGCCAGGGCGTTGACAGGCTTGCCACTGGCATCGTAGGTGCGCAGGCCCTCAAAGAGGAGCTCGACCACGCGGCCGCCATAAACCTCATTGGTGTTCGCCGGCAGCAACGGGTTTTGTGGCTCGTTGCTGTAGGCGGTGATGACCTTGTTCGGATCCCCTGCAGCATTGCTGGACCCGTCAGTGCTGCCGCCGCCGCCGGCGCCGCACCCGGTCAGGGCAAGCGCGGCGATTGCCACGATGCCCAGTGCTTTGGAAGTGCGCGTAAAACGCATTCCGCCTCCTATGAGTTGTGGGAGAGATATATAGGGGAATCTTGTGCTTCCCCGCAGGCCGGACGCAGCTCACCGCTGTGACGAAACCTACATAATACGAGTTAGCCTAACCGCACGAAGTCCAGATACTGGTACTCCGTTGCCAAAACGTGACCGGCGCAGTGAAATGCCCCAAGTCACAGCAATTAGTTAGGCACGTCACATGCTACTCGCCAGTAGGCCGGACGGCGAATCGGTAGGGTGAAGGGTCCCCAAGGGCAGGAAAACCACAGCGGACGCGGCTGAATCAGGACAGCCGCCAGTCCCATACGTTCCACCACACGCCGAGGGGACCGGGACTGGTCTTGATGCCGGCCACGCGGGAATTGAAGGCGGTAGTACCCAGGGTTTGGTAGAGCGGCAGGCCGTATGCGTCCTCCCAGACATGCTTGTCAACGTCGGCCAGGAGCTCGTCCTGCTTGCCCAGGTCCGTGGTCGCGGCCAGCTGCTCCATGACCTTGTCCGCGTCGCCGTTGGAATATCCCGTGAAGTTGCTGCCTGCCCCGGTCCGGAAGATCTGCGGCACCCGGCTCACGCCGGCCTCCGTGCCGATCCAGCCGGACAAGGCGGCGTCGTAGCCGCCGCGGCTGAGCGCGGCTGCCCAGTCGGCACTCCCCTGGCCGCCGTCGGACACACGGAAGCCGGCCAGTGCAGCGGAGTCGCGGATCAGGGCAAACGCCTTGGCACGGTTGGGATTGTCCCGGTTGTAAAGGATCCGGATGGTGGGGGTTGCGCCCTTCAGGAGGCTCTTTGCGGCGTCGATGTCAACCTTGGCGTAATCCGAGGAACCGTTTTTCTTCACCGTTTCGTCGTATTTCGGCTGTCCGGGCAGGAAGACGTGGGAGTCCAACGGCTTGCTGTCCGGGACCTGGGTTCCCAGGACTGCGTCCGCGATTGCCTGACGTGGAACTGTCTTGAGGAATGCTTCCCGGACGTCCTTGTTGGCGAAGGGCCCGGAGAAGTTGAGGTCCAGATGGTCGTAGCCGGACTGTTTGTACCGTTCCACAGTGATGCCCTGCCCCGACAGTCCCATGAGCAGATCTTCAGTTGCTGCTGACGGCCGGGGCGAGATAATGTCCGCCTGGCCGTTACGCAGGGCATCGACGGCGGCGGGCACTGCCCCGGTGAACCTGACATTGATCTCGTCCAGCCAGGGTTCCGAACCCCAGACGTAGTCCCGGTTCCGGACAAGTTTCATTGAGACTTCCGGCACGATATCGCGGACGATGTAGGGGCCGCTGGACAGATAGATCGCCGGATCGTCGGGAATGGACTTTGCATCGAACCCGCTGTTCCAGAAGTCGCTGATTTTCTTGAGTTCAGGGTTTGATGCAGGCTTTTCCGGGTTGCCCCGGGGAGTGTCCTTGAGGAGTTGGACCAGGTCTTCCTCGTCGTTCAGGCCGCTCTTGGCAGCGACGACGTGGGCGGGAAGTCCGACGTCGAACGCCACTTCCCAGTCGGCGTACGGTGCGGCGTACTCGATGGTGATGGACCGGCCGTCGGACCCGACTTCGGGAAACAGTGTGCCCGCCAGTCCGGTGGTGTCAGAGGCTACCGAGAAGTACTTGGTTCCCTTCCCGGAGGCTGGATCAAGGTCGTCGAAGTAGCCCGACCCGGCGGCCCAGCTCAACAGGAGGTCGGCCGCGCCGATCTGTGCACCGTCTGACCACTTGACGCCCTCGTTGACCGTGTACTTCACCTTGAGCGGATCGTCGGAGACCTTCTCGAAGTGCCCGAACTTGTCGTTGCGGACAACCTTCGAGCTGTCATCGAGGTAGAAGAAGCCCGAGTGGGTGATGGCGCCGATTTTCGAATTGATGTCGGTATTGCCGTTGGCGCTGTACGGGTTGAACGAGGAGAAGGCATTGACCTCTGCCACCGTCACGCTGCCGCCGCGCTTTGCCTCCCCAACCACAACAGACGGGGCACTGGTTCCCGAGCACCCCGATAGGACCAGGGCAGCCACCACCGCGGCGATGAGCAATTGCATCAGACGCCGGACCGGCATGCCGCCTCCTTGTGTTTTCCCTCTCAGGAGGGGACTGGGGTCGCCACGATCACGCCCTACAGATTCAGGATAAGCCGTCCCGGCGGTCAGACGTTGAAGCGGAACTCCACCACGTCGCCGTCGGCCATGACGTATTCCTTGCCTTCGATGCGGACCTTGCCGCGTGACTTTGCCTCAGCCATGGAACCGGCGTCCACGAGGTCCTCGAAGGAGACCACCTCGGCCTTGATGAACCCGCGCTGGAAGTCGGAGTGGATGACGCCGGCCGCCTGCGGTGCCGTGTCCCCCTGCCGGATGGTCCAGGCACGTGCTTCCTTGGGTCCGGCGGTGAGGTAGGTCTGAAGCCCCAGGGTGTGGAAGCCCACGCGGGCCAGCTGGTCCAGGCCGGATTCGTCCTGGCCGTTCATTTCCAGCATCTCGCGGGCTTCTTCCTCGTCCAGTTCCACGAGGTCGGCTTCGAGCTTGGCGTCCAGGAAGATGCAGTCCGCGGGGGCCACCATGGCCCGCAGTTCCTCCTGCTTTTCCGGGCTGCCCAGGATGCCTTCGTCCGCGTTGAAGACGTAAATGAAGGGCTTGGCCGTCAGCAGCCCCAGCTCCTTGAGGTGCTCCATCTCCAGCTTGTCGCTCTTGATGGAGGAGTAGATGGTGTCTCCACGTTCCAGCACTGCCTGTGCGGCCTTGACGGCGGCAAGCTCGGCCGCCTCCCGCTTCTTGATCTTGACTTCTTTTTCGATCCGCGGGACGGCCTTTTCGATGGTCTGCAGGTCGGCGAGGATCAGCTCGGTGTTGATGGTCTCCATGTCCGAGCGGGGATCCACTTTGCCGTCAACGTGCACCACGTCGGGGTCATCAAAGACCCGGACAACCTGGGCGATGGCTTCAGCCTCGCGGATATTGGCCAGGAACTGGTTGCCCAACCCCTCCCCTTCGGATGCGCCCTTGACGATGCCTGCGATGTCCACGAAGGACACGGCGGCGGGCAGGACACGCTGCGAGCCGAAGATGCCGGCGAGCTTCTGGAGCCTGGGATCCGGGAGGTTCACCACGCCGACGTTGGGTTCGATGGTGGCGAACGGATAGTTCGCGGCCAGGACCTGGTTGCGGGTAAGCGCGTTGAAGAGGGTTGATTTGCCGACGTTGGGCAGTCCGACGATGCCAATAGTAAGAGCCACGAGCATTGATTCTACCCGCCGGGCCCCCGCAGGCAGTACCGGCGAATGTCATTGCCTGTGATTGTCAGAGGCCCGTGCAACAGTGAAGCCATGGATGCTTTTGCCTTGATTCTGGCCCTTCTCATGCTGCTGCTCGGCGCGCTTGCCGGTGCCGCGGCCACCTATTTCTCCCTGCGCCGGAACTCGCATGCCTTGGAGGCCGACTTTGACCAGGTGTCGTCCCGCCTTTCAGAGGTCACGGCGCAGCTGGCAGCGGCCGACGCCGAGCGGCGGCTTTTGGCGGTACAGAACCGCGAGCTGGGCGAGGCCAGGACGCAGGACGGCAGCGTTCTTCGCGCCCTGGCTCCGGTGGCCGAAAAGCTGTCCGCGGTCCAGCAGCAGGTGGCTCTGCTGGAGCGGGACCGGGTGGAACAGTACGGCCAACTGGCACAGCAGCTGCAGGAGGCAAGGCTGTCCGATGAACAGCTCATCCGGTCCACGCATGCCCTGGAATCCGCCCTGCGCTCCAACAGCGCCAGGGGCCAATGGGGGGAGGTGCAGCTCCGGCGCGTAGTGGAGGCCGCGGGCATGCTGCGCCACGTGGACTTCGTGGAGCAGGTGCACAGCGCCGGCCACGACTCCGCTGTCCGCCCCGACCTGGTGGTGCAGTTGCCGGGCGACAAGCAGCTGGTAGTGGACGCCAAAGTCCCGCTCTCGTCCTACCTTGAGGCGCAGGAACCCGGAGCGGTGGACCCGCGCCCGGGCCAGCCGTCCGGGCTGCAGCCGGCCAACGAGGGACGGAACCGGCAAGCCCTGCTGGCAGCGCACGCCAAAGCCCTGAGGGCGCACGTGGACGCGCTGGGCACAAAGAAGTACTGGGACATCCCGGGGAACTCCCCGGAACTGGTGGTCTGCTTCATTCCGGCCGAATCCATCCTCGCTGCAGCACTCACGGCCGACGCCGGGCTCCTGGACCACGCGTTGTCGCGAAACGTGGTCCTGGCCTCCCCCAGCACCCTGCTGGCCGTGCTGAAGTCCGTGGCCTTCACGTGGCGCCAGGACGTCCTGACGGACAGTGCACGCGAGCTGTTCGAGCTCGCGCGGCAGCTGTACGACCGGATGGGAACCCTGGGCGAAAACGTGAGCAAACTGGGCTCATCCCTGAAGTCGTCGGTGGACCGCTACAACGCGATGGTGGGCACCCTGGAAGCCCGTGTCCTGCCCACGGCGCGGAAGCTCAACTCCCTCGAGGAGACCGGTCTGGTGACACCGCCGGTGGTGGAGGTGACCCCCCGCGCGCTGGTGGCACCCGAACTCCAGGGCGACGAGGAAGCGGCCTGACAAGGGGCTGCGGATGCAGGATGGGCCGGGCAGTTGTTCAAACTGCCCGGCCCATCTCTTTACTTCTGATGAATGCCAGTTCCTGGGTACAGCTGGCGCTTTGTCAGCTCCGGGGCCTGCGCCCGCCCAGCGCGCGGCTGACGTCGCCTGCCTGCTTCAGGGTTGCGCGGAGTTCCTTGGGCAGCGAGAACAGGAGGTCCTCCTCTGCGGTGACCACTTCCTCCACCGCGCCGTAGCCGTAGTCGGCCAGCAGCCTCAGGACGTCCTGCACCAGTACCTCCGGAACTGAAGCCCCGGACGTGACGCCCACAGTGGCGACGCCCTCGAACCAGGCTTCGTCAACCTCGTTGGCGAAGTCCACCCGGTAGGAGGCCTTGGCACCGTACTCGAGTGCCACCTCCACCAGCCGGACGGAGTTCGATGAGTTGGCCGAGCCGACCACGATCACCAGGTCCGCCTTGGGCGCAATCTTCTTGATGGCCACCTGGCGGTTGGTGGTGGCGTAGCAGATGTCGTCGCTGGGCGGGTCCTGCAGGGTGGGGAACCGCTCCTTGAGCAGCCGGACGGTCTCCATAGTCTCGTCCACGCTCAGGGTGGTCTGGGACAGCCAGATGACCTTCTCGGGGTCGCGGACGGTGACCTTATCCACTTCGTGGGGTCCATTGATGATCTGGATGTGCTCCGGCGCTTCACCGGAGGTGCCTTCCACTTCCTCGTGCCCGTCGTGGCCGATCAGGAGGATGTCGAAATCGTCTTTGGCGAAGCGGACGGCTTCCTTGTGCACCTTGGTAACCAGCGGGCAGGTCGCATCGATGGTGCGCAGGCCGCGGTTTTCGGCAGATTCGACCACTGCCGGGGACACCCCGTGGGCAGAGAAGACCACCAGTGCGCCTTCGGGCACTTCGTCCGTCTCGTCGACGAAGATGGCACCCTTTTCCTCCAGGGAGCTGACCACGTGCACGTTGTGGACGATCTGCTTGCGCACATAGACGGGCGGCCCGTAGTGTTCGAGCGCCTTTTCGACGGCGATCACGGCCCGGTCAACGCCTGCGCAGTAGCCGCGGGGAGCAGCCAACAGCACCTTTTTGGCGCCGTTCACGGGGGCGGCTGCTGCTACGTCCTCAGGCGAGCGGCGCCTGCGCGGAATGGTTGGCATCGAGAGGGATACAGCCGAGGTGGTCATCCCTCCATGCTACCGGCTGGTCCGCGCCGGTTTCCGGGATGCGAACAACGTCACAACGGCCGCCGCCACCAGGACGCCGCCTGTCACCGCGGCCGTGGTGATCCACACCTGGAAATCGGTGCCTGCCGCGGCAAGGAACTCGTCACGGAACATGTTGGCCACAGCATTGCCGGTGTCCGTGGCCTGGGCCCGGGCGGAGCCCAGCTGTAAGCCCACTCCCCACAGCCCGGCGAGGACCAGGCCGCCAAGACCGGCGGCCAGCAGCACTGTCCAGCGGCGGCGGGCCGCCACCAGGGCCAGCAGGAACGCCACGGCCGAACCGACGGCCAGAATGTAGCCCATGGGCGCATATGTCGCCAGCCGCTCGGTCCACTCCTTTTGTGCCGGCTGGCCCACGTTGATCAGCGTTTGCTCCGGCGGGTCCAACGGGAGCCGGGTGGTGCGCGAAATCTCCTCCGAACCGAGGGCAACCAACGGGGCGACGTCGAGGGTCAGCGAGGACGTCGAGGCACCGTCCTGCGAACCGGCAGGGTCCGCGAAGCTTAGGCGGTGGCTCTTGCGGAGTGTCTCCTCCCAGGCCGTCGGATAGCCGGGAAGCCCGGTCAGCGACTCCGCTGCCTTCTCAAGCATCGGCTCGACCAGCCCGGAAAGAAAACCCGGAACCGATCCGGTATCGATCGTTCCCACCGCCGCCGTGGCCAGCTTCCGTTGAAACTCCGAGTCCTTGCCGAGCGGTGCTGCAAGACGGACAAAACCATCTTCCTGGACCACGTTCCGGTCCACCCAGATGGCGGGAACGGCAACGGCGGCCAGGAGGATGCCCAGCACGGTGGCGATGGCAGAAACAAAAGTACGCACAGCAGGTCCTTCGGGGTTGGGGGCCTTACCCCATCCTAGGCAGGGTCGAAGGACCATCCATGTCAGTCCCCGGTGCTAGACCTTATGGATAAGGTTGATTGACCGCCAACAACAGATGAAGGACCGCATGCCCGCAGCACCAGCCTCCCACCGGCGTCCGCATGTCTGACCAGGCCTCCCTTCCGGATACAGCACCCACTACCCTGCCGGCCACTGCAGCGGAGACAAGCCCGGATAACCCCTGGCCGCTGCAGCTGCTGTCGCAGAAGCTCAAGGCCCATATCGACCGCACCCCGTCCGCGTGGGTGGAAGGCCAGGTCATCGAGCTGAACCGCCGCGGCACCAACGCCTACCTCACACTTCGCGACGTGGATGCGGAGGTATCCCTTCCCGCATCTGTCTGGACCAAGGTGCTGGAACGGCAGAACCTTCCGCTGGAGCGCGGTTCGCGGGTGGTGGCCCTGCTGAAACCGGAATTCTGGCTGAAGACGGGCCGGCTCAACATGCTGGTGCGGGATATCCGGCCTGTGGGCCTGGGCGACCTGCTGGCCAGGATTGAGCGGTTGCGCCAGGCCCTGGCAGCTGAGGGCCTGTTTGCCGAGTCCAGGAAGAAGCCCCTGCCCCTGCTCCCGCACCGGATCGGCCTCATCACGGGCCGCGATTCGGACGCAAAGAAGGACATCCTGCGGAACGCGGCCCTGCGCTGGCCGGCAGTGGAATTCGAGATCCGCGAGGTCGCCGTTCAGGGAAATACCGCGGTGGCCCAGGTGGTCCGCGCCCTGCGTGAACTGGATGCCCGGCCCGAGGTGGACGTCATTGTTATCGCCCGCGGCGGCGGCGCGCTGGAAGACCTGCTGCCCTTCAACAGCGAGGACCTGATCCGGGCCGTGGCTGCTGCCGCCACCCCGGTGGTGAGTGCCATCGGGCATGAGGCAGACCGGCCGCTGCTGGATGACGTTGCCGACCTTCGGGCCTCCACCCCCACCGATGCCGCCAAGCGGATCGTTCCCGAAGTCTCCGAAGAACTTGCCGGCGTGCGCCAGGCGCGGGAGCAGCTGCGGCGGTGCATGGACCGGATGGTGGACCGGGAGTCGGACCGGCTGGCAGCACTGCACTCCCGCCCGGTCATGGCCGCGCCGGAGGGCATGGTCTCAGTCCGGGCCGAGGAAATCGAGCGGCTGCTGCGACGCTCCTCCGCTGCAGTGAGTTCCACGGTGGTACGGGCGGCCGACCAGCTTGAGCACCTGAAGGCCCAGGTCCGCGCCCTCTCACCGCAGAAGACCCTCGACCGTGGATACGCCGTCGTCGAACTGGCAGGAGACCAGGCCGCCCGGATTGCCCAGGCGGGCCACGCTGTTGTCCGCCGTCCCGCCGAAGCGCCGGCGGGAGCGGCCCTGTCCATCCGTGTGGCGGAGGGCCGCTTCGGAGCAACATCGACCGGCGCCACATCCACGGGGGCGCATCCAGGAAACCCAAACCAGCAGGAATTGGAAGAGAAGGCATGACCGAACAGAAACCACAGTCCGACGTCGCAGCCCTGAGCTATGAGGAGGCGCGGGAGCAGCTCATCGCAGTGGTGGGCAGGCTGGAAGCAGGAGGGGCAAGCCTGGAGGAATCCCTGGCCCTGTGGGAACGCGGCGAGGCGCTGGCCGCACGCTGCGAGGAGTGGCTGGAAGGCGCGCGGAAGCGGCTGGCAGCGGCCCGGGATCAGCCACTCTAACCCCCGGAAAGAACTGGACCGGCAGCACCCGGGCCAGGGGGCTGTCAGGAACGCGCCACGAGCTCCCGCTCAGCAGCGACGTCGAACTCGGCCTTGGGCCATTCCAGCAACATGTCTGACAAGGCGCCGAGCAGCAACTGCTGGACGGCAATCCGGGCAAACCACTTCTTGTTCGCCGGAACAACGTGCCACGGCGCATTCGGTGTGCTCGTTTCATCGATGGCCGCCTGGTACGCGGCCATATAGTCCTCCCAGTGGGCCCGTTCGTCCAGATCGCCCCGGCTGTACTTCCAGTGTTTGGAGGGATCATCCAGCCGGGCCAGCAGCCTCTCCTTTTGCTCCCCACCACTGATGTGGAGCATCACCTTGATGACCTTCGTTCCCGAGTCCGCCAACCGCGCCTCGAACTCATTGATGGCCGCGTAGCGCCGCTTGATCTCGTCCGGGCTGGCCCAGCCATGGACACGGTGGATCAGGACGTCCTCGTAATGGGAACGGTCGAACACACCCACCATCCCGGCAGCCGGCACTTCCTTTTCGATGCGCCACAGGAAGTCGTAGGACTTTTCCTCGTCGGTGGGGGCCTTGAACGCCTTGAACTGGACGCCCTGCGGGTTCATGGCCGCCATGACATGGTTGACCATGCCGCCCTTGCCGGCGGTGTCCATAGCCTGCAGGATCAGCAGGATCCGTTTCGTCCCGCCGAACCGTGACTCGGCAAAGAGCTTTTCCTGCAGTTCGGAAAGTTCGTCGTCCATCTCCGTCAGCAGCAGCCGGCCGTCGGCCTTGTTGCCGCTGTACCCGGGTGTCGAGCCGGGGTCCACCGCGGCCAGGGAGAAGCCCTTCCCTGCCCGAAGGGATTCGGCAGGATGCTGGTCAAAGCCGACGATGCGGGCCATGGGATTCCTTTCCGCAAGGGTTGCAACGGACCGGCGGGCCCGTGAGCACAGGCTAGTTCCCCTGGTACCTGGTTAGGAAGTCCCCCATGCGGCCGATGGCCTCTTCAATGTCCTTTACGTTGGGCAGCGTCACCATGCGGAAGTGGTCCGGGCGCACCCAGTTGAAGGCACGGCCGTGCGAGACCAGGATCTTCTGCTCCCTGAGGAGGTCGAGGACAAATTTTTCATCGTCCCGGATGTGGTACACCTCCGGGTCAAGCCGCGGGAAGAGGTACAGGGCTCCCCTGGCCTGCTGGGTGCTGACGCCGGGAATGGCGTTCAGCATGTCGTACGCCTTGTTGCGCTGCTCCAGAAGCCGGCCGCCGGGGAGGATCAGGTCGTTGATGCTCTGGTAACCGCCCAGCGCCGTCTGGATGGCGTGCTGGGCCGGGACGTTCGCGCACAGGCGCATGTTGGCGAGCAGGTTAATGCCCTCAAGGTAGTCCGCAGCATCCTTCTTGGGCCCGGAAATGGCCATCCAGCCTGCCCGGTAACCGCAGACGCGGTACGCCTTGGACAGCCCGCTGAAGGTCAGGCACAGGACGTCGTCGCCGGTCAGCTTGGCGAGGTTCACGTGGACGGCGTCCTCGTACAGGATTTTTTCGTAGATTTCGTCGGCAAAGATCACCAGGCCGTGCTTTTCGGCCAAGGCAACAATCCGTTTCAGCGTCTCTTCAGGGTAGACGGCGCCGGTGGGGTTGTTCGGGTTGATGACCACGATGCCCTTGGTGCGGGGCGTGATCTTGGCTTCCAGGTCATCAAGGTCGGGCTGCCAGCCGGATTCCTCGTCGCACAGGTAATGCACCGGCCTGCCGCTCGCCAGTGCCACCGACGCCGTCCACAACGGGTAATCGGGGGTTGGGATCAGGACCTCGTCGCCGTCGTCCAGAAGGGCCATGAGGGACATGGTGATGAGCTCGCTGACGCCGTTGCCCAGGTAGATGTCATCGACGTGGATGTTCTGGATGCCGCGGGTCTGGTAATACTGCGAGACGGCGGTGCGCGCGGAGAAAATGCCGCGGGAATCGCTGTAGCCCTGGGCGTGGGGCAGGTGCCGGATCATGTCCACCAGGATGGCGTCCGGCGCTTCGAAGCCAAACGGGGCAGGGTTTCCGATGTTCAGCTTGAGGATCCGGTGGCCCTCCGCCTCCATCTGCTGGGCGGCCTGCAGGATGGGTCCACGGATGTCATAGAGGACGTTGTTGAGCTTCGTGGACTGCCTGAATTCTGCCATCCCTCAAATATGCCACAGGAAGGATGGACGGCCGTTGAGACGTCTGCCACACGGACGACGGCGGCGGCCGGGCCCTTGCAGGTCCGGCAGCCGCCGTCGTCATCACCAATCTGTTCCCTGCCCGCGCGGGCAGGGAACGTCCTACTTAACGATGCCCTTGTCCTTCAGCCAAGCGGTTGCCGCCGCCTTGGCGTCCTGCTTCTGGCTGCCGCTGACAGCCCGGTTGAGGTTGATCAGGTCATCGGTGGTCAGTGTGCTGGACACGGAGTTCAGCGCCTGCTTGGCCTTGTCCGTCATCTTCGCCTTGTTGTACAGCGGGAGGACCTGCTGGGCGATGAAGTTGTTCTTCGGATCCTCCAGCACCACCAGGTCGTTGTCCGCGATGGAAGGTGTGGTGGTGTAGATATCGGCCACCTGCACCTGGTCCTCGAGCAGCGCCTTGAGCGTCACCGGACCGCCGCCGTCGCTGAATGGCTCCAGCTTCTTGGGGACGCAGTTGTAGTTCTTCTTCAATCCGGGCAGGCCGTAGGCGCGCTCCGCGAACGTGGCCGGGGCCCCCACCACGATCTCGCTGCAGACCTTGGCGAGGTCCTCGATGGACTTCAACTGGTACTTCTCGGCGGTTGCCTTGGTGACAACCATGGCGTCCTTGTCCTCGGCCTTGGACACGTCCAGCACGCCCAGGCTGTCCGGCAGTTTGCCGGGCAGCGCCTTGGCGATATCGGCGGCGGAGACTTCCTTGGCTTCCTTGTCTACGTACAGCAGAAGGTTGCCGCTGTAATCCGGCACCACGTCAACGGACCCGTCCTGGACCGCCTTGAAGTAGACCTCACGGGAGCCGATGTTCGGTTTGGTGGTGGCGGTGATGCCATTGGCGTTCAAGGCACCGGCGTACAGCTCGGCGATGATCTGGCTCTCCGGGAAGTCGGCGGAACCCACCACCAGCGATGTTGCTCCGCCCGATGCGCCGCCAGTGGCAGCGGGCGACTTGCTCAGCGGGTCGGACGAACCACCGCAGGCGGACAGGGTGATCGCCAGGCCAAGCCCGGCGGCCAGGCCGCTGAACGCCCGCCTGCCAAGGCGCTGGGGACGGCTATCTTTCATGACTTACCTCCTTGTACAACAGTCTCCGCAACAACGGGGTCTGTGAGATCAACCGCAGCCTCCTGGCTGCGGTAGGACAACTTCAAGGCGCCCTGGGTCAGGAACAGCCTCTGGAACAGGGACAGGACGAGGTCGACGGCAATTGCCAGCACTGCGATGAGGAGGGAACCTCCCAGCATTTGGGGGAAGTCGCTCAGGACAAGGCCGTCGAAGAGATAGCGGCCCAGGCCGCCGAGATTGATGTAGGCGACGACGGAGACGGTGGCGATCACCTGCAGCACGCCGGTCCGGAACCCGCCGAACATGACGGTGAGTGCGTTGGGCAGCTCGGCCCGGAACAGGACCTGCAGTTCAGTCATCCCCATGGCCCGCGCCGCGTCCACCACGTTCCGGTCCACGCTGGAGATGCCGGCGTACGTTCCGGCCAGCAGCGGGGGCACGGTGAGGATCACCAGCGCCCAGATGGGCGGCATCAGCCCGATGCCGGCGAGCAGCACGAACAGGATGAGCAGGCCGAGGGTGGGCAGGGCACGCAAGGCTCCGGCCAACGCGACGACGGCCACCCGGCCCCTGCCGGTATGTCCGACAAACAGCCCCACCGGGACGGCGATGGCAATGGCGATCAGCATCACCAGCCCGGTGTACTGCAGGTGCTCCCCCAGCCGGGCGGGGATGCCCATGCTTCCGGACCAGTGCAGCGGGTCGGCGAGCCAGGCGAAGGTATCGGAAAAGACGTTGCTCACGCTGTTTCTCCCGCCATGGTCGTCGCGGGTTTCGCAGCGGCCGGGTCACCGTTGTCCCCATGCCCGAGGTCCCGTCGCGTTCCCGCCCGTTCCCACGGGGTGAGGATTCGTTCCAGCAGCACGAGGACAGCATCCATCACCAGCGCGAGGACCAGGATGGCGACGATCCCCACCACCACCTCGGTGACGAAGTCACGCTGGAGTCCATCGGTGAAGAGCATGCCCAGGTTGCCCACACCCAGCAGGGCCGCGACGCTGACCAGGGAGATGTTGCTGACGGACACCACGCGCAGCCCGGCAAACATGACCGGCAGGGACAGTGGCAGGTCAACCTGAAGGAACCGGGCCAGAGGCTTGAACCCCATGGCCTGCGCGGCCTGGCTGACGTCCGCGTCGACGGAATCGAAGGCATCCAGGGCGGCCCGGACCAGCAGTGCCACCGCGTAGATGGTCAGCGCCACCACCACGTTGAGTGGATCCAGGATCCGCGTGCCCAGGATGGTGGGCAGGATGATGAACAGGGCCAGGGAGGGAATGGTGTAGAGGAGTGAGGAGGCCGTCAGCACCAGGGAGCGGAGGGCCCTGTTCTTCCGTGCCAACTGCGCCAGCGGGATGGAAATCAGCAAGCCAAGGACCATGGGAATGAGCGCCAGCACCAGGTGCTGGCCGCCGCGTTCCAGGATCATGCCGGTGTTGGCCAGGAACCATTCCATCAGAGGGCAGCCTGCCGCACCTGGCGCGCTTCTTCGATCAGTGCCAGGACCTCACCGCCGCGGACCACGCCCAGGACCCTGCCGTCGGAATCCACGGCAACACCAAGGCCCGACGGCGAGGAAAGGGCCGCGTCCAATGCCCGCCGCAGGCTCTCCCCGGGACGGAACAGCGACCCGCCCGGAACGAGTTCGGTTTCGGTGCCCGGCGCGGACCATCCCAGGGGGTGCTTGTCAGCGTCCACCACCAACTGCCAGTCACCCGCAGCGCCGGAGTCCGACTCATAACCTGACGGGGAGCGGACAATCGTGGGTACGGGATGGATCGCCACGCCGTCGGACGGAGTGAAGCCCAAGTGCCGGAAGCCGCGGTCCCGCCCCACAAAGGACGCGACGAAATTGTTGGCCGGTGCCCGCAGGATTTCCTCCGGGGTGGCATATTGGGCAAGCTTCCCGCCAGTGGCGAAGACGGCCACTTTGTCGCCGAGGATGGTGGCCTCGTCAATGTCATGGGTCACGAACACAATGGTCTTGGCCAGGTCCTTCTGCAGGCGCAGCAGTTCCTGCTGCAGTTCGTCGCGGACAACGGGGTCCACCGCGCTGAAGGGTTCATCCATGAGCAGGATGGGCGGGTCGGCGGCGAGCGCGCGTGCCACGCCAACGCGCTGCTGCTGGCCGCCGGAGAGCTGGGATGGGTACCGCTCGCCCAGGGAGTGCGCCAGGCCCACCACGTCCAGGAGCTCCTCCGCGCGCCTGCGGGCGTCGGCTTTGGAGACGCCGTTCAGCCGCGGAACGGTGGCGATGTTGTCCAGGACGGAGCGGTGCGGCAGCAGTCCCGCCGACTGCATCACATAGCCCATGGACCGGCGCAGTTCCGCCGCCGGCACAGTGGTGACATCCCGGCCGTCCACGGTGATGGTCCCGGAGGTGGGTTCCACCATGCGGTTGATCATCCGCAGGGACGTTGTTTTACCGCAGCCGGAGGGTCCCACGAAGACCGTGACGGCGCCTTTTGCGATGGACATGGTCAGGCCGTCCACCGCAGGCTGGCCGCCAGGATACTGCTTCGTAACGCTCTGGAACTCGATCATCGCCTGGTCCATGGTGCGGACTTACCTGTTCTCTTGGACGGGCTGTTGTCAGCACCGCGACATTGCCATCAGCACACTGATAGTTACGGTAACCCAAACGGGGGCAGGCTTCAGCAGGTGAAGCCCTAATCCACGCAAAGGAATCCCTACTGTGACCATTCGGTACCCATGTGCGTGCGGATGGGTAGCCGATGCCGGGCAGGCCTAAAGTGGAGGCGTGACCAACTTGGAAGTTTCACCGCAGCAGGAAGTTTGTCCGCCCGCCCCTGCCGGCGGGACGTCCGGTCCCTGCCTCCAGCTGTGGCCTGAGCGCGAGGTGCCGCTGGGCGGGGTCCGCGCCATGAACGTCAAGCGCACCCTGCCCCAGCGCGGACTGCCCACGATCGGGGCCTGGTGCTTCCTGGACAGTTTTGGACCGGACCGCACGGCCATGTCCGTCCTCCCCCATCCCCATATCGGGCTGCAGACGGTGACTTGGCCGCTGGCGGGGCACATCCGCCACCGGGACAGCGTAGGCAGCGACGTGGTGGTGCGTCCCGGAGAGCTGAACATCATGACTGCAGGGCACGGGGTGTCGCACTCAGAGTTCGCGGTGCTTCCCGGCGGCGGGGAGCCGCCGTTGCAGCGGGGCCTGCAGCTGTGGGTTGCCCTTCCTGACGGCGACCGGCACCGGGAGCCGGCATTTGAACAGCACCGGGAGCTGCCGCGCGCCGCCGGCCACGGCTTCACGGCCACCGTCATGGTGGGGGAACTTGCAGGCGTGGTGTCCCCCGCAACAATGTTTTCGCCGATTGTTGGCGCGGAGGTTTCCTGCGAAGGGGATGCAGTGCTGCCGCTGACCCCCGGCTTTGAGCATGGCATCCTGGTGCTCGACGGCGGCCTGGCGGTGGACGGGCAGGACCTGCCGGCGGGTCCGCTGGGCTACTTGGGCACCGGCCGCAGCGAACTCCGGGTGGAGGCCCGCCCGGGCACGCGGTTCCTGCTGATTGGCGGTGAGCCGTTCGGTGAGGAACTGCTCATGTGGTGGAACTTCGTGGGCCGCACGCATGAGGAAGTGGAACAGGCCCGGGAGGATTGGGAGGCGCAGGCCGGGCTGCCGGACGCCGAAACGGCGGCCGCCCGCTACGGCCTGGTGCCCGGCCACGGTCCGGATGCCGGGGCCGAGGCCGGCAGAATTCCCGCTCCCCCGCTCCCCGGCGTCCGGTTAACCCCGCGAAAGCGCGCCGTCGATTAACTAACCTGCCGGCTGACCAGCGCGTCGGCCAGCCCGCTGCCGGAAGCCGCGCCCATTCGCCTGCTGGCTGTCAGGCAGGCTCTGTCAGGAGCTGCAGGACACCGAACACAGGTTCCTGGTCCAGGACCCTTACGTCCGTGATCCCGCCTGCTTCAAGGTTCCGGCGGAAGGACTCCTGCAGCGGTGCCACATTCATGCCCAGCCCGCCGCCCAGGATCACGGGGCCCTGGATCTTCAGCTGGCCCAGCACCTGTCCGGCCAGAGCAGCAAGGTCCCGGCCGGCCTGGTCCAGCAGGTCTGCGCTGTCCTGGTGCCCGGCAGAGGCCGCCTCCACAACGTGCCTGGCCTGCTGCGCCCAGAAGCGCCGCCCCGTGTCCGGGGAGTGGAACAGGGAGATCAGCTTGTTGGGGTGGTCAAGTCCGCAGGATGCCAGGAGGGATGCCGTGAGCTGGTCAATCGGGAGGCCCTGGTTCATCCTCCGCAGGCTGTGCCGTACCGCTTCCCTGCCCAGCCAATAACCGCTGCCTTCATCCCCCAGCAGGTAGCCCCATCCGCCTGCCCTGGCCTCGCCGCCGTCGGCGTTGCGTCCCCAGGCGGCCGAGCCGGTGCCGGCAATGACCGCCACTCCTGTGTTGGCACGTCCCGCGGCCAGCAGCAGGCGGGAGTCGTGGACAACGGTGATGCGGGCCTCCGGGGCCAGCGGCTGGATCAGGGCAGCCAGGGCGGCGGCGTCGTCGTCCGTGTCGATGCCGCCGGAGCCCGCGTAGACCCGGTCCACGCGCCCGCCGCCGATCCTGCCGAAAAGCTCCGCCAAGTTGCGCGCTGCCTGGTCGCGGCTGACGTTCTGGACATTGGAGCTTCCCGCAGAATCGTCAGCGACGGGGACTCCGTCCTCAAAGCGGACGCCGTGCGTCTTGGTGCCGCCAATGTCCAGCCCGATCGTCACGCCATGCAGTGGAGTGTCCGGCGAGCCCGCGGCGTGCTGAACAGGAGGGGTGGAGGGGTTCTGGGTGTTCGTCACGTCACAAGGGTACTTGCGCCCCATGGCTTGGGGTGCAGCACATACCCTTCGTGACGGCCGGGCCATCGCCGGGGGTCGAGGGATGATGTCCCGCTCAGCTTCCCACCCTGGTCACCAGCCCGGCCAACAACCCGGGCCCTTCGGCCACCACCAGTTCGCGGAAGAGCCTGGCCGGAACGGGTTCGGTTCCGGGTTTGCGTCGCCGCCAGCTGACTCCGACTTCCCGGAAGGCGAGCGCGGAGTCCAGCGGCACTTCGACCCAGCCCAGGTCTCCTGTCTCCGGGCGCAGGGTCCTGCCGGGGGCATCTCCGCCAGGCGGCAGGATGCTCACGCCCAGGCCGGCCGAGACCAGCCCGCGGACAGTGTGCGAATCCTGGCTTTCGAACGCGATCCGTGGCCGGTAGCCTGCTTCCCGGAACAGCGCGTCGGTCAGCGAACGCAGTCCGTATCCGGGGCCCAGCGCGACGAACGGTTCCGTCCTGATATCGGCCAGCCGCGCACTGCGCTGCCCGGCCAGGGGGTGGGCGTGATGCACCACCAGCCGGAGCGGCTCCCGGTACAGCGGCGCGGAATCGAGGTTTTTTCCTGCCTGCGCCACGGGAGCGGTGAGGGCCAGGTCCGCTTCCCCCGACGACAGCTCGTCAAGGCACGCGCTCCGGGCACCCTGGCTGAGCCGGAACCCGGTCCCGGGATGCCGGGCACGGAAGGCGCTGATCAGCAGCGGCAGGGTGGCTTCGCCGAAGGTGTGCTGGAAAGACACGGACACAATGCCCCTGACCACCTGTGACTCATTCCGGACCAGGTCCAGGCCGGCCTGGAACTCCGCGAGCGCCTGCTCGATGTAGGGCAACAGCGTGCGGGCTGCGGGCGTCAGGCGGACGCCGCGGCCGTCCCGGACCAGGAGTTCGGTGCCGACGGCGGCGCTGGCCCTGGCCACTGCCCTGCTCACCGTTGATTGGGGTACTCCGAGGAGCTCCGCCGTCTCGGTCACGTGTTCAGTCCGGCCCAGTTCGGCGAGTACGGGCATGAGGGGCAGCAGCTGCGCCAACTGTTTCCGGTCCGGTTCCATCACCACTCCCCTGCCTCTCCGCCGGACGCCTCCGCCGCCCGGAGATCGTTCCGTTATTGCTATCAGTGTTTCACGAAACATGCATTGGAGGCATTCATTGCATGAGGACTACGCTGGCTTGATGCCACAGAACGCGAGCCCTGGCACCCAGGCTTCCCCCGCTTGGAACGGCCATCCCAAGGGGTCCCGGGCCTACGGCCGGATCCTGGCGGGCCTGTCGTGCGCCGGTGTTGCCACGTTTGCGCAGCTTTACTCCACGCAGGCGGTCCTGCCCCTCCTGGCAGCCGATCTGCAGGTCACCGCCGCCGAGGCTGCCCTCACCATCTCCCTGGCCACCGTCGGACTGGCTGCCACCGTCATTCCCTGGTCCTTCCTGGCGGACAGGATCGGGCGCGTGAAGGCAATGATGTGGGGCATCTCGGCAGCCACCGTCCTGGGACTGCTGGTGCCGATGTCCGCCAACTTCGGCATGCTCCTGGTCCTGCGGCTGCTGGAGGGCATGGCACTGGGCGGCATCCCCGCCATCGCCATTGCCTACCTCAACGAAGAAGTCAGCAAAGCCCACGCCGCGCTTGCAGCGGGAAGCTATGTTGCCGGCACCACGTTGGGAGGACTGTCCGGACGGCTTGTCGCCGGCCCGACCGGTGAACTCTGGGGCTGGCGGTTGGCGGCCCTGGCCGTTTCCCTGCTGGCCACCCTTGCCGCCGTCGCTTTCCTGGTCCTCGTGCCAAAGGCCCGGGGATTCGTCCCGGCCCCGGCAGCCGGCCTCCGCAGCGCCATCCGGACACTCGGCGGACACCTCCGGAACATCCGGCTGCTGGCCCTGTACGCCCAGGCTTTCCTCATGATGGGCGGATTCGTGGCCGTCTACAACTATCTGGGCTTCCGGCTCTCCGGCGCCCCGTTCGGGCTGCCAGCTACCGTGATCAGCCTGATCTTCCTGGCCTATCTGTCCGGCACCTTCTCCTCCCGCTGGGCAGCGGGGATGACTTCCAAATACGGGCGCCGGAACGTCCTGTTGGGTGGACTGGCGCTCGCTGCCGGCGGGCTCGCCCTGACCCTCACCCCGTTCCTGGTGCTGATCCTCACCGGCCTGGTGGTGTTCACCGGCGGCTTCTTCGCCGCCCACAGCATCGGGTCCGGCTGGACGGGGGCCATTGCCAGCACTGGCCGTGCCCAGGCGGCATCGCTGTACAACCTGGCCTACTACCTGGGCTCCAGCCTCCTGGGCTGGGCGGGCGGCCTGGTCTTCCAGGCCTGGGGCTGGAACGCACTCGCCGGGGCCGTGATTATCCTGGCGTGCCTCACGGCCGCAACTGTCGCCGTCGTGCATTCCCGTCCGGAAACCGCCGCTGGCTGACCCTGCGTCCGAATTAAGCGGCTTCGGCGGCCGCGGGCATGGTGTGGATCTTCGGCAGGACGCGGGCCCGTGGTGCTGTTGGCGGAGATACCGCGGTCTAGGATGAACCAAGGACCGTGTGGAAGGAACCGCAGTGAGTACGAATGCCAGGAACACCAGGCCCGGGGCGCACCTGGAGCCGCTGGACGCCATTGACGAGCGCCTCCTGGCGGCCCTCGTGGCAGATGCCCGGATCTCCAACAAGCAGCTCGCCGAAATGGTGGGGATTGCGCCGTCCACCGCTTTGATGCGCACCCGGGCCCTGTCCGAGCGCGGCATCGTTCAGGGCTATGAGGCAAAGCTGAGCTTGTCTGCCATCGGCAGGTCGGTGCAGGCCCTGGTGGCCGTACGGCTCCGTGCCCATGACCGGGACCAGATCGACCGCTTCACTGCCCGGGTGCCGCACCTGCCCGCGGTCCTGTCCACCTTCCACACTTCAGGATCCGTGGACTACCTGCTCCACATCGCCGTCGGAAGCACCGAAGACCTGCGGGACTGGGTCCTGGACAATCTGGCTACCGACCCTGTGGTGGGCCACACGGAGACCACACTGGTTTTTGAACACATCCAGGGCAACCACGGTCCGCTTCCGGACTAAACCCTGCCGCCCGGATGGGCGCCTGCGTCACGCGCCGGCTGGCTGATTTGCCTGCCGCGTGAACGTGGCGGCAAGGGTTGCGGCGGACAGGGCGAGTGCCGCCGTCCCGCACAGGAGGACGAAGCCCTGGACGGCCGCTGCCATGCTGAACACGGCGCTGGCCCAGCCCAGGCCCAGGACCGGCACCGCGCTGCCCAGGTAGGTAATGACGTAGACCGTGCTGATGATCTGCGCGTGGCGGGCCGGCTCCACCCTGGCTGCCACGTCGTTGAAGACGGTCCGGAACGCTATGCCCTGCCCCAGGCCGGCGGTCACGGCAGCCGCAACCAGCAGCGCTGGGCTGTGCCACGCGCCGGCGGCACCGAGCAGCATGACGGAGACGCCGAGGACAGCCAGGCCGGCGGGAACAGCCAGGCGGCCTCGCAGGGTCACCAGTTGGCTCAAGGCCGAAGCCCCCAGGGGCAGGCCCGCCAGCACGCCAATCAGTGGCCGGGAGTCCGTGCCCAGGACCTGCGCGAAGTAGCCCGGAGCCAGTGAGAGCGAGAAGCCAAACACGGCAAAGCTCAGGAAGCCGACGCCGGACGCCAGCCAGAAAGCACCCCTCGCCTGGCGGGAAACGGAAGGGCGGCGCGGAGCCAGGGCGTGCAGCGGCCGGGACACTGCCGGCACCGTGATGGCCGGGCGTGCGCGGATTAGGTACAGCGGCACCAGGAGTGCGGCAAGCAGCAGCGAGTGGACGACGTACGGGGCGGTGGTGGCACCGGGAAGCAGCGAGAGCAGCCCGCCGATGACCGGGCCCGCCGCCACTCCCCCGGAGGAAGCCAGCAGCGTGAAGCGTGATGCCCACTCCGGCCGGGACGGGAGCAGTTCGCGCAGGGCCGCCGCACTGGCTCCCGTGGCAAGCGCAACCGCGGTTCCCTGCAGCGCCCGTCCGGCACACAGGGCAACCAGCGTGCCGGCTTCGGCGAAGATCCAGCCACCCGCCAGTCCGGCGAGGACAGCCACCAGGAGGGCGGCGCGCCGGCCGATATGGTCCGACCAGTGCCCGGCCAGCAGCAGCGTCCCCACCAGCGCCAGGACATAGCTGGCGAACGCCGCCGTCACCTCGAGGCTGGACAGCCCCAGGTTGGCCTGCAGCAGGGGGTACAGCGGCGTGGCAAGGTTGGCCCCTACCAGGAGCATGAAGATGACCGCCCCCGAAATCACCAGCCTGGCCGTAGTGGTGGCATTCCACCCGGCAGTGGCCGTTGCCGGGCGCATGCGCAGTTCGCTGAAGACCGTCATTGTGCCGCCTTAGGGTCGCCGCGGCAGGTGGTCCTTGTGGGAGCCCGGCGCGGATGCAACTGTGATGGTTCAACAGTGCGGCACCGCTGCTACTTATCGCCGGGTTCGAAGGGATAATTGAGCAAAATCATCAAGTTATGAATCCCTGAGTGATGGAGAGTGACGATCTTGAACAAGTTGGACCCCACGGACCTGAAGATCCTCCTTGCCCTGATCCAGGATCCGCGGATCCAAATCGGCGAGCTCAGCGAATCCCTTGGCATTGCCCGCAATACGGCCCAGTCGCGGGTCCGCCGCCTGCTGCGCACCGGGGTGCTGCGTCCGGGGGGACGCGAGGTTGATTTGGAGGCCGTGGGCTACGACGTGGTGGCTTTCGTGACCATCGAGGTCTCGCACCGGGAACTCGACGGCGTGGTGGCAGCGCTGCGGCTCATCCCGCAGGTCCTTGAAGTCCACGAGATCTCGGGCCGTGGCGATGTCTGGTGCCGGGTGGTGGCCACGGACACCCACAACCTCCAGTCGTCCCTCCGGCAGGTCCTGAGGATCAAGGGCGTCATCCGGACCGAGACTGTTCTGGCCCTGCACACCCACATCCCGTACCGGACCGAGCCCCTCATCAGCGGCCTCAGCAGTGCCGCAGCTCCGGCGGCTAGGATTTCCTGAATGACCATCATCGATAACGCCGTCTACGTCAACGGCGTTCGCCACGCAGAGCCCGACAGTCTTGAGCAGACCTTTGAGACCCTGTCCCGGCACGGCGGCATGGCATGGATTGGTCTTTACCGGCCCACGGAGCAGGAAATGGCTGCGGTGGCCAGCGAGTTCGGACTCCACGCCCTTGCCGTGGAGGATGCCGTTTCGGCCCACCAGAGGCCCAAACTGGAGCGTTACGACGACAACCTTTTCACCGTCCTGAGGCCGGCCCGGTACGTGGATGCAAATGAAACCGTGGAGTTCGGCGAACTGCACGTCTTCACCGGGAAGAACTTTGTGGTGACGGTACGGCATGCCGAAACCGCAGGCGTAGCCCGCGTGCGGCAGCGGCTGGAAGGACGGCCGGACCTCCTCAAGCACGGACCGGAAGCTGTGCTCTATGCCCTGCTGGACCGGGTGGTGGACGACTACGCGCCGGTGGTGGCGGGGCTGGAAAACGACATTGACGAGATTGAGGACCAGCTGTTCAGTGGCGATTCCTCGGTGTCCCGGCGCATTTACGAACTGGCGCGGGAAGTCATCCAGTTCCAGCGGGCCATCCACCCCCTGCCGGAAATGCTGGACCAGTTGAAGCGCGGCTTTGAAAAGTACCAGGTGGAAAGCGAACTGCGGCACAGCCTGCGGGACGTGGAAGACCACGTTGAGCGGGTGATCTCCCGGGCGGACTCATTCCGGGATTTGCTGCAGAACGCCCTGACCCTGGACGGGACACTCACCGCAAACCGGCAGAACGAGGCCAGTGCCGAGCAGAACGAACAGGTCAAGAAGATCTCATCCTGGGCGGCCATCCTGTTTGCGCCGTCGTTCGTGGCCGGGATCTACGGGATGAACTTCGACAACATGCCCGAACTCCATTGGTCCTTCGGCTATCCCTTGGCGCTGGTCCTCATGGTGGCAGCAGGGGGCCTGATGTACGGCATCTTCAAGAAGAAGGGCTGGCTCTAGGGGTTGCGGCCAGGGCAGTCTTTCCGGTTGCCAGCGCCACCCGCGCATTGCCCACGGCGTGCACCAGGAGGGAAACCACCAGGAAGGCGATGAGCACCTGCCCGGTTGCTCCCAGCACTCTCACCCAGCCGCCGTCGAGCGTTGGGTCGAGGAAGTCGTAGACGTACCACCCATCGAGGCCACCGCGGATCCACGAGAAAGCAAGGAAAGCCACGGGGTAGCCCAGCCAGGCAAGTGGGCGCCACCAGGGACCGCGGACTGTCCGGGTAACAAGAATCCAGTCAAGGGCTGCCACCAGCGGGGCCAGGCGGTGGTGGACCATCTGCGGCCAGTACAAATCCCAGGTCCACCATGGCTCTTCCGGCGGAGCCACGAGCACGATGTAGATGATGCCCGTCATGACCAGGTACAGGACCAGCGCACCGAACATCTGGTCCCACCACAGCGGCAGCCGGGCGCGCGGCCGCACTCCCGAAAAGATCAGGACAAGCCCAAACGCGAGATTTGCCTGCACCGTGAATTCTGAATACAGCTGCGGAATGTCCACGTCGTTGCCGGGCAGGGTGGCGTCGAAGGTCTTCTGGACGATTGCGGCGAGCACGATGAACCCCACGAGGATCCGGATTGGACGGATCCATGGGCGGTCGGGGTGCAGGGCACGGTTAAAAGCGAAGTTCCGCCGCACCGGCGGAGCCAGTACTGCCAGGCGGCCATCCTTCTCCGTGAGGCTCATGGAGCAAGCGTCCTGCCGGACCTGGGAAAAAGACAGGGTCCTTCGGCAGTAACCGCTCAACGCCTGCCGGGGGCGGTGACAACCGGTCCGGCAGGCGGTTGTTGGTCAGGCGCTGGTTCTGCGCTTCAGCCAACCCCAGACGCCGGTGGCGACGAAGAGGACCAGGCCGATGATGGCGAGCCAGAGAAGGCCCTTCACCACGAACCCGACGATGGACAGGATGAGCCAGATGACAAGAAGTCCGATGATGATTCCCATGGGCCCACTCTAGGCCCCATCCCTCGGACCTGGCGGCGCCTAGGGCTGCGTCTTGCGTGCGGGTATTGCCACCTCAGTCGGCAAGGCGGGGTCCTGCCCGTTCCTTACCGGCTCAGGCAGCCGTAACCCGTCCCGTGCTGCCGTCCACGACCACTGTTTGCCCGTCCAGGAGAGTGCTGGTGCCGGAACCCGTGCCCATCACGGCCGGAATGCCGTACTCGCGGGCAACAATGGCAGCATGGGAACCCATTCCCCCCAGATCCACAACAACGGCAGCAGCGCGCTGGAACAGCGGCGTCCAGGATGGGTTGGTGTAGGGGCACACCAAAATCTCACCGCTGCGGAGCAGGCCAAATTCGTCGGGGCCGCGGATGATGCGGACCGTACCCTTTGCCTGTCCACGGCTGGCCGGCGTTCCGGTCAGGAGGGCGTCTTTTCCCTTCCTGCCGCGGGTAAACAAGGAGGCGGGCTCAAGCAGCGGGATCCCCTCCAACTCCCTCCGTTTGGCAGCCCTGGCCAGCACAATGCGGCGGTACCGTTCCCGGTCGTCAGCCGGGAGCGCACCGCCGTCCTGCATTGCGGAGAGTTCTTCGAAGCGCAGATGATGGACCTCCCCCGGCTCCGCCAGAACCCCGGCCTGCGTCAGGCGCCTGCCCAAATCAAGCAGTGACCGGCGCAGCGGGGGAAGGACCATCGTGGCGTAGAAGTGGCTGTCTTCCCGAAATGCCATCCCTGCTTTGGCTGCTTCGACGTCCGCCAAAAGGCGTCGGCGGAGTGCGGGGATGCGCAGGGCTGGATGTCGCATCAGTTCCTTGAGCGCCTCACCGGTTTGGTCCGTCGCCTGCGGCCGGTTGCCCGTCATGGAGGTGATGAGTCCGAGCACCACTTCGGGGGCGTCGGACCAGGTGGGTGCGCTGCTGAGGACCACGCTTATGGTTTCGCGGTGGCCGTATTCGGCCAGGAAGGTTTTGAATGCCGAACGGAAGTCCGCGAACTCGTGTCCTTGCTCCAGCGTGGCCAGCAGTTCGCCCGGTGTCAGGCTTGTAAAGAGCCGGTTAAGGTCCGGACTGGACCGGACGCGTGCAGCCAGCTGTTCCAAGGCGCTGTTGGCCAGGCTGGTGCGGGTCCGGGCGCCCGCGATCAGCGCCGGCGCCAGCTTCAGCCTGCCCAGCAGCAGAAGCATGAGGCGCAACTTCAGCTGGGACAGAAGAACCCCGGGAAGGTAAGAGATCCTTAGCTCGGTGATTCCGCGCATGGTGGCGAACGCGTCTTCCGCAAGCGCAACCACCCCGTCCCAGGTGAGGGAACCCGGGTCCTGCGCGTTGAGCCGCTGGATGTTGGCCAAAAAGTCCGTGAACCTGTGGTCCTGGGTCCACCGGGCAGGCTTGTACCGTTTGCTGCGCCGCACCAGTGAAACCGGCGCGGCCAGCGTACGCAGGGTGGGTTTCGGTACCGGCGGCACCAGCCGGACCACCACACCGCCTTCTTCCGGCAACAGCTTTTGTAGAGGCGTGAACCTGAGGCCTACGCTTCCCGCCATGCCATCGAGCATGGCCAGGATCCCGCGTTGCATCCAGCCGGACACATCGAGCGGGTAGGGGCGGACCTGGAACATCTCCACGAAGAAGGGCCCAACCATCCGTTGGAACGGGTTGAGCCGCAACGGCTGCGGAGGCAGGGCCGTTATGGGCCTGGCCTGAACCAGGTAGACGCGTCCGCCTGCGATGGCCCATTCCAGGTCCTGCGGGCACCCGAAATGGTCCTGCGCCCGCACAGCCAACCCCGCCAGCTCCATCAGCTGTCCACTGCTGAGTCCCGGCCTGGGGTGCGGCGCCCCGGACGTCGGCTTGTCTGTGCCGTCGTGACTTCGCGCCCGGGCCGCCAGCTCTTGGGCGCCGGGAACGAAGGTGCGCAACCTCCCGGCAGGGTCCAGGACATACCGGTCCGGAGTGACTTCTCCTGAGACCACCGCCTCGCCCAGGCCCCCGCTGGCATCAATGACAATCTCGCGGCGTTCCCCCGTCACGGGATTGGCGGTGAACATGACACCGGCTGAATCTGCCGGAACCATCTCCTGCACGACGACGGCCATGGCCACGTGTCCTGGCTCGATGCCCTGCCGCCGGCGATACGAAATGGCACGGTCCGTCCACAGGGAGGCCCAGCAATCGACCACGGCCTGCAGTACTGCGCCCTCGCCAAGGACATTAAGGTAGGTATCCTGCTGCCCCGCGAAGGCGGCACCTGGAAGGTCTTCGGCGGTGGCACTGGAACGGACAGCCACGGGACCGCTGCCCAGCGCCGCGTAAGCGGCAGCGATGTCCTCGCGGAGCTGCCCTGCGACTTTGGCTGCACTGATAAGTTGCCGCCTCTTAGCCCCGGGCGCATCAACATCCAGCAACGCCTCCAGCGAGGCACCCAGTCCTGCCTCCCCCAAGACGGTGCGGTAGGCCGCCGTCGTAACAACAAACCCCGGTGGCACCGGGAAACCCGCCCGCACCAGCTCCCCGAGGTTGGCTCCCTTCCCACCGGCCAGGGTCAGGTCCCCGGCCCCGAATTCCGCCAGGGGACCTACCGTCTTTTCATCCATCGCGCGGTTCCTGACGTTTCCGTCCAATGTTTCCTTCACGCTAGGCCCAAGGCCGCCGTCAAACAAGCAGCATGGACGCCGCAGGCTGGAGTAAACGGGCAAGAAAAAACCCCCGTATTAACGGGGGTCCTGTGGGTGGAGCTAAGGAGATTCGAACTCCTGACCTCTTCGATGCGAACGAAGCGCTCTACCAACTGAGCTATAGCCCCGGAAGCGGCCGCAACCTGGATAATGCCCAGGAAGGTGCTGAACCGGTGTCCCTAGGCTACAAATTTTCCCGGCCCAATGCCAATTGACACACTGGCCAGCCGCGGGAAGATGCGGGCCGCCGTCGGGCCTCTATGCGCGGCGGCGCTGAAGAACGTCGTCGAGGTTGCTCAGCGCGCTCTGGGCCTTAGCCAGCTGCTGGTCGCCCAGCTGCTGCGCTTCCGCGGCCTCTGCTGCCTGGACCCCGGCAGCCCCCTTCTTCAGGGACGGCTTGCCAACCGCCTTGGGCGCGTCAGGAAGTTCCAGCGGCTGGGGCTCAGGGCGCTTCGCTTTGGCGGCCTCCACGTAGACAGGCTTGGGGACATCCACGGGCTCCCAGGGGGTTCCCGCCGGAGTGGCCGGAGCCGCCTGTGCAGCACTGGTGTCACCGGCAGCCACAGCGACGGCGAGGGCCGCTTCACGGAGCTCAACAGCCGTCAGCCGCTTGATTTTGGCCTCGCCTGCCTCGGCGTCGAAAAGCGGGCTCTCCGGCCTGGCCGGCGCAGCCTCAGGCTTCGGCGGAATCGCTTCACCCGTCTCCGGACGGCGTGCAGGCGCACTCATGGCGGAGCGGAACGCCGCATCGACTTTTGCTTTACGGTCCCGGACGGCGAGGAAACGCAGCAACGCCACAGAACCAACGGTCAGCACCGTGCACAGGAGCGGAAGGGCAGCCGTACCAATGCCGAACGCTGCCAGGACACCTGAGATGAACGCAGTGACCAGGGAGAGCAGCCCCACAAGGGCCAACGCGGTCCGCCCATAGCGGATGCGGAACTGTGCCGGAGGTGTGGTGCTGGCAGTGCCGGCACCGGATGCCGGGCTCTTCCTGGTTTCCATGGCTTTCTCCTGCTGGGCGGCGACGTTCAAGACCAGGCCGGTGGGCGGTTCCCGCCCCTCATCGGCGGGGGCGTCTGCCCGGAATTCGCCGGCGGGCTGGAACTGGTGCCTGCGGTTCCGGAGGACGTAAGGGGCAACCCAAACAATCCAGAGCGCGACGGCAACCACAAGGATCACTGAGCTGCTAAGGGGGAAGTCCACACTCAAAACCGTATGAGCATCATGCCTGCTCAGGCCGCATTACCGGCGGTGTGTCGTCCCGCCACCGGCAAACCGTTGGATTTATGACCGGCGCGAGGCCAGCCAGGGACCCAGCAGGCCCTCCGGGACTTCTTCGGCGGTGAGCGCGAACGATCGGTGGTCTGCCCAGTGGCCGTTGATGTGCAGGAAACGGGGCCGGTATCCTTCGTCCCGGAACCCCAGCTTCTCCACCACCCGCAGGCTGGGTCCGTTTTCAGGCCGGATGTTGATTTCCATCCGGTGCAGGCCAAGGGCACGGAAGCAGTGGTCGGTTACCAGCGCCACGGACGTTGGGGCTATCCCCCGGCCCGCCCGCGCCTGGTCAACCCAGTACCCAAGGGTTGCCATCATGGCCGAACCCCAGACAATCGAGGACACCGTCAGCTGGCCCACAATGGCAGGGCTCCTGAGGCCCGGCCTCCACTCGGTTATGAGGAAGGGCAGCGCCGTGGCCTGGGCGGCCTGCACTTTGAGGGACCGGACCATATGCCGGTAGTCGGGCAGCCCGCCGGACGGATCGGGGTTGGAGGCCTCCCAAGGCTGCAGCCACTTACTGTTCCGCGAGCGCACCTCCATCCATTCCTGTTTGTCGCGGTACCTGATTGGCCGCAGGACCAGATCACCGCACTCCAGCGTGACCGGCCAGATGGGACCACTGCGCATGGCGCTACCGGGAAAGGTCCGCGGTGAAACCTGGCAGCCATTCCCGCAGGCCCGGGCCAAGGTCGTCGCTGTCGATGGCGAGCTGTATGCAGGCCTTGAGGTAGCTGAGTTTGTCGCCGGTATCGTAGCGCCGTCCCCGGAACACGACCCCGTACACCCCATGCCCGGCGCCGTCACCGGAGGCAAGTTCCTGGAGGGCATCCGTCAGCTGGATCTCCCCGCCCCGCCCCGCCGCTGTGTGTTCAAGGACCTCGAACACGGCGGGGTGCAGGACGTAGCGCCCAATCAGGGCAAGATTGGACGGCGCTTCCTCCGGTGAGGGCTTCTCCACCAGGCGGTTGACGCGGACGTAGTCTTCGCCGTCGATTTCCTGGATGTCAGCGCAGCCGTAGGCGCTGATCTGCGAGGGTTCCACTTCGATGAGGGCGACGACGGACCCTCCCGTTTTCGCCTGCACGTCGATCATGGTGCTGAGCAGTTCGTCGCGGGCGTCAATCAGGTCATCGCCCAGCAGGACGGCGAAGGCTTCGTCACCCACGTGCTGTTTTGCGCGGAGCACCGCATGGCCAAGACCGTGGGGGTCGCCTTGCCGGACGTAGTGGATGTCGCCAAGCTGGCTGGCGGCCTGGATGGCAGCAAGCTTTTCCGTGTCCCCTTTGTCCTGGAGGGTGGACTCGAGGGACGGAACGCGGTCAAAGTGGTCTTCCAGGGCCCGCTTGTTCCGGCCCGTAATCATCAGAACGTCATGAAGGCCCACGTGGACGGCTTCCTCCACCACATACTGGATGGCAGGCTTGTCAACGACGGGAAGCATTTCCTTGGGCATGGCTTTGGTGGCAGGCAGGAACCTGGTGCCCAGGCCCGCGGCGGGAATGACGGCTTTGCGGACTCTGGGGTTACTGGTGTTCACCGGACTAATCTAACGTCAGTCAAGCATTTCAGTAACCACCGGCGCGGCAGGCCCGCATGCGGGGCTTGAAAAGTCCCCGGAACACCGGGCAATGCAGGAAGGACACCATGCTGCAGGAGACCGACGTGGTCAAGGACCGTATCAGGGCGGAGCATCGGCGGCGGCGGGCAGCCCTTACGCAGGCGCAGCTGGAAGCGGCCGGGGCGGCGCTGGCCGCCCATGGGAAAGCATGGGCAAGGACAGTCGCTGGGGATAGCCCCGGGATCGCCTGCGTGTACCTGGGCGTGGGACATGAACCACCCACCCTGCCCCTGATTAACGCCCTGCACCACAGCGGGCACCGGGTGCTGCTTCCCGTGTGCGAGCCCGGCCGGGAATTGAGCTGGGTGTTTTGGACGCCGGACACCGGCTTCGAACGCAGCAAATACGCACCAATCCTGGAACCCGCAGGGCAGCGGCACGGGCCGGACACAGCAGGCAGTGCAAGAATGCTTTTCATCCCTGCCACCGCCGTGGACCTCGCCGGCAACAGGATCGGCCAGGGCGGCGGGTACTACGACAAATTCCTGGGGCACCTTGCCACGGCGGGGAAGGAAATTCCACTGGCCGCTGTTATCTACGACGATGAACTGCTGCCCGCCGGCCGGATTCCGGCCGAGGAGTTCGACCGGCCGGTCCCGGCCGTCCTGGCTCCCTCCGGTTACCGGCCTTTGGCGGGCAGCGCCTAAGCCCGGGCCATCCTGACTCAGTGATAGAATTAGCACTCAGGCCCTGCGACTGCTAACGGTTTACCCACGGCAGCACGGGACCTCTCGTTTGCCCAAGAGGAGGAGCACCAGTGCCAACATATGCTTACGCCTGCAAGGATTGCGGCCACGCCTTCGACATTGTCCAGTCGTTCTCGGACAGCAGCCTGACGTCCTGCCCTGAATGCCAGGGCACGCTGCGCAAGAAGTTCAACAGCGTAGGCGTCGTCTTCAAGGGCTCGGGCTTCTACCGCACCGACTCGCGCGATTCCAAGGGCAGCTCGGTTTCTCCCGCACCGGCCGCGGCTCCGGCAGCGCCTGCTGCCGCCCCCGCCGCTTCGGCGCCGGCAGCTGCTGCCGCCAGCTAAGCCAACAAGGTCTTTACGACGGCGGCGGGCCGCTTCCCAAAGCGGGTTCAAGCAGCGTCCGCCCGCCGTTGTCCACATAGCAGCCGTCCCGGCTCCCCTGCCGCGGCGGCAGCAATTAGCGTGGGCGTATGCCCATACTCCCCCGCCGTCGCCGTGACGGCCTCCGGTTTCCCGGGAACGTCCGCAGTGCCGGCAGCGCACAGCGCATCGGCCGCCGACCCGGAAACCGCCCCCTGCATTCCCGGTTTGCCGGCTGGCTAAGCCGCAACCGACGCCTCGCGGCGGCACTGCTTTTATGCGCAGCTGCAGCAATCGCCGTCCAGCAGCTCACCCCTGCCCCGCTCCCCGCCGTGACTGCGCTGGCCGCTGCCCGGGACCTGGCCGCCGGAACCGCTGTAACAGCAGCTGATCTGGACCGCGTCCAGGTGCCACCCGGAATGGTGGCCGATGGCTTCCTCCGGGACGGCGCCGCAGCCACGGGCAAGCAGCTCGCGGCTCCGCTCCGGAAGGGGCAGCTCATCACCGATGCCCAGCTGCTGGGCCCCGGGCTCCTGGCAGGGACGCCGCCCGGTTCGGCCGCGGTTCCCCTCCGCATGGCGGATGCCTCCTCCATCCAGCTGGTTTCCCCCGGCCAGTTGGTCAACGTGGTGCTGACCTCGGCCAACGGGTTCGACCAGCAGGGCCCCTCCGAGGTGCTGGCGTCGGCCGTCCCCGTGCTGTGGACTTCGAACAAGGGCGGCCAGACCGGACAATGGCTGGGCACCACGGAGACGGATGGACTGATCGTGGTGGCAGCCACAGCGGAACAGTCATCACGCCTGGCCGGGGCCTCCACCCAAGGCAGGCTGTTCTTCGTGCTGGTGGGACAGCCCTGATCCAGGGCGTGGCCGGAATGGTCAGCCCCAGTGCGGCGGCTTCTGTTCCTTCAGCCAGGTGTCGTGGTCGTCCTCCCGGTCACCCCAGCTGCGGGCGTCGTCCTCCGCCGCCTTGCTGGGAAGAACCTCCCCGGTACCACCCGATGCTGCCCTGGCGGCGGCGGGATCAGCGGGAACGGCAGCTCCCGCTCCTGTCCCGGTCTTGTCCTGGCTGTCGGTCCCGGCCTGGTCGTTGTTCCCGGCCTGGTCGTTGTTCCCGGCCTGGTCGTTTTCGTTTTGGCGCATATCTTCCTCGGGCCTCTCGTCCTCAGGCCTGTCTTCTGTTGTCATCGCTCGCGTTTCCCCCGGATCCTGGGCCCGCCTGCCTTGGCTGCCCTCTTCCTGCCGGCGGTTTCCGCCATCGCTGTTTCGGCTTGCGCCGGCCTCGGATGGCAGGTAGGAGAGGCCGGGAGAGTGCGTCCCGTCGATTCCATGGAGCGCGTGGTTGAAGTCGTCGTCCAGGAATCCGGTGGACGACGGACTCCGTCCCGGGAGCACCATCTTCTCAAGGCCAAGGTACCCGGCAATGCGGTCGGCGCAGGAGGAGGGGTCGGTGAAGACCTCGATGGTCCACAGCGGCATGTATCGCCATCCCAGGCGTTCGAGCAGTTGTGGCCGCAGCCTGCTGCGCTCACGCACGCTCATGGTGCGGTACTGCGCCGTGCCGTCGGACTCAATGGCCACGGGCCGCGGGAGGTCGGGATCGTCCTGTCCCATGGTGTTCAGGGGGTCCGCCGCGGCAACCACGTCAATGGCGCCGTCGTACTGGTGCCAGACCCTGGCGCCACGGGCACGCAGCCTGTCCCCCAGATCGGCCACCAGCGGATCCGCTCCCAGCGCCTGTTCACTGGCGGCGGCACGGGATGCGGGAGTGCCCAGATCGGTGTTGCCGGATATTTCCCGGTTCAGCAGCGTGTAGAGGTCCACCGCCCCGTGGGTGAGCCGGGTGTGGTCCAGGTCCTCGGGCCGGAAGCAGGTGAGGACGTGCATGGAACGCCGCGCCCGGGTCATCGCCAGGGCAAATTTCTCCCGGCCGCCCTCGGCGGACAGTGGCCCGAAGTTGTGCAGTGCCCGGCCGTGCGGGGTCCGCCCGAATCCCGGCGAGAAAATGACGTGGTCGCGGACCAGTCCCTGCGCGCGTTCCAGGTCCACTACCCGGAAGGACTCCGGGCCGGCACCGAAGAAACCGGCCAGGCCCGGCTGGTTAGACAGCTGGAGCCTGATGGATTCACCAATCCTGGCGGCGTGCCGGAGGCTTGCGGTGACCACGGCCAGCGACGTTCGCGGACGGAGGCGGGCATGTTCGAAGACCAGTTCCACCACGCGGTTGACTTCGGCCACCACGGACTCGACACCCTCGTGGTCGGCGCTGGGAAGGCCGGTGCCGTCGGGCAGGTATTCCACCAGCAGAGACCGGTCCAGCCCCGTGGCCGACTGGCCTTCGGGCAGCCGGCGCAGGCCGCCGTCGTAAAAGTTCTTGCTCAACTGGAGGACCAGGTCCTCATCCACCGCCCGGTACACCACGTTGAGCCGCCAGACCGGAAGCACGGCGGAGAGTGCGGTGAAGGCACTTTCCACGCGCTGGTGTGCGGACTCTCCCGGCGCCAGCCGCTCCACCCCAACGGTGAAGGTCCGCGGCGTGGCAATGCGCGAATCGCCGAAGGCAATGACCTGCCGCGCGCGGGCGATCGACGGCAGGACCGCCTGCAGGGACGTGGCTTCGGCATCGAGGATCACGACGGCGTCAAAGTGCTGTTCAGCCGGAAGCAGGCCCGTCATCAGATACGGGCTGACAGACCATACCGGGACCAGGGTGCCGATCAGGTCCGGAGCTTGCGCGGTCAGGGCCGGCAGGGACACCCGTCCGTCCTTGAGCAGGCTGCGCAGCAGATCTGCCTGGCGCGGCTGGGCGGCGATGGCTGTCCGCCACCGCTCGGCCAGGTCCCACCGCAGGCGGGCGGCACCGCTGGCGATGTGCGCGTTGTCCGCCAGCCGGTACTCCGCTTCAAGCTGGCGCAGGGCGTCGCCGTCGGACATGGCCAGGTAGTCGTCACCGCTGATCATTGCCTCAAGGGCGGACTGCCACCAGGCAAGCTCCAGTTCGGCCGCGACAGACCCCTCGGGGACTTCCCGTTCGGCGAGATCAGCAAGGAGTTCGCCCAGGCCGTGTTCGCGCATGTTCTCGATGAGGAGTGTGCGTTCGGGCAGGGTCTTGAGCGTATCCGTGTCCGCCACCAGGCGCTCCAGGCGTTCCATCAGCTGCGCGTAGGGAACGGTGGACAACGACCCGCCGTCCTCCGTGTGCTGCAGCGCCTCGCCCAGCTGTGCCAGCTCCTGGTCCAGGGACCGGTACATGGCGTTCATTTCGGCCAGGCCGGAGGGAACGGCGGGGTGCCGCTGGGTGGTGGCGTAGCCCGCCCACAGGGCACGCTGTTCCTGGACCAGCACCAGGGATGAGTGCAGGTCTGCGATGTGAACACCCGGGCGGACGTATTCCTTGGCTACCCGGCGCAGCCTGGAGCGCTGCATGGCCGTGAGCTCGATGCCGCGCTCACGCCGCCAGGCAGACGGCGCCGTGGCGGAAATCAGGTCCGTCACGGGCCGGTCGAAGATGTCCGGGGTGAACTTGTCCAGGCTTCCACGGACGGCGACCAGCAGTTCCAGTTGCTCGCCCCACTCCGCGAACGATTCGCCCAGGCGGATTTCGGCGTGCTCCGCGACGGCGTCCATGCGGTCCCTCAGGAGGGGCAAACTCTTGGCGACGGAGCGGACCAGGTCCTGGGCTTCCTCGGTTTCCTTGCGGGTCAACAGCCGGGCTCCGTGCCAGGGGCTGGTGGTGGCCGCTTTGCTGAAGCTGCCCAGTTCCGCAGCGCGCTTGAGCCTGCCGGCCAGTTCCTCGCGGTCCCGGATGCTGTCCAGCACGCTGCGCTTGAGCCTGACGGTAGTGGCCGGCGCAGGATGGATGGAGGTGAGCTCGGCCAGTGACTGCATGGCCTGGTAGGGCGAGCAGCCCCAACGCTCGCGGACGTTGTGGAGCGACGCCACATGGTCCATGAGCGCGTGCCGGTGTTCGACCAGGGTGTTATGGAGGTTCCCGAGCTGCGGTTCCAGTGACTTTTCGTTGCGCACGATGGCCCGGAACAACTGGCCCTTCAGCTGCTGCGCGGTGACGTTTCCGGTGAGCTGGAACAGGATGGACTCCAGCCCCAGCGACTCGAGGTGCCCGGAGACCTCATTGAGGCTGGCTCGGCGGTCGCCCACCACCAGCACTGTCTTGCCGGCGTCCACCAGGGCACCGATGGTGTTGATGGCCGTCTGCGTCTGGCCGGTGCCGGGCGGGCTGCTGACAACCAGGGAATCCCCGGCCCGGGCCGCGTCAATGACGTACTGCTGGTCTGTGTCCGCATCCAGCAGCAGCAGCTCGTCCTTGGGATCCCTGTTGTCCAGGTGGGGGAAGCGGGACGGGTCGGGCTCGTTGACGTCCACCACTTCACCGCCCGCGGCAGTGGCCAGCGCGGACACGACGGGGTGGGAGTCGTTGATCCAGGGGTCGTCGAGGTTGCCGGAGAGGTCGGCGAAGGTGGAAACGAGCAGGTTGTGCTGGGTTTCCGCTCCGTGGATGGGCCGGATCAGGGTGGCCAGCCGGTCGAGGACAGGCTGGGGGTCGAACCGGGCGGTGCTGTAGGCGAGGCGGGTGACGGCGTTGACGTCGAAGACGATCCCGTGGATGTTCTTCAGGTGCCGCACCAGGGCGGGGTTGATGTGCGCCTGCTCGGTGAGCTGCAGTTCGAAGTCGTCCTCCCCCGGCCGCACCGTGAGGGAGATGGCGGTCAACATGACCGGGGCGGACACCCGCTGGGGTTTGCCGCCGACAGCCGATGTCCACACCACGGTGCCCGCGGACAGGTATCCGGCATCAATGCCGCGGTCGTTGGCGAGCTCGAAGATCTTGGACCGGATGTTGCGCGAAGCCCGGGCGGCCACCACATATTGCTGCCTGTCACGGATCAGCGTGGACAGGCGTGTGCGGCGCCCGGCCATGAGCTGGGCGAGCCCGGAAGGGTGCGCCGATGTCAGGTCGATGGAGCCTTCGGGCGTCTTGGTGAAGCGCAGCATCGTGTCCGCACCGGTGACGGGTTTAAGCCCGGACAGCCATTTACGAAGCTCTTCCGAGCCTTCCGGGTGGCCTTGACCAACTGACACTTCTGCCTTCTTTTCTGCGTTTGCACGTGACGTCCTGGACCATACCGGCATAGATTCGAGAGTAGCCGGTCCGGCGCCGGACTTGAGAGACCGCAACACTGGAGCACGGGAAATTGCCGGGATTCATCCGGGAAAAGCAGTGGCCGGCCCCCGCTGTCGGAGGCCGGCCACTTAGGATGCTATTCCCATTCGATGGTTCCCGGCGGCTTGCTGGTGACGTCAAGCACCACGCGGTTAACGCCGTCCACCTCGTTAGTGATCCGGCTGGAGATCCGGGCCAGGAGGTCGTAGGGCAGCCGTGACCAGTCCGCTGTCATGGCGTCCTCGGAGGAGACGGGACGGAGCACGATGGGGTGACCGTAGGTGCGGCCGTCGCCCATGACGCCCACGCTGCGGACGTCCGCCAGCAGGACGACCGGCATCTGCCAGACTTCGTTGTCCAGGCCGGCTGCGGTGAGTTCGGCACGTGCGATGGCGTCTGCCTTGCGCAGCAGGTCCAGCCGCTCCTTGGTCACCTCGCCGACAATCCGGATGCCCAGGCCGGGGCCGGGGAACGGCTGGCGGCCAACGATCTCCTGCGGGAGGCCCAGCTGGGCGCCCACGGCGCGGACCTCGTCCTTGAACAGGGCCCGCAGCGGTTCAACGAGTTCGAACTGCAGGTCCTCGGGGAGGCCACCAACATTGTGGTGGCTCTTGATGTTCGCGGCACCTTCGCCGCCGCCGGACTCGACGACGTCGGGGTACAGGGTGCCCTGGACCAGGAACTTGATCTTTTCGCCATGGGCAGCTGCCTCGGCGATGATGGCAAGTTCGGCTTCTTCGAAGGCGCGGATGAACTCGCGGCCGATGATCTTGCGCTTGGTTTCCGGATCGCTGACACCGGCCAGGGCCGAGAGGAAGCGTTCCTGTTCGTTGGCCACGTACAGCTTCACGCCGGTGGCGGCCACGAAGTCGCGCTCCACCTGTTCGGCTTCGCCTTCGCGCAGCAGGCCGTGGTCCACGAACACACAGGTCAGCTGGTCACCCACGGCGCGCTGAACCAGGGCTGCGGCCACTGCGGAGTCAACGCCGCCGGAGAGGCCACAGATGACCCGCGCGTCCCCGATTTGCTGGCGGATGCGCTCCACCTGCTCTTCGAGGATGTTGCCGGTGGTCCAGTTGGGCTCGAGCTTGGCGCCCTTGAAGAGGAAGTTCTCCAGCACCTGCTGGCCGTAGTCGGAGTGCTTGACCTCGGGGTGCCACTGCACACCGAAGAGGCCCTTCTCCTCATTGGCGAACGCAGCGACTTCGGCGCCGGCCGTAGTAGCCAGGACGTCGAACCCGGCAGGTGCTTCGTGGACGGAGTCGCCGTGGCTCATCCAGGTCTTTTGGTGCTGGGGCATGCCCTCGAGCACCGAACGCCCGTCGCCAAGGATGGTGGTCTCCGTGGATCCGTACTCCCGGAGTCCGGTCTTGTCCACCTTGCCGCCCAGGGCATTGGCCATGGCCTGGAACCCGTAGCAGATGCCAAAGACGGGGACGCCGGCTTCGAAGAGGTCCGCACCCACGCTCGGGGCGCCGTCGGCATAAACGCTCGAGGGCCCCCCGGAAAGGATGATGGCGGCGGGGTTCTTGGCCAGGAGCTGCTCGGTGGAGTAGGTATGCGGAACCACTTCCGAATACACATTTGCTTCCCGGACGCGGCGGGCAATCAGCTGCGCGTACTGGGCACCGTAATCAACAACCAGCACCGGCTTCTGGGAAGTCTGGGATGCAGTGGGAGTAGTCACCGTAATAGCCTACTTGGCGCCCTTGCACCGGCGCACCTTGAGAGGCCGCGCTGTGACGGAGCAGACGTACGACGGCGGACGGCCACCGCGCGCGGGACCCGGCACCAAGGCGGCTAGTAGCGCTGCGGCGCCTGGGGGTTGGCGGCCAGTTCGGCCTCCACCTCGGCGTGGAACTTCTTTTCGACAATGAAGGACAGGAACGGCACCACCCCGCCAAGGGCCAGCAGGACCAGCTTCAGGAAAGGCCAGCGCATCAGGGACCACAACCGGAAGTTGGAGATCAGGTACACGACGTACATCCAGCCGTGCACGATCAGGACCGTGACAGAGATGTTGACGCCGTTGAGCACTCCTGGCGGCTCCGCGTCGGCGAACCCGAAGCCGAACGGCTGCCCGGTCACCGCGTTGGTGCCGCCGGCGAACAGGTACTGCCCAAAGCCGTACCGGGCCACAAGTTCAGCGCAGAGCAGGAGCAGCATGGTGCCAGTGAGGTAGGCCATGACCTTGTAGAACTTCAGGGCCGACCGGATCTGGGCCTCAGTACCGCCAAAGCGGCGCTTCTTGCCGGCCTTGCCGCCGGGGGCCTGTGCTGACGGGGTGGCCGGTTTCGGATCAATCATGGCTGTACCTTCTGCTGGTGCTGGTCAGGCTGCTGGTGTGCTGGCTGGTGCGGTTCGTGCCGCCCGTCGCCGTCGGTATCTTCATCTTCGGCGTCATCGAGGGCCTCCTCGAGGTCCCGGTGGTAGTCATCCTTGACCAGTCGCCACCAGATGAAGAGGGCAAAGCCGGCGAAGACCACCCACTCGATGGAGTAGAAGAGGTTGAGCCAGTTAATGTGCTGTGCCGGCGGCTGGGGGCCGATGTCCAGCGGCAGCAGGTTCCCTGGGACGGCGGCGGCACTGACGTCCTGGCCGCCCACCACCTCTGCGGTGGCCGACACGAAGCCCGGATAGCTGCTCACTTCCCAGTAATTGATGAGCTCAGCCACGGAAACGGCCGAGGCCTCCCCCGGCTTCGGTGCTTTCCCCGCCACCGGCGCCTCGGACGGCAGCAGGCGTCCGGTCAGTTCAACAAGGCCCGACGGCGGTGCTGCCGCGTCCTGGGGTTCCGCCACCCACCCCCGTGCCACGGGGATCCAGGTTTGCGGTGTTGCCGCGGCTCCGGTCAGGGTGGGGGCACCGTTGACGGCGAAGGCCGATACCACCCAGTAGCCGCTCTTTCCGTCGTGGAGCCGGCCCGGAACCAGGACCTGCTTGTCAGCGCTGTATGTTCCCTGCGCAGTGACCATCTGGTCCGCGACGCTGCCGTGGAAGAACTCACCTGGCTGGAGTGTGCTTGTCAGCGGCTGGACCTGTTCGGTGGCCGGATTGACGGGTACTTCGGGTTGGGTGGAGCGGCCGAACTGCCACTGGCTGAGCAGCACGAAGACCCCGGAGAGCGCGATCGCGAAGATAAAGCCTGCGATCCATCGGGGCTTGAGGGCTGTTTTCCACACGTCTTAACCGTACTTCGTACTCTTGTAGAACAACTAAACGCCGGCGACGCCCGAACCTGGAAAGGGCGGACGTGCGGGCCTGGTGGTCCGGGCGGGCCTAGTGGTCGAAGAACACCAGGCTGGAGTTGATGAGTTCGGCGATCACTTCGGCGTCATACGCCCGCCGCAGCGACTCCCGGAAGGACTCCTTGGACAGCGACCGTGCCAGGGTGGCCAGCACTTCGAGGTGGTCCGAGAAGGAACTGGCGGGGGTGGCTATCAGCAGGATGACCGTGGCGGGCCCGTCCGCGGCGCCGAAGTCCAGGGCATGGCCGTACTTGGCGATGCCCACCGCGATGGAGGTTTGGGAGACGAATTCGCTGCGCGCGTGCGGGAGCCCGATGCCGCCCGGGAGCCCTGTGGCCAGCTGGTGCTCCCGGGCATTGACGTTCTTCAGGAATCCGTCAAGATCCGAGATCCGCCCGGCAGCGTGCAGCCGTTCCGCCAACTGGTTGGTGGCGTCAGTCTTGTCCTTCGCTTCCATTTCCAGGATCACCATGTCGGCAGTGGTGAGGTGGGCGTCGTACGGGTCCAGTGGTTCCGCCAAGGCGTATCCCTTCAGTCAGCGGTGCAGGGCGAACGGGCCCCTCAGCGCAAGGGCACGATATCTTCCGCGCCCAGGCGGGCGGCGTCTGCGGATTCGTCGTCCGGCTGTTGCTGGCTGAGCCGTTCGGCTTCCACGCGGGCAATGTAGTGGCGGATCTCGTTTTCACGCTGCGCGTCACTCCAGCCAAGGACGTCACCCATCAGTTTAGCGACAACGGGGGCAGCGGACACGCCGCGGTCCCAGGCCTCGATGGAAATGCGCGTCCGCCGGGTCAGGACGTCCTGGACGTGGCGGGCACCTTCATGGCTTGCGGCGTAGACGGCCTCAGCCTGCAGGTAGTCGTCGGCTCCCGGGAGCGGCTCGGCCAGTTCCGGGTCCTGCCCGATGATGGCCAGCACCTCGGGCGTCATCGATCCGTACCTGTTGAGCAGATGCTCGATTCTTGCCACGTGGACTCCGGATTCCTCAGCAGTGCGGTTCCGGCGGTTCCACGCGGCCCGGAAGCCGCTGGCGCCCAGCAGCGGGATGGTTTCCGTGCAGCTCGGCGGGACCCGTTCGTCCATGGTCCGCGTTGCCTCGTCCACGGCGTCCTTGGCCATGACCCGGTAGGTGGTCCACTTGCCGCCGGCCACCACCACCAGGCCGGGGACCGGGTGCGCCACCACGTGCTCGCGGGACAGCTTGGCCGTGGAGTCGTTTTCACCTGCAAGCAGAGGCCGGAGCCCCGCATACACGCCTTCCACATCCTCCCTGGTCAGCGGGCGTTTCAGCACCTGGTTGACGTGCTCCAGGACGTAGTCGATGTCCTTGCTCGATGCAGCCGGGTGCGCCTTGTCCAGGTGCCAGTCGGTGTCGGTGGTGCCAATGATCCAGTGCCGTCCCCACGGGATGACGAAAAGCACCGACTTCTCCGTGCGCAGGATCAGGCCCACAGTGGACTGGAAGCGGTCGCGCGGAACCACCAGGTGGATGCCTTTGGACGCCCGGACCTTCAACTGGCCCCGGTCGGTCACCATGGCCTGGGTTTCATCGGTCCAGACCCCGGTGGCGTTGATGACCTGCTTGGCGCGGATGCCGAACTGCGTCCCGTCCTCACGGTTTTCCACCTTGGCTCCCACCACCCGCTCACCCTCCCGCAGGAAGTCCACCACGGCCATCTGGTTCACGGCGTGGGCCCCATAGTAGGCGGCGGTCCGGACCAGGTTTGCGACGTATTTCGCATCATCCACCTGGCCGTCGTAGTACCGGATGGAGCCGACGAAAGCGTCATTTTTCAGGCTGGGGGCGGCGCGCAGGGTGCCGCGCTTGCTCAGGTGTTTGTGGAACGGGACACCGCGGCTGTGTCCGCTGGAGATGGACATGGCGTCATACAGGGCGATGCCCGCCCCGACGTAGGGCCGCTCTATGAACGGCTTGGTCAGTGGATACAGGAAGGGCACCGGCCGGGCCAGGTGCGGGGCGAGTTCGGAGAGCAGCAGCCCGCGTTCCTGCAGGGCCTCCTTGACCAGGGCGAAGTCGAGCATCTCCAGGTAGCGCAGGCCGCCGTGGATGAGTTTCGAAGACCGCGACGACGTGCCGGCGGCCCAGTCGCTTGCCTCGACGATGCCGACGCTCAAGCCCCGGGTCACCGCGTCCAGTGCGGCTCCCGCGCCCACGATGCCGCCGCCGACAATCAGGATGTCCAGTTCCTGGCCGGGTTCGGTGGTGGCGCGCAACCGCTGGATGGATGCTTCCCTGGCTTCGGGGCCAAGGACCCCGCCGTTTGCAGGAACACTCTTCATCGAACGCCTCCAGTGCCGCTAGTGCCGGTAGTAAACCCACACTACTTGCTGGCGGCGTGCTTTGGGCAGGGCGGGAGGTGCCGCCCTGCCCTGCGTGTCAGTTGCCTGCGTAAGGCGACACGACGACGTCGACCCGCTGGAATTCCTTCAGGTCCGAATAGCCGGTGGTCGCCATGGAGCGCCGCAGCGCGCCAATAAGGTTGGACGTGCCGTTGGTGTGGTGGCCGGGTCCGAAGAGGACCTCCTCCAGCGGGCCCACGGTGCCGACGTTGGCGCGGTCGCCGCGCGGCAGTTCCAGGTGGTGCGCTTCCTGGCCCCAGTGCCAGCCCTTGCCCGGCGCCTCTTCGGCGCGGGCCAGTGCGCTGCCCAGCATGACGGCGTCGGCGCCCATGGCAATTGCCTTGACGATGTCACCCGAGGTGCCCATGCCGCCGTCGGCAATGACGTGCACGTAGCGGCCGCCGGACTCGTCCATGTAATCGCGGCGGGCGGCAGCGACGTCGGAAATAGCGGACGCCATGGGCGAGTGGATGCCCAGGGCGCGGCGGGTGGTGGTGGTTGCGCCGCCGCCGAAGCCCACCAGCACGCCTGCCGCGCCGGTGCGCATGAGGTGCAGAGCCGGGGTATAACCCGCCGCGCCGCCGACGATGACGGGGACGTCGAGTTCGTAGATGAACTGCTTGAGGTTCAGCGGTTCGTGGTCCTTGGAGACGTGCTCGGCGGACACGGTGGTGCCGCGGATGACGAAGATGTCGACGCCGGCAGCCACCACGGTCTTGTAGTGCTCCTGGGTGCGCTGCGGGGTCAGCGAACCGGCGACGGTGACACCGGCCTCCCGGATCTCGGCCAGGCGGGACGTGATGAGTTCGGGCTGGATGGGGGCCTTGTACAGCTCCTGCATCCGGCCGGTGACGGCGGGACTGTTGGTCTCGTCCTGGAGCGCCGCGATCTCGTCGAGGATGGCCTGCGGGTCCTCGTAGCGGGTCCAGAGGCCTTCGAGGTCGAGGACACCCAGGCCGCCGAGCTTGCCCAGGGTGATGGCGGTCGCCGGGGACATGGCGGAGTCCATCGGGGCCGCGATCACCGGCATGTCGAACTGGTACGCGTCGATCTGCCAGGAGACGGAGACGTCCTTGGGGTCGCGGGTGCGACGGTTGGGGACGATTGCAATGTCATCCAGGGAGTAGGCACGACGCCCACGCTTGCCACGGCCGATCTCGATCTCATAAGTCACTGCTCTAGGTTATCCCAGCATCAGCAAGCCACATGGGCAGCCGTGCCCATGACAGCGACCCGAAGAGGCCAGTAATCTGGGGACACGGAACTTCGGTGACCGCTCCCCTGCCCATTCCAAGGAGAACTGACCATGGCCCCTGGCCTTTCTGGTGCCGTCATTGAACAGTTGCGGTCACGGTCCACGTCCGTGACGCTCCCCGGTCCAGGCCTGCTGGAAACGGCATGACACAGCACGTTCCTTTCCCCGCCGGCGTGCCCGTGCATCCTCTCGACCATTGGCTCTCCCCCGAACTGGCCCGGGTCAGCCCACCGGACGCCCCGTCCCGGCTGCGCCAACTGGCCGATGCCCAGGGCACCTTGGCGGCCGGTTGGAGCGGCGCGATCGCCGGCGGACCGGTCCTGGCCCTGGCAGGCGCCTTCTTCTCCGTCATGTCGGGGAACCCGCCCGCAGCGCTCGTCCTGGTCCCGCTGGGGGCCGTCCTGATGCTGTTGGGCATCTTCGGGTGGAAACGGGTCCGATCCGCCCTGCCCCGGACCGACAAGGTCCTGATCACCCGTGGCCCCGGATCCGCCCGCGGCGGCATCGCCATGGTGTCGTTTCTGGCGGCCATTATCGGCGCCTTCATTTTTCCGACCCTGCCCTCTGCCGCGGCGAAGGGCGGCACCACGGCCGTAACGCTGGTGGGCATCTACGTACTCACGCTGGCCCTCCTGGTCGCGTGCATCATAGTCCCGTCCACGGTCATGGGCCGGGCCCGGCAGTCGTTCCGCCTGCGGGTGAAAACCAACCCGAGGCTTCGGAGGGCAGTCGAGGAGGACCTGGCCGTCTGGCGCGATCCGTACGGCAACGCCGCCTACGGTCCACTCTGATGGCGCACTGGATCTTCGACGGGCACATCGCCGGCATTGGCACGGCCTCCGGACTGCGCGCGGTGGTTGGCATGTGGCAGGAGTCCCCTTTCGGAGCCTTCGCGGACGTCATGGTGCAGCAGCCTTCCGGACACCGGCTGCTGCTGGCGCCGTCCCCCGAGGTGGCGGAATTCATCGCTGCGACCTACAGCTTCGATGAGGTGCAGGTTGTGGACGTCGGTGCCAGGCTGGTTGATGGCACGCTGGCGGTCGACGCCGGCCCGCTGGTGATCCGGGCAGTCACCGGAGCGAGGACGTACCTTGGTTCGGCGCTGCGGGCGGTGCCCCGGCGACTTGCAGTCCATCCGCGGTGGCTGTCAGCGGTCAGTCCGCTGGCTGCCCTCGCAGCTCCCGGCGCCCGCACCTACGGCACGGCGGGCAGCGGCAGGGCCGAGTATTACGGGGTGACGGACCTGCACCACGTGACCTCCGCAGCCGTCACGTGGGAAGGCGCCGATGCAGGAGCGCTTGGTCTTATCCGTCCCGCCGTCACCTTCGGCTTCAGCAGCGTCCCACCGCGGCCCAGTGTGGCGCGGGTACGCACCACTGTGATGGAGGCTTAAAGTCCGGTCGGCTCTTCCACCGTGAGCTGGGACTCGAACATCCTGAAGTACCTGCCTCGCAGCGCCACCAGCTCTTTGTGCGTACCCTGCTCCACGATCTGCCCATCCTCGAGCATGTACACGGTATCGGCCTTCTCGATGGTGGCCAGCCGGTGGCTGATGGCGATGATGGTGCTGCTGCGGTCTGCGAAGAGCCGGGTGAAGATCCGGTGCTCGGCGAGTGCATCGATGGCCGACGTGGGTTCGTCCATCACCATGAAGGACGCGTCGCGGTAAAAATTCCGTGCCATTGCCAGGCGCTGCCACTGGCCGCCGGAAAGGCCGCTGCCCTTGCGGCCGCGGGGGTCCTCCATCCAGTTGCTGACGTGGTTGTCCAGGCCGTTCGGCAGTTTGTTGATGAAGTCCAGGGCCTCGGCGTCGGCGGCGGCGCGGCGGATCCGGCCATCGTCGCGCGGGCTGTCCACATCGCCGAAGTAGATGTTTTCCGCTGCCGTGGCGAACTCGTACTTGAGGAACTCCTGGCTCAGCACAGCAAGGTGCCGGTGCCATGAGGTGACGTCGACGGCGGCCAGGTCAACGCCGTCGAGCAGCACCTGGCCGGAGTCTGGACGGTAAAGGCCGGCGAGGATGCGGATCAGCGTGGACTTGCCGGCGCCGTTCTCCCCCACGATGGCGATGTGCTGGCCTTGGCGGATGGTCATGCTGATTCCCCGGATCACCTCGATGTCGCTTCCCGTGTACGTGAAGCGGATGTCCTTCAGCTCGACTTCCTTCGGCGCTTCCAGCAGTGGCGGGGCGTGTTCGGAGTGCACGGGCATCGCCATGAACAGCTCGTAGTCCTTCAGGTTGGCCAGGTCCTCGTCGATGGAGCTCAGGGAGGACACCAGGTTGTTGGCCGTGGACAGGGCGCGGCTGACGATCTGCTGCACGTACAGGAACTGGCCGACGGGCTGGGCGCGCGCGATGATCTGCCCCACCACCCAGATCAGGGAGACCACCTCCGCACCGTACTGGAGCGCGTCCGCGGCCAGTTGCCTGGGGATGTAGCGCCGCTGGTAGTCGAGCCGGCGCCGCTCGTCCGCATCCCGGAGCCGGGCGCGGAGGTCCATGAGGAAGGCGACAATGCCGTAGAGCCGCATCTCGGCAATGTGCTGCGGGCGTAGCAGGTTCTGTTCGATCATCCGGCGCTGCCGCCGGGAGTCCACCTGCGTGTTCCAGTGCGCAATCTGCTCCCTGGACAGCTTGAACTGAAGGTACACGCTGGGCACGATGGCCACGAGGACGATGACGGCGATCCACCAGCTGACCAGCAACAGGGCCCCGATGGCCAGGATGACCGAGACCAGCTGGGTGAAGATTGCGGCGATCCGGTCCAGAACGCGGGCGTATGAATCGGAAAACCGCTTGGCACGGTCGTAGAGGTCAACGGTTTCCTTGTCGTCGTAGCGCCAGAATTCCAGGGCAAGGAAGCGTTCGTACATTTGGTCGCCCACGATGGCGCCCACCTTGAAGCTCATCAGCTGCTGGATATACCGGTCCACGCTGTTGAAGGCACCCCAGAAAAGGCCCAGCGCGGCGGTGATGATGACGTAGACAACTGCGAGCTGCCCTGCGCCGGCGTCACCGGCGTACGCCGCTGCCAGGGCCGTGGTGGTGAGCGACGCGAAGAATGTGGTGACCAACGGCAGCACGGCCGAGATCAGCGAGCCGAGCACCTTCATGACCACAGCGCCGGGTGAGGCGCGGAAACTAACCCGCAGCACTTGGGCTACGGCGCGGGCATAGGGGCGAAGGGCCAGCCGCTTTTGCGGGTCGCGTTTGGGGGTGAGTTCCGCCGGATGGCGCGGTTGGGACATGGAATCAGCCTAGTGCTGGCCCAGGGCTAAAAGGGCAGCGCCGAACGATCCTCCGACGGACGGGAGGCACGGGTTAGACGGACAGCACGAACGGTTTGGTGAAGAACTCCGCCCACACGGGGTCCTCGGGTGAGAGGTCGTTCAGGTCAATGAGTTGGTCGTCGTCCGGTTCCCACGGTGGGAGGTCTTCGGGGCGGGCGTCGACGCAATGGGTTACAGCGGGCATCGGGAAAAGTCCCAGCGGCCAGTGGGGTGGTTCGGGGTCGGGGTGTTCGGGTTTGTAGTGGCGGCCGGTGGGTGAGGTCCAGCCCGGAGAGCAGTTTTCCGTCGCGGGCTCCGGGATCCATGGCCGGGCGTGCTTGAGCCGGTGGTGCCTTGGGCAGAGCTGCGCCAGGTTCCGGACATCTGTTCTACCGCCGTGGTCCCAGGCGGTGAGGTGGTCGGTCTCATTGTCCGGGGTGCGGTTGCTGCAACCGGGGAACGTGCATTTTCCGTCCCGCATGCGGATCCATTGTTTGAGGGTTTCGGTGAGCCGGTAGCGGGTGCGGCCGATCTCCAACGGGACCCCGTCGCGGGGGTCGACCAGGACCCGATAAAACGACTCCGCGCCGTCCGCGATGAGCCGGCGGGCCATGGATGCCGGAATGGGCCCATAACCGTCCAGTTCTGCGGGTTCGTCGGTGAGGCCGAGCAGGGAGCACACAGGGACCATGACCAGCACGTCCGCACGCGGCGTGGGGACATTGCCTATCTCCATGGGGCCTGCCTCGGTGGCGCTGCCTGCGCCGAGGAGCAGGGATGCTGCGATGTCGGGGCGGAGTTGGGTGATGGTGCGGGACTCATCGGGGCCTTGGAGGCCGCGGGCGGTGGCGGTGGTGCGGTTCCAGATGGCGCAGGCGGTGTCGCCGGGAAGGCAGAGCGAGATCCAGGCCATGCCGTCGCGGTCCGGGGTGTATTCCATCCGCCGGTCCGCGACGCCTTTGGCGTGGCGCTTCTCCAGGGTTTCGGGGTGGTGGCGTTCCCGCCAGTTACGGACCTTGGCGCGGAACCGGGAGGGAACGAGTTCCCCGGGTGCGGCGCCGCGGGCCGGGTTGGGGGCATCAGGGTCGAAGAAGTGGGCTATTAACGCGGCGGCGCCGTCGGGGGTGAGGCCTTCGGTTTCGTCGGCAATGATTTTGGCGTGCTGCCAGGAGAGGTCTCCGGCGGACAAGGCGCCCAGGAGTGGCGGGAGGCCGCACACCCGCCGGGACTGCTCCACGAACGCCCCGGCAGCGCCGAAACTGATCGTCAGGACCCCGGCGATTTCCTCCACCGCTGACATCTCCACGTACGTGCGTTCGTGCACCGGGGCGTCCGGGGCAAGCAGTGCCTGCTGGAACCCAACGCACTCCGCCGCGTCCTGGGCTTCCACGGCGGCCAGCTGCGCCCTCAAACGGGACGAGACTTCCAGCCGTTCCAGCCGGATCTCGTATCGCTGCCGCAAAACGTCCACGTCAGTACCAACACCTGCCCCGGCGGCCAGGTAAGAGTCCTCACGGTCCAGCGCATCGAGGGCGGCAACGGAGGCATGAACACCCTCCATCACTGCTGCCGTGCCTGCGCCGATTTCCATAAGAACATCATCCAACGAGGCACTGACATTCGATGCCGAGGATGCACTCCAAGGGAAGACGGCGGAGGGAAAACAAAGGAGGCAAGGTCGAAACCTTGCCTCCTTTGGGTACTTCTGCGTCTAGCGGGAACCGTAGTTCGGCGCCTCCACGGTCATCTGGATGTCGTGCGGGTGCGATTCCTTCAGCCCGGCAGAAGTAATCCGGACAAACTTGCCGCGGGCCTTCAGTTCGGGGATTGTCGGCGCGCCGGTGTAGAACATGGTCTGGCGCAGGCCGCCCACCAGCTGGTAGGCCACGGAGGAAAGGGGGCCGCGGTAAGCCACGCGGCCTTCGATGCCTTCGGGGATCAGCTTGTCGTCGCCGGACACGTCGGCCTGGAAGTAGCGGTCCTTCGAGTAGGACGTGTTCTTGCCGCGCGACTGCATGGCGCCCAGGGAGCCCATGCCGCGGTAGGACTTGAACTGCTTGCCGTTGACGAAGATCAGCTCGCCCGGGGACTCGTCGCAGCCGGCCAGGAGCGAGCCCAGCATGACGGTGTCGGCTCCGGCCACCAGCGCCTTGCCGATGTCGCCCGAGTACTGCAGGCCGCCGTCGGCGATCAGCGGCACGCCGGCCGGGATGGCAGCCTTGGCGGATTCGTAGATGGCGGTGATCTGCGGGACGCCCACGCCGGCCACTACGCGGGTGGTGCAGATGGATCCGGGACCCACGCCCACCTTGATGCCGTCGGCACCGGCGTCGATCAGTGCCTGGGCGCCTTCGCGGGTGGCGGCCTGGCCGCCGATAATGTCCACGTGCGCGGCGACGGGGTCCGACTTCAGCCGGCGGATCATGTCCAGCACTCCCTGGGAGTGGCCGTTGGCGGTGTCCACGAACAGTGCGTCGACGCCGGCGTCCACCAGTGCCATGGCCCGCTCCCAACCGTCACCGAAGAATCCGATGGCGGCACCCACGCGGAGGCGGCCTTCGTCGTCCTTGGTGGCCAGCGGGTACTGCTCGGCCTTGGTGAAGTCCTTGGTGGTGATCAGGCCCTTGAGCCGGCCCTGGTCGTCCACCAGCGGGAGCTTCTCGATCTTGTTGGTTGCCAGCTTGTGCGAGGCTTCCTCACGGCTGATCCCCACGTGCCCCGTAACCAGGGGCATCTTGGTCATGACGTCGCTGACAAGCCGCAGCGGGAAGTCCGATTCGGGGACGAAGCGGGTGTCGCGGTTGGTGACGATGCCCAGGAGGCGGTTGTCCTCGTCCACCACGGGCAGGCCGGAAACGCGGTAGTGGGCGCAGAGATCATCAAGTTCACGCAGCGTGGCTTCGGGGCGAATGGTCAGCGGGTTGGTGATCATCCCGGATTCGCTCCGCTTGACGCGGTCAACCTGGTCGGCCTGGTCGGCGATGGACAGGTTGCGGTGCACCACGCCCAGGCCGCCCTGCCGTGCCATGGCGATGGCCATGCGGGATTCGGTGACGGTATCCATGGCGGCGGAAAGCAGCGGGGTCTGCACGGTGATCCGCTTGGAGATCCGCGAGGAGGTGTCCGCCTCCGACGGGATGACGTCGGTGTGGCCCGGCAGGAGCAGGACATCGTCGTAAGTCAGGCCGATAAAGCCAAAGGGGTCGTGTTGGGGCTCGGTCATGAGTGCGCCTCTTACCTTGGTTGCTGGGTCACGGGTAGGGGTTGCAGCCGATGACCAGCCCGTTATTACGGAACTGGCCTGTGCAGACGATCCTGCGGAAGCACCGTGCAGGACGGGGTTCCGGGGGCAGAAAGTGTTGAGTAAATATTAGAACCTCGGCGCCGATCCCCCTATTCCACGCCGCCAATGTGAGCAACGGCACGGCCACACCGGCAGGAGCTCTCAGTTCCAGCCGGTCGCAGCCAGCAGCCGTTGCTCGAACATGGGGATCATGGTCTCCACATAAGTCCTGGTGAGGTGGTTGTCGTCCTTGTAGACGTACACGTTTCCCACCACGGCAGGGCAGACGCCCCGGGCACAGATGAAGTCGCTCATGTCCATCAGGTGCAGCCCCGGCAGCTTGCCCCGGTAATTCTCCAACGGCGACGGCTCCACCAGCGATTCGGCCAGCGGCGGGTTGCAGGCAGGCGCGTCGGCACCGTTCCGCTGGGCGCACTGGGGCATGTTGAAGGTGAACCGCGGATTGTCGCGGATGCCCACGATCTCGATTCCCGCGTCAGCGAACGGCTTCACGCCGTCCAGGTATCCGGGCACTTCGGTTTCGAACGGGGTATCCTCATGGGTCAGCGACGCCACGGTGAACACCGCATCCGGGCGGTGTTCCAGCACGTAGGCGGAGCTGGACTTGTTGTAGGCGTTGCATTCGGCATTCCTGGTCTCCGATTCGGCGCCGAACCGGCACGCGGGCATCAGCAGGGTCACCAGTTCCCAGCCACGCGCGGCCGCCACTGGAGCCAGCGCGGCCAGGTACTGCTGGGCATGGGAGTCCCCCAGCACCACGATGCGCCTGGTGGCCGGTTCCTCCGGAAGCTCCTGCCGGCACCCCTCCAGGATGGGGTCGCTGGTGGCATTGGCACCGGTGCAGGGCGAGTCGATGCCGGCCCAGTCATTGTTCAGGGCGGTGGGCCCGGGGATGGTTCGAGCCCTGGGCGCGGGCGTGCTTTCGTTCTCCGGGGTGAGCGCACGGGCCCCGGGCGTGAGCTCACGGGGCTGGGCCGCCGTCGCGCTTTCCTCCGCGGTGAGCGACGTCTGCCAGACGGCTACGGGTCCGGCCAGCAGTGCGCCGCAGGCAACAATGACGACGGCGGTCCGCCAGGCGCGGAGCTTGGGCCAGTGCCAGTCGCGCAGCGGCTTTTCAACAAAGCGGGTCGTGAGGACAGCGAGCACGATGGAGGCGCCGACGATGCCCAATCCCTGCTTGAGGTTGGGCGCCTCCACGCCGGTGGCCGCGAGCGCCAGCACCAGAACGGGCCAGTGCCAGAGGTACAGGGCGTAGGAGTTGTCACCCAGGGCGACGGCGGGACGGCTGCTGAGGAGCCGGTCCACACCGAAGCGGCAGCCCGTTTGCCCGGCAATGATGATGGCGGCCGCAGCCAGCGTGGGCCACAGCGCCACGTACCCGGGGAAGGACCTGTCGACGGTCAGTACCAGCCCGCAGGACACCATGGCTGCCAGTCCGGCCCAGCCCAGCGCCACCCTCACTATGCGCCCGGGCTTCAGGTAGGGCAGCACCAACGCCAGCAAGGATCCCAGCGCAAACTCCCAGAGCCGGGCGCGGGTATCGAAGTATGCGTACGCCTGGTTGCTGGCGGTCTGGTCAATGGAGTAGGCCAGCGAGACCACCAGCACAGCGCCAAAGACCACGGCCAACAACCCTCGATAGGTGAGCCCCTGCAGGCGGGGAACCCGGCGCAGCAGGGTCAGCACGGCAGCGGTGGCGGCAAAGATCAGCGGCCACAGGATGAACACCTGGCCCTGGATGGACAGGGACCAGAAGTGCTGCAGCGGGCTGGCTCCCGCATGGTCCTGCGCGTAGTAGTCCACGGCAGTGTCTGCCAGGAGCCAGTTCTGCCGGTACAGCAGCGATGCCCAGGCCTGGTCCAGCACCTGCGGCCAGCGGCCCTGCGGCAGGATCAGCCAGGTGCCCGCCAGGACTCCGAGGATCACCACGACGGCGGCGGGCAGCAGGCGCTTGAAAAGGTGCAGCCAGTGCGCCAGCAGGCGGAATGGGTGGCCCGATTCTGCCTTGCGGACGAAGGACAGGGTGAGCAGGAAAGCCGAAATCAGCAGGAAGATATCCACGCCGCCGGAGACGCGCCCCAGCCAGACATGGTAGGCCACCACCATCAGGACAGCCAGGGCCCGGAGCCCCTGGACTTCGGGGCGGAAGGTTGGTTTTCGTTTCCTGATCGCGGCACCGGACTTTGGTGCAGGTGCCTTCGGGGTTTCCGTTATCGACACTAGAACCTCTCAGAATTCCCGCCAGCCAAAACATCAAGCCTAGCCAAGGCGGTCTGCAACGGCCAATCACAGCCCGGGTTCGGACTATGCTGGCCCCAACCATCGAAGGGAGCCGGCGTGGTTGTCCAGCTGCGGATTTGCGTGCCCTCGGACCTGTCCGCCGTGACCCTGAAGACGTGCCGTGAGCAGCGGGGCGCGGCAGAAGTTGCCCTGGTTCCGGGCGCGTCCGTGGTGCCTCAGGGCGACGTCATCGAGGTCCTGATCGCCCGGGAGTCGGTGGAGGAACTGCTTGAGAAGCTGGAGATCCTGAAGGTCCAGGACGTGGGCTCCATAGCCATGAGCGCACCGGAATTCGTCCTTTCCAGGAATGCCGACCGCGCGGAACAGGCTGCGCCCGGGGACGGCGCAGACGCGGTGATCTGGGATGACGTGACCCGGCAAACGGGCGAGGATTCCCGCCTGACGTGGAACTTCGTTGCCTTCCTGGTATTGGCAACCCAGCTCGCCGGGATCGGCATCGTGACGGACTCCCCTATTGCCATTGTGGGGGCCATGGCGGTGGGGCCTGAGTTCGGGCCGCTGGCCGCCCTGGCCGTCTCGCTTGCCACCCGTCAGTGGAAGCTTGGCCGGCGGGCGGCTGTTGCGCTGTGTGTTGGCTTCCCGGTTGCCATGCTACTGGCGGCACTGACGGCATGGCTATCGGTGCCGCTCGGTCTTTTCCCGCGCGATGCGTTGGACAAGGGCTCCGCGGTGGAATTCATCTACCATCCGGGCCCGTATTCAATGATTGTGGCCGTCCTGGCAGGGATCGCCGGGATGCTCTCCATCATCGGCCGGCGCTCCGCGGCCCTGATCGGCGTCTTCATCTCGGTAACCACCGTGCCGGCGGCGGGATACGTTGCGGTGGCCTTGGTCCTTGGTGAATACCAGAAGGCGGCCGGCTCTGCCCTCCAACTGCTGCTCAACCTCGTGGGCATCGTGGTGGCCGCCCTGGCGGTTTTGCTCTTTTACCGGATGGTTTACAGGCGGGTGCCCCACGGTGTGGCGCGGAGCCTCAGGCGGCAGCGGACAAGGAGCCGCGGTTAGCCGGGGCCGGCATCTTCGCGGCCAGGTGACGCGCATCCCGGCACACCCCCGGAAGCGTCGCTGAAGCCACCGCGTACATGAAGTCCTGTCCCAGGAAGAACAGGCCGGGCGAATCCAACGCTACCCCGCGTTGCTGCCGGGGCATTCCCCCGTTATCGAGCAGGTCCGGATCCAGCCAGGCGAAGTCCGCACGGAACCCGGTGCACCAGATCACGTTGGCGATTTGCGGCCGGCTGCCATCCTCAAGGACGGGCACGCCGCCCTCCACCCCCCTGACCCGGGGAACCAACCGCACCCCGGCGGCAGCAAGGTCTTTGGACTTCGTCCGGATCAGGGGTGCACCATGTGCTTTGAGTGCGGGTATGGCCCTGCGCCCGATGGGTGTGCCGACATTCAGCACGTACAGGCCGGCAAACCGGACCAGCGGCAGGACATAGCGTGCCGCCGCACGTCCGTGCTTCACGGGGAGCTCTCCGCCGGGTTTGCCTGCCACGAGGGTGGGATGGGTCCGGCTGACTTCCAGGGCTATTTCAGCACCGGAGTTACCCAGCCCAACCACCAGAACGGGCCCGTCCTGCAGCTGCCCGGGGTTCCGATAGTTGCTCGAATGGAACTGGACAAGAGAGGGGGAAAGCCGGGAAGCGAAGTCCGGAATTTTGGCCACCCGTTCAGCACCCGTGGCCACCACCACATTCCGGGCCTCCCACCGATGGCCGTTTGACGCGGCAACGTACCGGTCCCCTTCCCGCCAGAGCCGCTCGACACGGATGCCTTGCCGGACCGGCAGGTGGAATTCCGCCGCGTACCGTTCGAGGTAGTCCGCCAGTTCGTCCTTGGCAGGGAAGGACAGCGGATCGGCAGGAAAAGCCAGTCCGGGAAGACCGTCGTATTTGGCGGGTGTAAAAACCCGCAGCGAATCCCAGCGCCGCCGCCAGGAGTCCCCGGTCCTGGGGCAGGCGTCCAGAATCAGGAAGGCGCGTTTTTGCCGTTGCAGGTAATACCCCAAGGCAAGACCGGCCTGGCCGCCACCGATGATCATCGTGTCCAGCGTGCCGGAGACGTCGTCGTTGTTCATGACTGTGGTTCCTTTCCCTCAATTGGATTGCGTAGACGGAAGTTCCGCCGTGGCCTTGTTCCGTGCCGCGGCCCCGGCGCTCCCTGTTCCCCTATAGCGCAGCCACCAGGCGAGCATCAGGCCCGAAGCCATGACGTATGCCAGGTGCAGGACCCAAATTGGGCCGGCCGGAAGGCTGAAGACGTAGACCGAATGCATGGCGTTGGCTACGTTGCTCAGCACGAGGCTGGCCAGACTGTAGGACGCAAGGTCCTTGGTGCGGGCAGCCTTCAGAAGCATCGGCCACATACCTGCAGCGAAGAGCACCGCTGAGATGGTGCCGGCCAGCGTCGGAAGGTTCATGCTTTGAGGCTACGGTTGCGGCAGGCCAATCCTCATCGGCCAAAACATGTATCTCCGCCGGAGGATTATGGGTAATGGTGTGCAGGTGGATCAGCTGGGCGCCGGCAGCAGGCGGACCATCTCAACCGACTATTCCGTGCTCATAGGCGTAACTGGTTGCAGCCGTCCTGGAGGGCAGGCCCAGCTTGAGGAAGATGTTGCTCAGATGGCGTGCCACGGTCTTTTCGCTGAGGTACAGCTCCGCGGCAATGGCGCGGTTTCCCATCCCCGAGGCAACCAGCCGCAGCACTTCCACTTCCCGTGGTGTCAACGGCCCGTCAGCACCGCCCGGACTGCCCTGGGCCTCCCGCAGGAGGCTCCCAGTCCACGCTGCGGCTGGAGCCGCACCCAGTTCCAGGAACTCCCGATGCGCCGCCTCGAAATCCATCAACGCTGAAGGCTCATCACCGAGGTTCCGGCACGCACACCCAATGAGAACCCGGCATCGGGCTGCCTCGTACGGCACACCGAGCTCCAGCCACAGTTTCCAAGCCTGCCGCAGGGCTTGCGAGGCACCCACCGGATCGTCCTCGGAGAGGAGGACCCCGCCGTCGGCCTGGCTGGCAAGGGCACGCACCATCGGCATGGGGCATTCGCGCGCAAAAGCTCCCAACTCGTCGGCACCACGCCGCGCCGCTTCAGGGGCGGATGAGGCAAGTTCGATCTCCACCAGGGCCGGCAACAGGTGCCGGCGGGTGGCCACGTCCGCCACACCGATGGCCCTGCGGATCATCGATTGGGCCTGTTGCACTTCATCACGGGCCAGGCACAGGAGGGCCAGCCCGGGTTGGGGCTCATAGCCGCTTCCGGCCGCGTGGCGGTACGAAGCCTCGGCGGCCGCCAGGTTTCCGGTCAGCCGCTGGATTTCGCCCTGCTGGTAGTAAGCGCCGTACAGGGCCTGCGGATCACCGCGGGTTGAGTACCCTTGGGCCACGGCCGCGGCTTGCAGGGCCTCCGGCCACGCACCGTGCAGCCGGAAGAGCTCGGCACGGTGCGCGTGGCACTGGCCACTGAATGGAACCATGTCAGGCCGTTCACTGCACCAGCGGTCAAGGGCAGTTGTCCAGGCCAGCGCCCTTGCCAGGTCGAATGCAAGGTGGCAATTGCCGATGACCGCGCAGTAGATGATTCCCGAGGGGACCGGGGAGACTTCACCTGCCGTGACGGCAACCATGGCCTCATCGAACATGGCGAGTCCCTTGTCCGGGTGGCCCAGCATCAAGGTGGCCTGGCCGGTGCCGAGCAGGCCCAGCGCGGAGAGGTCTTTGTCGTGGAACCGCTGGCCGTACTCGGCAACGCGGGAGAATACCTCCAGGGCACCCGCCGGATCACCGCCGTAAAGTTTGCCCAAACCGTCGGGGAGGAGCAGGAGGCCCTGCACTGCGCCGGGCTCCGCCAGTTCGTCAGCGAGCCGCCGGCCACGGGCGAACCACCCTCCGGCGCGTACCCTTTCCCCCATGAACATCAGGTGCATGCCCATCCAGCCCGCGCACCGTGCGGCACCCTCGACGTCGCCCATCACAAGATACTCCTCGTGGGCGCGGGTTAGCGTTTCCAGGCCAGCGACGATGTCCCCGGTCAGGATTCCGGACGTGCCCAGCCGCTCCAGGTCGGCAGCGGGAAGACCGCCGTGCCTGTCCGCCTCCGCGTAGCTCTTGGAAGCATCGCCCCAGCGGTGCTCGCGGAAGGCGGACCTGCCTTTGTCTATGCCCGTTTCAGCTGACACCTGTCCTCCTCGGACACCAACGGTCCGGCCTGGCTTGTTGCCGGCATGCGGTGGGCGCCAGGGTACTTATGTGCGTCACCGTACGCCCGCCGCACACCCTGCACAAGCGGGTCCCGCGTGCTTCCCGGGCCACCTCCGGACCCAACCTGGGCCCGGACATAGGGCTGGTCCGGAAGGGTGGGCCGCGTTGCCTGCTATGAACGAAGCAGGCCGCGCAGGGTCTGGATGGTGTCCGCTTCCGCCGGAGCCTTGTCGTCGCGGTAGCGCTTGACCCGGGCAAACCTCAGGGCGATGCCGCCCGGGTACCGCGGGGACTGCTGCACGCCGTCGATGGCGATTTCGACGACGGTGACAGGCTGCACCCACACGGTGCCGGAAGTGCGCCGCACCTCAAGCTCCTGGAACCTTTCCGTCTGCCACCGCAGCAATTCGTCAGTGAGGCCCTTGAAGGTCTTGCCCACCATCACGTAGCCGCCAGGTTCACCGAACTCCCCGTCAGGGTCAAGGGCGCCCAGGTGCAGGTTGGACAGCGTCCCGGTGCGGCGTCCGGATCCCCATTCGCAGGCGAGCACCACCAGGTCGTACGTCAGCACGGGCTTGACCTTCACCCAGTTGGACCCGCGCCGGCCGGCCGCATAGGTGGACCCGATCGCCTTCACCACGACGCCTTCATGTCCGGCGGCAAGCGCCTCCTGCGACACCCGCTCCGCGACGGCCGGATCAGCCGTGACCTCTCCCGGTATCCGGTGCTCGGGCGCTATACGCTCGAGCTCACTGATCCGGGCGGACAGCGGCTCGTCGAGCAGGTCCCGCCCATCGAGGTGCAGCACGTCGAAGAACCACGGATGCAGCACCGTTTCGCGCACCGCATCCGCACCAAAGCGCGCCATGGTTTCCTGGAACGGCCGCGGGCCGCCTTCCTCGTCCAGGGCCAGGGTTTCACCGTCAAGGATCACGTCCTGCAGCGGAAGTCCGCGCACTACCTCCACCACCTCGGGGAGCCGGTGCGTGACGTCGGCGAGGTTGCGGGTGAAGATGCTGACATCGTCGCCGGCCCGGTGCACTTGGATGCGGGCGCCGTCGAGCTTGTATTCCACCGACGCCTCCCCGGTCGCTTCCAAGGCTGCACTGGGGCTGGATGCGGTCGCCGCGAGCATGGGCTGCACGGGACGGCCCACCATCAGGCCGACGGCGTCGAGCTCGGCTTCGGTGCCGGTAATGGCCAGCAGGGCGGTTCCACCCAGGTCCCCGGAAAGCATGGCAGCGCGGCGTACGGCGGCAACGGGCTTCGCGGCAGCGCGCGCAACGGCATCCGTCAGCACGCCCTCCAGGGCTCCGGTGCGAAGCTCGCCAAGGAGGACCCCGGCGATGAATGACTGCTCCGGCGCGGTTGCCGCCGCCATCAGCTTCCCCAGTGTGGCTGCGCGCCCGGCGCCCGATCCGGTACCTGCCGTGGCAAGCAGGCGGTCAAGGGCGGCGTCAAGGTCGGCCACGGTGAGGGTTGGCTCGACGGCGGGTTCCTCCTTGGCCGCTGCCACGGCGCTCCAGCCGACGCCCACGCGTCCCTGGCGGGGCTTGGCAACGAGCCAGCCCACCGCCGTCGGGATCTCCGCCGGCTCAAGCCGGCCCAGCAACTGGGCCAGCGCATCCACTTTCGCCAGCCGGGAACGGGTGGAGGTGACGGCCTCCGCGGTTTTGACGAGCTCAAGGAGCAGCATGGCACCATCCTGCCACGGCACTGGACAGGCCTACGGTCCGGTTCCAGAATGGGCGCATGGGACTCATCGTTGCCAACCTGTTCATCACCCTCGACGGCGTCTACCAGGCGCCCGGCGGCCGCGAAGAAGACCCCGAGGGCAGTTTCGCCTTTGGCGGCTGGCAGGCACCGGTGTCCGACGATGAGTCCGGCGCCGCCATTGCTGCTGGCATCGAGCGGATGGATGCCCTGCTCCTCGGCCGGAAGACGTACGACATCTTCGCCGCCTATTGGCCCCACCAGTCAGGGGACATCGCGGAGACCCTCAACCGGGTCCCCAAATTTGTGGTGTCCGGCTCCCTCACTGATCCGGCATGGGCAGGCACCACCGTGCTGCCGGATGCCGTGGCGGCAGGCAGGCTGCGGGACGAGTACCAGCAGGTGCACATGTTCGGCAGCGGGGTCCTCATCCGGTCTTTGCTGGAGGCAGAGGTGCTGGACCGCCTACATCTCTGGCTGTACCCGGTCATCCTGGGGCAAGGCAAGCGGCTTTTCGACGCCGGGACCATACCCGCCACGTTCCGCCTCGCCGAGCCGGCACGCAGCTACCCCAAGGGAGCAGTCTCGCTGGTTTATGAGCGTGCAGGCGGAGTCGAAACGGCGGACATGGACGCCGGCTGATACCGGCCCCCCTTACAGGAACACAAAAAACCGGCCCAGCTGATGCTGGACCGGTTTTCTGCATGGCGCCTGCCGCGCCCCTTTCAAGAAGGGATTAGTGGCTGTGGCCTGCGTGCTCGTCCTCTTCGGCCGGCTTCTCCACGACAAGGGTCTCGGTGGTGAGAACCAGGGCGGCGATGGAGGCCGCGTTGCGGAGGGCAGCACGGGTGACCTTGACGGGGTCGATGACGCCCGCGCCGATCAGGTCCTCGTACTCGCCGGACTTGGCGTTGAAGCCGTTGTTGGTTTCGAGGTCGGCAACCTTGGAGGTGACCACGTAGCCGTCGAAGCCGGCGTTCTGGGCGATCCAGCGCAGCGGCTGCACCAGTGCACGGCGGACAATGCCGACGGCGGCGGCAGCGTCACCTTCGAGGGCCTTCACGGAAGCGTCCTCATCCAGTGCCTTGAGGGCGTGGATCAGGGCCGAGCCACCACCGGCCACGATGCCTTCTTCGAGGGCAGCGCGGGTGGAGGACACGGCGTCCTCGATGCGGTGCTTCTTTTCCTTCAGCTCAACCTCGGTTGCGGCACCCACCTTGATGACGCCGATGCCGCCGGCCAGCTTGGCCAGCCGCTCCTGGAGCTTTTCGCGGTCCCAGTCGGAGTCGGTGCGGGTAACCTCGGCGCGCAGCTGGGCAACGCGTGCGGCCACGTCCTCGGCCGAACCTGCGCCGTCCACGATGGTGGTGTTGTCCTTGGTGACCGTGATGCGGCGGGCGGTACCCAGCACCTCCAGGCCAACGGTGTCCAGGCTCAGGCCCAGTTCCGGGGAGACAACCTGCGCACCGGTGAGGGTGGCAATGTCCTGCAGCATGGCCTTGCGGCGGTCACCGAAGCCGGGAGCCTTGACGGCAACGACGTTAAGGGTGCCGCGGATGCGGTTGACGATCAGCGTCGACAGGGCCTCGCCCTCGACGTCCTCGGCGATGATGAACAGCGGCTTGGAAGCCTGAAGCGCCTTTTCCAGCAGCGGCAGGAATTCCTGGATGGAGGAGATCTTGCCCTGGTTGATCAGGATGAGCGCGTCCTCGAGGACTGCTTCCTGGCGTTCCGCGTCGGTGACGAAGTACGGGGACAGGTAGCCCTTGTCGAACTGCATGCCCTCGGTGAGGACCAGTTCGGTCTGGGTGGTGGAGGACTCTTCGATGGTGATGACGCCATCCTTGCCCACCTTGCCGAAGGCCTCGGCCAGGAGCTCGCCGATTTCGTCGCTCTGGGCGGAGATGGCGGCAACGTTTGCCACCTGGGTGCCTTCGACGGGGCGGGCGTTCTCCAGCAGGCGGGCAGCCACGGCTTCAACCGCAACTTCGATGCCGCGCTTGATCTGGCCGGGGGCAGCACCTGCTGCAACGTTGCGCAGGCCTTCCTTGACCAGGGCCTGGGCCAGGACCGTTGCGGTGGTGGTGCCGTCGCCGGCAACGTCGTTGGTCTTCGTGGCTACTTCCTTGGCCAGCTGGGCGCCAAGGTTCTCGTAGGGGTCGTCCAGTTCCACTTCACGGGCGATGGTGACGCCGTCGTTCGTGATGGTGGGGGCGCCCCACTTCTTGTCCAGGACGACGTTGCGGCCGCGGGGGCCGAGCGTCACCTTGACGGTGTTCGCAAGCTTATCGATGCCGGCCTCAAGGGACCGGCGGGCAGCGTCATTGAACGCAAGCTGCTTTGCCATGGTTTTGTCCTTTCAAAGACAGAACCCCGCACTGCCGGCCAGCATGAGCATGGCCGGCGGCACGGGGATCCGAAAGAGTTACTTTACGACGACAGCCAGGACGTCGCGGGCGGACAGCACGAGGTACTCGGTGCCGCCGGTCTTGACTTCGGTTCCGCCGTACTTGGAGTAGATGACGACGTCGCCAACGGCTACGTCAACGGGAACGCGGTTGCCATCTTCGAAGCGGCCGGGGCCTACTGCAACAACTTCGCCTTCCTGCGGCTTCTCCTGCGCGGAGTCCGGGATGACCAGGCCGGAAGCCGTGGTCTGCTCGGCTTCGAGCGGGCGGACAACGATACGATCCTCAAGAGGCTTAATAGAGACCGACACTCGGACCTCTCCTTTTCGTCAGCAAATTCGTGGACTGGAAAGCTTTCCGCCGTGGCTGGCAAACCGTCGTCGCGGTGCCGGCAGCAGCCTGGCTGGCAGCTCTTCATGTGTTAGCACCCTCCTAGGGAGAGTGCTAATGAAGACTCTATGTAAGGGTTAGCACTCGGTCAAGGTGAGTGCCAACGTTTCGTCATGGGCGTACGCCTTTTTCAGGGTCCGACGACGGCGGCCCGGGGCGCCGGCCACGCTCCCCTATCGGCCCAGGTCGTCGAAGTCCACGTCTTCGCCGCCGTCGGCGTCGCCGCCGCCCGTCTTACGGGCGCGGAAGAGCACCCAGCCGGCCCCGGCTGCGGCGAGCGCCGCAATGACGAGGATGAAGATGCTCCCCATCCGGGCGCCGTCGTACAGCCCGCGGATGTCCCTGGCCTCCTGCGTGTTGTCCTGGACGTCGCTGCCGCCTACCGAATAGACGGTGGCGTTGAAGGTGTCCAGCAGGAAAATGATCACCAGCAGGGCGATGCAGACCACGGCCACCACGGCGGCGGCGATCATGACGGGACGGGCAAACCTTGCCGGGCCGCGGTCCCTGGGTTCGTGTCCGCCGGGCTCCACGGGGGCTGTGCTCTCATCCATGGTTTCAACAGTATCCGCATCCCCGCCCCGCGCTCCTCCACTAGGCTGGAACCCATGGCTCACGCTCCCCAGGACCAGATTGCACCCCTTTTGACCCCCGAAGGCTGGGACTTGCTGGCATCGCTGGGCCCCTACCGGGACGAGGACTCCTTTGAGCTCAATTCCGCACTCCGGAAGGCAGGGCACCCTGCCGAACTCGTATCCGCCGTCCTGACGCAGTCGCGGCTGCGTACCAGGGCCGAGGCTAAATTCGGCGAGTTTGCCCGGCAAATGCTCTTCACCCAGGCCGGCCTGGAGCAGGCCACGCGCCTGAACGTCGCCGCGCACCACGCACAGCGGTTCGCTGCTGCCGGGATCAGCCGCGTGGCGGACCTGGGCTGCGGGCTGGGCGCCGATGCCATGGCCCTGGCATCCCTGGACATCAACGTCACCGCAGTGGAAATGGACGAAACCACCGCGGCCTGCGCCACCATGAACCTCATCCCCTTCCCCAATGCCACGGTGGTCCACGCCGACGCGGCATCGGTCCCGCTGGAAGGGATCGACGGCGTCTGGCTGGATCCCGCGCGCCGCGTCACCTCCACGTCAGGGACTAAACGGATCTGGGACCCCGAGGCGTTCTCCCCTCCGTTGTCCTTCGTGGAGTCACTGGCTGCCGGGGGGAAGGCCGTAGGCGTGAAGATGGGCCCGGGCATGCCGCACGAGTCTGTTCCTGCGGGCTGCGAAGCCCAGTGGGTGTCCGTGGCCGGGGACGTCACCGAAGTGACGCTCTGGTTCAACGCCGTGCGCAGGCCCGGGGTCCGCCGCGCAGCCCTGGTCCTGGGTTCCCAAGGGCCCGCCGAGCTGACCAGCGCGGACGATTTCGGCGCCGGCCCGGCGGCGCCGGTGGGACCGGTGGAAGGCTACCTGTACGAACCCGACGGCGCCGTGATCCGGGCCGGGCTGGTGGCCGACGTGGCACTGCAGCTCGGCGGGCACCTGGTGGACGAACACATCGCCTACATCTGCGCCCCGGAACTCCTGGACACCCCGTTCGCCCGGGCCTACAAGGTCCTGGAGGTCATGCCCTACAACGTCAAGGCACTCAAGGCCTGGGTGAAGCAGGAGGGCATCACCGTGCTGGATATCAAGAAGCGCGGCACCGCGGTAACCCCCGAGGAACTGCGGAAGCAGCTGCTGCCCGGCGGAAAGAACTCCAAAAAAGGTGCCGCCAGGACCGCCACCCTGGTCCTGACGCGGATCGGCGAGGACCGGGTGGCCATCGTGGTGGAACCGGTATAGGCGCCTACTGGGCGCGCATGAACTCCTCGGCTGCCCGCACTTGCTCCGCCGTGGGCCGCACGCCGGTGTAGAGCACGAACTGTTCCAGTGCCTGGATGGTGGCCACTTCAGCGCCGGTGATCACAGGTTTTCCTGCTGCCCGCGCGGCACGGATCAGCGGCGTCTCCGCCGGGAGCGCCACCACGTCGAAGACCAGCCGGGCAGCGTCGATGGCCTCCGCGGGGAACGACAGGCTGTCCGCTTCCGCGCCGCCGGCCATGCCGATGGGGGTGACGTTGATGATCATGTCCGCCGTGCCGCCGTCGAACTCTGCACGCCATTGGAAGCCGTACTGGTCCGCGAGGGCACGTCCGGCAACCTCATTCCGGGCAATGACGGTGACGTCCCTGAACCCGGCATCCCGGAGGGCGGCAACCGTGGCTTTCGCCATGCCGCCCGCACCCTGGACCAGTACGGAATAGTCAGTGGGGACCGCGTTGGACGCCAGCAGCTGTTCGATCGCCGTGTAGTCGGTGTTGTACGCCTTGAGGCGCCCCTCCATGTTCACGATGGTGTTCACAGAGTCGATGGCCTTGGCGGAGGGGTCCATCTCGTCCACCAGGGCGATGACGTCCTCCTTGTAGGGCATGGAGATGGCACAGCCGCGGATGCCCAGTCCCCGGACGCCGGCGATGGCCTGTTCCAGGTTGGTGGGCGCGAACGCCTTGTAGATCCAGTTCAGGTCAAGCTGCCCGTACAGGTGGTTGTGGAAGCGGGTCCCGTTGTTGCTTGGCCGGGCCGAGAGCGAGATGCAGAGGGTCATGTCTTTATTCAGAATGGGCACCTGACCATTAAACCGTCCCCTCCCAACTGAGTAGCGGTAAGTGTCGTTTTGAGCGGTCAAAACGACACTTAGCGCTACCTACTTGGGGGGTCAGGGGCAGCCGGTTCCCGCAGGAAAGGGCCCGACGGCGGCGGGCAGCTTCCCGGGAGCGGGCGCCTTTCCTGCCAGCACGGCTGCCAGCGCATCGAAGGCGGTGTCCGTGCGGCCGTACAGCGCCAGCTTGACCGGGGCTGTGGAGTTCTGGAGCGGCCAGGGGGCATCGAGGGCCACGGCGATGTCTCCGCCCGCCGCCTTCCCGCCGAGGCCGATCAAATTCACCACCGGACCTGATCCAACCGCAAGGCCGGCGCGGGCCGCGGCTGCTTCGAAGCGCTCCCGGTCCCCCGGTCCCCCGCCGGCCACGCGTACAGCACCGGGAACAAGGGGGCCGCCGCAGGGACCGGAGACAACGGTAAGGGCCGATGCCGAAACCCGGGCCGACAACGCGGCGCCGCTGCCGGCCGGAGCACCTGCACGCGAGGTTCCGGCGGCCGCCGTGGTCCGGGCATGCCAGATCATCATGGTGGCCACCCGCTGCGCGGCCTCATCGAGCCGGGCGGCGGGAAGGGTCCCGGCGGCCACGGCCTGGAGGATGGCGGCGTGCGCCTGTTCCACGTCCGCGGGCATCAGCAGCAGGTCGGCGCCGGCTCCCAGGGCTTTCACCGCTGCCGCCCCGGCGGGGTACTGGTTGTCCACGGCCCCCATGTTGAGGGCGTCGGTCACGGCCACGCCTTTGAAGCCCAGGTCCCGCATAGCGGCGTAGCTTGGTGCGGAAAGCGACGCCGGCACGCCGGGTTCCAGCGCAGGCACGGCGATGTGCCCGGTCATGACGACCGGCAGGCCTGCGGCCACAGCCGCCTGGAAGGGCTTCCAGTCCCGGGCGCGGAGTTCGTCAATGCCGGCGGGCTGGACGGGCAGGCTGAGGTGGGAGTCCGTCGTGACCGAGCCGTGGCCGGGGAAATGCTTCACGGTGGGAAGCACACCCGCGTCGAGCATGCCCCGGGAAAAGGCCACCCCGTGGGCTGCGGCGGCGGCCGGATCGGCGGACATGGACCGCGCACCAATGGTGGGATCGCTGGGCCCGATGGTGACGTCGGTGTCCGGTGCGAAGTCGAGGTCGAAACCCAGCGGCACCAACTCGCTGGCCAAACCCTTACCTGCTTCCCGGGTCAGGGCCTGGTTGCCGGCTGCTCCGTAGCTCATGGGCGTGGGCCATTCGGTCAGCGGGCGCCCCAGGCGCGCCACGGCGCCGCCTTCCTGGTCCACGCCGATGATGCCCGGCCACTGACGGCCGTCGGCGGCCGCGGCCTGCTGCAGCCGCTGGTTCACAGCACCCATGCCGGCAACATCCACGTTCCCCTGCGGGTCCCGCGGCACGTTGTCGCCCATGATGATGGACCCGGCCAGGTGCAGGCGCTGGATGAGCGCGGCGTGCGCCTCCACCTGGCTGCCCTTGAAGAACGGGAGCAGCACCTGCCCGGCCTTCTGCTCCGGCGACATGGCTTTGACAGCGGCTGCCGCGGCGTCCTGGTCGCGCTGCTCCGGGCCCCACCCCAGGGGGCGGGAACCCGGATCAGGTGAGGCAGAAGCGGTGGGAGGCGCCGTCGTCGAACTCGCTGATGCGGAAGGTGACGCAGTGGTGGGTGCCACCGGGGACGACGGCGGGGCCGCGTTTGGCGAGGCGGTGCAGGAAACCAGGGCCAGGGCCGACAGGGCCAGAAGGAGCGGGAGGGATTCGGCAGGGCTGGTTTTGGCAGGGCTGTGACGCAGGGGGAACGGGGCCATCAATACGATGCTACCCCTGCACTAGACTTGAACCACCCGTTCGCCAGCCGGCGCAGCCTGTGAGCGGCATCAGCCAGCGGCAAACCGGACAGTAAGGAAACGTGTGAAGATCGACTTCGCGTCATCGAGGCAGTCAACCCTCGGTGTTGAGTGGGAGCTTGCCCTGGTGGACGGAAAAACGGGCGAGCTCGCGTCCGTGGCCAACCAGGTGCTCCGTGGCGTGGCCTCGCGCCACCCGGAACTCAACGAAGACGACGAACATCCGCACATCAAGCAGGAACTGCTGCTGAACACGGTGGAACTGGTCACCGGTATCTGCGAAACAGCCGCCGAGGCCAAAGAGGACCTGAGCCGGTCCGTTGCCGCCGTCCGCGAAATCACCGATCCCATGGGCGTGGAGCTGTTCTGCGCCGGCAGCCACCCGTTCAGCCCGCCGCAGCTGCAGCCCGTGACGGACAAGGCGCGCTACGCCAAACTGATCGACCGCACCCAGTGGTGGGGCCGGCAGATGGTCATTTACGGCGTCCACGTGCACGTGGGCCTGGATCGCCGGGACAAGGCCCTGCCCGTCCTGGACGGCCTGGTCAACTACTTCCCGCACTTCCAGGCGCTCTCCGCGTCCAGCCCGTTCTGGGGCGGCGAGGACACCGGCTATGCCTCCCAGCGCGCGCTGATGTTCCAGCAGCTTCCCACCGCGGGGCTGCCCTTCCAGTTCAAATCCTGGGAGGAATACGAGTCCTACGTGCAGGACATGACCACCACCGGCGTCATCGACACCATCTCGGAAATCCGCTGGGACATCCGGCCGGTGCCTGCGCTCGGGACCATCGAGATGCGCATCTGCGACGGCCTGGCCACGCTGGAGGAAGTGGGCGCCATTGCAGCCCTCACCCAGTGCCTGGTGGACGAGTTCTCCACCACCCTGGACAACGGCGGCACCATCCCCACCATGCCGCCATGGCACGTGCAGGAGAACAAGTGGCGCGCTGCGCGCTACGGCATGGACGCCATCATCATCCTGGACGCCGCAGGCCGGGAACAGCTGGTCACCGAGCACCTGCTCGAGACGCTGAACCGGCTGGAGCCGGTGGCAGCCAAGCTTCGCTGCCTGGACGAGCTTGCCGACGTCGAGAAAATCATCCGCCGCGGCGCCGGGTACCAGCGGCAGCGCCGCGTTGCCGCGGAGAACGGCGGGAACCTCCAGGCCGTGGTCCTGGACCTGGTCAAGCAGATGCGGAACGGCCCCACCGCCTGACTTGCTCTATCAGTTATCGTCCCTAAACCCTGCTTTTAGGGACCATAACTGATAGAGCATCGGCAGATGTTGCCGGATCAGGCCGGGAGAGATACCGACGTCACAGGCATGGACGAGTCCGGGGCGAAGCCGATTCCGCTGGGTTCAACGCCGGCCATCACCAACTGTGCGCCCAGTGCCGCCACCATGGCGCCGTTGTCGGTGCAGAGGTCCAGGGGCGGCACGTGCAGCCGGATGCCGGCGGAGGCGCAGCGCTGCCCCGTCAGTTCGCGCAGGCGTGAGTTGGCTGCCACGCCGCCGCCCAGCAGGACATCCCTGATGCCGTGTTCGCGGCAGGCCAGCACCGCCTTGGACGAGATCACGTCCACCACGGCTTCCTGGAAGGCGGCCGCGATGTCAGCCACCGGGATCTCCTCCCCACGGGCCTCGAACTGCTCCACGCACCGGGCCACGGCTGTCTTGAGGCCGCTGAAGGACCAGTCATACCGGTGCGGACCCGGCTCCTCCGCCGTGCCCATGTACTTGGGCTGGGTGAGGCCGCGGGGAAAGCGGATGGCCTTGGGATTGCCGCCGCGGGCCACCTTGTCGATGGCGGGGCCGCCCGGGTAGCCGAGGCCCAGGATGCGGGCCACTTTGTCGTAAGCCTCGCCCGCGGCGTCATCGATGGTGGAACCCAGGAGCTCCACGTCGCTGGTGATGCTGTTGATCCGCAGGATTTCAGTGTGTCCGCCGGAGACCAGCAGGGCGCCCAGGTTCTCCGGCAGCTCCTGCTTCCGGCCGTTGCCGCGGTCATCCAGGAGTCCCACGCCCACGTGTGCCACCAGGTGGTTGATCGCATACAGCGGCTTTCCGGTGGCGACGGCGAGCGCCTTGGCAGCGCACACGCCCACCATGAGTGCGCCGGCCAGCCCGGGCCCGGACGTCACGGCGATGGCGTCCACCTCGTCAAGGCTCACGCCGGCGTCTGCCAGTGCCTGCTCCAGGGTGGGGACGAACGCGTCCAGATGCGCACGCGAAGCGATCTCTGGAATGACGCCGCCGAACCGGACGTGCTCGTCCATCGAGGAAGACACGGTGTTGGTCAGGAGGGTGGTGCCGCGCACGATGCCGACGCCGGTTTCGTCGCAGGATGATTCGATGCCCAGCACCAGGGGCTGTGAGCGGTTCATGGCTGGCCTGCCTCCCTTGCGTGTTGGCCATCAGTTTCGGGTGCGGCGAGCTGGAGCCGCATGATCATGGCGTCCACCCCGTCGCGGTAGTAGCGGGGACGGATGTGGATCTGCTCGAAACCGAACCGCACGTACAGCTGCTGTGCGCGGGGGTTGTCGGCGCGGACTTCGAGCAGGACGTCGGCCGCACCGCGGTGCCTGGCCTCCCCGATCAGTTGCGTGAGCAGCGTGCTGCCAATGCCGCGCCCCTCATAGTCAGGGACGACGGCGATGGTCTGGATGTCCGCGATGGGCTCGATGCACATCAGCCCGGCATAGCCCACGATGCCGTCGCTGGTCTCCGCCACGAGGTAGCGGCGGGTCTCCGGCTGGGAGAGCTCGTCGATGAACATCTGCACGGGCCAGGCGTCAATCGGGAACAGCTGCTGCTCCAGGGCGCCGACGCCGGGCACATCGTCCAGGGTCATGTCACGGACGGTGACGGCTGCTGTGCGGGGTTCCGGGGTGGTACTCACAGTGCCCGCTTCCGTGGTCCGGGGACCTGGGCGTCCGATTCGCGCAGGTACAGGGGTGTGGTGTCCGGCAGGGCGTCGCCGGCAGCGAGCCTGGCCAGGGCGAACTGGCCAAGGTACAGTGCGTCAGGCTGCTCCGCCGCGAACTCCGGATGAGCGTGTAGGACGTCGGCGTAAAGGCCTGCGCCCGCGCCGAACGCGGGCAGGTCCGGCAGGCCGGCAGCGAATCCGACATGCGGACCGTCCTCCAGCTGCGGCAACTGGCCGTCGTCCAGGCTGTAGCGGGCCCAGTAGACCTCTTTCCGGCGGGCATCGGTCACCACCAGGAACTCCGGGACGGCGACAGTGGATTCGGCTACCTCCAGTGCCACCGCGTCCAGGCTCATCAGTCCGTGCAGGGGTTTGCCCCAGACAAACGCGAGTGTCCGTGCCGTGGCAATGCCCGAGCGCAGCCCGGTGAAGGGGCCAGGACCCACCCCCACCACCAGCGCATCGATGTCCTGTCCGGTGACGCCGGCGTCTGCCAGCATGGCGTGGATGCCCGGCGCGAGCACCTCGGCATGGCTGCGCGTGTCTTCGGTGGCGAAGCTGGCCAGCACGCCTTCCGGTGCTTCATTGGACAGCAGCGCCGCGCTGGCCACTGCGGAGGTGTCAATCGCGAGGATCAGCATGGGATGTTTCCTTGCGGCGCATCAAGTTCCGGTCCGCCCAGTTCCGGCCCGCCCAGTTCCGGGGCGCTTGCCCACCTCGGCCCGTACCCGCGCATCACGATGGTGCGCGGCTCGTCGGTGTCCTCGCCGTCGAAGTCCAGGGTCCCACCTCCGGCTCCGCTGGCAGAGATATCAAGCCCGATGGCACGCAGGAGGTCGATTTCCAGCCGGCTGTCGCTCAGGTGCTCCACCCGCTCATGCCCCCACTCCACCACCGTCACGGACGAGTCCATGGTGTTTTCGAGGTCGATGTCGTCAATTTCCGCCGCCGAACCCAGCCGGTACGCGTCCACGTGCACCAGGTCGGGGCCGCCGGGTCGCGGGCCATCGGGCAGGTTCGGGTGGATCCGGACCAGGACGAACGTTGGCGAGATGATGCCGGCGCGGACACCCAGGCCCTCGCCCAGTCCCTGGGTGAACGTCGTTTTTCCGGCACCCAACTCGCCGGACAGCACCAGCAGGTCCCCGGCCTGCAGCACCTCCGCCAAACGCGCGCCGAACGCGTGCGTCTGGTCCGCCGTCGTCGCCGTGAATGTCTTTTCCCAGTTGGCGGCCGGGTTGGCGGCCAACTCTTCCGGCGCGCTCATGCGGCCCCCGCCGTGCGGGGCACGCCCACCAGGCCCTGGCCGCTGCCCGCCGGTTCGTCCTCGTTGATGAAGCGGCGCGGAACACGGGGGCTGATGCGGGTCACGATCTCATAGTTGATGGTTCCGGCGGCGCGGGCCCAGTCCTCCGCTGTGGGTCCGCCGTCGGCACCGTCACCAAAGAGGACGGCTTCCGTACCCTGCAGTGCCGCCCCGGATGCCTCGGGCCCAAGGTCGATGACCATCTGGTCCATGGCGATCCGGCCCACTACCGGATAGGTCTTCCCGCCTACGCGGACGGGCCCGCCGGTGGCGATCCGCGGTACGCCGTCGGCATAGCCCATGGGAATCAGGGCCAGGGTGCTCGCGCTCCTGGTGCGGTAATGCAGGCCGTAGGAGACGCCCTGTCCTTCGGGAACCTCCTTGCACTGCGACACCAGGGTGCGCAGCGTCATGGCCGGACGAAGCCCGAGCTCGGCTGAGGTCTGGCCGTCAAACGGCGACAGACCGTAGATGCCCAGGCCAACCCTGACCAGGTCGAAGTGGGTGTCCGGCCGGGACAGGGTGGCGGGGGTGTTGGCGAGGTGCCGGACCTCGGGGTCCACGCCCGCGTCCTCGGCGATGGCCAGCGCCTCCCGGAAGGCGGCCACCTGCTGGTCAGTCTCGGGCCGCTCCGGCTCGTCAGCCACGGCCAGGTGGGAGAAGATGCCCACCACGCGCAGCAGGCCCTGGTCCTGGTACTCCACGGCCTCCCCCACCAGGCGGTCCCAGGCCTCGGGGGTGGCTCCGTTGCGTCCCAGCCCAGTGTCCACCTTGAGGTGCACCCGTGCCGGGCGCTCCTGTTCACGGGCGGCGGCCACGATGCGTTCCAACTCCCAGCCGGAGCAGCCAATGTCGACGCCGGCGGCCACGGCGGCGCCGAAGTTGCTGTCCGTGGTGTGCAGCCAGGCGAGGAGCGGCGCGTCGATGCCGGCTGCGCGCAGCGCGAGGGCCTCGGAAATGTGGGCCACTCCGAGCCAGGCTGCGCCGGCCTGCAGGGCTGCGCGGGCGACTGGAACGGCGCCGTGCCCGTACGCATCCGCTTTGACCACTGCCATGACTTTCGCGGGGGAAGCTGCGGCGGCAAGCCGGCGGACGTTGTGCCGGATGGCGTCAAGGTCGATCACGGCGGACCGCTCGTGGCGGGGGTTCGGCCCGGAGGCAGCGCTGAATTCACCGGTTGTTGCGGGGTAAGTCACCTAAGTGATTCTAGTGCGGGCACTTCGCGCCGAATAATCAGGGCCTCCAGGACTCCCTAGGCATCCGACAGGTGAGCGATGGTGGCTGCCGCCCTGCGCTGGGCTGCCAGCGGCACGTCTTCGATGATGTCCGCGAGGAACGCGAAGCGCCGCAGCCATTGGCTCGTCTGCCGTTCCGGGCGGGCGTTGGCGCGTCTCCACCAGTCGGCGATGTCGCCCCAGCCCGGGGCGGCCAGCGAGCCGCCCACCTCCTGTACCGCCAGGGCCGCGCACAGGTTGGCGAACCGCAGCCTGTCCCCCAGGGGCCAGCCGGCCAGGGTTCCCACAATGAACGCCGCGTCAAAGCAGTCGCCCGCTCCGGTGGGGTCATGTGCCTTGACCGGAAGCGACGGGACCCACTCTTCCTCACCGGTTTCCGAGTCCACGGCCATGGCGCCCTGGGGACCCAGGGTCACAACCGCCACCGGAACACGGTCCGCCAGCGCGTAGAGGGCACTCCAGGGATTGTCCTTGCCAGTGAACGCCATGGCCTCACGCTGGTTGGGCAGGAAGGCGTAGAAGTACTGCAGGTTGTCGAGCCGCACCGGGGCCCACTCCCCGCTGGGGTCCCACCCCACGTCCCCAAACAGCCTCACCCCGGCGGCATGGGCTGCCCGGGCCCACGGCTCAACCTCGAGGCCCACCTCGGCGATGCCGGCGCGCGCCTTGGGCGGGTCTCCAATCAGCTCGGAGTTTGTCACCGGCGCCGAGTGTCCGTGGGTTACCAGGGAACGGTCGCCGTCCACGCAGAGGGACACCGTCACCGGCGAGTGCCAGCCCGGGACGCGGCGGGAGAGGCTGAGGTCAACGTGCTCCTGGCCGGAGAGGATCTTCCAGTTGAAGTCCCCGTAACCGTCGTCCCCGAACGCGGCAGCCAAACCGGTGCGCAACCCCAGCCTGGCAGCGGCGATGGCCTGGTTCGCCACCCCGCCGGGGCAGCTGCCCATGCCGTCGCTCCAGATTTCCGTGCCGGGTTCGGGGCCGTGGGGCAGGCCGGTGAAGATGATGTCCTGGAACACGGTTCCGGCCAGCAGGAGGTCGAATCCGGGTTCCCCGGGTGAACGGACGGCAGCCAGGGGGTCGAAGGGGCGTGCGGGGATCGCGTCCATAGTGCGCAGGATACGCCGTGCCCCACAGCTGCGGTAGGGACCTTCGACAGGTGTGGACGGGGTGTCGGAGGCTGGTCCTAGACTGCATGGTATGCGGCTTCTGATTGCCGGCGGCGGGGGTTTCCGGGTTCCGTTGATATTCCGGGCCCTGGTGTCCGGCCGCTTTTCGGGACTGGTCACCGAACTGGTGCTGTACGACGTCGATCCCGCCCGCCTTGATGCCGTCACCGCGGTGCTGGAGAGCATGCCCGGGGGTGACGGTGCCCGTCTTCCGGTCCGTGCCACCAACAATCTTGCCGAAGCCCTGTCCGGCACCACGATGGTGTTCGCCGCGATCCGGCCGGGCGGCACGGCGGGGCGCGTTGCGGACGAGGCGGTGGCGCAGGACCTGGGACTGCTGGGGCAGGAAACCACGGGGGCCGGCGGGATTTCCTATGCTTTGCGGACCATTCCGCACATGCTGCACCTTGCCCGGTTGATGCGGGAACACTGTCCTGACGCGTCGCTGATCAATTTCACCAACCCCGCCGGAATGGTCACGGAGGCGCTGGTTCCGGTCCTTGGGCGCCGGGTCATCGGGATCTGTGATTCTGCGGGCGGCCTGGTGCAGCGGGCGGCGGCCGCTGCCCGCGTGCAGTTGCCGGAAGGGCGGCTCGACGGCGTGGGCTACTACGGGCTGAACCACCTGGGCTGGCTGTACCGGCTGGAGTCCGGCGGCCGGGACGTGCTGCCTGCCCTGTTGGCCGACGCCGGGGCTCTCCAGTCGTTCGAGGAAGGCCGGCTCTTCCCGCAGCCGTTCCTGGCGGAACTGGGCATGCTTCCCAACGAGTACCTGTACTACTACTACCAGCGTGACGCAGCCCGGCGGGCCATGCAGGCAATGGCGCAGACCCGCGGCGAAAGCATCCACCACCAGCAGCAGGAGCTGTATCCCCGGCTGGCCTCTGCGGGGCCTGACGCCTACCGGTTGTGGGAGGAGGCGCGGCGCTCCCGCGAGGAGGGCTACCTGGCCGAGGCCAGGCACGACGGCGAGCGCCGGGCCGAGGAGGACCTGGCCGGCGGCGGCTATGAGCGGGTGGCGCTGGCGGCCATGCGGGCACTCGCCGGTGGCGGGGACACCCAACTGGTCCTGAACACCCGGAACACGCTGGCCCCGGCCGGGCAACCCGAAGCCCACGCACCCGCGTCCGCCACGGCTCCAGCAGCCGTTACCCAACCCGCCATTCCCGGCCTTCCCGCGGACGCCGTCGTCGAGGTTCCCTGTACCGTGACTGCCTACGGCGCGGTCCCCCTGCCGCAGCAGGCACCGGACGGCCCGCAGCTCGGCCTGCTCCAGCGGGTCAAAGAGGTGGAACGGCTCGTGGTCCTTGCTGCCACCACCGGCAACCGTGACGCGGCCCTGGAGGCCTTTGCCCGGCACCCGCTCGTGGAGCCGCCGGACCGGGCGGCGAAGCTTCTGGCGGGTTACGAGCAGGCTTTCCCGGCTTTGGGGAAGATGTGGGAGGGCGGCAGGCGTTAGGGGAAGGAGTAATGTTTTATCGAATGCGCACTGAGCCGGCTCCCCTGACACCTGCCGGCTGCCGGAAGGAGGTCCCGTGGCATTGATCCGCAGGGTCGCGTTACTTTCCCTCCACACCTCCCCCATGGAACAACCGGGCTCCGGTGATGCCGGTGGAATGAATGTCTACATCCGCGAGCTGGCGTCCGCGCTGGCCGAGGCGGGCGTGGAGGTGGAGATTTTCACGCGCGCCACCTCAGCGGACCAGCCCGCCGTCGAACATCCCGATCCCGGCGTGTGCGTGCACAATGTCATGGCCGGACCGCCCCGGAAGATCCCCAAAGAGGAGCTTCCCGGGCTGCTGCACGCCATGGTGGCCCAGATCGAGCAGATCCGGCGCCGCCAGCCGCACGGCCGCTACGACGTCATCCATTCGCATTACTGGGTGTCCGGGATCGCCGGCCTGGAACTGTCCGAGCTGTGGGGCGTGCCGCTGGTGCACACCATGCACACCATGGCCAAGGTCAAGAACCTGCTGCTGGAGTCCGGCGAACAGCCCGAGCCCCGGCGGCGCGAGGTGGGCGAGCACCGCATCGTGGACGGCGCGGCCAGGCTTATTGCCAACACCAGTTCCGAAGCAGCCGAACTCGTCTCCCACTACGGTGCCACGTACGACCGCATCGACATCGCCCCTCCCGGGGTGGACCTGGCCACCTTTACCCCCGCGTTCCGTGCCCGGTCCCGGGCCCAGCACGGCATCAGCCCGGACACCTTCCACCTGGTGTTCGCCGGCCGCATCCAAAGGCTGAAAGGCCCGCAGGTCCTGGTCAAGGCGGCGGCGCTGCTGCGGAAACGCCGCCCGGACATCGATCTGCGCGTCACCATCCTGGGCGCCTTGAGCGGCAACAAGGAATTCAACCTGCGCTGCCTGATTGCGGAGGCAGGAATGGACGACGTCGTCACGCAGCTTCCGCCCGTGAAGGCACCTGAGCTGGCGTCCTGGTTCCGCGCGGCGGACGTAGTGGTGATGCCGTCCTTCAGCGAGTCCTTCGGGCTCGTGGCGCTTGAGGCGCAGGCCTGCGGCACGCCCGTGGTGGCCACCCGGGTGGGCGGGCTCTCCCGCGCCATCTTCCACGGCCGGACCGGCCTGCTGGTGGACGGGCACCACGCAGCGGACTGGGCCGATGCCCTGGAAGCCCTGTACGACGACCCCGCCACCCGCGAGGATCTGGGCCGCGCCGCCGCTATCCGCGCCCAGAACTCCGGCTGGCAGCGCACGGCTGCCATCACGCTGGAAAGCTACCACGCCGCCGTCGAAAACTTTGTGGGCCGGCGACTGGCCCCGGTTGTTCCGGCTTCCTGATTTTCCTTCCCCAGCTTTTCCTTCGCCGGCGCCTTGGGTGCTGTTAGCTTAGGGGCAGGTCTCCGGCGCCGCCCGGTACAGGAGCCTGTGCAGGAAAGGACAAGGATGTCTGCTCTCCCCTCTGATCTTCAGATAGCCCGTGCTGCGCAGATCCGGCCCATCGGGGATATCGCGGTTGCCGCAGGGATCAACCCTGAAGCCCTGGAGTTGTACGGGCGGTACAAGGCAAAGATCGACCCCGCACGCCTGGACGCGCCGCCACCGGCCGGGAAGGTGGTGCTGGTGTCGGCCATGTCCCCCACGCCGGCCGGCGAAGGGAAGTCGACCATCACGGTGGGGCTGGCAGATTCCCTTGCCCGCGCCGGCCACAAGGTGATGATCGCCCTGCGGGAGCCGTCGCTCGGTCCGGTGCTGGGCATGAAGGGCGGTGCCACTGGAGGCGGCTACTCACAGGTGCTCCCCATGGATGAGATCAATCTGCACTTCACCGGCGACTTCCATGCCATCACGTCGGCCAACAACGCCCTGATGGCCCTGGTGGACAACCACATTTACCAGGGCAACGCCCTGAATATCGACCCGCGGCGGATGACCTTCAAGCGTGTGCTGGACATGAACGACCGTGCCTTGCGGGAAGTGGTGATCGGCTTGGGCGGCCCCTCCCAGGGTGTCCCGCGCCAGGACGGGTTCGACATCACCGTGGCATCCGAGATCATGGCTGTTTTCTGCCTGGCCACGGACATTGCTGACCTCAGGGAGCGCCTGGGCCGGATCACCTTCGGGTACACCTACGACCGCGCACCCGTGACAGTGGCCGATCTGGGCGTGCAGGGGGCCCTGACCCTGCTGCTGAAGGAAGCCGTCAAACCGAACCTGGTGCAGACCATCGCGGGCACCCCTGCCCTGGTGCACGGCGGCCCGTTCGCCAACATTGCCCACGGCTGCAACTCCCTGATCGCCACCCAGACAGCCCGGCGGCTGGCGGACATCGTGGTGACCGAGGCGGGCTTCGGCGCAGACCTGGGGGCGGAGAAGTTCATGAACATCAAGGCCCGGATCGGCGCTCTGGCCCCCTCCGCCGTGGTGGTGGTGGCCACGGTCCGTGCCCTGAAGATGCAGGGCGGGCTGGCCAAGGCCGAACTGACCCGGCCGGACCCGGCTGCACTGGAAGCCGGCACAGAGAACCTGCGCCGGCACATCCGCAACGTGGAGAAGTTCGGCGTGACCCCCGTTGTGGCCATCAACCAGTTCTCGTCCGATTCGCCCGAGGAACTCGACTGGCTGCTCGCCTGGTGCGCGGCCGAGGGTGTGCCGGCGGCCGTTGCCGATGTATGGGGCCGGGGCGGTGGCGGGGACGGCGGTGATCAACTCGCGGCTTTGGTCGCCGAGGCGGTGGCCGGGCCCAACAGCTTCAGGCACCTCTACTCCCTGGGGCTGTCGGTTGAGGACAAGATCCGGACCATCGTGCAGGAGATTTACGGCGCGGACGGCGTGGACTTCTCCGTCCCGGCCCTGAAGCGGCTCGCCGATATCGAGCGCAACGGATGGGGCTCGCTGCCCGTGTGCATGGCCAAGACGCAGTACTCCTTCACGGACGAAGCCTCCCGCCTGGGCGCCCCCAAGGGCTTCACCATCCATGTCCGCGACCTGCTGCCCAAAACCGGCGCGGGCTTCATCGTGGCGCTGACCGGGGCCGTGATGACCATGCCCGGCCTCCCCGCCGTCCCGGCAGCTCTGCGGATGGACGTGGACGCTGACGGCAACCCGGTCGGCCTCACCTGACACCCCCGAGTTGCTCTATCAGATATGGTCCCTAACCTCCGGGTTTAGGGACCATATCTGATAGAGCAACGAAAGGGTGTGGACAACTTCTGCAGGGCCCGGGACTTACGGGCAACAATGATCCCCATGCGACCCGTCCCGCCACTGCCGGCCCATCTCGCAAGTTCTCCCTTCACGGTCCTTGAAGCGAGGGCCGCAAGCCTGAGCCCGGGACGGCTACGCTCGTCCGATCTGACTACCGGAGGCCGAGCGCTGTATCTGCCCTCCACGTGGGAGTTTGAGCTTCCGGCTCTGGCACGTGCCTTATCGGCAGCAACTCCCGGAGCATGGATTTCACACCAGACAGCAGCGATACTTCTGGGACTCTGGCTCCCGCCGTGGCTGAAGGATTGCAGGGATCTGCACCTCAGCAAACCGCGATCGTTGCCCCAGGTCAGGCGCGAAGGTGTCATCGGACATACCGTTCTCGCCTATGAGAACGAAGCGATGGACTGGGAACAGATGCGGATCTCAACCCCAGCGCGGACGTGGCTGGACCTGGCTCGACTGCTTCCTTTGGAACATGTCGTAGCTATCGGTGATCAGCTCGTCCGCCAACCTCACCAGGGACTTGAGCTGCGAACACAGCCCTGGTCGAGCATTACCGAACTTCGCCAGTTGCTGACGCGGCACCCCAAGATGCAGGGCATCGTCAAGGCGCGTGCCGCCGTCGACATGATTCGCGTGGGAGCAGACTCCGCGCCGGAAACCTTCCTTCGCCTTGCCATGATCGAAGCAGGGCTTCCGGAGCCAGAGCTGCAGGTTCAGATTGTCCCGGGAGACGCCTACTCCCCTGCCGCAGATTTGGGCTATCGGCGGCACCAGATCGCTGTGCAGTACGACGGCGGCCATCACCTTACGCGCGATCAACAGTCCCGCGATAACCGGCGGGACGAAAACTTCCACTCTGCGCACTGGCGTTATTTCAAGTTCAACGCTGACGATCTGGCCGATGACTTCCGCCGGGCGGTAAGGCAAATCCGAGCCGCCCTCCGGGACTTTTAAACACAGTTGCTCTATCAGTTGTGGTTCCTAACCTTGGGGTTTAGGGACCACAACTGATAGAGCAACGAGGGCTTGGAGCTTAGCGCTCCAGGTCGCCGCGGATGAAGGCTTCAACCTTCTCGCGGGCGAGGTCGTCGTTGAACTGCTCCGGCGGGGACTTCATGAAGTAGCTCGAAGCCGAGAGCAGCGGGCCGCCGATGCTGCGGTCCAGGCCGATCTTGGCGGCGCGGATGGCGTCGATGATCACACCGGCGGAGTTCGGCGAGTCCCAGACCTCCAGCTTGTATTCCAGCGACACGGGGGCGTCGCCGAAGTTGCGGCCCTCCAGGCGCACGAACGCCCACTTGCGGTCATCGAGCCACTGCACATAGTCGGACGGGCCGATGTGCACGTCCTTGGCAGCCAGTTCGGCCTCGACGTTGGAGGTCACGGCCTGGGTCTTGGAGATCTTCTTGGACTCGAGCCGGTCACGCTCCAGCATGTTCTTGAAGTCCATGTTGCCGCCGACGTTCAGCTGGTACGTCCGGTCCAGGGTCACACCCCGGTCCTCGAACAGCTTGGCCATCACGCGGTGGGTGATGGTGGCGCCGATCTGGCTCTTGATGTCGTCACCGACGATCGGAACACCGGCAGCGGTGAACTTGTCAGCCCACTCCTTGGTCCCGGCGATGAAGACCGGCAGGGCGTTAACGAACGCCACGCCGGCGTCGATGGCAGCCTGGGCGTAGAACTCCGCCGCTTCCTGGGACCCGACGGGCAGGTAGCAGACCAGGACGTCAACCTCGGCGTCCTTGAGTGCCTGGACCACGTCCACGGGCTCTTCGGTGGATTCCTCGATGGTCTCGAGGTAGTACTTGCCGAGTCCGTCCAGGGTGTGGCCGCGCTGGACGGTGACACCGGTGGGCGGGACGTCGGCGATCTTGATGGTGTTGTTCTCGCTGGCCAGGATGGCGTCAGACAGGTCAACACCGACCTTCTTGCCGTCAACATCAAACGCGGCGACGAACTGAACATCGCCCACGTGGTACTGGCCAAACTCAACGTGCATCAGGCCGGGAACGGTCTCAGCAGGATCGGCATCCTTGTAGTACTGGACGCCCTGCACCAGCGAGGCGGCGCAGTTGCCCACGCCAACGATTGCAACACGGATCGGATGTGAAGACACAGAACTCCTTTGGGGACAAACGTCAGCCGGCCGGGTTTGCCTCGCAGAAAGTACGACGGCGGCCGGCTGGCACGGCGCCGCGCGGCGCCTTTTCATACTACCCAACGCAGCGGGACCAGGCGCGGTTGCGCCCGGTCCCGTCACGTAAGAAATCATCTGTCAGGCGTTTTGCTTCCAGAGGTTGATGTCCGACTCCACCGCGAATTCGTCGATGGCGGTCAGTTCGTCGTCGGAGAAGCTGAGGTTGTTGATGGCGGACAGGCTGTCCTCCAACTGCCGGACACTTGAGGCGCCGATCAGGGCGGAGGTGACGGGCGATCCCTTGGGCTGGTCCCGCAGGATCCACGCGATGGCCATCTGGGCCAGGGACTGTCCGCGGCCTTCGGCAATCTTCCGCAGCCCGCGGACCCGGTCGAGTTTCTCCTCCGTAATGGAGTCCTCCGAGAGGAAGCGGGCCTTGGCTGCCCTCGAATCGGCGGGGATGCCGTGGAGGTAGCGGTCCGTGAGCATGCCCTGGGCCAGCGGCGAGAAGGCGATGGATCCGGCGCCCACCTGGTCCAGCGCCTCGTACAGGTTTGGCGAGCCGTCCTCGGTCCAGCGGTTGAGCATGGAGTAGCTGGGCTGGTGGATCAGCAGCGGCGTCCCCAGTTCCTTGAGGATGCGGGCGGCCTCGAGGGTCTGTTCCGGGGTGTAGGACGAGATGCCAGCGTACAGTGCCTTGCCCGAACGGACGGCGTAGTCCAGCGCGCCCATGGTCTCTTCCATGGGCGTTTCCGGATCCGGCCGGTGGCTGTAGAAGATGTCCACGTAGTCCAGCCCCATGCGCTGCAGCGACTGGTCCAGGCTGGAGATCAGGTATTTGCGGGATCCCCATTCACCGTAGGGTCCGGGCCACATGTAGTAGCCGGCCTTGGTGGAGATGACGAGTTCGTCGCGGTAGGGCTTGAAGTCGTCACGCAGGTGCCGGCCGAAGTTGGTTTCGGCGGACCCGTCCGGCGGCCCGTAGTTGTTGGCAAGGTCGAAGTGGTTGACGCCGAGGTCGAAGGCGCGGCGCAGGATGTCCCGCTGTTCCTCGAAGCGCTTGTCGTCGCCGAAGTTGTGCCACAGGCCCAGGGAGATGGCCGGGAGTTTGAGGCCACTGCGGCCCACGCGGCGGTAGGGCATTGATTCGTAGCGGTTGTCCGCTGCTGAATAAGTCATACATTCCATCCTGCCAGTTGTGACGTGGGCAACACGCCAGGTGTTAGCGCTCAGCAGAAAAGTTACGCCGCGGACCTTGGTCCGCGGCGCAACCTTTCGTTTTAGGACTTGAGGATCGCGGCGCTCCAAGGCGCCAGGTCCAGCGATCCGCTGTCCAGGTTCCCGCTGTCCAGCGCGGTTCCTTCGTCCGTGGCCAGCAGGACGCTGCCGGAAGCTTCGTCCAGCCGGACCTTCGAGTCGGAGAAATTCACCAGCACCTCAACGCTGCCGCGCCGGAAACGCAGCCAGCCGGCATCGTCGTCGAACGAAACCTCCGTTTCGGCAAAGCCAAGCCCTGCCAGTTCCGAATGCTCGCGGCGCAGCGCCGTCAGCGCCCGATACAGCTCCAGGAGCCGCGCGTGGTCGCCGGTGGAGGCCTCGGCCCAGTCCAGCTTGGACCGGCGGAAGGTTTCCGGGTCCTGCGGGTCGGGCACGACGGCGGGATCCCACCCCATGCGCTCGAACTCCTTGATGCGCCCTTCCGCGGTGGCCTTCCCGAGCTCAGGTTCCGGGTGGGAGGTGAAGAACTGCCACGGTGTGGTGGCGCCGTATTCCTCGCCCATGAACAGCATGGGCGTGAACGGGGAGGTCAGCGTGAGCACCGCGGCCACGGCGAGCTGTCCGTAGGACAGGGACTGCGAGAGCCTGTCCCCGGTGGCGCGGTTGCCGATCTGGTCGTGGTTCTGGTTGCAGACCACCAGCGCCGCCGGGTGCGCCAGGGAGGCGTTGATGGGTCGGCCGTGATGGCGTCCACGGAAGCTGGAGTAGCTGCCGTCGTGCAGGAACCCGTCCTTCAGTACCTTGGCCAGCACGGCCAGGGATTTGAAGTCCGAGTAGTAGCCTGTGGTCTCGCCGCTGACGCTGACGTGCACCGCGTGGTGGAAGTCGTCGCTCCACTGCCCGGCCAGTCCGTACCCGTTGACATCGCGGGGGTAGAGCAGGCGCGGGTTGTTGAGGTCCGATTCGGCGATGAGTGTCTTGGGCAGCCCGGTCTCAGCCGAAATGGCGTCGCCCAGAGCTCCAAGCTCCTCCAGGATGTGCACCGCGCGTTCATCCTTCAGCGCGTGTACGGCGTCCAGCCGGAGCCCGTCCACGTGGTAGTCGCGCAGCCAGAGCGCGGCGTTGTCCAGGATGTATTCACGCACCACGTCCGAGCCGGGCCCGTCCAGGTTCACGGAGTCACCCCAGGTGTTCGCGTCCCCCTGCTTCATGTACGGGCCGAACTTGGGCAGGTAGTTCCCGCTGGGGCCCAGGTGGTTGTACACCACGTCCTGGATGACGCCCAGCCCTGCGGCGTGGGCAGCATCAACGAAACGCTGGTACGCCGCCGGCCCGCCGTAGCCTTCGTGCACGGTGTACCACTGGACACCGTCGTAGCCCCAGTTATGGGTGCCGTTGAAGCCGTTGACAGGCAGCAGCTCCACGAAGTCGATGCCCAGGTCCGCCAGGTAGCCCAGCTTCTCCACGGCGGCGTCCAGGGTTCCTTCGGGGGTGAAGGTGCCCACGTGGAGTTCGTAGATCACCGAACCCTGCAGGTCCTTGCCGCGCCAGCCGGAATCCTGCCATGCATAGGCGGCGGGATCGTAGGTCCTGGACTGCTCATGCACGCCGGCAGGGAGCCGCCGGGACCTGGGATCCGGAATGGGGGTGGTGTCCCCATCCAGCAGGTAGCCGTAGTCCACGTCACCGTCCGCAGGAGCGTCGGGGGCGGTCCACCACCCCTCTGCTCCCGGCTCCGTTTCCTTCTCCACCATCGGGTACTGCCGGCCGTCGGCCTGCAAAACCACCGATGAAGCGCCCGGCGCCCACACGTCGAAGCGTTCGGGTCCAACGTTGACCAAGGTCATTCCTTTACTCCATCCGCAGGTACCAGCAGGGCCACCGGGTAGGTACCCAGGACCTCTGCCACCGAAACCGGGCCCGGCCCGTAGCTGGCCCCCGTAAGTTCGTCCCGCATAGTGGTGGAAAGGTCGACGGCGGTGTCCCGCCACCCGCCGCCGGCTTCCAGTCCGGCGGGGAGCCGGGTGGCAAGGGTGAGCGCACCGGAGGAGGCGTCGGTTCCCCGGCTGAAGGCGAGCAGGTGCCCGGCTGCCGCCCCGGTCGCTGCCACGGGCGTATATCCCTGGAACAGCTCCGGCCGGTCCCGGTGCAGGCGGAGGGCCCGCGAGGTGACCAGAAGCTTGCTGGCCTCCGTGCCCGCATCCGGCAACGTGCCGGCGTCGAGCTTTGCCAGCTCCGCCTGCCGGGCGCCAAAGTCCACGGGGCGGCGGTTGTCCGGGTCGGTCAGCGACCGTTCCCAGAACTCACTGCCCTGGTACACGTCCGGCACGCCGGGCATGGTCAGCTGGACCAGCTTGGCGGACACCGAGTTCGCGGCTGAGTAGGCATCGATGCGGGCCACGAAGTCCGCCACCACCTTGGCAACGTTGTCGTTGTCGAAGACCGCATCCACCGCGGCTTTTACTGACGCCTCGAATTCCTCGTTGGAGTCGGTCCACTTGGTGGAGTTGCCGGCCTCCCGGGCCGCCTTCTCGGCGTAGCCCTGCAGCCGTTCCCGGCTGGCAGGCCAGGCGCCGATGATTGCCTGCCACAGCAGGTTCTCGTATGGGCCGTCGGGGATCGGCGCCAGCCCGCGAAGGGTCTCCAGCGTTTCCGCCCACTCCTGCGGCAGCTCGGCAAGCACCGAGATCCGTGCCCTGGCATCCTCGCTGCGCTTGGTGTCGTGGGTGGACAGGGTGGTCATGGACAGCGGCAGGTCCTGCTGGCGCCGCTGCATCCGCCGGTGGAATTCCTCCGGCGCCACCGCAAACTCAGTGGGTTCGGCGCCCACCTCGGTCAGGGTGCCCAGCCGGGTGTAGCGGTAGAACGCAGTGTCCTCCACGCCTTTGGCCATGACCATGCCGGAGGTCTGCTGGAACCGGATGGCAATGGGATTGGCAGGATCCAGCAGCAGCGGAAGGAGGGTTCCCACCGCAACGTCCAGGTCCGGCCGGTGCGCGGCGGCGGACTCGCATGCCTCCTTGAGGACGTCGGCGCCCACCGGCAGGTAGGACCTGTAGACCGGGAAGGAGGCGATGATCTCGGCGATCGCGTCGGCGGCCTGGTCCAGCTCAAGCCCGTAGGACTCTGGAACCAGTCGGGCCAGGCGCAGCACCTCGGAGCGGAGGATGCCGTCGGCGATCATGCGCTTGGTGCCGCGGATCATGTCGGCATAGTCCGCCGGCGCAGAGGAACCGCGCAGCCTGGCATCCAGTGCGTCCAGTGCCTGCTGTCCAGCCGGGTCCACGAAGACCCGGTCCACGTCCGCCAGGGCGTCGTATCCGGTGGTGCCTTCGCACTCGAACTCCTGCGGGAGCACTTCCCCGGGTTCAAGGATCTTCTCCACCAGGACGTAGGCCCCGCCGCTGAGGTCCTTGAGCCAGCGAAGGTAGCCGGCGGGATCGGCCAGGCCGTCCGGATGGTCCACGCGGAGCCCGTCCACCAGGCCGTCGGTGAACCAGCGGCCCACCTCGGCATGGGCCTTTTCGAAGACCGACGGCACCTCAACGCGGATGCCGGCGAGCGTGGTGACGGCAAAGAACCGCCGGTAGTTCAGCTCGGCATCGGCACGGCGCCAGTCCATCAGCTGGTAATGCTGGCGGCTGTGCACCTCCTGCGGGGAATCACCGTCGCTGTACGAGCCCTCGGCCAGGGGGAACCGGTGGTCGTAGTAGCGGAGTTCACCGTCCTTGATTTCCAGCTTGTCCAGGTCCGCATCGGAGCCCAGCATGGGGAGCCGGACCTTTCCGCCGCCCAGCTCCCAGTCGACGTCGAAGGCTTCGGCGTAGGGCGAGTCGCGGCCTTCCTTGAGGAGGGACCACCACCAGGGGTTCTGCGGCGGGGATGCCACGCCCACGTGGTTGGGCACGATGTCCACCAGGACGCCCATGCCGTGCTCGCGGGCGGCCCTGGAGAGGGCCAGCAGGCCTTCCGGGCCGCCGCGGGCCGGGTCCACCGCGGAGGGGTCGGTTACGTCATAGCCGTGGTCCGAGCCCTTCTCCGCGGTGAGGATGGGCGACAGGTACACCCAGTCCACGCCGAGGTCCTTCAGGTACGGGACCTGCGCGGCGGCGTCGAACAGGGTGAAGCTGCTGCGGATCTGGAAACGGTAGGTGGAGACCGGGGTCCTCATGCCTCGGATGCCTTCGCAGCCTTGGTCTCCTCCGCCTTTGCGGCCCTGTTTTCCTCGGCCTTCGCCGCGCTGGTTTCCGCGGCCTTGGTCTGGGCTTCCACCATTTCCTCCTGGGCTTCTTCATGCTCAGCCATGGAGGCCAGGGAAGCCGCGGCGGAAAGGTCCACTTCTTCCTCGGGGCCGGAGTAGGCGCGCAGCACCACCATCGACTTCGCTTCCAGCGTCAGTGTCGCCTTCGCCTTGAGGGGCTCGTAGGCATCGGCCTGCTTGGCCGTATCGATCAGGACCTCCCAGTACTGGGAGTATTCGTCGGAGGGCAGGCAGAAGTCCACAACGTCGTCGTGGGCGTTGAACGCCATGATGAAGCTGTCGTCGGTGATCCGGCGGCCGCGGGAATCCTGTTCCTGGATGCCGTCGCCGTTGTAGAACACGCCAATGGTCCGGCCGAATCCGCTCCCCCAGTCCTCGGGCAGCATTTCGGTGCCGTCGGTCTTCAGCCAGACGATGTCCGGGAGCTTCTCGCCTTCGCCACGGCGTACCGGGCGGCCGTCGAAGAAGCGGCTGCGGCGGAACGTGGGGTGGTCATGGCGGAGCTTGTTGACGAAGGCGGTGAACTCCACCAGCGGCTGGTCCGTGGCTTCCCAGTGGATCCAGCTGAGCTCGGAGTCCTGGCAGTAGGTGTTGTTGTTGCCCTGCTGCGTGCGGCCGAGTTCGTCGCCGTGCAGCAGCATCGGCACACCCTGCGAGAGCAGCAGGGTGGCGATGAAGTTGCGCTGCTGCCGGGCGCGCAGGGTCAGGACCTTGTCGTCGTCCGTGTCGCCTTCAACACCGCAGTTCCAGGACCGGTTGTGCGATTCGCCGTCGTTGTTGCCTTCGCCGTTGGCCTCGTTGTGCTTCTCGTTGTAGGAGACCAGGTCGCGCATGGTGAAACCGTCATGGGCGGTGACGAAGTTGATCGAGGCCACCGGCCGGCGGGCGGAGCTTTCATACAGGTCGGCGGAGCCGGTCAGCCGGGAAGCGAACTCACCCAGGGTGGAGGGCTCGCCGCGCCAGAAGTCCCGGACGGTGTCGCGGTACTTGCCGTTCCATTCCGTCCACTGCGGCGGGAAGTTGCCCACCTGGTATCCGCCGGGACCAACGTCCCAGGGCTCGGCGATCAGCTTGACCTGGGAGACTACGGGATCCTGCTGGATGAGTTCGAAGAAGGTGGAGAGCTTGTCCACGTCGTAGAACTCGCGGGCCAGGGTGGAGGCGAGGTCGAAGCGGAAGCCGTCCACGTGCATCTCGGTGACCCAGTAGCGCAGGGAGTCCATGAGCAGCTGCAGGGAGTGCGGGTGGCGCACGTTCAGCGAGTTGCCGGTGCCCGTGTAGTCCATGTAGTGCTTGAGGTCGTTGTCCACCAGGCGGTAGTAGGCCTGGTTGTCGATGCCCTTGAAGGACAGCGTGGGGCCCAGGTGGTTGCCTTCGGCGGTGTGGTTGTAGACGACGTCGAGGATCACTTCGATGCCGGCGCGGTGCAGGTCGCGGACCATGGCCTTGAATTCCTGGACCTGGTGCCCCACGTCGCCGGTGGAGCTGTAGGTGTTCTGCGGGGCGAAGAAGCCGATGGTGTTGTAGCCCCAGTAGTTGTTCAGCCCCTTCTCCACCAGGGTGCCGTCGTTGACGAACTGGTGGACCGGCATGAGCTCGATGGCGGTGACGCCGAGCTTTTTCATGTGGTCGATGACCGCGGGGTGGGCCACGCCGGCATAGGTGCCGCGCTGTTCTTCGGGGATCTCCGGGTGCAGCTCGGTGAGGCCCTTGACGTGGGCTTCGTAGATCACCGACTGGTGGTAAGGGATCTTCAGCTGGCGGTCGCCGTCCCATTCGAAGAAGGGGTTGATGACCACGCCGTGCATGGTGTGCGGGGCGGAATCGGCGTCGTTGCGGGAGTCGGGGTCGCCGAATTCGTAGGAGAAGAGGGCGGGATCCCAGTCGATCTGGCCCTGGACGGCCTTGGCGTAGGGGTCCATCAGCAGCTTGTTCGGGTTGAAGCGGTTGCCGCTGGCGGGATCGTAAGGGCCGTGCACGCGGTAGCCGTACTTCTGGCCGGGCTGGATGTGCGGCAGATAGCAGTGCCACACGTAGCCGTCCACCTCGGTCAGTTCGATCCGGGTTTCGGTCAGGTCATCAGACAGGAGGCAGAGTTCCACCCGCTCGGCCCGTTCGCTGAACAGGGCGAAATTGGTGCCGGTGCCGTCAAAGGTAGCTCCCAGCGGGTAGGCATTTCCAGGCCAGACTTCCATCGTGCTCCTCATTTTGTGGTCAGCAGCAGACGGCATCGGAACGCCCCGCTGCTGGTGCGAACTAATGCCTACCGTAGTGGCTGGCTGTGACTATTACGTTTCCAGGCTCCATGTTTACTAAGCATGCTGACTTTACCCCAAATTTCGGGTATGGCATTCGCAACCCCGCCCGCGGTGATGGGACCGCCTGACACCCCCTCCGACGCTGCACGCCCGGCACGGCCGTGCAGCGCGGCCCCAAGTGCGGCGATGGCGGCCCACCGTGCGTCCGCCGCGATGCCCGCCTCACGGAAGGGCCCGACGTCGGGCCCCGCCTGGGCAAGCAGCGCACCAATGACGCCGGCAAGGACATCCCCGCTGCCGGCAGTTGCGAGCCAGGGCGTGCCGTCCGCCTGGCTGAAGGTAGCGCCCGAGGGCGCGGCCACGAGCGTGCTTGCGCCCTTGAGCAGGACGGTGGCTCCGGTGCGGCCGGCCGCCTGGCGGACCGCGGCGAGCGTCCCCGCCTCCACCGCATCGCGGTCCTCGCCGCCGCCCAAGCGCTGGAACAGCGATGCCAACTCCCCTGCATGCGGTGTCAGCACCACGTGCGGGGCGAGGGTTCCGGGAAGCGCGGGCAGCGCACCGGCGTCCGCAACGACGGGAAGGCCGGACGTGAGGGCGTCACGCGCGCGGGCCAGCTGGTCGTGGTCCTGCGGGCCCATGCCGGAGCCCACCAGCCACGCCTGCACGCGGTTGTCGGCCACCGTCCCGGCGCTGCACACCACCTCCGGGCAGGACTGCCGCACCAGGTCTGCCACCGACGGCGGACCCAGGTACCGCACCATGCCCACTCCTGCGGCAAGGGCGCCCCGGCATGCCAGGACTGCGGCTCCCGGGTAGTCCTCGGAGCCGGCCACCACGCCCAGCACGCCGCGGGAATACTTCTGCGCGCGCCGTGCGGGGTGCGGCAGGAGGTGTGCCAGATCGGCGTCCTCGAGCCGGCGCAGCGACGGCTGCGGCAGGTGCTCCTCAATTCCGATCGGCACCACCAGGACGCGCCCGGCGTAGTCAGCGCCGGGGTCCGCCAGCAGGCCTGCCTTCGCTCCCCCGAAAGTAACGGTCAGGTCCGCGGGCAGGACCGGAAGGTGGGCCTGGCCGGTATCGGCGTCCACGCCGCTGGGAAGGTCGCAGGCCACCATGAAGCCACGCCTGTTTCCGTCACTGACTGCCTGGACCAGGTCCGCGGCACTCCCGCGCAGCCCACCCTTGGCACCGGTCCCCAGCACGGCGTCAATTACGACGTCGGCCGCTACGGCTTCCGCCGCCAGTTCCGGAAGTGCCGAACCAGTGAGCCGGTGCACCCGGCCGCCCGCGCGCTCAAAGGCGGCCAGTCCAGCCGGATGGGCCGCATCCCCGGTGAGTACCGCCGTCGTCCTCATGCCGCGGGCGGCAAGGAAGGCGCCGGCGTAGAGTCCGTCACCGCCGTTGTTGCCCTTGCCCGCCAGCACCACCACGCGGGCACCGTTCAGGCGGCGGCCCCGCGAGGTGAGTTCACGGACGACGGCGTTGGCCAGGCCGTGCGCGGCGCGCTGCATGAGCACGTCCCCAAGGCCGGCGGCCAGGAGGGGTTCCTCGGCTGCCCGGACCTGCGTTCCTGTGTAGGCACTGATCATGCGGCGGCCGCCGGGTCAGCCTTCGGCCACGACCGTGGCCGTGGCGATGCCGCCGTCGTGGCTGATGGAGAGGTGCCAGCGCTTGACGCCCTTGGCCTCGGCAACCGCCAGGACGGTCCCCTTGACCTGGACGGTGGGCCCGTTGTGGTCAAGGCCGATCCAGCAGTCCTGCCAGTTCATGCCGGCAGGGGCACCCAGAACTTTGGCCACGGCTTCCTTCGCGGCGAACCGGGCTGCCAGGGAGCGGGTGTTCAGTTCCCGCTCAGCCGGGACGAACAGGCGGTCCCTCAGGCCCGGTGTCCGTTCCAGCTGGCGGCCGAACCGCTCGATGTCTACTACGTCTACCCCAATGCCAACGATCATGCGGTTCATTCTACGGTGGCACCCCTCGGCGAAAAGCCGGTCCACGCCGCCGGCCCCCACTGTCCGCCATCAGCGCAAAAGCGTGACTTTTGGGCTGACAACGTAAAGTGCACGCCGGATCCCGGGGTCTGCTCAGCCGAGGAGTGCCGAAAGTTACGCAAACCCGTTCGGCCGTTGCCTCGGCCACCGGGCAACTGCTGTACGTTTTTCCATTCGCTGTAGATAATGCCCTATGGATGCCACAAAAGACTCTCAGCCGCCACGAAAAAGAAGACCATGGCTAAGGGCGCTGAAAGGAACCCTGATCACCCTGGCTGTGATCGCGGCTGCACTACTGCTGTTCCAGGCGTCGTACCTGCTGGGAACGGCCCGGATGGTGTCCCTCGCCGACAGGCTCAGGCCGCTGGAAGGGTGGAAACCGGATGGTGAAAACGTCAGCGGCGGCATCTTCTGCACCGGCATCGATGTTCCCTGTGACAGCATGTGGCGCCAGTACCGGACGGAGCAGCCTGTGACTCCAGACGACGTCCGCAGACTAAGCGTGGCAGCGGGGCTGGACGGGAAGGTGGAGGGAGACTGCCAAAGCTCCCCGCTCCCGGCGAATGTCTCGTCGCTGTATACAGCTTGCCGGGCAAGCGGCGTGCTGGATGGCTATGACATTGAAGTTCAGGTGCTGAAACATGCGGAAAAGGATCCGGAATGGATCATCCAGTTCGAGCTGAGCAGCATCAAAAACCGTAGGTAGAACGGAAGCCCCAGGCCGCAAAGGGCCTGGGGCTTCCGCTGTCTTGAACGAGACCGGCTATTCGACGGTGACGCTCTTGGCGAGGTTGCGGGGCTGGTCCACGTCGTAGCCCTTGGCTGCGGCCAGTTCCGCCGCGAAAATCTGCAGCGGAACGGTGGTCAGCAGGGGCATGAGCAGGGTGGGGGTCTCCGGGACGTAGAAGACGTACTCGGCGTAGGCCTTGACGGCTTCGTCGCCTTCCTCGGCGATGACCAGGGTGCGGGCGCCGCGCGCGCGGACTTCCTGGATGTTGGAGACCACCTTGGCGTGCAGCGAGTCGCGGCCGCGCGGGGACGGGACCACCACGAACACCGGCTGGCCATCATCGATCAGGGCGATGGGGCCGTGCTTGAGCTCACCGGCGGCGAAGCCTTCGGCGTGGATGTACGCGATTTCCTTGAGCTTCAGCGCGCCCTCGAGGGCCACGGGGTAGCCCACGTGCCGGCCCAGGAACAGCACCGATTTCTCGTTGGCCATGGACCGGGCCAGTTCACGCAGCGGACCGGCGTTGTCCAGGATGGTCTGGATCTTCGCGGGGATCTTGTTCAGGTCCGCGAGGACGTCCTTGATCTGGCCGGAGAAAATGTTCCCGCGCAGCTGGGCCAGGTACAGGCCCAGCAGGTACGCGGCGGTGATCTGCGCCAGGAACGCCTTGGTGGACGCCACCGCGATTTCCGGGCCGGCGTGCGTGTAGAGCACGGCGTCGGATTCGCGCGGGATGGTGGAGCCGTTGGTGTTGCAGATGGAGATGGTCTTGGCGCCCTGTTCCCGGGCGTAGCGGACGGCCATCAGCGTGTCCATGGTCTCGCCGGACTGGCTGATGGAGACCACCAGGGTCTTTTCGTTCAGGATCGGGTCACGGTAGCGGAACTCGTGCGCGAGCTCCACCTCGGTGGGGATCCGGCACCAGTTCTCGATGGCGTACTTGGCCACCATGCCCGCGTACGCGGCGGTGCCGCAGGCCAGCACGATGATCTTGTCCACCTGCTTGAGCAGCTCCGGGTCGATCCGGAGCTCGTCCAGGGTCAGCTTGCCCTTGATGTCCGAACGTCCCAGCAGGGTCTGCGCCACGGCGTCGGGCTGGTCGTGGATTTCCTTCTCCATGAAGGAGGAGAAGCCGCCCTTTTCCGCCGAGGCCGGGTCCCAGTCCACGTGGTATTCCTTGCCCTGGGCCGGGTTGCCGTAGAAATCGGTGATCTCCACCGTGTCCGCGGTAATGGTGACGATCTGGTCCTGTCCCAGCTCCACCGCGCGGCGGGTGTAGTCGATGAACCCGGACACGTCAGAGCCCAGGAAGTTCTCGCCCTCGCCCAGGCCCACCACCAGCGGTGAGTTGCGGCGGGCGGCCACCACGACGTCGGGCTGGTCAGCGTGCACGGCCAGCAGGGTGAAGGCACCCTCCAGACGCTGGCAGGCCAGCTCCATGGCGTGCGTCAGGCCGCCATTGGCGGTGTCCCCGCCCAGCTTGTTCCGGAGGATGTCGGCGAGCAGGGCAGCGGCGACTTCGGTGTCCGTCTCGGACAGGAACGTGACGCCCTTTTCCAGCAGCTCGAGCTTGAGCTCGGCGAAGTTTTCGATGATGCCGTTGTGGATCACGGCCAGCTTTCCGCCGTCAGCCAGGTGCGGGTGCGCATTGCGGTCCGTCGGGCCGCCGTGGGTGGCCCACCGGGTATGACCGATACCGGTCACCGACTCCGGCAACGGGCGGGCCTCCAGCTCAGCGATCAGGTTGCTCAGCTTCCCGGACTTCTTCCGGGACTCGATGGCACCCTGGGACACCACCGCGACCCCCGCCGAGTCATAACCGCGGTACTCCAGGCGGCGCAGTCCCTCCAGGACAACATCCAGGGCACTGTGACCGTTAATTGCACCGTCAACCGGACGGCCTACGTATCCCACGATTCCACACATAGGCACAAGCCTATCGGCAGCGTGGCTGTTGCTCTAAACCGGCAGCCCGTCCGGCACGCCGTCCTGAACAGCCCACGTGACGGGCGCCGCCGCGCTGAGCAGGGGCGTCATTTCGTGATGGGCCGGGCGCGGGGCAGAATCTTTACCGTGACTTCGCAACGCAATGAAGCGAACGGGGAGGGTGCCTCGCCGTTCGTGGAGCTGGACCGGCAAACCTGGTCCCGGCTCGCAGCCCAGATGGAACAGCCCCTTAATGAAGAGGACGTGCTGCGCCTTCGCGGGCTCGGTGACCCCCTGGACATCAACGAAGTCAGGGACGTCTACCTGCCGCTGTCACGGCTCCTGCACCTGTACGTGGAGGCTGCGGGGCAACTGCACGCGGCCACCACCACGTTCCTGGGCGAGCAGACCCAGCGCACCCCCTTTGTGATCGGCGTGGCCGGTTCGGTTGCCGTAGGCAAGTCCACCATCGCCCGCGTGCTGCGTGAGATGCTCCGCCGCTGGCCGGGGACCCCCAACGTGGAGCTCATCACCACGGATGGTTTCCTCTATCCCCTGGCCGAGCTCAAGCGCCGGCAGCTGCTGGACCGGAAGGGCTTCCCGGAGTCCTACGACCGCCGTGCGCTGCTGCGCTTCGTGAGCGAGATCAAGGGCGGCGCCGAGGAAGTGCGTGCGCCCTGGTACTCCCACGTCACGTATGACATCGTGCCGGGCAAGGAAGTGGTGGTCCGCCGCCCGGACGTGCTGATCGTGGAGGGCCTGAACGTGCTGGCTCCGGCGCGGCCGCGGCATGACGGCCGCCAGGGCCTGGCGCTGAGCGATTTCTTCGACTTCTCCATTTACGTTGATGCCAAGACCTCTTACATCGAGGAGTGGTACGTGGACCGGTTCCGGAAACTGCGCAGCACCGCGTTCGCGCAGCCGGAGTCCTACTTCCACCGCTACGCCACGCTGTCCGACGAGGAAGCCGAAAGCACCGCCCGCGACATCTGGAAGCGGATCAACGAGCCCAACCTTGAGGAGAACGTCCTGCCCACCCGCGGCCGGGCACAGCTGGTGCTGACCAAAGAGGCGGACCACTCCATCCGCCGCATGCTTCTGCGGAAGGTCTAGCACAGGTGTGCTACCAATGTCAGTCCCCCAGCCGGCGCAGCTTCACCCGCTTCCTCGCATCCGGGGCCGGGCTGACTGTCCTGTCAGCCTGCACGCCGGAGGCACCCAAGGCGGTGGCGCCGTCGTCCGCTGCTTCCTCCGCGTCCCCCTCCCCTGCTGCTGTGACCGCTTCAGCGGGCCCGACGGCGGAAGCCGCCACGGTGGGCCAGTCACCTGAGGTGCCGTCCCCGTCGCCGTCCGCCACCTTGGCGCGGCAGTTCTCGCTTGATGACCCGGCCAGCCGGTGGGTGATCGTGAACAAGCACCGGCCCCTGAATCCGGTGGACTTTGTGCCGGCCGACCTGGTGCGGCCCGCCGTCGCCCTTTCTGCCGCGGGCGAGGCGGCGCTGCTGAACAGCACGACGGCGGCAGCGGCCGAGGCGATGTTTGCGGCGGCCGCAGCGGACGGCGTGGCGATGGTCCTGGCCAGCGGCTACCGCTCGTACAGCACCCAGGTGACCACCTACAACGGGTACGTCGCCGCGCGTGGACAGGCCGACGCCGACACGGCCAGCGCCCGGCCCGGGCATTCCGAGCATCAGACGGGGTGGGCGTTCGACATTGCCGACGGCGGGGGCGCCTGCAGCTTCCAGCCATGCTTTGCCGACCAGCCCGCGGCGTCGTGGGCGAAGGCGAACGGGCACCGGTTCGGGTTCGTGGTGCGGTACCCGTGGATGCTGCACCCCATCACCGGGTACTACTACGAGCCATGGCACCTGCGGTACGTGGGCGCGGAGGCGGCCACGGACATGGTGAACCGCGGCATTGGCACACTGGAGGAATACTTCGGCCTGGAGGCGGCGCCCGCGTACCTCTAATTGCTCCCCGCCACCCGCGACGTCCGAATGTCTTACTCTGGGCAGAATGGGCCCACCGTCACGAAGTTCTCAACTGCACATTAAATCGATCTTTTGAGCCTACGCGGCGACCGAAGCCTTGTGCAGGACTTTCGATGAATACACAACTGAGCCAAGCCAAGGGGACCGTCACCGCTAACGACAGAACTGCGAAGACTGCAAGGGGCGTTGCCGCTCCCACACCGCCAATAACCAGGATCTGTTGCACCGGCCAGCCGTAAATGTACATTCCATAGGAAACATCGAAACGAGCACCGATGCGGTGAAGCACCGGCGATGAACCCAGGCCGAGGATGATATAGGCAATAGGCAGAGGACAAAAGGCCAGCATGTTACCGGCCAAAAACGAAACCGCCAGCAAAGATAGGGCGCACGCCACGGCGCTGGCCCTCAGGAAAATACTTGTCCGGAATAGGCATAGCAGGGACCCCGCTACAAACGTTCCAACCGGGCAAAGCACGGTGCCCCAACTGCCGGCTGTCGGCCCGTAAGCGGCAACCTGCAGCAGGAGCGCTCCTGTGACAACTGCGAAGACCACGACCATAGCGGCGCGGAATAGCTCCGGTTTGAGGTAGGCAAGTACGCCGACCAGGAGGTAGCAGGTGACTTCCCAAAATAGCGTCCACAATGGGGAATTCCACTCGTCGGCACCGGGAACGTCAGAAAGGGTTGATCCGATGGGAGTCCGCCCTAGCTGAGTTCCCACGATCGAGATGTTTCTCAACACAAAGTCAGCGGCATCACCAACGCTATATTTCCGATTATTGAAGAGGGTTGCCAGCGGCGCGAACACGAAAGCCGTGACGATCAAACACACAGCAAGACCGGGCATGATCCTGAAAAAACGTCCTCTAAAGAAAGCCGCACCGTTCCGGGCGCGAATCCTACTGAGTGTGATCAGATATCCAGAGATCGCAAAAAAGCCAACCACCGACCAGGAGCCGAGCTGTCCGCCCCCAATGGCGGGTCCGGGTCCAAGTCCCGTTAGCCACCAACTATGAGCTACAATCACCAACGCAGCCATTAGCAGCCGCCATGCATTCAGTGAATTTCGGCTCGCTCCCAAGGCGGTGTCGAGTGTCAAATTTCCCCCATCAATGTGGGCTAATACTAAGGCCGGGTCGCAAACCTTCGGAAGTGCGCGTCTTGAATCAGCCCAGGTATCTACATTGGTGCAGGTCACGCCACATATTTGGCGGCATTAGCAGAGGTCCACGAGCCTCATCGACTTTCTGGGCCGATACGAACGCACCCGCTCCATCGCCAGCAGGATTGACTTTCCCGTCCTAAGACCCCTATTCACCTGCGATAGGTTGGTTTCCATGCTTAGTGGATTCAAGAATTTCATCATGAAAGGCAACGTGGTTGACCTTGCCGTCGCCGTTGTCATGGGTACGGCGTTCGGCGCGGTGGTGACGGCGCTGGTGAACAAGGTGCTGATGCCCTTCGTCTCCGGCCTGGTGGGTGCACCCAACTTTGACAGCTTCGCAAGGGTGGAGCTGAACGGAAACGCCATCGAGTTTGGGGTGCTGCTGACGGCGATCGTGAACTTCCTCCTGATTGCTGCGGCCATCTACTTTGTGGTGGTGATGCCGATGAACATCATGATCGAACGCCGCAACCGCCGGCTGGGGATCAACAAGGACGTAAAAAAGGACGCTGCCGAGGATCCGCAGGTTGCGCTGCTGACCGAGATCCGGGATGCGCTGAAGGAACGCGTTTAGGCCCCTGTTCAACCGCAAGTGGCCCGTCTCCTTTCTGGAGGCGGGCCACTTTTGTCTGCGGCTAGTTCGAGGCCAGTTCCAGCGCGAGCTCGGTGCGGACTACCTGGGCCAGGTGCTCGGCGATGGACTGGGCCGTCTCTTCGTCGGCGGCCTCCACCATGACGCGGACAACGGGCTCGGTGCCGGAGGGACGGAGCAGGACGCGGCCGGTTTCACCCAGCGCGGCTTCCGCGGCCGCAACGGCCTGGGCCAGGACATCGCTGCTGCCCACACGGGTCCGGTCCACGCCCTTGACGTTGATGAGGACCTGCGGGAGCTTGGTCATGACCGTGGAGAGCTCCTTGAGGGTCTTTCCCGTCAGGGCCACCTGCGCGGCGAGCTGCAGGCCGGTGAGGAGGCCATCGCCAGTGGTGGCGTGGTCTGCGAAGATGACGTGGCCGGACTGTTCGCCGCCCAGGTTATAGCCGCCGTCGCGCATCCCTTCCAGCACGTAGCGGTCCCCTACTCCGGTTTCTACGATGGTGATGCCGGCGTTGCGGAGCGCGATCTTGAGCCCCAGGTTGCTCATGACGGTGGCCACCAGGACGTCATTCTTGAGCTTGCCGGACTCCTTGAGCGCGACGGCGAGGATGGCCATGATCTGGTCGCCGTCCACCTCGTTGCCCTCGTGGTCCACGGCCAGGCAGCGGTCGGCGTCGCCGTCGTGGGCGATGCCCAGGTTGGCACCGTACTTGACCACGGCTTCCTTGAGCGGGCCGAGGTGGGTGGAACCGACTCCGTCGTTGATGTTCAGGCCGTCAGGATCGGCACCGATGACGATGACATCCGCGCCGGCGTCCTTGAAGAGCTGGGGTGAGCAGCCGCTGGCGGCACCGTTGGCGCAGTCCAGCACCACGGTGAGGCCGTCCAGGCGGTGCGGGAGGGTGCGGAGCAGGTGGACGATATAGCGGTCCTCGGCGTCCGAGAAACGCTGGATGCGGCCCACGTCGGCACCTGTCGGGCGCACGGCTTCCTTGCCCATCTGCGCTTCGATGGCGTCCTCCACCTCGTCCGGCAGCTTCTGGCCGCCGCGGGCGAAGAACTTGATGCCGTTGTCCGGTGCCGGGTTGTGGGAGGCGGAGATCATGACGCCGAAGTCCGCCTCCAGGTCCGCCACAAGGTAGGCGGCGGCAGGGGTGGGGAGGACGCCTGCGTCATAGACGTCGATGCCTGAGCTGGAGAGGCCGGCTTCCACCGCCGCGGCGATGAACTCGCCGCTGGCACGCGGGTCACGGGCCAGCACGGCGCGCGGCCGGGAGCCGCTGGCGTTGCGGTCGTGGCCGAGTACGACGGCGGCCGCCTGGGCCAGCTGCAGGGCCAGTTCTGCTGTCAGCAGGCCGTTGGCCAGCCCCCGGACACCATCAGTTCCAAATAATCTAGACACCGGTCAAGTGTAGAGGATGGGGTTGGCGGGGTTTGAAACGGCTGGTGAGCGGCGCTTCGGGTACCTGTTCTGCGGATGGCGCTACCCGCCTTCCCGACAGGGCGATTACTTGGACTACTTGATTTCCTCGGTCAGTACCCGTCTTTGCTCCAAACCCTAGCTAGACCTATTTAAGGGCCCCTACGATCCATGCATGACACCTAGCTATGGGGGCTTGGCGCTCGAAATTGTTGTACCGGTCTTCAACGAAGAAGCGGTACTCGAAAACAGCATCTCAAGGCTCGCCGAATACCTGACGCACGAAATGCCTTCGACGTGGAAAATCACCATCGCCGACAACGCAAGCACCGACCAGACCCCGGTAATTGCGGCTCTTCTCAGTGAGCGCCTGCCAAACGTCGAATATCGGCGCCTGGAGGTCAAGGGCCGGGGACTCGCGTTGAGGGATGCTTGGAGCGCTTCCGATGCGAGGGTCCTCGCCTACCTGGATGTCGATCTATCCACGGACCTTGCCGCCCTGCCTCCGCTGGTGGCTCCTTTGCTGTCCGGCCACTCTGACATCTCAATAGGCACGAGGCTCGGTCAGAGTTCTCGCGTCAGCCGAGGTCCCAAGCGTGAGTTCATTTCCCGTTCTTACAATTTCCTGCTCCGCCGGACCATGCAGGTGCGTTTTTCTGATGCGCAGTGCGGCTTCAAGGCAATACGCGCCGACGTGGCGCACCGCCTTCTTCCGCACGTTGAAGATAATGGCTGGTTTTTCGACACCGAGCTGCTGATTATCGCCGAACGATCCGGACTGAGGATTCACGAGATTCCTGTCGACTGGGTGGACGACCCGGACAGCCGGGTGGATATCCGACAGACCGCGCTGGACGATCTCCGCGGGATGGCGCGGGTGGCAGGATCTTTGGTCAAGGGCGTGATTCCTTGCCAAGCGATCTACGCTGAGCTGGGGCGCCGACCGATTGCGCCCGCAGACAGGCCGAGTTTCTTCGGTCAAGTCCTCCGTTTCGGGCTCGTTGGAGTCATTTCGACGCTGGCATTCGCGATGCTCTACCTCGTACTTCAAGGGCCCTTCGGGTCGCAGGAGGCGAATTTCCTATCACTGCTTCTAACGGCCGTTGGAAATACCTCCGCCAACCGCCGCTTTACGTTCGGAATCCGGGGGCCGGGCGGGCTGTTCATCCAACAGATTCAGGGGCTCATAGTATTCCTCCTGGCGTGGGCCATGACAGCGTCCTCACTTCAGATCCTCCACGTCGCCAATCAGGACGCGGCTCCTAACCTGGAGCTACTGGTCCTGACATGCGCCAACGTGTTAGCCACGCTGATGCGGTTCATACTGCTGCGGCTGTGGGTGTTCCGAGCCAGGCGCTACGCCTCTCCCGTTGGCTTGCCCTTGCATGCGGCCGCCGGGAGCGTGCAGTGACAGCTCCGGCGGAGGCAAAGACAGCGCGTCGCAGGCTCCGGCCCCTGGACTTCGTTGGCTGGCGTTCACCGGTCCGGCTCTTCACCCAGCGGTCGATGGCCCGTCCCCGCTGGGAACGTTTGGCCCTCGGCGCCCTCCTGGTCATGACGGCAGTGCTCTACTGCTGGGGCCTGGACCGGAATGGGTGGGCAAACGCTTATTATTCAGCGGCAGTCATGTCCGGAGCTTCAGACTGGACGGCGTTCTTCTTCGGCTCATCGGATCCCGCCAACGCAATCACCGTGGACAAACCGCCCATGAGCCTTTGGGTGATGGCCATCTCTGTCCGGTTGTTCGGACTAAGCAGTTGGAGCGTCCTCCTCCCACAAGCCCTCATGGGAATCCTCAGCGTCTATCTGCTCTACGTACTTGTCCGACGGTATACCGGCGGCGCTGTAGGCCTCTTGGCCGCGACTTTCATGGCCGTGACGCCGGTGAGCACAGTGATGTTCCGCTATAACAATCCGGATGCCCTCCTGATCCTCATTATGGTGGCCATGGCCTTGGCTGTGACCACAGCGATTGACCGTCAGCAGCCACGGCTCATGATTCTGGCGGGAGCGCTGGCAGGCGCCGGCTTCCTCACTAAACAATTGCAGGTAGGTCTGATAGTGCCTGCCCTGGCAATCACGTATCTAGCTTTTGCAGTCAGTACTTGGCCACGTAAATTCCTCCATCTGGGGTCTGCAGCGGTCGCCGCGGCGGCAGTGGGCGGGTCATGGCTGCTGGCAGTGCAGTGCACTGACCCTGCTGCTCGACCGTTCATTGGAGGTTCCAGGACCAACAGCGCCCTGGAACTCGCCCTGGGCTACAACGGTCTGCAGCGCCTAACCGGAGAGGACAGCGTCCGAACTGTTCCCATTGGAACAGCCGTGGAGGGACTGGATGGCGGTTACCAGCGCTTGCTGCAGCCTCAATTCTCAGGGCAGTTCGGCTGGCTTCTGCCACTGGCCGCCGTCGGGTTAGCCATTACCGGTATCTGGATTGCGAAAAGGCAAGGCGACCTGGGGGCCAGGATGCTACTTCTGTTATGCGCTCTTTGGTTTGCCACATCCGTCACCGTCCTGGCTTTCATGTCGGGAATAGTGCACCCCTATTACGCCCTCACCGCAGTCCCGCCAATGTGTGTCCTAGCCGCAACCGGGCTGATCTACCTGCTCCGGGCGCGGTCCCGTAAGAGGAAGGCTTTTCTGCTTCTGGCGCTACTGGGATCGATGACACTTGCATACGTTTCCGCGCTTCGCTCCACGGCGGACTTTCCGGATCTGCCACAAGTCTTGCTTTTCATTTGGGCAGCCGCAATCGCACTGCACCTCCTACCGGCAGCCCCAGCGCGAGTCCAGCAGGCTTCCACAGTGGCGCTCTTGGCAGTACTGTTGACCGGCCCTTGCCTATGGTCCATCAACACGGTCTTCAGCCCGCACGTTGGGGCTGGCGTGGTGGCCGGACCGAGCATTGCAGGACTGCGCACCGACCACCCCGGAAGAAATCAGCTGGGCAACAACCTCATCCCAGGGCAGATAGCGCTGATGTTCGGCGACATGCCTCCGGCCGCAGTTGCTGAAGCCTTGCGAAAGCTTCCCGTGGAGACAACCTGGGTGACGGCTACAGTGGGGTCCGAAACCGCCGCCAATTACCAACTGGAACTGGGCCGCGCAGTCTTGTCCATCGGCGGTTTTGACGGCACGGACCCCTTTCCGACCCTGGAACAGTTTAAGTCACTGGTAGAGGACGGCAAGGTGGGATCCTTAGTAGTCCAAGAACTGCCGCCGCTCACGCTAGAAGGAAAGGGCGAGTCGGCACTGATAGTGCAGTGGGTCCGGGAGAAATATCCGGCGCAAGCCACCGGTGGGGCAGAGCTCTACCTCCTACACCAGCCCTGAAGCACAGAAAAGCCCGTCCCACCTAACGGCGGAACGGGCTTCTGTACAACCGGGATTAGCGCTTGGAGTACTGCTGCGCCTTGCGGGCCTTCTTGAGACCGGCCTTCTTACGCTCGATGACGCGGGCGTCACGGGACAGGTAGCCGGCCTTCTTCAGGGTGGCGCGGTTGTTCTCGACGTCGATCTCGTTCAGCGAGCGGGCGATGCCGAGGCGCAGGGCGCCGGCCTGGCCGGAGATGCCGCCACCGTGGATACGGGCGATGACGTCGTAGGCACCTTCGAGATCAAGGATCTTGAAGGGCTCGTTGACGTCCTGCTGGTGCAGCTTGTTCGGGAAGTAGTTGTCCAGCGCACGGCCGTTGATGGTCCACTTGCCGGAGCCCGGCACAACGCGAACGCGTGCAACGGCTTCCTTGCGGCGGCCAACTGCTGCGCCGGCAACGGTCAGTGCCGGGCGCTCCTTCTTCGGCGCAGCGGCGTCAGCAGCTGAGCTTTCCGAGGTGTAGCTGGTCAGGGTTTCCTCGGCCTCGACGGCCTCGGTGGTCTCTTCGTTCTGAGCCACGATTCTCCTTGTATAGATAAGTTGTTTGGTGGCCAGGACTACTGGGCGACCTGGGTGATTTCGAAAGTCTTGGGCTGCTGGGCGGCGTGCGGGTGCTCAGCACCGCGGTACACCTTCAGCTTGCCCAGCTGCTGTGCAGCGAGGGAGTTCTTGGGGAGCATGCCCTTGATGGCCTTCTCAACGGCGCGGACCGGGTTGGATTCCAGCAGTTCCGCGTAGTTGACGGAGGTCAGGCCGCCCGGGTAGCCGGAGTGGCGGTATGCGCGCTTCTGCTCCAGCTTGGCGCCGGTGAGGGCTACCTTCTCGGCGTTGATGATGATGACAAAGTCGCCCATGTCCATGTGGGATGCGAAAGTGGCCTTGTGCTTGCCGCGCAGCAGGATTGCGGTCTGGCTTGCAAGACGACCAAGGACAACGTCGGTGGCGTCAATGACGTGCCACTGGCGGTTGATATCGCCGGGCTTCGGGGTGTACGTACGCACGGTGTTTGCCTCGTTCTTGTTCTGGCGTTCTTGTTTAGGTGTCACTAGCTCGTGCACCTACTGTCTGCGCGCTACCGGAACAGAGGTGAGGGCTCCATGTAACCAGTCATCCTGAACTTCCGAATGTGCACGTTGAGTAGCTATCCTGCAACCGGATTCTCAAGCGGGCACGCACCATCGGAATAGGACACGCACAACGACTACCAAGATTAGCGCGTCAGGGGCTTCAGGGTCAAAATGGGGTAGCCGGACGATGCCTGAGCAGGCACCGGTCCGACCAATGCAGGGGGACGCAGTGTTATCAGCGGGGATCGATAGTGCAACGGACTGGCTCCTTGTCGTTGGCGCCGGGTTCCTGGGATGCCTGCTTTCCCCTGCTGCCGAGATCCTCATCGCCAGGTTCCTCCCCCGGCTTGGCGGACTGCCTACGCGATCTGCGCGGATCACAACCGCGGCCGTCACCGGCCTGGTTTGCGCCGTCCTCATCCTCCGCTTGGGCCCCAGCCCAACGCTGCCGGCATTTATATTACTTGCGGTCTTGGGCGTGCAGCTGGCTCGAATCGATTTCGCCGAGCACCTGCTGCCAAATCCACTGGTTATTGCACTGCTTGCCGGCGGGTTCCTATCGCTTACCGCCGCAGCTTTATTCAACAAGCAAGCTGATAATCTACTGCGCGCCCTGATAGGAGCGGTCATTTTGTTCTTGGGCTACCTTATTTTGGCCCTAATTTCGCCTGGCGCCCTCGGAATGGGGGACGTCAAGCTTGCAGCTCCTGTTGGCCTTTACCTTGGGTACCTAGGTTGGAGCCAGCTCCTGTACGGCGGCCTCCTGGGTTTCATCCTCAACGGCGTGGTGTCAGTGGCGGTAGTCCTGGTAAAACGCCGCAATCGCGCCTCGGAAGTAGCCCATGGCCCCGCAATGATAGCTGCAACGGTGGCCGCAGCGGTCCTCCTCCGCTAGCCTTCCGTCAGCCCATACTCGACCTGCTCCTCGCCTACAGCCGGGGCCATCCAAGTAGCCTGCGGCGTACCCGCCTAGCGCTCTTGAGTACCTCTCCCACGATCCAAGTACGCGGTTATTAGAGACGCCCAAAAAGACGAGTACGACTACGCATTGTTGCCCCATGCCCCTAAATGACAATCTCTTCTTAGCGAAGTCCAGCCGCTAAGGATCTATGGGGGCAGCTGGAAATTCGTTGGAATAGAAAATCAACCAATTTCACCGAATTAAGGAAAATACAATGACTTCTCTCATGGTCTCGATGATGGCTTTCGTCGCCGGCGTCAAGGATCGCTTCACTTCCGAAAAGGGCGCAACCGCCGTTGAGTACGGCCTCCTTGTCGCATTGATCGCCGCCGTCATCGTGGTAGTCGTAGCCGCGCTCGGTACGAACATCAACGCTGCATTCACCAAAATCAACACGGCCATCTGATGCTCCAAACAACCGCTTCAGGGTCCAGGCAAAAGGGGGGCATCATGTCACTGATTATGATTCCGGTAATGGGCTTCATCGCCGGCGCCAAAATCCGCTTCACCTCTGAAAAGGGAGCCACGGCCGTTGAGTATGGGCTGCTGGTAGCCCTCATTGCCGCAGTCATTGTGGTTGTTGTTGGACTGCTCGGAGGCAAGATAAATGACGCCTTCACCGCTGTGAACACTGCGATCTAGCTGCGCAGGCGTATCCGAAGTCAGGGGCGGGGCGGGAGGTTGAGCAAATGCTCGCTAGTTCCCGTCCCGCCCTTGGCATTCAAAGCTAAGGTGCAGCTCGTCCCCTGCGACGAGTCACCTGTCGCCTCATCATCACCCATAGCTCGGCCGGCAGCTCCAGTAAACCGGTCTTCTTAGAACTCGGGTCACAACATGAAGCAAAAACATAACCAGCCGAGGCAGTGCTCCCGAAATACGCGGGAGGCCGGTGCCGTAGCTGTGGAATTCGCGCTTATCCTCCCGATCTTCCTGGTCCTAGTCCTGGGAATCGCTGAAATGGGGCGGGCATTTAACATTCAGGTTTCGCTAAGTGAAGCCGCTCGCGAGGCAGCCCGCTATGCAGCCATTCACAACGCCGAGTCCAGCTATTCAGCCTCTAGCGCACAGGCTGCAGGAGTAGCCGCGGCCCCGTCGGTCGGTCTGTCCGCCTCGGATATTGGCATCGCATTTACCACGGGAGCCAGTTGCAGCACAACCGGAAACGCTGTGGCGACCGTGACTTATTCAACTCCCTGGATGACAGGTTTCCCCGCTCTTATACCGGGAATGCCTGCCACTCTCTCGATTCAAGGGAAAGGCGTAATGCGATGCGGCGGTTAAAGACGAAACATAATGAACGCGGGGTCATCGCCCCGGTAGCAGCCCTAAGCATGGTCGCTTTACTAGGCCTGACGGCCTTCGCAGTGGACGTCTCGATGATGTACTCGGAGCACGCCCAACTTCAAAACGGCGCGGACGCGGCAGCACTCGGAATCGCTCAGGGATGCCTGATCTCGCCGGCATCTGCTGCCTGTTCCTCCCCCGTTACCGAAGCGTCGGCACTGGCAAATGTGAATGCTCTGGATTCCCATTCAAACGTCATCAGTGCGACAGTCTCATCCGGCCTGGTCGATGTGACTACACAGGCACAGGACACGTCGGGCAACAACCACTTTTCCCTTGTCTTCGCCCGCGCGCTCGGCATCCAAACATCTGACATCCGGGCCACCGCCCAGGCGAAGTATGGCGGCTTCTCTGCCGGCAATGTGATACCGCTCGGTTTCTCCAAGTGTGAGTCTGATCCCGGGTTCACCAAGGACTTGCAGTTCTTTCCGTCCCACGGCGACGCACTTTCTTCCGACCCTGCCTATGAATGCACAACGACCTCGTCCTCTGGGCTTGAAATACCTGGCGGCTTCGGCTGGCTTGACCACCCCTCCGGGACCTGCAGTGCCTACGTAAATATTGCTGACCCATGGGTAGGCACCAACGCGGGCTCTGATTACGACGCCGATTGTGCGGCAACAATGAACAAGTGGGGGGCGACACTTAGTGACCCCTCCAAAACAGTCGAAATCCTCATTCCAATTTTCGACGATGCGCGCGGAACAGGAAGTAACGCCGAGTTCCATATAGAGGCATTCGCTCAGATTTCACTTCGCGGCTGGAACCTTGCGGGCGGCAGCACTCTCCCCGAAGACTTCATGACCACGGAAGCCAAAAACTTGTCCAAGGATCTCAAGCTCAAGAACAGTGACAACGGCATTTTCGGTCGCTTCATCAAAAAGGTTTCCCTTGCTGAGGCCATGACGCTTGGGGGCCCAACTACATACGGCCTAACCGGCGCCCAACTCACTAAGTAGATCGATCTTTAGCAGGTGAGGCTGGAGCAGCCAGCTTCACGAATGAATAACCAAAGGAGATAACAAGTGAAAACTCGCCTTCTGGGAGGCATCGTAGCGCTTGTGCTCGCAATAGTTGGCACATTGCTTTTAGTCTCATACGTCCAAGGTTCTGAAGCCAGGGCCCAAGCAGACCTGCAACCGATCGATGTTCTGGTGGTCGAAAAGCAGATTCCGCAAGGATCAAGCCTGGACCAGGTCAAGTCTGCAGTAAAGCTCACTTCCCTTCCCTCCGCTTCAGTACCGAACGGAGCGCTGAAAAGCCTCGATGGTCTCGATGGGAAAGTAACATCCGCCGAGCTGGTCCCCGGAGAACCCCTTCTCGGAGTCCGCCTCGTTGACCCGACAAGCCTGGCAGCCCCAGGATCTGTCCCCGTGCCCCCCGGCATGCAGGAGATCTCAGTGCAGCTCGACGCACAGCGGGTGGTCGGCGGACGAATCGCGGCCGGCGACACTGTCGGCGTCGTCGCCTTGTTCGCCGGCGATAACGCGGACGGCGGAACTGCCCAGCAGATCTTCCACAAGGTACTGGTCACCAGCGTCCAGCGTGCTGCTGCTCAAGGTTCTGCCGGCAATCAAGAGGCCTCCAGCGAGCAGGCAAACACTCAGCTGCCATCCGGCCAGTTGCTGGTCACTTTCGCACGAAACGACACCGACGCTCAAAAAATCGCCTTCGCCGCAGAGTTTGGAAAGCTCTGGCTCACGAAGGAACCGGCCTCGGCTACCGAAAGCGCTCCGACCATTATCAAGAAAGTGGAGCTGATCAAATGAGCAGGTTTGTGTTGATCACACCGGACAACGCCTTCGTTCAAAAAACGAAGCAGGCCACGAGCGGGCTCCACGGCACACTGCAAACACTCCAGACAGACTACCTGCCACCGAGTCCGGACGATATCCTTCGCGCAATCAACGGAGACCCGGCGGAAGTGATCCTTCTTGGACCCGAGCTTCCAACGGACGACGCGATTCGGCTGGCAAGTCTGTTTGATCTCCAATTTCCGGAAATCAGCGTAGTCCTGGTCACCAACGGCGGATCCGATGTTGCCCTGCCCGCCATGCGCGCCGGCATTCGTGACCTGCTTAGTCCAGAGGCCGGAGTTGATGACATCCGCGCGATGTTGGAAAGGGCCAGCTTGGCATCCGCAGGACGACGTCGCGGGCTGGGAGCATCTGTAGCCGAGGCACCCACAGGTACACGTATCGTCGCTGTCATGTCCCCCAAGGGCGGAGTGGGCAAAACCACGGTGACCACCAACTTGGCCGTGGGCTTGGGCAAAATTGCCCCGACCGGTGTCGTGGTGGTTGACCTGGACCTGCAATTCGGTGATGTGGCCTCCGGCCTCATGCTGGAGCCCGAACGCACCTTGGCTGATGCGGTCATCGGCGCGGCGGTCCAGGACAGCATGGTGCTGAAGTCATACCTAACGCTGCATCCATCGGGAGTCTATGCTCTCTGCGCCCCCCTGAACCCGGCCCAGGCAGATCAAATCACCGGAGATCAGGTAGGACACCTCATCTCGCAACTGGCCAGCGAGTTTCAATACGTCGTTGTCGACACCGCTCCTGGTTTGGGCGAGCACGTACTCGCAACGTTGGATCGTGCTACCGATGCAGTTTGGGTCTGCGGCATGGACATCCCCAGTATCAGGGGCCTGCGAACCGGTTTTCGGATCCTCGACGAGTTGGGCCTTGTGCCGGAGAACCGTCACGTCCTGCTTAATTTTGCGGACCGCAGGAGCGGCTTGACCGTGCAGGACGTGGAGGCCACCATCGGCTGTCCGGTGGACGTAGTCCTTCCGCGGTCCCGCGCCGTTCCGTTCTCCACCAACAAGGGAGTCCCGCTTCTGCAAGACGGCAGCCGGGACGGTGCCGCCCGCGGTTTGGCGCAATTAGTGGACCGCCTCAAGCCGGATTGGAAGGAAAGACAGCACAAGAAGCTCCACAGAAGGGCGGTAGTCCAGTGACTTTGGCACGAAGGTTAGAAGAAGCACGGGGAAACGACGAGGCAAAAAACGGTGGCCCCGTTTCGTCACCCGCAGGCTCTTGGCATCCGAACGCGGCACCTTCCGCCGACTCTGTGGTCTCCCCAAGCTACGCCAGCGAACCCAATGAAGCCCTTAGTGCTGTCAAGGACCGCGCGGGCATTGCACTGTATGAGCGCATGGGCAGCCGGATCACGGACTCTTCCATGGACGACGCCGAACTGCAGCAGTACGTCAAGGATGAGCTGAAAAAGATCATCGAAGAGGAAGACATCCCACTGACGCTCAGCGAGCGCAACCGCCTGGTTCAGGAGATCATCGACGACGTCCTGGGGCTCGGCCCCCTCGAGAAATTCCTCAAGGACGGCGATATCACCGAGATCATGGTCAATGGCCCGGACAAGATTTATGTCGAACGACAAGGAAAGCTGGGGATTACCGGATCAAGGTTCAACGATGAGGACCATCTTCGCAAGGTCATCGAACGGATCGTAACGAAGGTTGGCCGGCGAATCGATGAATCCTCGCCCCTGGTGGATGCCCGTCTGAGCGATGGTTCCCGCGTCAACGCCATCATCCCACCCCTGGCTGTCAGCGGATCGTCCCTGACCATCCGCAAATTTGGCCAGGTACCGCTGACCGTCAACAATCTCGTTTCACTGGGATCAATGTCCCCGGAAATTGCGGAGCTGCTCCACGCATGTGTCCGCGCAAGGCTGAACATCATTGTCTCCGGCGGCACCGGTACAGGTAAGACGACCATGCTCAATGTCCTGTCATCCTTCCTGCCTTCCGACGAGCGAATTGTCACTATTGAAGACGCGGTGGAACTTCAGTTGCAGCAGGATCACGTTGTCCGGCTGGAAAGCCGCCCGCAAAACATCGAGGGCAAAGGCGAGATCACCATCAGGGATTTGGTGCGCAATGCATTGCGAATGCGACCTGATCGGATTGTGATCGGCGAAGTCCGTGGCGGGGAATCCCTGGACATGCTGCAAGCTATGAACACCGGCCACGACGGCTCGATTTCCACTGTCCACGCTAACTCGCCCCGGGACGCGATCTCCAGGCTCGAGACTCTGGTCCTCATGGCAGGCATGGATCTTCCGCTCCGTGCGATCCGCGAGCAGATTGCTTCCGCGGTGAACCTTATTGTTCACATTTCCAGGCTTCGGGATGGCTCCCGACGGATCACTCACGTGACCGAAGTCCAAGGCATGGAAGGGGACATTGTCACCCTTCAGGACGCCTTTGTCTTTGATTACAGCGCGGGAGTGGACGCCAACGGGAAGTTCTTGGGCCGCCCGGTACCAACAGGGGTTCGTCCGCGCTTCGTGGATCACTTCGCTGAGCTGGGCATTCCACTGTCTCCCGCTGTTTTCGGTTCTTCCCCGGTGGGCGGTGGCTTCAGGTGACCGTTACAAACCCGGTATTCCTTGCTCTGGGAGTCACACTCTGCTTGGCTGCGGGGGCTGTACTTTTCCTGGTCACGTTCAAAAGCGCCCGAGGAGAAATTGCAATTTCCCGGCGACGCCCCGGCGTGGTCAATGGCCCCACCCTGCTGACGCGGGCCACGGATTCGGCTACGTCTTTCTTGGAACGGAACGTCAGTAAGAACGCTCGGTTCGGCAGCAGGGCATCTTTGGAACAGGCCGGCCTGAAAATGCGCCAGGCAGACTTTCTGTTGCTCGTAGCCTGCAGCGCTGTCACGGCCGGGTTCGTTGGCTTCATCCTTGGGGGGCTGCTGCCGGGGGTTCTCTTCGTTGTGGCGACACCCCTTTTGGCCATGGTGGTCTTGAACGTGCTGTCCGCCCGACGTCGTGCCAAGTTTGAGGCTCAGCTGGGTGACACCCTGCAGATGCTCTCAGGCGGCCTGCGTGCCGGCCACAGCCTCCTGCGTTCTGTTGACGCGGTGGCCAAGGAGGCGGACGCTCCCACCTCCGAAGAGTTTGCCAGGCTGGTCAACGAAAACAGGCTTGGCCGGGACCTCAGGGACTCGATGCTCGACGCCGCACATCGGCTGCGCAGCGAGGACTTTGAATGGGTAGGACAGGCAATCGAAATCCACCGCGAAGTGGGCGGCGACTTAGCTGAAGTCCTTGACCAAGTCGGGGAAACCATCAGGGAACGAAGCCAGATCAAGGGCCAAGTCAAGGCCCTCAGCGCCGAAGGCAAATTGTCCGCTTACATACTCGTCGCTTTGCCGATCGGCATGTTCCTTTACATGTCGGTGGTCAACAGCTCCTACATCGCCACGCTCTACACCAATTTGATCGGCTGGATTTTGCTTGGCGTCGCCGTAGTACTGCTGGGCCTTGGGTCGTTCTGGTTGAGCCGCGTCGTCAAGATCAAGTTCTAGGAGGAATGAATGACAACCATGGCTTGGCTAATCGTTGGCCTCATAGTGTTCCCCGTTTCCTTCCTGGCGTGGTCGTTCCTCTCCGTGGACCGCCGGGGCGTCGCGGCCGTCCGCAGCAACCTTGGAAAGGGTATCCGCCTGATCGACAGCGGAGTGCCCGGGGCAATCGTTTCCGGGCAGTCTGATTCCAAACCGACAGTCCCCCTCGGAATGAGGGTCACACCAAAGGGCTATGTTGCTTGGCTGGATAAGCTCCTTGCCCGCGCCGGCCGCCCGGCGCAGCTGCCCCTCCCGCGCCTCCTGATCGCCAAACCGGCCCTGGCGCTCCTCGTCGCGGTATTGGGAATCCTCTTCATCAGCAACAATGTGACCCCCTCTGCCTCGCTGTTCGTGGTGCTCGCGGCCGCCCTCGCCTACTTCGTCCCTGACATCCTGGTTCACGGCAGGGGCGCGGAACGCCAAAAAGCTATCGAACTGGAACTACCCAACACCTTGGATCAGATGCTCATTTCGGTTGAGGCCGGCTTGGGTTTCGAAGCTGCCATGGCCCGGGCGGGTCAAAATGGAAAAGGGCCACTGGCTTTTGAGCTCATGCGAACCCTCCAGGACATGCAAGTTGGCCGAAGCCGACGTGAAGCCTATGAGGCCCTGGCCACAAGGACCGACGTACCCGACCTGAGGTCCTTCGTCCGTTCCGTCGTCCAGGCTGACATCTACGGCATCGCCATCGCAAAGGTCCTCAGGACGCAGGCAAAACAAATGCGAATCAAGCGGCGGCAACGTGCTGAGGAAAAGGCCATGAAACTGCCCGTCAAGGTTCTGTTTCCGCTGATGTTCTCCATTCTGCCGGTGCTTTTCATCGTGATCATTGGCCCGGCGGCAATCAACGTCATGAAGAACTTCGCCGGCGTTTTTTAGGACCCGATTCGCACCACATCGCGCTGTGGCGCCCCATAGACCGGACCCCCTCGGAACCCAGAACCGAGGGGGTCCATTCGTGTGCCCGGACGTTTCGGATTCCAAGGTCCGGCGCAGTGCCAGCGAAGGAAAAGCGCAGGAACAGGGCTCTTTGGGAAGGCTTAGCACAGGATGCTGCAAATTCCGGTCAATGTGCCATCAAGCGTTGCTATGTTTTTTTCAGAGCTGGTGCAGGGCCAGCTTCCCCCACTCGCTCAGGAGTTCAAAATGCTTTCTCTCATCGCCAAATTTCAGACTTTCGGTTTCATGATCAAGAACCGCCTCCAGGAAGAAAAGGGCGCCACCGCCGTCGAATACGGCATCATGGTTGCCCTCATCGCGGTGGCCATCATCGTCGCTGTCACGCTTCTCGGTGGCAATCTGACCAACCTGTTCGGCAAGATTGCTTGCGTGAACCTGAAGAGTCCCGCCGGAACTTGGAGCGACACGGCGCACACTTGCTCCTAGTCGCACCTCGGCTTCTTTATCCATAGCCTGACCAGACGGAGTGGTGATGGCGGTCAGCCAGCACCACTCCGTCATACTGTCTACCGATTCTGTTGAGAGGCCGGTCGTGACTGAAAGATCCGAACGCGGTGCGGTCGCAGTTGAGTTTGCGCTTCTTGCGCCAGTTTTGGTCATGCTGTTGCTTGGCATTATGGAGTTCAGCAGGGCCTACAACGCGCAGGCCTCACTTTCGGCAGCTGCGCGCGAAGGTGTGCGCGTGATGGCCATCACCGGCCTCGAGGCGCCGGCACGTTCGGCAGCCAAGAACGCAGCGGTCTCCCTACAGCCCGGCTTGCAGGACACAAACATAATCTTTGGGGCACCGTGCCCTTCAACGGTCAGCACCGGGACAAGTCCGCAGGCCACCATCACCATCACATATTCGCTGTCCACCATGACGGGCATTGCTGGCCCGTTCACGATGACCGGCAGAGGAGCCATGCTATGCGGCGGCTGACACCGGCGAAGACAGATCACGACGGCGAACGCGGTATGGTGAGTGTGATCGTCGCCATTATGCTTGTGGCTTTTCTGGGTTTCGGAGCCATAGCCGTAGATGTCGCCATGATGTATTCAGAGCGTGCTCAACTCCGAAACGGAGCGGACGCTGCTGCCCTCGCGGTGGCCCAAAAATGCGCGAAAAACGCCAGCGACCCCGACTGCTCAGACACTTCGCCACTCGCAAGAAGTTTGGCCAACAGCAACGCGACTGACGGCCTGAGCAATATGAAGTCCATAGTGCTCGACGAGACCGGCCGCACCGTGACGGCAACCGTTGGCTCGCAGGAGGCCGACCACGCCCCGAACCAGGTGTCTCTCTTCTTTGCCCGCGCCCTGGGCTTCAACACCACCGAGGTAAACGCACCGTCAACAGTTGGTTGGGGTAGCCCGGTAAAGGGACCGACCGCCTTTCCTATTACCGTTTCCATCTGTCAAGTCCGCGGCAAGACAGACTTAATGCAACTCCTTCGCCTTCATGGAACGGGGGCAAATGCCGGCTGTTTCTACGGGCCGTCCGGGGCAGCCGTTGAAGGCGGGTTCGGCGGCCTCCAGCAAGACGCCAATTCATGCGGAGCTGTTATAGACATCGCAACAGCCCAGGCCAACGGCGACACAGGTAACAATGCCCCGCCGCACTGTGAGGACACCCTGAACTCTTGGGCGACGGACATGAACGCAGGCAGGGACGTCATCATCTTGCTCCCTATTTTTAATACAGTCACCGGCACGGGAACAAATGCTGTCTTCGGGCTCACAACATTCGCCGCCTTCAAGGTAGCCGGCTGGAAGGTCGGCAACACTGGACTCCCCTACACTTTCCGCAACCGAACACCCGACGTCCCGGCCGCACTTGAGTGCCGGGAGCCTTGCCGGGGCATCATCGGAACATTCGTCAAATATGTTTCCCTCGCGAAGGGCTACACCCTCGGTGACGTCAACCCCGACGGCGCAACCGTCGTCGAACTCCGCTAGCCCGGGCAACCCATGATCTTCGAACTCTCCAGGAGCAACCAGTGAAGTCCCGTTTGTTGGCCGGCGTAGTGGCGGTACTGCTTGCCATTGTCGGCGCGGTCATAGTGGTGACCTACGCCCAGGGTGCAGACCAGCGGGCAGTCGCGAACCTTGAGCCCGTGGGAGTCCTGATGGTCAACAAAGCGGTGCCTGCCGGCTCGTCGGTCGAAACCTTGAAGGCATCCGTGGCGCTTCAGCAGTTGCCGGGCACCGCCGTCGCAAGGACCGCCTTGAACACCCTTGACGGGTCTGCCGGAAAGGTCACTTCGGCGGATCTTGTCCCCGGTGAGCAACTTCTGGCCGAACGCCTCGTCTCCCCCGAAGAACTGAAGACCTCAGGCTCCGTGCCGGTGCCTGCAGGCCTGCAGGAAGTCACTTTCCAGCTTGAACCTCAGCGCGTTGTAGGTGGCCGACTCGCTCCCGGCGACACTGTGGGCATCTTCATCTCCCTGCCCAACGGCGGCCTTGATGCGAAGCCGGACAAGGAAACTGTCCAGCTGTCCATCCACAAGGCTTTGGTGACGGCAGTCCAGCGCGCGCCGGAAGCAACAGCGGCCAAGCCTTCCGCCCAAGCAACCGATGCCGCCCAGCCGGATCCCAAGGACATCAACCTACCTACGGGCATGCTGATGGTCACGGTAGCCGTCAACGACGTGAACTCGGACAAGATCGTTTTCGCTGCAGAATACGCTTCCCTCTGGCTTAGCCGTGAACCAGTCGACGCCCAGGACAGCGGGCCGCGCGTCATGACCCGGCAGGACCTGTACAAGTGAGCCGCTTCGTCCTTATCACCCCCGACACCGGCTTCGACTCCCGCCTCCGTGAGGCGGTGGCGGGCGGCCTACACGGTGGCGTGCAAACCTTCGCCACGAGTTTGCTCCCCGCTGACCCGCACCAGCTCTTCGAGAGCCTGGACCAGGAGCAGCCGGAGGTCCTGATCCTGGGACCCGAGGTTCCTTTGGACGAGGCACTACGTTTCGCGACAGTTCTGAAAGTCGGCTTCCCGGAGCTCGCCGTGATTGTGGTCGCCGAACCCGAACCCGAATTCCTCCTGCATGCAATGCGGGCAGGCATCACCGACATCGCCGCCCCCGGTTCGGACGCCGCTCAACTGCGGGTCCTCCTGGAGCGCGCCAGTCAGTCCTACGCCAGCCGCCACCGCATACTTGCGCCGCAGCAGGTCGCTGAGAGCAACAAGGGCCTGATCATCGGCGTGTTCTCGCCCAAGGGCGGCGTAGGCAAAACCACCATCGCCACAAACATCGCCATCGGGCTGGGCAAGATCGCTCCCATGGGCGTTGTGATTGTTGACCTGGATCTCCAGTTTGGGGACGTTGCCTCAGGGCTGTACTTGGACCCCGAGCACACCGTGACGGATGCGGTGTCTCCGGCCGCGAGCCAGGATTCCCTGGTCCTCAAGGCCTTCCTCACGGTCCATCCGGGCAGCATCTATGCGCTTTGCGCTCCCACAACGCCCGTGGACGCAGACGAGATCACCCCGGACCAGATCGGCCGGCTGATCGAACAGCTGTCAGAGCAGTTCCAGTACGTTGTGGTGGACACGGCGCCAGGGCTGCCGGAAATAGGGCTCGCAGCCATGGAAAAGTGCACCGATGTGGTGTGGGTCAGCGGCATGGACATTCCGAGCGTCCGTGGATTGCGCTCGGGGCTGGATGTCCTGCGCCAGCTGGATATCCTCCCGGAGACGCGGCACGTGGTGCTGAACATGGCCGACTCCAAGACAGGACTCACGGTCCAGGACCTCGAATCCACCATCGGTGCGCCCGTTGACGTGAGTATCCCTCGTTCCCGTGCGGTGGCCCTGTCCACCAACCGCGGGGTCCCTGTGCTCCAGGAGACTGTGAAGGATCCGGCAACCAAGGGCCTCAACCAGCTCGTAGAACGCTTCAATCCGGCGTGGCGGGCAAAATCGCAGCGCAAACTGCACCGAAGGGTAGTGGTCTAAATGAAACTCTCAGAGCGCATCAGCGCCGCCCAAGCCAAAACCCAGCCTGCATCCGCGAAGGCGTCAGCGCCTTCGCTCCCTAAGCCTCGCCCCGAAATCCCCACCCAGCGCGTGCACTGGTTGGAACAGCCCCCCGGACAAGGAACGACGACGGCGGCACCGCCTGCCGCCGTCGTTCCTGCCCACGCACATCCGGAAGAGGCACGGCCAAAACCTCTCCAGCCCGTGGACGTTTTCGCCGCGCTCAAGGAAAGAGCCGCCACCGCTCTGTTCGAGCGCCTGGGTGCGCGGTTCAACGACTCCGGGATCACCGAACACGAACTGAAAACCTCGGCACGGGAAGAACTGACCCGCATCATTGATGCCGAGCAGGTTCCGCTGTCTGCCGAGGAGCGGACGCGCCTTGTGCAGGACGTCGCCGACGACGTCCTCGGTTACGGTCCGCTGCAGCGGCTGCTGGATGACCCCGCCGTCACGGAAATCATGGTCAACCGCATGGACCAGATCTACGTCGAACGTAAGGGCCACCTCACGCTCGCGGACACCCGCTTCAGTTCCGAGCAGCACCTTCGCAAGGTTATTGAACGCATTGTGTCCAAGGTGGGCCGCCGCATCGACGAGTCCTCTCCCCTGGTGGATGCGCGCCTCGAAGACGGTTCGCGTGTCAACGCCGTCATTCCGCCCCTGGCGGTGGGCGGCTCATCGCTGACCATCCGAAAGTTCAGCAAGACTCCGCTGACGGTGCGGAACCTGATCGATTTCGGAACCTTGACGCCGGAGATGGCCGAGCTGCTTAATGCTTGCGTCAAAGCCAAACTCAACATCATCGTGTCCGGCGGTACGGGCACCGGCAAGACCACACTCCTCAATGTGCTCTCCTCCTTCCTGCCCTCGGACGAACGAATCGTCACCATCGAGGACGCCGTGGAACTGCAAATCCAGCAGGACCACGTGGTCAGGCTCGAAAGCCGCCCGCCCAATACTGAAGGCAAGGGCGAAGTGACCATCCGCGAATTGCTCCGCAACTCCCTCCGTATGCGGCCGGACCGGATTGTGGTAGGCGAGGTCCGTGGCGGCGAATCGTTGGACATGCTCCAGGCTATGAATACCGGCCACGACGGTTCCCTCTCCACGGTCCACTCCAATTCTCCACGCGACGCTGTTGCCCGTCTGGAAACGCTGGTGCTCATGGCCGGGATGGACTTGCCACTGCGGGCCATCCGGGAGCAGATCGCCTCTGCCGTGAACCTTATCGTCCAGATCTCCAGGCTCCGTGACGGTTCCCGGCGGATCACCCACGTCACCGAGGTCCAAGGCATGGAAGGGGACATCGTCACCCTCCAGGACGCCTTCGTCTTCGACTATTCCGCGGGCGTTGACCAACACGGGCGCTTTCTGGGCAAGCCCGTTGCCACCGGCATCCGGCCGCGGTTCATCGACCGGTTCGAGGACCTCGGGATCCACGTGTCGCCGGCCGTTTTCGCCACGTCGGCCGGGCCGGGCCCCGCTGCGACGAGCCCAACGGGCACCGGAAAGGCCTAGGACGATGCTAATCATTCTTGGAGCCGCATTACTGTTCCTCGCCCCCATCATGCTGGGCGTGGCGCTGGTACTCCCACGCACCCCCGACATCGCCCTGGACCGGCGCCGCCCCTACGAGGCGGACCCGCCGTCGCGCCTAACCCGTCTCGCAGATGCCACAGTGGGTGGCCTGGGACGATTCCTGGGCACCAGGAACATCCGTCTATTCAACCGCGACGCTCTTGAAAATGCCGGCGTACGCTTCAGCCAGACTGAATACATGGTGCTGGTCATCGCCGGCGCCGCCGTGGGCGCTCTGGTTGGGCTCGTCATGGGTATTCCTGCTATCTCCGTCCTGCTCGTTGTCCTGGCGCCGTTCGTGGGCCACCTGGTGCTGGGCTTCCGTGCCGGCAGACGGCGCGCCAAGTTCGATGAACAACTGGGCGACACCCTGCAGCTGCTCTCGGGCGGCCTTCGGGCAGGCCACAGCATCCTCCGGGCCATCGACGCCGCAGCCGCTGAATCCCAGAGCCCCACATCGGAGGAGATGCGGCGCGTCATCACCGAGACGAGCCTTGGCCGTGACCTGCTCGCCTCACTGACTGACACCTCTGAGCGCATGCGGAACGAAGACTTCGTTTGGATAGCCCAGGCCATCCAGATCAACCGCGAAGTGGGCGGCAACCTGGCGGAGGTGCTGGACCAGGTGAATGAGACAATCCGGGAGCGTTCCGAAATCAAGGGGCACATCAAGTCCCTTGCCGCAGAGGGGAAATTCTCGGCGTACATCCTCATCGCCATGCCCTTTGGCATCGTGCTGATGCTGATGACTGTGAGTCCCGGGTACATGAATTCGATGTTCACGCACCCGCTCGGTTGGGGCATGATCGGTGCGTCGGCTGTGCTGATGACGATTGGCAGCCTGTGGATGCGCAAAATCATTGATCTGAAGTTCTGAGGCCGCCATGAGCCCTCTCGTAATTTCCTCGCTCCTGCTGGTTTCCGTTCCCATCGGCTTCCTTGCCTGGTCCATCCTGTCCGTCGACAGGAAGGCGCGGACTGCCACCGTCGCCATTCTCACCCGAGGGCGACAAACTGCCGAAGCAGAGGAGAAACAGTCCGGGGGCTTCCTGGCAGGGGTCGGTTACCGCCTGACTCCCCCGGCTTATGTCCGAAAGCTCGATCGTTTGCTGTCACTCGCTGGCAGGCCGCTGTCCATGCCCCTCGAAAAGGTTCTTGGCGCGAAGATAGCCCTCGGCGTGGCCGGCGCGTCCCTCGGCCTCTACCTGAGTGCCGTCGGCAGTACGCCCATCATGAAACTGGCAGGCCTGTTTCTCCTCATCCTGGGCTACTTCATCCCGGACCTCCTGCTTTACAGCAAAGGCAAGGAGCGCCAGAAGGCCATGCAGCTGGAACTGGCCAATACCCTTGACCAGATGCTGATCTCGGTGGAGGCGGGGCTTGGCTTCGAGGGCGCCATGGCCCGGGCCGGGGAAAATGGCAAGGGACCGCTCGCAGAGGAACTGGTCCGTACCTTGCAGGACATGCAGGTTGGACGAAGCCGCCGGGAATCGTACCAGGCTCTGGCCGAGCGGACCAGCATCCCGGAGCTGAGGAGCTTTGTCCAGGCGGTGATCCAGGCAGACACCTACGGTATTGCCATCAGCCGGGTACTGCGGATCCAGGCAAAGGTCATGAGGGTAAAACGCCGCCAGCGTGCCGAGGAGAAAGCCATGAAACTGCCGGTGATGATCCTTTTCCCGCTACTCTTCTTCATCTTTCCCGTACTCTTCATCGCGATTCTGGGTCCCGCAGTTATCAACATCATTGTCACTTTCAGCGGCCAGTAAAGATACTCAGTGCGGCGGCAAGGTTGCCTCAAGGTTTACACAGAATGAGAAGAAACAGGACACCGAAGGATTTCCAGGAAGTAGCCTTGAACAATGAACAGTCCAGATCCCGGTTCCAGCGGAAAGAGCCCCGCTGCGGACTACCCGCTGTCCGGGGTCGGTTTGCCCGCCGCTCCCGTTCCGGCCGCCGGCGCGGCCCCTTTGCTGGAAGAGGCCGCGCTCTTGCCGCTGGTTGATGCCGCCGTGCTGGAGGAACTCGAAGATGAGCTGGCCGGATCCGGGCTGGCGCAGCGTTTCGCCCGTGACTACGCCGCCATGTGGGACCTGCGGCTCGCCCGGCTGGGAACAGCAGTGGAGAGCCGGGACGAGGACCTTGCCCTTGATGCCGTCATCAGCCTCAAGATCAGCTCCGCCATGGTTGGCGGGCTGCGGCTGGCCAGGCTCGCCGAACTCCTGGAAGGCCTGATCCGGCAGGGTGACTTTGCCCAGGGCCAGGCCTTGATGGCCGGTGTGGCCCTGGACGGGGCACGGACTGTGTCCGAGCTGCAGGCAACCTACATCCTGGAAAAGGGCTAGCAGCTACGCATCGTCAGGCCGCCGCGGCGCCAGCCGGTATCCCACCCCGCGGACAGTCTGCAGCCAGCGGGGGGAAATCGGGTCCTCTTTGAGCTTGCGCCGCAGGTTTCCCACGTGGACCTCCACGGCTCGCTCGTCCGCCTCGCTGATGTACGTGTCCCGGTCATAGAAATCACCGCGTACCGCCCGTACTAGGTCGGACCGGGTGCACACGGCACCGCCGCCCTTGAGCAGCACGTGAAGCAGGTCGAATTCACTGCGGGTCAGGCCCAGCGGCTCACCTTTGACTTCCACGGTGCGTGTCCGGTGGTTCAGCCGGAGCCCGTTGTGCTGCAGGACCCCGGGCTCGGGCTGTGCTGCGGCAGGAGCCGCGGCCTGTCCCCACTGTGATGTATTCCTCCCGGTCACCTCGTGGCGGGGCCGGCGCATCATTGCTGCCACCCTGGCCCGCAGTTCCCTGGGCCTGAAGGGTTTGGCGATGTAGTCATCCGCCCCTGCATTCAGGGCGGACAACAGGTCCGGTTCGTCGGTCCGACCTGTCAGCATCACCACGTAAGCGTTGCTGAAATTCCGGATCCGCCGTAAAACCTCAAACCCATCAATATCGGGCAGGCCAATATCCAGCGTCACAACGTTGGCCTGCTTGCTGCGGACCACCTCAACCCCGGCCCGCCCATCAACTGCTGTATGCACCTCGAAGCCCGCCTGGCTCAACACACCTTCAAGGAGGTTGCGCACATCGGCGTCATCTTCGATGACTACAGCTACACCAAGATCGTCCATTGCTATCCCTGCGCCAGGCGGAAATGGCCCCCCATTGGCCCAGCGCCAATGCCAATCCCGCTCCAACCATTTATACGCTACTAGTAAGCCGGGCTGATGACAGCCGAATCGGCGCTGAAAATTGAAAAGTCAATTATTATGACAAGACATGTGCAATATTCAAAGGAAAGGGTGGATACCAAGGTAACCGGGGGAATTGCTGCACCTTGGCCTCACCTGCTTTCCGAACGCAAAGGGGTACGAGTCAGAAACATGGCTGAGCCGTTGTTCCACCGGGGCCCGGGCCGCATCTTCCGGCGGCTGGGAACCCGCGCCCAGGTGGCGTTGTGCCAACTCCCCCTTACCCTCATGGTCGCGGCGATTGCCGTGGCCACCCCGTTCGCCTGGCCCTCGCTGATGCACAGTCCCTTGTACGTCGCCGGGCTTATCCTTCACGCGGTCTTGTTCCTTGGCTGCTTCCTGGTGCCCTGGGAACGCCTGTCACACCGCCCGTACCTGCTGATCCCCGTGCTGGACTTCGCGGCCATCGGGTTCCTGCGCAACGGCGCCGCACCGCTCCTGCCGGGACTGGCGGTGCTGGTGATTTTCCCGGTCATCTGGCTCTCCGCCTCCGGCATGCTGGCGCGCAGCAGCCTGGTGCTCAGCTTTCTGGGACCGTTCCTCATCATGGTCCCTCCCGCTGTGGGCCACTTCCCCTCAGTAACAGCCTCGGACCTCACCACAGTTGTTCTCTTCCCCGTGATGATGCTCGCAGTCTCCCTGGCCATCCGCTTCGCGAGCGTGAGTCTCCGGCAGCAGCAGGCCGAGCTCGCGAACAAGGACCGTGAACTCCGGGACCTGCTGGCCGCAAGCCGGGAACGGGAGAAGCTGCTGGAGACGGTACTGGACGCCACCGACGTCGGTATTGCCGCCGTCGACCGTTCCGGCCACTTCCTGGTATCCAACAGCCGCCAGCGCAACTTCCGCCGCGCCACCGGCGCGCACGAGGCGATCCCCGGGCAGGGGCACCAACTCATCTTCGGCCAGGACCGCCGCACCCTGCTCCCCCATGACCGGCGGCCCATCAACCGGGCCATGGCGGGCGAGTCCTTCGCCGACTATCTGGTGTGGGCCGGAGAGGGCTCCGACCAGCGCGCCGTCTCCACCGCTGCCCGTCCGCTGGTGGGCGAAGACGGCCGGCTGACCGGGGCTGTGGTGGTGTACAGCGACGTCACCGGCTGGGTGGAATCCCTGGCCGCGAACCAGGAGCTGGTGTCCAACGTTTCGCACGAATTCAAGAATCCGCTGAACTCAATCATCGGCAACATAGACCTGGTGCTGGACGACGCCGGCAGCCTGCCCCCGCAAGTGGCCCAGCGCCTGCTCGTGGTGCAGCGCAACGCGGAACGGCTGCTGGACCTGGTGGCCGACCTGACCGCCTCCGCCTCCACCACCCTGAACGTCCACCCCAAGCGGACCGACCTTGCCAGCCTGGTGGAGACCAGCCTGAGTTCGGCCCAGGCCTTGGCGCAACGGTCCCACGTGGAGATGGCCGCCAGCGTCCCCTCGCCCCTGTGGGCCTACGCTGATCCGCTCCGGATTGGGCAGGTGCTGGACAACCTGGTCTCCAACGCCATCAAGTACTCTCCCGACGGCGGCAGGGTCAGCATCAGCGCGGACGCTGACCGGCAGTGGGTTCGGCTGAGCGTCACGGACACCGGGATGGGCATGACCGGCGAGGACGCGGCGAGGGCCTTCAACCGCTTCTTCCGCGCCGAGTCCGCCCAAAAGGCCGCCATCCCGGGCGCCGGCCTGGGTCTTTCGATTACCCGGATGATAGTGGAGCGCCACGGCGGCACCATCGCCTGCCAGAGCGGTGAGGGGCGAGGCAGCACGTTCACGGTGACGCTGCCGGCCGAGGGCCCGCCGCCCGCCTTCTGATCATCGATTGCTCCGTACATGCCGTTTTGAGGCCTGATAACGGCATCTACGGAGCAATGGATGGGTGGGCCCACGCCCGGAGGGTTCCCTGGCCGAGCTTGCGAGGTTAGGGGACGGGTGGGGAGGGTCAGTGTTCTCGGAGGGCGCGGGTCAGTTCCGCACGGGCCAGCAGCTCGCCGTCGGACGGGTAGGCCACTTCCTCCAGCACCAACGGATGCGGGGCGGCCAGCACCGACTTGGCGTCGCGCTTTTGCAGCAGGAGCCGCTCATACAGCCAGCCCGGCTCCTCAACGCCCTCACCCACATACAGCGCGGAGCCGATGAGTGCCCGCACCATGTTGTGGCAGAACGCATCAGCCTGGACCGTGGCCACAATGACGCCGTCCTCGCCGCGCCGGAACTCGAAGCGCTGGAGTTCCCTGATGGTGGTGGCGCCTTCCCGCGGCTTGCAGAAGGACAGGAAATTCTGAAGGCCCAGCAGCTTGGACGCCGCCTCGTTCAGGAGCGCCACATCCAGCGGGTTCTTGTGCCATAACGTGAAGTACCGCTCCAGCGGGTCCCACCGGGCCGGCCCGACGGCAATGCGGTAGCTGTACCGGCGCCAGAGGGCGGAGAAGCGGGCGTCAAAGCCCACGGGCGCCAGCGAGATCCGGTGCACCTCCACCGCGCCGGTCAGGTCGCCCAGGACACGGCTGAGCGCACCGCGGAGCCTGCGCATCATGGCGACGGCGGGATCCAGTTCGTGCCCGCGCGGCAGTCCCTGCCACTCGTCTTCCGTGAGGTCCAGGTGGACCACCTGGCCGCGGGCGTGCACCCCGGCATCGGTCCGTCCCGCAACGGTGACACGGATGGGCCGCCGGACCAGTAGATGCAGGGCTTCCTCCAGGACGCCTTGGACGGTGCGCAGACCCGGCTGCAGCGCCCACCCGCTGAACGGGCCGCCGTCGTAGGAAAGATCAACCCGGATACGCAAAAACCCGCCGCCCCCTGGAACGGGGGCCGCGGGTTTTTGGTGGTTCACAGACCTAAGTCTATGCGAAGAAAATCAGCGAATTACTTCGCGTCCTTCTCCTCGGCAGCCGGAGCTTCAGCAGCTTCCTCAGCGGCCGGAGCCTCTTCGGTTGCAGCTTCCTCAGCGGCCGGAGCCTCAGCAGCTTCAGTCTCAGGAGCTTCTTCTGCAACGGGAGCAGCAGCGGCTTCCTTCTTGTCGGCATCGCGCTTGGCAGCGGACGTAGCCTCGGCTACAACAGCCTGCTTGGCGGAAACCGGCTCGAGGACCAGCTCGATGACAGCCATGGGAGCGTTGTCGCCCTTGCGGTTGCCGATCTTGGTGATGCGGGTGTAGCCGCCATCGCGGTTCTCCACAGCCTGCGCGATGTCGGTGAACAGCTCGTGGACGATGCCCTTGTTGCTGATCAGGCCGAGAACGCGGCGGCGGGACGCGAGGTCGCCACGCTTGGCGAAGGTGACCAGGCGCTCTGCGTACGGCTTCAGGCGCTTGGCCTTGGTGACCGTGGTGGTGATCCGCTTGTGCTCGAACAGGGATGCTGCCAGGTTCGCGAGCATGAGGCGCTCGTGAGCCGGGCCGCCGCCGAGGCGCGGACCCTTAGTGGGGGTAGGCATAATTGTTTCTCCTCATGTGGAAGCCGTGGGCGGCACACCGTGGTGCTGCCCGCCGGCCAAGGTCTGGTTTAGAGTTCGTCGTCGCCGAAGGCGGCGTCGTCCTCTTCGATTGCTGCGGCGCGTGCTGCGAGGTCAAAACCGGGAGGCGAGTCCTTGAGGGACAGGCCCAGTTCAACCAGCTTTGCCTTGACCTCGTCAATGGACTTTGCACCGAAGTTGCGGATGTCCATCAGGTCAGCCTCGGAGCGGGCAACGAGTTCACCCACGGTGTGGATGCCCTCACGCTTGAGGCAGTTGTAGGAACGGACGGTGAGGTCCAGATCCTCGATCGGCAGTGCCATGTCGGCTGCCAGGGCAGCGTCGGTGGGCGACGGGCCGATCTCGATACCTTCAGCTGCGGTGTTCAGCTCACGGGCCAGACCGAACAGTTCCACCAGGGTGGTGCCTGCGGAAGCAACGGCATCGCGCGGGGCGATGGCCTGCTTGGTCTCGACGTCGACAATCAGCTTGTCAAAGTCGGTGCGCTGCTCAACACGGGTTGCTTCCACGCGGAAAGTAACCTTCAGCACCGGCGAGTAGATGGAGTCGACCGGGATACGGCCGATCTCTGCGTCGCCGGACTTGTTCTGAGCTGCCGAAACGTAGCCGCGGCCGCGCTCGATGGTCAGTTCGAGTTCGAACTTGCCCTTCGAGTTCAGCGTGGCGATGTGCAGATCCGGGTTGTGGAATTCGACGCCGGCCGGCGGAGCGATGTCCGCGGCGGTGACGACTCCGGGGCCCTGCTTGCGCAGGTAAGCCACGACAGGCTCGTCGTGCTCGGAGGAAACCGACAGGCTCTTGATGTTAAGGATGATCTCGGTGACATCTTCCTTGACACCCGGAACCGTGGTGAACTCGTGCAGCACACCATCGATCCGGATGCTGGTTACGGCAGCACCGGGGATGGAGGAGAGCAGGGTACGGCGGAGGGAGTTTCCGAGGGTGTAGCCGAAGCCCGGTTCCAGCGGTTCGATGATGAAACGCGAACGGTTTTCGGAGACTACCTCTTCGGAGAGGGTGGGGCGCTGTGCAATGAGCACTTAGGTTTCCTTTCGGCGAGCATCCGCTATATGACGCAACACAGGTAGTGGAAATTCGGTCTGAAGACTTAACGCGCTGGGCTTGCCCGGACCATCACTGGTCCGGGCAAGCTCCTGCTGCGGAAAAGAATTAGACGCGGCGGCGCTTCGGCGGGCGGCAGCCGTTGTGCGCTGCGGGGGTGACGTCCTGGATGGAGCCAACCTCGAGGCCTGCGGCCTGCAGCGAACGGATTGCGGTTTCGCGTCCGGAACCCGGTCCCTTGACGAAAACGTCTACCTTGCGCATGCCGTGCTCCTGCGCACGCTTGGCAGCGGCTTCGGCAGCCATCTGGGCAGCGAACGGGGTGGACTTGCGCGAGCCCTTGAAGCCAACCTCACCGGAGGAAGCCCAGGAAATAACAGCACCGTTGGGATCCGTGATGGAAACGATGGTGTTGTTAAAGGTGCTCTTGATGTGCGCCTGGCCAAGCGCGATATTCTTCTTGTCCTTCTTACGCGGCTTGCGAACCGCGCCACGAGTCTTCGGGGGCATTTTTTCTCCTACAGAAAGTTATTGGGGAAAGTCCGTAAATCCCGGGCGGGGATTTTAACGGGCCTTCTTCTTGCCTGCGACGGTGCGCTTCGGACCCTTGCGGGTACGGGCGTTGGTCTTGGTACGCTGCCCGCGGACCGGGAGGCCCTTACGGTGGCGAATACCTTCGTAGCTGCCGATTTCAACCTTGCGGCGGATATCAGCTGCTACTTCGCGGCGAAGGTCACCCTCAACCTTGTAGTTGCCTTCGATGTAATCACGCAGCTCAACCAGCTGGGCATCGGTCAGGTCCTTGACGCGAACGTCAGCGCTGATGCCCGTGGCAGCCAGGGTTTCGTGTGCACGGGTCTTGCCCACGCCGTAGATGTAAGTAAGCGCAATTTCCAGCCGCTTTTCGCGGGGAATGTCTACGCCAGCGAGACGAGCCATAGTGGCAGTACTCCTTGATAAACCGGAGGTCGTAGGCAGTACACCCGCACGTTCCGTGCGGCCCCAGCCTCCGACCGGGGGTTAGCTGCCCGGGCTCCATACGTCCCAGGTCAGCTTGTGCTGCCTTTATTTACTTGCGTGGGTTAGCAACCCAGGATTTCCTTCAGGGAAGGAAATTAGCCCTGGCGCTGCTTGTGGCGCGGGTTCTCGCAGATCACCATGACCCGGCCATTACGGCGGATCACTTTGCACTTTTCGCAGATCTGCTTGACGCTCGGCTTGACCTTCATGGCGTTCCTTTGCGTGTAGCAGTGTGGTCAACTGGAGCGGCGGTCAGCGTGCGCTGAAGCCGCCCAGCAATTTACTTGTAGCGGTAGACGATACGACCACGGGTGAGGTCGTACGGGCTCAGCTCCACCACTACGCGGTCCTCAGGGAGGATTCGGATGTAGTGCTGGCGCATCTTTCCAGAGATGTGTGCCAGAACGATGTGCTTGTTGGTGAGCTCAACGCGAAACATCGCGTTAGGCAGCGCCTCGGTCACAACGCCTTCGATCTCAATGACCCCGTCCTTCTTGGCCATACCCTCCGCTAACTGTTGTTGCCGCAGCCCCGCCGGATTGCACCGGGCATGACCACGAACGTTTTTGTTGGATCGATTGCCGGCTCCAGGCCCAAAAGGGCGTGGCAGTCCAGACAACCAACAAACAACACTACCCTCTTGGGCGGTAAAAGTTAAATCGGCAATAGTAGCCTACGGGGTGCGGTACGCACCATATTCGCCCGCTGGAGTGCTGACGCCCTCAGCACTGGCCACCCCGTCCAGGATGGCTGAACGGACGACGTCGGCTGCCGCACTCTGCAGCGTAATCAGGCTGAGCTGCCGGGCTGCTTCGTCGCTGCGGTCCAGTGCCACACCACCAGTTGCCAGGCAGAAAACGGTGTCCCCGTCAGCCAGGGTGTGGGAAGGATTCAGTGCCCGGGCAATTCCGGCGTGGGAAGCAGAGGCAGTCCGCTTGCATTCGGCAACATCCAGGACAGCGTTGGTGGCGACGACGACAAGGGTGGTGTTGAGGGGCGGTCCAACTGCTGACTCCGTGAGCAGAGAGTGCTCTACCGTCGGCAGCCCTAGTGCGTTGACTATGGCCAAGGCTCCGACAACCACCCCCTTCTCGAGCGTGATGGAAGCCGTCCCGACGCCGCCTTTATAGGTCCTGCCAAGGAGTGCCCCGGTTCCCGCACCGACGTTGCCGCGTCCGACGTCGTGCCCTTCCTTTTGTGCCGCCGCGGCGGCCGTTGCCGCGTAGCCCATGTCCGGCGTCGGACGTGCTGTGAAGTCGCCGCCCCTGCCCAGGTCGAAGATGGCGGCGGCGGGAACGATGGGCACGACGCCGCCGGGAACGGAGAAACCCCTGCCGTTGCCCTCGCACCAGCGCTGGGCGCCGGCAGCGGACGCCAGCCCGTAGGCGCTGCCGCCGGTGAGGACTACGGCGTCCACCGTGCTGACCAGGGTGGTGGGGTCAAGGGCGTCCGTTTCGTGGGTGGCCGGCCCGCCTCCCTGGACATCCACCGAACCCACAGTGCCCGGGGGCGGCAGGACTACAGTGACGCCGGTCAGCCATCCCCCGCTGTCCCTTTGGACATGGCCTACCCGGATGCCCGGAACGTCGGTGATGCTTCCCATCCCCCTATTCTCCCCTCCGCAGGCGTGCCCCTGCCGCATTGGGAAACTTTGTGCGAGACTGCATTCAACACAGCGTTAACGGGCGACGAAGCCTTGGATAACAGTCCCCTGACAAGGGCATATGCGGGTTTCAGCCCTCTGACGGTCTGGTGTAGTAGTGCCTAGATCAAGCCAGGGCCGGCCACAAGCAGGCTCCCAACCCGGGAGAGACACGCATGACCCGTCAACTCGCCCCGCACCCAGCCGCCAAACCCAAGAGGCCTCCGGGCCGCTCGGCGAAAGTCCCAAAGCGGCGGTGGACCGCGAGGACCCGGCGGGACTTCTTCGTTTTCCTCGCCATGGCGCTGCCCAACCTGGTGCTGATCGCCGTCTTCACCTACCGTCCGTTGTTCAGCAACATGTATTACTCCACGCTGGACTGGACCCTGGGCTCCCCCACCGCAACGGTGGTTGGCTTCGCCAACTACGTCACCTTCTTCAGCAGCAATGACGCGCCGAAAGTCCTGGGGACCACCGCGGTGTTCACGCTGGTTACGGTGGGTGGTTCCATGGTTTTGGGCCTGCTGGTGGCGCTGGCCCTGAACGCGAAGATCCGTGGCACCACGTTCGCCCGTTCAGCCGTCTTTGCACCGTACGTCCTCTCCGGCGTCGGCGTTGGCCTGGTCTGGCTGTTCATCTTCGACCCCGGCTACGGCGTCCTGGCCTGGCTGCTGCGCGGCATCGGGCAGCAGAGCCCGCAGTGGATCAACGACCCCCAGCTCTCGCTGGTCATGGTGATCCTGGTGTACGTCTGGAAGAACCTGGGCTACTGCGCCGTGGTGTATCTCGCCGGGCTCCAGTCCCTTCCGCAGGATGTCATGGAGGCCGCATCCCTCGACGGCGCCAACGGATTCCGCCGTTTCACCAGCATCTCGCTGCCGCTGCTGTCCCCCACCACGTTCTTCCTCCTGATCACCACCATGCTCAGTTCCCTGCAGGCCTTCGACCTCATCCGGATCATGACACCCCTGGGCACCGGCACCAGCACCCTGATCTATGAGGCCTACCTGCAGGCCTTCGGCGCTTACAACAGGGCAGGCTACTCGGCAGCCATTTCCGTGGTCCTGTTCGCCATCCTCCTGGTGATCACCGTGCTTCAGTTGCGGTTCGTGGAACGAAAGGTGCATTACTCGTGACCTCCCTGTCCCCGGTCAGCCCCGACCCCACAGCCCCCGCCATCGCCGGGCCGGAGCCGGGCCTTCACCGAGACCGCCCCTTCTCGCGCCGCAACCTCATCCGCACCGTGGTGGGCGGCTACCTGCCGCTGCTCGTGGCCACCCTTGTGGTGTTCCTGCCCCTGCTGTGGATGGTCCTGAGCTCCTTCAAGCAGTCCGGCGAGATCGTCACCACGGACCTGAAAATCCTTCCGGAAAGCCTGAACCTGGAGAACTACCGGACCGCCATGACCACGGTGCCGTTTGGGCAGTTCTTCCTGAACAGCACCATCGTCACGCTGGCCGGGGCCACCATCAAGGTACTGCTGGCGATCCTGACGGCCTACGCTTTGGTGTTTGTCCGCTTCCCGTTCCGGAACTTCATCTTCCTGCTGATCCTGGTGGCCCTCATGGTGCCGCCGCAGGTGTCCATCCTGCCCAACTTCATCCTGATCGCGGGCATCGGCGGAAAGAACACCCTCTGGGGCATCATCCTCCCCGGCCTTGGCACCGCCTTCGGCACGTTCCTGCTGCGCCAGCACTTCCGCACCCTTCCCGCTTCCATCCTGGAATCGGCCGAGATGGACGGTGCCGGCCATTGGCGCCGTTTGTGGCAGATCGTGGTTCCCGTTTCGGTACCGTCCATCGCCACGGTGGCACTGGTGACCATCGTGACGGAATGGAATGACTACATCTGGCCCCTCATCATCACGGACCGCCCGGAAACCATGACCCTGCCCGTGGGGCTCACTCTGCTGCAGAACAACGAAAGCAATGCTGCCGGCTGGGGTGTCCTCATGGCCGGGGCAGTCCTGGTCATCGTCCCCATCCTGATCATCTTCGCGGCCCTGCAGCGCTACATCGTTGCGGGCCTCACCCAGGGCAGCGTGACCGGCTAAGCTGCCGGCCGCCGTCGTACTTTCCAACCCTTACAAAGGCACCAACCGAAAGGAACTGTCATGACACTGCACCTGGACCGGAGGCATTTCCTGGGCCTGGCAGGGGTATCCGCCTCTGCCGCCGCCCTTGCCGCATGCGGCGGACCATCCACAACCGGCGGCGGCCAAGCTACCTCCCAGGCGGCCGAGATCGACTTCAAGGACGTGAAGCCGGCGGCCAAGATCGACTTCTGGTCCAGCCACCCAGGCCAGTCGCAGGATGTGGAGAAAAGCCTGATCGAAAAATTCCACGCCAAGAACCCGGACATCACGGTCAACCTGGTTACCGCCGGAGCCAACTACGAGGAAATCGCCCAGAAGTTCCAGACCGCGCAGGCGGCAAAGTCGGGCCTGCCGGGCGTAGTGGTCCTGTCCGACGTCTGGTGGTTCCGCTACTACACCAACGGCAGCATCATTCCCGTGGATGGCCTGATCAAGCAGCTGGACATGAGGATGGACGATTTCCAGCAGTCGCTGGTGAACGACTACAAGTACGACAACAAGCAGTGGGCGCTGCCGTACGGCCGCTCAACGCCGCTGTTCTACTACAACAAGGACCATTTTGCGGCGGCCGGCCTTCCCGACCGGGCGCCGAAGACCTGGGATGAATTCGCTGAATGGGCGCCCAAGCTGAAGGCCAGCTCGGGCGCGCAGTACGCCTACATCTACCCCGCCCTCGCCGGGTACGCGGGCTGGACACTGCAGAACATGCTGTGGGGCTGGGGCGGCGGCTGGTCCAAGGAATGGGACATCACGTGCGACTCCACTGAGTCCGTGGCCGCGCTGCAGTGGGCGCAGGATTCGATCTATAAGGACAAGTGGGCCGGCGTCTCGTCCAAGGAAGCCGCGGATGACTTCTCTGCCGGCCTGACATCCACCACCATCTCCTCCACAGGTTCGCTGCTGGGAATCCTGAAGTCCGCCAAGTTCAACGTGGGCGTTGGTTTCCTGCCGGGCGGGCCCAAGGCGCAGTCAAACGTGTGCCCCACCGGCGGCGCCGGCCTGGGTATTCCCAGCGGCATCACCAAGGAAGAGCAGCTCGCGGCCGGAAAGTTCCTGGACTTCGTCACCCAGCCGGCGAGCACCGCGGAGTTCTCTGCGGCCACCGGCTACATGCCCACCCGCAAGTCCGCGGACATGGCGTCCGTCCTGGCCAAGACGCCGCAGATCAAGACCGCCATGGACCAGCTGGCCGTAACCAAGGTCCAGGACAACGCCCGGGTGTTCCTGCCCGGCGCCGACCAGGAAATGGCCAAGGCCGCCGCGAAGATCCTCACCCAACAGGGCGATGTGAAGTCCACCATGACGGACCTGAAGAACACGCTGCAGAGCATCTACGACCGCGACGTGAAGCCGAAGCTGAAGTCCTGACGCCTCGCGACGCGCAGATCCACCGGCGATACGCAAAATCCCTGTCGACACCCGCATTCGGGTCTCGGCAGGGATTTTCTGCGTCGCAGGCGAATCTGCGCTTCGATTACGGAATCGGCACCGGGGTGACGCCGAGGGGCTCCAGGTGCTCCGCGCCGCCGTCGGGCGCTGAAAGCACCCAGATGCCCTTTTCGTGGACGGCCACCGAGTGCTCCCACTGGCAGGAGCGCTTGCCGTCGGTGGTGACCACGGTCCAGTCGTCGTCCAAGACTGCGGTGTCAATGCTGCCCCGCACCAGCATGGGCTCAATGGCAAGGCACAGGCCCGGCTTGATCCTGGGACCGCGGTGGTTGGTGCGGTAATTCAACACGTCCGGTGCCATGTGCATCTCGGAGCCGATGCCGTGGCCCACGTAGTCCTCCAGGATGCCCAGCGGTTTGCCCGGAACGGACGAAACGTAGTCGTCGATGGCGGCGCCGATGTCACCCACATGCGTGCCAGTGGCCAGCGCCGCGATCCCCCGCCACATGGCGGCCTGCGTGACATCGGAAAGCCGCTGGTCCTCAGGATCCGCGGTTCCCACGATGACCGTGCGGGCGGAATCCGAATGCCAGCCGTTGACGATCGCTCCGCCGTCGATGGAGATGATGTCACCGTCCTGCAGCACCCGGCTGCCGGGGATGCCGTGCACCACTTCCTCGTTAACCGATGTGCAGATGGTGGCCGGGAAGCCGTGGTAACCCAGGAAGTTGGACTTGGCGCCCGCCTCGTTGAGGACGGCGGCGAAGACGTCGTCGAGGTGCTTGGTGGTGACCCCAGGCACCGCTGCGGCAACGGCGGCATCCAGTGCACGGCTGAGGACCAGGCCGGCCTCGTGCATGGTGCGCATCTGGGCGTTGTTCTTGAATTCGATCCGGGGCTGGCCGAAGGCCATGGTGTTTCCTTTCAAATGGCTGAGGCTCCTCCCGGATGCCGGGAGGAGCCTCAATAAACCGGGCGCCTTGGTCAGGCTGCCTGTGCGGCCTTGATGGCCTGCATCACGCGGTTGGTGACTTCGTCGATGGGGCCGATCCCGTCAACCTGGGTGAGGATGCCGCGCTCGGCATACTTGGCCACCACGGCTTCGGTCTGCTCGTGGTAGAGGTCCAGGCGGTGGCGGATGACGGCTTCGTTGTCGTCGCTCCGGCCCGTTTCCTTGGCCCGGCCGAGCAGCCGGTGAACCAGTTCCTCGTCATCTGCGGTCAGCTGCAGGACCACGTCGAGCTTCTCGTCGCCATCGGCGAGGATCTCGTCAAGGTAGTCCACCTGCGCGGTGGTGCGCGGGTAGCCGTCCAGCAGGAAGCCGTTTTCGACGTCGGACTCGCCCAGGCGGTCGCGGACCATCTTGTTGGTCACGCTGTCCGGAACGAAGTCCCCGTTGTCCATGTACTTCTTGGCCTCGAGGCCCAGCGGGGTCTCACCCTTCACGTTGGCCCGGAAGATGTCGCCGGTAGAGATGGCCACAACGCCGAGGCGTTCTGAAATCCGCTCTGCCTGCGTTCCTTTTCCGGAACCGGGAGGTCCAATAATCAGCATTCTCGTCATCGCAAAAGCCCTTCGTAGTGACGTTGTTGTAGCTGCGCATCAATCTGCTTTACGGTCTCCAAACCAACGCCCACCATGATCAGGATCGAGGTGCCACCGAACGGGAAGTTCTGGTTCGCGTTGATCAGTACCAGTGCCACCAGCGGGATCAGAGCCACGAAGCCCAGGTAGAGGGCGCCGGGCAGGGTGATCCGTGAGAGCACGTACTGCAGGTAATCAGCGGTCGGCCTGCCGGCGCGGATACCTGGAATGAAGCCGCCGTACTTCTTCATGTTGTCTGAGACTTCTTCAGGGTTGAAGGTAATCGCGACGTAGAAGTAGGTGAAGAACACGATCAGGACGAAGTAAACCGCCATGTAGATCGGGTGGTCACCGCGGGTGAGGTTGTTGTTGATCCACTCAACCCACGGTTGCATTGACTCGCCGTTCCGGGGCTGGTTGAACTGAGCGATCAGCCCGGGAAGGTAGAGCATGGAGGAAGCGAAGATCACCGGAATGACGCCGGCCATGTTCACTTTGATGGGAATGTAGGTGCTGGTGCCGCCCACGGTGCGCCGGCCGATCATCCGCTTGGCGTACTGGACGGGAACGCGCCGCTGCGACTGCTCCACGAAGACCACCAGTGCCACGGTGAGCAGGCCCACGGCCAGGACGATGAAGAACGTCCCGGGACCCTGCGAAGTCCAGATGGCACCCAGCGAGGTGGGGAACTGTGCGGCGATGGAGGTGAAGATGAGCAGCGACATGCCGTTGCCCACGCCCTTCTCCGTGACGAGCTCGCCCATCCACATGATCAGGCCGGTGCCGGCCGTCAGCGTGATGATGATCAGGATGGTGGTGATGATGCTGGTGTCCGGGATGATCGGCAGCTGGCAGCCGGGAAGCAACTGCCCTGAGCGGGCCAGCGATACCAGGGTGGTGGCGTTGAGCAGGCCCAGCGCAATGGTGAGGTAGCGGGTGTACTGGGTCAGCTTGGACTGGCCCGACGCTCCCTCTTCGTAGAGCTGCTGGAACCGGGGAATGACCACCCGGAGCAGCTGGACGATGATGCTCGCCGTGATGTAGGGCATGATGCCCAGGGCGAAGATGGACACCTGGAGCAGAGCACCGCCGCTGAAGAGGTTAACGAGCTGGTACAGCCCGCCGGCGGTCTGACCGTTCTGCAAGCATTGCTGGACATTCTGGTAGTTCACACCTGGCGAGGGAATGAAAGCACCCAAGCGGAATATGGTGATGATTCCCAGCGTGAACAACAACTTGCGTCGCAGATCAGGCGTGCGAAAGGCCCGGCCAAATGCGCTAAGCAAGCGTCCTCCTGTGGTGTCAATAAGAGTGGGGTGGCGGAACTTGATAAATCCCGACAACCGAGTCTAACGGTTCAATGTGCCGTGCGAACAATCCATGCCGGCGCCCATGCGCCGGAAGGCTGGAAAAATACGCCCGGCGGATATGGAAAACTCCCGGTATCCGGGGCCGTAGCCCATGGATACCGGGAGTTTCAACAGCTGGCGCCGTCCCTTAGAGGGCGGTGGTGCTTCCGCCTGCTGCAGCAATCTTTTCAGCGGCACTGGCCGAGAATGCGTGGGCGGTGACGTCAACCTTGACGGTGATGTCGCCGGTGCCCAGCACCTTGACGGGCTGGTTCTTGCGAACGGCACCCTTTTCGACCAGGTTCTCCACGGTGACTGCGCCACCTTCCGGGAACAGCTCGCTGAGCTTGTCCAGGTTTACAACCTGGAACTCAACCCGGAACGGGTTCTTGAAGCCACGCAGCTTCGGCAGGCGCATGTGCAGCGGCAGCTGGCCGCCGGCAAAGCCAGCCTTCACCTGGTAGCGGGCAGCAGTACCCTTGGTACCGCGACCGGCGGTCTTACCCTTGGATGCCTCACCACGACCAACACGGGTCTTGGCGGTCTTGGCACCCGGAGCGGGACGCAGGTGGTGAACCTTCAGGGCGTTCTGCTTCTCAGCAGCCTGTGCCTTATCAGCAGTGTTCTCTGCCATTTACTTCGCCTCCTCTACCTTTACCAGGTGCGGAACCGTGTTGAGCATGCCAACGGTCACGGCATCGGCGGTGCGGACAACAGTGTGTCCGATCCGCTTCAGGCCGAGGGACCGCAGGGTGTCGCGCTGGTTCTGCTTGCCGCCAATGGCGGACTTGATCTGAGTGATCTCCAACTGGGCGTCGGAGGGGACCAGGTTCTTAGCCATGACTAAACACCTGCCTTCGGTGCCAGGAGGGCCTTCACCAGCGCCGCCGGAGCGATCTCGTCCAGCGGCAGGCCGCGGCGTGCTGCCACTGCTGCCGGCTCTTCGAGGCGCTTCAGGGCATCAACGGTCGCGTGAACGATGTTGATGGCGTTGGAGGAACCGAGCGACTTGGAGAGGATGTCGTGGATGCCCACGCACTCCAGTACTGCACGGACCGGACCACCGGCGATAACACCGGTACCGGCGGAAGCCGGACGCAGCATTACGACGCCGGCAGCGGCTTCACCCTGAACGCGGTGCGGGATGGTGTTGCCAACGCGGGGAACGCGGAAGAAGGACTTCTTGGCCTCTTCAACGCCCTTGGCGATAGCAGCGGGAACTTCCTTGGCCTTGCCGTAGCCCACGCCGACCATGCCGTTACCGTCACCAACGACGACCAGTGCGGTGAAGCTGAAGCGACGACCACCCTTGACGACCTTGGAAACGCGGTTGATGGTGACAACGCGCTCTACGAACTGGTTCTTCTCGGCTTCACGGCCACCGTCGCGGCCGCCACGGCCACCGCGGTCGCCGCGGCCCTGGCCGCGGTCGCCACGCTCGCCGCGACGGGCGCCACCACGGCGGTCCTCGGCAGCGGGGGCAGTGGTCTCAGCAGCGGCGGCCTCGGGGGCCTTCTGATCTGCAGACACAGTGTCCTTTTCGTTGTTTGCTTCGGTCACAGTGACAGCCCACCTTCGCGTGCACCGTCGGCGACGGCGGCAATGCGGCCGTGGTACTTGTTGCCACCACGGTCGAACACGACAGCCTCGACGCCGGCAGCCTTGGCACGTTCGGCAACGAGCTCGCCAACGCGCTTGGCCTTGGCAGTCTTGTCACCGTCGAATGCACGAAGGTCGGCTTCCAGGGTGGATGCGCTTGCTACGGTCTGGCCAATGCTGTCATCGACAACCTGGACAAATACGTGGCGTGCGGAGCGGTTGACCACCAGGCGGGGGCGGACAGCCGTACCGGAAATGCGCTTGCGGATACGAAGCTGGCGGCGGCTGCGGGCAGCAGCCTTGCTCTTGTTCGTACGCTTCTTGTTAATGGAGATGGCCATGGTTACTTACCAGCCTTTCCGACCTTGCGGCGGATGACTTCGCCGGCGTAACGGATGCCCTTGCCCTTGTACGGGTCAGGCTTCCGCAGCTTACGAATGTTGGCAGCAACTTCGCCGACCTGCTGCTTATTGATACCTGAGACAGAGAGCTTGGTCGGTCCCTCTACTGCAAAGGTGATGCCGGCCGGAGCTGCAACGCTGACCGGGTGGCTGAAGCCGAGAGCGAACTCAAGGTCAGATCCCTTGGCCTGAACGCGGTAACCGGTACCAACGATTTCAAGCTTCTTCTCGTAGCCTGCGGTGACGCCCTGGATCATGTTGGCGATCAGGGTGCGGGTCAGGCCGTGGAGTGAACGGGAGGCGCGCTCGTCGTTCGGGCGGCTGACGGTCAGGGTGTTCTCGTCCAGGGCAACCTCGATCGGGCTGGCCACAGTGTGGCTCAGCTCGCCCTTGGAACCCTTGACGCTGACGACAGAGCCGTCAACCTTGACCTCAACGCCGGCAGGAACGGTGATGGGGAGACGTCCAATACGTGACATTATTCTCTTCCTTTCCCGTTACCAGACGTACGCGAGGACTTCGCCGCCCACGCCCTTCTTGCCGGCCTGCTTGTCAGTCAGGAGGCCGGAAGAGGTGGACAGGATTGCGATACCCAGGCCACCGAGCACGTGAGGCAGGTTGGTGGACTTCGCGTAAACGCGGAGACCCGGCTTGGAGATGCGGCGTACACCGGCGATGGAACGCTCGCGGTTCGGACCGAACTTGAGTTCGAGGGTCAGCTTCTTGCCAACCTCAGCGTCCTCTTCCTTCCAGCCGGCGATGAAACCTTCGGCCTTGAGGATGTCGGCAACGCGTGCCTTGAGCTTGCTGTAAGGCATAGACACGGAGTCGTGGTATGCCGAGTTTGCATTACGCAGGCGCGTAAGCATATCTGCGACAGGATCTGTCATTGTCATGTGGGCTCATGCCCTTCCTCGTAACGGTTTCCGCCGTTCCGTCCTTGACGGAGCGGAGCGGCCGGACCTTTTACGTAGTTAATTAAGCTTCGGTTTTGAACGGGAAACCAAGCGCCTTGAGCAGCGCGCGGCCTTCGTCGTCGGTCTTGGCGGTGGTGACGACCGTGATGTCCATACCGCGGACGCGGTCAATCTTGTCCTGGTCGATTTCGTGGAACATAACCTGTTCGGTCAGACCGAAGGTGTAGTTGCCGTTGCCATCGAACTGCTTGCCGCTCAGGCCGCGGAAGTCGCGGATACGGGGCAGTGCCAGGGTGACCAGACGGTCCACAAATTCCCACATACGGTCGCCACGCAGGGTTGCGTGTGCACCGATGGGCATGCCTTCGCGCAGCTTGAACTGTGCGATCGACTTGCGGGCCTTGGTAACCTGCGGCTTCTGGCCGGTGATCTGGGTGAGGTCGCGGACAGCGCCGTCGATCAGCTTGGAGTCCTTGGCGGCATCTCCAACACCCATGTTCACAACAACCTTGACCAGACGGGGAACCTGGTTCACGTTGGCGTACTTGAACTCATCCTGGAGCTGGCCCTTGATGGTTTCGGCGTACTTGGTCTTCAGACGAGGAACGATCTTCGTTGCCGGAGTCTCGAGAGTCTCAGTCATTAGATGTCCTTCCCGGAGCTCTTGGACACGCGGATGCGGACGGTCTTCTGGACGCCGTTCTTCTCCACAGTGTCGAGGCGGAAGCCCACGCGGGTCGGCTTCTTGGTCGACGGGTCAACCAGGGCCACGTTGGAAATGTGGATCGGGGCCTCTACGACCTCGATGCCGCCGGTCTTGGTGCCGCGCTGCGACTGTCCAACACGGGTGTGCTTGGTGACGCGGTTGATACCCTCAACCAGCACGCGGTTGGTGTCGGTGAATACGCGCAGAACCTTGCCCTGCTTGCCACGGTCGCCGCCGCGCTCAGCCTTGGCGCCAGTGATGACCTGAACCAGGTCACCCTTCTTGATCTTTGCAGCCATGGACTAGAGCACCTCCGGAGCCAGAGAAACGATCTTCATGAACTTCTTGTCACGCAGTTCACGACCAACCGGTCCGAAGATACGGGTACCGCGGGGGTCACCGTCGTTCTTCAGGATCACAGCTGCGTTCTCGTCAAACTTGATGTAGGAACCATCCGCACGGCGGCGTTCCTTCTTGGTACGGACGATGACGGCCTTAACCACATCGCCCTTCTTTACGTTGCCGCCCGGGATTGCATCCTTGACGGTGGCGACAATAACGTCACCAATGCCTGCGTAGCGACGGCCGGATCCACCGAGAACGCGAATGGTAAGGATTTCCTTAGCACCCGTGTTGTCGGCGACCTTCAGTCGCGACTCCTGCTGAATCACTATTTACTCCTTGCGTCGCGCCGGTTCTCAGGCCGTGGTCTTGCTACGGAATGAGCCTTGCGGAACGGTTGATCGGGGTGTCTCTTGACCTGCCTGGATTTTGCCAGACCAGGCCTAAACGCCCGTGCCCGAAGCAGTTGCTCCCATCCGGTCCGGGACGGATCCCGGGCGCACAGGGGCACTATGCTGTGGCACGCTTGTTTACGAGGTTGATGATGGCGCGCGAAAGGCGCCATACAAACTCAATATCCTAGCACGTTTTCCGCCGGTCCCCATATCACCACCGTCCCCTGCCCTGCAAGACGGACGACGGCGTCACCCACGGCGGCCTTTCGGCGCACCCAGGGCGCCACCGCCCGCCAGTCCAGGCCCCGCCGTCGTCCGCTGCCTCCGAAGCCGGCCTGCCGTGACGCGGGCAGCAGCCAGGCCGCCGCTTAAACGAGGAAGCCCCCGCTCCCGGAAGGGAGCAGGGGCAACAGCTAAGCAGCAGGTGCTACTTCGCCTTCTCGAGGATTTCCACGAGCCGCCAGTTCTTGGTGGCGGACAGCGGACGGGTCTCGGCGATGACTACGAGGTCGCCGATGCCGGCGGTGTTCTCTTCGTCGTGCGCCTTGACCTTGGAGGTGCGGCGGATGACCTTGCCGTACAGTGCGTGCTTCACGCGGTCTTCAACCTCGACAACGATGGTCTTTTCCATCTTGTCGGAGACCACGTAGCCGCGACGGGTCTTGCGGTAACCGCGCTCCCCAGCCTTGGCTGCGGTAGCAGTTTCGGTCACGTTCTGGTCCTTTTCACTCACTTGGCGTCCTCCTCGGTCTCAGCCTTTTCAGCCTTGTCGGCCTTCTTGGTTGAAGCCTTCTTGGACTTCTTTTCTTCCTTGGCTTCCACAACCGGTGCGGCAACCTCGGCACGAATGCCCAGCTCGCGTTCGCGGAGAACGGTGTAGATGCGGGCGATGTCCTTCTTTACCGCGCGCAGGCGACCGTGGTTCTCCAGCTGTCCGGTGGCGGACTGGAAACGCAGGTTGAACAGCTCTTCCTTGGCCTTGCGGAGTTCTTCAACGAGACGCTCGTTGTCGAAACCGTCCAGCTGTGCGGGAGCCAGATCCTTGGATCCTACTGCCATTTCTATTCACCACCTTCGCGACGCACAATGCGTGCCTTCAACGGCAGCTTGTGGATTGCCAGGCGCAGGGCCTCGCGAGCTACCTCTTCATTGACACCGGAGAGTTCGAAAAGAACCCGGCCCGGCTTGACGTTGGCGACCCACCATTCCGGTGAACCCTTACCGGAACCCATGCGGGTTTCGGCCGGCTTCTTGGTCAGGGGACGGTCCGGGTAGATGTTGATCCAGACCTTACCGCCACGCTTGATGTGGCGGGTCATCGCGATACGAGCGGACTCGATCTGACGGTTGGTGACGTATGCCGGGCTCAGAGCCTGGATACCCCACTCACCGAACGAGACCTCGGTGCCGCCCGTGGCAGCGCCGGAACGACCCGGGTGGTGCTGCTTACGGTGCTTGACTCGACGTGGGATAAGCATTTAAGCCTGTCCTCCTTCTACAGCAGCAGGTGCTGCTTCAACTGCCGGTGCTTCGGCAGCAGGAGCTGCGTCAGCGGCCGGGCGGTCGTTGCGACGGCGGCGGTCACCGCGGTCAGCGCCACCCGGACGGCCGGGACGCTCGCCACGGCCACCGCGGGACGGTGCGGCAGCAGCCTGTGCGGCCAGTTCCTTGGCGGTGACGTCACCCTTGTAGATCCAGACCTTCACACCGATGCGGCCGAAGGTGGTCTTGGCTTCGTAGAAGCCGTAGTCGATGTTCGCGCGGAGGGTGTGCAGGGGCACACGGCCTTCGCGGTAGAACTCCGAGCGGGACATTTCAGCGCCACCCAGGCGGCCCGAGCAGGCGATACGGATGCCCTTGGCACCTGCACGCTGTGCGGACTGCATGGCCTTCTTCATAGCACGGCGGAATGCCACGCGGGAAGTCAGCTGCTCTGCAACGCCCTGGGCCACAAGCTGGGCTTCCATCTCGGGGTTCTTAACCTCGAGGATGTTCAGCTGGACCTGCTTGCCGGTGAGCTTTTCGAGCTCGCCGCGGATGCGGTCAGCTTCTGCTCCACGGCGGCCGATGACGATACCGGGACGGGCCGTGTGGATGTCCACGCGGACACGGTCACGGGTGCGCTCGATTTCGACCTTGGCGATACCGGCGCGCTCCATGCCCGTGGACATGAGCTGGCGGATACGGATGTCTTCGCGAACGAAGTCCTTGTACCGCTGGCCGGCCTTGGTGCTGTCAGCGAACCAGTGCGATACGTGATCGGTGGTGATGCCGAGTCGGAACCCGTGCGGGTTTACTTTCTGTCCCACTTAGCGAGCCTCCTCTTTCTCCGGGGTAGCGACTACCACGGTGATGTGGCTGGTGCGCTTCTTGATCTGAAATGCACGACCCTGGGCACGCGGCTGGAACCGCTTCATGGTCGGGCCTTCATCAACAAACGCTTCGCTGATGATGAGGTCGCCTTCGTCAAACGCCACGCCGTCGCGGTCCGCGAGGACCCGGGCGTTGGAGATTGCCGACTGAACTACCTTGAATACCGGCTCCGAAGCTGCCTGGGGGGCAAACTTCAGAATTGCCAGAGCCTCATTCGCTTGCAATCCACGAACAAGGTTGACGACGCGCCGGGCCTTCATAGGCGTTACGCGGATGTGGCGCGCAATTGCCTTGGCTTCCATTGCTTTCCTTCTCTCGTCTTTGACGTAAACGCAGGCGCCTAGCGGCGCTTGCCCTTACGGTCGTCCTTGACATGGCCGCGGAATGTCCGCGTGGGAGCGAATTCGCCGAGCTTGTGCCCGACCATCGACTCAGTGACAAACACCGGGATGTGCTTGCGTCCGTCGTGTACGGCGATCGTGTGCCCGAGCATGTCGGGGATGATCATCGAACGGCGGGACCAGGTCTTGATGACGTTCTTGGTGCCCTTTTCGTTTTCCCTGGCTACCTTCACAAAGAGGTGCTGGTCAACGAAAGGACCTTTTTTCAGGCTGCGTGGCATGTGTCCAGGCTCCTATCGCTTGTTCTTGCCAGTACGACGGCGACGCACAATAAGCTTGTCGCTCTCTTTGTTGGGGCGGCGGGTGCGGCCTTCCCGCTTACCGTTCGGGTTGACGGGGTTACGTCCACCGGACGTCTTACCCTCGCCACCACCGTGCGGGTGGTCAACCGGGTTCATGGCAACACCACGGACGGTCGGGCGAACGCCCTTCCACCGCATACGGCCGGCCTTGCCCCAGTTGATGTTCGACTGCTCGGCGTTGCCAACTTCGCCGACGGTTGCGCGGCAGCGCACGTCAACGTTGCGGATTTCGCCGGAAGGCAGACGCAGCTGGGCGAAGCGGCCTTCCTTGGCAACAAGCTGGATCGATGCGCCGGCGGAGCGGCCCATCTTGGCGCCGCCGCCCGGACGCAGCTCGACTGCGTGGATGACGGTACCCACCGGGATGTTGAGCAGCGGCAGGTTGTTACCGGGCTTGATGTCAGCACCGGCACCGGCCTCAACAACGTCACCCTGGGAGAGCTTGTTGGGAGCGATGATGTAACGCTTGGTGCCATCAACGTAGTGCAGGAGGGCGATGCGAGCCGTGCGGTTCGGATCGTACTCGATTTCGGCAACGCGGGCGTTGACGCCGTCCTTGTCGTGGCGACGGAAGTCGATCAGACGGTACTGGCGCTTGTGTCCGCCACCCTTGTGACGGGTGGTGATCTTACCGGTGTTGTTACGGCCGCCCTTTTTGGGCAGCGGACGTACCAACGACTTTTCCGGCGTCGACCGCGTAATTTCGATGAAGTCCGCTACGCTCGAGCCACGACGGCCCGGGGTAGTCGGCTTGTACTTACGGATTCCCATAATTTATTTCCTCGTTAAAGTGGTCTCCGCTACGCGAGCGGACCGCCGAAGATGTCGATGGTGCCTTCTTTGAGGGTGACAATCGCACGCTTGGTGTTCTTGCGGGTACCCCATCCGAATTTGGTGCGCTTGCGCTTACCGGCACGGTTGATGGTGTTGATCGATTCGACCTTGACGGAGAAGATCTTCTCCACGGCCAGCTTGATCTCGGTCTTGTTCGAACGGGGGTCCACCAGGAAGGTGTACTTGCCCTCGTCGATCAGGCCGTAGCTCTTTTCCGACACGACGGGTGCAAGCACGACGTCGCGGGGATCCTTGATGGTGGCTGCACTCACTTGGCATCCTCCTCGTTCTTAGCTGCCTTAGCGGCAACGAATGCGTCGTAGGCAGCCTTGGTGAAGACAACGTCATCAGAGACGAGAACGTCGTAGGTGTTCAGCTGGTCTACGTACAGAACGTGAACGCCGGCGAGGTTGCGCACGGACAGTGCGGCAACGTCGTTATCGCGCTCGATGACGACCAGCAGGTTCTTGCGGTCGGAAACACCGCGGAGCGTTGCCAGTGCGGTCTTGGCGGAGGGCTTGGTGCCTTCAACCAGTTCTGCGACAACGTGGATGCGACCGTTGCGTGCCCGGTCAGACAGTGCGCCGCGCAGTGCAGCAGCAATCATCTTCTTGGGGGTGCGCTGGCTGTAGTCGCGCGGGGTGGGACCGTGGACAATGCCACCGCCGGTCATGTGAGGAGCACGGATTGAACCCTGACGGGCGCGGCCGGTGCCCTTCTGCTTGAACGGCTTGCGTCCTGCACCGGAAACTTCAGCGCGGGTCTTGGTCTTGTGGGTTCCCTGGCGGGCAGCAGCGAGCTGGGCAACGACAACCTGGTGCAGCAGCGGCACGTTGGTCTGAACGTCGAAGATCTCTGCAGGCAGGTCAACCTGGACAGTGTTAGCCATTGAACTAGGCTCCCTTCACGGCGGTGCGTACGAGGACGACCTGGCCGCGGGCGCCGGGAACGGCACCCTTGATAAGGAGCAGCGACTTCTCGACGTCAACCGCGTGGACCGTGAGGTTCAGCGTGGTGTGACGAACGGCGCCCATGCGGCCGGCCATTTTCATGCCCTTGAAGACGCGGCTCGGGGTGGATGCGCCACCGATTGAACCGGGCTTACGGTGGTTCTTGTGGGCACCGTGGGAAGCTCCAACGCCGTGGAAGCCGTGACGCTTCATAACACCGGCGAAGCCCTTACCCTTGGTGGTGCCGATGACGTCGATCTTCTGGCCGGCTTCGAAGACCTCTACGGAGAGCTCCTGGCCCAGCTCGTACTCGGCAGCATCTGCGGTACGGAGTTCGACGACGTGGCGGCGAGGCGTGACGCCTGCCTTTTCAAAGTGACCAGCCAGCGGCTTGGTGACCTTGCGGGGATCGATCTGGCCGTAGCCGATCTGAACGGCGACGTAGCCATCAGCTTCTGCGTTGCGCAGCTGGGTGATGACGTTCGAGTCTGCCTGGACCACAGTGACGGGGATGAGCTTGTTGTTCTCGTCCCAGACCTGGGTCATGCCGAGCTTCGTGCCCAGCAGGCCCTTTACGTTACGGGTTGCGGTCATAGTTTCTCAGCACCTCCCTACAGCTTGATTTCGATGTTCACGTCAGCCGGCAGGTCGAGACGCATGAGCGAGTCAACAGCCTTCGGCGTGGGATCGATGATGTCGATAAGACGCTTGTGCGTGCGCATTTCAAAGTGCTCGCGGCTGTCCTTGTACTTGTGCGGAGAGCGGATTACGCAGTACACGTTCTTCTCCGTCGGCAGCGGCACGGGGCCGACTACCGTTGCGCCTGCGCGCGTGACCGTCTCAACGATCTTCCGTGCTGAAACGTCAATGACCTCGTGGTCGTATGACTTCAGCCGGATGCGGATTTTTTGTCCCGCCATGTCGCCTGACTCTCTTTCAGTCTGTGCTTCCCCGGTTTAGGGCTGCCCTGTTCACTTACTCGTTGTATGGCTGCCGAAGCATTTGAGGTCGTAACCACCATCCGCCGCACAAACTGAATCCGGATGAATCCGGGTTCCTCACCTTGCCGGCGCAACCGACCCCCGCGGTCGGGCGTGTCGCACTGGGCGCACATATAAATCCGCAGTTCCTTGGGGGTGGGTTATGTTTGGTCTTCAGCTTGGACCCTGCACCCGGCATTATCCGGATCGGGACGCGAAGAAGCGCTTGAACAACTCATCTAGTATGCCGGAAATCCGCGGCAGATGCGAATCGGCTCCCGATTCGGCCTGGTCAAGGGCCGTTGCCCGCCATTGCCGAAGACAGGAACGCGCTGGATGATAGGGGAATGACCCTGGAAGGCACTGAATCGGTGACGGAACTGGCTGGACGCGTGCCGCCGTCGTTCACCCTTGGCGTCGCAGCGGCGGCGTTCCAGATCGAAGGCGCGCTCACGGCCGGCGGCCGTGGACCATCGGGCTGGGACGCCTTTGCGGAGAAGCCTGGCGCCATCCAGGACGGCCACTCCCCCGCCGTGGCCTGCGACCATTACAACAGGTTTCCGGAGGATGTGGCACTGCTCAAGGAGTTGGGCGTCGACTCCTACCGGTTCTCGCTCTCCTGGCCGCGTATCCAGCCGGACGGCCGGGGCGGTTTCAATGCGGAGGGCCTGGACTTCTACGACCGGCTCATTGACCAGCTCCTCGAGGCCGGCATCTCCCCCATGGCAACGCTCTACCACTGGGACACCCCGTTGCCCCTGGAACACCGTGGCGGCTGGCTGAACAGGGAGACGGCAGAGCGGTTTGGGGAGTACGCCAGGGCCGCCGGCGAACGGTTCGGTGACCGGGTGGCGCAGTGGGTCACCCTGAACGAACCCGTTTCTGTCACCTTGAATGGATATGCCCTGGGCGTGCATGCACCCGGGCGCCGGTTGATGTTTAACGCCCTTCCCTCCATCCACCACCAGCTCCTGGCTCACGGGCTCGGTGTGCAGGCGCTGCGGGCGGCCGGAGTTGCGGGGGGAATCGGCCTGACCAACCTGCACTCGCCCGTCCGGCCCGCCAGCCGGAAGATCGGCGACCGGCTGGTGGCGCATCTGTACGACCTGCTGGCCAACCGGATCTACGCCGACCCCGTCCTGCTGGGCCGGTACCCCACCTTGCCCTTGTACGCGAAGCCGTGGCTGCGCTCCCTCGGCAAAATCTCCGATGCCGACCTCCGCACCATCCACCAGCCGCTGGACTTCTACGGGCTCAACTACTATTTTCCGGTCAAGGTGGCTCTGGGCCCGGGCATCACGCCGATGCCTGCGGACATGCACAAGGAAGTGGCCAACCTGCCCTTCCATGAGGTGGGCTACGCGGAGTTTGGCAGCACCGGATTCGGCTGGCCGGTGGCGCCGGACCATCTCGGAATCCTGCTGCAGGAAATGCGGGACCGTTACGGGGAGGCCCTCCCGCCGGTGTACATCACCGAGGGCGGTGCCAGCTTCCCTGAACCTGACCGTATTGCCGGAACACTTGAGGACACCGACCGGGTGGAGTACCTGGCCGCACATCTGGGAGCGGCACTGGACGCCACCGCTCCCGGCGGCAAGGCCGAGGGCATTGACCTCCGGGGCTACTACGTCTGGACGCTGATGGACAACTTCGAGTGGGCAGCAGGCTACTCGCAGCGCTTTGGACTGGTGCACGTGGACTTCGAGACCCAGGAGCGGAGGCCCAAGCGGTCCTTCTACTGGTACCAGGCGCTGTCCAGGGCGCGGGGCCACCGGCAGGTGTAGTGCATAGCGGGACGCACTCAGCCTGCGTTCCCGCTGTTACCCCTGCCCCAGCACCGTAAGGAAGATCAGGACGCAGTTCAGGCCGACGATCAGGGTGGCGCTGGTCCATCCGGCGATCCGCAGCGGCTTCGAGTCGGCGTGGATGCCCATCACCTTGCGGCTGCCGGTGAGCCGGATCAATGGAATCAGGGCGAACGGAATGCCGAAACTCAGGAGGACCTGGCTGAGGACCAAAGCCAGGGTGGGTTCGATGCCGGCGCCCAGGACCGCAAGCGCAGGAATCAGCGTGACTGTACGGCGGGCCAGCAGCGGAATCCGCACCTTCAGCAGGCCGCCCATGATGGTGGCGCCCGCATAGCATCCCACCGAGGTTGAGGCCAGCCCGGAGGCCAGGAGGCCCACGGCGAAGACGACGCCGATCACCGGCCCGAGTGCGGACGTTACGGCAGCATGGGCACCGGCAATCGTGTCGGTTCCCTCCACGCCGCGAAGGCTGGAGGCAGCCAGCAACAGCATGGCGATATTGACGACGCCGGCAAGCAGCAAAGCGCCGGCGACGTCCACGCGGGTGGTCCGGATCAGACGGGTCCTGACGGCCGGATCTTCCGAGAACCCGTGGCGGTCTCGGGCCAGGGCCGAATGCAGGTAGATGGCGTGCGGCATGACGGTGGCACCGAGCATGCTTGCCGCGAGCAGTACCGTATCGGTTCCCTCGAACCGGGGCACCAGCCCGGCCAGGGCTCCCCCGGCGTCCGGCGGTGCGACGAACAGTCCCGAAACGAACCCGACCGCAATCACGCCCAGCAGGGTGAGGATGGCAAATTCGAAGGACTTTTGGCTGCGGTGCGACTGCAGTGTCAGCAACAGCATGGACGCCAGCCCGATGATGACTCCGCCCGTCAGCAGGGGCAGGCCGAACAGCAGGTTGAGGGCCACTGCCCCGCCGATGACTTCGGCCATGTCCGTGGCCCCGGCAACGATCTCAGCCTGAACCCAGTAAGCGCGGCGGCGGCGCGTGCCAAGGCGCTGCCCAAGTATCTCCGGCAGGCTCATGCCGGTGGCCAGCCCCAGCTTGGCTGACTGGTACTGGATCAGCACGGCCATCCCGTTGGCAGCCACAAGGACCCAAACCAGGAGGTATCCAAAGCTGGCCCCGGCGGTCAGGTTCGCCGCGACATTTCCCGGGTCCACATACGCAATGGCGGCCACGAACGCGGGTCCGAGCAGGAGCAGGCGGGACCAGAGCCTGGTGGTGGCGGGTTCCGCCGTCATTGTTGAAACAGCCATCACGTATCCTCGTCGTTGCGGGCGTCGATACAACGAGGATACCGCGAATTTAGGTATACCGAAAAGTAGGAATAAGGGCTACCGGCATGTAGCAGTTGTCCCTGCTACTGGTTCTTGTTTGACCTGTTGATCCGCTTGGCCCGGTCAATCTCGTGCCGGAAGTTCCTTCTCACCCAGAACACCCCGCCTACTACGACAACCGCGATGATCAGGAAAATAAGCCATCCCATGATGAACTCCTTTCAGTGCAGCAACAGTACCAGTGGCGGGTTAACGAAAAAGGACAGCCCCGCTGCGATTGCAGCGGGGCTGTCCTTCAGTTCAGCAAGTATTACTTGATGATCTTGGTAACGCGTCCCGAACCAACGGTGCGGCCGCCTTCGCGGATTGCGAAGCCGAGGCCCTCTTCCATGGCGATGGGCTGGATGAGCGCAACGGTCATCTCAGTGTTGTCGCCAGGCATAACCATTTCCGTGCCCTCGGGCAGGGTGATAACGCCGGTTACGTCCGTGGTGCGGAAGTAGAACTGCGGGCGGTAGTTGGAGTAGAACGGGTTGTGACGTCCGCCTTCGTCCTTGGAGAGGATGTAGACGTTGGCCTCGAAGTCGGTGTGCGGGGTGATGGAACCCGGCTTGACGACAACCTGGCCACGCTCGACATCGTCGCGCTTCAGACCGCGGAGCAGGAGGCCACAGTTCTCGCCGGCCCATGCTTCGTCGAGCTGCTTGTGGAACATCTCGATACCGGTAACCGTGGTCTTCTGGACCGGGCGGATGCCGACGATCTCAACCTCGGAGTTGATGGCGAGGGTTCCACGCTCGGCGCGGCCCGTAACAACGGTGCCACGGCCGGTGATGGTGAAGACGTCCTCGATCGGCATCAGGAACGGCTTGTCACGGTCACGTACGGGGTCCGGAACGGACTCGTCCACAGCAGCCATCAGGTCCTCAACGGACTTGACCCACTCGGGGTCGCCTTCCAGGGCCTTCAGGCCGGAAACGCGGACAACCGGAGCTTCGTCACCGTCGAAGCCCTGCGAGCTCAGGAGCTCACGAACTTCCATTTCAACGAGGTCCAGCAGTTCCTCGTCGTCAACCATGTCTGCCTTGTTCAGCGCGACCAGCAGGTAGGGAACACCAACCTGGCGGGCAAGCAGAACGTGCTCGCGGGTCTGTGCCATCGGGCCGTCAGTAGCAGCAACCACGAGGATTGCGCCGTCCATCTGGGCAGCACCGGTGATCATGTTCTTGATGTAGTCAGCGTGGCCGGGGGCGTCAACGTGTGCGTAGTGACGCTTCTCGGTCTGGTACTCCACGTGGGAGATGTTGATGGTAATACCGCGCTGACGCTCTTCGGGTGCAGAGTCGATCGACGCGAAGTCACGCTTCTCGTTGAGAGTCGGGTACTTGTCGTACAGCACCTTGGAAATGGCGGCCGTCAGCGTCGTCTTACCGTGGTCAACGTGACCAATGGTGCCGATGTTGACGTGCGGCTTAGTCCGCTCGAACTTTGCCTTTGCCACAGGTTCCTCCTAGAACGTTTTCAAATGACATACCTTTCAGCCGCGCTTGTCGCGGCAGAAACTCAGGTAAGTCTACTTGGGGGGCTTTGGATTGGTGAAATCTCAGATTCAGGAACTAATACTAATCCCCTGAGCCTGTTCGTGCAGGGGCCGGAAACCGGCTTGCCGGATGAATCCGACCGGCCCGGCCACCTGCACCGGCTGCGCTGTCCGCTGGGGGCCAGCTCAACCGAGGTGTTCGCGTTGAAAGTCCGGGAGGACTACTCGCCGCGGGACTTCTGGATGATCTCGTCGGCGACAGCCTTCGGGACCTCGGCGTAGCTGTTGAACGTCATGGAGTACACAGCGCGGCCCTGGGTCTTGGAGCGCAGGTCACCGATGTAGCCGAACATGCCGGACAGCGGAACGTGCGCACGGATGACCTTGACGCCCTGTGCATCTTCCATGGACTGCATCTGGCCACGGCGGGAGTTGAGGTCACCGATCACTTCACCCATGTATTCCTCAGGGGTGCGGACCTCGACATCCATCAGGGGTTCGAGCAGGACCGGGTTCGCCTTGCGGGCGGCTTCCTTGAAAGCCATCCGGCCGGCAATCTTGAACGCCATTTCCGAGGAGTCGACATCGTGGTACGCGCCGTCAATCAGCGTGGCCTTGATACCGACAACCGGGTAACCGGCCAGGACGCCGTCGTTCAGTGCATCCTGGATACCGGCGTCAACGGACGGGATGTACTCGCGGGGAACGCGGCCACCGGTGACCTTGTTCTCAAACTCGTACAGCTCGCCTTCAGCGGTGTCCAGCGGCTCGATCGCAATCTGGATCTTTGCGAACTGACCCGAACCACCGGTCTGCTTCTTGTGGGTGTAGTCGTGACGCTCCACAGCCCGCTTGATGGTTTCGCGGTAAGCAACCTGCGGCTTGCCAACGTTGGCTTCGACCTTAAACTCGCGGCGCATGCGGTCCACCAGGATGTCCAGGTGGAGCTCGCCCATGCCGGCGATGATGGTCTGGCCGGTGTCTTCGTTGAGGGACACCTGGAAGGTGGGGTCCTCAGCGGAGAGCTTCTGGATAGCCGTGGAGAGCTTCTCCTGGTCACCCTTGGTGTTCGGCTCGATGGCAACCGAGATCACGGGCTCCGGGAAGCTCATGGACTCGAGGACGATCTGGTTGGCGGAGTCGCACAGGGTGTCACCCGTGGTGGTGTCCTTCAGACCGATGGCTGCGTAGATGTGGCCTGCGGTAGCGCCTTCAACAGGCATTTCCTTGTTGGCGTGCATCTGGAACAGCTTGCCGATGCGCTCCTTCTTGCCCTTGGTGGAGTTGACCACCTGGGCGCCTGCTTCCACGTGACCGGAGTACACGCGGATGAAGGTGAGCTGGCCGAAGAACGGGTGCGCAGCAATCTTGAAGGCCAGTGCGGAGAAGGGTTCTTCAGAAGAAGGCTTGCGGGTCAGTTCCTTCTCTTCGTCGCGGGGGTCGTGACCGACCATCGGCGGGACGTCGAGCGGGTTCGGCAGGTAGTCGACAACTGCATCGAGCATGGGCTGAACGCCACGGTTCTTGAACGCGGAACCGCAGAAGATCGGGTACAGCTCGGAGTTGATCGTCATCTTGCGGATGCCGGCCTTGAGCTCGTCGATCGAGATCTCTTCGCCCTCAAGGTACTTGTCCATGAGTTCTTCGGAGGACTCTGCGACGGTCTCAACGAGGTTCGCGCGGTACTCTTCGGCCTTCTCCTGGAGGTCAGCCGGGATCTCGCGGATCTCGTACTTGGCACCCATGGTGACGTCACCCTTGGCATCGCCGGGCCACACCAGTGCACGCATGTAGAGCAGGTCCACGACGCCGATGAAGTCGTTCTCGGCACCGATGGGCAGCTGCATGACCAGCGGCTTGGCGCCCAGGCGGCTGATGATGGTGTCTACGGTGAAGTAGAAGTCGGCACCGAGCTTGTCCATCTTGTTGACGAAGCAGATGCGGGGAACGTTGTACTTGTCAGCCTGGCGCCAAACGGTCTCAGACTGCGGCTCAACGCCTTCCTTGCCATCGAAAACGGCAACTGCACCGTCGAGGACGCGCAGGGAGCGCTCAACCTCAACAGTGAAGTCCACGTGGCCGGGGGTGTCGATGATGTTGATCTGGTTGTTTTCCCAGAAGCAGGTCACGGCGGCAGACGTGATGGTGATGCCGCGTTCCTTTTCCTGTTCCATCCAGTCGGTGGTCGACGCGCCGTCGTGCGTTTCGCCGATCTTGTGGTTCACACCCGTGTAGAACAGGATGCGCTCGGTTGTGGTGGTCTTGCCGGCATCAATGTGGGCCATGATGCCGATGTTGCGGACCTTACTAAGGTCGGTAAGCACGTCCTGTGCCACGGGGTCTCCTTTTGGGATGGACTACGCGTTCGCCGCCGGCTCGATCGAGCCGGCGGCGTCCGGGGAGTATTACCAGCGGTAGTGTGCGAAGGCCTTGTTGGACTCGGCCATCTTGTGGGTGTCTTCGCGACGCTTCACAGCGGCACCGAGACCGTTGGAGGCATCCAGGATTTCGTTCTGGAGGCGCTCGGTCATGGTCTTTTCACGGCGGGCCTTGGAGTAGCCAACCAGCCAGCGCAGGGCGAGTGCGGTGGAGCGGCCCGGCTTGACCTCAACCGGAACCTGGTAGGTGGCGCCACCGACGCGGCGGGAGCGGACCTCAAGCGAAGGCTTGACGTTGTCCATGGCCTTCTTCAGGGCTGCAACGGGGTCGCCGCCGGACTTGGCGCGTGCGCCTTCGAGTGCACCATAGACGATGCGCTCTGCCGTGGACTTCTTGCCGTCAACGAGAACCTTGTTGATGAGCTGGGTTACCAGCGGGGAACCGTATACCGGATCCGAAACGAGCGGCCGCTTGGGGGCCGGACCCTTGCGAGGCATATTACTTCTTCTCCATCTTTGCGCCGTAGCGGCTGCGGGCCTGCTTACGGTTCTTCACACCCTGGGTATCGAGGGCGCCACGGACGATCTTGTAGCGGACACCCGGGAGGTCCTTCACACGACCACCGCGAACGAGCACAATGGAGTGCTCCTGCAGGTTGTGGCCAACACCGGGGATGTAGGCGGTAACTTCCACGCCGCCGTTGAGGCGCACACGGGCCACCTTACGCAGAGCCGAGTTCGGCTTCTTCGGGGTGGTGGTGTAGACGCGGGTGCAGACACCGCGGCGCATGGGGCTGCCGTTCAGCGCGGGAGCCTTGGTCTTTTTGACCTTAGGCGTGCGGCCCTTGCGGACCAGCTGGTTAATCGTAGGCACTCTCGTGTTCTCCGTTTTTCCGGAGTGGCTGTTTCCGGCCACTCTCCTGTTGCGTTGCCCCGCCGCCCGGGCCTTGAAGAAGATCTCCAGGGCGGCGAAGGCGAAGCCTTAATAGTCGGATCGCATTCCCGGGGGCGACTGGCGTCGGACAAGTCCCTAGGCATGCAAAAATGTGGCATACGTTGCACAAGAACCCTGCAAACCGGAAACGTCGCTCAGGCCCAGCCTTTCAGCTGAAACCGGCGCTCTCATCCACTGCCACAATAACAATTGGTAACAAGTCTAGCATGGACGGGCTCCATGCCTTAATCGGAGCCCACTCCCCCGATCGATTGCTCCGTAGTTGTCGTTCTGGGCGACCACAACGACAACTACGGAGCAGTCGATGGTTAAACGGGGATGGTCCCCCACCTTTCGGTGCGGGACCATCCCTTTGTACGGCTCTACCGGATGCGGTTACCGGAAGTCGTTGCCCAGGTCGTAGTCATCCAGCGGGATGGCGTGGAACTCGGGAGCTCCGTCACCGCCCAGGGTGTCGTACGAGAAGTCACTGAATGCGCTGGGGCCGGTGAACAGGTTGGCCTTTGCTTCCTCAGTGGGCTCCACGGTGACCTCGGTGTAGCGCGGGAGGCCCGTGCCGGCCGGGATCAGCTTACCGATGATGACGTTTTCCTTCAGGCCCAGCAGCGGATCGCTCTTGCCTTCCATGGCCGCCTGCGTCAGGACGCGGGTGGTCTCCTGGAAGGAAGCTGCGGACAGCCAGGACTCGGTGGCCAGCGACGCCTTGGTGATGCCCATGAGCTCAGGACGTCCGGAAGCCGGAGTCTTGCCCTCGGACACAACGCGGCGGTTGGCATCCTCGAAGCGGCTGCGCTCGGCGAGCTCGCCGGGCAGCAGGTCCGATTCGCCGGACTCGATGACCGTGACGCGGCGCAGCATCTGGCGGACGATAACCTCGACGTGCTTGTCGTGGATACCGATGCCCTGGCTGCGGTACACGCCCTGGACCTCGTCCACCAGGAACTTCTGTGCCGCACGCGGGCCCATGATGCGCAGGACCTGCTTGGGGTCCACCGGGCCGTTGATCAGCTTCTGGCCAACGGAGACGTGGTCGCCGTCTTCGATCAGCAGGCGTGAACGGCGCAGGACCGGGTAGGCGATCTCTTCCGTTCCGTCATCAGGGGTGATGACCAGGCGCATCTGGCGCTCGGACTCTTCAATGGCGATGCGGCCGGCTGCTTCAGCAATCGGGGCAACACCCTTCGGAGTACGGGCTTCGAAGAGCTCCTGGATACGGGGCAGACCCTGGGTGATGTCGTCGCCACCGCCGGCGGAAACAGCACCACCGGTGTGGAACGTACGCATGGTCAGCTGGGTACCGGGCTCACCGATGGACTGTGCGGCGATGATGCCCACGGCCTCGCCGATGTCCACGGTCTTGCCGGTGGCCAGCGAACGGCCGTAGCACAGGGCGCAGGTGCCGACGCTGGACTCACAGGTGAGTACGGAGCGGACCTTGACCTCGGTGATGCCTGCCTTGAAGAGCTCGTCGATAACGACGTCGCCGCAGTCGGTGCCGGCGGCTGCGAGGACGTTGCCCTCGGAGTCCACGACGTCGACGGCCAGCGTCCGTGCGTAGGCGCTGTTCTCGACGTTCTCGTCCAGGACGAGCTCACCGTTGGAGTCGGCGACGGCGATGGGCGTGACCAGGCCGCGCTCGGTGCCGCAGTCCTCTTCACGGACGATGACGTCCTGCGAGACGTCCACCAGACGACGGGTCAGGTAACCCGAGTTGGCGGTACGCAGGGCGGTATCGGCCAGGCCCTTACGGGCACCGTGCGTGGCGATGAAGTATTCCAGCACCGACAGGCCCTCACGGTAGGAGGACTTGATGGGGCGCGGGATGATCTCACCCTTCGGGTTGGCCACCAGGCCACGGATACCCGCGATCTGGCGGACCTGCATCCAGTTACCACGTGCACCGGAGGACACCATGCGGTTGATGGTGTTCATCGGGGACAGGCTTTCACGCATCACCGAGGCGATGTCGTTAGTGGCCTTGTTCCAGATCTCGATCAGCTCCTGGCGGCGCTCGTCGTCATCGATCAGGCCCTTGTCGTACTGGCCCTGGATCTTGGCAGCGCGCTCCTCGTAACCGGCGAGGATCTGCGGCTTTGCAGCCGGAACCTCGATGTCGGAGATGGCGACGGTGACGCCCGAGCGGGTGGCCCAGTAGAAACCGGCATCCTTCAGGTTGTCCAGCGTTGCCGCCGTGACAACCTTCGGGTAGCGCTCCGCGAGGTCGTTGACGATGCGGGACAGTTCGCCCTTGTCGGCAACAGCCTCAACCCAGGGGTAGTCCTCGGGCAGGGTCTCGTTGAAGAGGACCTGGCCCAGGGAGGTCTGGACGAGAGCGGGCTGCCCCGGCTCCCAGCCTTCCGGAGCTTCCCAGCCGGCGTAGGGCACAAAGCCTTCGAGGCGGATCTTGACCTGCGAGTTCAGGTGCAGCTCGCGGGCATCGAACGCCATGATGGCTTCCGAAACCGAACCGAAGATCCGGCCTTCGCCGGCTGAACCGACACGCTTGGTGGTCAGGTGGTAGAGGCCGATGATCATATCCTGCGAGGGCAGGGTAACCGGACGTCCGTCAGAGGGCTTCAGGATGTTGTTCGAGGACAGCATCAGGATGCGGGCCTCAGCCTGCGCCTCGGGGCTCAGCGGCAGGTGCACTGCCATCTGGTCGCCGTCGAAGTCGGCGTTGAAGGCGCCACAAACCAGCGGGTGGAGCTGGATTGCCTTGCCTTCAACAAGCTGCGGCTCGAACGCCTGGATGCCGAGGCGGTGCAGGGTAGGTGCACGGTTGAGCAGCACCGGGTGTTCGGTGATGATCTCTTCCAGCACGTCCCAGACCTGCGGACGGTAGCGCTCAACCATGCGCTTGGCCGACTTGATGTTCTGGGCGTGGTTGAGGTCAACCAGGCGCTTCATCACGAACGGCTTGAAGAGCTCCAGGGCCATCTGCTTGGGCAGGCCGCACTGGTGCAGCTTCAGCTGCGGGCCGACGACGATGACCGAACGGCCGGAGTAGTCGACGCGCTTGCCGAGGAGGTTCTGGCGGAAACGGCCCTGCTTGCCCTTGAGCATGTCGCTCAGGGACTTCAGCGGACGGTTGCCCGGTCCGGTGACCGGGCGGCCGCGGCGGCCGTTGTCGAAGAGGCTGTCAACAGCTTCCTGAAGCATGCGCTTCTCGTTGTTGACGATGATCTCCGGAGCACCCAGGTCAAGCAGGCGCTTGAGGCGGTTGTTGCGGTTGATCACGCGGCGGTACAGGTCGTTGAGGTCGGAGGTCGCGAAGCGGCCACCGTCCAGCTGGACCATGGGGCGCAGTTCCGGCGGGATCACCGGGACGGCGTCGAGGACCATGCCAAGCGGGCTGTTGTTGGTGGTCAGGAACGCGTTGACCACCTTCAGGCGCTTGAGGGCGCGGGTCTTGCGCTGGCCCTTGCCGTTGGCGATGATGTCGCGCAGCAGGTCGGACTCGGCCTGCATGTCGAAGTTCTCAAGGCGCTTCTTGATGGCTTCGGCACCCATGGAGCCTTCGAAGTACATGCCGTAGCGGTCGCGCAGTTCGCGGTACAGGCCTTCGTCACCTTCGAGGTCGGCGACCTTGAGGTTCTTGAAGCGGTCCCAGACCTGCTCGAGGCGCTCGATGTCGGCGTCCGCACGCTTGCGGACGTTGGCCATCTGGCGGTCAGCGGAGTCGCGGGCCTTCTTCTTGTCGGCAGCCTTGGCGCCTTCGCCCTCGAGGCGTGCGATTTCGCCTTCGAGGTCGCGGGCGATCGCGGCGATGTCGCCGTCGCGGTTGTCGATCAGCTGCTTCTTCTCGATGTCGTGCTCAACCTGCAGGTTGGGCAGTTCCTCGTGGCGGGCAGCCTCGTCGACGCTGGTGATCATGTAGGCAGCGAAGTAGATGACCTTTTCGAGGTCCTTCGGAGCCAGGTCAAGGAGGTAGCCCAGGCGGGACGGAACACCCTTGAAGTACCAGATGTGCGTAACGGGGGCGGCCAGCTCGATGTGGCCCATGCGCTCACGGCGGACCTTGGCGCGGGTGACTTCAACGCCACAACGCTCACAGATAATGCCCTTGAAGCGCACGCGCTTGTACTTGCCGCAGTAGCATTCCCAGTCCCGGGACGGGCCGAAGATCTTCTCGCAGAAGAGGCCGTCCTTCTCGGGCTTGAGCGTGCGGTAGTTGATGGTTTCCGGCTTCTTAACCTCGCCGTACGACCAGCCGCGGATGTCTTCCGCGGTGGCGAGGCCGATCTGCATGAGGCCGAAGGAGGATTCGCTGGACATATGGTCCCTGTTCTCTCTTGTTCTCTAAATTCTGAAGTCTTAGGTGCGGGATGAGGGAGGGGGCGTACGACGGCGGGTGGTCACCCGCCGTCGTCAACCGCCTGCTAGACCTCTTCTACGGAGCTGGGCTCTGCACGAGACAGATCGATGCCCAGTTCCTCCGCAGCCGTGAAGACTGCGTCATCAGAGTCACGCATTTCAATTGTGGTTCCGTCCGTGGAAAGTACTTCCACGTTCAGGCACAGCGACTGCATTTCCTTGATCAAGACCTTGAAGGATTCGGGAACGCCCGGCTCGGGGATGTTCTCGCCCTTGACGATCGCTTCGTAGACCTTCACACGGCCGTGGATGTCATCCGACTTGATCGTGAGGAGTTCCTGGAGGGTGTAGGCGGCGCCGTATGCTTCGAGCGCCCACACTTCCATTTCACCGAAGCGCTGGCCACCGAACTGTGCCTTACCACCCAGCGGCTGCTGGGTGATCATGGAGTACGGGCCGGTGGAGCGTGCGTGGATCTTGTCGTCCACCAGGTGGTGGAGCTTCAGGATGTACATGTAGCCGACCGAGATCGGATCCGGGAACGGCTCGCCGGAGCGGCCGTCAAACAGGCGGGTCTTGCCGGAGGAGTTGATCAGGCGCTCACCATCGCGGGTCACGTTGGTGGAGTCCAGCAGGCCCGTGATTTCCTCTTCGCGGGCACCGTCGAACACCGGCGTTGCAACAGTGGTGGGACCACTCTCGCGCGGCAGGTTCGGCAGCTGCTTGACCCACTCGGGCTCGCCTTCGATCTTCCAACCGGTCTTGGCAACCCAGCCAAGGTGGGTTTCGAGCACCTGGCCCACGTTCATACGGCCCGGAACACCCAGCGGGTTCAGGACGATGTCAACGGGGGTGCCGTCGGCAAGGAAGGGCATGTCCTCGACGGGGAGGATCTTGGAGATAACACCCTTGTTGCCGTGGCGGCCGGCGAGCTTGTCGCCGTCGGTGATCTTGCGCTTGGCGGCCACGTAGACGCGGACCAACTGGTTCACGCCCGGGGGCAGCTCGTCGTCGTTGTCGCGGTCGAAGACGCGCACGCCGATAACGGTGCCGGACTCGCCGTGGGGCACCTTCAGGGAGGTGTCGCGGACTTCGCGGGACTTCTCGCCGAAGATGGCGCGCAGCAGGCGCTCTTCCGGGGTCAGTTCGGTTTCACCCTTCGGGGTGACCTTTCCAACCAGGATGTCCCCTGCTTCAACCTCGGCACCGATGTGGATGATGCCGCGCTCGTCCAGGCCGGCCAGGACTTCCTCGGACACGTTGGGGATGTCACGGGTGATTTCCTCGGCACCAAGCTTGGTGTCGCGGGCATCGATCTCGTGCTCCTCAATGTGGATGGAGGAAAGGACGTCCTCGGCAACGATGCGCTGCGAGAGGATGATGGCGTCCTCGAAGTTGTGGCCTTCCCATGACATGAATGCCACGAGCAGGTTCTTGCCCAGTGCGAGTTCACCCTGGTCCGTTGCCGGGCCGTCGGCGATGATGCCGCCAACTTCCAGGCGCTGGCCTTCGTTCACCAGGACGCGGTGGTTGTAGCAGTTGCCCTGGTTGGAGCGGGCGAACTTGTTGATGCGGTAGTTGGTCTCGGTGCCATCGTCGTTGAGCATGATGACGAGCTCGGCGGAAACCTCGGTGACCACACCGGCCTTCTTGGCGATGACAACGTCACCGGCGTCGACGGCGGCGGCGCGCTCCATGCCGGTGCCCACGAACGGAGCCTCGGAACGGACCAGCGGCACAGCCTGGCGCTGCATGTTGGCACCCATGAGTGCGCGGTTGGCGTCGTCGTGCTCCAGGAACGGGATCAGGGCGGTAGCCACGGACACCATCTGGCGCGGGGAGACGTCCATGAACTCGACATCCGCAGCGGGAACGAGGACGGGCTCGCCTCCACCACCACGTGCACGCACCAGGACGGTGTCTTCAGCGAACTTGTTGTTCTCGTCCAGCGGCGCGTTGGCCTGGGCGATCAGGACCTCAGCCTCGTCGTCGGCCGTGAGGTACTGGACGTCGTCGGACACGACGCCGTCCTTGACCAGGCGGTACGGGGTCTCGATGAAGCCGAACGGGTTGATGCGTCCGTAGGATGCCAGCGAACCGATCAGACCAATGTTGGGGCCTTCAGGGGTTTCGATGGGGCACATACGTCCGTAGTGGGACGGGTGCACGTCACGGACTTCCATGCCGGCACGGTCACGGGACAGACCACCCGGGCCAAGGGCCGACAGGCGGCGCTTGTGGGTCAGGCCCGAGAGCGGGTTGTTCTGGTCCATGAACTGCGACAGCTGGGAGGTTCCGAAGAACTCCTTGATGGCTGCAACCACGGGGCGGATGTTGATCAGGGTCTGCGGCGTGATGGCCTCGACGTCCTGGGTGGTCATACGCTCGCGGACAACGCGCTCCATGCGGGACAGGCCGGTGCGGACCTGGTTCTCGATGAGCTCGCCGACGGCGCGGATGCGGCGGTTGCCGAAGTGGTCGATGTCGTCGATCTCGACGCGCAGGTCCACTTCCTGGCCATCGCGGGTGCCCTTGATGGTCTTCTCGCCGGCGTGCAGCGCGACGAGGAACTTGATCATGGCCACGATGTCTTCAACGTGCAGGACTGAGGCTTCCTTGTCGCCAAGGGAGCGGTCGATGCCCAGCTTGCGGTTGATCTTGTAACGGCCAACCTTGGCCAGATCGTAGCGCTTGGAGTTGAAGTACAGGTTGTCCAACAGGGACTGGGCAGCCTCGACGGTGGGCGGCTCGCCCGGACGCAGCTTGCGGTAGATGTCCAGCAGGGCGTCTTCGCGGGTTTCGGTGGCGTCCTTCTCCAGGGTTGCCCGCATGGAGTCGTACTGGCCGAACTCTTCGAGGATCTGGCCTTCGGTCCAGCCGAGGGCCTTCAGCAGCACGGTGACGGACTGCTTGCGCTTGCGGTCGAGGCGGACACCGACCTGGTCACGCTTGTCGATCTCGAGCTCGAACCAGGCACCGCGGGACGGGATGATCTTCGCCGTGAAGATGTCCTTGTCGCTGGTCTTGTCGGCGGCGCGCTCGAAGTAGGCGCCCGGCGAACGGACCAGCTGGGAGACGACGACACGCTCGGTGCCGTTGACGACGAAGGTGCCCTTCTCGGTCATCAGCGGGAAGTCACCCATGAACACGGTCTGCTGCTTGATTTCGCCCGTGTTGTTGTTCATGAACTCGGCCTTGACGTACAGCGGAGCCGAGTACGTTGCGTCCCGGTCCTTGCACTCGGCCATGGTGTACTTGGGGTCAGCGAACTCCGGATCGGAGAAGCTCAGGGACATGGTGCCCTGGAAATCCTCGATCGGGGAGATCTCTTCGAAGATGTCCGACAGGCCGGACGTGGTGGCGACGCTGAGATCGTTTTCTTCGACAGCCTTTGCCACGCGTGCCTGCCAGCGCTCGTTGCCGACCAGCCAGTCAAAGCTGTCCGTCTGCAGGGCAAGCAGATTCGGAACGTCAAGAGGTTCGTGAATCTTTGCGAATGAGAGCCGGCGAGTGGCACCATCAGTGCTGTCGGCAGTGTTAGCGGTTTCGTTATTAGAGGTGCTCGAGGCGACCAAGAGGGATCCTTCCACAGACCTTCAGGCGTTTTCAGATCTCCCCCGCTGTGCACCCTGCGGAGTGACTCCGCAGCGCTACCATCCGGTTCCGCTATATGACCCGGGGCCTGAACTGACTATGCTGTGACCGTTGTTACGGCACGTTGATTGCCAGCTGCCAGGCAAAGCCCACCGCTATATGAAGGCTGAAGGTAAACAGGGAAGACGCAAATATCTACGATACGGCAAAACAACCTACGTGTCTACCCCACTTCCGGCCGGATTGCAAGCACTTGATTTCGGGGACTTCCGCAGCAGCCTCCCGGCTCCTGCGCTTTCGCCTGCTAGAGCCGCAGCGTTACACCCTCGGCCGTGCAGGCCGCGGAGTTTGCGAAGACAGCGTCCCGGACCGCGTCCTGGGATTCCCGGGCCGGCTTGCCGCCGGACTCCGCAGTGGCTGAATGGTGGATGGCCAGCAGGCCCAGGGAGGCGAACAGGCCCTGCAGATCCCCGGTGACCCTGTCCTTGGCGTCCTGGGCCTTCAGGTAGACGTCCTCATAGCCCTTGGAGTCGGTGGGTGAAACTGCGGCGTAATCCACCACGAGTTTGTTGAAGAGTTCGCAGGCTTCCCGGGTTCCGGCTGCCTTGGCGCCCTGGCTTGCGGCGCCGCCGCCGGCCGCGGGGCTGCTGCCGGCGGCGTCCCGGGTTGACGGCGGGGACGCCGTCGTCTCGATCGATTCTGCCGGTGCCGGCGTGGACACCGAGCAGCTGGCCAGCACGCCGCCTGTCAGTGCGGCCGTGGCCGCGACGACCCCTGCGGTACACGTCTTCTTCACGTTTTCGCTCCGTCCGTCCCGGCCGCGGACCTTGTGTCCCCCTGCAAAGCGCTCCCCTGCAAAGCCTCGCCGTCCACCCTACGCAAGCGGCCGCCGTCGTGCCTAACCGCGGCGGTGGGGACCTCTCCCCCGCCCTCAGGAATGCACATAGCGGTTTCAGCGTTTGAATAGATGGGTGACCAGGCTCACGATAGCCTTGGTGGCAACACCGGAACCGGATTGAAAGTGAAAACCATGGGCAACTCTCCTGACAGCAATGACGTTGTCATCCTTGGGGCAGCGCGGACTCCGCAGGGCCGGATCAACGGCCAACTCTCCAGCCTCACAGCAGTGGACCTCGGCGCCCACGCCATCAGGGCCGCCCTGGAATCCAGCGGCGTGGACGCCGGTGACGTGGAGGCCGTGATCATGGGCCAGGTGCTGCAGGCAGGTGCGGGGCAGAATCCCGCGCGGCAGAGCGCCGTCGGCGCCGGCATCGGATGGAACGTTCCCTCGGTGACGGTCAACAAGGTGTGCCTGTCCGGCCTGACTGCGGTGATCGACGCCGCGCGGATGATCCGCGCCGGCGAGGCCGCCGTGGTGGTGGCAGGCGGCCAGGAATCCATGAGCCGCGCGCCGCACCTGCTCCCGGGTTCCCGCCAGGGGTGGACGTACGGCTCCATCCAGGCGCTGGACGCTGCCGCCCACGACGGGCTGACCGACGCCTTTGACGGAGAGTCCATGGGCCTGTCCACCGAGACCCGCAACCTCACGCTGGGCATCGACCGCACCTCCCAGGACAATGTTGCGGCCCAGTCCCACCAGCGCGCGGCGCTGGCGGCAAAGAACGGAACATTCGACGGCGAGATCGCACCTATCAGCGTCAAGCAGCGTAAAGGTGAGCCCTTGGTGGTGGATACCGATGAAGGGGTCCGCCCCAATACGTCGGTGGAGTCACTGGCGGGCCTGCGGGCTGCCTTTGTTACCGACGGGACCATCACCGCCGGCAACTCCTCTCCCTTGTCCGACGGCGCAGCCGCCCTGGTGCTCGCATCCCGCGGCTATGCGGAGGAGCACGGGCTGGAGTACCTGGCCGTAGTGGGAAAGTCGGGGCAGGTGGCAGGCCCTGACAACTCCCTGCATTCCCAGCCTTCAAACGCCATCATGAACGCCCTGGGCAAGGCCGGGTGGAGCACTGCGGACCTGGATTTCATCGAGATCAACGAGGCCTTTGGCTCCGTGGCCGTGCAGTCCCTCAAGGACCTGGACTACTCCTTGGAGAAGTGCAACATCCACGGCGGAGCCATCGCACTGGGGCACCCCATTGGGGCATCGGGAGCACGGCTGGCGGCCCACGCCGCCCATGAGCTGAAACGGCGCGGAACGGGCAAAGCTGCGGTATCCCTCTGCGGCGGGGGCGGGCAGGGCGAAGCCCTCCTGCTCTACCGCGACTGATGGCGGCCCCAACCCGAAACGGGACGGACGGCGTCGGACGGGAACGCTTCCTGGCCGACGCCGCGGCCCGCGGCCTGCAGGTTGAGGTGGTGGAGCGCCCCGCGGCGAAAAGCCTCGAAGAGGCCGCGGGCATCCTGGGCATCAGCCCGGCTGACATCGTCAAGTCCCTGGTGGTCAAGCACAAGGACGGCACCTTCCTGTTCGCCCTGATCCCGGGCGACCGGCAGATCTCCTGGCCCAAGCTCCGGGCCCTGGTGGGAGTCAACAAGCTGTCCCTCCCGCCCGCGGACACCGCCCTGGAGGCCACCGGTTACGAACGGGGCACCATCACACCGTTGGGGAGCACCATTTCCTGGCCGGTCTATGCCGACGCCACCATCACCGGACGCCGGATCTCCATGGGAGCCGGCGCCCATGGCTACAGCGCCTTCGTCGACGCCGACGCCCTGACCCAAGCATTGGACGCCGTCGTAGCGGACATCAGCGACCCCGCCTAAAGCGAGAGCACCTGCGAAAGCACGAAAGCCGTTAAAAGCAGGAAACCCCGCCCACCGAAGTGGACGGGGTTTCCGAAGGAAAAGGCGTTGTTACTTGAGGGTAACGGTGGCGCCTGCAGCCTCGAGCTGCTCCTTGGCCTTCTCGGCAGCTTCCTTGGTGGCGCCTTCGAGAACAGCCTTCGGTGCGCTGTCAACCAGGTCCTTGGCTTCCTTGAGGCCGAGGGAGGTGATGGCGCGAACTTCCTTGATGACTGCGATCTTCTTGTCACCGGCAGCTTCGAGGACGACGTCGAAGTCAGTCTTCTCTTCAACCTCTTCAGCAGCAGCGCCGGCGGGGCCAGCAACTGCAACAGCAGCGGCGGTAACTTCGAAGGTCTCTTCGAAGAGCTTGACGAACTCGGAGAGCTCGATGATGGTCAGTTCCTTGAAAGCTTCAATGAGCTCTTCGTTGCTGAGCTTCGCCATGGTAGGCGTCCTTCCTGTTGTGGTGTCCGAACGGCGCGTGGCCGGACGGGCACCGGAGTCTGGTGGGGGTAAGAGAATTAGTTCTCTTCGGCAGCGGGAGCTTCAGCGGCAGCTTCAGCTTCAGCGGCAGGGGCTTCTTCAGCGGCGGGCGCTTCGGCAGCTGCCGGTGCACCGTTCTCTTCTTCAAGCTTGAGGCGCAGTGCGTCGATGATGCGTGCGGCTGCGGCAGCGGGGGCCTTGAGGACACCTGCAACCTTGGCGAGCTGCAGCTCACGGGACTCGAGGGCAGCAAGTGCGGCAACCTCGGTGGCGTCCAGCGCCTTGCCCTCGAAGTAACCGGTCTTGATGACCAGCTGCTTGTTGGCCTTGGCAAAATCCGTCAGGCTCTTGGCAGCGGCAACTGCGTCACCCTTGATGAACGCGATTGCAGTGGGGCCGGCAAGCTGGCCGTCGAATGCTTCGACGCCGGCTTCCTTGGCTGCAATGGCGGTCAGGGTGTTCTTGACGACCGCGAACTTGGTGTCCTGGCCGAGAGAAACACGCAGCTGCTTGAGCTGTGCAACGGTGAGCCCGCGGTATTCGGTCAGGACAGCGGCGTTCGATTCCTTGAAATCGTTAGTGATCTCAGCTACTGCTGAAACCTTGGTAGGCGTTGCCATAACCCTCCTTCCGGGGATAGTGCCGGTATTCGACGGTCCCCGCTCAAGAGAGCTAAAACTAAAAACGCCCCGCGCAGATGCACGGGGCTTGGCTCAACACGGCTGTACCGTGGAACTTTGCTTCGTTCACCTGCGCTGGCCGCCCTGCGTTGAGGGTCCTTCGTCCGGAAAGCCACTGTGGTCTCCAGCGCACAACTACAGAGTTGAGCCATGTTCAGGAGAGTGGATTTCCAACAACCGACGGTCTTTGGTACTCCCAGCTTACGCGAGGCGTTGCCCCTCCACCAAATCGGGCACTCAGCTGGTGCTGGTACGCAGCGTGGGAAGCTCTTTTTGCCAGATCCCGGTCACGCCGGCCGTTTGGAATCCGAGTTGCCGGTTGACGGTCAGAAGGTAGCGGTTCTCCGGGGCGTTCCAGGTGTAAATGATGCGCGCGTCCGGGAACTGCTCACTGAGCCGCTCCATGTTGGCCACCTTGATCAGCAGGCCCAGTTTGTTGCCGCGGTGTTCCTGCAGCACCAGGGTATCGTCCTGGAACACGACGTCGGCGCGGTGCGCCAGCACCGTGATGGTGGTCAGGCCCACCAGCGCTCCCGTGGCGATGTGCTCGACGGCGGTGACCACCGTTCTGCGGCCCTGCGCGATGGCGACGTCCTCCGCTTCCCGCAACAGACCGCCGTCGAACACCATCTCCTGCTCAACGGGCGCGTCCAGCGACGGGTCAAGTTCTGCCCCCGCCTGGTTTTCCAGCACGGCAACGGCCTCCAGCCAGCGTTCCGGGCAGCGGTCGGTCCAGTGGTGCAGCCGGTACCGTCCATTGTTCGCTTCATCGGCCTCTGCCTGGAGGTCGGCCACGAGCTTGGTATCCAGGGGCAGCAGGCAGGAACTGAACTGTTCAATGTGCTGAAGCGTGTATCCGGTCTTCTGGGCGAACTCCACTTCGCGGCTTTCCAGCGGCACGAACCCCTGGCCGGAGCCGGGGACCAGCTGGGCTTTTTCAAACTCGTGCAGGGATGCGCCGGGATGGTTGGTGTCCACCAGGATCATGGTGCGGCCTTCCCCCCTGGCCAGCTGTTCGGCGGCCTCGAGGAGCCGCCGGCCCACGCCCTGCCGCTGAAACTCGGGCAGGATGTCCAAGGTGAGCTCGGCGAGGTCCAGGTGGTCTGTCAGCGGCAGCGCAATGTCGACCGTTCCGACGATGACGCCGTCCACTTTGGCCACGAGGATCAGCTGGCGCTCATAGGGGTCCGCGAACTCGAGCAGCTTCTCCAGCGGACCGTAGGCGAGGTCGTCGCTGCCCCACGTTTGCATCCGCACCTTGCGGCCCACTTCGACGGCGGCGAGGAAGTCCGCTGCGTCGGGGGTGTCCAGTGAGTCGGGGATCCATAGCTGCTCGATCTTTACGTCTATTGCCATTCGGGTATCATCCCAGCCGTTTCTGCCACTCACCTTCATGGCCAGCAGGCCTGAATCCAAGTGCGGTATTTATCGCCAGCATATGCTGGTTTTCGCTGGCATTCCATGTCAGGACCGAGCGCGGCCAGGGGCCACGTTTCCTGGGCGCGGCGGAGGTTGGCCGCCTTGACCAGCATGCCCAGCTGGTGGCCGCGGTGCTCCTCCGCCACCAAAGTGTCCTGCTGGATCAGCGACACCGGCACCAGCGGGCGGTCCATGCAGCCAGCATAGGCAAAGAGGGCGGACAAAGAAGAAGACCGTCCCGGCGCTTATGCGCGGGACGGTCTTCGGTTGCGCCGGAATCAATCCGGTGCAGGAACTTCTGTCAACGACTATGCGTCGGTGAGCACCTTGGTGACGTTGGGGTCAACGGAGATGCCCGGGCCGAACGTGGTGGCCACGGTGGCCTTCTGGATGTAGCGGCCCTTGGAAGCGGACGGCTTGAGGCGAAGGACCTCTTCCAGTGCCGCTGCGTAGTTCTCAGCCAGCTTCACGGCATCGAAGGAAACCTTGCCGATGATGAAGTGCAGGTTGGAGTGCTTGTCGACGCGGAAGTCGATCTTTCCACCCTTGATGTCGTTGACGGCCTTGGTGACGTCGGGGGTCACGGTGCCCGTCTTCGGGTTCGGCATCAGGTTACGCGGACCCAGGACCTTACCGAGGCGGCCAACCTTGCCCATGAGGTCAGGGGTGGCAACGGCGGCGTCGAAGTCGGTCCAGCCGGCGGCGATCTTTTCGATCAGGTCGTCGGAGCCAACGAAGTCGGCGCCGGCTGCGATTGCAGCTTCAGCCTTGTCGCCCGTGGCGAAGACCAGGACGCGGGCGGTCTTACCGGTGCCGTGGGGCAGGTTGACGGTGCCGCGGACCATCTGGTCAGCCTTGCGGGGGTCGACGCCGAGGCGGAAAGCAACCTCAACGGTGGCGTCGAACTTGGACGGGTTGGTGTCCTTGGCCAGCGTTACTGCCTCGAACGGTGCGTAGTGCTTCTCCGCGTCGATCTTGGCGGCTGCTGCCTCATATGCTTTGCTGCGCTTTGCCATGCTGCTTATTTCTCCTTGTGCAGTTGTGGTCTGCGGACCGCGCTGGGCCCTGCCACAGTCGGTGATCCGGTTCGTTATCCGGCCCGGATGACCAACATTTCAATTGTTTGGTGCCGGTGTCCCGGCGGTGCCGCCCGTTGTCGTCAATTACCCTGACGCTGGACAGCGGAAAGGGCTACTAGCCCTCGACGGTGATACCCATGGAGCGGGCGGTGCCGGCGATGATCTTCGCTGCGCCTTCGAGGCTGGTGGCGTTGAGGTCTTCCATCTTGGTGGAGGCGATCTCGTTGACCTGGGCCTGGGTCAGCTTGGCAACCTTGACGGTGTGCGGGGTTGCTGAACCCTTGGCGACGCCTGCAGCCTTCTTGATGAGTTCTGCAGCCGGCGGGGTCTTGGTGATGAACGTGAAGGAACGGTCCTCGTAGACCGTGATTTCCACGGGGATGACGTTTCCGCGCTGGGCTTCCGTCGCAGCGTTGTACGCCTTGCAGAATTCCATGATGTTGACACCGTGCTGGCCAAGCGCAGGACCGATCGGCGGGGCCGGGTTGGCGGCACCTGCCTGGATCTGCAGCTTGATGAGGCCGGTGACCTTCTTCTTGGGAGCCAATGTAGGGTCCTTCTCTCAATAACGTCCTGGGGCACAGGAGCGTGCCTCAGGTTTGTGGCCGCCATGGCAAGGCGGCCGGCCGTTCCGGTGCCGCTAAGCAGGCGGCGCCGGGACGAATTCTAGGAATCTCAGATCTTGGTGACCTGGTTGAACGCCAGGGTGACGGGCGTTTCGCGCTCGAAGATGGAGACCAGCACCACGAGGGTCTGGGACTCGGGCTTGATCTCGGAGATCGTGGCGGGAAGGGTCTCGAAGGGGCCTTCCTTGACGATGACGGACTCGCCGACCTCGAAATCGACGGCCACGGGAGCCTGGTTCTGCTTGTTGACCGGCTTGCCCTTCTCGGCCTGCTCCTCTTCGAAGACAGGGGCGAGCATGGAGAAGACCTCGTCCAGGCGCAGCGGGACCGGGTTGTGGGCGTTGCCCACGAAGCCGGTGACGCCGGGCGTGTGGCGGACGGCGCCCCAGGAAGCGTCGGTCAGGTCCATCCGGACCAGGACGTAGCCGGGGATGCGGACGCGGTTGATCACCTTGCGCTGGGCGTTCTTGATCTCCACGACTTCTTCCATGGGCACCTGGATTTCGAAGATGTAATCTTCCATGTCGAGGGTCTGGATGCGGGTTTCAAGGTTGGCCTTCACCCGGTTTTCGTAACCGGCGTAGGAGTGGATGACGTACCAGTCACCTTCCTGGCGGCGCAGCTTGGCCTTGAACTCCTCTGCGGGGTCCACGGCTGCGGTTGCTGCCGCGGCGGCAAGGGCGTCGGCGGGCTCGTCTTCCCCGTCAGCGTCTGAAGCGTCGCCTTCGGCGGCTTCTGCATCGTCGGAGGCGGCGTCGTCGAATTCGGGCGTGGAGGACTCAACCTCGGACTCTTCACCGGCTTCTGCCGTGACGTCCGGGGATTCTTCCAGCCCCGTCTCGGTTACCTCGAGCTCCTGCTCAGACACTTGGTCTCCTGCTTCCTCATTGCCTAACATGCCTATTTAAATGGCTCAATCCCGCACGCCAACGCATCCCTTCCGGTTTCCCGGGCGAAACACGCGGCCTGCGGACCGTGCAGCCTTAGCTGTCCTTGGGGCCGGTGCCGCCGAAGATCCAGCTGACAGCGGTTCCGAAACCGATGTCCAGCAGGCTGACGATGACCATCATGATGGCCACGAACACCAGCACCACGAGCGTGTAGTTGATCAGTTCCTTGCGGGTGGGGGCAACAACCTTCTTCAGCTCGCCAATAATCTGGCGGACAAAGAGTGCAATGCGGGCGAAGAAGTTTGCCTTGGCTTCCTTCTTAGCTGGGCGGCCCTTGGAGCTGCTGGCAGCTGTTTCGGTCACCTGGTCCTCGCTCATCTTTGCAATGGTGGATTACCCGGCCCTGATCAGAACCATGGTTGCTGCGCCTGCTCCGGGCTTTCGCCCGGAGCAGCTTGCGCAGGGCAGACAGGACTCGAACCTGCAACCTGCGGTTTTGGAGACCGCTGCGCTACCAATTGCGCCACTACCCTATGGAGTGAATTCCACTCTTTGACGACCAGGCACCAGTTTGAACTGGGGCGCACGCCATCATCCGTGTTTCAACACCGGTGAACCAGTCTACGCAAGAACTTCGCGTAGGTAAAACCAGCCTGGCCCGGTCCATCCGAAGTCCGGCCTGAAAGGTGCTGCGCGGGGCAGTCACAAATCAAAACCGGCTCCCCGGAGGGTCCGGTGAACAGCATAGAGTAGAACTCGTCGAATCCCACATTCCAGCCTCCCGGCTGCCTGCGAAGAACGGACCTGCCATGTCTGCCGCCCGCGTTTCCCAACGCATTTCCGCAATTGCCGAATCCGCAACCCTGGCCGTCGACGCCAAGGCCAAGGCGCTGAAGGCAGCCGGCCGGCCCGTTATTGGTTTCGGCGCGGGCGAACCCGACTTCCCCACTCCGGACTACATTGTGCAGGCCGCCATCGAGGCCGCCAGCCAGCCGAAGTACCACCGCTACTCCCCCGCCGGCGGCCTGCCTGAGCTGAAGAAGGCCATTGCCGAGAAGACGCTGCGTGATTCCGGCTACCAGGTGGATCCGTCCCAGGTCCTGGTGACCAACGGCGGCAAGCAGGCCGTGTACAACACCTTCGCCACCCTGGTGGACCCGGGCGACGAAGTCATCGTTCCCACCCCGTTCTGGACCACGTACCCGGAGGCCATCCGGCTCGCCGGCGGCGTCCCCGTGGAGGTTTTCGCCGGACCCGAACAGGACTACCTGGTAACGGTGGAACAGCTCGAAGCAGCCGTGACGGACCGCACCAAGATCCTGCTGTTCGTCTCGCCGTCGAACCCCACCGGCGCCGTCTACTCCCCTGAACAGGTTGCGGAGATCGGCAAGTGGGCCGCCGCCAAGGGCCTGTGGGTGGTCACGGACGAGATCTATGAGCACCTGACCTACGACGGCGTGCCGTTCACGTCAATCGCCACCGCAGCCTCCGAACTGGGCGACAAGGTGGTCATCCTCAACGGCGTCGCCAAGACCTACGCCATGACCGGGTGGCGCGTCGGCTGGATGATCGGCCCGGCAGACGTCATCAAGGCAGCCACCAACCTGCAGTCGCACGCCACCTCCAATGTCTCCAACATCATGCAGATCGCCGCACTCGCCGCGGTGTCCGGTCCGCTAACCGCCGTGGACGACATGAAGGTTGCCTTTGACCGCCGCCGCAAGGCGATCGTCGCCGGCCTGAACGCGATCGACGGGGTGGAATGCCCGACGCCGAAGGGCGCCTTCTACGTGTACGCGGACGTGCGTGCGCTGCTGGGCAAGGAGTTCCCGACGGCGTCCGGCACCGCAAGGCCGCAGACCTCCGCCGAGCTGGCCTCGCTCATCCTTGACGAGGTTGAGGTGGCAGTGGTTCCGGGCGAAGCCTTTGGCCCCTCCGGCTACCTGCGCCTCTCCTATGCGCTTGGCGATGAAGACCTCGCCACGGGCGTCCAGCGCCTGCAGGACTTCCTGGGCAAGGCCCAGTAGGCGCCCCAAATACCTGATGCTCCATCACTTTTGGTCCCTAAAAAGCTTTTTAGGAACCGAAAGTGATGGAGCATCCCTGGTTTAAAGGAGGCGGCGCTCGGCGGCCCACTTGGTCAGTTCATGGCGGCTTGAGAGCTGGAGCTTGCGCAGCACTGCTGAAACGTGGGTCTCCACCGTCTTGATGCTGATGAAGAGCTCCTTGGCCACCTCCTTGTAGCTGTAGCCCCGGGCAATGAGGCGCATGACCTCGAGCTCACGGGCGGAGAGCCTGTCCAGCTCGTCGTCGGCAATATCCGCGGGAGCGGTGCCGAAAGCGTCCAGGACGAACCCGGCAAGGCGCGGGGAGAAGACGGCGTCGCCGCCAGCCACACGGAACACGGCGTCGGTGATCTCGGCCCCGGAGATGGTCTTGGTGACGTAGCCGCGGGCGCCGGCGCGGATCACGGCCACCACATCCTCTGCCGCGTCGGAGACGCTTAAGGCCAGGAAGCGGGTGGTGGCAAGGAGTGCGGCGGAGCCCGCGATGACCTCCCGCCCGCCGCCGCCCAGTCCGCCGGGAAGGTGGACATCCAGGAGGACGACGTCGGGGCGCTGCTGGGCGATCACGGCGATGGCCTGTTCAACAGTGGCAGCCTCACCCACCACCTGAATGCTGGAATCCAGGTCCGCTTTGAGTCCGGACCGGAAGATGGCGTGATCATCCACAATGACAACCCGCACGGAGTTGGCCGGGCGGGCACCTCCGGCACCTGTCCCCTGGGTGGTGTTCATGATTTTCCTTCCGCATGTTCTGCTGCGGCCGGCAGCCTCAGGCGGACCTCGGTGCCGTCGCCCGTGCTGAGGATGGCCGCCGAGCCGCCGTGCCGTTTCATCCTGCCGATGATTGATTCCCTGATGCCAAGCCGGTCCGCCGGGACATCCCCCAGCTGGAAACCGGGCCCCCTGTCCTTGATGAAGATCTCCGCCTGGCCCTCCGATGCTTCAAGGTAGACGGACACCGTTCCGCCGCCGTGCCGCGAGGCGTTGAGCATGGCCTCCCGGCTTGCCTGGACCAGGGACTCGTGTGCCTCGGTCATGGCGGCATCACCAACCGTGACTACTTCAACGGGATTGCCAAGCAGGTCTTCCACCTCGGCGGCAACAGCCTTGAGCCGGTCTGAAAGCTGTCCGCTTTCGCGGCCGGGATCCTGGAACAGCCAGCCGCGCAGCTCGCGTTCCTGGGCACGGGCAAGCCGGACGACGTCATGCTCATTGCCCGCGCGCCGCTGGATCAACGCGAGTGTCTGCAGCACGGAATCGTGCAGGTGGGCAGCAATTTCCGCCCGTTCCGTCTCCCGGATCCTGCCGGCCCGTTCAGTTTCCAGGTCCCGCCAAAACTTCAGCGCCCACGGCAGCAGGACCAGCACCACGCCGCCCAGGACCGCCACGGAAGCCAGCAGGGCCAGCCATGTCTGTTCCCAGGAGCCCGAGCCGGACACCATCACCAGGACCCCGGCCACCACCAGCGCCAGTCCCGCAGCGAGCCTGCCCCACCCGCCTGCCTGGTCCGCTTTGGTCTTGTCCAACAGCCCGGCGCGCCGGGTTTCATCCAGCTGCATCCAGGCTATCGACGCGCCGCCCAGCACGGCTGCGGCAGGGATCAGCGTCCCCAGGGACACATCCACGCCCAGCAGCTGGGCGATCATGATGCCGGCCACCAGCAGGAGCCCGCAGCCGAGCAGGATCTCCTTGCCGTACCGCATCCCGCGCACCCGGAACCAGGGGGAATCCGTGACCGCCGCGTTTGACGCAGCGGGTCCTGAGGCACCTGCGGATGTTCCGCCGTCGGACGGTGTTTCCTTCATCGGCTGGCCGTGCAACGGCTGGCCCTGCGCGGGCTGGCTAACGGCGGGAGCAATGGGCGACGCCGGCCGGCGGGCGTTGCGCCGCGCGGCCTCATCTGCGGTGGGCACCATGATCCAGAGCCAGGCGTAGAAGACCAGGCCGGCCCCTCCTGCGAACGCGGCTAGGACCATGCCCACCCGGACATTCCGGACCGGCCAGCCCAGGTGCGCGGCGAGGCCGGAGCACACCCCGGCGATGACGCGGTCGCTGCTCCGCGCCAGGGGCGGGCGCACCGGGAGCGTTGTCATGGATCAATCCAAACACGGATCAGGGTTGCCCGGACCGCATCCTGCCGCATACCGGGGACGGGTCAGGGGCCGTTCAGGGTTTCCCCCAGTAGAGCGGCGAAGGGGCCGGACGGGAGGATCGAGGTATGAACTCGCAGACTCCCTCCCCTGACGACGAACACCCTTCCGGGGCCTTCCCCGGTTCTGACAGCGAGCGGCCCACCCAGCCGCTGCCGTCCCCCTCCGCAACGCCTTCGGACCCAGCGTCCGGTCCAGACAGCGGCTCCAGCACGATCCCGGGCACAGATTCCAGCACAGGCCCTGCGGCCGGCCCGGGCGCTGGTCCGGGCGTTGGTCCCGCTGATCCAGCGCAGGGCTATGCCTTCCCCGGCAGCGCCACCGCCCCAACTCCTTCCACCGACTTCTTCGGCTGGATCCGCAGCAACGGCATCTACCGCGGCAACGACCGCTGGATCGGCGGCGTCTGCAGCGGGATCGCCCACCGCCTGAACGTGGACCCGATCATCATCCGCGGCGTCTTCATTGTCCTGACGCTCCTGGCCGGCATCGGCGTGTTCCTGTACGGCCTGGCATGGGCCTTCCTCCCGGAACCGGACGGGCGGATCCACGTCCAGGAAGCCGGCGCCGGGCGCTGGTCCAGCGGCATGACGGGCTCCCTGATCGCCACCGTTCTGGGGCTCACCGGGCTGGGCGGCGGCTTCTGGGGCTGGAGCCATAACGGCCTGGGCGGACTGCTCTGGACCGTCTTCTGGGTGGGCGGCGCGATCTACCTGGTCTACTACCTCTCCCAGCGCAATAAAGCGCACCCTACGATGGCCGGCCACACGGCCACGGCCCCCGGTCCGGCCCACCCGGCGGGACGTCCAGGCGTGGATTACACCTCCGGGGAATACACCTCATCATTCTCTGCAGGCACGGGCGCAGGCGCCGCCCCGGCGTCCGGCCCGGGCTTCCCCGCGGTACCCCGCTACAGCGGCGGCACCACCGGCGCACCCGGTACCGGAACCTACGGCCAAGGGGCCTCGGGCGTTCCAGTCGGGGGCCCTGGCAGCGGGGTCCCCGGTGGACCTGGCGCAGGCGGGCCCGGCAACGGAGTCCCCGGCGGCAGCAGCTACCCCGCACCGTGGGTTCCACCGCGGCCGCAAAAGCCCCGCCCCGCCGGTCCCGGCGCCCCAGCCGTCGCCATCGCAACCGGCTCTGCCCTGCTGGTGGGCGGCGGCCTCAAGGCGCTCGACGCTGCAAACATCATCGACCTCGGCGGCTCCGCAAACGCCATTGTGTGGGCCAGTGCGGCCGCAATCCTGGGCCTGGGCATCCTGCTGGCGGGCTTCCGCGGCCGGACCTCCGGCGTCCTGAGCCTCTTTGCCGTGATCGCGCTGGTAACCGGCGGCATCTACAACACGCTGGACGACGGCCGGATGCGTTTCCAGCAGGTGGACTGGAACCCGGCCAGCATCGAGGAGGCGCGCGGCGGCATCGACATCACCGCCGGGCGGGGAACCGTGGACCTCACGGACCTCTCCCCGACCGCCCAGCTGACATCCGACGTCGTGGTTCCCCTGGACATCACCGCCAGCAACGTAACCGTGGTGATCCCGCAAAACGTGCCCGTCGATATCAAGGCGGACATGACCATGGGAAACCTTAACGAGGCAACCGGCCAGCGCGGCGGCACCACCACCCGCGAAAGCAGCTACAACGCGGACAAGCCCGGCAACCACCTGGTGGTACGCATTGACGGCACGTTCAGCAACGTCACAATCCAGGAAGGCAACTGACATGGACACCAGCAACATTCCGACGACGGCGGGCCGGGACAGCACCGGAACGGCGCCTCCCAGGGTGGGGACGGTGGTGTGGGGACTGATCGTCCTGGCGCTGGCCGCCCTGATCATCGTGGCGCAGCTGGGCATCGTGACCCTCAACGGCACCTACGTCCTGATCGGGCTCATGATCGGCGCAGGCGTAGCCCTGGTGGTTGGCGGCCTGCTCTCAGCCCGAAAACGTGACAACGAACCAACGACAGGGAAGTCTTGAACCATGGATAAGTTCTTCAGCATCGTCAGGGGCCTCGGCCTGCAGCGCGGACCGGAGCGGTGGCTCGGCGGAGTCTGCGGCGGCATAGCTGCCAAGCTCAATGTGGACGTTGCCTTTGTCCGCATCGCCTTCCTGCTCTTCGCCCTGCTGCCAGGCCCGGCATTCGTCTTCTACCTCCTGGCCTGGGTGATCCTCCCGGACCAGCGGAACGACATCGTCCTCCAGACGTTCCTGGACCGGCGGTCGCTCAACTGACCACCACTGACCAGCACCACTGGCCCGGCCCACCGGCCAGGGCCCAAGGCTCCTGATTTCGCGGACAATCCGCGAAATCAGGGGCCTTTCCCATGCCCGGGCTGTCCCTGCCGTGGGCGCCACCCCATGTAACCGGTTTGTGTCGTACCCCACACACCCCACTACACTTCTAGGTGAGCTCAGCGTGGCGCTCTGCCTGTAAACCTTCTCTCCAGGATTTGAGCCGAACATGAAAATTGGAATCCTCACCAGCGGTGGCGACTGCCCCGGATTGAACGCCGTGATCCGCGGCGCCGTGCTGAAAGGCATCGCCGTCCATGGCCAGGAATTCGTCGGATTCCGCGACGGCTGGCGCGGCGTGGTGGAGGGCGACATCATCGACATCCCCCGCACCATGGTCCGCGGCATCGCCAAGCAGGGCGGCACCATCCTGGGCACCTCCCGCACCAACCCCTTCGAAAACGGCGGTGGCCCGGACGCCATCAAGGCGCACATGGACCGGCTGGGCATCGACGCCATCATCGCGATCGGCGGTGAGGGAACCCTGGCAGCCGCCAAGCGGCTGACAGACGCCGGACTCAAGATCGTGGGTGTCCCCAAGACCGTTGACAACGACCTTGACGCCACCGACTACACCTTCGGGTTCGATACCGCCGTGCAGATCGCCACCGAAGCGATCGACCGGCTCCGGACCACCGGCGAATCCCACCACCGCTGCATGATCGCCGAAGTGATGGGCCGGCACGTGGGCTGGATCGCCCTGCACGCCGGCATGGCCGCAGGCGCGCACGCCATCCTTATCCCGGAGCAGAAGGTCAGCATCGAGCAGATCACCGAATGGGTGAACGAGGCCCACGCCCGTGGCCGCGCGCCCCTGGTGGTGGTGGCCGAAGGCTTCGTTCCGGAGCACATGGAAAGCCCCCACTCTGAGCGTGGCCTGGACACCTTCGGCCGCCCCCGCCTTGGCGGCATCGCGGACCAGCTGGCCCCGGAGCTGGAGGCCCGGACCGGCATCGAAACCCGCGCCACCATCCTGGGCCACATCCAGCGCGGCGGTGTCCCTTCTGCCTTCGACCGGGTCCTTGCCACCCGGCTGGGCATGGCTGCCATCGATTCCGTGGTGGAGGGTTACTGGGGCACCATGGTGGCATTGAAGGGCACGGACATCCGGCACGTCGCCTTCGAGGAGGCACTGGGCCAGCTGAAGACCGTCCCGCAGAACCGCTACGACGAAGCCGCGGTCCTGTTCGGCTAAGCCACCGCGCCGCCCTAGGCTGGGACCATGACACTCGATCCCGGTTCAGCGGCCATCATCCAGCTGGCGTGGGCGCGCCGGCTGGGCCTTGACGACGACGCATTCGGTGACGCCCTGGCTTCGGGCGAACGGATTGTCCGCGCTGACGAATCCGCCCGGACGGTTGAGTTCGTCCGGTTGTTCGGAAGTTCCGCGCTGGTGGCCCCCCAGAACGTCATTGACGCAGCAACGGACATCCCTGACGAGGAGATGGCGCAGCACGTCACGCTGCTGAAACTGACCAGGGACCAGGGCGGCCACGGACTCGGTGCTGCCGCCCTGTTCTTCGCCGACGACTTGCCGCTTCAGCAGCCCTCCGAGGAGCTGACGGTTTCGCACGGGAACCCTGAGGCCATCGAGCTGGAGGGCCGCTGCCCGCCGGATGACGTCAACGAAGTGGGGCTCTCCGACCTCGAAAACCGGTACACCATCGTGCACGATGTGGACGGCCGGCGGGTGCCCTTGGCCTGCGGGGCCTACGGGGAATGGGAAGGCCTGCTGGCCAACATGGGGGTGCTGGTGGATCCTGAGTGGCGCCGCCGGGGCCTGGGCTCGCTGGCAGGCTCGATCGCGGCCCATGAGGCCCTGGCCGCCGGGCTGACGCTGCAGTGGCGGGCGGACGTCAGCAACACCGGCTGCCTGGCCCTGGCCAGGCAGCTTGGCCTCTCAGCCGGCGGAATCCAGACCAGCGTCCACCTTCGCTGACGCCCGGCCCTGCCCCTCCGTTCCCCAGCCCTGGACCGGCTGCGGCTTGGCAAAGAACAGCGCCACCGCAGCCCCCACCAGGATCACTCCGGCGGGCAGCAGGATGGACTGGCCCATCGCCGTCGAGAATCCTGCATGAAGGAACTCCGGCAGCGAGCCACCCATTGCCAGCCCTTCCCCGGCAGCTCCGCCGGTCCCGCCCGACGGAAGCTCAGCGGCAAGCCGGGACTGGATCAGCACGGCAATGGCGGCACTTCCCAGGACCGCACCGATCTGCCGGGTGGTGTTGTAGACGCCCGAACCGGCCCCTGCCTGGCGCGGCGGCAGGTTCCTGGTGGCCGTTGTGCTGAGCGGGGCCCAGATGCCGGCGTTGGCGAAGCCCAGGACGGCGCTGGGCAGCAGGAACAGCAGGATGGGCGTATCCGGCTGCATCAGGGCCGAGTTCCACAGCAGTGCCACCGCCATGAGCACCAGCCCGGTGGCGGTGATGTATTTCGGGTTGACCCGGTCCACCAGCTTGCCCACCACGGGCGCCAGCCCGCCGGAGATCAGGGCCATGGGCACCATCATCAGGGCGGACTGCGTGGGGGTGAGGCCCCGGACCAGCTGGTAGTAGAAGATGAGCGGCAGGCTGAAGGCGGTCACGGTGAAGCCCACGGTGGTGATTCCGATGTTGGCCAGGGAGAAGTTGCGGTCCCGGAACAGTCCCAGCGGCAGGAGCGGCTCGCCCTTGTTGAACCGCTGCCACAGGACGAAGCCGATCAGCACCACGATGCCGGCGATGATCAGGCCCCACACGCTGATGGGCCCCGTGATGGTGCCCCAGTTGTAGGTCTCGCCCTCCTGGATCCCGAACACCAGCAGGAAGAGCCCGACGGCGCTCAGCAGCACGCCGGGAATGTCGAACTTGTGCGGGTGGGTGCTCAGGGCCGGAACGTTGCGCAGCGCAAGGATGAAGCCAACGACGCCGATGGGCACGTTGATGAAGAAGATCCACTCCCAGCCAAGGCCGTCCACCAGGACCCCGCCCAGGATGGGTCCCACAAGTGTTGCCATCCCGGCCGTGGCGCCCCAGACGGCCATGGCTGATCCGCGGCGGTCCGGCGGGAAGATCCGGGTGATCACGGCCATGGTCTGGGGAGTCATCATCGCGGCGCCAAGGCCCTGGAGGACGCGGGCGGCAATGAGGATCCGGACGTCGCCTGAGAATCCGCACCACAGCGAGGCGAGGGTGAAGACCACCAGGCCGGAGAGGTAGAGCTTCTTGGGCCCGAACCTGTCGCCCAGCCTGCCGGTGATGAGCAGGGGGACGGCGTAGGCCAGCAGGTAGGCGCTGGTCACCCAGATCACCGAGTTGATGTCGGCGTCCAGGCCCTCCATGATGCGGGGGTTGGCCACGGACACGATTGTGGTGTCGATCAGGATCATGAAGAACCCGATCACCAGGGACCACAGTGCCGGCCAGGGCTTTGCTACGTTTTCCACTCGGTCTTCCTTCAGGAGTTTTTTGTGCCGGGCGGAACCCGGGTGAAGCTAGCCCAGCAGGTCCAGGATCTCCGTGCGGGCGAACATTTGCGCTGCGGCCCGTGCCGACGGCGAACCGGCATCCGGATCCGCGCCGGCGCCGAGCAGGACGCGGGCCACGTCCGTGTAGCCCTTGAAGGCCGCGCCGGCCAGCGGGGTTTGGCCCCGGTCGTTGGCGGTGTTGGGGTCGGCACCGTGCTGCAGGAGCAGCCCAACGGTGCCGGCGTGGCCGTGGTAGGCGGCCAGCATGACCAGGGAGTCACCGGCGGAGTTGGTCAGCGCGGCGGGAACCCCGGCGTCCAGGTAGGCACCCAGCAGCGCGTCGCTTCCTTCCCGTGCAGCCTGGAAAAGCGTTTGCGCCAAAGCCAGCGCGTCGTCGTCGTACCCTTCCGCTGCCTGCGCCCCAAGGCCGGCAGGGGTGGTCCCGGTGTGTTCGGTCATCAGCGTGGCCCTTTCAGGAATCCGGTCTGGCGCCCCACCACCTGGCCGGCGTCCGGGGCGACAATGAGTTCCTGGACGGCAGGATACGGCTCATCGCCGTCCAGGACCGTCAGTATCTCAGCCGGCGCCACGGAACGCTTTATGACTGCCAGGGCCACGGGCCCCATCTCGTAGTGCTGGGCCACCGAGGTCACCGTTCCCACCTTGCGCTCCCCCGCAAGGACCGGGCTTCCGGCCGCGGGGAGGGTGTGCTGCGAACCGTCCAGCTGCAGGAAGACGAGCCGGCGGGGCGGGTGGCCGAGGTTGTGGACGCGGGCGATGGTTTCCTGGCCTTTGTAGCAGCCCTTGGCCAGGTGCACGGCGGTGCGGAGCAGGTCCAGTTCGTGCGGGATGGTCTTGTCATCCGTCTCGGCGCCGATCCGGGGGCGCCACGCGGCAATCCGCAGGGCCTCGGCGGCGAGCACGCCGGCCAGCGCGTGCCCGGAAACTGCGTCCTCCAATTCGGCGGCGGGAATGAGGTACTCGAACCACGGACGCTCCAGCCCCGGATGTTTCTCCTCGGGGACGACGGCGTAGGAGTATCCGCCGACGGACACGTGCGGCCATGGGTCCTGCCAGGCTAGGCGGCCGGACCACTCGGGGACGGCCCGGGTGCTGCCCACGACGGCCCAGTCTGCCGAGACGTCGGCGATTTCCACCCGGAGCATGAATTTCATCCGGTTGAGGTACTCAGCCAGCGGCGCTGCCTCGGCGGCCTCGACGATCAGCCAGGTGGTCCCGCCGTCGTCAACGACCCGGGCGTCAAAGTCGATGCGGCCCTGGACACTCAGGAGCAGCAGTTCGCTGGACTCCCCCGGCTTCAGCGCCGCCACCTGTTGCGAGGACAGGGTATTGAGCCAGCTCAGCCGATCCGGCCCGGTGACGGTGACCACGCCGCGGTGGGAAAGGTCGACGACGGCGGTTCCGGCAGCGAGTGCGCGCTGCTCGCGCAGGGGCTCGCCGTAGTGGGCGGCGACTCCTGCGTCAGGGCCGCCGGCCTCGACGGCGCCGGGGCGCGACAGCAAAGGGCTCGGGGTAGTCATATGAAGTAGAAGTCCTCGCAGGCTAACGGTATTCCGGGTTTTCGAAATCGAAATGGGTTCCGGCGTTCCATTCGTTGGGCAGGTTGCCGTAGGCGGGGTATCCGCCCGCATTCTTCAGGATCTTTGCCAGGTGCAGGAGGTTCCAGGTCATGAAGGTGGTGTTGCGGTTGGTGAAATCGCTTTCGGGGCCGCCGGAGCCCTCATCCAGGTAACTCGGGCCGGGGCCAACCGGGCCGATCCAGCCGGCGTCGGCCTGCGGCGGGATGCTGAAGCCGATGTGCTGCAGGCTGTAGAGGACGTTCATGGAACAGTGCTTGATGCCGTCCTCGTTGCCGGTGATCAGGCAGCCGCCCACCTTGGGATAGAACGCCCACTGCCCATTGCTGTTCAGCTCGCCGGAATGGGCGTAGAGGCGCTCAATGAGTTTCTTGGTCTGGGACGAGTTGTCGCCCAGCCAGATGGGGCCCGCCACCACCACGATGTCGGCCTCCTGGACGGCGGGATAGAGCGCCGGCCATTCGTCGGTGGCCCATCCGTGCTGGGTCATGTCAGGGTAGACACCGCTGGCAATGTCGTGGTCCACGGTGCGGATCACCGTGGTGCTGACACCCTGTTTTTCCATGATGCCGCGGCTGATGGCGATCAGGCCGTCCGTGTTGGACGTCTGCGGCGACTTCTTCAGGGTGCCGTTAAAGAAGACGGCTTTGAGTCCGCCGTAGCCGCCGGGCTTCCCCGCTTGTTCCGTGCCGTCTTCCACGAGGAGCCCTTTCCAGGTCAGGAGACTCTTGCTGTGTCAGGAGACTCTGTGCAGGAACGCGGAGGCGTGGGCTTCGAGGCCGCTGCCGCCCTCTCCCCCTGTTGCCACGTCCCACCGCCACAGCAGGTTGCCGTCCACCAGGCCGAAGATCCGGGTGGCCGCGCTGTACTCCTTGGAGTGGCTGCCACGCATCACCATGTCGGTGGTCAACTGGATCTGTGGGCCCTTGATCTGGCCGTAGTACAGCTCCGTGATTCCGCCGGGGTGGGCGATGGACACCGAGATGTCGAAGCCGCCGTCCTTGTTGCGCAGCGCTTCGACTTCGTCGGCGCTCTTCAGCACCGGGACGATGTCGGCCGGCACCAGGCCGGGGCCGCCGTCGGCATCCAGCTGCTTGCGCTCCAGCGCCCAGAAGCCGGTCTCAACGGTGAGCGGCCGCAGGCGCGTGCCCTCGTCGTCGGTCAACCAGCTTTCGGCCCGGTACTGGAGGTACGGCAGGCCGTTGTGGGTGAAGGAGACGTGCTGCAGGAAGTGTTCCGAGTCCTCGTCGCCGCTGCCCAGCCGGCCGCGGCCCTCCCACTCACCAATGAGCCATGAAAGGGGGACGAGTTCAGGGGTCAGATCTGTAGGAATCTCAATGGGCATTGGTATTACCTCGAGATACGGCTGGCTCCGGAAAGGGGGTGGCTACTTCTGGCCCTTGAAGAGGCGGTAGACCACGAAACCGGCGAACCAGGCCATGGACAGGCTCGCGATGCCGAGCAGGACAAGGAAGAAGATTTCAAAAGCAAGTACGGACATGGTGCCATCCTAACCCGTTAGTAGATGAGTAGTTTGTCTATGAAGTACGCAAGGGATCCCACCGCAGAAACCGGGGCAAGGCCCATGCTCAGGGCGGCAGGAAAATTCAGCGGAGCGCCGCGGAGCGTGGCCAGCCTGCGGAAACTTGCCAGGACTGCGCCCACCACCACCCCGAAGACGGCGGCGGGCAGGACGGCGATGTCCGACAGGACCAGTCCCGCCAGCGGCCCGGCCAGGCCGGCGAGCACAATGCCCAGCGGCGCAATGATGCTGTCCGGCCAGCGGATGAGGCCGGCGAGCAGGGCCACAGCCGCGCTGACGGCCGCCACCAGCAGCATCTCGCGGACGCCGTTGAACCGGGCACCGGCAACCCAGCCTGCTCCAAGGCAGGACAGCAGGACGCCGGCGCAGCAGCCGAGCGTGGACTCCAGCCGTTGGGCCTGGCCCGTGCCGCGGACCAGCTGCACCACGAAGACCGCCATCATTCCCAGTGCCACGAGGGCCGGCGTCCAGTCCAGGTAGCCCGGAGCCGGTGTCACCCCGGCGGCCACCGCAGCGCCCGCACCCGGAAGGGCGATGACGGCGGCGAGGGTCTTCTTGGCGGGGATGCGCAGGAAGTGCGGCCACCCGATGCCCACCGCGGCGGCAATGAGGATGCCGACGGCGACGAGCGCAACAGGAGACGCATACAACCCGGCGATGATGGCGATGAGGCCCGCGATCCCAATGACGCCGATGGTCCACGAACCAAGCGAACGCACGGGTGCCTGCAGTTCCGCCGTCATGCGGGGCCCGGCCTGTGGTTCGTCGGTGCACTCACTGCGCTGTTTTCCCATCCTGGCGTCGGCCGGAAGGCTGGTCCGCCCCCTCGTGGCAGGGCTGGTCCGCCCTGCTTCAATCCTGCCTTATGTGAACCGCATATGTCGCAAAACGTGCCTGTCCGCGGCCTGAATCTGTGGTCTGGAGGAGGCCGCCGGGTATACTCAAGGTTCAGCTACGCTCCCTGCTGAGGTGGCTGGCCGGCGGCGTGCTGACGGCTGGGAACCTCGTGCAGGAAGCCCGTACCGGCCGGTGAGAATCCGGTTCAGTCGCCCAATGATGCGCGGACGGCCCTTGGAGGAACAATGTCGCACATCCTGTTACTGACCAACAGCACCGGTTCTTCGGTGGACATCCTGCCTGCCCTCGAGTTGCTGAACCACCGGGTCCATATCCTCCCCGCCGAGCCCACGGCCCTCCTTGAGACGGACCCCTGCGACATCGTCCTGCTGGATGCCCGCAAGGACCTGGTGGGCGCCCGTTCGCTCACCCAGCTCCTGAAAGCCACCGGACTCAGCGCTCCCCTGGTCCTGATCCTGACCGAGGGCGGCATGGCTGCTGTGTCCTCGGCGTGGGCCGTTGACGACATTGTCCTCGATTCCGCTGGACCCGCCGAAGTGGAGGCGCGTATCCGGCTCTCCGTTGCCCGGGCCGTGCCCGAGCAGGAAGACGCCCCGAGCGAGATCCGTGCCGCCGGCGTCATCATCGACGAGGCAAGCTACACGGCACGGGTCAACGGCGCGCCGCTGAACCTGACCTTCAAGGAGTTCGAACTCCTGAAATACCTGGCGCAGCATCCCGGCCGCGTGTTCACCCGCCAGCAGCTGCTCACCGAGGTGTGGGGCTACGACTACTACGGCGGCACCCGCACCGTGGACGTCCACGTCCGGCGCCTCCGCGCCAAACTCGGCGCGGACCACGAGAACCTGATCAGCACGGTCAGGAACGTTGGCTACCGCCTCACCCTGGTCCGGCAGCAGGAAGACGAACTCACCGAGGCCTGAGCCCCGGCCCGCCATTGACGTATAGCCTTGGCTCATGACTCCAGCGCATCCGCAGAAGTGGCCCGTCCATGTCGTCCGGGGCGGAGTTGATCAACGACTCCTCAAGGACTGCCGCGACCTCCTGGCGGCGGCTGAGGAATCGGATGGAAACCCTTCCATTTCCGAGCAGAGCCTGGTGACCATGCGTGCCGGGGATTCCGCCGGGCACACGCTGCTGACGCTGGCCCTCTATGCGCCCGATGAGGACTCAGATCCCGCCACCGGAGAGGACCTGGCCGGGTTCGCAGTCGTGGTTGAGGAACCGGACGGCAACGGCATCCTGGAGATCGCCGTTCACCCCTCCTACCGGAACCAGGGAGTCGCGGACCGGCTGGTCGGCGCCCTCAAGGAAGTACGGGGCTTTGACGGGCTGAACGCCTGGTCCCACGGCAACCATGAGGCCGCCGCCGATCTTGCGGCGCGCTACGGCTACGCGCCGGTGCGTGAGTTGTGGAAGATGCGGATGACGACGGCGGGCGCGGAGCTTCCCGACGCCGGCCTCCCGGACGGGGTGGCCATCCGCCCCTTCGTGCCGGGCAAGGATGAGGACGCCTGGCTGGCCGCCAACAGGGCAGCCTTCGCCCACCATCCCGAGCAGGGGAACCTCACCCGGGCCGACCTCGAGGCGCGCATGGCGGAGGACTGGTTCGATCCCGCGGGTTTCTTCCTGGCGGAGGACCGGGACGGCCGCCTGCTGGGCTACCACTGGACCAAGGTCCACCCCCGGCACGGCTCGCACCCCGCGATCGGTGAGGTGTACGTGGTGGGCATAACGCCGGAAGCCCAGGGCATGGGCCTGGGCAAGGCCCTGACCATCGCCGGCATCAAGCACCTCCGCGACGCCGGGCTGAACGGGGTCATGCTCTATGTGGACGCCGACAATACCGCCGCTGTTGCCCTGTACCGGCGGCTCGGTTTCACGCGCTGGGACATGGACGTCATGTATGGACCGGCGGCAGGGTAGGCAGGGCAGCAACAACGTTCCCCTGCAGGGCGTAAAACAAGGGCCGTGGGGCAGGTGAATGCTTGTAAGGTTGAAAGGGAACCGCGCGGGGCGGAAGCGCCGGCACCAACGCGCAAGCTAAAGGAGAAGCCATGAACCCGGAACCCTCCGGAACAGCTACGTCCCAGGAAGTTGCGGTGCCCGTCCGGGCACGCTTCGGCTCCTCCGAGGTACCGGCGTCCAGGGCTACCCAGGACCGCATCGACATTCCGGAATTCGCACCGAACCTGCAGCCGGAAGGCGACATCCGGCCGGACCGCTTCCTGGACCGTGAGCTGAGCTGGCTCGCCTTCAACTCCCGCGTACTGGAGCTGGCCGAGGACCCCACCCTGCACCTGCTGGAACGCGTCAGCTTCCTTTCCATCTTCGCCTCCAACCTGGACGAGTTCTTCATGGTCCGCGTCGCCGGCCTCAAGCGCCGCATCGCCACGGGCCTCGCCGTCCCGTCGCCCGCCGGCCTGAGCCCTGTCGAGGTGCTGGAACGCATCAGCGAGGAAGCCCACCGGCTCCAGGAGCGGCACGCCGAGGTCTACGCCGACCAGATCCGCCCCGCCCTGGCCTACGAGCACATCCACCTCATGCACTGGGACGAACTGGACGACGCCGCAAAGCAGCAGCTCAGCGTGATGTTCGCGGAAAAAGTCTTCCCCATCCTTACCCCCTTGGCCGTTGACCCCGCCCACCCCTTCCCCTACATCTCCGGCCTGTCGCTGAACCTTGCCGTGGTGGTCCGGAACCCGATCAGCGACAAGGAACTCTTCGCCCGCGTCAAGGTCCCGGACCAGCTGCCGCGCCTGATCTCCATTGATGGTCCGCGCGCCGGCGCAATCCCCGGCCGGGTGGCCCGGTTCATCGCGCTCGAGGAAGTCATCGCCGTCCACCTGGACAAGCTGTTCCCGGGCATGGAGGTCCTGGAGCACCACACCTTCCGCGTCACACGCAACGAGGACGTCGAGGTGGAGGAGGACGACGCCGAGAACCTCCTGCAGGCCCTGGAGAAGGAACTCCTGCGCCGCCGCTTCGGCCCGCCGGTCAGGCTTGAAGTCACCCATGACATCAACCCCAACATCCGTGCGCTGCTGATCCGTGAGCTGGGCGTGGAAGAGTCAGAGGTCTACTCGGTGCCGGCACCGCTGGACCTCCGGGGCCTGTCCGTTATCGCCGCCATCGACCGGGCGGACCTGCACTACCCCAAGCACGTCCCGCACACCTCGCGGTACCTGAACGAGTCCGAAACCTCCAAGGCCGCGAACGTGTTTGCCGCCATGCGCCGCCGCGACATCCTGCTGCACCACCCGTACGATTCATTCTCCACGTCCGTGCAGGCGTTCCTGGAACAGGCTGCGGCGGACCCCAAGGTGCAGGCCATCAAGCAGACCCTGTACCGCACCTCCGGCGACTCCCCCATTGTGGACGCCCTGATTGACGCGGCCGAGGCCGGCAAGCAGGTCCTGGCCCTGGTGGAGATCAAGGCGCGGTTCGATGAGCAGGCCAACATCTCCTGGGCCCGCAAACTGGAGCAGGCCGGCGTGCACGTGGTGTACGGGATCGTCGGCCTGAAGACGCACTGCAAGCTTTCCCTGGTGGTCCGGCAGGAAGTGGACGGGTTGCGCCGCTACTGCCACATCGGCACCGGCAATTACCACCCCCGGACCGCCCGCTACTACGAGGACCTGGGCCTGCTGACCGCGAACGAACAGGTGGGCGAGGACCTGTCCAAGCTGTTCAACCAGCTTTCCGGCTACGCCCCCAAGTCCACCTTCAAGCGGCTCCTGGTGGCGCCGCGTTCCGTCCGGTCCGGGCTGATCGACCGGATCGAGACCGAGATCCGCAACGCCCGGGCCGGGGTGCCCGGGCAGGTGCAGATTAAGGTGAACTCCATGGTGGATGAGGCCATCATTGACTCGCTGTACCGCGCCTCGCAGGCGGGGGTCAAAGTGGACGTGGTGGTCCGTGGGATCTGCTCCCTGCGCCCCGGCGTTCCCGGTTTGAGCGACAACATCACCGTCCGCTCCATCCTGGGCCGGTTCCTGGAGCACTCGCGGGTGTTCGCCTTCGCCAACGGCGGGGACCCCGTGGTGTACATCGGCTCAGCCGACATGATGCACCGCAACCTGGACCGCAGGGTGGAGGCACTGGTTCAGCTGACCAGCGCGGACGACATCACCTACGTCCTTGACCTCCTGAAGCGGTACATGGCACCGGAAACGTCCAGCTGGCACCTGGACAACGAGGGCCGCTGGACCCGGCACCACCTGTCTGAGGACGGGAAGCCGCTGGAAGACGTCCAATCCTGGCTGTTGGCGTCCCGGCCGCGTCAACGCAGCCTGAGCCGGCGATAGGCAGCCGCGTTGTCGAGCGATGCACTCGTAGCTGACCAGACTGACCACCCGGGGGAACCCGTCGCCGTAACCGCTGCGGGTGCCATCCCGTGGCGGGTTAACAAGGATGGCCTTGAAGTGGCGCTGATCCACCGGCCGCGCTACGACGACTGGTCGTGGCCCAAGGGAAAGATCGACAACGGCGAGACCGTTCCCGAATGCGCCGTCCGTGAGGTGTGGGAGGAGATCGGCCTCCGGGCGCCGCTTGGGATACCCCTGCCGCCCATCCACTACCACGTATCATCCGGCCTCAAGGTGGTCTACTACTGGGCGGTCAAGGTCAACGGCAACACCCTGGTCCCGGACGGCAAGGAGGTGGACAGCGTCATGTGGTGCGCCCCCGAAAAGGCGGCCCGCCTGCTGTCCAACCCCTCCGACGTCGTCCCTCTTGAATACCTGCGTGACGCGCACGAACGGGGCACGCTGGACACCTGGCCGCTGCTGGTGCTCCGCCATGCCAAGGCCAAACCGCGCTCATCCTGGAGCAAGGCGGAGGGCGAGCGTCCGCTCGCGGCCACCGGCACCCGGCAGGCGCAGGCCGTGGGCCGGCTCCTGCAGGCATGGAAGCCGATGCGGGTGGTCACCAGTCCGTGGCTGCGCTGCGTCGCCACCGTGGCCCCCTATGCGCGGGCCACGGGAGCAAAGGTGAAGCTGGCGGAAGGCCTGACCGAGCACAAGCATCAGCGCAGTCCCAAGAAGACGGCTGCGGTCATCGAGTCCCTTTTCGACAAGCAGCGGCCCGTGGTTGTCTGTACGCACCGGCCCGCGCTGCCCACCGTCCTCAAGCAGCTGGCGGAGCACATGCCCTCGCACCTGACGAGACTGCTGCCGGCCAAGGAACCCTACCTGTCCCCCGGCGAAGTGGTGGTGTGCCACGTGGCCAATGGTGGGAAGAAACGGGTAGTGGCGGTGGAGCAGTTCAAGCCCTTCGACGACTAGCCGCGGTCCTCGCAGCTTGACCCAAGGCTCTTGTCGGCATTGACTTAGTGGCACGACGCACCGTTCTGGGGGGATAACGTGCAGGCTGCCACAATTGCTGTTGTCAACGATGTTCCACCGATGGCTCTCCTGGGGCCGTTCCTGCTTGCCGGCGGCGTATATTTCCTGCTCCGGTCCCTCATCCGGGGAGGCAGTGGGAGTGACCGTGCGGCAACCGCGTCCCGGCACGCCTTCTGGGTCGGCCTGGTTGGGTGGCTGGCAAGTTCGTTGTTGCCGGCTGCCAATGCAGGGATCCTTCCGATTTCCCCGGGTGCCACTGTTCCTGTGGACATTCCGTCTGCCCTTGCGTGGCCGGTCCTTGGCTGCCTGGCCGTTCATGCGCTGGGGCAACTCAGCTACCCCAGAGGCTCCGTAACGCCTCGACAATCCGGAAACCCACGGCGGGTCCGGGATCTTCTCCCACGCAGGCTCGGTTGGACCGTCCTGGCGGTCTTCGTGGGAGCTGCCGCACAGATTCTGTGGACCTCCACCTTGCCGCGCTTCGCCCCTCTCCCCTATGAGTCACAGCCGGACGGCGCAGGCGGCTACTCGACCGTGGGCGGCGAAGGCCGCATTCCCGGCGCCGAGCTGGCAGGTTACCTCGGTGGCGCCCTGCTGGTGCTGGCGGCGGGAACCCTGGTTGTCCTGGTCCTGATCACCCGCCGCTCGCTGTTGGCGGGGCTCACTTCCCTGCAGGATAGCCTTCTCCGGACCATCACCATGAACCGGCTGCTCCGGACTGTTGCCACCGTTGCCTCCGGCCTTGGGGCAATTGCCGGTAACCACGCGGCTCGACCGGATCCCGCCCTGGGACCCACAAGTTGGATGAACCCGGCAGGCATGCTCAACCTGGCGGTCCTGCTGTTGATGCTGTGCTGGCCCCCTCCCAAGCTGGAAGGCCCAAATGGGATGGGGCGTGGCGCCCCCACCGCGGCCCAGCCCGCAACAAGATTGTCCGTATCCATCGGTGCGGCCATGGGGTTGGCCGCCTTCGTCCCCGCGCCGGCAGTGCTGTTCGTGCCGGGCGCCATCGCCGGCGGCCCTGCAGTTCTGGTAGCTCTTTCGGCCGCCGCCATTTTGGCTGTTGTGGCCGGCGGCGAGGTCCTGCTGCACCGCAACCATGGCTTGGAGACCGAGCCCCGCCACTGGCCACGCCAGCCCGTCTCCCCTGCCCTGATGTCCATGCTGGTCGTATCGGCAGCCGTTCTGGTTGCGGTGATTGTGGCTGTCGCGGTGCGGCAGGCTGAGGTTTTAGTGCAGCCAACGTGGGAGGTGACCGCCTTGACCAGCGCAGGCATTGCGTTCTTGTCCGGCATTCCCCTGATGCTTGCCCGGCGTCGATACAGTGTTGCGGCCACGGTCCCGGACCTGGACGCCGCGCTCCGGGCCATCACGGTGCATCGTGTGGTCCGGACGCTGGCCGCATTCTTCGCCGCGCAGGCCGGGGTGCTGTTGATGAGCTCAGGCCCGAAACTGCATACGGCATCGCCCCTTGGTCCTGAACGGTGGGACTCCGTCTGGCAGGCCGCGTCCGCCGTCGGGGTTGTCCTGGTCACGGCGGCCGTGGTGGTCGCCGTGATCCCTGTGGGGGCGTCCGGCCGCGGGGCGCCCGGCCTTTCCCGACGGCCAGCCAGTAGACTTGGGGCGTGAGCATCCCTACGCCTTATGAAGATCTCCTGCGCGACGTCCTGGCCTCCGGCACCCATAAATCGGACCGCACGGGAACCGGAACCACCAGCGTTTTCGGCCGCCAGATGCGGTTTGACCTGGCCAAGACCTTCCCGCTGATCACCACCAAGCGGGTCCACTTCAAGTCCGTGGCAGTTGAACTCCTATGGTTCCTGCGCGGCGAAACCAACATCAAGTGGATGCAGGACCAGGGCGTCACTATCTGGAATGAATGGGCTGACGAGGACGGCGACCTTGGCCCCGTCTATGGCGTTCAGTGGCGCAGCTGGCCCACTCCTGACGGCGGACACATCGACCAGATCGCCGAGCTGGTGGAGAACCTGAAGAGCAACCCGGACTCCCGGCGGCACATGGTCTCCGCCTGGAACGTGGCCGAGCTCAACGACATGGCGCTGCCGCCGTGCCACGCGTTCTTCCAGTTCTACGTGGCCAACGGCAAGCTCTCCTGCCAGCTTTACCAGCGCAGCGCCGACATGTTCCTGGGTGTGCCGTTCAACATCGCCTCCTACGCGCTGCTCACCTGCATGGTGGCCCAGCAGGTGGGGCTTGAGCCCGGCGAGTTCGTGTGGACCGGCGGCGACGTCCACATCTACGAGAACCACATGGACCAGGTCCTCAAGCAGCTGGAACGCGAGCCCTATGACTACCCGCAGTTGAAGATCACGCGCAAGCCGGCATCGATCTTCGACTACACGCTGGAGGACTTTGAAGTGGTGGGCTACCAGCACCACCCCACCATCAAGGCGCCGATCGCCGTATGAGCACCGGGAACTTCACCGATCCGCAGTCCTTCACGGAGGAATTGGCCAGCTCGATCACCGGCGTCGGCCTGGTCTGGGCGCAGACCTCCGACGGCGTCATCGGCAAGGACGGGGACATGCCCTGGCACCTGCCCGAGGACCTCAAGCACTTCACCAGGCTCACCAGCGGGCACCCGGTCATCATGGGCCGCAAGACCTGGTTGTCCTTCCCCGACAAGTACCGTCCCCTGCCCGGCCGGACGAACATCGTCATTACCCGGCAGAAAAGCTGGGCCAGCACGCCTGAGGCGGAGGGCGCCGTCGTGGTTCCTTCCCTGGATGATGCGCTCCTTGAGTCGCAGTTTGTCGACGGCGGCGAGACGGTGTGGATCCTGGGCGGCGGCGACGTTTTCCGCCAGTCCACGGACCTCGCGAACGTCGCGGTGGTCACCACCATCGACGTGACGGCCGACGGCGACACGTTCGCCCCGGAGCTTGGCCCCAGTTGGGAGGCCTCCGCCTCCGTCCCGCCGGACGGCTGGCTGACCGCCGCCAACGGCACGCGCTACCGATTCACCAAATGGTCACGGACCGAGGGCTAGGAACATGCTGAAGAAACCCGAAACCCTGTTCGTGCTGGGCTACATGTTGCTGCCGCTGCTGGCGCTGCTCTCCGCGATCGTGGGGCTGACCATGATCCTGGGCGGCAACAAGATCGCCGGTGCCATCGTGCTGGTCATTGTTACCCAGATCTTCGCCTTCGGCGCGTTCTTCGCGCTGCGGGCCCGAAAGGCTGCTGTGCTGGAGGAGTCAGACCGGGGCTAGTAGATTCTGCCGTGCATGGGGAGGCCACCCCATCGCGGCAGTTGTGATCCTGCCTTAGGCTGGGGCCTGCAGCGCTCTGAACTGCTGCGGGACGAATATTGGGGGGAATCCTGGTGGCAGGAACTTTGTGGGGTGCCGACGTAGATCAACTGCGCACCCTCGCGCAGCAGTTCAGCAAGACCGCGGACCTGCTGCAGCAGCAGTCAATGCAGCTCAGCAGCCAGATCAACAACAATCCAGCGTGGAAGGGCGCAGACGCGCAGCGGTTCCGTTTGGACTGGAACAGCAACCACCGCACCCTTCTTCAGCAGACGGTCGCCCGGCTCCAGCAGGAGTCGAAAGTGCTGCTGAAGAACGCCGACGAGCAGGAGAAGGCGAGCACGAACGGCACTGCTTCGGGCGGTGCGGGTGTAGAGGCCAGCAGCAGTGGCTCCCGGCCGCCAATCCCCGGGCAGGGCAGCAACGATCCCTGGGGGCCGGGCTGGCTTACGGACCCTGATTCCCCTTGCCGCAACGGCTGGGATATCTACGGCCTCGCCAAGGCTTTCCCGAACCTACGGACGGGCCTTTTCGACATCGGCGCCATGCTGCACAAGTCGCGCATTGGCGACTTCCTGGACCCGTCAGCATGGCGGGCGTTCCAGGAGTCCAACGAGTTCAGCAAGTTCTTCAACCTCTCCAACAACCTTTTCGAGGGCAAGTTCCACGAAGTCCTGAACTTGGCCGACACCACTACTGCATTCAAGTACCTGGATGGCTTTGGCAAGGGCCTGGGAATCGTGGGAGTGGGCTTGGACGCCCTGGATGCCTTCAACAACTTCAAGGAAGGCGATTACGACGCAGGCAAGTATTCGCTTTTCAAGGTTGCGATGGGGGCCGGCTCGTTCGCCCCGCCGCCAGTGGGTACGGCCTGCATGGTAGCCAGCGGCGCCCTCGCCCTCTATGACAATGTCCCCGTTATCCACGCGGCCGTAGATAACGCCAAAGATAAGATCGCGGAGGGGACCGAGGCTGTCAGCGGTGCCATCAGCGACGGGGTCGACGCCGTCGGCGACTTCTTCGGCTTCTAATAACTGAGGAGAATAACCATTGACTGAACCAAGCACGGCCTTCGGCACGGCCGCCGGACAAGGCTTTCCCGATGCAATCGGTTTTGGCTTCGCCGAGCTATTACTCCTCCTGAACCTGCGTCGCGGCCCTGCAGCAGAGGCGTCGGCCAAGGCACTGCGGCTGGCGGAAGAGCTGGACGATGCCTCACTTCTCGCTGCCGGTGCTTCCTCCTTGGTGGCCCGCGGCTTGGCCACGGTGGAACCGGGGGGTGACCTCTCCGTCGCTGGACCGGTGGCAGCCGTGACGAGTGCCCTGACGGAGGCAGCCAAGCGTGTCCAGATCAATCTTTTGACCGCTGACTCGGTGGACAATGTGCTGTCCCTGGAGTCCCCCGAGTACCAGATACTCCTGCAGCCCCGCGCGTACCTCAGCTGGTTCGCGATGGCCCAGCGGCCCGATGCGACACCCGCAGAAGCGAATTTTTACATAGTCCGTAAGCATCTCGAAGACAACCCCTCCGGCGGGGCCACGATCCGGCTCCTGCAGAATGATGCGGAGAAACAGCTTCTGGTCAAGCGGAGCGGGCAGAGGTGGGCAGTAGGGTATGGCACCATTGATGCCCCCTCCGAACCCATTCAGGAAATTACCGGCCTCACAGACAGCCAGGTCCTGGACCACATCCGATCGATCAGACAGGACTAAGGTGCAAAACGGCATTCCAGGCAGCAACACGGGCAGTGGCTCGACTTCGGACGACCAAGTCCGTGCCGAACACGAGCAGGCGCTGGCACGCGGGGAAAAGAGAGTCCTGTTCCGCACCGTCGAGGGGAGGCTCTACAGCTACGCAAAGGATGAGCTCGGAGTGGTCACCGCCAGTTCGCACCCCCAAGTAAGGTCTGTCGTCGGCTTCCTGGTGTTGGCGGTTGTCTTCGCTGCCGTCGCGGTCTTCTCCATCCTGCTGGTGGCAGGACCCACAAGCAGGGGTCAAGACCCGATGTGGGACGCCCTCTTCCTGACAGTGCTGGGAGTGGCTGGCGTCCTGTACGCCCTCCGTATGGCGAAGGTGGCTGCGAGGGCCAAACGCCTGCGGACAGAACGGGGAATACCCGAACCCACAGCCCGTCAGTTCGACCGATGAAGAAACCTCACCTCGTCTTCCGCCTAACAACCGAAGAGCGCCATGAAAAGTGAAGTTTCCGGATCGAAAGGGTCCGGCCGCCGAGGGTACTACCGGCGGCAGGTGGAACTGGAGGCCGCGAAGCAGGGACTCACAGTCGAGGAATACGGGGTTTACAAGGGCGATGTCGGCAGTGCCGTCAAACCCATCAATTCCGCGGGCGGTCTGCTGTTCCTGGCCATCCTGATCACTCTGATCATGACCGTCGCGGCAGCATTACTCGTCAAGTTGTTCATCGATGGGACGGAGGACCCTGACTGGGGCAAGATCGTGTTCACTGTCGCCTTCGGACTGTGGATTATCCCCACAAGCTGGTCCTATTACTACAAGGAACGCAAGGCTGCACGTCTCCGGAAGGCAGCGGGGAAGACACTTGAACCTCCTACGCGCCGTTCGAGCCTGAGGGACTGGTGAAAACTTTGGCCCAAGAGCAGTGGGACCTGAGTTGACCCTGATGCACAACGACAACCGGGAGCGGCGGAACGACGTGGTGTACGCCGAGCATAAGGGCGCGCTCGCGCGGGGTGAAAAACGTGTGCTGCGAAAGACCAACACCGGCGAACTGCACAGCTATCCCGCCGACGAAATTGGATTCTCTCCCGGCCTGGGTCAGGCGCAGGTCCGGACATGGTGGGGCATGGGAATCCTCACTGCCGTCATGGTGGTCCTGGCAGTACTGTCCCTCGTGATACTGCTGAGGCCCGTACCCGACGGTGGCCAGCCGTTCTGGGGCGGACTGTTCCTCACCGCGTTCAGCGTTTATGGAGCCTGGTACAGCTACAGGCGGGAAGCACTGGAGATTCCCGAACCCAGCGCCCAACAGCTGGACTGGAACCAGGACCGGCATGGCCAGGCGTAGCCGGGGCGTGCCGCAGGAACCGGGCTATGTTCCCTACCAGCCGCCAGAAAAGCGGACTCTGCACCGGCTCTCTGAAAACGGCGGGATAGTTGCCTACACAGACGAAGAGTACGGGGTCCGCAAGGACGACGGGCTGGGCATCGTCAAACCCGTGAATTCCTCGGGCGGTCTGCTGTTCCTTTCCCTCCTGATGACGGCCATGTTCGGCCTGATGCTTTACGGCATCGTCCAGATGGCAGTGACTGACCAGTGGGAGATCCTCAGCCGGACGTGGTGGATGTACCTGCTGGTGCTCTACCCGCTGTTCGCAGGCTGGGCCGGCTTCTTGATGGAGCGCAAAGCCGAAAAGCTGCGGAGGGCGAAGAATCTCCCGCGGCCCGTGGAATAGCGCCTCAGGTGCGTGCCGCCGTCGTACTTTTCGATGACCCGTCCGCAGTGACGTAACCGACTGCGCCCTGCCGGTCGAGCCGTCTAAAATAGTCGAATGACTACAGCAGCTACCCCCTCCGTCGGCCTGGTCGGATGGCGCGGCATGGTCGGTTCCGTCCTCATGCAGCGCATGCAGGACGAGGGCGACTTCGCCAACATCAACCCGGTGTTCTTCTCCACCTCCAACGCGGGAGGTGCCGCGCCTTCCTTCGCTGAAGGCGCCGGCAAGCTCGAGAACGCGTTCGACGTCGACACGCTGGCCAAGCTGCCTATTATCGTCACTGCCCAGGGCGGGGACTACACCAAGCAGGTCCACGGCGAGCTGCGCAGCCGCGGCTGGGACGGCCTCTGGATCGACGCCGCTTCCACCCTGCGCATGAGCGACGACTCGATCATCGTGCTGGACCCCATCAACCGCGACGTCATCGACAAGGGCCTGGTGAACGGCACCAAGGACTTCATCGGCGGCAACTGCACCGTCTCCTGCATGCTGATGGGCCTCGGCGGCCTGTTCAAGAATGGCCTGGTGGAGTGGGGCACCTCCATGACCTACCAGGCTGCCTCCGGGGGCGGTGCCCGCCACATGCGTGAGCTCCTCAGCCAGTTCGGGACGCTCAACGCCGAGGTCAGCACCGAACTGGACGACCCCGCGTCGGCCATCCTGGACATCGACCGCAAGGTCCTGGCCCACCAGCGCAGCGACATCGACGCCGCCCAGTTCGGCGTCCCCCTTGCCGGCTCCCTGATCCCTTGGATCGACGCCGACCTGGGCAACGGACAGTCCAAGGAAGAGTGGAAGGCCGGGGTTGAGACCAACAAGATCCTGGGCACCTCCGAGGAAAACCGCGTGATCATGGACGGCCTCTGCGTCCGCATCGGCGCCATGCGCTCCCACTCCCAGGCACTGACGCTCAAGCTCCGCGAGGACCTGTCGGTCGCCGAGATCGAGAAGCTCCTCGCCGAGGACAACCAGTGGGCCAAGGTGGTGCCCAACACCAAGGAAGCCTCCATGGCCGAGCTGACCCCGGTGGCCGCATCGGGCACCCTGGACATTCCGGTGGGCCGCATCCGCAAGATGGAAATGGGCCCGCAGTACATCAGCGCTTTCACCGTGGGCGACCAGCTCCTCTGGGGCGCCGCCGAGCCGCTGCGCCGCATGCTCAACATCGCCACCGGCAACCTGTAGCCCGTACAGCTGCCCCATGAGCGGCCCTTGCCTACCAGGCAGGGGCCGCTTTTGCGTGGAAGAGGGTCAGGTGGCCAGGAACGTGGTGTAACGCCCCGCTGCCTTGGCAAGGGCTGCGTGGGCTGCCGGGCCCAGCGGCTTGGCCTCATCAAAGAGTTCAGGGACGACGGCGGCACCACGGCCCGTGCCCTGGAGCGCCCAGGTGCCCACCACCTTCCCCGCGACGACCACCGTCTTCTTGAAGACGCCGTTGCCGCCCGGCACGATCAAGTCGAAATCCTCCGGCGCCAGGACGGGTGTCCGGTCCGTGTAGCCGAGGACGAACTCATCGAATCCGGGCAGCAGGTGGACGGAGCGGCCGCCGGGGACTCCGGATTCCAGGAGGGCGGCCACGTCCGGTGAGAGCCAGTAGCTGGTGCCATCGATGTCCAGCTCCACCAGCTGGCTCCGGACGTGCTGGAACGCGGCGCGAACCTCGGTCAGCGGCAGCTGCGTCCACCAGGCGAAGTCGCGCAGGGTGGCCGGACCATGGCTTCGGAAGTAGCGCAGCGCAAACTCGGCAGTGGCTTCCTGGCGCTCCATCCGGCGGGACTCCGGGATCCATTCATCGAAGGCCGCGATCAGCTGCTGGTTGCCGGACAGCGGCCCCGGTACCAGCCAGCCGTGCCGGCACAGCGTGCCCAGGAGATGGACGCCGCGCTGGCCCTGCGTGGGCTGGCCGCCGGCGTCGAACACCTTGAACAGCCCGGGGCGGCTGAGGGGACCATCAGTGAGGATGCGGTCCAGCGCCAGGTCGCGCGCCTTCTCAACATCAGTCCAGGTGATTTCCAGTTGCCGGTGCCTGGCCGCGATGCTCCTGGTGAGCCGTTCGGCGGTGAGGTCCAGCATCCAGCGCAGGTCCTCGGGGGCAACGAGGTGCAGTGTTCCCCGCATGGGCCAGGACCGGACCACAGTCCCGGAATCGATGGCAGCACGCACGTCGGAAAGCCCCGCACCGGGCACCCTAACCCCCACGGCCCAGAGGGCTGCCGGCAGGTCCTGTGCCTGCATTGCGGTCATCCACCGGACCAGCTCCGGAGCTGAGGCAGCACCCTCCCCGGCAAGCCGTTGTGATCCGAGCCGGAGCCTGCCGAGCATCCTGCGGTGAAGCAGGGAACCAGATGCAGCCATGCGCCCATCCTAGGCCGGACACGGCCCTGGCGGGACTCCTAGAGGTCCAGGCCGATGAGCAGCGGCTCCGGATGCAGCTGGATGCCAAAACGGCGTTCGACGCCGGCGCGCACCTCGCGTGCCACCGCCACCATGTCGGCGGCGCTGGCGGAGCCGCGGTTGGTGATGGCCAGCGTGTGCTTGGTGGACAGGGATGCGCGGCCGCCGGCCACACCGTCCGGTTCCAGGCCAAAGCCCTTGCCGAACCCTGCCTGGTCGATCAGCCACGCCGCGGAAAGTTTCACCCGTCCGTCCTGGCCTGCCGGATAGCGCGGCGCCGATTCCGGCAGCGTGTCCGCCACGTCCGCCGAGACGATGGGGTTGGTGAAGAAGGAACCGGTGGAATAGGTATCGCGGTCGGCGCCGTCCCACACCATGCCCTTGGAGGCGCGCAGCCGGAGCACTTCCCGGCGGACGTCATTGGCATAGGCACGCTTGCCCGCCTCCACGCCCAGGGAGCGGGCCAGCTCGGCGTAACGGATGGGAGCGCTCATCCGTCCCAGCGGAAGCTGGAACTCCACGGTGAGGACCACGTACCGCGGCGAGCCGTTGACGGTGGTGCGCTTGAGGATGGAGTCCCGGTAGCCGAACTTCAGCTCTGAGTTGGTGAACGTTTGGACGGCGTTGCGTTCGCGGTCCCAGGTGCGGACGGCCGCGATGGTCTGGGACACTTCAGCGCCATAGGCACCCACGTTCTGGACCGGGGTGGCACCCGTGGAGCCGGGGATGCCGGACAAGGCCTCGATCCCGGACCACGCGTGCCGGACGGCGTGCTCCACGAGCTTGTCCCAGTTGTGGCCGGCCTGCACCACTACTGCCACTCCCCCGCAGGAGTCCTCCGCGTTGACCGTGAACCCCTCCGAGGCAATTTTGACGACAGTCCCGGGGAACCCGTCATCGGACACCAAAAGGTTGGACCCGCCGCTGATGATAAGGACCTGTTCGCCGGCCGCATCCGCGGTCCGCACGGCATCGATGATCTCTGCCTCGGTCCGGGCCTCGATGAACTTGCCGGCGGGGCCGCCGACGGCGGAGGTGGTCAGGGAGGAAAGCAGGGTGGGAGTCACCCGTCAACAATACTAGGGAAAGCTAGCCGGCCTTCCGGGCCACCGGGGACAACACGAAGCTCACGGCGAGCATCACCATCACGGCGAGGAGTGAGTGCAGGATCCCCACGTGTTCGGCCAGCAGGCCGAGGAGCGGGGGCCCGCACAGGAACGCGCCGTAGCCGATGGTGGACACCACTGACACGCGGGCCGCGGCCTTCGCAGGATCGTCGGCCGCGGCGGACATGCCCACCGGGAAGCCCAGGGAGGCGCCCAGGCCCCAGGCCGCGAGGCCCACGTACGCGAGCCACGGCGCAGGGGCGAAGACAAACACCGCCAGGCCCAGGACCGCCAGGGCGGCGCACCAGCGCATGACGGGCACCCGGCCGAAGCGGTCCAGCACCACTGTCCCGGCGAACCGGCCGATGGTCATGAACGTGACGAAAAGGCCATAGCCGGCAGCACCGGCGGCATCGCTCTGTCCGTGGCCGTCCGCCAGGGCAAGGGCCACCCAGTCCCCCGCCGCGCCTTCGGCCAGGGCGAGGCCGAGCACCAGGACGCCCAGCAGCAGCGTCCGGCGGTCCCGCCACGCCTGGGCGATCCTGCGCTTGTTGTCCAGCGGCGCGTCAGGGGTGCTACCGGCAGGGATTACGGGAATAGGGCCCGTGGTGGGGTCTTCGAAGTTGTCCGGGGAGTAGGTGCGCTCCCCCGCCACCGGGGTGATGTCGGCACGGAACCAGGACGCCGCCGTCGCCACCGACACGGCCACCACTGTTCCTGCCGCCGCAAGGTGCCAGAACACGGGCACAGATGCAGCAGCCGCAGCGGCGCCCAATCCCGCGCCGGCCACGGTTCCCAGGCTGAAGGCGCCATGGAGCCGCGGCATGATGTGCCGGCCCACGGCACGCTCCACCGCCGCGCCTTCCACGTTGGAGGCGGTGTTCCAGCTCCCGGTTCCCAAGCCGATGACGGCCAGGCCAACAGCGGTTGCCACAGGGTATGACAGCACGGTTGTGCCAAAACCCGCCGCCAGCAGGCCTAATCCCGCCATGATGCTGCCAGTACGGATGGTCCGTTTGGACCCCAGCCGCAGCACGATGAGGCCGGAGGCGGACACGGAAGCGAAGGAGCCAAGCGTCATGCACAGCAGGATGACGCCGACGGCGCCGGGGCTAAGATCCAGCGCATCCCGCATGGCGGGCAGCCGCGACACCCAGGAGGCGAAGGCCAGGCCGCTTGCTGTGTAGGCCACCACCACGGCGTTCCGCCAGTGCCTGACCTGGAGGGACGTGGCCTCGATTCCGGCTCCTGCGCTCAAGGGTGCGGACTCACGACAGTTTGACGACGGCCTGGGCCTTCATCAGCACTTTTTGCCCGGCCGAGACAACGGTGAGGTCGACGCGGGCGGTGCCTGCATCGGCGTCGAGCTTCCCGATGGTGCCGCTGACCTCGATGGTGGCGCCGGGCTCGTCCGTGCCGGTGGTGTCGGTGACCAGGACGGGCTTGGTGAAACGGGTCTGGAAGTCGACGACGGCGGCGGGGTCGCCTGCCCAGTCGGTGACCAGCTGGACGGCCGAACCCATGGTGAACATGCCGTGCGCGATGACGCCCGGCAGCTCCACGCCGGTGGCGAAGGCCTCGTTCCAGTGGATCGGGTTGAAGTCGCCGGAAGCACCGGCGTACTTCACCAGGTCGGTCCGGGTGACTTCGATGGTGCGGCTGCCGATTTCCTGGCCGGCGCTCAGTTCATTGAAGGTGGGGCTCATGGTTACTGTCCCTCTCCGCGGACCAGGATGGATGACGTGGTGGTGGTGACCGGTTCCCGGGAGTCGCCGGAAGCGAGGGCGAAGATCTCCGAGCGTGTGGTAATCATGGCGCCGCCGCCCATGGCCCGGACGCCGTCGACGTGGAGTTCCGCGACGAGCCGGTCGCCGGCAACGATGGGCCGGTGGTGGGTGAAGCGCTGGTCCGCGTGGACCACGCGGGAGAAGTCGATGCCGGCGTCCGGATCCTCGATGAGCTGGGCATCCGCCCGCTGGGCGATGATGATGGCGAAGGTGGGGGGTGCAACCAGGTCAGTGTGGCCCAGGGCCGTGGCGGCATCGACGTCGAAGTGTGCAGGGTGGGTGGCTTTGACCGCGCGGGCGAACTCGCGGATTTTCTCGCGGCCAACGTCGTACACCTCTGCGGCAGGGTAGCTTCGGCCCTGCAGATCCGGATTGATAGTCATGGATTCCAGCCTATCCCCGGCGCACCCGGGACAGGTTCCGCAACCCACTGGTATGATGGATTCATCATTCCATCAAGCCGCAGGAGCCACTCCGTTGCTGTCTTCCGCCCAAGCTCCGCTGTACGAGATCAAGGCCAATCTGTTCAAGGGCCTGGCGCACCCGGCCCGGATCCGGATCCTTGAACTGCTGGCCGCAGCTCCGCAGGAAACTGCGGCCGTCAGCTACCTTCTGGCAGAGACCGGGCTTGAAGCCTCGCACCTCTCCCAGCACCTGGCCACCCTGCGCAGGCATAGGGTGGTGACCTCCGTACGCACCGCCAACGCCGTGACTTACCAACTGGCGCACCCAGGGGTTTCGCAACTGCTCGCCATCGCCCGGACCTTCCTCCTGGACAGCCTGTCCGAATCGAACGAACAGCTCCGGCTGGCACAGCAACTGCCGGCGGAGCACCTGTCCCGCGGATCAGCCTCGTGACGGCCACCGCCGCCACCGGCCGCGCCACTGCCAGAGCCGCCCAGAGGCTCACCAGATTCCTCCCTTCCCGGCAGGATTACGCCGGTCTTCGCTCATCGTGGCGCACGGACCTGCTGGCCGGCATCACCGTGGGCATTGTCGCCCTGCCGCTGGCCCTCGCATTCGGGGTGAGCTCCGGGGTGGGCGCCGAGGCCGGGCTTATCACCGCAATCGTGGCCGGCATGGTGGCAGCCCTTATGGGCGGATCGTCGGTGCAGGTTTCGGGGCCCACCGGCGCCATGGTGGTGGTCCTGGCGCCCGTAGTGGCGGTCCATGGCCCAGGCAGCGTAGCCCCGCTGTCATTGATGGCGGGGCTGCTGGTCTGCGTTATGGGATTCAGCGGCCTGGGCCGGGCCGTCGCCTTCATCCCCTGGCCGGTGGTGGAGGGCTTCACGCTGGGGATCGCGGCCATCATCTTCCTCCAGCAGGTTCCGCTCGCGACGGGCACGTCCGGCGTCCCGGGACACAACACCGTGATCGCCGCCGTTGAAGCTGCCTCAGCCGCGCAGGCTCCCACAGTCCTGTTGACGCTCGCCCTCGTGGCGATGGTCGCCGTCGTGATGGTCCTGCTGCAAAAGCTGTTCCGGGCCCTTCCAGCGAGCCTGGTGGCGGTCCTCCTGGCCACGGCATCGGCCGAACTCCTGCAGCTGGATGTCCCGCGGATCGGCCCACTGCCCCATTCCCTTCCCGCGCCGGCAGTGCCCGCCGTGGACATGGCCACCTTGGGCAGCCTTGCCATGCCCGCGGTCGCCATCGCCGTCCTTGCCGCCATCGAATCGCTGCTCTCCGCAAGGGTGGCCGCGGGAATGGCCGGCCCCGACGGCAGGCCCACCGGACCCTACAGCCCTGACCGTGAGCTGACCGGCCAGGGCCTGGCTTCCATCGCCGCCGGACTGTTCGGCGGCATGCCCGCCACCGGAGCCATTGCCAGGACCGCGGTCAACGTGCGTTCCGGGGCCAGGACCCGCCTTGCCGCAGCCGTTCACGCCGTCGTGTTGCTGGGCATCACTTACCTGGCGTCCGGAATGGTCAGCCGCATCCCGCTGGCAGCACTGGGCGGGATCCTGATGGTTACGGCTACACGGATGGTTTCCCGGCGCACCGTTGCCGCCATCCTCCGCTCCACCCGGGCAGACGCAGCAGTCTTCGTCCTCACGGCGATCATTACCGTGGCCTTCGACCTGATCGTCGCCATCCAGATCGGGCTGGCCGCGGCGGCGCTCTTCGCGCTGCGGAAATTCGCCTCCTTGAGCGGCGTGCAGCGCGAGCCGATCCCGGGGCCTTCCGCCGACGGCGATGAGCACATTGCGGTTCTTCGGCTGGACGGGGCGATGTTCTTTGGCGCCGCCGAACGCATCCTCCAGGAGATCAGCCAGGTCAACGACGTCCAGGTGGCGATCATCAGGCTCTCGCAGCTGCGGATGCTTGATGCCACGGGCGCCCACGCGCTGGTGGAGGTCATCTCCGCACTGGAACTGCGCGGCATCACGGTCCTGCTTAAGGGTGTGCGGCCGGACCACCTGGACCTGGTGACCAACGTGGGCGTGATCCGTTCACTCCGGCACCACAAACACCTGTTCCAGCATCTTCCGGATGCCGTGGAGCACGCCCGCAACCATGTCCTGCGGAACGCAGCAGCTAGCGCCTGATGTTCTTGCGGATCGACTGGCCGCGGACCACGATGCCCACGACGTGCAGGACAAGGCCCAGCCCGATCAGGGGCAGGGAGGCCATGGCCAGGGTTTGGTTGCCGCTGGTGTTGCCGATGATGTTGAGGATGATGCCGACGGCGATCAGTCCCATCGCGCTGAAGACCAGGACTTTATAACGGGTTGGCGCGGTGGCCCAGAATTCGTTCAGCACCGTGCAAGTCTACCGTCCAGGCCTGCGGCGCCCGGCTAGAACAAGGACTCCTGTACTGCCGGGACCTCCGAAGCGTAATCACCAAGTTTGATGGTCCGGGCGGCCAGTTGGGACAGGTTCACCACGAACGCGGCGTCCGTGCCATCGAGCCGGGCCAGCACGTTCGCCCCGCTCATTGCCGTGATTCGGAAGCCGTGCTGCCCCTGGTCCAGCGCGTGCGGGTAGGCATGGCGTTGGCCGGTCCCGTAGAGGGCTTCAGCGTGCGCGGGTCGGACCCACTGTTCCTCCACAGTTTCGAAGCCGACGACGGCGGTGCACGCCAGGAGGGCACGCACCTCGCCGGCTGCGCTGGCGTTGATGGCCTGCAGGTCCGTGGCTGGAAGCGGCTGCAGCAGGGCGTCCGCCTTGGCTGCGGAGCGCACCTGCTGCGTCAGGCCGACGTCGGCAGTCACCAGATCCTCAAGCACCCGCACCACGCGGCCATCCTGCGCCCGGGCAACATAAGCCGCCATGGCGGCGCCCTGCTCCGCGAGCCTGTTCCACTTCCTGGGACCGGAGGCCGTGCCCACCTTGGTGGTACCGCCGGCGAAGGTGGCAATGTACAGCCAGTGTTCCTGCATCAGGTAGTCACGCAGGCCCGGAGTGACCCGGCCGCCCCGGTGGAAGTCGTGCATCAGCCGGGACTCGTCCAGCACAAAACACCGCTCGCATTGCTTTCCGCGTGACGCGGGCGAACCGGCGGAGCAGAGGATGTGGCTGCGCGAGCTTGCCGACTGGACGCGGACGTGGCCCAGGCAAGACCTGCCGGGCTCCACCACCTCGAAACCGAGGCGTTCGCCGCGGTGGAGGCTGAGCTGCCGGAAGTCCCCCTCCGGTGACTGGAGGCGCAAAACCGGGCCGCCGGCGTCGTCCGTTGTCCTGGCATGATCCGCCGCCTTGGAACCGGCCGATGGGCTGGTACCCGGCGGCTGCCCATCCCAAAAGACCCCGTGGACCAAATAGCGGGTATCGGTCACGGGGTCTCCTGAAAGGTGAATGGGGGCTACAGCGCGGGCTGCACCCCGAAGGCGACGGCGAGCTTCATGATCTTCTCGGCGCGGCCCAGTCGGGGCAGGTCGGAGCCGTCGCGGATGACGCGGCCGTTGGCCTCGAAGTCGTTCATGAAGTCGGTGGCCCAGGCGACGTCCGACGGCGTGGGGCTGATGACCTCGTTGATGACCGGCGTCTGGTCAATGGCCAGGCACAGCTTCCCGGTCATGCCCATCATCACGGTGATGCCGGTCTGCTCGCGCAGGATGGGGTGGTTGGTGCCGACGGTGGGACCGTCGATGGGACCGGGCAGGTTGCCCACCCGGCTGGCGACCACGAGCTTGGCCCGCGGGTAGGCCATGGCCTCCGGGGTGGCAGCCATGCCCGTGTCGCGGCGGAAGTCGCCGGAACCGAAGGCCAGGCGGAACGCGCCCTGGGCCTTGGCGATGTGGTTGGCTTCCTCGATGCCGAGGGCGGATTCCACCAGGGGGATCACGGGGGTCTTGCCATCCATGCGGTGGAAGCTCTCGGTGACCTGGTCCGCGGATTCGGTCTTGGCGAGCATGACGCCCAGCAGGCCCGGCGTGCCGCGCAGCCCGGCGAGGTCATCGGCCCAGAACGGGCTGGTGGCGTCGTTGATCCGGACCCAGGCCTTGCCGCCGGCGGTCAGCCAGTCGATCACGTTGCCGCGGGCCTGGTCCTTCTGGGAGGGGTCCACCGCATCTTCAATATCCAGGATGATCGAGTCGGCACGGGAGACGGCCGACTGGTCGAAAAGCTCCGGCTTCATGGCATTGACCAGCAGCCAGGAACGGGCGATCTCTGCGGGGATATTGCGTTCCGGCCTAACGGTTTCGGCGGCGATGGTAGACGTCATGCTTTCTACAGTATCCGCCCCGCAAGCGGCACGGCGAAGAAAAGGGCCAGCTTGTGAGGATCAATACGAACTAAACGGGATATGACTGGGGCCCAAGTGAAAGTAGGTAGCGGCAAGTGTCGTTATGAGGCGCCAAAACGACACTTACCGCTACCTAGTTGGGAGGGGTTAGGGGATGTTGCTCCCGCGCGCCGTGACCCAGAGTTTGTACCAGTCGGCGCGGCTGAGGGCCTGCGCCACCCGGGCCGCGTCACCGCAGGCCCGGATCCGGTCCGGGTTCACCGTTCCGATCACCGGTGCGATCCCGGCCGGATGCTTCATCAGCCAGCCGAGCAGGACAGCCTCACCGGAGGTGCCGTACTGTCCCGCAAGCGCCGCCACGAGTTCGGCAGTTGCCGCATCGGCTGAGGTGGGGCTGTCCGGTTCCGCACCGGTATACACACCGCGCGCCAGGGAGCCGTACGCCTGCAGGGTGATGTTGTTGCGGACGCAGTACTCCACCGTCCCGTGCGGGAAGCTGTAGTCCAGGTGTTCCGGGTGGTTGACCAGGACCTGGCTTTCCAGCCATGCCCGCTTGAGCAGGCTCATCTCCAGCTGGTTGGCCACCACCGGGGATTCCAGCCGGTCCTGCAGCACCTCAATTTGCGCTGCGGACATGTTGGACACGCCCAGTTGCCGGACCTTGCCTTCGTCCATAAGCTGCCCGACGGCGGATGCCACCTCCGCAGGGTCCGCCAGGGGGTCCGGGCGGTGCAGCAGGAGGATATCCACGTAGCCGGTCCGGAGCCGTTCCAGGCTGCCGTTGACCCGTTCCAGGATGGCCTCCCGGCTCAGGTCGTAGTGGGTCTGCAGGCCGCGTTCGTTCAGCCTGATGCCGCACTTGGTCTGCAGCCGGATCCGCTCCCGCAGGCCCGGCGTGCCGGCCAGGACCTCGCCGAACACAGCTTCGGACTTGCCGCTGCGGTAGATGTCCGCATGGTCGAACAGGGTGATCCCGGCGTCCAGGGCCGCCTGGACGGCGGCAGCGGCCTGGTCCACATGGTGGCTTCCATGTGGCTCGTCAGACCAGCTGCCGCCCAGTCCCATGCATCCGTAGATGACTTCCTGCATCAGGCCCGCTCCCCCATCAGGACAGCCGGCCTTCCCAGGACTTTAGCCAGGCCCAACTCAACGCAACCAGGCGGTGGTGTTTGCCGGCAGCTTGCCGTCCTCCAGCGGGCCGCTGCTGACAAGCACCTCGCCGGCCGGAAGCTCGACGGCGGTGTTCCCGAAGTTGGTCACGGACTGCCAGCCGTTGGGCCGCTTGAAGTGCAGGACATCCGGATTGCCGTTTTCGGCCCACTCGAGTGCCTCGTCCGTCATTAGTTCGCGGCGGAGCTTCAGGGCCTTGCGGTAGAGCTCCAGGGTGGAGCCATCGGTCCCGTCCTGGGCCTCAACGGCGTACTTGCTGAACCAGTCCGGCTGCGGCAGGTGGGAGCCGCCCTCGCCGAATCCGAAGGAGGTGCCCTCCACCTTCCAGGGCAGCGGCACACGGCAGCCGTCGCGGCCGATTTCCACGCCCTTGTTGCGGAAGAAGGACGGATCCTGCCGCTCCGATTCGGGAATCTCGGCCACTTCCTGAAGGCCCAGTTCCTCGCCCTGGTAGAGGTAGGCGGATCCCGGAACGGCGAGCATCAACAGGGTGGCGGCCCGCGCACGGCGCTCGCCCAGTTCAACGTCCAGCTGGTCCTTGGGTCCGCCGGCCAGCAGCCAGTCCTTGCCGTCCTGGCCCTTGGCGCCGGCCTTTTCCTTGGCCACCTGGGGCAGCCCGTAGCGGGTGGCGTGCCGCACGACGTCGTGATTGGAGAACACCCACGTGGAGGAGGCACCGGTGGCGGCGGCCTCGGCCAGGTTGCGGGTGATGATCTCCTTGTACTCGGCGGCGTCGAAGTCAGCCTGCAGCAGGTCGAAGTTGAACGCCTGGCCCAGCCCCTGGGGGCTGGCGTAGCGGGCACGCCGGGTGGCGTGCACCCAGGCTTCGGCAACGGCTGTGCGCGGCGGGTTGTACTCGTTGAACACTTCGCGCCATTCGGCGTAGATCTCGTGGACCTCGTCGCGGTCCCAGAACGGGTGCGTCCCGTCGTCGAATCCGTCCACGCCCGTGTTGGCGGCGCTCAGTTCCAGCTTGGAAAGCAGCGGCTCGGTGAGGTCCTTGGTGAGGGCGTGGGCCACGTCGACGCGGAAACCGTCAACGCCGCGGTCGGACCAGAACCGCAGGGTCTTCAGGAAGTCATCCCGGATCTCGCGGTTGGACCAGTTCAGGTCCGGCTGTTCCTTGGCGAAGATGTGCATGTACCACTGGCCGGGGGTGCCGTCCGGTTCGGTGATGCGCTCCCAGGCGGGTCCGCCGAACACCGAGTCCCAGTCCGACGGCGGGAACTCACCGTTGGGGCCTTTGCCGTCACGGAAGATGTAGCGGTCGCGTGCCGGTGAGCCCTTTGGCGAGGCAAGGGCCTCCTGGAACCACCTGTGCCGGTTGGAGGAGTGGTTGGGGACGATGTCGGCAATGAGCTTGATGCCGGCCTCGTGCAGCGCGGCAGCCATTTCGTCGAAGTCGTCCAGCGTGCCCAGCTTGGGGTCCACGTCGCGGTAGTCGTCCACGTCGTAGCCGCCGTCGGCGAGCGCGGAGGGGTAGAACGGGCTCAGCCAAACGGCGTCGATGCCCAGCGACTTCAGGTACGGGACCTTGGCGGTGATGCCCTTCAAGTCACCGATGCCATCGCCATTGGAGTCCGCAAAGCTGCGCGGATAGATCTGGTAGACCGAGGCCTGGCGCCACCAGTTGGGGTCGGCCGGACGGTCGGAGTCGGACAGGGTTGCCAGTGTGGCAGTGGTTGACAAGGGGTGATCCTTTTCTGTGCAGCAGGTATATTTATATTGAATCTAAATTTACTTTCCCAAGTATTATCTGGTGCTTTGTACAGGAAGGTCAACAGCATGCCTGAATTGGTTCCGGCGACTCCCCAACTCCTGCGGCGGGTCAGTGCCGGCGCAGTCCTGGAGTTCCTGCGCGCCTCGGCCGCTGTGACCGTCACGGACGTCATGGCAGCAACGGGCCTGACCCGTGCCACCACCATCGCCGTCTGCGAGGACCTGGTCCGCCGGGGCTGGGTCCTGGAGCGGGAGAACCAGCGCGAATTCGGCGGGTACCAGAAGGGCCGCCCGGCCCGCCGCTTCGAACTCAACGAGCGCGCAGGCGTGGTCCTGGGCATGGACATCGGCTACGCCAAGGTCACCGTGGTGGTTTCGGACCTCCGGGGCCGGACCCTGGGACGGTCCAGCCGCCCCTTCCAGGCCGGCGAGGTGGGCTCCCGGGAGCGCATAGCCTTCATCGACGGAGTGGCTGGGGCGGCGCTGCACTCGGCGGGAATGGGGGCCGGGCAGGTGCTGGCAGTTTGCGCCGGAGTTGCCGCACCGGTTGACCGGCACGGCGACGTGGTGGCCACGCAGGAGTTCTGGGGACTGTTCGACCTGGGACTGCGGCCGGCCCTCAAGGAAACCCGGGGTTGGACCGTGCTGCTGGAAAACGACGCCAACCTTGCTGCCCTGGGTGACCGCTGGCAGGGCGCGGCCGCGGGGATTGACGACGTGGTGGTGATCCTGGCCAGCGAACGGCTGGGTTCAGGCATCGTTGAGGGCGGCCGGCTGGTCCACGGAACGCGCGGCAGCGCCGGGGAACTCGCGTACCTGGATCTGGTGGAAGGGGTGGGCGACACCTACGGCATCGCGTACCTTGCCCGTACCTGGGCCACCGACGCCCTGGCCACCACGGCCCCCACCACCCTCCGCTCCGTCCAGGGTCGGGTGCAAGCTGAACAGGTCTTCACCGCTGCGGAACAGGGTGACGCTGTGGCGCTGGGCATCCTGGACCGGCTGGCGGACAGGATGGCGAGGGTGATAGGGACCGTGGCCACCCTGCTCAACCCCGAGCTGGTGGTGATCGGCGGCGGCGTTGCCGATTCCGCAGGCATGCTCCTCGGGCCCATCAGCGAGCGCCTGAAGGAGTTCACCGCCACCCCGGCACGGGTGGCAGTATCCCCGCTGGGCGATTCAATCGTCACGGTGGGTGCCGTGCGCTGCGCCCTGGACTACGTGGAGAGGAACTCCCTGGACCTGGAGCTGGCCGCGCCGGCCACCCCGGCATAACCGCGCCCCTGCCCATCCTCCCCGAAGGTGCTTAGGCGCCCGGCTCCAGCGCGGCCGCCACCGGCAGGGTGCCGTCGCGGAACTCGATGGTCCGGCCCGCCGTCTGGGGCAGGTCCAGCACCGCCGCCGCCACAATCGCCGTGTTGGCGCGCGAGGTGGCCCGGTCACCGTCCGGGGACGGGTCGATGTCGATCAGCCCGGTTCCCGGCTTGTCCGTCAGTGCCCCGGGACCCAGGATGGTCCAGGCCAGCCCGGTGCCGCGCAGGTACTCGTCCGCGGCCGCCTTGGCTTCGGCGTACGCAAAGAAGCTGTTGCTTTCCGGCACCCCGTGGTCCTTGCCGGCACCGAAGTAGGACACCATGACGTACCGGTCCACTCCTGCCTGGGCGGCGGCATCCATGGAGCGGATGGCTGCGTCCCGGTCCACGGCATAGGTGCGGTCCGGGTTGCCGCCGCCGGCGCCGGCAGACCAAACCACGGCGTCGTGGCCGGCCAGCGCGTCGGCGATTTCCGCCGTCGTGGCATTCTCCACGTCCAGGACCGACGGCGAGGCGCCGGTGTCGGCGACGTCCCCGGCATGGTCAGGATTCCGGATGAACGATGTGACGGAGTGGCCTTCGCCGGTGAGGAGCTGGGACAGGAGGAGGGCCACTTTGCCGTGGCCGCCAATAATGGCGATGCGTGTCATGGACCCATTCTGCCTGCAGGCACCTGGATGCAGAAGCTGCGTGAGCCTGAACAGGGCCGTTATGCCCTACCCCGACTGAAGGCACCTGCCTAGCTTGGGGGGCATGGCTGCCGGACCCCATGCGGGGTTAGATGGACCCGCATCAGAAGCAATGTTGAAGCTGGGCCGTTTTTTCACACGGTGGGACCAGACCGACGACGGCAGGGCGGTCTTCCGGGAGGGCGGCCGCAAGGGGGACATCTTCTACCGCGACCGGTGGAGCCACGACAAGGTGGTCCGCTCCACCCACGGCGTGAACTGCACCGGCTCCTGCTCCTGGAAGGTGTACGTCAAGGACGGCATCATCACCTGGGAATCCCAGCAGACCGACTACCCCTCGGTAGGCCCGGACAGCCCTGAATACGAACCCAGGGGCTGCCCGCGCGGCGCGGCCTTCTCCTGGTACACCTACTCGCCCACCCGGGTGCGCTTCCCCTACGCCCGCGGCGTGCTGGTGGAGATGTACCGCGAGGCCAAGGCCCGGCTGGGCGATCCTGTGCTGGCCTTCGCGGAGATTGCCGCGGATCCTCAGCGGCGCCGGCGGTACCAGCAGGCCCGCGGCAAGGGCGGGCTGGTGCGGGTGTCCTGGCAGGAAGCGATCGAGCTTGCGGCCGCCGCGCACGTGAACACCATCAAGACCTACGGCCCGGACCGCTGCGCCGGCTTCTCCCCCATCCCGGCGATGTCCATGGTCTCGCATGCGGTGGGGACCCGCTTCATCCAGCTCATCGGCGGGGTGATGACCAGCTTCTACGACTGGTACGCCGACCTTCCCGTGGCCAGCCCGCAGGTGTTCGGCGACCAGACCGATGTTCCGGAATCCGGTGACTGGTGGGACGCGCGATACCTCATGATGTGGGGCTCCAACGTCCCCGTCACCCGCACCCCGGACGCGCACTGGATGGCCGAGGTCCGCTACCGCGGCACCAAGGTGGTCACGGTCAGTCCGGACTACGCGGACAACACCAAGTTCGCGGACGAGTGGCTTCCGGCGCAGGCCGGAACAGACGCAGCCCTGGCCGTGGCCATGGGCCACGTCATGCTCAAGGAGTTCTTCGTGGACCGGCAGGTCCCCTTCTTCACGGACTACGTAAAGCAGTACACCGACCTGCCGTTCCTGGTCAGGCTGGAAAGGCGCGACGACGGCGGCCTCACGGCGTCGAAATTCCTCACCGCAGCGGACATCCCGGCGGAGTCCGGGGCTGAGGATGCGGCGTTCCGTACCGTCCTGTTCGACAAGAAGGCCGGGCGTCCGGCCGTCCCCAACGGTTCCATGGGGTTCCGCTACTCCGGCAGCGGCGAGGGCAAATGGAACCTGGACCTCGAGGGGATCGATCCGGCGCTGTCCCTGCGGGAAGTCTCGGGTCAGAGCGCCGAAATCATGCTTCCATGCTTCGAGCAGGCGGACGGCACCGGCAGCGTGCTCCGGCGCGGTGTGCCGGTGATCGAGGTGGAAGGACAGCTGGTCACCACCGTGTTCGACCTGATGCTCGCCCAGTACGGGGTGGGCCGCGACGGACTGCCCGGGGACTGGGCCCTTGGCTATGACGACGCCGCCACCCCCTACACCCCCGCCTGGCAGGAGGAGATCACCTCCGTTCCGGCGCAGGCCTGCATCCGGGTGGCCCGCGAATTCGCCCGGAACGCCGAGGAGTCCAAGGGCCGCTCCATGATCATCATGGGCGCGGGCATCTGCCAGTGGTTCCACGGCGACACCACCTACCGGGCCATCCTGGCGCTGGTGATGCTCACCGGCTGCATGGGCCGTAACGGCGGCGGCTGGGCACACTATGTGGGGCAGGAGAAGACGCGCCCGGTCACCGGCTGGGTGTCCCTGGCCAACGCGCTGGACTGGTCACGGCCGCCGCGCACCATGATCGGCACCGGCTACTGGTACATGCACACAGACCAGTGGCGGCAGGACGGGTATTCGGCCGATGCGCTGAAATCCCCGCTCTCCACCGGCGCCCTGGACGGCCTGCACACCGCGGACGCCATCGCCCAGTCCGCCCGGCTCGGCTGGATGCCGTTTTATCCCCAGTTCGACCGCAACCCGCTGGACCTCGCCGACGAGGCGGAGGCCGCCGTCGCCGCCGGGAGCGCCAAGGACACCCCCAGCTACATTGCAGATGCGCTGAAGAACCGCACGCTGAACCCGGCCATCGAGGACGTGGACGCCCCGGAAAACTGGCCGCGCACCCTGGTGCTGTGGCGCTCCAACCTCTTTGGGTCCTCGGCGAAGGGCAATGAGTACTTCCTGCGGAACCTGCTGGGCACCCACAACAACGTGCTGGGCCAGGACCACGCCGAAGGCCTCAAACCCACGCACGTGAAGTGGCACGAACAGGCGCCGGAAGGAAAGCTGGACCTCCTGGTCTCCGCCGACTTCCGGATGACGTCCACCACGCTGCTCTCCGACGTCGTCTTCCCGGCCGCCACCTGGTACGAGAAGCACGACCTGTCCTCCACGGACATGCACCCGTTCGTCCACGCGTTCACCCCGGCCATCGACCCGCCCTGGGAAACCAAGACCGACTTTGACACCTTCCACCTGCTGGCCCGCGAATTCTCCCGGCTCGCCAAAACCCACCTGGGCGTCCGCCGCGACCTGGTGAGTGTGCCGCTGCAGCACGACACCCCGGGCCAGCTCGCCCAGCCCGGCGGAATCGTCAGAGACTGGCGGGAGCCTGGCATTCCTGCCGTTCCCGGGCAGAACATGCCCGTCTTCTCGGTGGTGGAGCGGGACTATACGGCCATCGCGGACAAGCTGGCCGCCGTCGGACCCTTGGCTGACAAGCTCGGCTTCACCGTCAAGAACGTTACCTACAAACTCGACGGCGCACTCAACCGGCTCAGCCACGCCAACGGCGTGATGCTGGGCGGCGCCGCGGACGGCCGCCCGGCGATGGACACCGACGCGAAAATGGCGGAAGCCATCCTGGCCTTCTCCGGCACCACCAACGGCCAGCTGTCAGTGCAGGGCTTCAAGGACCTGGAAGTCCGGACGGGACGGAAACTGGCGGACCTCTCCGAGGGGTCCGAGGAAAAGTTCATCACCTTCGCCCAGACGCAGGCGGCCCCTGTCCCGGTGATCACCTCCCCGGAATGGTCCGGCTCGGAGACGGGCGGGCGCCGCTATGCCCCGTTCACCATCAACATCGAACGGCTCAAGCCCTTCCACACCCTGACCGGCCGGATGCACTTCTTCCTGGACCACGACTGGATCACGGACATCGGCGAAGGCCTTCCCATCTACCGGCCGCCGCTGGACATGCACCGGCTGTTCGGCGAACCCAAACTCGGCCGGAACGGGGAACTGGAAGTGGTGGTCCGGTACCTGACACCGCACTCCAAGTGGTCCATCCACTCCGAATACCAGGACAACCTGCTGATGCTCTCGCTCTCCCGCGGCGGCCCCACCGTGTGGATGAGCCCGGCGGATGCGGACTCCATCCGGGTCAAGGACAACGACTGGGTGGAGTGCCTGAACATCAACGGCGTCCTGGTAGCCCGGGCCATTGTCAGCCACCGGATGCCGGCCGGGGTGGTGTACGTCCACCACGCCCAGGAACGCACCATCGACGTGCCGAAGTCGGAGGCCACCGGGCGGCGCGGCGGCATCCACAACTCGGTGACCAGGCTCCTGGTGAAACCATCACACCTGATCGGCGGCTACGCCCAGCTGGCCTACGCGTTCAACTATCTCGGCCCCACCGGAAACCAGCGCGACATGGTGGCCACAGTCCGCCGCCGCTCACAGGAGGTGCAGTACTGATGCGAGTCATGGCTCAAATGGGCATGGTGATGAACCTGGACAAGTGCATCGGCTGCCACACGTGTTCGGTCACCTGCAAGCAGGCCTGGACCAACCGGGCAGGCACCGAATACGTCTGGTTCAACAACGTGGAAACGCGCCCCGGGCAAGGGTATCCGCGCCGCTACGAGGACCAGGACAAGTGGCGCGGCGGCTGGGACCTGAACAAGCGCGGCAAGCTGGTCCTCAAGGCCGGCGGCCGGGTGCGGAAGATGTTCGGGCTGTTCGCCAGCCCGGTCCAGCCCGAGCTCAAGGACTACTACGAGCCCTGGACCTACGACTACAAAACCCTGGTGGACGCGCCCCTGGGTGACGATTTCCCGGTGGCCCGGCCCAAGTCCCTGATCACCGGGGAGGACACCAAGATCACGTGGTCCGCCAACTGGGACGACAACCTGGGCGGTTCCGCTGAGAATGGCCATTTGGATCCGCTGGTGGAGAAGGTCCGGCGGGAGTCCGAGGACAAGATCAAGTTCGCCTACGAGCAGACGTTCATGTTCTACCTGCCGCGGATCTGCGAGCACTGCCTGAACCCGTCCTGCATGGCCTCGTGCCCCTCCGGCGCGATCTACAAGCGGGTGGAGGACGGGATTGTCCTGGTGGACCAGGACAAGTGCCGCGGCTGGCGGCAGTGCGTCACCGGCTGCCCGTACAAGAAGATCTACTTCAACCACAAGACCGGCAAGGCGGAGAAGTGCACCTTCTGCTACCCCCGGGTGGAGGTGGGGATCCCCACGGTATGCTCCGAGACCTGCGTGGGCCGGCTGCGGTACCTGGGGCTGTTCCTGTACGACGCCGATGCCGTCACCGCCGCGGCGTCCGTCACCGATCCGCAGGAACTCTACGACGCCCAGATGGACGTGCTGCTGGACCCCAACGATCCCGTGGTCCAGGCCGCCGCCCGGGCGCAGGACATCCCGGCGGACTGGATCGACGCCGCCCGGCGCTCGCCGGTGTACGCCCTTGCAAAGGTCTACAAGGTGGCGCTGCCGCTGCACCCCGAGTACCGGACCATGCCGATGGTCTGGTACGTGCCGCCGCTCTCGCCGGTGGTGGACCTGCTGCGGGACCAGGGGCACGACGGCGAGGACCACGGCAACCTGTTCGGCGCCATTGACGCGCTGCGCATCCCGGTGGAATACCTGGCCGAGCTGTTCACGGCCGGGGACGCGGACCGGGTCACGGCGGTGCTGCGGAAGCTGGCGGCCATGCGTTCGTTCATGCGCGGGATCAGCCTGGGCAACGATCCGGATGAGTCCATCGCCGAGTCCGTGGGCATGGACGGGCAGACCATGTACGAGATGTACCGGCTGATGGCCATCGCGAAGTACGAGGAGCGGTACGTCATTCCCAAGGCGCACGTGGAGCAGGCGCACGACCTGGAGGAGATGGGCTGCTCGCTGGATTTCGACGGCGGCCCGGGCATGCAGGATTCCTCGCCTTTTGGTGAGGCGAGCGGCAGGCCCGTCCCGGTTGCCGTGGATACCTTCAACGCCCTCAAGGACCGGCAGACCACCGATGGAATCGCGGCGGGCACCAGCCTCAAAGGCCGGGTGAACCTGCTGAACTGGGACGGCCGCGGGGCACCTCCTGGACTCTTTCCGGACAAGGGGCCTGAGCCGGAGCCGGGAACCCTGGCAGCGGCGGAGGACCAGCCGTGAGCCGCCGGGACCAGGTGGTGTACCTTGCCGGGGCCTGGTGCCTGACCTATCCGGATGAGGATCTGGTGCAGCGGGTTCCCCTGGTGCGGGCCGCGCTGTCCGAGTTCCCCGGTGCGCTGCCCGCATTCGCACCGGTGCTGGACCTCCTGGAAACCACCCCGCCCATGGAACTGCAGGCCCAGTACGTCCGCGAGTTCGACCTGGGCCGGCGGCACGCCCTGCACCTGAGCTACTGGACGGACGGGGACACCCGCCGCCGCGGTGAAGTGCTGGGACTGTTCAAGGAGGCCTACCGGCACAGCGGCGTCCTGGTGGACCTGGACGGGGAGCTGCCCGACTACCTGCCCATGGTGCTGGAATTCGCCGCCCGGGTGGATCCCGCCGCCGGACGGACATTGTTGCAGCGATACCGGGCCAGCCTGGAAATGCTCCGGCTCGGGCTGCTGCGGGACGACCTGCCGCATGCCGCGATCCTGGCTGCCATCTGCGCCACTTTGCCCGGGAAGTCTCCCAAGGACGAGCAGGAAGTGATGCGCATGGCCGGCTACGGTCCACCCACCGAACGCGTGGGACTGGATCCCTACGACCCACGGCTGCTGCCGGTCAGGGGGTCATGAGCATGCCGGCACTCAACGGGACGTTCGCGACCGAGCCAGGCGCCGCCGTCGTCCTTAACTCCTGGGACACCGTCCTGTGGGGCGTCCTGCCCTACGTCATGGCGGTGGTGCTGGTGGGCGGGCTCATCTGGCGGTACAAATACGACCAGTTCGGTTGGACCACCAGGTCCTCCCAGCTCTACGAGTCCAGGCTCCTGCGGATCGCCTCCCCGCTGTTCCACTTCGGGCTGCTGGCCGTCATCGCCGGGCACTTCTTCGGCCTGGTGATCCCGATGGCGTGGACCCAGGCGGTGGGCATGAGCCAGGAGTTCTACCACTTCAACGCCCTGCTGGTGGGCGGCATCGCCGGGGTGGCAACGCTGGGCGGCATTGCCCTGCTGATCTACCGGCGCCGCACCACCGGGCCGGTCTTCATGGCCACCACCAAGAACGACAAGACCATGTATGTGGTGCTGACCGCTGCCATCGTCTTCGGTTTGTGGACCACGCTGGCCAGCATCTTCGAAGGCGAACATGGGCACAACTACCGGGAGACGGTGGCGCCCTGGTTCCGGTCGCTGTTCATCTTCCAGCCGGACATCGCGGCGATGGCGGCTGCGCCGTTCTCCTTCCACCTGCACACCCTGGTGGGAATGGCGCTGTTTGTCATCTGGCCGTTTACGCGGCTGGTGCACGCCTTCACCGCGCCCCTGCACTACCTCTTCCGCCCGTACATCGTCTACCGCTCGCGGGACAGGGAAACGAAGGGCCGGGGCTGGTCCGCCGTGGGCACGCCGGACAGGGACACCCGCAACCGCTGACCGGCGGCTTGCTTTTGACGATGCAGTGAGGAGCAGCAGTGGCCGGATCAACATCAACGCCAGGCACCGGCAGGGCGCTGAACCTGGCGCTTGCGACGGCGGCATCCGTGGCGGGTTTCTGGGCATGGAACTCCGTGGCCACGCTCGGCGCGTTCTACACCAAAAACCTTGAACTGACGCCGGCCACCACCGGGATCCTGGTGGCCATGCCGGTGTTTGTCGGTTCCCTGGGCAGGATCGTGGTGGGCACCCTGACCGATAAATACGGCGGCCGGGCAATGTTCACCGTGGTGCTGCTGGCCGCCATCCCTCCCCTGCTCCTGGTGTCGGTCGGCGGGCTCCTGAGCTCCTTCGCGCTGGTGCTGGGGGCGGGGCTGCTGCTTGGTGTGGCGGGCACCGTGTTCGCGGTGGGGATCCCCTTCGTCAGCGCCTGGTACGAACCGGCCCGCCGGGGCTTCGCCACCGGCGTTTTCGGTGCGGGCATGGGCGGGACGGCACTGGCAGCATTCCTGAATCCCCGGCTCGTTGCCGGGATCGGATACTTTCCCACGCACCTGCTGATCGCCGGTGTTCTGGCCGCGATGGCCGTGCTGGTCTGGTTCCTCATGAAGGAATCCCCGGACTGGGCACCCAACCACGCCCCGGTGCTGCCCAAGCTCCTTGATGCCGCCAGGACGTCCGTCACCTGGAAGATGTGTTTCCTCTATGCAGTGGTCTTCGGCGGTTTCGTGTCCTTTGCCACCTACCTGCCCACCTACCTGCGGGACGTCTACAGTTTTGATCCCGCCGGTGCGGGCGCCCGCACCGCCGGTTTTGCCTTGGCCGCTGTCCTTGCCCGTCCGGTGGGCGGTGTCCTTGCCGACAAGCTCGGCCCCAAACCGGTGGTGATCGCAGCCCTTGGCGCCGTCGCGGTCCTGGGCTGGGTGGTGAACCTGCGGCCCGACGGCGAGGTGCCGGCCGGTGCCACGTTCGTTGCCATGGCGGGCGCACTGGGGTTGGGGACCGGCGGCGTCTTCGCCTGGGTAGGCGTCCTGTCGCCGGCAGGAAAGGTGGGCAGCATCAGCGGCATCGTGAGCGCTGCCGGGGGGCTGGGCGGCTACTTTCCACCGCTGGTCATGGGCGCAACGTATGATGCTGCAACGCGCAGCTATTCAATTGGGCTCCTCCTGCTGGTGGGCACGGCCTTCGTGGCCCTGCTGTTCACCCTCCTCGCGGTGCAGCCCAGGGCGGGCGCGCCGGCGGTTCAGCATGCACCGTAGCGCAGGTACACCACACCGTTTCCGAACCGCCGCTCGTCCAGCAGCTCGAACCGTGCCTCCAGTCCGTCCGGGAGGAAGCGCAGGCCGCCGCCCACGGCGACCGGGTTGACGAAGAACTGGCATTCGTCCACGAGGCCTGCCTTGAGGGCGTGGGCCGCGAGGGTGGGGCCGCCGATGCTGATGTTCCTGTCCGCGGCGTCCTTCAGGTCCTGCACCGCCTCCGGGCGGAACTGCCGCTCCAGCCTGGTCCGGGGTGCAGCGGCGCTGTCCAGCGACGTCGAGTACACCACCTTGTCCGCCCCCTGCCAGATGCGCGCGTAGTCCTGGATGACCGGCGGGTCTTCGGACGTACCCATGGTTTCCCAGACGGACATCACCTGGTACATCCGCCGCCCCAGGAGGTAGGTGCCCACATCCCGCTCAAGGTCGTTGATGAAGGCGTGGACTTCCTCGTTCGGAGCAGACCAGTTGAAGTTGCCGTCCCTGTCTGCCGTGTAGCCGTCGATGGACATGATTGCGGAGTAGATCAGCTGCGCCATGGGCCCATTCTGCCGGTGGGCCTCGACCCTGGATAGGTTTTCGGCGCTCCTTGCGGCATTCCTTGGCTTGTTCGCACATCCATACCCTTCAACGCGGGTAATTGCGAACAGGCTTAGGACCGCAGCTTCCGCCGATACCGTGACTCGTCGGCTGCTCTTGCCAGACCGCTCCCCGAAAGCATTAACTGAGCTTTGCGCGGTCTTAAACTCCGGGCAAATGGAAGGAGCGCAGCCATGATCCTCCTGATCGGGGCTACAGGTGATCTGGGTGGCAGGGTTGCCAGAGGGCTTCGCTCTGCCGGACACAAAGTCCGTTGCCTGGTCCGGCAGAACACGGACGTTGCGCAACTGCAGGCAATCGGCGCCGAAATTATCCGCGGCGACCTCATCGACCCGGCCACGCTGGCGCCGGCGTGCAAAGGCGTCGATACCGTGATTGCCACGGCCACCGCCATGAGCCGCCGCCTGCAGGGCAGCAGCCAGGGCAGTATCCGGGACGTCGACCAGGTGGGCATGGAACATCTCATCGATGCTGCAGAGGCCGCGGGGGTTGGCCGCTTCGTCTACCTGTCCTTCGCCGGAATCGAAACCGCCGTTGAGACACCGCTGAGGCACGCCAAGCTGGCCATGGAGCGGCGCCTGGCTTCTTCTGGCATGAAAACCGTGATCGTGCGGCCGGACGCGTTCCAGGAAGTCCATCTCTCCCCCACCGGCCGCTTCGACATGGCCGCCGGCAAGGTGTCGGTGATCGGAAAGGGCAACACGAGGACACGATGGGTGGCGACGGATGATGTGGCCGCCCTCCTCTGCGCCGTGGCCCTGGAGGCGGACCCGCCACTGCTGGTCGAGTTTGGCGGCCCGGAGCCGCTGTCGAAGAATGAAGCCTGTGCCATGGCCGGGGAGCTGATGCACCGCCCAATGAAGGTGCAGCACATGCCGCGGCTCCTGGCGCGTCTTGCCGTAAGATTCCTCAGCCGCAGCAGGGACGGCCTCTCAGCCGCACTGGGGGCGGGCCTCACGGCAGACCTCAACAGGCCAACGTGGGACGACATGCCCCTTCGCCAACGCGGGATCAACGCCAAGCCTGTCAGCGACTTCCTCCGGGAGCAGGCACAGTCCTGCGGCGCCTGAAGCTGGACTCACTGCTGCCGCGACACCAGGAACTGCTGTCCCAGGGTCCAGAGGTTGGAGACTGTCCAGTAGACCAGGACCCCGATGGGAAAGAAGATCCCGCCCACACCGAAGACCACGGGCAGGACGTACAGAAGGACTTGCTGCTGGCGCATCAGCGGACTTTCACTGTCCTGGCCGGCCATGGTCCGTGAGGCAACAAGTTTCTGCGTCAGGAATTGGCTCGCAATCATCACCAGGATCATGACGACGGCGAGCACGGCCACGGCGGCCGGCTCGCCGCCGCCGTGCAGCAGGGAAGCTGACAGCGGCGCCCCGAAGATGCTGGACGAGTCGAACTGGACCACCTGGTCATGGCCCATCACCCCGATGCCTTCACCCTCGCGCGATGCGTTGGAAATTCCGGACAGCACCTGGAAAAGCGCCAGGAAGAACGGTGCCTGGATCAACAGTGGCAGGCACGCCGAGAACGGGTTGGTGCCATGTTTTTTGTAGAGGGCCATCTGCTCCTGGGCCATGGCCTGCCGCGATGCCTGGTCCGTCCTGCCCTTGTACCTGTCCTGGAGTTCCTTCAGGTCCGGCTGCAGGAGCCGCATCCTGCGCTGGGCCCGGACCTGGGCAAGGAACACCGGGATCAGGGCCGCACGGATGACCAGTACCAACCCGATGATGGACAGCGTCCACGTCCATCCGCCCGCAGCCGGCATGCCCACGGCACCCAGCCCGTCGTGGAAAGCCACCATGATGGCGGACACCAGCCATCGGAACGGCTCCATTACCGCCGTGAAAAAGTCCACCGATCCCCCATCCGCACGTTGCTGCCAAGCTACTGCGCAATGGAGCACCTTGTCACGACTCACGTGTTCCTTTTCGCCCCCCGAATTACATTAGGACCCCCATATGTGCGCCGCGCAGGTGAATATCTGCAGCGAAGATGCTTTAGAGCGTCGATTCGGGCTCGCCCGGATCCGGGAAACAGGAAAGCCCCCGGATCCTTGCGGAACCCGGGGGCTTAGCCTGTAGCGGTGGGGAGGCTCGATCTCCCGACCTCACGATTATGAGTCGTGCGCTCTAACCAACTGAGCTACACCGCCACGAATGAGAAAAACCTGCGTCAAGCCGGTCAAACCGCCTTGACGCAGGCCCTCATTCAGAGCCCCCCACCGGAATCGATCCGGTGACCTCGTTCTTACCAAGAACGCGCTCTACCACTGAGCTAGGGGGGCAACGAGTAAATACTCTACCGGAAGATTTCCGCACCAACAAATCGGCGCCAAGAGCGCTTCCGGGACCATGATGAAGGCGCTTTCACGGACCGCGGGAGCGGCTTTTTCCGCGGAATTCCGGGGCTGGAGGGGCCGGTACCGGCAAGTGGACGACGGCGGCGAGCACCTTTCAAGGTCCCGTGACCGCCGCGTCGGGGCAGGAATGTGGCCAGTCCCACACTCTTGCCGTTAAACGCCGATGGGCCGGCTCGAAAGCCGGCCCATCGCCGTCGTCAATTCCTCAACGCGAGGGGTGGTTTACCACTTGCCCTTACGGTTGAAGTCGCGGTGTCCGCTGTCGCCGCCGCTGCGGGGCTTGCGGGAGCCATCGCCGTGCCCGCCGAAGCGGGAGTCGCCCGCCTGGCCACGGTCGCTGAAGGAACGCTCGCTGTACGAACGGCCACCACGGTCAGCGGAGGACCGCTCGCCATCGTTCTTGCGGAATTCCTTCTTGAACCCGCCGTTGCCCTTGAAGTTGCCGCCACGCTCGCCGCCGCGGTTGCCCTGGTAGGCGCCACGGTCACCGGAGGGCTTGCGGCCGTTGTCCAGCTCGAGGTGGATCAGCTCGCCGCCGATCCGGGTGCGGGACAGGGCACGCAGCTGCTCGGCGCTCAGGTCCGCGGGCAGCTCCACCAGGGAGTGGTCCGAGCGGATGTCGATGCCGCCGATCTGCGCGGAGGAGATGCCGCCCTCGTTGGCAATGGCACCAACGATGGAGCCGGGCATGACGCGCTGGCGGCGGCCCACCGCGATGCGGTAGGTGGCGTTGCCCTCGGTCAGCGCACGGGTGGGCCCACGGGAGCCGAAGCCGTCCTTGGAGCGTTCGCGCTTCTGGAACTCGGGAGCAGCGGGCAGTTCCTTGACCAGCAGCGGCTGCCCGCCCTGGGCCATGACGGCCAGTGCCGCAGCGATTTCTGCTGCCGGCACCTTGTGCTCTTCCTCGTAGGAAGAGATCAGGTCGCGGAACATCGAGACGTCCTCGGACTCAAGGGTCTCGGTGATGCGCTCGGCGAACTTGCCCAGGCGCAGCGAGTTCACGGTCTCGGCGGTGGGCAGGTGCATCTGCTCCACCGGCTGGCGGGTGGCCTTTTCGATGGCGCGCAGCAGGTACTTCTCCCGCGGCGTCATGAACAGGATCGCCTCACCGCTGCGGCCCGCGCGGCCCGTGCGGCCGATACGGTGCACGTAGGACTCGGTGTCGTGCGGGATGTCGTAGTTGACCACGTGGCTGATGCGCTCCACGTCCAGGCCACGGGCGGCGACGTCGGTGGCCACCAGGATGTCGATCCGGCCTTCCTTCAGTGCGTCCACAGTGCGCTCACGCTGCTGCTGCGGGATGTCGCCGTTGATGGCGGCAGCCTGGAAACCGCGTGCCTTCAGCTTGTCAGCCAGGTCCTCGGTGGCCATCTTGGTGCGCACGAAGGCGATAACACCGTCGAACTCTTCCACCTCGAGGATGCGGGTCATGGCATCGAGCTTGTGCGGGCCCATGACCTGCAGGTACCGCTGGCGGGTGTTGGCGCCGGTGGTGGTCTTGGACTTGACGGAGATCTCGGCCGGGTTGTTCAGGTACTGCTTGGACATGCGGCGGATCTGGCTCGGCATGGTGGCCGAGAACAGCGCAACCTGGCGGTCCGACGGGGTCTGCTGGAAGATCTGCTCCACGTCTTCGGCGAAGCCCATGCGCAGCATTTCGTCAGCCTCGTCCAGCACCAGGTACTGGAGCTCGGACAGGTCCAGGGAACCCTTGGAGATGTGGTCGATCACGCGGCCGGGGGTACCGACAACCACCTGGGCGCCGCGGCGCAGGCCGGCGAGCTGGGGGCCGTAGGCGGAGCCGCCGTAGACGGGCAGCACAGTGAAGTCGTCGATGTGCTTGGCGTAGGAAGTGAACGCTTCCGCCACCTGGAGGGCAAGCTCACGGGTGGGGGCCAGAACCAGGGCCTGGGTCTTGCGGGACGGGCCGTTGAGGTCGTGGAGCTCGGCCAGGCGGGACAGTGCCGGTACTGCGAATGCTGCAGTCTTACCGGTTCCGGTCTGGGCCAGGCCCACCACGTCGCGGCCTTCGAGCAGCAGCGGGATGGTGGCTGCCTGGATGGGGGACGGCTTTTCGTAGCCGACATCCTGCAGGGCGGCCAGGACACGGCCGTCGATGCCAAGATCGGCGAAGCGCACGCCGTCTTCTTCGTCCTCGTCAGCCTTGGGTGCCGGCGCTTCTTCGGCCTTCGCTGCGGCAGCGGCCGGGGCGGCTTCGGGAGCTTCAGCGGTTACGCCGGCGGCCTCTGCTGCGGGGGCAGCGGGCTCGGTGAATTCGATGCCGGCGGTTGCTTCGGTGGTGGTTTCGTTCTGGTTTTCGGGCATAGGGAGATATTCCTCATCCATAGGGGGCCAGGCGGCACTACCCGAGGTGAGCGGAGCCGCAGTACGCGTGCCGATGATGCCGGGCAAACGTTGACCGGCCGGTCACAGAAGTCCGGCGCTTTCGCAATCCCGTGGCAGGACTTCGCGCTGCATCTCTTGGCTGCTATCCCAGCAGTCTGTACAGCGTTTTCTTTAGCCGGCTCTCCCTATGAAAATGCCCGCATCGCTTGCGCGGGCCCCAACACTTGCCAGTCCTGCCTCAAAAATTGGGCAGGAATAAGGGATTTCCGGAGTGGGGGATGTTTCAAGTGTAAGGGATGGACGCCGCTGACCGCCAATTCAGGGTCCGACGGCGGCGGTGAGCTTGCGCACACGGCCCGCCCACGGCGGGGGTGCTACTGCCCCAGCCGCCGCAAAAGCACCCGGAACTTGGTGTGGTATTCGTCCTGGAGCCTGATCTCGCCGTCGGCCTCTGCCCTGCGGAGGGCCTCGATGACCTCGGCGTCCGGCGCACTGAACCATCTGCCGATGGTGACGCCGTGGCGCGGCACGAAGGTCCGCTCGATGGGATCGCCGGCCCGGATGCTGCCGGTGCGGATGACCCGCAGGTAAGCCCCCACCCGCCCCTCCTCGGTGAACCGCTTCACCCACTGGGGTTCCTTCATGCGGCGCTGGAACGTGGCGCAGGGGGTGCGCGGGGACGTCACTTCGAGTTCGACGCCGGGCCCCACCTTCCAGCGCTCCCCGATGACGGCGTGGGTGGCTTCGATGCCGGACACCCGCAGGTTCTCGCCAAAGGAGCCCGGCGGCAGTTCCCGACCCAAAGCGCCGGCCCAGTAATCGGCGTCGGCCTGGGAGTAGGCGTAGACGGCCTGGTCCTCCCCGCCGTGGTGCACCCTGTTGGCCTGGATGTCGCCGCGCAGGCCCAGCTTGTGGACCTTCACGGGCCCGTTTGCCGGGCGCTTGTCGATGGCCGTGACGCCAACGTTCCCCTGGTCCCCGATCAGTTGGTGGACGCGGCAGACGGCGAGGACAGAACCTGATTCCATGGCATCAGTCTAGGGTTCTCCCCTGCCTCCTCCCGGTGATGCTGCCATGGGCACTTCTCCCCCGCCTTGGAGCGCGGTTCTACTCGCAGCCGCCCGGCGGAGGGATTACGCTGATCCGAGGATTGCAATGGGGGTGCAGCGCTGTGCCCAATTCACGTGGACAACTGAAGGGGACGCTGTGGATTCAAACACCATGGACCCGAACGAGGACCCCAGCAAAGCGCAGGACAAAGGGCCGGGCGGAGGCTCCGGGCAGGTGCCTCCGGAACCGGGCGCGGGCAGCAGCGCCAAGCCTCCGCCCTGGCAGGTCCCCAAGCCGGACCTGCGCCCCGAACTCCTCAATGAACCGGTCACCCCTGTGGACCCCTTCGGCCGGGAGCGGGAAAAACAGCTCAACGATGCAGCAGCGCGGAAGAAGCGCTCCCAGCGGCGCACCGTGGTGGTGGGACTCGGCGTGACGGCGCTGCTGGCCGGAACCATTACGGCAGTGGTGGCCAGCAATGAGGACGACCCCGAGTACGCACAGGTGTGCTTCAACGACGAAACCGGCGAGCGCGTGGAGGACAGGAGCTGCGAAAGCTCGGCGGGGAGGGGTGGCGGGATCTACGCCTGGTATTTCTTCTCCCGTGGCGCCTACGTCCCGCCGATTGGCCAGAACCGGTCAACCGCGCCCAATTACACCAGGACCGTTCCCAGCGGTGCCAAAGCGTCCACGGGCTACAGCAGCCAGGGCGGCACGGTCAGCCGCGGCGGTTTCGGCTCCAGCGCCAAGAGCGGCTCAAGCGGTGGCGGCGGCAAGGTTTCGGGAGGCTGACGGATGAAGAGGTTGTTGTCCCAGCCGCGTCCGGACTGGAAGCGGAAGATCGAAGAGCAGGGCCTGGTGTTTTCGACCACCACCATGGATGACGGGCGCCGGATCGAGTACTGGAACGAATCCGCGTACTACGAATTCACCATGGACGAGGTTGAGACCCTTGAGGTGGTGGCCGAGGACATGCACCGGATGTGCCTGGAGGCCGCGAAATTCCTTGCCACCGGCGCCATGGGCAGCATCGGCATCGGCCCGCAGGCTTTGGAACTGGCGGCTGAATCGCTGCAGGCCGGCGACGTGGATGTGTACGGCCGGTTCGACTTCATCTACGACGGCCGGGGCGGTCCGGCCAAGATGCTCGAATACAACGCCGATACCCCCACCGGACTCATCGAGGCCGCTGTCGCCCAATGGTTCTGGCTGCAGGACGTCCACCCGGGGAAGGACCAGTGGAACGGCATCCATGAAGCCCTGATCCGGCAGTGGAAGGAGTTCCAGTACCGCACCGGCATGAGCACCCTCCACGTTGCCCATTCGGAGGTGGAGGAATCCGGCGAGGACTGGATGACCGCGGCCTACATGCGCGATGTCGCCAGCCAGGCCGGGTGGACCACCATCGGGATCAACATGTCCGATATCGGCTGGGACCCCAACCTGAACCGCTTCGTGGACCTGGACAACTTCATGATCAGCACCATCTTCAAGCTCTACCCCTGGGAGTTGATGATGAAGGAGGAATTCGGGCCCCGCCTCCTGGAGCGGGCCCACAACCCCCGCTGGGTGGAGCCGGCCTGGAAGATGCTGCTCTCCAACAAGGCCCTGCTCGCCGCCCTGTGGCACCTCTACCCCAACCATCCCAACCTGCTGCCTGCCTACCTCACCGATCCGGGGCCGCTGAAGGAATGGGTGGCCAAGCCCCTCCACGGCCGCGAAGGCGACAACATCCGGATCCACGCGGACGGAATCAGCCTGGAACAGCCCGGCGGCTACGGCCGCGAGGGCTGGTGCTACCAGCAGTACCACCCGCTGCCGGACTTCGACGGCAACCACCCGGTCCTGGGGCTCTGGGTTGTGGATGGCGAGTCCGTGGGCTGCGGCATCCGCGAATCGGACGGACCGGTCACCGACTACTTCTGCCGCTTCGTCCCCAACACCATTGACGCGGCGGCGCCGCTTTCCGCGGTGACCGACACCACCAAGGCAGGAGTCGTTCTATGAAACCGGAGACAGCATGAGCACGGACATGACGACGACGGGCGGCCCCGGGCGCGGTACCGGCACCCCGGTGCCCGCCAAAGGGTTGCGGGCCGGCATCCTGGACCTGGGCGACTCGGTGATGCTGGGGCTGGCCTCCACCGCTCCGGTGTACTCGCTGGCCGCCACCCTTGGCCTCATCGTGGCGGTCAACGGAAACTACACTCCCCTGATCCTGCTGCTGGGCTTCATTCCGGTCCTGTTCATCGCCTACGCCTTCCGTGAGCTCAACAGCGCCATCCCGGACTGCGGCACCACCTTCACCTGGTCCCGCCGGGCCTTCGGCCCCTGGGCGGGCTGGCTGGGCGGCTGGGGCGTGGCACTTGCCGGCATCGTGGTCCTGGCCAACCTGGCACAGGTGGCTGGGCAGTATCTCTGGCTGCTGGTGGGCGACGGGTCGCTGGCGGAGAACCAATTACTGGTTACCGGCACAGGGCTGGCGTTCATCATCCTCATGACCCTGGTGAACTACCGCGGAATCCGGCTGGGCGAACACGTCCAGCGCGTCCTGACCTATGTCCAGTACATTGCGCTGGGCCTATTTGCGCTCGCCATCGTGGTGCGGATCGTGGGCGGTGCGCCGGAGGGGCAGGCCTTCGATTTCGAGTGGTTCAACCCTGCAGGCGCCTTCGCCGATCCCGGTGCCGTGGTGCACGGAGCCCTCCTGGCCCTGTTCATTTACTGGGGCTGGGACACCTGCCTTGCCGTGAACGAGGAGACGGAGAACCCGTCCACCACCCCCGGCCGCGGCGCCGTGATCTCGGCGTTCGTCCTGGTGGCAATCTACGTATCCGTGGCGCTGCTGGTGATGATGTACGCCACCGTGGGTTCCGAGGGGATCGGCCTGGGCAACGAGGCCAACCAGGACGATGTCTTCCTGGCCATGAAGGACGTGGTGCTGGGCGAATGGGGCTGGCTGATCGTCGTTGCGGTTCTGGCGTCCGTCCTGTCCTCCACCCAGACCACCATCCTGCCCACGGCCCGCGGGACGCTCTCCATGGGTGTCCACGGGGCGCTGCCGGCGAAGTTCGCGGAGGTGCACCCGCGAAACCAGACGCCGGGTTTTTCCACTCAGGTGATGGGCGGCGCAGCCGCGGCCTATTACGTGGCCATGAGCTTCCTGAGCGAAAACCTCCTGGCGGACTCCATCAGTGCCATCAGCCTGTTCATCGCGTTCTACTACGCCCTGACCGGCTTCGCCTGCTTCTGGTACTTCCGTGGAACGCTGCGCGAATCGGCGCGCAACCTCTGGTTCCGCGGCATCCTGCCGCTGGCCGGGGCGTTGCTGCTGACCGCGGCGTTCTTCATCTCGGCGGTGCAGATGTGGGACCCGGCCTACGGTGACACCCGGATCTTCGGCGTCGGCGGTGCCTTCGTGAGCGGCGTGCTGCTGCTGGCGCTCGGTGTGGTCCTCGCCGTCGTCTGCCGTTTCCTGCCCTCCACCCGCGGCTACTTCGAGGTGAAGAAATGAGAGGTGAAGAAATGACAGCGGGCCCCTCGGACGTCCTGGACCTCGATTCCCTGCTGTCGGCCGGGGAACTGGAGCTCCGGCAGAAGATCCGTGACTTCACCAACCAGCGGATCAAACCGGAGATCGCCCGGTGGTATGACGACGCCGTCTTTCCCCTGGACCTGGCCCCGGAGCTGGGTGAACTCGGGGTCCTCGGCATGCACCTGGAGGGCTACGGCTGCCCCGGCCGGTCCGCCGTCGAATACGGCCTCGCGGCGATGGAACTGGAGGCCGGCGATTCCGGCATCCGCACCTTCGTGTCTGTACAGGGCTCCTTGGCCATGACGGCCATCCACACCTGGGGATCGGAGGAGCAGAAGCAGGAGTGGCTGCCCCGGATGGCCGCCGGGGAGGTGATCGGGTGCTTTGCCCTGACCGAGCCCACCGCCGGTTCGGATCCCGCTGCCATGGCCACCTTTGCCGAGCGGGACGGCAGCGGAGAGGACGCCGGCTGGGTGCTCAACGGCGCCAAGAGATGGATCGGGCTGGCCTCCGTGGCCGGCGTGATGGTGGTGTGGGCCATGACGGACGACGGCGTGCACGGCTTCCTGGTGCCGGCAGGCACCCCTGGGGTGACCGCCACGCCCATCCGGCAGAAGCTGTCCATGCGCGCCTCCATCCAGTGTGATGTGGTGTTCGACGGCGTCCGGCTGGGTCCCGAGGCCCTGCTCCCGGCAGCGCGGGGGCTGCGCGGCCCGTTCACCTGCCTGAACGAGGCCCGGTATGGCATTGCGTGGGGTGCCATGGGCGCGGCACGGGATTCCTATGAGGCTGCGCTGGCGTACTCGCAGGAGCGGCTGCAGTTCGGCAAGCCGCTGGCCGGCTGCCAGCTCACGCAGGAAAAGCTGGTGAACATGCTGGTGGAGGTCCAGAAGGGCACCCTGCTGGCCCTGCACCTGGGCCGGCTGAAGGATGCGGGGAGCATCCGGCCGGAGCAGATCTCGCTGGGCAAGTTGAACAACGTCCGGGAGGCGATTGCTGTGGCGCGGGAGGCGCGGTCCATCCTGGGCGGCAACGGCATCACCACGGATTACTCACCGCTGCGGCATGCCGCGAACCTGGAGTCGGTCCGCACGTATGAGGGCACGGATGAGGTGCACACCCTGATCCTCGGCCGGCACATCACCGGCCTGGACGCCTTCCACTGAGCTGCCCCCTCAGGCCGAGAAGCCGCCGTCGGCCTTGATCAGCTGCCCGGACACCCAGCGGCCGGCGGGGGACAGGAGGAACGCCACGGTCCCGGCGACGTCGGCCGGGGTGCCCAGCCTGCCGGTGGGCTGGCGCGCGGTAAGCTCTTCGCGGATCTCCGGGGTCATCCAGCCGGTATCCACCGGCCCAGGGTTGAGCACGTTGGCCGAGATCCCCTGCGGACCCAGCTCGCGGGCCGCGGCAATCACGATCCTGTCCAGGGCCCCCTTCGAGGCACCGTAGGGAAGGTTGAACGCTGTGTGGTCACTGGTCAGCGCAACGATCGCGCCGCCGTCGTCCGTTGCCTGCCGCGCAAAGGCGGCGATCAGCTGCCAGCTGGCGCGGGTGTTCACCGCGAAGTGCCGGTCAAAGGACTCCACGCTGGTGTCCAGCACGCCTGAATCCACCGACTCCGCGTGGCTGAGCACCAGGCCATGCAGCGGGCCGGCCAGCTGCGCGGCCTCCGCCACGAGCCGGTCCGGGACGCCGGGATCCTGGAGGTCGGCTGACAGGACCTGGACCTTGGCGCCGATGGCCTCCAGCTCGGCGGTGAGGCGGACCACGTCCTCGGGTTCGCTCCCCCACGGCATGCGGGCGTCGTAGTCGGCCCAGTAGGACAGCGCCAGGTCCCAGCCGTCCGCCGCGAGCTGCCGGGCAATGCCGGCGCCGATGCCGGCCAGCCGCCCCACACCGGTGACCAGGGCAACGGGGCGGGAAGGGACGGGTGTGACGGGTTCCATCGGACCAGCCTAGCGGTGGCCCGCATCAGGCTGCTGCCGGCTCCGCTTCCCGCGAACTGCGGTTCCGGTGGATGGTGGCACTGATGACGGCGGCAATGGTGCACATGGCCGCCGCCGCCAGCCAGGCGTAAGTGTAGTGGCCGGTGGCGTCCCGCAGGACTCCGGCGGCGATGGCTGCCGCGGCGGCACCCAGTTGGTGGGCCGCGAAGACCCACCCGAAGACCACGCTGCCGTCAGCACCAAACGTTTCGCGGCAGATGGCGGCCGTGGGTGGAACGGTGGCCACCCAGTCCAGGCCGTAGATCACCACGAACACGATCATGCTGGGCTGCACCTCGGCGTTCAGCAGCAGCGGGAGCACCAGCAGCCCGATGCCGCGGAACTGGTAGTAGACGGCCAGCAGGACGCGAGGGTTGAAGCGGTCGGTCAGCCAGCCTGAGGCGATGGTCCCGATGATGTCGAAGATCCCGACGACGGCGAGCAGCCCCGCGGCGGTGGTTTCCGGCATGCCGTGGTCATGGGCGGAGGGGATGAAGTGGGTGCCGATCAGGCCGTTGGTGGTGGCGCCGCAGATGGCGAATCCAGCCGCAAGCGCCCAGAACGTGCGTACCCTGCTGGCGCGCTTGAGGACCTGGAGGGCCCGGACGGCGGCGTTGCTGCGCCGGCCATTGTCCGGAGCCGCTGTGGAACTGTCCTGCGCTTCAACGGGGAGCTCGTCTGCGCCATACGGCAGCACTCCGGCGTCGGCGGGTGAGTTCTTGAGGAACTTCAGCACCAACGGGACCACGGCGAGCGCGCCGGCGGCGATCAGCAGGGAAGCCTGCCGCCACCCTGGATCCTGCGCGAGGAGGGCGATGAAGGGCAGGAAGACCAACTGGCCGGCGGCGCTGCCGGCTGTCAGGATGCCGATCACCAGTCCCCGGCTTTTCGCAAACCAGTTGTTGGCGATGGTGGCGGCGAAGACCAGGGCCATGGAGCCGGTCCCGAGCCCGATCAGCAGCCCCCAGGTCAGCAGGATCTGCCACGACTGGTTCACCAGCACCGTCAGGGCGCTGCCGGCACCGATCAGCACCAGGGCCGTTGCGGTGACAGCCCGGATGCCGAACCGTTCCATCAGGGCCGCGGCGAACGGGGCCGTGAGGCCGAAGAGCACCAGGTTGATGCTGACGGCTGCCGAGAGGACCGTGGTGGACCAGCCGAACTCCTGCTGGAGCGGAACCATGAGGACGCCGGGGGCCGCCCGGAATCCGGCTGCTCCCACCAGGGCAAGGAAGGCCACGCCGGCAACGATCCAGGCTGGGTGCAGGCGCCGGCGCGGGCCCGGCGGCTGCGGGGCGGCCGCTACAGCTGGAATTTCTGCCGCTTCTTCGGGCAGGGTGCTCACGAAACCGCTCCCGTCCCCGACGCGGTGGACAACCGGATGGGCTGGTCGGACCTGGACCGGCTGTGCCAGCTGGTGTTGGCCGCCGTCAGCCGTTCGCCACACCGGGTGCAGGTGTCCGCCGAGGTGGTGGATTCCCCGCAACCGGTGTGGATCACGTACAGGTGCGCCTGGTCCGAGGGCGCGGGCAGGTGCTTTTCGGCCCAGATGGTGACCGCGTTCAGGACCGGGAGCGCGTCCTCACCCTTGGGAGTGAGCACGTACTCGTGGCGTGTGCGGCCGCCGTCGTCGTATGCCTTCCTGGCCAGCAGCCCGGACTCCACCAGGCCTGCCAAGCGTTTGGTGAGCACCGAATCCGCCACCTCCAGCCGGCTTTTCATGGCGTCGAAACGGCCGTTTCCGAAGAAGACCTCCCGCAGCACCAGGATGGACCAGGGGTCGCCCAGGATGTCCAGGCCGCGGGCCATGCTGCAGCTGCGTTGGGACCAGTCGGATCGAAGAGGCATAGGGAAACCCTAGCTGGCTTCTTTCAAGAAAGCCATACCTCCGCGACGTACTACGGGATGGCGGAGAAGGCCTGGTCCAGGTCCGCGATCAGGTCCTCCACGTCCTCAATGCCGCAGGACAGCCGGAGCAGGTTGACCGGGACGGCCAGCTCGGTGCCCTTGACCGACGCGTGGGTCATTTCGGAGGGGTAGTTCATGAGGGACTCGATGCCGCCCAGGGACTCAGCGAGGGTGAAGACGGACGTGGATTCCGCCACCTTCCGGGCCGCCGCCTCACCGCCCTTGAACTGCACGGAGACCATGCCGCCGAACTTCCGCATCTGCTTTTTGGCGAGCTCGTGGCCCGGGTGGGTGGGCAGGCCCGGATACAGGACGGCCTCCACCTCCGGGCGTTCGAGCAGCCATTCGGCCACGGCCTGTCCGTTCTCGCTATGCCGGTCCATGCGGACGCCCAAGGTCTTCAGGCCGCGCGTGGTCAGGAAGGCATCCATCGGGCCGGACACGGCTCCCACGGCGAACTGGACGAAGCCGATCTTCTCGGCCAGTTCAGCGTCCTTCACCACCACTGCGCCGCCCACCACGTCCGAGTGGCCACCGATGTACTTGGTGGTGGAGTGGACCACGACGTCGGCACCCAGGGTGAGCGGGGTCTGCAGGTAGGGGGACGCAAAGGTGTTGTCCACCACCAGGAGGGCCCCGGCGTCGTGCGCGATGTCCGCGAGCGCTGCGATGTCGGTGATCTTCATCAACGGGTTGGAGGGCGTCTCCACCCACAGGAAGCGGGTCTTGTGGGAGGCCACGGCGTCGCGGACCATGTCGAGGTTGGCCATGTCCACCGGGGTGTTGCCGATCCCCCAGTCGCCAAGCACCCGGCTGATCAGCCGGTAGGTGCCGCCATACGCGTCGTTGCCCAGCACGATGTGGTCCCCGGGGCGGGTAAGCGCGCGGATGAGGGCGTCCTCCGCGGCCAGGCCGGAACTGAAGCTGTAGGCGTGGGTGCCCAGCTCCAGCGCCGCAAGCTGTTCCTGCAATGCGTCCCTGGTGGGATTCCCGCCGCGCCCGTATTCATAGCCGCTGCGCAGGCCGCCGATGCCGTCCTGGGCATACGTGGAGCTGAAATGCAGCGGCGGCACCACGGCTCCGGTGCGGGGCTCGAACTCCTGGCCCGCGTGGACGGCGCGGGTGTTGAAACCTTGGTTTTCAGAGGCAGGCATGGGTGCTCCTTAATGCAGAATCAGTTGCTGAGGTAGGCCAGCAGGTCGTGCCGGGTGAGGATGCCAACGGGCGCACCCACGAAGGTCACCATCAGGGTGTCCGTGTCGGACAGCAGTTCCCTGGCGGCGGAGATGGTTTCCAGCGATCCGATGACGGGCAGCTTGGGCCCCATGTGCTCGGAGATCTTGTCCGTCAGCTTGGCTTCGCCGCGGAACAGCTTGGCCGTCAGCGTTCGCTCGTCCACCGCGCCGAGGACCTCGCCCATGACCACGGGCGGTTCCTGCGACAGCACCGGGATGTGGCTGACGCCGAACTCGTTCATGATGTTGATGACGTCGCGGACCGACTCGTTGGGGTGGATGTGCACCAGGTCGGGCAGTTCGCCGTTCTTGGACTTAATGACCTCCCCCACCGAGGTTTCCTCGCCGCCGGAGAGGAAACCGTAGGAGCGCATCCACTGGTCGTTGAAGATCTTGGCCAGGTAACCGCGTCCGGAGTCGGGGAGGATGACCACGACGACGGCGCTTTCCGGCAGGTCCCGCGCCGCCTGGAGTGCGGCTACTACGGCCATTCCGGAGGAACCGCCCACCAGCAGCCCCTCTTCCCGGGCCAGCCGGCGGGTCATGGCAAAGGAATCGGCGTCGCTGACGGCGATCACTTCGTCCGGGATGGTCTTGTCGTAGTTCGCAGGCCACATGTCCTCGCCGACGCCCTCCACGAAGTAGGGCCGCCCGGTGCCGCCTGAGTAGACCGAGCCCGCGGGGTCCGCGCCGATGATACGGACCACGCCGCCGTCGGACTCCGGCCGGTCCGCCGAGACCTCCTTGAGGTACCGCCCGGTGCCGGTGATGGTGCCGCCCGTGCCGGCGCCGATGACACAGTGCGTGACCAAGCCGTCGGTGTCGCGCCAGATTTCCGGGCCTGTGGTCTTGTAGTGGCTGCCAGGTGCGGCCGGGTTGGAGAACTGGTCAGGCTTGTAGGCGCCCGGGGTCTCCCGGGTGATCCGGTCCGATACACCGTAGTAGCTTTGCGGGCTGTCCGGCGGGACGGACGTGGGCGTGACCACCACTTCCGCACCGTACGCCTGCAGCACGGCACGCTTGTCCTCGCCCACCTTGTCCGGGACCACGAAGATGCACTTGTAGCCCTTCTGCTGCGCCACCAGGGCAAGGCCCACCCCGGTGTTGCCGGAGGTGGGCTCAACGATGGTGCCGCCGGGCTTCAATTTGCCCTCGCGTTCGGCGTCCTCAATCATCTGCGCCGCGATGCGGTCCTTGATGGATCCGCCCGGGTTCAGGTACTCAAGTTTGACCAGGACAGTGGCTTTGATGCCTTCGGTCACGTGGTTGAGTTTGATGAGCGGGGTATTGCCGATGAGGTCCAGGATGGACTGGGCGTACTTCATAGGTACAAAGCTACCGCTTCCTGCGCGGCGCTCCCTGCCCGGGATGCGAGGATAGGCCGGTGAAGCAGTTCGCATGACTCAAAGCCGCCCGGAGCTACCTGCTGCCCGGCGCCGCCCTGGCGGCAGGGCCTGGTGGCCGTGACGCTGACGGTGCCGCTGGCCGTCCTGGCGCTCTGGCTGGTCTCCGGCATGCTGTGAACCGCCCAGCAGCCGAAGTCAGGTGTCCCGGCGTGGTTCCCCTTCGGCGGGCAGATTCTCCCAGAGCCCCATCACGTTGCCCTCGGAATCCTTGAAGTAGGCCGTGTAGCCCATGCCGGGAATCTCGTTTTTGGGCATGACCACCGATCCGCCCAGCTGCTCTACCCGGTCAAGCGTTGCGTTGATGTCCGGAACGTCCACAGTGATGACCGGGTGGGTGATCTGCCCCTCTCTGGCCATCATTCCGCCGTTGATGGCACCGGCCGCCACCGGCTGGCCGTTGTCATCCATATCCGCGGTGATGACCATGCTGTAGTCCATCCCCGGCACCGGTTCTATCCGCCAGTCCAGCGCTTCCTGGTAAAACTTCCTGGCCCGCTCCCGGTCATCCGCCGGGATCTCGAAATGCACTACTCCGCCCATCGTGGCCCTCCTGCCGCGTCCGATGCGGCCCAATTGGTTCCGCACCACAGAGTGGATTCTAGGGTTTGCGCGCCCGCCGAATTAGGGCCGTTCTGCCTTTGCTTCCGGCCGCATTCCTGCCCTGGGTTTACTGCCAGGTCCGCCCGGATGTCCCGCTGCTGTCAGTGGTCCGTGGGACGATGGAAGACATGACGATTGCAGAGGCACCTCCCCGGCTGGCAGCCGCGGCGGACGTGTCCCTGCGGTGGTATCCGGAGGGCCCCTACAGTCTTTCCCACACCCTTGGGCCGCTCCTGCGCGGCAACAGCGATCCTTCCTTCTGCGTCCAGGGTGACGTCATCTGGAATGCGTTTACGACGCCGGCCGGCCCGGCAACCATGCGGCTCGCCCCGGCGGGCGGCGAATCAGGCGGGCCCCTGGTGGACATCCAGGCGTGGGGCCCCGGCGCCGCTTCGGCGGTGAAGGCAGCGCCCCGGCTCCTGGGGGCCGACGACGACTGGTGCGGTTTCGATGAACCGTCCTTCCATGCCACGCTGCCCCGGATGGTCCGGGAGGCCCGGCGGCGGAGCCTGGCGGTCCGGCTGCCTTCGAGCGGCCGCATGGTGGACCAGCTGGTCCCGATCATCCTGGAGCAGAAGGTGACGGTCATTGAGGCGCGGCGCGCCTACCGCTACCTGGTGCACCGCTTCGGCACCCTGGCGCCGCCGGCCGGAACGTCCACCCCGGCAGGGCTGGTGGTGGCCCCCACGGCAGCCCAGTGGCTGCAGGTTCCCAGCTGGGAGTGGCATAAGGCGGGCGTGGGACCACAGCGCTCGGCCACCGTCATGCGCGCGCTGCGTTCCGCCGTCGCGCTGGAACGGCTTGCGGCAGTGCCGGCGGCGGAAGCCGCCCGGAAGATGCAGGCCATTCCAGGCATCGGGGTCTGGACCGCCGCAGAAGTGGTGCAGCGAACCCACGGCTGCCCGGACTCGATTTCGGTGGGCGACTACCACCTCGCCGCCTACGTGGGGGCGGCGCTGACCGGACGCAGGACGGACGACGCCGGGATGCTCCGGTTGCTCGAACCCTGGCGGGGGCACCGGCAGCGCGTGGTCCGGATGATCCAGGCCACGGGCTTCCGGAAACCCACCTTCGGCCCGCGGATGACCATCCAGGACCATCGGGGGCACTGAACTCCCGGGATCCCCCTGGAAACGCTTGATCTCCGTGCCAGAGGGTACGGAGCCGGTATAGGGCGCTCCGCGGGGTGCCACACCCGTCCGGTTGGACGGCACCAGCCTGGCAGGCAACGTCGACCGAAAGGATCCCATGAGCTCCGAAACAGGCAGCACCGACCCAAACTCCGAGGCTGTGCCCGGAATGTCCCAGGATCCCGCCGTCCTGGATCCGGACGCCCAGGATCCGGACGCAGAGGAGAAGCTTAGGCTGCAGCTGGCCATCTTCGACGTGTCGCGCGACGCCGGAGGCAGGGGCTTGCAGGAGATCCGGGAAATGCTGCTGTCAGCCTTTGCCGCCCGGGGCGTTGCGGCACCGCCTGCAACTTGGGTGGAGTCCGTGGCGTCCTCGGCGTTTTACGGTGAGCCCTACATCATCGACTACCCCACGGCCATAGCAGCCGACGATCTGGAACCGGCCCCGAACCCGGAGGTCCGCGAGCGGCTCGCCGCCCGGCGGGAACTGCGCGAGGTGCAGCTCCCACCCGGAATCTTTCCCTCCCAAGAGGAGTGGAATATCCCTGCCAACGAGGTCACCAGCGCGGACCGGGGACGCGGCGGGCGAGCTGCCCTCCAAGCCCTGAAGGCACCTGAAGGCCTCTCCCGGCAGCTCTTGGCAGCGGTAGGGCTGGCAGGAGTCGTCCTGGCTGCCCTTGCGATTATCCAGTTATCACGCCGCACCTCCAGGGTCTCCCTGGAGGGCTAGGGGCAGTTCTCCCCATCCCGCCTTTGTCCGCCGCCGCATAAGCTGTTGGAGGCTGGGACTGATTTGGGGGAACAATGGCAGGCATTTATGGGGCGGACGTCGCCCAACTTCGCGCCCTGGGAAAGGCCCTGACGGCCTCCTCGGCGCGCCTGGCGTCCACCGGGACGGCGCTTTCGAGGGACGTGCGCGACCCGGGCCGGTGGAAAGGGGCCGACGCCGAGGCGTTCCGGAACGACTGGGCCGGTACCCACAGCCTCCTGCTGGGCAAAGTCGTCGAGGCGCTTGCGGAAGCCGGGAAAGCGGCCGGGCGGCACGCGGATGAGCAGGAACTCGCCAGCGGCGCCGGTGGCACGGCAAGCCGGACCAGCGCTGCTGGAGGCCCCGCCAGCAAGGACGGCGGGGATTCGACAGCCGAGTATCTGACCGGCGGGGAGCATTCTGTGGCTCGCCACCCCGACCGGGGCGAAGCGAACCTGGCCGCGCCGGAATTGGACAGGCTCCGGGGCCTGGTCAGGGACGCTGCGTCGAGCAGCAACTTCTTTGTGGGCAACGATACGGACGTCAACGAACTCCGTGATGCCCTGGCCGGGCTCAAGCCGGCCCAGCTGAACCAGCTGCTGGAGTCGTTGACCGACGATGAGATCCGCAGCCTGGGCAGCGGCGCCGCAACCGACGGCAAGGGCCTGTTCAACGGCGAGGGAACTACTCCCTTCGAACGGCAGCAACTGCTCGACCAGCTCTTGTCCAAGGCGTCAAGGGAGCAAGTGTGCCGGCTGAAAGACCTCATCCCGTGGGCACAGCCGGATGGAACAGCAATGGGAGACGCTGCCAGGCCCGGCGGCCCAGACCCCAGCGGCCCCGACCAGTGGGTGGAGCCCAAGTGGCCAGTAATCGGGCAACGCCCGAGCACTGACGACATCAAGCAGGGCCAGTACGGGGACTGCGTGGTTCTGGCAGCCGCCGGGGCCATGATCAATGCGGATCCCGGCTGGGCCCGCGAGCACATGACAGACAACGGCAACGGAACCGTTTCTGTCCTGTTGTTTGACAAGAACGGGCAAGAGCAGTGGGTGACCGTCACCTCCGACCTGCCGGCGAACAGCAAGGGCACACAGATGGGCGCCAAGGCGGGTTTCGGCGGCAACTGGCCGGCCTACGTGGAGAAAGCACTGGCACAGGTATACACCGAAGACGACAACAATGATGGCACTAAGGAAGGCACGCCCCCGGATCAGGCGTACCCGCCGGGTAACTACCGCGCCATCGAAGGCAACTGGGGACCGGATGCATTCCAGTACCTGGCGGGACCAAACATAGCGCGCACATCTGCTGCCGATGATGTGTGGGAGGCGGTCAGACAGGGGCGCCCCGCTTTGGTGACCACCCTCGCCGACCTGCCCCAAGGTGCCCCAGAGGGTTATCACACCAGCCACGCCTACTTCGTTACCGGTTTGGATGCGGAACGAAATATTCTCCTGCGGAACCCCTGGGGTTCGCAGTACCCGGTCCTGACCGTGACGCCACAGGACTTCAAAGACAAGTACCAAGACGCATCGGTGGTGCGCTGATGGGACTTCTGCATCGGTTTCACCGTCTGGGAGCTGTCGCCCTCCTGACCGTGGGCACAGGAGCGTGCTCCCCCAGTCCATCCACAGATCCCACGCCCGTTTCCACTGAGGAGCCCACAATGACTGACAGCTGCACTGGATCAGGCGCCTACCGTATCGTCCCTTCAATTCCCGGGTCATGGCCGCTGCTTCCCGATTCCAGCAAGGGCGACAAGTTCACGCCGATTGTGGGGCTGGCTGGCACGAAGGCCTCTGCCTCCCCTGCAACGGCCGACCTCTCACTGGCTGCCGACGCCCCGGATCCCACTCCGGTCTACTTCCATGACCTCAGGCTGGGCTCCGAAGCAGCGATGAACGGCTACACGATCAGGATCACCTCGATCTGCGACGGCGAAGTCCGCTTCGACCTGGTGCAGCAGCCCGATGGACAATCCTGAGGCCGGTCGGCTCATGGCGCGAACTTCGGAGGCGTAGTGACCCGGTGACCGCGGACTTGTCGGTTGCCCTCTTTTCCGGTGGCAGCCCCGCGTCAAAAGAGTTCCGCGGGCTCGCTATCGGCCAGCAGGCATCCTTCCACGGCTACACCATCAAAATCACCTCAATCTGCGACGGCGAAGTCCTGTTCGACCTGGTGGCGCAGCCCGGATAGTCAGAGCCCCAGCCGGGCCACTGCTTCCTCGCGCATCTGGACCTTGCGGATCTTGCCCGAGACCGTCATGGGGAAACTCTCCCGGACCTCCACGTAGCGCGGGATCTTGTAGTGGGCCAGCCGCCCCCGGCAGTACTCGGCGAGCGTTCCGGCGTCCAGCGGCCCGGCCCCCGGCTTGAGGATGATGCAGGCCATCAGCTCCTCGCCGTACCTGGGATCCGGTACCCCGATCACCTGCACATCCTGGATGTCCGGGTGCGTGTACAGGAACTCCTCGATTTCCCGCGGGTAGATGTTCTCGCCGCCCCGGATCACCATGTCCTTGATCCGGCCCTCCACCACCACGTATCCGTCGTCGTCCATCCGGGCAAGGTCGCCGGTGTGCATCCACCCGTCGGCGTCGATCGCTTCGGCCGTCTTGTCCGGCTGGTTCCAGTACCCTGCCATCACGGCATAGCCGCGGGTGCAGAGCTCGCCGATCTGCCCGCGTTCCAGTTCATCCCCGGTGGCAGGGTCCACGATCCGGCTCTCCAGTTGCGGCATGGTCCTGCCCACGGTCTCGGTGCGCTGCTGGAGGGTGTCGCCCTTGCGGGTCATGGTGGAGACGGGCGAGGTCTCGGTCATGCCGTAGCAGATGGCCACATCCACCATGTGCATCTCCGAAATCACCCGGTTCATCACCTCGATGGGGCACAGCGAACCAGCCATCACCCCGGTACGGAGCGTGGACAGGTCATAGGAGCCGAAGTCCGGCAGCGCCAGCTCGGCAATGAACATGGTGGGAACCCCATAGAGGGAGGTCCCGGCGAAGTCCTGCACTGCCTCCAGTGCGGCCGCAGGCGAGAAGCCACGCCCCGGGATGATGGTGGCGGCGCCGTGACTGAGGGCATTAAGGTTGCCGATCACCATGCCGAAGCAGTGGTAGAACGGCACGGGGATGACCACACGGTCGCGTTCGGTGTACCCCAGCAGCTCCCCGATGGCGTAGCCGTTGTTCAGGATGTTGTGGTGCGTGAGCGTGGCACCTTTGGGAAATCCCGTGGTGCCGGAGGTGTACTGCAGGTTGATGGGATCGTGCGGGTGGAGGTCGGCCATGCGGGCCTTCAGGGCAGCGTGGCCGACGTCGTCCGCGCGCCTGAGCAGCTCGGCGTACGTGAGTTCGGCGTCGCTTTGGGGGCTGCCGGCTGCCAGCCCGTCCAGGCCGTGGTCCGGGAGGAAGACGAGTTCCCGCAGGTCCGGGCCGGTCAGCAGGGCCTGCCGTGCCATGGCCACGTAGTCGCTGTTGGTGTCCGACGGCGCCGCGAACAGCATGCGCATGCCGTTCTGCTTGACCACGAATTCGAGTTCGTGGCTTCGGTAGGCCGGGTTGACGTTGACCAGGATGGCGCCGGCCTTGGCGGTTGCGTACTGCAGCAGGGTCCATTCGGCGCAGTTGGGGCTCCAGATGCCCACCCGCTCCCCCTTGGCGATGCCCAGGGCCAGGAGCGCACGCGCCAGCCTGTCGACGTCGTCGTTCATCTTGGTGTAGCTCCAGCGGCGGGCATCGGCGCCCGGCACCGGCGCGGCCTCAATCAGGGCGTCATGGAGGGGGAACTGCGCGGCCACGCGCTCAAAGTTCGCACCAATGGTTTCCTCCAGGAGCGGGACGTCAGTGTCCCCGGCTGTATAAGCACGCATGATGGCACGCTACCAACAGGATCCCGGCAGGAGAAGGAGGACAGGCGGGGGAAACGGCCGCAACAGAACGGGGCGGCTCCGCAGCCCCGGTATTGTGAAATCCATGAGTGCACCCATTGATCTGATAGCAACGTTCATCCCCAACGAAGGCGAGTTCGTCCGCGTCAAGCTGGCCCTGGAAATCGCGATCGATGAGGTGGTGAACGAGCAAGGCTGCATCCGTTACGAGCTGACCGAAGCCACGGAGGAAAAACTGGTCCTGACCGAACAGTGGGCGTCCGAGGAGGACCTGGACAAGCACTCCAAGGGCACCGCCGTACAGGACCTGAACGAGTCGCTCAGCGCGCTGCTGGCCGAACCGGTCAAGGTGGAGCGCGTCTGACGCAGCCTTAAACGCAAGGAATGCGGGACCTCCTGGGGGGAGGTCCCGCATTCCTGTTTTAATACCGGGTCTTAGAAATCGGGGATCTGCGTGCCGTCCTGCGTGGTGTCCCGGGGGCCGGAAGGCTGGCTGGCCGCGGCGGACGCTTCCTCACGCTGGCGGGCCACATGGGCGTGAACCTCGTCCATGTCCAGTGCCTTCACCGCGTCCACCACCTGTTCCAGCTGCTGTGCGTTCAGCGCGCCGGGCTGGGAGAACACCAGCACCTTTTCGCGGAAAGCCATCAGCGTGGGGATGGAGGTGATGCCTGCCTCCGCCGCAAGCTGCTGCTCGGCTTCGGTGTCCACCTTGGTGAAGAGGACGTCGGGGTGCTTCTCGGAGACTGCTGAGTATGTGGGGCCGAACTGCTTGCAGGGGCCGCACCATTCTGCCCAGAAATCGACCAGGACAATATCGTTGCCTTCGATCGTGGATGCGAACTGTTCACCTGTGATGTCGAGGGTAGCCATGTGTCTACGCTACGCGCCGCGGCCACGGCTGTCGCCCGTGTTCGCTCCCCGCGTCATCGGGAATAGAGGGAGGTACGACGCCGGCACGCGGGTTCAGCGGCTGGCGTTCCACAGGTGCGGGGCCGGGGTGCGGCTGCCGGGCAGGGCACTGGAGGCGCGCCACTCGTGGATCCATTCGGGGAGCACCAGGTCCGCCGGCGGGGTCCCGAACTCCGCCATGATCTCCTCCTGGCTGACCGGTCCGGCCTTGGTGACCAGCCGGGTGGCGATGTAGGCACGCGCGTAAATCTCGCCGTCGGCCACCATGCGCTGCTCAAAGAAGATCGCCTTGGTGTCCAGCCCAATGATCCGGGTTTCGATGGTGTATTCCTGCCACAGCTGGAGGGATTTGCGGAAGGAGATGGTTTCCGCCGACACCACCGGGGTCCAGCCGCGGCGGCGCATCCGCTTCCAGACGCCGCTGCGGACCATGAGGTCGAACCGGCCCAGGTCCATCAGGGACAGGTACATGCCGTTGTTGACGTGCATGGCAATGTCGATGTCCGTCGGCAGGACGCGCAGCGGCAGGGATGACGGGTCCCATACGGTCAGCGGCGGACGCCGTGCGGAACGGACGAGCATGAGCAGTGTTCTCAGGAGCAGGTGCATGCCCTTATGTTACCCGCCGGTAACATATTTCCCGCCTACTGTGCCCTGCCGTCACTCCGGCCACTATCTGGTGGTGGGCCTGCCCGTTCCAGGCCCGGCTGGTAGCTGGCAGCAGGCAAGTATTGGACCTCCGGCGGCCGAGTAGCTTCGCCGCCACAGACAGGTACCGGCCCCGGAAACTCGGGTATTTCCTACTGGTGCCCCGGCCTTGGTGAGGTTCCTAGACTCGGGATTCCTAGGACCAACACGCACTGGCAGGTTCCCCGGGTGGCTTCCGGAAGTTCCTGCCTTCACGCGGAGTTCCGCATTTTCTGGGTATGCGGATGCCTCCAACCTGCGCCGCCCGCGGCTCCGGCAACTGCGGGAGCCGGCGGTGCAATGACTTCTCCATCCGTCCGGCACGCCGGCGTGCAGCAGCACAGCCGGGCTGGACCGAACCCAGATGGGCCAATTCCATGAGCCAGCCTTTCCACCCTTCCCCCGACGGCATCAGCAGAAGCTTCGCCACCGACGAACCGCGAACCGACCTCAACACCGGCCGCCCCATCATCAGCAACAGGCTGTGGGCGGGAATGGCCGCGGCGGCCGTTGTGGCTGCGGTGGGCGTGGGCGCACTGGCCGCACCCACTACTTTCAGTGGAGGCACGACGGCGGCTGCGCAGGTGGCAGAGGCAGCCTCACCGGCGTCGCCAAGCGCCGCAGCCGAAGCAGCCACGGACGCCGGGTCATCCGGCGATCCGGGTGCGGTAGCGGCGGTAGCGGCGCAGGCTGCTGCGCCGGCCGCCGAGGCAGCGCCGGCCCCGGCCCCCGCCGAACCCGCCCCGGCCGCACCAGCACCGGAACCAGCGCCCGCCCCCGAACCCGGCGGCGACCCCAACCTCTACACGGTGGCGCCCGGTGACACGGTGGGTGCGATTGCGGCCAGCCATGGCGTGGACATGATCGCCATGCTCGCTGCCAACGGGCTCAGCGCCTACAGCACCATCTACCCTGGCCAGACGCTCCTGCTGACCGGCCCGCCCGTAGAGGTGGCCGCACCTGCGCCGGCTCCGGCTGCGGCACCTGCCCCTGCCGCCGCTGCACCCGCTCCCGCCGGAGCACCGGCACCGGCACCGGCTCCGGTTTTCGTGCCCGCAGCACCTGCAGTCCGGACCATTTATGTTGCAGGCTCCGGCGGCCAGTCCATGGTGGATGCATGCATCGGACCCATCCACTACACACCCAACGACGGCTACTCACTCTTCATCACGGAGCACGATTTCTGCGGCGGGTGGGCCAGGTTCTCCGGAATCGGCGTGGGTGAAACGGTCAGCATCCCGGGCTATGGAACCTTTACGGTGACGGGGCGCGGGACCGTCCCCAATCCCGGAACCACCAATGACGTGATTTCAGTCTTCGGCGGTTTCCCCCGGGCGATCCTGCAGACCTGCATCCCGGGCACCAGCCAGATGCTCCTGATCGCACTGAACTGAAGGCAGTGAACTGATATTTCCAAAGCTTGTCCGCGGGTCCGGACCCTCAAGGGGTAGACCCGCGGACAAGGCCATGCGGCGCTGCCGCCGCTACATCCCGTGGCGCTCCGAGATGTGTTCCACCAGTTCGCCCACGCGTTGTTCGGAGTAGTTGCGCGCGATGTCGCCCTGGCTGATGATGCCAACGAGCTTGTGGTCGGAGATCACCGGGAGCCGGCGGATCTGGTGCTTTTCCATCATGTCGATGGCTGCATCCACATTGGCGTCGGCGTCCACGCAATACGGCTTGCCGGAGGCGAGGTCGCGGGCCATCATCTGGCCCGGGTCACGGCCGGCGGCGACGCACTTGAGCACAATGTCGCGGTCGGTGATCATGCCCTTCAACTTGCCGTCATCGCCACAGATCGGCAGCGATCCGCAATCCAGATCCATCATCATCCGCGCCGCGTCCACAAGGGACTCGTTCTCCCTGATACACCGCGCATCAGTAGTCATGAATTCACGTACAGCACTCACTGAACCCTCCTTTATCGATGGAAATATCGACGCGGGCGTCGGGGCTCGTACGCCGATGCTGCCAGACTACGCCCGGCCCAAGCCCATGTCGACGACGGCGGTTTCTCCCCATGATCCGGGCTGTGACACGACTCTCCGTCGTGACGCAGGGTCTTCAACTCCGGTCAAAAAATTGCCCCGGCGGGCAAGCCGACAGCACTCAGTCCAAGTGGCGGTTGACAACTGGGAATCAAAGTTGTACGCCTTAATCGTCCATGCGCGGGGCAGAACGTTGTGAACATGGCGAGGAGGCCTGTGATGGAGGCTCCGGCGTCGTGAGCGGTATATCAGTAGACGATCGTTACGCTTCCGAGGGGACGCATCACGCGCTTAAGGAGGCACGAAGCAGCCGATGGCTAGCTCGACCTTAGGGCCCGATGAGCATCCTACGATCCGCACCCCCGACCAGCGGGTGCGCGTCTTCATCAGTTCGACACTGGAGGAGCTGGCACCCGAGCGGAAGGCGGCACGGGAAGCGATCGCTGACTTGCATCTGACGCCCGTGTTCTTTGAAGCGGGGGCGCGTCCTTACCCGCCGCGCGAGCTGTACCGGGCCTACCTGGCGCAAAGCGATGTCTTCGTTGGACTCTACTGGCAGCGCTATGGCTGGGTGGCACCCTCCATGGAGATCTCCGGCCTCGAAGATGAGTACCGGCTCTCGGGCGGAAAGCACCGCCTGATCTACATCAAGAGCCCCGCCCCGGATCGTGATCCCGGCCTGGACGCGCTGCTCGATCGCATCCGTGCCGAGGATGTCGCGTCTTACAAGGAGTTCAACACCCCCGGCGAACTGCGTGAGTTGCTGGCCAACGACCTGGCGGTGCTGCTGACCGAACGGTTCACCCAGGCCCAAGGGACGCCACACCCCAAGACGTCTCCGCCGGTACCGGTCCCCCGCGGACCGCTTGTCGACCGCGAGCAGGAGCGCTCGAGGATCAAGGAGTTGCTGCTCCGCGAGGACGTGGGTCTGCTGACGGTCACGGGGCCGGGCGGCGTCGGCAAGACCCGGGTAGCAGAACACGTCGCGGGCGATGTCGGCGCGGAGTTCAGCGACGGAGTCGCGTTCGTGCCATTGAGCGGGCTTAGAGATGCCCATCTGGTCATGCCGACGATAGCCCAGGCCTTCCACCTGTCCCCGGAACCGGGCCAATCTGCGGTCGAAAGCCTCGTGCAATACCTACAGCACCTGCGCCTGCTGCTGGTGATCGACAACTTCGAGCATGTGCTGGCCGCCGCCAGGGAAGTCGCCCAAGTCCTGGCGGTGTCACCCGGTCTGACCATTCTCGCGACGAGCCGCGAACCGCTGCGCGTGCGTGGCGAGCACGTGGAGCCCATGCTTCCGCTCGCGCTGCCCGACCCGACCCATTTACCCGATCTCCGCTGGCTTGGCCAGGTCCCTGCGGTGGCGCTGTTTGTGGAGCGTGCCCGCGAGGCCAGGCCCGCTTTCGCGCTCACGGCTCAGAACGCCGATGCGGTGGACGAAATCTGTCACCGGCTGGACGGTCTCCCACTGGCCCTTGAGCTGACGGCGGCTGTGCTGTCAGTACTCACCCCGGATGCGCTGCTGACGCGCCTGGAGCAACACCTTCCGCTGCCTGCCCGAGGGGCGCGGGACCTGCCCGAGCGCCACCAGACCATGCGCAACACGATCGCTTGGAGCTACGACCTGCTGGGCTCGGCCGAGCAGAGGTTCTTCCGGCGGCTGGCTGTCTTTGCCGGCGGTTTCACCTTGGATGCAGCACAGATTGTCTGTGCCGACGCCGACATGGGCCCTGCCGGGCCGGCCGACGATACCGCCGTGCTGGAGCGGCTGGCCCTCCTACTGGACAAGAGCCTCGTGCAGGTGCAGCCGGAGGCGAGTGCAGAACCACGTTTCACCATGCTGGAAACCATTCGTGAATACGCCGAGGAGCAACTGGCTGCCAGCGGGGAGGAAGCCGATCTGCGGCGGCGACACTTGGCGTACTTCCTCGCGAAGGCGGACGCGGTTCCTTTGACGCACCCACCGGACCAGTGGAAGGGGATGCACATCGAACAGGAGCGCCACAACCTTCGACAGGCCCTCGACTGGGCCCTCGAGGACGAAGACCCGGACAGCGCGCTGGGGTTGTGCGGCTGTCTCGGATGGTACTGGTTCCTAGGGAACCAGGACGAGGGGCGCCGGCGGCTGCGCCAAGTTCTGGATGTCGCTCCGACCTCCCGTATCCGGCATCGGGCCCGGGCGCTGATCGCGTACGGCCTGGTCTTGGCATGGCATCAGGGCGATGAGTCGGCGCGGGCGGCCAGGGAGGCACTGTCGATCTTTGAGGAGATCCGGGACTCCCCTGGAGCCGCGGCAGCGAAGCTGCTCATCGTGCTCGACCCGAACGAGCAGGATGAGCGGTCACAGGAGCGGTTGCTCGTCGAGGCAGAGTCCGCTTTCCGTGCTGTGGACGACCGAGTGGGCGAAGCCACCGTCTGGCAGTTGCGGACGGAACTGGGGCTCCACATCGGCAACCTGGAGCTGGCCTCCAGCGCAGGCACCATGGCCCTCAATCGGTTCCGCGAGCTCGGAGACATTTGGGGAGTGGCGGGCATGCTCGGAGACTTAGCGGAGACGGCGCGGCGCCGCGGCGACTATCGCGCGGCCCTCGAAATGTGCGAGGAATCGCTGGCCCTCGCCAGGACGCACGGCATCCGGTACGTCGAGCAGGAGGAGCTGCTGCGATTGGGGGACCTCTTCACGCTCCTCGGCGAGTTCGACCGGGCCGCGAAGCTCCATGGGGAGAGCCTGGATCTGGCGAACCGGATCGGCGATCGGGTGGGCGCCGCACACGTCTACGAGGGGATGGGCCTCCTCGCACGGCGACGGGGCGATCCTGCGCTGGCGGCGCGATACCACCGACAGGCCTTAACGGTCTACCGCGAGCTGGGGCATCGCACCGGCATCCGTGTACGGGCCCTCCCCGGCCCTGTCCAGGCGCTGTCGCTGTCGAACCTGGGCTACTGCTACGAGATGCTCGGCGACCTGGCCGAAGCCGAACGCTGTCATCGCGAGGCGCTGGCGCTGGCCCGGGAACACGGGGAGGCCCTGAGTGTTGTGCTGTGTATCGACGGCTTGGCTTCGGTCGCCGCCGCAAGCGGCCAGGCGGAGCGGGCAGCACGGCTGCTCGGCTCAGCAGCCGCCATCAGGTCTCGAAGCGGTACGCCGCTCGTTCAACCCGAACGCGCCGACGTCGAAAGGGTCACCGCGGCGGCACGTCGCTCTCTTGGCGGCAGAGCCTTCGACCGCGCCTACCGACAGGGGCAAACTCTCGATCTGGAGAGCACGATGAAAGAGGCCGAGCTTTGAGTGCTGAAGCTGCTCCGGTCGCGTAAGGACTGGCCGGGGCTGGCTTTGAGCAGGTATTGCTAAGTGGTCTAGCTGACCGTGAGCTGCGTGTACATCCCTGCGGCATAGTGCCCGGGAAGGTTGCAGACGAGTTCATAGCGGCCTGGGGGAAGGGTTACCGTCACCCACCCGGCAGAGCCGGGGAGGATTCCCAGGCCTTCACCTTCGGTGCAGGTGGCGGCGGCTTCACCAAGGCTGCCCGCTTCATCGATCTTCCCGTCACCGCCGGTGACGCGTGTGCCGGCGAGCTGTGTGCCCGTTATCGGAAGGATGACCATTTCATGGGCCAGACGTCCGGCGTTGGTGACCAGGAAAGAAACCTCACCGTGCTCAACGGTGGCCCGGTCTGCGGTAAGGCGCATACCTCCCATCCTCCGGGAGCCACTCATCATCGGGCCACCCATGTCGGTAGCGGTGACATCGATAAGGCTGCCCGGCAGGGCCGGGGTCGTGCATCGGGCGGCAACCGGAAACCCGAAGCCCCGAAGAGTCATGCCGCCGCCCACGAGTGCCACGACGACCAAAGAGACGCCCGTAAGGGCGATGGTCGCGATGATTCCGAGGAGGATCTGGGCCCTGCGGGAAAGCTTGTTCACGGTCGGTGCCGTAGTGCGGTGCGGCGCGCGTTGAACTCCGTTTCGTCAATCTCGCCCCGGGCAAAGCGCTCATTGAGGATACGCTCGGAATCATCGTGCGGCGGCCCGGAGAAACCTCTTCCCCCCGGGTGACTGCCGCGCAGCAGGAAGACCACCAAGGTGATTAAGCCTCCCCAGAACAGCAACATCATCAACCCCATTGCGATCCAGCCGGCGATCCCCCAGCTTCCATCCCATCCGTACATCATGACCAAATTCCCTTCAGCCCGGATTCCCTGTCTGCGTCCAGTATCCTTTGTGTCCGGTCTCTCCCACAGGGCATTTGGTCACATGCAGATCGCTCTCTTTTCAGCTTGCTGGCCACCTCAAGACTGTCGACGGCGGTCTCTTTCGGTACCGCACGGTCCTTTCCGGCGCCGCACCCCCGTGGTGCTGACACCGAGAAAAAGGCCGCGTGGGCTTTCCTGGGCAGAGATTACTGCTCAGCCAAGACCGCACCCGAAGCCCCTCCCGACCCGGACCCACGCCCTGAGCTCTACAGCACCGGCCTCAACGCCGACGAAGGCCTCTGGACCCGCAAAGGTTGGACACGACGCACACGACGGGCCCGAGATTTACACACGTCTTGTCCTATACCCCCATTGCGGGCCCTGCCTGGAGACACGAAAAAGCCTCCGGAACCTGGTGGTTCCGGAGGCTTTCCTTGGGTGGCAGATGAGGGATTCGAACCCCCGTAGGCGTTGCCAGCTGATTTACAGTCAGCCCCCTTTGGCCGCTCGGGTAATCTGCCGAACTTCAAAAGAAGTACCCGCTGATGCAGTGTTCGAAAGGGTCCGTTTCCGGTCCGTTCCGCTTCAGTAACCGCGGGCAAGACAACTTTACAGAACTTCCGCCGAAGAATCGAATCGGGCCACGGGCTGCCGCAAAAGACGCGGAACGGCGCGGAAAAACGGCGGTTTACGCCTCGCCCAGGATGCGTCCGGCCAGCTTGGCCTCGAAGCTCAGGGCCTGCTCCTCGGTGATCTGGTTAAGTTGCACCGCCCGCTGCAGGTCAGCCCGCACTCCGTCCATGCGGGAGGAAGCGTCCGCCACCGGGCTGAAGACGATGGAAGCAGCCACTGCTGCTGCCGCCACCGAGGTTGCCGCCGTGGCCACCGCCCCGGCGGCTGCCGTGGTGGTCCGGGTAACGTAACGGGCGGCTTTGCGGTGCATGGTGTTCCCTTCAGACTGCGGTACAACTGGTCCAACTCTCGCCGGTGCTCCTTCGTTCCGCCGATGCGTCCGCTGAGAGGGAACTGTGAATGCGCGGCCCCCACCGGCCGGGGCATCCGTATTAGGCTGGATGGCAGTGATCCACGCCCTGTCCCCGCACAGGGCTCCCATCAACAAAGGAGAGTCATGGCAGGCGAGTCAACGTTCGACGTCGTAAGCAAAGTGGACAAGCAGGAAGTGGCCAACGCCCTCAACCAGGCCCAGAAGGAACTCGCCCAGCGCTACGACTTCAAGGGCGTCGGCGCCGAGGTGGACTTCAGCGGCGAGAAGATCCTCATGAAGGCCAACTCCGAGGAGCGCGTCCTGGCGGTCCTGGACGTGCTGCAGTCCAAGCTGATCCGCCGCGGCATCTCGCTGAAGTCCCTGGACGCCGGCGAGCCCTACGCCTCGGGCAAGGAGTTCCGCCTGGAGGCATCGATTAAGGAAGGCATCGCCCAGGACCTGGCGAAGAAGATCAACAAGCTCATCCGCGACGAGGGCCCCAAGTCCGTGAAGTCCCAAATCCAGGGTGATGAACTGCGGGTTTCCTCCAAGTCCCGTGATGACCTTCAGGCTGTGATGGCGCTGCTGAAGGACTTCGACGAGGCCGACCTGCAGTTCGTGAACTTCCGCAGCTAGCCTTCCACCGCCGCTATTGCCGGCGGAAAATGCGAACCCGCCTCAGGGCCGGCGCACCCGACACCGGGCGCGCCGGCCTTTTGCGTCTCACAGCTTCTGCACGTCCACCATCGGGAGCCTGCTGAAGTAACCTCGACACAATTACCGCACGTTTAGTTTGCGTAATAGCCCGCGCCGGGTAACCTCTTCCTTAGGTCCGCCTAAGTAAGGACCGCCTGAGCGAAAGAACATCCATGACTGCCAACCTCCTGATCGGCCTGCGCGAAGGACTCGAAGCCACCCTGGTGGTAGTCCTCCTCATGGCCTACCTGGCCAAGACGGACCGCCGCCACCTCCTCCCCCGGCTGTGGGCAGGCGTTGCGGCGGCCGTGGTGGTCTCCGTTGGTTTTGGTGCCCTCCTGACCTTCGGCCCCAAGGGGCTTACGTTTGAGGCGCAGGAGGCGATCGGCGGCGGTCTGTCCATCGTCGCTGTCGGCCTGGTGACGTGGATGGTCTTCTGGATGGCACGCACCGCCCGGACGCTGGGAAGCGACCTGAAATCACGTGTTGACCGGTCAGCGGGCGGAGCGGGCTGGGGCCTGGCCGTGGTGGCCGCCATTGCCGTGGGACGTGAAGGACTGGAAACAGCGCTCTTCCTCTGGGCCGCGGCCAAGGCCACCGGCGAATCCACCCAGCCGCTGATCGGCGCCCTGCTGGGCCTGGCAGTTGCCGCCGGCCTGGGCTACCTGCTGCACCGGGGCGTCCTCAAGGTCAACCTCTCCCGCTTCTTCACCTGGACGGGCGCGGCCCTGATCGTCATCGCCGGCGGCGTCCTGTCCTACGGCATCCACGACCTCCAGGAGGCCCGTCTCCTTCCGGGGCTGCACTCCCTGGCGTTCGATATCAGCGGCGCGGTCCCGCCGTCGTCCTGGTGCGGCACCCTGCTCAAGGGCACCCTGAATTTCTCCCCGGCCACCACCTGGCTGGAAGCTGCCGCGTGGCTCCTGTACGTGGCGCCCGTGCTGTTCCTCTACCTGCGCACCAACCGCAAAGCCCCAGCCGGCCCCGCCGCTCCCGGCGCCAAAGCTGCCGTCAAGGCCGCAGCGGCCGTCTGACCCCCTCATCCCCGCCCCCGCACTCAAAGGACTTCCCCATGCCCGGCTTTTCCCTGCCCCAAAAACCCCGCCACGCTTGGCGAAACAGGCCCGCAGGCCTCGCTGCCGCAGTCGTGGCCGTCCCGCTGCTCCTAACCGGCTGCACGGACAACACCAAGGCGGCAGATACCTCGGGCGGCGCCATCGAGGTTGTCAGCTCCAACACCGAGTGCAAGGTGTCCACCGGCCGCGTGCCCAGCGGCAACCTCAACTTCTCGGTAAAGAATGAAGGCACCGAAGTCACGGAGTTCTACCTCCTGGCGTCTGACGGCCTGCGCATCCTGGGCGAGGTGGAGAACATCGGCCCGGGCCTGACCCGCAACCTGGTGGTCACCGCCCCGGCCGGCACCTACACCACGGCGTGCAAGCCCGGCATGGAGGGCGACGGCATCAGGGGCGCCCTGGAGGTCACCCAGTCCGGAAACCAGCCCACGGCAGATGCGGACTTCCAGCACCTCCTGGACACTGCCACGGCCCAGTACTCGTCCTATGTGAAGGACCAAAGCGAGCAGCTGCTCAGCGGCACGGAACAGTTTGCCGCGGCTTTCGCAGCAGGCAACACTGCGCAGGCCCGTGACCTGTATGCCGCGACGCGCCAGCACTGGGAACGGATTGAACCCGTGGCAGAGTCCTTCGGGGACCTCGACCCCCAGCTCGACGCCCGCGAGGCCGACCTTGAACCGGGCCAGGAGTGGACCGGCTGGCACCGCGCCGAAAAGGACCTCTTCCCGCCGGCGGAGTACACCGCAATGACTGCGGCCGAACGGTCCGCCATCGCCGACCGCATGGTGGCCGACACCAAGGACCTGGTGGAACGCACCAAGACCCTGGAGTTCACCGCGGACGCGCTGGGCAACGGCGCCAAGGAACTGCTGGACGAGGTGGCCACCGGAAAGGTGACCGGGGAAGAGGAAATCTGGTCGCACACCGACCTCTGGGACTTCCAGGCGAACGTGGACGGCGCCCGCATCGCCTTTGAGAACCTCAAGCCCGCCCTCCAGCAGAAGGACGCTGCCCTGGCCGCCTCCCTGGACGAGAAGTTCGCCGCCCTGCAGGCCGAACTTGCCACCCACGCCGAGGGCTCCGGTTTCGCCTCCTACGACAAGCTGGCCCCCGAACAGGTCCAGCGGCTCGCGTCACTGGTGGACGCGCTCGGGGAACCGCTGTCCCGGCTGACGGCGGCCGTGGTCCTGTGACCGGGTGCCCGTTTGGCGGCCGGCCGCCGGAGGCCTCCGGGCCGGACGGATCCGCCGTTTCCGCTGACCCGCCGCTTGACGGCAGGGACAGGGAACAGCCGACGGCGGTAAGCCGCCTGAGCAGGCGCGGCCTGTTTGGCATCGCCGGGCTGGGCGGTGCAGCCGCCGGTCTGGCCGCCGGCTTCCTCGGCCACGACGCCGTAGCCGCCTCCGCCGCGCCGCCGGCTGCAGACAGCCTGGTGGTCCCCTTCCACGGCGACCACCAGGCGGGCATCACCACCGCCGCTCAGGACCGGCTGCACATGGCCGCGTTCGACGTCACCACCACCAAGCGGGATGAACTGATCCAGCTGCTCAAGGACTGGACCGAGGCTGCGGAGGCCCTGACGCAGGGCCGTCCGGCCGGGGCAACAGGTGCCGTGGACGGACCGTACGGCGCCCCGCCCGAGGACACGGGCGAAGCGCTGGACCTGAATGCCGGAAAGCTGACCCTGACCTTCGGATTCGGGGCGGGCCTGTTCGAAAAGGACGGTGGGGCCCGTTTCGGCCTGGACGGCCGCCGGCCCGAGGCCCTGATCGACCTGCCGCATTTTCCCGGCGATGACCTGGACCCCCGGCGCAGCGGCGGTGACCTGGTGGTCCAGGCGTGCTCGGATGATCCGCAGGTGGCGGTGCACGCCATCCGGAACCTGGCCAGAATCGGATTCGGGAAGGTCCGGGTCCGCTGGTCCCAGCTGGGATTCGGCCGGACATCATCCACGTCCCGCGCCCAGCAGACACCACGGAACCTTTTCGGGTTCAAGGACGGCACCAACAACCTCAAGGTCGAGGATGAGCAGCTACTGGACCAGCACGTGTGGGCCCGGGCCACGCGGCCCCAGGACGCCTGGATGGCCGGCGGCAGCTACCTGGTGGCCCGCCGAATCCGGATGCACATCGAAATCTGGGACCGCACCTCACTGGGCGAGCAGGAGGCCCTGGTCGGCAGGACCAAGGGCACGGGAGCCCCGCTGTCCGGCGGCGAGGAGTTCACAAACCCCGACTTCGACCGGCAGGGCAAGGGCGGCAAACCCCTCATTCCGCTGGACTCGCATGTCCGGATGGCCCACCCCAGCCACAACAACGGTGCGCAGATGCTGCGCCGGGGCTACAACTACACGGACGGTTCCGACGGCGTTGGCCATCTCGACGCCGGGCTGTTCTTCATCGCTTTCGTCACCGATCCGCGGACGCATTACGTCCCCATGCAGCTGGCCATGGCGAAAGGCGACACACTGGCCGTCGAGTACCTCAAGCACACCGGTTCCGGGCTCTTCGCTGTCCCCGGCGGGATGAAGCCGGGCGGCTACATCGGCGAAAGACTCTTCGCGTAGCGGGACCGCCCACGCCGGCCCCGCCCCGCCGTCGTTCCCGACGCGCCAAAGGCTAACCGCTGCGCAGGTTCCTTGGCGCACCCGAAATACCAGGGGCGCCGAGGAATCTGCGCAGCGAAAATGAAGGTGCGCGTCCCCGGCGAAGGCGCGCGTCGCTGCTGAAGGCAGGGCGTCGGCATACAGGTCCGACGGCGGGCAACCGGCTAGGGCTGCCGGCCCGCCATCCGCTCCAGGCGGGCGATCCGGTCCCGCATGGGCGGGTGGGTGGCGAACAGCTTGTTCATGGCACCGCCGCGGAACGGGTTGGCGATCATCAGGTGTGAGGCGTTGACCAGCCGCTGGTCGTGCGGGAGCGGGACAATGCTGACGCCGCGCTCGATCTTGGCCAGGGCTGAGGCGAGCGCCAGCGGATCGCCGGTGAGCTGCGAACCGTCCTCGTCGGCGTCGTACTCCCTGGTGCGGGAGATGGCCAGCTGGATCAGCGACGCCGCAAAGGGCGCCAGCAGGGCCATGGCGATCATGGCCAGGGGGTTGGCGTTACGCCGGTCACCGCCGCCGAAGAACAGCAGCATCTGCCCCACCGAGGTAATGACGCCGGCGACGGCGGCTGCCACGGATGAAGTGAGGATGTCCCGGTTGTAGACGTGCATGAGCTCGTGCCCCAGGACGCCGCGGAGTTCGCGCGGATCCAAAAGCTGCAGGATGCCCTCGGTACAGCAGACCGCTGCATTTTGCGGATTGCGGCCGGTGGCGAACGCGTTGGGGTTCATGGTGGGCGAAACATAGATGCGCGGCATGGGCTGGTTGGCGCGCATCGAAAGCTCCCGGACAATCTGGTAGAGCTGCGGCGCCTGGGCTTCGGACACCGGGACGGCCTGCATGGACCGGATGGCAATCTTGTCGCTGTTCCAGTAGCCGTAGAACGTGGTGCCGACGCCGATCAGGGCCATGATCCAGATGGGCGCCGAGCTGCGCGTCCCCACTCCGATGAGCCCGCCAAGGCCCAGCAGCACCGCCCACAGCACCCCGAACAGTGCCGCTGTTTTCAGGCCGTTGTGATGTTTGTGCACGTTTCCTCCTCAGTAAGGGAACGGCTTGCTAGGGAACCGGGTTCCGCGCATCGTACTTCCGGAAACCCCGCTGCAGTTTCGCCGCCAGCCACGCCCCAGCGATGCACAGCGCACCGCCGAGGAGCAGGACCCAGCCCTCATTCAGAATCTTAGTCGCGCCGCCCGCCAGCAGGTCCCCGATTCGAGGACCGCCTGCCACCACCACGATGAACACGCCCTGCAGCCGGCCGCGCAGGTGGTCCGGGGCCGCCGCCTGCAGGATGGTGTTGCGGAAGACGCTGCTGATGGAGTCGGCGATGCCGGCCAGGCCGCAGCAGATGGCGGCGGGCAGGAGCCACAGGGTCACTGCGCCGCCCGGCGCGGGGCCGGCCAGCAGCACCACCAGGCCGAACGCCCCGATGGAGGCACCCCAGCCCATCACGGAAATGATGACGGCGGTGCCCTGGCGGCGGACGCTGCCCAGCGGCCCGGAGAAGAGGCCGGCAAGGAAAGCGCCGACGGCGGTGCAGGCCAGCAGGATGCCGACGGTTGCCTCGCCGCCGCCGACCATGAGGGCCGCGACGGCGGGCAGCAACGCCCGCGGCTGGGCCAGGATCATGGCCACGAGGTCGATGATGAAGGTCATGCGGAGGTTGGGCCGCGTGCCAAGGAATCGAAACCCCTCGAGGACGGAACGGATCCCGGCTTTGCTGTTGCCCCCGGATGGTGCCATGGGTGGAAGCCGGTACACAGCCCACAGGACGAAGGCAAAGCTCACGAAGTCGATGGTGTAGGTCCAGCCGAACCCCAGCCAGGCAACCAGGAGCCCGGCCAGCAGCGGTCCGGCTGTCATGGCAAGGCCGAATGACAGCATGCTCAGCGCGTTGGCCGCCGGCAGCAGTTCCTTGCGGATGAGCATGGGAATGATGGCGCTGCGGGCCGGCTGGTTGATGGCCTGGGCCCCGCTTTGCAGCGCCACCAGCAGGTACAGCACCCACACGTTTCCGAGCTGCACCCAGGCCTGCAGCGCGATCAGGCCGGTGGTCAGCCACAGCACGGTGGTGGCCAGCAGGGCAATGCGCCTGCGGTCGTGGGCGTCGGCGATGGAGCCGCCCATCAGTCCACCGAAAACCAGGGGAACCAGCGCAAAGATGCCCAGCAGGCCCACATAGAAGCTGTCCTGCGTCAGGCGGTAGACCTCGAGGCTTACGGCCACCAGGGTGAGTTGGCTGCCGACGGCCGACACTGCCGATCCCAGCCACAGCCGGCGGAATGCGGGGCTTTCCCTGAGCGGCGTGACATCGGCAAGTAATTTCCCCACTCCGTAACAGTAATGGGCGACACGATGAGGTTAACCGCGCCTTATTGTGAGTTGCTCAAAATAAGTGTTTCAATGGAGCCATGACGGAGCACTTTGACGGCCAGGACGCATGGGCTGCAGCCCTGCGCGCCCACGGACGCAGGGTGACCAAGCAGCGGCTGGCTGTACTGGCCGCCGTCGAACGCCACCCGCATTCCCCTGCCGAAAGCATCCTTGCCGCCGCCCGGGCCGAATTGCCCGAGCTGACGGCCCAGTCCGTCTACGTTGTCCTCGGCGACCTGACGGACCTGCACATGCTGCGCCGCTTCGAGCCGCCGCACTCCCCCGCTTTGTATGAAACGCGTGTGGGCGATAACCACCACCACGCCATCTGCATCAGCTGCGGCCGCGTTGAGGACGTGGACTGCGCCGTCGGCCACGCCCCCTGCCTCACACCCCACTGGAACCCGGACGCCAAGCCCATGACCATCCAGATCGCGGACGTCATGTACCAGGGCATCTGCCAGGAGTGCCAGCAGGCCCAGCAACTTCCTTCCCATAGTCCCTCGCAAGAAAAAGAGAAATAGGAGAACAATGACTGCCGTTTCCACAACCCAGTCAGGTGCGCCGGTTACGTCCGACGCTCACTCGAAGTCAGTTGGTGCCGATGGTGCCATCATCCTGACCGACCACTACCTCATTGAGAAGCTCGCCCAGTTCAACCGCGAGCGGGTTCCGGAGCGCGTAGTGCACGCCAAGGGCGGCGGTGCATTCGGCACGTTCAAGACCACCGAGGACATCTCCAAGTACACCAAGGCCGCGTTCCTGCAGCCGGGCGTCGAAACCGAAATGCTGATCCGCTTCTCCTCGGTCGCCGGCGAGAACGGCTCCCCGGACACCTGGCGCGATCCCCGTGGCTTCGCCGTGAAGTTCTACACCACTGAGGGCAACTACGACCTCGTGGGCAACAACACCCCCGTCTTCTTCATCCGCGACGGCATCAAGTTCCCGGACTTCATCCACTCGCAGAAGCGCCTGCCGGGCACGCACCTGCGCGACGCCGACATGCAGTGGGACTTCTGGACCCTGTCCCCCGAGTCCGCCCACCAGGTCACCTGGCTCATGGGTGACCGCGGCCTACCCGCCTCCTGGCGCGAGATGCAGGGCTACGGCTCGCACACCTACCAGTGGATCAACGAAGCCGGTGAGCGCTTCTGGGTCAAGTACCACTTCAAGTCCAACCAGGGCGTGAACTCCATGAGCTCGGACCAGGCTGAACAGCTTGCCGGCTCCGACGCGGACTTCTACATCCGCGACCTGTCCGAGAACATCGCGGCCGGCAACTTCCCGTCTTGGGACCTGCACGTCCAGGTAATGCCGTACGAGGACGCCAAGACCTACCGCTTCAACCCGTTCGACCTGACCAAGGTGTGGCCGCACGCGGACTACCCCCTGATCAAGGTGGGCACCATGGAGCTGAACAAGAACCCGGAGAACTACTTCGCGCAGATCGAACAGGCCACCTTCGCGCCGTCGAACTTCGTGCCCGGCATCGCAGCCTCGCCGGACAAGATGCTGCAGGCGCGCATCTTCTCCTACGCGGACGCACACCGCTACCGCGTGGGCACCAACCACGCGCAGATCCCGGTGAACCAGCCCAAGAACCAGGTCAACAACTACAGCCAGGACGGCCAGGGGCGCTTCCTGTTCAACGCCCCCTCGGTTCCTGTCTACGCCCCGAACTCGGTGGGCGGCCCGGCTGCCGTTGAGCCGCAGAACCCGGCCGGCGGCTGGGAGAACGACGGCGAGCTGACCCTCGCCGCGCACTCCCTCCACGCCGAGGACAGCGACTTCGTGCAGGCCGGCGCACTGTACCGCGAGGTCTACGACGAGGCAGCCAAGGCCCGCTTCCTGGAGACCATCACCGGTGCCGTGGGCGGCGTCAAGAGCCCCGGCATCAAGGAACGCGCCATCCAGTACTGGACCAACGTTGACGCCGAACTCGGCGCCAAGCTGCGCGCCAACCTCGGCGCCGTCGCTGCTCCATCCGCACCGACCTCCGACGCAGAGGCCGCCAACAAGATCGGCTGACCCTGCCAGTTGAACTGGACCACCCCGTCACGGTTTCCGTGGCGGGGTGGTCTTTTCGGTCCCGGAACTTTTTGCACATACGGCCCAGGACCCCTGTCCCGCTCCCCGCGCCCGTCCTAGGCTCCGTTCATGGACACATTTTCAGGCATTCCCCCGGAGGCCTTCCGGTTCTATAAGGAACTGGAGGACAACAACAACCGCGAGTGGTGGCTTGCGCACAAGGACACCTATGACACAGCCGTGAGGGAACCTATCACCGGGCTCCTCGCGCAGCTTGAGCCCGAATTTGGCCCTGCCAGGCTGTTCCGCCCCTACCGTGACGTCCGGTTCTCGCAGGACAAGTCACCCTACAAAACGGCACAAGGCGCGTTCGCCACCCGGCAGGAAGGCGTGGGCTACTACCTGCAGGTCGGTGCGGACGGGCTGTTAGTAGGAGGCGGTTACCGTTCCCATACCCCGGCCCAACTGGCCAGGTTCCGGGCCGCGGCCGATGCCTCCGGAAGCGGCGCCGCACTGCAGGAGATCGTGGACGCTATTGCGGCGGCCGGGTTCAGTATTGATGGGGAGAAACTCAAGACCGTTCCCCGCGGTTTCGACAGGGACCATCCACGGGCGGAGCTTCTCAAGTACAAGACCCTGTACAGCGGGTCCCACCTGGGCCGGGCGGAGTGGATTTCCACGGAAGCAGCCGCGGAGGAAATCGCAGGCAGGTGGCGGCAGCTCCGTCCGCTCATTGAATGGGTGGGCCGGTTTGCGGCACCCTGAATCACCGGAAAGCAGAGCCGCTGAAACCAAGAACCTCCGGAAACACAGGTTGCTCTTAACGCGGCTGCCCGCCCGGCAGAGGCCGGGCGGGCAGTTCAACAGCGGGAGTAGCGGGCCGTCAGGCGCGGCTCAGCTCGTCCTCGTCGTCACGCTCACTGGCTGCCTCGGTCCCGGCTGCAGCGGGTGCGCCGTTGACAGACACGCTGGCTTCGGCGAAGCGCTCGTTGAGCCGCGAATGCCGCTGTCCATAGGCGAAGTAGATCGCCAGGCCGATGACCAGCCAGATGGCAAAGAAGATCCAGGTCTCCACGGCCAGGTTGGTCATCAGGTACAAGCACAGCACTGCGGAAACGATGGGCAGCACCTTGCCGAACGGGACGCGGAAAGCGGGCTTCAGGTCCGGGCGCTTCCTGCGGAGCACCAGGATGCCCAGGCTGACCACCACGAACGCGGACAGCGTACCGATGTTGATCATTTCCTCGAGCAGGTCCACATTCGTGAGGCCTGCCACCAGGGCAACCGCGGCACCGCAGATGATCTGGAGGCGCGCCGGCGTGGAGCGCTTGTCGCTGGTCTTGGACAGCGACCGGGGCAGCAGGCCGTCGCGGCTCATGGCCAGCACCACACGCGACAGGCCCATGAGGAGCACCATGATGACGGTGGTCAGGCCCACCAGGGAACCGAAGGCGATGACCTTGGCGGCGGACGTGTCACCCACGGCCTCGAAGGCGGTGGTGAGGGTGGGGCTCTTGGCCTCGGCAAGCTGGGTGTAGGACACCATGCCGGTCAGGGCCAGGGAAACCAGGATGTAGAGCAGCGTGACCAGGGCCAGGCCGCCAAAGATACCGCGGGGCAGGGTCTTCTGCGGGTTCTTGACTTCCTCGGCGGAGGTGGCCACCACGTCAAAGCCGATGAAGGCGAAGAACACGAGTGCGGCGCCGGCGAAGATGCCCATGGTGCCGTACTGCGCGGGCGCGGCGCCGGTCAGGAAGCCGAAGAAGGACTGCTTCAGGACGTCCGCGGCGCCGGTGCCTGCCGTGGGCTCGGCGGCGGGAACGAACGGGCTGTAGTTCTCCACCTTCACGTAGGTGAAGCCCACCACGATCACGAACAGCACCACGCCGATCTTGATCAGGGTGAAGATGTTGCCCACTCGGGCGGACAGCTTGGTGCCCAGCACCAGCAGCACGGTGAAGATGGCCACGATCAGGAAGGCGCCCCAGTAGAGGTCCACGCCGCCCAGCGAAATGGCCGGCGGCACGTCCAGGCCCGTCAGGGCAAACACCTTGCTGAGGTAGATGCCCCAGTACTTGGCAATGACGGCGGCTGCCGTGAACAGCTCCAGGATCAGGTTCCAGCCAATGATCCAGGCAAGGAGTTCACCCATGGTGGCGTAGGTGAACACGTAGGCCGAGCCGGCCACGGGGATGGCAGTGGCGAACTCGGCGTAGCACATGATGGCCAGCGCGCAGGTGACGGCGGCGATCGCGAAGGAGACGGTAACGGCGGGGCCCGCGAAGTTGGCGGCGGCCTTGGCGCCCACCGAGAAGATACCGGCGCCGACAGCAACGGCGACGCCCATGATCATGAGGTCCCAGGTGCTGAGGGAACGCTTGAGCTTTCGTCCGGGCTCATCGGCGTCGGCAATCGACTGCTCGATGGATTTTGTCCGCAGAAGATTCATAAGGGGTCACAATCCTGGTTTGTGAGGGAAACAGACCTATCAACGATAGTGTCCATTCACTGGACGGCCCCAATCGTCCCGAATAGTGAGACACTCAGAACGCCGAATATTCTTCTGCCAACGCACTCGGGGCCCTCCGATTGGAGAGCCCCGAGAGGGTATTAGTCGAACTTGCTAGGCGGGCCAGTCCATCAGCGTGGACCGGATCAGGAAGCGTTTGCCCTCCGGCGCTTCCACCGAAAAGCCGCTCCCCCGGCCCGGTACAACGTCGATGGTCAGGTGGGTGTGGCTCCAGTAGTTGAACTGCTCCCGGGACATCCAGAACTCCAGCGGCAGGGGCTGCAGCCCGTCGGACAGGTCGAACAGCCCCAGCAGGACGTCCGAATCCCCGGTGACGAAGTCCCCGGCCGGGTAACACATGGGCGAGGACCCGTCGCAGCAGCCCCCGGACTGGTGGAACATGAGCGGTCCGTGCCGGTCCCAGAGCAGCCGCAGCAGGTCCACGGCCGCCGGCGTGAGCGCCACCCGGGAAAAGTCTTCCCCGGGCAGCGTCACGGCGGCATCGATCCCATGGGCGGGCATCAAAACCTCAGCACCACGCGGCCGTCGATCTTGGCGTGCTTCATCTCATCGAAGACGGCGTTGACCTCGGAGAGCTCCCGGACGGAGACCGTGGGGTGGATCTTGCCCTGCGCGTAGAAGTCCAGGGCCTCCTCCATATCCTGCCGGGTGCCCACGATGGAGCCACGGACGGTCAGTCCCTTGAGCACAATCTCGAAGATCGGCGCCGGAAAGTCCCCCGGCGGCAGGCCGTTGAAAACGATGGTGCCGCCACGGCGGACCATGCCGATGGCCTGCCCGAATGCTGACGGATGCACCGCGGTAACCAGCACTCCATGGCACCCTCCTGTCTCCCGCTGGATGACCTCCACTGGGTCTTCATGCAGCGCGTTGACGGTCACTTCGGCTCCATGGGCCCTGGCCAGGGCCAACTTGTCATCGGCAACGTCAACGGCGGCCACCCGCAGGCCCATCGCGACGGCGTACTGGACGGCGATGTGCCCCAGTCCGCCGATGCCGGAGATGGTGACCCACTGGCCTGGCCGGGCCTCGGTCATTTTCAGGCCCTTGTAGACGGTGACGCCGGCACAGAGTACCGGCGCCACCTCGACGGGGTCGGATCCCGCCGGTATGCGGGCCGCGAAGCGGGAGTCCACCAGCATGTACTCGCCGAAGGAGCCGTCCACGCTGTAGCCGCCGTTTTGTTGGGCTTCGCAGAGAGTCTCCCAGCCGGTGCGGCAGTACTGGCAGTCACCACAGGCGGACCAGAGCCAGGCGTTGCCCACCAGGTCTCCAACCTGGAGGTCGGTGACGCCCTGGCCCAGTGCCACCACTTCCCCCACGCCCTCATGGCCGGGAACGAACGGCGGGGTGGGCTTGACCGGCCAGTCCCCCTCAGCTGCGTGGAGGTCGGTGTGGCAAACGCCGGTGGTCAGCACCTTGACCAGCGCCTGTCCGGGTCCGGGTGTGGGGACGTTGAGGGTCTGGACCTGCAGGTCCTTGCCGAATTCGGTTACTACGGCTGCTTGCATTGTCGTCGTCATTGGCGATCCTTGCTTCGTTGTAGCTGGGTTGGGATAGGTTCTGCGGCGGGGTTTAGAAGAAGCCGAGCTTGTTTTCGTCGTAGCTGACCAGCAGGTTCTTGGTCTGCTGGTAGTGGTCCAGCATCATGGCGTGGTTTTCACGGCCAATGCCGGATGACTTGTAGCCGCCGAAGGCAGCGCCGGCCGGGTAGGCGTGGTAGTTGTTGACCCAGACACGGCCGGCCTGGATTTCCCTGCCTGCCCGGTAGGCCACGTTGCCGTTGCGGGACCAGACCCCGGCGCCCAGCCCGTAGAGGGTGTCGTTGGCGATGCCCATGGCGTCGTTGTAGTCGCTGAACTTTGTCACCGCCACCACAGGCCCGAAGATCTCCTCCTGGAAGATCCGCATCCTGTTGTGGCCCTCGAACACGGTGGGCTGGACGTAGAAGCCGCCCGCCAAGTCGCCCGGGAGTTCCGCGCGGGCGCCGCCGGTGAGCACCTTGGCGCCTTCCTGCTTTCCAATGTCGATGTAGGACAGGATCTTCTCCAGCTGGTCGTTGGAGGCCTGTGCACCCACCTGGGTATCGGTGTCCAGCGGGTTGCCCTGGACCATTTTTTCCACGCGGGCCACGGCGTCCGCCATGAAGGAGTCGTAAATGTCCTCCTGGATCAGCGCGCGGGACGGGCAGGTGCAGACTTCGCCCTGGTTGAAGGCGAACAGCGCGAACCCCTCCTGGGCCTTGTCGTAGAACGCGTCGTTGTCCTGGGCCACATCGTTGAAGAAGATGTTGGGGCTCTTGCCGCCCAGTTCCAGGGTGACGGGGATGAGGTTCTGGCTGGCGTACTGGCTGATGAGCCGGCCGGTGGTGGTCTCACCGGTGAAGGCGATCTTCCGGATCCGGGAGCTGGACGCCAGCGGCTTGCCGGCCTCCACGCCGAAGCCGTTGACCACGTTCAGCACGCCGGCGGGGAGCAGGTCCCCGATGAGTTCCACCAGCACCAGGATGGAGCTTGGCGTCTGCTCAGCGGGCTTGAGCACCACCGTGTTTCCGGCGGCGAGCGCGGGCGCAAGCTTCCAGACGGCCATGAGGATGGGGAAGTTCCAGGGGATGATCTGGCCCACCACGCCCAGGGGTTCGTGGAAGTGGTAGGCGGTGGTGTTCTCGTCCAGCTGGGACAGGCTGCCTTCCTGGGCACGGACTGCCGAGGCGAAGTAGCGGAAGTGGTCCGCGGCCAGCGGCAGGTCGGCATTGAGGGTTTCCCGGACCGGCTTGCCGTTGTCCCAGGTTTCGGCGACGGCGAGCATTTCCAGGTTCTCGTCAATGCGGTCGGCGATCTTGTTCAGAATCGCGGCGCGCTCTGCGGCGGAGGTCTTGCCCCAGGAAGGGGCCGCCTTGTGCGCAGCGTCCAACGCCAGTTCGATGTCTTCCGCCGTGCCGCGGGCCACCTGGCAGAACGCCTTGCCGGTCACCGGGGTGATGTTCTCGAAATACTGCCCCTTCACGGGGGCCACCCATTCGCCGCCGATCCAGTTTTCGTACCGGTCCTTGAAAGTGACCTTCGACCCGTCGGTTCCCGGCTGTGCGTAAACGGTCATGTGCTTAGCTCCTTTGCTGTGCAGGAGGCGGGCCACAGGGGCGTCCGCCGTTGAAGACAGCGTAGGAGCCGGGAGGTTGCAGCAAGGTTGCAACCTTGTGGCTCATGTCACAGTGGAACTTCTCAGGCGCGCAGTTCGGCTTCCAGCCGTTCGAGGTCGGCCACGACGGCGGCCCGCTTGGGTGAGCGCGGCGGCAGGAGGCGGAGCGCGGCGCGGCGGATTTCGACGTCGTCACTTGCCTCGGGAAGCGCGGCGTACTTGAGCAGGGACTCGGCACTGCCATCGGTGAGGACCGCTTCCCGCAGCAGGGACGAAACCCTGTTCCTCAAGTCCACGATGCCCGGCGCCTCGGAGCGCGGAAGCACCCCGCCGCGGTAAATCTCCAGGGCAATCCGGTGTGCACCGCGCTGCAGGCAACTGAGCACCTGGCCCGTGTCCGGCACCAGGTCGATGGGCAGCCGGTAGGGGCGCGAGCCGGGAACAGCATCCGGGGAGAGCTGCTGGAGGACTTTGCGCAGGCGGACCATCTCGGCGCGCAGTGTCATGGTGGAGCCGTCCCCCGGATACAGCAGCGAGCTCAGTTCCTCCGCTGTGAGCCCGTCCGGGTGCATGCTGAGCAGGGCAAGGATCTCGCTGTGCCGGGCGGACAGGGAAACGGTCCTGCCATCCAGGCTGAGCAGTGCCTGGTCGCGGCCCAGCAGCTGCAGGCTGTTCCGGTAGAGGCTGCCTTCCTTGGCACCCTGGCCCTGCCTTCCTGCAGCAGCCGGGGACCGTCGTCGTACAGGCTTCCTGGCCAGCTCCGCCGCATGCTGCAGTCGCTCCACCCGCAGTTGCGCCTGGGCGGCCGCCACCGTTGCCTCCACCAGGGACAGGGTGTGCGGCGCCACCGCCGTGGCCGTTCCGGTGATGTCCACGACGCCGAGCACGGCGCCCGAATCGGGGTCATGGAAGGGGACCGCGGTGCAGCTCCAGGGATGGACGGTGCGCTGATAGTGCTCGGCGCCGGCGATCTGGATACCCTTGCCCAGGGCCAGCGCGGTGCCCGGGGCGCTGGTGCCAACACTGGCTTCGGACCAGTCGGCGCCGGGGACGAACATCATCCCTTCGGCCCGGCGTTGCAGCGTGGGGTCCCCGTCCACCCACAGGAGCCTGCCCACCTCATCCCCCACGGCCACCAGGAGTCCGCTGTCGTGGCTGGGCTGGACCAGGAGCTTGTTGATGACCGGCATAATCGCGGCCAGGGGGTGCTGCCGGCGGTACTCCTCCAGCTCCTCGAAGTCCAGGGCCAGCGGCGCGGCAGTGTTGTCCGGGTTTGCCTTGAAGCTGGCGGACCGCAGCCAGGATTCCCTGATGAGTTTGCGCAGGCCGGGGATCTCGGGAGTGGCGCCGCCCAGGGCGTGATCCAGGCGCTCGTGCCCGGCCAGGGCGGCACGCTGGCGCGGTTCAGGCTGGAGCAGGTTCGTCATCGAACTCCCGGGAAGTGCAAGCGTGCGGCACGGTCAATTCAAGCCCGCGCACTCCTGCGCGCCGGACTCATTTTCAGCTGTGCATGGCTGGATGCCCAAGCCAGCATAGCCGGGTAAGAACTCCCTGTCATGGGTGTACCCGAACAAGCTCCTCCAGGGTATCCGCGCCCGCTGCGGCTCCCCCGGTGGCTGTTCCCTTCCGGATCCGCGTCGGATCAAACCGGCGGACCCTGAACGGCTACCAGCTTTTGCGCTGGACCTCTGACCAAGGATGCGGCAACCACCTTCTGGCCTGGGTCTTCGCGCAAACTCTTGATGCTCGCTACCGCCTCCAGCACTGGCCCCAAGTGGACAGTGAGGAAAGACGTGAGATCCTCGGCCCGTTGATCTTCAGGCACCGGGACGTCAAGATCCAGCAGAGCTGCGAGCTGCTCCTCTTCGCCTCCAACAAGCTGTGAGAGGCGGGTCCGGACGTGGCACACGTGCTCCTTCGGGGTCCTGGCTTCGCCAAGAGGCCGCAGCCACAGGGCAATGTTCACGTAGTACTGCAATCCGTACTGCGACTTTTGCAGTTCGACCACGGTGATCACCTCATCGGTGATGCGGTACCAGGATCCGCTGGTCTTCGAGAATCCGGCACTATCCATGAAGCCGTCAAAGGTAGTTTGAATGACATTCCTGCTCATGGCCCTCCGTAGGACATGACCTGCTGCCGGGGTAAGTAAAGGGTCAGCCGCGGGAGATGCGGATCATGTCCTCCCGCGGGACCACCTTGATCCGTTCACGCACCACGTGGTCCAGACCCTCAGGTCCGGTCCAGGCGGCGCCCAGTCCTGCCTCGTGGGCGTCGAGCCTGTTCCACCCCTCCCAGGTGGTGTATTCGATGCCGCGTTCCTCAAGCAGGTCGATGATGGCCTGGGGATCCGGGTTTTGTGCCGCCGGCAGGTTCGGCCGGTCCTCCAGCAGGAAGCCGATGGTCTCCAGCGCATCGCCTTTGGTGTGCCCGATCAGTCCCACCGGTCCGCGCTTGATCCAGCCCGTGGTGTAGATGCCCGGGACGGGGTTGCCCCCGGCATCCAGGACGCGGCCGCCTTCGTTGGGAATGACGCCGCGCTTGGCGTCGTACTCCAGTTCGTCCAGGGCCGAGCCGTGGTAGCCGACGGCCCGGTAGACCGCCTGGACGGGGTACTCCACGTACTCCCCCGTCCCCTTGGCGTTGCCGGTCCCGTCCAGCTGCATGCGCTCAAACTTGATGCCGCCCACCTTGCCCGTACCGTCGTCGAGCACTTCAACGGGGCTGTGCAGGAAGTGCAGGTGCAGCCTGCGGGAGGAGGGGTTCTCCGACTCCGCATGCTCCTCCACCAGCCAGTTGGTGAGCGTGTTCACCATGGTCTTGACCTGGTTGTTGCTGCGGATCGCCTCGTCCGATGCCTCGTCGAACTCGAAGTCCTCCGGGTACAGGACAATGTCCACATCGTTCATGTGGCTGAGTTCGCGCAGTTCCAGCGGGGTGAACTTCACCTGGGCCGGGCCGCGGCGGCCGAAGACGTGCACGTCCGTCACGGGCGAAGACTTCAGGCCCTGGTAGACGTTGTCCGGAATCTCGGTGGTCAGCAGTTCCTCAGGGTGCTTGACCAGCATGCGCGCCACGTCCAGGGCCACGTTGCCGTTGCCGATGACGGCGATTTCCCTGGCCTCCAGCGGCCATTCGCGGGGAACATCCGGGTGGCCGTCGTACCAGGACACAAAGTCGGCGCCGCCGAACGAGCCCTGCAGGTTGATCCCGGGAATCTCCAGGTCCGCGTCCTTCACCGCACCGGTGGAGAAGATCACGGCGTCGTAGAAGGCCCGGAAATCGTGCAGCGTGAGGTCCCGGCCGTAGGTCACATTGCCAAGGAACCGGATGTCGCCGCGGTCCAGGACCTTGTGGAGGGCGTTCACGATGCCTTTGATCCGGGGGTGGTCCGGGGCCACACCGTAACGGATCAGGCCGTAGGGCGCCGGGTAGGCCTCGAAAAGGTCAATGCTGACCTGGAAGTCGCCGTCCTTCACCCCGCTGGACTTGGTGAGGATGTCCGCAGCATAGACTCCTGCCGGTCCAGCGCCGACGATGGCGACGCGGAGGGGACGGTTGGCGGCGGTTTCGCTCTGATTGGACACCGAGAGCCCTTCTGAACTGGTCCTGCTCACGTTTCATGAGACTGCACCGCATCATGCAGCGCACAGTCCCCCATTCTAGTTGGCGGCCAGGGCCACCACCTTGCCCTCGCGGTACAGGAGCGCCCGCAGCTCGGACTCAGCCGAGTCCAAGCGCTTGGGGTCGATGGTTTCGCCCGCGTGATAGTTGTCCAGGACGCGGGGGTCCACGTAGCTCTTGCGGGCGATGGAGGGCGTGTTTCCCAGCGTCTCCGCGGCGTCGTGCATGGCCCGGCTGATGGCCCGCTTCCGTTTGGCCGCCGTACGCTGGGGGCCGGTGCTGGCCAGGCTTGCCGCCGCCGCCACCGTGCCGCGAAGGGTGCGGAAGTCCTTGGCGGTGAAGTCCGAGCCCGTCCGTTCCTTCACGTAGGCGTTGATGTCCGCGCTGGTCACCGGACGCCAGGTCCTGCCCTCCTTGTAGGCCAGGAGCCGGGCATTGGGCCCGCGGCGCTTGAGCAGTCGCAGCAGGACGGCGAGGTCGGGGTCGCGGATTTCCGATTCCCAGTCCTTGCCGCTCTTGGCCGGGAAGCGCAGCAGGATCCGGTCCTTGCGCACCTGGACGTGGGCGCACAGCAGCGTGGCCAGTCCCCGGCTGCCGTTCTCGTTGGTGTACCGTTCAGACCCGACCCGCAGGGATCCGCTGTCCAGCATCCGGAACGCCCCCGCCAGGACCCGTTCCCTTGTGAAGCCCTCGCTGCGCAGGTCCATGGTGACCCGGCGGCGGGCGGCAGGCAGCGATTCGGCCAGCTGGAGGGACCGGTCGAACTTCACCCGGTCCTTACGCTCACGCCACTCGGGATGGTAGATGTACTGGCGCCGGCCCACCGCATCCACGCCCGTTGCCTGGATGTGGCCGTTTTCAAACGGGGCAATCCACACGTCGGTCCATGCCGGCGGGATGCCGATGTTCTCCAGCCGGTCGCGGATGGGACCGGGCGGCAGGGTGGAGCCGTCCAGGTCGCGGTAACTGAAGCCTTTGCCGGCCGGCACCCTGCGGTAGCCGCGGCCCGAGGCGTTGCTGTGCCGGAGCCTCATGGGGCCGGCTGCGGGGTACGGGCGCATTTCATGAAAGCAAGCCTACTGACTATTTTCCGGATTTCCCCGCCCGCCTGCTGGAATACCTGCCAGGGGGATGCTGTTATGGACAGCGTGCCCTCGCCAGACAGAACCCCCACAGCCACTTCCTCCCCCGCCCCGTCCGGAAAAGGAACAGCGGCGCCCACGGGCCCCAAGCCCCTGGCCAAGGACACGACGGCGGGAATGCTGTTCGGCATCGGCGCGTACGTCTTGTGGGGGCTGCTCCCGCTGTACTTCTTCATCCTGATGCCAGCCGGCGCCGTCGAAATCGTGGCCAACCGCGTGGTGTGGTCGCTCCTGTTCTGCGCCCTCCTGATCACGGTCACCAGGGCCTGGGGCGCGCTGGTGACCGCGCTGAAGGACCGGAGGGTGTTTGGCTCCCTGGCGCTGGCCGCTTTCCTGATCGCCATCAACTGGCTGACCTACACCTACGGCGTGACCACCGGACAGGCGGTGGAAACGTCCCTTGGCTACTTCATCAACCCGCTCGTCTCGGTGCTCCTCGGCGTGCTGGTCCTGAAGGAGAAGCTGCGGCCGCTCCAGTGGACCGCCGTGGGCGTCGGCTTCGTGGCCGTAGGCGTCCTCACCTACTCCTACGGCAAGCTGCCGTGGATCGCCCTGACCCTGGCCTTCAGCTTCGGCCTGTACGGCTTCGTGAAGAACCGGGTGGGATCGCGGGTGGACGCCATCACCAGCCTCAGCGTGGAGACCATGGTGCTGGCCCCGCTGGCCGCCGTGGCCATGGTGGTCCTGGCCGCGAACGGCAGCGCCACACTGACCTCACAGGGCGCCGGGCACTTCTGGCTGCTGCTGGCCTCCGGCGTGATCACCGCCGTCCCGCTGCTCTTCTTCGGCGCTTCCGCGCGGCGGCTGCCCATGACCACCATCGGGCTGCTCCAGTATTTTGCGCCCGTGCTGCAGTTCCTGGTGGCCCTGCTGGTGTTCCGGGAAGCCATGACCGTGGAGCGCTGGATCGGGTTCGGCGTGGTGTGGCTCGCGCTGCTCATGCTGACCCTTGACATGCTCAGGACGGCGCGCAGGAACTCGGTGGCCCGCAGGGCAGCGCTCAGCTGGGCCGCCTGAAGCAACACCGGGCGCACGCCGCACCCACCGTACTGACACAGAAGGCGGGCTCCCCATCGGGAGCCCGCCTTCTGTGCGTTGCCGGAGGGAGTCGTTCCGGTTAAGCGTTGGCCTTGATGGCGGCGGCCAGGACATCCAGGCCGTCGTTCAGCAGCTCGTCGGTAATGACCAGCGGCGGCAGCAGGCGGATGACGTTGCCGTAGGTGCCGCAGGTGAGGATGATGACGCCTTCCTTGAGGCAGGCGGCGGCAACAGCTTTGGTCAGTTCCGGGTTGGGCTCCTTGGAGCCGGCCTGGACAAGTTCGACGGCGAGCATGGCGCCGCGGCCGCGGACGTCACCGATCACGGCGGTGCCGGCAGCGGCGAGTTCGGTCTGCAGGTCGCGGAGCCGCCCGAGGGCGAGTTCCTCGATGTGGCGGGCGCGGCCGTTCAGGTTGTACTCCTCCATGGATCCGATGGAGGCGAGGGCTGCGGCGCAGGCCACCGGGTTTCCGCCGTAGGTGCCGCCGAGTCCGCCCGGGTGCACGGCGTCCAGCAGGTCCGCGCGGCCGGTGATGGCGGACAGCGGCATGCCGCCGGCGATGCCCTTGGCCATCGTCAGGATGTCCGGGACAACGCCCTCGTGGTTCACGGCGAACCATTCACCGGTGCGGCAGAAGCCGGACTGGACCTCGTCCGCGATGAAGACGATGCCCTTGTCCTTGGCCCAGGCGGCCAGCGCGGGGAGGAAGCCTTCGGCCGGGACGATGAAGCCGCCCTCACCCTGGATGGGCTCGATGATGATCGCGGCCACCTGGTCGCCGCCGATCTGCTTCTCGATCATGGTGATGGCGCGCTTGGCGGCCTCGGCACCGGTGATGGCGGGGTTTTCCTCGCGGTACGGGTAGCTCATGGGCATCCGGTACACCTCGGGCGCGAACGGCCCGAAGTTGGTCTTGTACGGCATGGCCTTGGCGGTCAGCGCCATGGTCAGGTTGGTACGGCCGTGGTAGGCGTGGTCGAAGGCGACGACGGCGTCCCGGCCGGTTGCCAGGCGGGCTACCTTGACGGCGTTTTCCACGGCTTCGGCGCCCGAGTTGAAGAGGACGGTGCGCTTCTCGTGGTCGCCCGGGGTGAGGCGGTTCAGCTGCTCGGCGACCGCCACGTAGCCTTCGTAGGGGGTGACCATGAAGCAGGTGTGGGTGAAGTGCTCCACGGCTTCCTTGACGGCACCGACGACGGCGGGATCGGACGCTCCCACGCTGGTCACGGCAATGCCGGAGCCGAGGTCGATGAAGGAGTTGCCGTCGACGTCGTGGATGATCCCGCCGTCGGCGTCTGCAACGTAGACCGGGACGCTGGAGGCGACGCCGGCAGCCACCACGGACTTGCGGCGTTCGGTCAGTGCCACGGACTTGGGGCCCGGGAAGTCGGCCTGGACGTTGCGCTTCTGCTCCAGGCGGTAGGTGATGTCTGATGCGGTGGTGGTCATGGTGTTTCTTTCTTTGCTAAAAGGGGCGCCCGTGGGGAAAATCAGGCGGCTGGGTTATGCATCAAGGGCACTCATCACGTGCTTGATGCGCGTGTAGTCCTCCACGCCGTACATGGAGAGGTCCTTGCCGTAGCCGGACTGCTTGAAGCCGCCGTGCGGCATTTCGGCGGTGAGCAGGATGTGGGTGTTGATCCAGACGGCGCCGAAGTCCAGGTCGCGGCTCAGCCGCATGGCGGTGCCGTGGTTGCTGGTCCAGACGCTCGATGCCAGGGCGTAGTCCACGTCGTTGGCCATGGCCACCGCTTCTTCTTCGCTGCTGAACTTCTGCACCGTGATGACCGGTCCGAAGGTCTCCTTCTGCACCACGTCGTCGGTCTGCTTGGCTCCGGTGATGATGGTGGGTTCGAAGAAGTAGCCCTTCTCCCCCGCCCGGTGGCCGCCGGTCTCGATCCGGCAGTTGGCCGGCAGGTTCTCCACCACGGAGGTGACGGCATTGAAGTGGTTCACGTTGTTCAGCGGTCCGAAGTAGTTGTCTTCGTCGTTCTGGGAGCCGGTGTGCAGGGTCCTGGTGTGCTCCACCATGGCGGCCACGACGTCGTCGTGCACGGATTCGTCCACCAGCACGCGGGTGATGGCGGTGCAGTCCTGGCCGGCGTTGAAGAAGGCGAACTCGGCGATGGCCGCGGCGCTCTTCTTGATGTCGGCGTCCTTGAACACGATGGCCGGAGCCTTGCCGCCCAGTTCCAGGTGCGCGCGCTTGAGGCTCTTGGCGGCACCGGAGGCAACAGCGATGCCGGCGCGGACCGAACCGGTGATGGACACCAGGCCGGGGACCTTGTGCTCCACCATCATGGCGCCGGTTTCGCCGGTGCCGAGCACCACGTTCAGGACGCCGGCAGGGAAGATGTCGCCCGCCAGGCGGGCCAGGACCAGGGTGGATTCGGGGGTGGTGTCGGACGGCTTCAGGACCACCGTGTTGCCGGCCGCGAGCGCGGGACCAATCTTCCAGATGGCCATCAGGAACGGGTAGTTCCAGGGGGCTACCTGGGCCACGACGCCGATGGGTTCGCGGCGGACGTAGGAGGTGTGGCCCTCGAAGTATTCACCCGCGGACTTGCCTTCAAGGATGCGGGCGGCGCCGGCGAAGAAGCGCAGCTGGTCGGCACCGGCGGCAACTTCCTCGGAGGCGATCAGCGAGCGGACCTGGCCGGTGTTGCGGTGTTGGGCTTCGACGAGTTCGTCGCTGTTGGCCTCGATGGCGTCGGCGAGCTTGAGCAGCATCAGCTGTCGCTGGCCCGGGGTGACATGCTTCCAGGTCCTGAAGGCGTCCTTGGCAGCCGCCATGGCGGCATCGACGTCCGCCTGCACGGAGACGGGGGCGTGCGCCACCACTTCGCCGTTGGTGGGGTTGACCACGTCCAGCAGGGTGGTGCCGGCGGGGGTGACGAACTTCCCGTTGATGAAGTTCTGCAAGGTTTGGACCACGGTGTGCAACCTCTTTCGTAAGGGCCATCGGCGGCCGGGCGGAGACCAGGACGGATGGATGGAACTGCCTTGAGCCTATGCCAGCGCCCAAGTCGGGTGAATAGCCACCTGCACACCCTTGCCAAAGAGGTTTAGTGCGGTTGCCCAGCTCACGTTTATCCTTGCTTCATGGCCATTTCCCTTGCTGCCCTGGTGGGCGTATCGTCCCTGAAGCTGTCAAAAGCGGGCGTGGCGGAGACTACCTGGAACCAGGACATCAACTGGGTCGCTGTCACCGAACTGGAGGATCCGCAGCGGTTCCTCAACGGCGGGGAGCTGGTCCTCACCACCGGCCTGCGCCTGCGCTCCGCCCCCGAGCAGCGCCGCTTTGTCCGCCAGGTGCAGCGGGCCGGCGCGGTGGGCATCGGATTCGGCGTGGGCCTCTCGCATGAAGCGGTGCCGCCGGCCCTGCTCGCGGAGGCCAACCGGTGGGGCCTGCCCGTGGTGGAAGTGCCGTACGAGACCCCTTTCATCGCCATCACCAAGCTTGTGGCCGACGCGCAGTCCGCGGACCACTACGCCAAGCTGGAACGGCTGATCGCCGGCCATCAGGTCCTGGCGCGGGCACTGCTGACCGGCGGCGGCGTGGCCGAACTGTTGAAGAACCTGGGCGGCATGCTCCGCACGGATGTTGCCCTCACGCAGTTCACGGCGCAGCTGTACAACAGCAGCACCGCCAGCCCGTCAGCGGACACCTGGTCCAGCTATCCCGTCCCCACCGGCCGCCGTGATGCCTGCACGCTGTGGGTGCGCCAGCCGTTCGAGGACACGGGCATCATCGGCTACGCGCAGAACCTGATCAGCGTGGAGTTGAACAACATGGTCAAGCAGCGGCAGGCCCAGCGCGCCCTCTGCGGCCAGGTGCTGGAGGACGTGATCCACGGGGCGCTCGAGACCAGCGAGGCCCAACGCCGCCTGGCCGGCGTGGGCGTAAACAGCACCCGCAAGAATGTGGTGCTGCTGGCCGTGTCGGCCGCCCACGGCAAGGCCCTGGGCAGCACCTCCGTGCCGCTGGAACTGGAGAAGGCGGTTGCCGCCGTGGTGGGCAAGGACCTGGTGCTGGTGGTCAATGACGACGGCGGGACGGCACCGGCGCTGGCACGGAAGCTCAGCGACCACCTCGCCGAGGCCGGGATCCACGCCACGATCGGCATCGGCGGGGCCTATACCAAGCCGAACGGCCTGCGCTGGAGCTACTTCGAGGCCCGGGACGCCGCGAGCCACGGCCTGCCGGTCAACGAACCTGAGCGGCTCAGCCTGACCTCGCTGCTGCTGGCCAGCGAGGATGTGCCGCTGGCGGACATGGCGCACGAGTCCCTGAACCCGCTGCGGTCCTTTGATGCCGCGCACGGTTCGGAGTTGATGGCCACGCTGGAGAGCTACCTGAACAACAACGGCTCGGTGGCCGCGGTGGCGGAGGAACTCACGCTGCACCGCAACACGGTCCGGTACCGGCTGGCCCAGATCACCGAACTCACCGGGTACGACCCCGCCGTCACCGCCGACCGGGTGCAGCTGTGGCTCGCCCTGGCGGTGGCCCGGTTGTCGGCACGCCAAGGCAAGTAGCCAGGAAGCAGGCAGGTCAGATGACGCCGTGGCCCAACAGGTCCCGCGATTTCTTCCACGCTTTCCGGAAGTCGGCCTGGGCCGCCAGCATTCGTTCTTCCTGCTGGTTGAGCAGCTGGGCATAGATGCCTGCGGTGGTTGCCCCGGTGTCATCGGCGGCGATGCCGGCCAGCAGGTCTCGGGCCACGGCGGCGTCCTGGAACCGGCCCAGGATCTTTTGTTGCCTGCGGGCGGCCTTTGCCACCTTGCCTGCCCGCTTGCCGTGCACCAGCACGGCCGATTCAGCCACATGGCGCAGCCGCTTGGCGTCCTTGCGGACGCGGTGGAGGGCCAGCTCCTGTTCCCTGCCGCGCCGTGCGCGCTTTACCGCCTTGCGCGAGCGCCGCAGCCGTTTGGCCGCTTTGTCCACCGCCTTCGCCGCGGCCCGCCGCCCGGGCCGTACCGCTTCGGCACGCACTGGCGGGCTGTCGCGGAAGTCCTCGAGCTTGTCCAGAAGCCGGAAGTAGCGGTCAGTGCCCAGGGCTTCCTGCAGGAGCCGGTATGCGGCATCGTAATCGGTGCTTGTGCGCTCCTCCAGCCGTGTCGTTGCCTCCGCAATGCCTTCCCCGGGCGGCAGGCCGGCCAGCTGTCCGCGGAGCTGCTCCCTCAGGACCTCGGCGTCACGCGGCTGCCCCAGCAGCTGGCCCAGCCACTTCAGCTCGTTCCGCAGCTTGCGGACCGGCGATGCCCGGTAGAGCCTGCCGTAAGCACCCAGCACCGAACGGATCCGGCGCGCTGCCGAGCGCATGGCGTGGACTGCCTCGGGTTCCTCGCCCCGGACGGCGGCATCGCTGGCAAGGATCTGGTCAATCTGCGCGCCCACGTAGACGGTGACGACGGCGGCTGCCGGCGCACGCTTTCCGGCCAGCAGGGCCGGGCTGCTTTCGGCCGTGGCGGTGCCGCCGGTTTCCCCACTTCGAGCTTCCCCACCTCCGGCTTCTTCACCGGCGGAGGCGCGCTTCGCGGCCGCCTTGCCGGCTTTTTTGTCATCGCCCAGTGCCCGGGCCAGTTTGGAGGCGTGGCCGGCCGGGCGGGCACCGGCAGCGGCGAGCAGTTCCTCCACGGGCCCAAAGAGGCCGGGATCACCGTGGACCAGTTCCAGTTCCCACTCGCGCCACTGCTGCCGGGTGGCCGCCGCCTTGTCCCGGTCCTGGAGCCGTTCGGCGGTCACCTGGTCATCCGCGAGGTCGGCGAGGTGCACGCCGTCGTCGCCGTACAGGGGGTAGGTGGTGCGCCGGGTTTCCAGGCGGACCACCGGCACCGGGGCGGCACCCCGAAGGTAGGCGTGCAGGTGGGTGAGCAGGGCGTCCGGGACGACGTCGGGCCGGCCCAGGGGTGCGTGCAGTTCCGTGCGGTGCTGCGGCCCTTCCCCGGCCGCGGCAGCTTGTGCCGGCAGCTTCAGGTGCCAGCCGGCGTCCTTCCCGCCGGTGCGGCGGCGCAGCGTGATGCGCCGGGCGGCGAGGGCATGCTTTGGCGTGTCGAAGTACACCGCCTCCAGGAGGTCGGTATGCGGCGCGCCTGTCCGGGCCACCCCGGCCGCCTGCTCAAGCGCGGGCACTGCGGCGCCGGCGTCGACGTCGTACTTCTTCTCGATTTCCAGTCCCCGGGAAGCTTCCACAGCCGTCCTTCCGCACCACCTGGTCTGTGCCAGGCCCTCCGACAGTCCGTTCGAAGTCTATTGCAGCGGCCCCGGACCGGGAGAGGTTGACCACAAAAGGACAAACATCAAACGTCTAACCTTTAGGCTGGACAGTATGCCCGCCACTCCCCCCTCTTCGCCACCTTTAGCCACCCAGGCAGCCGCGGCCGGCCCAAGCGCTCCCGCAACCGGGACGATGCCTGCCAAGCCGCGCTCCGCCGTCGTGTTCGGCGTGATCGGCCTGGTGCTGATTGGGCTCAATCTTCGGGCGGGCATCACCGGGGCGTCCGCCCTGCTGCACGATCTCCAGGCGGTGCTGGGTTACGGGGCGCTGGTAGCGGCCATCATTCCGTCCATCCCCACGCTCTGCTTCGCGGTGGCGGGCGCCGCCACTTCCTGGCTCACCGGCAGGGTGGGGGTGGAGAAGGCGATCCTGCTGTCCCTGGCCCTGCTGGCCGGCGGCCTGCTGCTGCGCGGCATCCCCGCCACCGGCATGCTCGTGGCCGGCAGCGTGGTGGGCATGTCCGGCCTGGCAATCTGCAACGTGGCCATGCCGTCCTTCATCCGCGAACACTTCGCCTCGCGCACCTCGCTCATGACCGCCGTCTACACGGTGACCATGACCACCGGCGGCACGCTCACCTCCGTCGCGGTGGTGCCGCTGGCCCACGCCCTGGGGTCTCCTTCGGCCGCGGTGGGCGCCGTGGGCATCGCCGCGGTGGCGGCCTTCCTGGGTTTCCTGCCCGTGGCGTTGCACGCCCACCGGAATACCGTCCGAAGCACCGCCGGCCACGTCTCCCCCTGGCCGCTGCTGCGGACCCGCAAAGGCCAGCTCCTCACCGCGATCTTCACGCTGCAGGCCCTTCTCGCCTATGCCCTGCTGAGCTGGTTCCCGTACATGCTCACCACCATGGGGATGAGCGCCTCGGACAGCGGGCTGATGTTCGGGCTCATGCAGCTGGTCTCCGTGCCGGCCGGCATGGTGCTGATCGCCATCGGCTCCCGCCCCGGGATGCTGCGTCCGGCGTTCTACCTGGTGAGCATCACCATGGCCGTGGGCATCCTGGCGCTCCTGTTCCTGCCCGTGGGCCTGGCGGCCATCCCCGCCGTCCTGCTGGGCTTTGGTTTGGGCATCTTCCCGCTGGTGATGGTCATGATCAGCCGCAGCGGCACCAGCACCTCCGAAACCACTGCGCTGTCCACGCTGGCCCAGTCCTCGGGGTACCTGCTGGCCACGGCGGGTCCGTTCGGCATGGGACTGCTGCACAGCGCCACCGGCGGCTGGATCCTGCCGCTGGCCCTGCTGCTGGCGCTGGCCCTGGTCCAGATCGTGGTGTCCCACCTGATTACCGGCCGCGCAATGTCCGGCAAGACCGCAGGCACTGCCCAGGGCGCTGTTCCGGCCGGCACTGGGGACGGAAGGAAGTAGCCCGTGTCCCTGAGCCCGTCAGTCCGCCCGCCACTCGCCGCCGAAATCACGGCCAAGCTGCGGGACATGGTCCACACCGGCGAGTGGGCCCTAAACGAGCGCATCCCTTCGGAGCCCGAGCTCATGGCCCGGCTTGGCGTCTCCCGCGGAACCCTCCGCGAAGCAGTCAAGGCCCTCGCCCACGGCGGCATGCTGGAGGTCCGGCGCGGGGACGGCACCTACGTGCGCGCCACCAGCGAGATGTCCGGTGCCGCGCAGCGGATGTACCGGGACCACACCGAGCAGCACATCCTGGAGGTGCGGCTGGGCCTGGATACGCAGGCTGCCCGGCTGGCGGCACGGAATGCAACGGATCAGGACGTCACCGCCCTGCGTGCCCTCCTCACCAGCCGGGACCAGGCCTGGAACAACGGTGACTTTGAGGCCTGGGCGGACGCCGACTGGCACTTCCACGAGGGCATCGCGAGGGCGTCCGGCAACCCGCTGCTGCACGAGCTCTACGCCAGCTTCGGAACAGTGTTCCACCAGGATCTCCTCAAACAGCAGCGCCGGCCCGGCTTCAACGGTCTTCCGCGGGACGGCCACGAGACGCTCCTGGATGCGGTCGAACGGCGGGACGAAGACGCTGCCGTGGCCACGGTGAACCGGAACCTGAACTCCTGCGCGGAGTGGCTGGCGGAGTAGTCCCGCCGGCCGGCCATGACGGCGGTTTGTTTGGCCCGGGGTTTCTACCCGACCCAAACCATCAGTAGGCTTACCATCTGACGAAGGATGTTCTGCCCTGCACTGCACTCCGCGGCGCAGGGCACCCTCCGGACGATGAGGAGTTCCCATGGCGCGATTAACACGCCTCAATGAGCAGGAACTGGGCAACGAGTCCCCCCGGGCGGCGCGGGCCGCCGATGTGGAGGCCGGCGCGAGGCCGGCTGACGGTGCACCCGCTCAAGCGGGGCAGCAAGGCGGCGCACCCCGCCAGGGGCAGCGCCTCGGCCCGATCAGCAAACCGCAGGGGTCCCGGCCGCCGGGCGCACTGTGGTCCGACGGCCTGGGCAAGGTGGGCACCCGTGCGGCCCAGATCCTGCTGATCCTGGCTGTCGCCACCGTATCCGTCTTCGCGCTGATGCAGATCAAGCTCCTGGTGATCCCGGCCCTGATTGCCCTGATCCTGGCCGCAGCAATCGGCCCGTTCGTGAACATGCTCCGCCGGCGAGGGATACCGGGGGGCCTGGCCACCGGCATGGCATTCGTGGCGCTGCTGGTGATCCTGGCCGGCGTGTCCACCGTCATCTACTTCTCAGTGCGGAACCAGTGGGGCGAACTGGCGGCACAGGCTTCCTCCGGCCTGGACGAGCTGGAGCAGTTCCTGCTGACGGGGCCAATCCCCATTGAACAGGAGCAGCTCAACCAGGCACGGGAGTCGGTGGTGCAGTTCGCCACCAGCAGCCAGGTTCGCTCCGGCGCGGTCACCGGACTGTCTGTGGTGACCGAGTTCATTGCCGGGGCCAGCCTCATGGTGGTCATCCTGTTCTTCTTCCTCAAGGACGGCGCCAAAATCTGGGACTTCTTCCTCCGCCCCTTTTCAGGCCAGCGTGAAGCCAAGCTGCGCCGCTCGGGCCGCCGCACCCTTGAGGTCCTGGGCGGCTATGTCCGGGGCACCGCAATCGTTGCCCTGGTGGATACCGTGGCCATCGGGGCGGCCCTGCTGATCATGCAGGTGCCGCTGGCCATTCCACTGGCCATCATCGTCTTCATTACCGCCTTCATCCCGCTCGTGGGCGCAACCATCGCCGGCATCCTTGCCGCCCTGGTGGCGCTCGTGGCGAACGGCCCGGTGGTGGCCCTCATCGTGGTGGCCGTCGTCGTGGCGGTGAACCAGCTGGAGGGCGACCTCCTGCAGCCGATCGTCATGGGCAAGTCCCTCCAGCTTCACGCCCTGGTGATCCTCATGGCCTTGACTGCCGGCACCATCCTGGCCGGGATCGTGGGTGCGGTCCTGTCCGTCCCGCTGGCGGCCGTGGCCTGGGCGATCATCCAGGTGTGGACGGCGGAAGACCCCAACCTGAAGGACATGAACCCGGACCTGCCGCCGCCCAATACCCAACCGGTGTAGCAGCGACCCCAGCAGCAGACAAAGCGGCGGCCCGGCACTTACGTGCCGGGCCGCCGTCGTCCGCTCTGTACCGGCTGGCTGCTACTCCCCGCGCAGACCCGCAAAGACGTTCTTGGGACGCTGCATCTCGCCGTGCTTGGCGCCGAGGATGATCACCAGGGCTGCGAAGCCGGGGATGGCCCACTGCAGGAGCTTGAGCTGCTGCTGGGCCGCCTTCAGCTCGTCCGAGGCCGCACCGTGCGGCTCCGTTGCGCCTTCGGCGCCTTCACCGGCGAGCTTCTCCACCTTCTTGCCCACGATGCCCGAGTACAGGGTCACGGCAGCGCCCACCACGGTAACGGCGGTCTTGATGACGGTGTCGCGGGCCACGCCTTCCTGCTTGGCGATGCGGCCCTTGTTCTCCCACGCAATGGCGAGATCGGCCACCAAGTGGGAGGCAAAGGCTGCAGTCTGGAACGGAGCCCACTTCATCCAGCCTGCACTGGAAAGCCGGGTGCGCTCCGAAGGGTCCTTGGCCTGGGCCGCTGCGCCGTTGAGCCCGATGGCGCCCATCAGGGAGCCGCCAAACCATGCTGCTGCCGTCAGGTCGTGAACTGAACGGGCAATGAGATTTCCTGCCATGATGTGCATTCCTAACGTTGTGAACTGGTTTCCAGATTGCCGCTGTGCCGCGGACTTCACTTGCGGTGTCCCATCGAGGTATGGTGCGCCCATGGTAAGCACACTTACTAATATTACGAAAGCCCGTTCGGGACCGGGTCAACCGCGTAATATCGTCGCCATGGGAAATACAGGAACATTGTTCGGCTGGGCCTTCGGGGACCCCGCCCGTGAAAGTGACGGCGGCTACGTGGACGGCCTGCAGCGCGAGGCGCTCAGGAATGCGCGGGAAACCGCGAAGGCCAAAGGCGTGGAGGCTGTGACGGGTTCCGAGGTGTTCACCGTCCTCAGCGCGGATGATTCCCTGGTGGAGCTGGACAACGCCCCCGGCCAGCTGGTGGTCCGCTGCACGGTGCACGTCGAGGGCCCGGGCGCGGAGAAGCTGCGGGCCGAAGGGCCCATGAACGGCTGAACCATGTCCGACGGCGATTCCACCCTCAGCCAGGCAGCGGACGCTGTCGAGGAAGCGTCCAACCACAAGGCCCTGGACGTCCTGGCCCGCAGCGGGTTCGCCGTCATGGCCCTGCTCCACGTGATCATCGGCGCCATTGCCATCGCCATCGCCTTCGGCCATCCGGGCGACGCCGAGCCCACCGGTGCCATCGCCCAGCTCGCCGACAACACGTGGGGACCATTTGTCATGTGGGCGTGCGTGGCAGCATGTCTCGGCCTTGCCCTCTGGCAGGCCAGCGAGGCCACGCTGCGCGCCCGGAGCCTCCCCCGCAAGGAACGGCTGGCCAAGCTGGTCTCCTCGGGGTTCCTGGCCATCGCCTACGGCAGCGTGGGCCTCACCTTCGCAGGCTTCGCCCTGGGCCAGCGCAGTGACTCCGGCGAGAACACCCGGGACTTCAGCGCCAGCCTGATGGCCCACCCGCTGGGGCCGTGGGTCCTCGCAGCCCTGGGCCTGACCGTCCTGGGCATCGGCATCTACTTCATGGTCAAGGGGTTCCGCCGCGGCTTCAAGGAAGAGCTGTTCCACTTCGACGGCACCCGGCGCGGCAGGCTCATCGACAGCCTGGGCGTTACCGGCCACATTGCCAAGGGCGTGGCCCTGGTACTCACCGGGCTGCTCTTCGTCATTGCCGCCGCCAAGCACAACCCGGACGAGTCCACCGGCCTGGACGGCAGCCTCAAGGCCCTGCAGGACCACCCGTTCGGGCCCGCCCTGCTGGTGGCCATTGGAGCGGGATTCATCGCCTATGGGATCTTCGCACTTGTCCGCTCGCGGTTCGGCCGCATGTAAAGCCGAATTTCCGGGGTAGGAAGGAAACATGACCCAACAACTGCGCGTTGGTTCCGCCGTCACCGGGAGTGCCGGGGAGGCTTTCGCTGCCCTCTTCCGGCTCCTGAAACTCGCCCGCCCGGACCGGCCCATCCATCCCCGGGGACTTGGCCTGGCCGGGGAGCTCACCAGGACCGGCAACCCTGCCGGCCCCAGTGGGATCGACTGGCTCGATTCCCCCGGCACTGACCAGGTGATGGCCCGATTTTCGCGATCCGTGGGGCTGCCGCAGGCGCTGCCGGACATCCTGGGCCTGGCCCTCCGGATTTCGCCTTCCGGCGATGCCGGCCTTGGTGCCGCTCCGGGTGCTGCCCTTGGTGCCGCCCCAACTGCCGGTCTCGGCGCGGCCGCTGGTGCCAAACCCGCCGATGTCCTTTTCGCCTCCACGGGCTGGCGACTGCCCGGCCGGTTCCTGCTGATGCCGCGGCTGGATGTCGCCGGAGCCACCCTGACCACGCTGATGCCGTACCGCGGCCGGCGGGGCCCGGTGCTGCTGGGTCTGCGGACGCGGAACCTTCCATCGGGTTCACTTGCATCCGGTGAATGGGAACTGGGCCTGTACTGGGCCAAACCGGGCGGGCCCTGGCGGGAATGCGGGGAACTGCGGCTGCATGCCGGCACTGATCCAGGGGACATCCCGCTTCGTTTCGACCCGTTGGGGAACCAGCCGCCCGGGGCCCGCACCTACGGCTGGGCCCGGCGGCTCCGGAAGCCGTCCTACCGGGCCGCACGGCGGCCGGCACCTCCCGCCGTCGTACGTTCCAAGGAACCCTGACGCGCAACAGCCACAAGCCACGAAACCACCACCCGAACCGGAAGGAACTCCATGTCCACCGTCTCGCAGCTGTTCACCTCCCCCGCGGCCGACGTCTGGCGGGTCATCGCAGACGGCTGGCTCTATTCCGGCTGGGTGGTGGGCGCGTCACGGATCAGGGACGTGGACGCCGAATGGCCGCAACAGGACGCCCGGCTGCACCACTCGGTGGGCGCCTGGCCGCTGGTGATCGACGACAGCACGCGCGTTACCGCCGTCGAGCCGGGCCGCTCGCTGGAACTCGTGGCGCGCGGCTGGCCGATGGGTGAGGCGAAGGTGGAGATCACGGTGGAGGACCGCGGCGACCAGTGCCTGGTGACCATCGCCGAGGACGCCATCCGCGGGCCCGGCAAGCTGATGCCGAAGTTCCTGCGGGATCCGCTGATTTCAGTGCGGAACCGGGAGACCCTGCGGCGCCTGGAGCTGATGGCCGTTGGCGGCGCCGGCAAACAGAAGCCCTGAACAGCGCGGCCGGGTTAAGGCACTTTAACGCAGGAACCGCGGGACCAAATGGCCCCGCGGTTCCTGCGTTTTGTCGATAGGCGGTTAGACCTGCGCGGCCACGCCGTCACGGGAGATGTCCACCATGTCCTCGCGCGGGACCACCTTGACGCGCTCACGCTTGACCTCCACGCCGTGCGAGCCGCCCGCCTCGGTGGCTGCTGCGCCGAGCGCAAGTTCGTGCGCGTCCAGGGCAAGCCAGCCTTCCCAGCTGGTGAACTTCACGCCGCGGGCGTCGAGGAGCTCGACGACGGCGTCCTCCTCAGGTGCCGAAGCGACGGGGAGGTTTTCGCGGTCTTCCAGCAGGTAGGTCACGGTTTCCAGGGCGTCGCCCTTGGTGTGGCCGATGAGGCCGACCGGTCCGCGCTTGATCCAGCCGGTGGCGTAGATGCCCGGCACGTGCTGGCCGTCGACGTCCAGGACGCGGCCGCCGTCGTTCACGACGACGCCCTTCTTGTGGTCGAACTCCACGTCCGGGAGGGCGGAACCAAAGTAGCCGATGGCGCGGTAGACGGCCTGGACCGGGTAGTCCACGTACTCGCCGGTGCCGCGGGCGTTGCCGGTGCCGTCCAGCTCGGTGCGCTCGAACTTGATGCCGGCCACCTTGCCCGGGGTCTCGGCGTCGTCATAGATCTCCACGGGGCTGTGCAGGAAGTGCAGGTGCAGGCGGCGGGAGGCCTTGAGCTCGGAGAGGTCCTCGGGCTGCTCGGCGATCCAGTTGGTGAGGGTGCCCACCATGGTCTTGGTCTGGTTGTTCGTCTGGATCTGGCGGTCCGATTCCTCGTCGAACTCGAAGTCCTCCGGGTACAGGATGATGTCCACGTCCTTGGAGTGGGACAGCTCGCGCAGCTCCAGCGGGGTGAACTTCACCTGGGCAGGCCCGCGGCGGCCAAAGACGTGCACGTCGGTGACGGGCGAGGCCTTCAGGCCGGCGTAGACGTTGTCCGGGATCTCGGTGGTGAGGAGGTCATCTGCATGCTTGGACAGCACGCGGGCCACGTCCAGGGCCACGTTGCCGTTGCCGATGACCGCGATTTCCTTGGCCTCCAGCGGCCATTCGCGCGGGACGTCGGGGTGGCCGTCGTACCAGGACACGAAGTCGGCGCCGCCGAACGAGCCCTCCAGCTCGATGCCGGGGATGTTCAGGTCCGCGTCCTTGATGGCGCCGGTGGCGAAGATGACGGCGTCGTAGTGCGTGCGGAGGTCCTCGATGGTGAGGTCCGTGCCGTAGTCCACGTTGCCGAAGAAGCGGATGTCGCCGCGGTCCAGCACCTTGTGCAGGGCGTTCACGATGCCCTTGATGCGGGGGTGGTCCGGAGCCACACCGTAGCGGATCAGGCCGTAGGGTGCCGGGTAGCGGTCAAAGAGGTCGATGCTGACGGTCAGCTCGCCGCTTTTGACGGCTTCGCTCTTGGTGAGGATGTCCGCGGCGTAGACGCCGGCCGGGCCGGAGCCCACGACGGCGACGCGAAGCGGACGCGCAGCTGTTCCTACGGGAGTGCTGGATGACACGGCTGTGTTCCTTTTCTTCTGCATCGATTGCTCCGTAGATGCCGTTTTGAACACTCATAACGGCAGTTGTGGAGCAGTCGATGGGTTTCAGGTGGTGAGGACGGTCTTGCGGGGGCTGTTCGGGGTGGTGGTGCTGTAGTCAGCGGTTTTGAAGTGCGACGGCGCGAACGGGCTCACGCGCACCACGTCACCGATGACAATCACGGCAGGATTTGCGACGCCGGCCGCCTGGGCCTGGTCGGCGATGGAACCGAGCGTGCCAATCGTGACGCGCTGGTCCGGCAAATAGCCGTTTTCCACGATACCAACAGGGGTGTCCTGGGGCAGGCCGGCTTCGCCCAGCGCGGACGCGGATTCGCGCAGCTGGCCAACGCCCATGAGCAGGACGATCGTGTGGTCCGCGCGGGCAGGAACCTCGGAGAGTTCCTCGTGGCCGGTCACCACACTGAAGCCCTTGGCCAGGCCGCGGTGGGTGACGGGAATGCCGGCCGCTGCGGGCACCGAGATGGCGGAGGTGACTCCGGAAACCACTTCAACCTCGACGCCGTGCTGCCGGCAATATTCGGCTTCCTCGCCGCCGCGGCCCAGCACGTAGGGGTCGCCGCCCTTGAGCCGGACCACGCGGTGGCCTTTCAGGGCTTCCTCGACGAGGATCCGGTTGATCTCCGCCTGCGGGACCGGGTGGTGGCCTGGCGTCTTGCCGACTTCGATGATCCGCACGTCGGGGGCGAGTTCGTTCAGGAGTTCGCGCGGGCCCAGGCGGTCCGCCACCACGACGTCGGCCTGGCCCAGGAGCCTGCGGCCGCGGACGGTGATGAGGCCGGTGTCGCCGGGACCGCCGCCCACCAACGCGACGCTGCCCGCGTGGGCGCGGCGCCGGCGCAGTGGAAGGTCGCCGGTTTCAAGGGCGGTGGCCACTGCGTCCCGGACGGCCATGGCGCGGCGGGGATCTCCACCGGCGTTGATGGCAATCTTGACGTCGTCCACCTCTGCCACCGCGGGGGTCCAGGCAGCAGAAGCTTCATGGTTGGAGGCGTTGACGCACCAAACCCGCTGCGCCTCGGCGTCGGCCGATACTTGGGCGTCCACGGCGGAATCGCCGGTGGCGGTCTGGACGAACCATACGCCGTCGACATCGCTGGAAACGTAGGGGCGCGCTTCCCAGGTGAGCAGGCCGGCGCCGGCCAACTCCTGGAGCGCGGGCGAGGCAACCGGAGCGACGACGGTGACCACGGCACCGGCGTCGAGCAGCCCTTTGGCGCGGCGCGCAGCAACGGGGCCGCCGCCCACCACCAGCACCGGGCGGCCGAGCAGCCGCAGCGCCGTGGGGTAAATATCCTGAATTGCCATGAATCAACGGTAGGGCCGCGTCACAATGGGCTACAAAGGCCGAGCAACACCAGTTCACGTAAGGTAACGCTGCGTCACAAAGTGCTGCGGTCGGTCAACCCCACAGGCCCTCTGCCTGCGCCTTGACCAGCAAAGCGTTGGCGGTCCACCGCATCGATTCGATGGCCTCCTCCCGGCCCAACCCGCCCACGTCCGTGAGCCAGACCAGGGCTTCAATGCCGATGGCACTGCGGATGGCCAGCACCAGTTTGTGGATCTGCTCATCGGCCAGTTCCCCCCGCAGCGGCATCAGCGCCTCCGTTAGCCAGCCAATGGCGCGTCCCTGGCGCAGCGGCAGGCTCCGGTCGGGACCGTCTGCGGACTCAAGCGACAAGCGCAGCATGGTCCGCTGCTGCGCCTCGGTTTCCAGGATCATGCGGGTGAACTCCACCACCACCGCATCGAGCCGCCCGGCAGCATCCTGGGGCGGAGTGTCCGGGAGCATCGAGGTCCGTGCAGTCTCGGGATGCGCCGCGGCGAGCAGTTCCCGCTGGCCGGGGAAATAGCGGTAGGCAGTACTCCGGGCAACTCCGGCCGCCTGCGCGGCCTCGTCCACCGTGGGCGTCCTGCCGGCGGCAACAAGGGTCCTGGCCGCCGCCACGAGCGCATCCATGGTGCGGCGCTTCTGGCTGCTGCGCCCGCTGTCCGCATAGGGTCTTGACACGCTCTTCATGGTACATGAGTCTTGTTATGGGACGTTCGTCCCATAAAGTTTCCCAAGGCATCGAGGCGAGCAGCATGGAAACGAAAAATGCGTCATCATCCCTGGTCCGTCAGCCCGGCGAAGGACCACGACGCTGGTTCTACGGCGGCGGAGTGCACACCTGGAAGGCCAGGGAGGAGGAGACGGCCGGCGCGTTCCTGCTCTTCGAGGACGAGATGGCCTTGAACAAGGTCACCCCGCTCCACGCCCACCCGGATTCGGATGAAACCCTCTACGTTCTGGCCGGTGAGATCCTGGTAAACCTGGACGGCACGGAGCACCGCATCGCGGCCGGGGGCCTGGTCATGGCGCCACGGGGCCTTCCCCACGCCTTCAAGGTGCTGCAGGAGGGCACCCGGATACTGTGCCTGCAGACGCCCGGCAGTGCCCAGTCCTTCTACGACGGCGCCAGCGAACCACTGTCCGATTCTGATGCCCCAAACGGTTCCGGCCTGGTGGACTTCGGCCGGATTCGGGCGTCCGGCGAGGCCCACGGCGGGATCGAGATCATTGGGCCGCCGCCCTTCGCATAGCCCTGGAAGTTAGTTGATCCGGCGATCTGCGCCGGCGAGGAAACCGCCGCGTTGGGCGATGAGGCGCTCCAAGTAACGCGCCAGGAACATCCGTTCGACGGCGCGGCCCAGCACACCCAGCGGGGCGGTGAACTCCACCCGGTCCACCATGGTGCTCCCAGAGGGTGTTGCCGCGAACTCATGGACATGCCGGAAGGCCTTGAAGGGTCCCTTGACCTGTTCGTCTATGAAGCTGCGGGGGAAGTCCAGTCTGCCACGGTCTGCCTCCGCAGCTGCCGCAGTCGTGGGGCACTTTGGCGCCCGGGTTGGGGTTCTGGAGGCGGCTTGGCGGCGTGTCCGTGTCAAAGTGCCCCGGTTTCGTCAGAGCAGACGGCAGGAAAGCAGAGAGCCCGACGGCGGGACTCGCCGTCGGGCTCTTGGGGATGCCTTGGGGTGCGGGTCAGCGGGTGCTGCCGGCCAGGAGGCCGCGGCGGCGCAAAAGTCGCTTCTCGATGGGCCCGAAGACCAGCAGCTCGATCAGGATTCCGACGCCGAGGATCAGGAGGATGGCCGCCATCACCACGGTCATGTCCGACAGGACGCGGCCCTGGTCCAGCAGCGAGCCCAGACCGAAGCCGATGGTGCCTCCCACGGCGATGATTTCGGCCGCCATGAGGGAGCGCCAGGAGAAGGCCCAGCCCTGCTTGAGTCCGCCCAGGTAGCCGGGCAGCGCGGCGGGGAGGATCACCTGCAAGGCCATCTGCAGCCGGGAGGCACCCAGCACAGTCCCCATGCGGCGGTACTGCGGCGGGATCTGGTCCACGCCGGAGATGAGCCCGTTGATGATGGACGGGATGGCGCCCATGAACACCACGAAGTACACGGTGGCGTCGGTCAGTCCGAACCAGATGATCGCGGCCGGAACCCAGGCTACCGAGGGCAGGACCTGCAGGCCCGAAATCAGGGGCCCAAACGCGCGCCGCAGCGGTGCAACCTGGGCCAGCAGCAGGCCTACCGGCGTGGCGATGGCTACCGAAATCAGGAAGCCCACCAGGCCGCGCTGCAGGGATGTCCACACCGATTCCTGGAGCTTGCCGTCACTCCACAGCACGCCCATCTGGGCCACCACGTCCAGCGGCCCGGGCACCAGGTCGCGCCGCTTGACGCCCAGGGACACATAGAACTGCCACACGAGCACCAGGACCACCAGCGCGGCCACGGGCAGCAGGATGCGGCTCCACTCGATCCGGTGTTTGCGGTCGGCGTCGGACTGCAGGGAGTCGAGGCCGGATTCAAGTTCCCGGAGGTCCTCGTGGCCGGTGGACGTACGAGTCAGAGCGGCGTGGATGTGCCGGGTCTCAGGTTCGGACGGGGCTTCGGCGAGCGGAGTGGGGTTACTTGGCATGGCGGCGAATCTCCTCCCGCAGCCGGGCGGTGATGACCCCGGTCAGCTGACCGGCGAGCCCGGCGTCGGTTCGGTGTTCCTCGGTGACGGCCCATTCCTGGACCACGCGGCCGGGCCGGGAGGACAGCAGCAGCACGCGCTGGCCCAGCCGGACGGCCTCGCGGACGTTGTGGGTGACGAAGACGATGGTGCGCCCGGTTTCCTTCCAGATGCGTTCCAGTTCGTCGTGCAGCAGGTCGCGGGTGATGGCGTCCAGCGCCGCGAACGGCTCGTCCATGAGCAGAAGCTGCCGGTCCTGGGCCAGCGACCGGGCCAGCGAGACACGCTGCCGCATGCCGCCCGAGAGCTCGTGCGGGCGCTTGTCCCCCGCCGTGCCCAGGTGGACCAGTTCCAGGAGTTCCTGCGCCTTGGCACGGCGTTCGGCCTTGGCAACACCGCGCAGTTTCAGGGCCAGTTCGATGTTCTCCCGGGCGGTCAGCCACGGGAACAGGGCGGCGTCCTGGAACATGAAGGCGGCGCCGTCGCTGGGGACTTCCAGGGCGCCCGACGTCGGCGCCTCCAGTCCCGCGATGATGTTCAGGAGGGTGGACTTGCCGCAGCCGGAGGCACCGAGGAGGGCAACGAACTCGCCCTGCCTGATGTTGGCGTTGACGTCGTCCAGTACCGGGGCGCCGTCGCCGAAGCGCTTGCCCAGGTGTTCCAGTACGACTGGCATGGTGCCGTCCTTAGGTAGTGGGTGGGTCAGTCCTGGCCGAGGCCGGCCGCGGAAATCTTGTTGGTAGCGCCGGTGACCTGGTTGAGGGCGCGGAGGTCGAAGAGGCCGTTGATGTCGGCCTTCTTGGTGGTGCCAGCGTCGACGCCATCCTGGAGGAGCTTGGGGTAGCCGCCGGCCAGGGGGTCGAGGGTGAACGTGATGTTCGCGAGGGACCGGGTGAGGACGTCGCCCGGCAAGGCTGCCCCGGCGGCTTCCTGCAGGGCGGAGTTGATGAGCTCTGCCTTCTGGTCCGCCGGCGCCGAATTAAGCCAGGCCACCGACTCCGCGTTGCCCTTGATGAGGGCCTTGACGGTGTCCGGGTGGTCGGCGGCGAACTTCTGGTTCACGATCAGGATGGTGGTGGGGAACTCGCCGGGCTGGCCGGTGCCGGTTCCATCCCACAGGTCCTTTTCGTCCACCAGCACCTTGGCGCCGGCCTGGAGCACCAGGCGTGACGCCCACGGCTCAGGCAACCACGCGCCGTCGAGCTTTCCGTCCTGGAACAGCTTCAGGGTCTGCGCGTTCTCCGTGGGGTTGATGGCGACGTCCCCGCTGCCGTCCACGTTCGTTTTATAGCCCTGTTTGGCGAGCCAGGAGCGCAATGCGACGTCCTGGGTGCCGCCCAGTTGCGGCGTTGCCAGGGTCTTGCCCTTGAGGTCCGCGGCGGAGTTGATCCCTGGCCTGACCACCAGCTGCGCACCACCGGCCGCGGCGCCCGCAATCACGCGCACGGACTGGCCCTGGCTTTTGGCGAAGGAGTTGATGGCGGGGTTGGGGCCGATGTAGGCGGCGTCGATGGCCCCGGCGTTCAGGGCTTCGATGGCGGCCGGGCCGGCGTTGAAGGTCTCGGTGCTGAGCCTGGTGCTGCCCAGGGCATTGGCAAGGAAGCCTTTTTTGACGCCCACCAGCGCCGGGGCGTGGGTGATGTTCCCGAAGTAGCCCAGCTTCAGTTCCGCGGCGGGAGTGGGCTCAGCAGCCTGCGCCTCGGTGTTGCGGGAAAGGTTTGAGGCCACAATGGCCCCGACGGCGATCAGCAGGACCAGCCCGATGGCCAGGGCAGCCTCGACGGCGCGCCTGCGCGTGGGGACCGCGCTTTCGCCTGCCACGATGCGGGTCATCCCGGGCTTGGAACTAGTCATTGTTTCACCATAGAGAGTGGCCCAAACCCGTTCAATGAAGCGGAAACGGGGGGTCACGCACGTTCATCCAGCGTCATATTTCGCCGCGCGGCTGCCATGTTTGGCAGATTCAGTTGCCTTTGACGTTGACCAGCTGCCGCAGCTTGTGCCGCACCGTCACCAGGTCCGCGGCATCCTGCATGACCTGGTCGATCGGCTTGTAGGCTGCCGGGATTTCGTCAATAAAGGCCTCCGAGGCGCGGAACTCGATTCCCCGCATGGCGCGTTTCAGTTCCTCCAGGGTGAACGTTTTCCGCGCGGCGTTCCGTGAGTATTCACGCCCCGCGCCATGCGGTGAGGAGTTCAGCGACGCCTGGTTGCCCCGGCCCTCCACCACATACGACGCCGTTCCCATGGACCCCGGGATCAGTCCGGGATCGCCGGGGCCGGCTTTGATGGCCCCTTTGCGTGACACCCACACCGTCTTGCCGTAATGCGTCTCCTGCTCAGTGAAGTTGTGGTGGCAGTTGATCCGCTCGCGTTCCCGGACGGGCCCTCCCACCCAGCGGCTGAACTGGGAAGCCACGCGGTCCATCATCTCCTCCCGGTTCAGCAGGGCGAAGTGCTGGGCCCAGCGCAGCTCGGCGATGTACCGCTCGAACTGCGGGGTTCCTTCGTCCAGGTACGCGAGGTCCGGATCGGGAAGGTAAACCTGGTTTTTCCGGCTGACGTGCTGGGCGACGCCGATGTGGTGCTGGGCGATCCTGTTGCCGATGCCCCGCGAGCCTGAATGAAGGAAGAGCCACACGCCGTCGTCCTCATCTGCGGAGACCTCGATGAAGTGGTTCCCCGAGCCCAGGGACCCCAGCTGCAGCTCCCACTTGGCAACATACTGGGCCGGGTTGAAGCCGGCCTTCGCCGCCCGCTGCTTCAGCTCGGCGATCCGCGGCTGCGCGGTGGGCAGGACCTGCCGGTTGTTGTGCCCGGCGGACAGCGGGATGACCCGCTCGATGTCCTCGCGGAGGCGCTTCCGGTCCTTCGGCAGGTCCTTCACGGAGTACTGGGTGCGGACCGCGATCATGCCGCAGCCGATGTCCACGCCCACTGCCGCCGGAATGATGGCCCGCAGCGTGGGGATGACCGAGCCCACGGTGGCGCCCTTGCCCAGGTGCGCGTCCGGCATCAGCGCCAGGTGCGGGTAGATGAACGGCAGGCGCGCGGTCATTACCGCCTGCTCGCGGGTCTTGTCATCCAGGATGGACGCCCAGTTCAGGAGCTTGGGGCTGATGGTCTCCATGCTTCGCCTCCCGCAGCGCTGCCGAGGACTAACGTAGGTATTCCCGCACTCTACAGAGGAGAAGTCCCCGTGGTGAACGTCCAGACCGAGGTTGTCATCAACCGGCCACGCACGGAGGTGGCAGAGTACGCGGCCAACCCGGACAACGCGCCCAAGTGGTACGTCAACATCCACAGGTCGCAGCGGCTCACCGACGGTCCCCTTGGTGTGGGCTCGAAAGTGGCCTTCACAGCGAAGTTCCTGGGCCGGGAGCTGAACTACACCTACGAGTTCGTGGAGTACGTCCCGGGCAGGAAGCTGGTGATGCGCACCGCGCAGGGGCCGTTCCCCATGCAGACCACCTACACGTGGACGGACGACGGCGGCGGGACCCGGATGGTTCTCGGCAACAGCGGCAGCCCGTCGGGTTTCTCACGGCTGGCAGGGCTGGTCATGGAACCGATGATCCGCCGCGAAACCCGGAAGGACCTGCAACGGCTCAAGTCGATCCTGGAAAGCCAGTAAGCCCCGGAAGCACGAAATCGCCGGAACCGTGCGTGGGTAGCCGTAGCGATACGGCGACTTCGCACTGTTCCGGCGATTTCAGGGAAGGATCAGATGCTGTAGCGCTCGTCCTCGTGGTCGCCCGGGTGGTCCTTGACCAGGCCGGCGGCCAGTGTGTTGCCGTCCAGGGGGTCGATCACCAGGAACGCGCCGGTGCGGCGGTGGTGCAGGTAGTTCTCCAGCGGCAGCGGAGCGGCGAGCCGGAGCTGCGCGTGCCCGATGTCGTTCAGCTCCAGGTTTGAAGCGCCCTCGAGCTTGAAGGTGGCAAGGTCCAGCTTGCCGGAGACGCTGCGGACCATGGCCTGCACCGTGCGGGTGCCGTGCTTGACCAGCACCTTCTGGCCTTCGCGGAGCGGCTTCGGGGACAGCCAGCACAGGGCTGCGTAGAGGTCGGCGGAGGCTTCGCGGACGGTACCGGCGGCGGCAATGGTGTCACCGCGTGCCACGTCGAACTCGTCTGCCAGCCGGATGGCCACCGACTGCGGCGCGGCGGCTTCCTGCAGGGAGGCGCCGGCAAAGTCGATGCCCACCACGGTGGTCGACCGGGGCGACTGGCCCGGTGTCAGCACGGACACCTGGTCCCCCACCTTCACGGAGCCTTCGGTGATCTGGCCGGCGTACGCGCGGTAGTCGCGGTAGGCCTCCACGTCCAGGCCTGCGGCGACGGCGTCGGGAGCCAGCGCACCCTGCGGCCGGATGACCAGCTGTACCGGGAAGCGGAAGCTTTCGAGGTGGCTTTCCAGCTCATCGGCGGCCGGGAGGGTTTCGAGGACTTCGAGCAGCGCGGGCCCGGTGTACCAGGGGGTGCGCTCCGAGCGCTCCACCACGTTGTCGCCGTCGAGCGCGGACACCGGGATGACCAGCAGGTCGCTGATCCCGTCCGAGCCGAGGCCCAGTTCGCGGCCCACCTGCTGCACGTCGGCTTCGATGTCCCGGAACACGGACTCGCTGAACTCCACCAGGTCGATCTTGTTCACGGCCACGATCACGTGCGCCACGCGCAGCAGCTGCAGCACGGACAGGTGCCGGCGGGTCTGCTCCAGGACACCCTTGCGGGCGTCAATGAGCACGACGACGGCATCCGCAGTGGACGCGCCGGTCACCGTGTTCTTGGTGTACTGGACGTGCCCGGGGCAGTCGGCCAGGATGAAGCTGCGCTGGTCGGTGGCGAAGTAGCGGTAGGCCACGTCGATGGTGATGCCCTGTTCGCGTTCGGCGCGCAGGCCGTCGGTCAGCAAGGCCAGGTCGATGCCGCCCTTTTCCCCGCCGAAGCCGCGGTCGGCCGAGGTGCGGGCCACGGCGTCGAGCTGGTCAGCCAGGATGGCCTTGGAATCGTGAAGGAGGCGGCCCACCAAAGTGGACTTGCCGTCGTCGACCGATCCTGCGGTGGCGAACCGGAAGAGCGTGGTGGGCAGGGCCGTTTCCAGGTCTGCCGGGAGAACTGCTTCGGTGGTCATTAGAAGTACCCGTCCTTCTTGCGGTCTTCCATGGCGGCCTCGGAGATGCGGTCATCTGCACGGGTGGCGCCACGTTCGGTCAGGGTGGACGCGGCGACTTCCACCACGACGTCGGACACGGTGTAGGCGTTGGATTCGACGGCGCCGGTGCAGGACATGTCCCCCACGGTGCGGTAGCGGACGGTCTTGGTGATGACCTCTTCGCCGTCGCGGGGCTGGGACACCTCACCCACGGCGCGCCACATGCCGTCGCGGGCGAAGACCTCGCGCTCGTGGGCGTAGTACAGGCCGGGCAGCTCGATGTTCTCGCGCTCGATGTAGCGCCAGATGTCCAGCTCGGTCCAGTTGCTGATGGGGAACGCACGGACGTGCTGGCCCACGGTATGGCGGCCGTTGTACAGGTTCCACAGTTCGGGGCGCTGGTTGCGCGGGTCCCACTGGCCGAACTCGTCGCGCAGGCTCAGGATCCGCTCCTTGGCGCGGGCCTTGTCTTCGTCGCGGCGGCCCCCGCCGAAGACGGCGTCGAACTTGTTCTGCTGAATGGCGTCCAGCAGCGGGACGGTCTGCAGCGGGTTGCGGGTGCCGTCGGCACGCTCGGCCAGTTCGCCACGGTCGATAAACTCCTGCACGGAGCCCACCACCAGCTTCAGGCCCAGCCGCTCCACGGTCCGGTCGCGGAAGTCGATGACCTCGGGGAAGTTGTGGCCGGTATCCACGTGCAGCACGGGGAACGGAACCTTGCCCGGCCAGAATGCCTTGGTGGCCAGGTGCAGCATCACCACGGAGTCCTTGCCGCCGGAGAACAGCAGCGCAGGCTTCTCAAACTCGGCAACAACCTCGCGGATGATGTGGATGGCCTCGGACTCGAGGGTGTCCAGGCTGGACAGGCGCGTGGATACGGCGGCGTCAGTCACCTGGGTCTCCTCGGTAAGTGAAGTGCTCATACGTGTAGCCCGCATTCTGTCTTGTCGGATCCTGCCCAGCGGCCGGCGCGGGGATCCTCGCCGGGTGCCACTTTGCGGGTGCAGGGCTGGCAGCCGATGGAGGGGTAACCCTGGGAAAGCAGCGGGTTGACGGGCAGGAGGTTGTCGTCGGAGTACTGGACCAGCTGGTCGAACGTCCAGGCGGCCATGGGATTGACCTTGACCAGGCCGTTCTTCTCGTCCCACGTGACCAGCGGCGTGTTGGTCCGGGTGGGGGCTTCGTCGCGGCGGACGCCGGTGAACCAAAGTTCGTAGCCGGCCAGGGTGCGCTGCAGCGGGGCCACCTTGCGGAGGGCGCAGCACTGGGCGGCGTCACGGGCGAAGAGGTCCTTGCCCAGCAGCCGGTCCTGCTGCTCCACGGTGTTCTCGGGGAGCACGTCCACCACGTTGACGCGGAGGTTCGCGGCCACCTCATCGCGCGTGGCGTAGGTTTCCGGGAAGTGGTAGCCGGTCTCCAGGAAAAGGACGTCGACGCCGGGCATCTGGTCTGCCACAAGGGCGGGCAGGACGGCGTCGGCCATGGAGCAGGCGACGGCGACGGCGGGCAGGTCGAAGTTGCGCTCCACCCAGGCGATGACGTCGCGGGCAGGGGCGTCCCAGCCGAGCTCGGCAGCGCCGGCTTCGGCCAGGGCCTTGAGCTCCTCCACGGGGCGCTTGGCGGGTGCGGGTGCCAGGTGTTTTGCCATTACTGGAGTGCCTCCTCGTCTGCTGCGTGGGCCCATTCGGCGAAGGTCTGTCCTTCGGCGCGGTCGGCGACGAAGCGGCGGACAACGCGCTCCACGTAGTCGGGCAGGTCGTCCACGTACACCTTCAGGCCGCGGACGGTGCGTCCCAGCCCTGCTTCCTCGCGGTCATTGGAAGCCAGCCCGCCGCCCAGGTGGACCTGGAAACCCGGGGAGGGGTCGCCGTCGGGCGTTGGCAGCATCATGCCCTTCAGGCCGATGTCCGCCGTCTGGATGCGGGCGCAGGAGTTGGGGCAGCCGTTGATGTGCAGCGACAGTGCTTGCGGCAGCTGGCCCGAGTCTGCGAGGTCCGCCAGGCGGCGTTCCAGCTCGGCGACTGCCGTGGCGGCGGTGTACTTGGTCTCCACGATGGCGAGCTTGCAGTACTCGATGCCGGTGCAGGCGATGGTGCCGCGGCGGAACACGGACGGGCGCGCGGACAGGCCCAAGGTGTCCAGCTCGGCGACGAGCGGCTCCACTTGGTCCTTCTCGACGTCCAGCACAACGATCTTCTGGTGCGGGGTGGTGCGCAGCCGGTACGAACCGCGGGCCTCAAGGGTGTCCGCGAGCTTGACCAGCTGCGAACCGGACAGCCGTCCGGCGAGCGGGGTGGCACCGATGAAGAACTTGCCGTCCTTCTGTTCGTGCACGCCGATGTGGTCTCCGGGGGTTGTAGGCTTCGGCGCGGCGGGACCATCAGCCAGCTTGTAGCCGAGGTATTCGTCTTCCAGGATCTGGCGGAACTTCTCCGGACCCCAGTCGGCCAGCAGGAACTTCAGGCGGGCCTTGGTGCGCATGCGCCGGTAACCGTAATCGCGGAAGATGCTGGTGACACCGAGCCACACGTCAGCGGCCTGCTCAGGACGGACGAAGGCGCCCAGGCGCTTGGCCAGCATCGGGTTGGTGGCCAGAGCGCCGCCCACCCACAGGTCGTAACCGGCACCCAGTTCGGGGTGGATCATTCCCACCAGGCCGAAGTCGTTGATTTCGTGCACCACGTCCTGGCTGGGGTGGCCCGTGATGGCGGTCTTGTACTTGCGCGGCAGGTTGGACAGCAGCGGGTTGCCGATGAACCGCTCCCCCAGCTCCTCGATGAGCGGCGTGGGGTCGATGATCTCGTCCTTGGCGATGCCGGCCACGGGCGAACCCAGGATCACGCGGGGAACGTCGCCGCACGCCTCGGTGGTGGACAGGCCAACACCTTCCAGGCGGTTCCAGATTTCGGGGATGTCCTCCACCTGGATCCAGTGCAGCTGGATGTTCTGGCGGTCGGTGAGGTCGGCGGACTCGCGGGCGAAGTCCACGGAGATCTGACCGATGACGCGCAGCTGCTCAGTGGTGAGGGCACCGCCGTCGATCCTCACGCGGAGCATGAAGTACTTGTCTTCGAGCTCGTGCGGCTCGAGGGTTGCGGTCTTGCCGCCGTCGATCCCCTGCTTGCGCTGGGTGTACAGGCCCCACCAGCGGAACCGGCCGTGCAGGTCCTGGCCGGGGATGGCGTCGAAGCCCTCTTTGGCGTAAATGGTTTCGATACGCTCGCGCACGTTAAGGCCGTCGTCTTCCTGTTTCCAGGTTTCGTTGGCGTTCAGCGGCGTCTTGCCATCCACTTTCCACTGGCCGTGCGGCTTCGCAGCGGGGCGGGACGGGCGTGCGGGGCGCTTGGCGGCAGCCGTGTCCGCAGACGCTCCGGCTAGAGCTGTATCAGTCATGCATCGACTGTAGGTCGCCCCCGAATTACGTCACAAAGGACCGGAAACGCTAAGTCACCTAGGGAAATATTTCGTCACGAAACGCCGGACGGCCTTGTAGAAGCCACCCTCCTGTGCATTTGCCGACGCTTCCGCGGGGGCCTCCGCAGCCGGTTCCCGGGGTGCTGCTGCGGGCGCTTCGTTCATCTTTGCGACGGCGGCGTCGTACCTGTCCAGCGCGATTTCCGCGAGCACCGGGGACGGCAGCAGGGGTTCGGTCACGACGTCGGCCCCGGCCTTCGCCAGCTGGTCGTGGAAGAAGCCCGGTGCCAGGAGGTACGAGGCAATCACCACACGGCCGCCGACGTCCACAGCCCCTGCGGACTCCCCCGCCCCGGCACCCCCTTCCAGCTCCTCACGAAGCATCGCGACGGCGTCGGGCACTGACGGCTTGGCCGAGGCACCATAGGCGGCCACCATCCGGTTGGACCGCAACTCCCGCAGCTGGCCCAGCAGTTCCTCGACGCTTACGGCGGCATTGGGGTTGGAGGAACCGGCGGCGGCCAGGACGATCACATCGTTGTCCGTGGTTCCGGCCTCATGCAGCCGCTGGTCCAGCAGTTTGGCCAGCCGCGGGTCGGGGCCCAGCGGCGCGGCAGCCGCACTGCCCGGACGGCTCTTCACGGCCCGGGCGATGTCCACCTTGACGTGGTAACCGACGCTCAGCAGCAAGGGAACCACCACGGCGGCCTCCCCCTCCTGCAGGCCCGCCACCACATCCACCAGGTCCGGCTGCTGGACGTCCACATAGGCTTCCCGGACATCAAGGCCCGGCCGCAGTTCAGCGATGGCAGCGCGCAGGGCATTGACCTCCGCGGCCCCCTGTGTGTTGGACGTCCCATGGGCACAGGCAATCATGATGGGGCTGTTCATAGGGGCTAGCGTAACGTTGGAGCCGCCCTGTCCGCCCTCTTTGAAATACCGGGGACGCCCCATGACATTTGCCTTTGACAACTCCCCGGTGTGGCTGGATCTGCTGGGCGTGTTCTTCTTTGCCGTCTCGGGATCGCTGCTGGCGGCGCGGAAGCAGATCGACATTGTGGGATCGCTGTTGCTCGCCTCCCTGGTAGGGCTCGGCGGCGGCGTCATCCGGGACATCATCCTCGCCCTTGTCCCCGCGGCCTTCACAAATCCGGCATACCTGGCCCCGCCGCTGCTTGCCACGGTGCTGGTGTTCTTCCTGTTCTCCAGCGTGCAGCGGTACACCTCGCTGCTGATCCTTTTCGATGCCGCCGGCCTGGCCCTGTTCTGCATGACCGGCACGCTCAAGGCGCTGACCACGGGGCTTAACCCGGTGGCGTCCGTGCTGCTGGGCGTGACCACGGCGGTGGGCGGCGGGCTCCTGCGCGACATCACGGCCAATGAGGTTCCCGAGCTGTTCAACCCCGAGGACATCTACGCGCTGCCTGCTTTTGTGGGGGCTGCCATGACTGCGGTGCTGTGGGTCTTCGGCGTGTTCAACGTGCTGACGGCGGCCAGCATTGCGGCTGTGGTTTTCACCTTCCGGGTCCTGGCCTGGCGGCGGTCCTGGCAGGCTCCCCTTGCCGTTCGCGGGTGGCACCGGCGGGTGGGTGGCACCGGGCTGTGAGGGCCGGTCCGGGTGTCATTTCGGGGTGCTCCGCATTGGCTAGGATATGAGCATGACTGACATGTTCCTCGAGAAGTTCCGCGCGCTTGTTCCGAAGTATCTCGAGGATGAATGGCAGGAAGAGGACGGCCTGACCCAGGAGGAACTGGACAAGGCCCTCGCCGAGCACCAGTTCGAGATTCCCCTGGTCCTGCGTGAGTTCTACCTGGCCCTGGGCGGCTGCGAGGACCTGATGGAGGCGTACCACTACTTCTGGGATCCCGAGGAGCTCGAGGTTGATGACGAAGGCTTCCTCATGTTCCTCGAGGATGAAGAGGAAGCGTTCACGTGGGGCTTCCGCGTAGGCGACCTCAGCGTCCCCGATCCCATCGTCTACCGCCGCAACAATGCCCGCGGCCAGTGGAAGTCCGAGGAAGGGACCTTCTCCGAGTTCGTCTTCGACATGTTCGAGTGGGCGTTCGAGGACGAAGAGGAAGAGTAGGGGCTTCCCCCGCTTCCCTTGTTGCCTGGCCGCGGTCCTGGGGCACTTTGACACGGACACGCCGTGATCCGCGCCCATGGCGCGGTTGTCGCGGCTCAATGTGCCCCACGACGGCAGGGCTCACCTCACGCTGAATGATCCCCGCCGGCTCCGCTCCAGCACTGCCAAGACCTGGGCCACCATCTGCTCGGGATGATGAACGACTTCCGCATAGCCGAACCTGAGGCAGAGACGACCGCCTACCACAGTGGCATTGTTCCGCACCCGGTCCTTCTTGACCTGCTTTGCCTCCAAATGGCTGGCCCCGTCGGTTTCCACCACCAGGCAATCCTCGATCAGGAAGTCCACCTCCCCCACGCCCTGGAGCTCAACGTGGCGGCGTACATGAAGGCCAGCCCTCCGGAAGTGGTAGTTGGCCAATACCTCCAGGACCGAATCGGCCCGGGGAATCACGTAATCCAGGACTGCCCGGGCCCGGGCGTTGCGGTTCCCGGGAAGTTTGCGCCGAAGGAATTCCACTGTCACATCTCCCCGTTGCGCCGCGCACTGAACCATGACTAACGCTTCCAGTTCAGGCAGGCAACGCAGGGCATGGATGAGGACGTCCGCCAGGCCCGCCACCGGCAGCCATGGATGGACAGGGTGAAGTATCCGGCCGTGGGTTACGGTTCCCGGCACTGTCTTCTTGTGCCCAGGGCTTAGGTGGACCACGCAGGCCTTCTCCAAGGTCCACAGCTGATAGGCCGGGGCAGCGGAGAGGCAGGTCACGAACGCATTGTGCTGCAGCGCCAAACCGAGCGCGGCGCCTTCCGTCGGCAGGCCATAGACGCCCCGCCTGACCCGGACGACGCGGCCTGCTGCGAGGGCCTTGTCCACACGCGTTCTCGTGAACCCGGCACGGTGTAGTGAAGAAGTTCTGGCCACGCCTCCCCGATGACGGAGAAATCCTTCAATATCCATGGCTCCAGAGTCACCTGAACCCCGCCGCTGGCGACAGTTCCAGGCAGCGCCATGTGGAGAAGGCGCCCTCGTGGGGCACTTCGACACAGACTCGCCGCGAATCGAGTCCTGTCAGCAGAAGATAGGTCCCAAAGTGCCCCGCAACGGCAGGAGAGACGGAGCTGAAAAATCTTTGACACCAGCAGTAACAAGGGACTTGCATATTGTGACAAAGCTGTCATAAGCTATTCACGGATCCGCTAAACGCCTCCGGCGGGTCTGATGCGAACGGAGAGATGGCCCCGGTTCACAGCAGCTTAGGTTGTTGAGGACCGGGGCCGTCCCGTTAACGCCCCATCCCATCGATTGCTCCGCACTTGTCGTTATGGCGCGTCAAAACGACAAGTACGGAGCAATCGATGAAAAGAAGAAGCCCGGCCCCACCTGGATCAACCAGGGGAACCGGGCTCCTGACAAACTAGTGGTCAGCTGGCGCGGTCCACCACGGCCAGCGCGAAGTTGGACAAGGACTCCTTGACCACGCCCTCGGGCAGCGGGGCCAGGGCGGCGATGGCTTCATCAGCCCACCGGCGTGCCACCACCCAGGACTCGGCCGTGACAGGGTGCTCGCGGAGTCCGGCGACGGCGGCGGCAAGAGCCTCATCAGAGGACAGGTCGCCATCAATCAGCGTCAAAAGCTCGACGGCGGACTGGTCACCATCAGCGCCAGCCTTGCGCAGGAGCAGCACGGGCAGCGTGGGAACCCCTTCGCGCAGGTCGGTACCGGGTGACTTGCCGGACTTCACTTTGACGCCGGTGACATCGATGACGTCATCAGCCAACTGGAAGGCCACACCCACCTTCTCGCCGTATTCCACCAGGATGTCCTCGAAAGCCTCGTCAGCACCGGAGAAGATGGCACCGAACTGGCCGGAGGCAGCCACCAGTGAACCGGTCTTGTCCGCGATGACTGACAGGTAGTGCTCCACCGGATCCTCGTCCGGGCGGGGTCCCACAGTCTCATGCAGCTGGCCCAGGCAGAGCCGCTCGAAGGTCCGGGCCTGGATTCCCAGGGCACGCCCACCAAGCTCGGACACCAGGATGGAGGCGCGGGCAAAAATGAGGTCGCCGGTGAGGACGGCCACGGAGTTGCCCCACACCTCGTGGGCGGTGGGTGCGCCGCGGCGGAACGGCGCAGAGTCCATGACGTCGTCGTGGTACAGGGTTGCCAGGTGCGTCAGTTCCACCACGACGGCGGCCTGCACCACCGCGGGCAGCGACGCGTCACCGAGGTGGGCGCAGAGCAGCGTCAGCAGCGGCCGGATGCGCTTGCCGCCGGCTTCCACCAGGTGGCGCGACGTTGCGTCAGCCAGGGGATCCGAGTTGGCGATGGCTTCGCGGAGCTTCTTCTCCACCTTGGCCAGGTTGGTGGTGATGGCAGGGCCCAGTTCAGCATCCGCTGCAATGGCCGCAAAGCCGGCCGGCAGCTGGAGTCCCGTGGCGATGGCCGTGGTGTTGAGGCTGGGTTCGGAGTCCGGCAGGCCGTGCCCGGCGTGCGTCCAGCTGTGGTCTGCGGATTTGGTCACGGGTTAACCCTAACTTTTTGTTGCGGATACCGCTGGTTCGGAGCTGACGGGGTGGGCGAAGTATTGGATGTGGCCGGAACCAGCGATTCCAGGACGCGGATCACCCGGTCCTCGAAGCCCTTGGCGGAGGGGTCCGTGAGGTTGGCCAGCAGCCGCACCACGAACCGCATCAGCACAGGGATCGGCATGCCGGTCCGCAGCGCCAGTTTCATGACGGCGGGCTTTCCGATCAGCGCGGCGAAGGCCCGGCCAAGGGTGAAGTGCGAGCCCCACTGGTCCCGCACATAGTCCGCGTACCGCGAAAGGTGCGCGTCGGCGTCGTGCTTTCCGCCCGCTGTCAAAGAGCGCGAGGAGGCGTCGATGATGAACTCCGCGGCGAAGCGCGCCGACTCCATCGCGTAGGAGATGCCCTCGCCGTTGAACGGGGAGACCATGCCGCCGGCGTCGCCCAGGAGCAGCAGGCCGGGCGAGTAGTGCGGGGTGCGGTTGAAGCCCATGGGCAGCGCGGCGCCGCGGATCTCCCCCACCTGGTTCTCCGGGGTGAAGCCCCAGTCGGCGGGCATGCCGGCGGTCCATTCGCGCAGCACCTGCTTGTAGTCAAGCTTGCCGAATTCCTTGGAGGAGTTCAGGATGCCCAGCCCCACGTTGGAGGTTCCGTCGCCCACGCCGAACACCCAGCCGTAGCCCGGCAGCAGCTTTCCGTCGCGGCCGGGGAGCTCCAGCCAGCCTTCCATCCAGTCGTCGTCGGTGCGCGGCGACGTGAAGTAGGTGCGGACGGCAACACCGAGCGGGCGGTCGTCACGCTTTCGGATGCCGAGCGAGACGGCGGTGCGGGTGGAGTTTCCGTCGGCGGCGAGCACGACGTCGGCACTGAACTCCTGCGTCTTTCCCGTCTTGCGTCCGGACTCGTCGAGGAGCGCTGCGCGGACCCCGGTGACACGGCCGTCGTCGTTCCTGATGGCATCGGTGACGCTGTGCCGCTCGAGGATGGTGGCGCCGGCGGCCTGCGCATGCCGGGCCAGCTCCTCGTCAAAACCGAGCCGGGTGCGGATCAGCCCATACTGGGGGAAGTCGGACACCTCAGGCCAGGGCAGTTCGATGGTGCGGCCGCCGGCGATCAGGCGCAGGCCTTTGTTCCGGCGCCAGCCGTCGTTCTCCGGGTGCGGGAGGCCGAGCTTCTGGATCTCGCGGACGGCGCGGGGTGTGAGGCCGTCACCACAGACCTTCTCCCGCGGGAAAGCTGTCTTTTCCAGCACGGTAACGTCCAGGCCGGCCTTGGCGAGGTAGTACGCGGCCGTGGATCCTGCCGGACCCGCGCCGACAATCAGTACCTTCACAGGTCAGCGGACGATGTTGCGGCGCAGCTTGGCCACCGGGCCCTTGTGCGCGGCGATGGCGGCAGCGGCACCGTCCGGTGAGGAATCGGCGGGCTTGAAGGCACGGTGGACGGCCACAATGCCGCCGGTGAGGTTGCGGTAGGTGACATTTTCCCAGCCCGCTTCCTGCAGCCAGGCGGCGAGGTGGTCCTGGTCCGGCCAGGCGCGGATGGACTCGGCCAGGTACACGTACGCGTCCGGGTTGGAGGCGACCTTGACAGCGATGGCCGGCAGCGCCCGCATCAGGTATTCGGTGTACATGGTGCGCCACAGCGGAACCACAGGCTGCGAGAACTCGGCGATGACCAGCCGGCCGCCGGGTTTGGTCACGCGGATCATCTCCTGCAGCGCCTTCTTGGGCTCGTTCACGTTGCGCAGGCCGAAGGAGATGGTGGTGGCGTCAAAGGTGTTGTCAGCGAACGGCAGGTTGGTGGCGTCACCGGCAATGAAATTGATGTCCGGGCGGCGGCGCTTGCCCACCTTGAGCATGCCCAGGGAGAAGTCGCAGGCCACCACATCTATGCCGGCATCGGCATACGGTTCGCTGGAGGTACCCGTTCCGGCGGCCAGATCCAGGACCCGCTGGCCCTTGGAGACTTCCATGGCGTCCACCACGATCTTCCGCCAGCGGCGGGTCTGCCCCATGGAGAGGACATCGTTGACGACGTCGTATTTCGGTGCGACGTCGTCAAACATCGTGGCTACTTCGTCCGGACGCTTATCCAAGGATGCTCGGTTCACCATGACATTGTCTCAAATGTTCCCGGAGGTGCTGACCAGCCCCGATTTGCCGCATCCCGCCTGCACCAAGGCGTCACCAGGGCTGCACCAGGGCGCCGGGGAGGCCATGGAGTACGCGGGAGTAGTGTTGTCTCATCATGACGAGCACGTTCCGCACCTTGACAGTCCCCCTGGATGGCAAAGCGTTCCCCGGGGGGCTGCCTTCGTTTCTGGTCAGGGACGATGTCCTGTGCTGGACCCGGCGGGAAGCCGGGCTGGCTGGGTTCGGCGAGATAGCGCGCTTCACCGCCACCGGGCCTGACCGGTTCCTGGAGGCGGACATCTGGTGGCGGCACCTGGTCCTTGAGGCTGACGCCACTGACTCCGTTGAGCTGCCGGGCACCGGCCCCGTCGCGTTTGGCTCCTTTGCCTTCTCCAAAACGTCCGCCCATGAGTCCCGTTTGATCGTGCCGGAGATCGTGGTGGGCGTGCGGGACAACCAGGCATGGCTTACCCAGTTGACGTTCGACGACGGCCCGCTCACCGAGGAGTCGGCCCTCGCCGCACTTGACCGCTGGCTCACCGGTGGTCCCGCCGGCGCGGACGCTGCCGGCGCCCCGGACGCTGAGAGCACGACGGCGGCAGCGGACTCTGCCGGGAACGCCCCCTTGGGTGCCGTGCCCGGGAAAGCCGGCGGCGCCGTCGTGCGTCCCCTTCCCCTGGCCGCCGGCGCAACCCTGCATACCGGCTCCCTCAGCGAGGAAGCGTGGATGGATGCCGTGGCCGCCGGCGTTGCCGAGATCCGCACGGGAGCGCTGGAAAAGCTGGTGCTGGCCCGGGACGTCGTGGCTACTATTCCATCCGGCGTACATGCCTCAGAGGTGTTGCGCGAACTCGCCGCGAGGTACCGCGAATGCTGGACCTACGGCGTGGACGGGCTGGTGGGGGCCACCCCCGAGATGCTGATCCAGGTGGAGGGCCGCACGGCTCAGGCCCGCGTGCTGGCCGGCACCCTTGACCGCCGCGACGCGCACGGCGAGGACGGGCCGCCCATGGATTACGCAACGCGCGTGCTGGCCGGGTCCGAAAAGCAGCGGCACGAGCATGAGATTGCCATCCAGTCCCTGACCAAGCAGCTGGCGCCGTTCTCGGAGGCCATGAATGCCCACGACGAGCCCTTCATCCTGGAGCTGCCCAACGTCTGGCACCTGGCCTCGGACGTTAAGGCGGAACTCACCGAGGTGGAAGGCCACGTGCCCACCTGCCTTGCCCTTATCAACGCACTGCACCCTACGGCGGCCGTCTGCGGAACCCCGACACTGGTGGCGGGCGAACTGATCCGGAAGCTCGAGCATCTGGACCGCGGCCCCTACGCGGGGCCGGTGGGCTGGCTGGACGCGGCCGGGAACGGCGAATGGGGCATCGCCCTGCGCGGCGCCGTCATCGAGTCGCCGCAGACTGTGCGGCTATACGCCGGGTGCGGCATCGTGGACGGTTCCCAGCCGAAGGCGGAACTGGCCGAAACGTGGGCCAAGTTCCGGCCAATGCTGGAGTCGTTGGGCATCAGCAGCTAAGACGATACCCTCCCAACTAGGTAGCAGTAAGTTTCGTTTAGAGGGGTCAAAACGACATTTACTGCTACCTAGTTGGGTAAGGAGTCTGGGATCGCGGACAACGGGTGGCGTGGAAGGCTTGAATCTTGTTGTGGTTTAGTTATCCAATAATCAAAAGAAGTTTTCTGTGATGCACATCTCCTTATCGGCGCTACACTATGAACCGGTTTAGTCCCGCATACCCCTGCAACAAAAGGTAAGAAATATGCAGCTCAAGTCCCTGGCCACGGCCAAAATGTCAGCCAAGGCAGCAGCACTCCTGGCCGCCGGCGTTCTCACACTCACGGCATGCGGCGGAAGCTCAACCCCAGCAGCCTCCGAAGGCGGCATCAAACTGATCAACGCCGGCAAACTTACTGTCTGCTCCGACATCCCCTACGAGCCCTTCGAATTCCAGAAGGACGGCAAGACCGTCGGTTTCGACATCGACATCGCCAACGAAGTAGCCAAGGACCTCGGCGCGGAACTCAACACGGTGGACAGCTCCTTCGAAGCCATCGAGACCGGCACCGCACTCACCCAGTGCGACGTGTCCATCTCTTCGATCTCCATCACCGATACGCGTAAGTCGGTCATGGACTTCTCCACGCCCTACCTGGATGACGACCTGACGCTGGTGGCCAGCACCGATTCCGGAATCAAGAGCCTGGATGACGCCAAGGGCAAGAAGGTGGGCGTCCAGCAGGCCACCACCGGCGCTGAGTACGCCAAGGACAAGGGCATCGAGGCACAGCAGTTTGAGGACACCGGCCTCCTGGTCCAAGCCCTCCAGGCGGGCACCGTCGACGCCGCCCTGGGCAACCAGTCGGTCCTGGGCTACGCCATCAAGGACGATCCCAAGTTCAAGAGCGTCGAGGACTTCGCAACGGGCGAGAAGCTCGGCATTGCCGTCAAGAAGGGCAACACGGCCATGCTGGAGAAGGTCAATGGCACGCTCAAGCGCCTGACCGATGACGGCTCGCTGGAAAAGTTCAAGACCACCTGGTTCGGCCAGACCGCCAAGTAGGCCTGCGGGCTATCGAACGCCGCTGGGGCCCCGGACAGGCTGTAGTCAGTCCGTCCGGGGCCTCAGCCACGCACAACGAAATGTGAGCTATTAATGGCAATGACCGCACGCCAACGGGCCAGGGTAAGCCTCTACGTCCAGGGCGGAATCTTCCTCGTGGCCCTGGTGGCCATCATCCTGGCCGTGGACTGGAAGACCATCGGCAACAGTGTCTTCAACTTCGGCAAGATCGGTCCGATGTTCCCGGACATCTTCCTGTCCGGCCTTAAGAACACCCTGGTTTACACCTTCCTCGGCTTTATTGTGGGGCTCTCGGGAGGCCTGCTGCTGGCCCTCATGAAGCTCTCCAGCTTCCCGCTCTACCGCTGGATTGCCACCGGCTACATCGAGTTCTTCCGCGGCATCCCCGCGCTCCTGGTCTTCATCGCCTTTGGCTACGGTGTTCCGCTGGCGTTCGGCGTCCAGTGGAACGTGACCATCGTCGTCATGATCTCCCTGGGCATGGTGGCCTCGGCCTACATCGCAGAGACGCTTCGCGCCGGCCTCCAGGCTGTGCCCAAGGGCCAGCTTGAGGCAGCCCGGTCACTGGGCATGCCGCAGTGGCGTGCCATGGTGACCATCGTGATCCCGCAGGCCTTCAAGATCGTCCTGCCGCCGCTGACCAATGAGGTCATCCTGCTGACCAAGGACTCCTCGCTGATCTACGTCCTGGGCCTGACCGCCTCGCAGTACGAACTCACCAAGTTCGGCCGCGACGGTATCTCCAGCCTGGGCGCGGGCCTGACTCCGCTCCTGGTGGCCGGTGCCTTCTACCTGGTGATCACCATCCCGCTGAGCCTCCTGGCCCGGAAGTTCGAAAGCCGCTCCGCGCGGACCAAGCGATAGGCAGGGAAGACCATGAACGACGTCGTAAATTCCTCCGGCAGCACCAGCACCATCCACGCCGCCGGCGTAGCCATCGCCAACCTGCGGAAGTCCTACGGTTCGAACGAGGTCCTGAAGGACATCAGCCTGAACGTTGCCCCGGGTGAAGTGGTCTGCCTGATCGGCCCTTCCGGCTCCGGCAAATCCACGCTGCTCCGTTGCGTGAACCTGCTGGAGCAGCCCAACCAGGGCAGCATCCATGTGGGAGGCTTCGAGGCCACCGATCCGGATGTGGACATCGACAAGATGCGCCGTAAGGTGGGCATGGTGTTCCAGCAGTTCAACCTGTTCCCGCACCTGGACGCCAAGCGCAACTGCACCGTGGCGCAGACCAAGGTGTTGAAGCGCTCCCAGGCCGAGGCGGACAAGGTTGCATTGCACAACCTTGAGCGCGTAGGCCTGGGGCACCTCGCGGACCGGTTCCCCGACCAGCTTTCCGGCGGCCAGCAGCAGCGTGTGGCGATCGCCCGCGCACTGAGCATGGACCCGGAACTGATGCTTTTTGACGAGCCCACCTCAGCGTTGGACCCGGAAACCGTGGGCGATGTCCTCTCGGTCATGCGCAACCTGGCCAAGGAAGGCATGACCATGCTGGTGGTGACCCACGAGATGGGCTTCGCCCGCGAGGTGGCCGACCGCGTGGTGTTCATGGACGGCGGCGTGGTGGTGGAGGAAGGCGTGGCCGAGCAGGTCATTTCCGCCCCCACCCAGCCCCGCACCAAGGAGTTCCTGCGCCGAGTCCTGGACCCGACGCACATCGAGATCGAGGAATAGGCCTTCGGATTTTCGACCCTCAAATTCCCTGGCGCTGCCGATATTTCGATGGCGTCAGGGAATTTTTGCGTCCGGGGGTGATGTGCGCGCCGAGGAAGTAACCCGGCGAGTGCCTACTGCCCCGCCAGCACACCCTCGACAGCGGCAGCAACGGCTTCCTTGATCCGGGCATGCAGCTGCCGCAGCTGCCGGCGGTCCGTGCGGACCTCCACGATGCTGCGCCCCTGCACAGGCCGGGCCAGCGCTTCGGCGAGTCCCGCCGTCGTACTTACCAGTGAATGCCCGACGCCGTACGCTGCGGCGAGTGCCGCGGTGTCCACGGAGTGCGGGGTAGCGAAGAGCCGTTCGACGGCGTCTCCGTAGCGGCCGCCCTCCTCGACTCCCCCGTGCTCCAGGAGCCCGAAGATCGCGCCGCCGGAGTCGTTCAGGACCACGATCCGCAGGTCCGGCTGTTCTTCCCCCGTGCCGAGGAGGAGCCCGCCGGCATCGTGCAGGAACGTGACGTCGCCCATCAACACGGTGGTCTCCTGCCGGCCGCCCAGGGCGATGCCGGTAGCCGTCGAAACAGTGCCGTCGATCCCGGCCAGGCCCCGGTTTGCGTACACGGTGGCGGCGGGATCAGGCGCGGGCAGCCCGGCCAGGTCCACGTCCCGGATGCCGTTGGAGGACCCCAGCAGCAGCTGGCCGCGGGCGTGCTTCCAGACCAGCGCGGCGACGGATGGCCCGGTGGCAGCGGCTTCTGCGGAGATTACCTGGTCCAGGGCATGCTGTGCAGCGGAACCGGCGAGGAGCCAGATGTCCAGCCAGGCGGAGTTCCCGCGGCCGGCGAAATCGGCGAGGTCCGCCAGGTTTTCCAGTGGCAGCTCGGTGCGGCGGCCGGGCTCGTACCAAGCCACCGGAACCGGCTGGTACAGGGCCGATTCAACATCGGCGCGGGCCAGGAGCGCAGCCACCGGACGGGACAGGGTGGGCCGTCCGAACAGCACCACACGTTCGACCGGCTGTGCGGAACCTGGGCCGAAATGCTCCAGCAGCAGCCGGTACGGACCCACGGCGTTGGGCCCGAAGCGGGAATTGGAGGACGGTTCGGCCAGCAGCGGCAGGTTGTGGGCGCGGGCGAACGCCTCGGCGACCGGACCGGCGTCGTGCCCTGCCAGCACCACGGTGTGCCGCTCCGGCAGGCTGTCCGGGGCCGGCGGCAGGTTCATGACCAGGGGCTCGGTGCCCACCCGGTAGCGCTGCCGCTCCACTGCCTCCGGCAGCCCTTCGTCGTGCGACGGAACCAGGGGGTCGCGGAACGCCAGGTTCAGCTGGACCGGGCCCGGCGGCAGGTCCGGGAAGGCGCCGGTTGCAGCGGAGAGCCCGGTCTGGACCGCCCGCTTGGGGTTGGTCCCGGCGGGAATGTCGACGGCGAAGCGCACCTGCTCACCGAACAGGTCCGGCTGGATGGTGGTCTGGTTGGCGCCGGTTCCGCGCAGCTCGTCGGGCCGGTCCGCGGAGAGGACGATCAGCGGCACGGCGGCATGGTTGGCCTCCATCACGGCCGGCATCAGGTTCCCGACGGCGGTCCCTGACGTGGTGAGCACGGCCACCGGCGAACCGGTGGAGAGGGCCAGGCCCAGGGCCGTGAAACCGGCGGACCGCTCATCGATCCGCACCAGCAGGTCCACGCGGCCGGCAGCGGATGCTTCGGCCAGGGCGTATGCCATGGGTGCCGACCGGGAACCCGGCGACACCACCACGTGCCGCACGCCGCCGTCGAGCAGGACGTCGACGGCGGTCCGAGCCGCGGCCAGCGCGCTCAGCTCATCTTCCTGCAACTCAGCAGGCGTGTCCGGGGCAGGTTCGTTCAACGAAGTCACCAAACCAGTCTGCCACCCCTCGCGGCCACCCCTAAGCACGCGTTGCTCCATCACTTATGGTCCCTAAAACCGCGGCTTAGGGACCATAAGTGATAGAGCAACGGAGTGGGTTAGGCGCGGAACACCTGGACCACCGCGGGACGCGGGGCGCGCGCCTGGCCGGGCGCCGGCGTCGTACCTGCCGGGACGTAATCCGGGAAGAGGGAGTTGGGCGCCTCGAAGGTGCCGTCCTCGCCCGGGTGCTGCACGGCGACGAACACCGTGCGCTCGTCGTCGTGGATGACCGGGCCGCAGGTCTCGGCGTCGCGGGGAACGGAGAGGAACTGCTCCACCTTGCCGCGCTCGGCGCCGTCCAGGGTGACCTTGAAGAGGCCGTCGTTGTAGCCGATACCGGAGGGGGCGCCGTCGGTGGAGATCCAGAGGTTGCCCACGGAGTCGAAGGCCACGTTGTCAGGGCACGAGATGGGCGAGACCTTGTCCACCGGGTAGCCGGAGAAGTAGGTGGCATCGCCCTGGGCGGGGTCGCCGCAGACCATCAGGAGGGTCCAGTTGAACTTGGTGGAGGTCTGGTCGCCGGTTTCGGTGATTTCCACGATATGCCCGTCGCGGTTCTGCGTGCGCGGGTTGACCTCGGTGGCGCCTTCCTTGGTGCCGGTGCCGCGGTCCGAGTTGTTGGTGCAGACCACGTACACCTTGCCGCTGTGCAGGCTGGGCTGGACATCCTCGCAGCGGTCCATCTTGGTGGGGCCCACCTTGTCCGCGGCCAGGCGGGTGTACACCAGGACCTCCTCCACGGACATGCCGGGGACGGCGGACTTGCCGCCCACCACCAGGGGCAGCCATTCGCCGGTGCCGTCAAAGGCGCCGTCGGAGGGGAGCTTGCCCGTGCCGTCGATGTCCGTGGCGGGCGAGCTGCCGGTGAATTTGGCAACGTAAAGGTCGCCCTCGGACAGCAGGTTCATGTTGTGCCGGCGGTCGCCTTCACGGTACTTCTCAGCGGAGACGAACTTGTAGAGGTAGTCGAACTTCTCGTCATCGCCCATGTAGGCCACCACGTGTCCGGATTCGGCCACGATCACGTTGGCGCCCTCGTGCTTGAAACGGCCCATGGCGGAGCGCTTCTTGGGAGTGGAGGTGGGGTCGAACGGGTCCACTTCAACGATCCAGCCGAACCGGTTGGCCTCATTCCCGTAGCCGGGGTTGCGGGTGTCGAAGCGGGGATCGTCCAGTTCCCACTTGCGGGCGGTGGGCTTGGCGGTGAGGCCGTAGCGCTTGTCACCGGCAGAGGTGCCGCCTGCCGCGAAGTAGCCGTTGAAGTTTTCCTCGCCGGAGAGGATGGTGCCCCAGGGGGTGGTGCCGCCGGAGCAGTTGCCAAACGTGCCCTTGATGGCGCGGCCCGAGGGATCCGCGATGGTCTTGACCAGTGCCGAGCCAGCGACGGGGCCGGTCAGTTCGTAGGTGGTGTCCGAGAGGTAGCGGCGGTTCAGCGGGGCGCCCTTGACGTAGCTCCACGGCTTGGTGGTGTTCTTGCGCTCCAGCTCCACGACGGCCAGGCCATGCGCCGCCCGCCCGATCGCCCGGGTTTCCGCGGCGTCGTAACCGGCCGGGACCATGATGCCCTCATTGGTGTATTCGTGGTTGGTGAACAGCACAGCGCGGCGGCCCTTGGTGCCCGGAATTTCCAGGATGTCCGTGTAGTCGTTGTTGTAGCCGAACTGGCGGGCCTGGGCTGCTGCAGTCTGGTTGTTCAGGTCGAAGTCCGGCGAGTCGGCGAACAAAGGATCGCCCCAGCGGATGATCGGCTGCCAGGTGAAACCTTCCGGCACGGTGAAGGCGTCTACGGCCTTGTCCACGGGCTTAATGGCGGTGAACTGTAGCTTGGAGTTGCCGAAGCCTTCCTTGGCGGCCTTGGACAGGCCGGCGGCGGAGGCGGGCTCGGCGGACCCCACCGCTGAGCCGAGGACGACGGCGAGTGCACCTGCGGCTCCCATGCCCAGGGCGGCGCGGCGGGACAGGGTGGCAGAGGCGATGTCGCGGAAGTAGCTGTTGGAGCTGGTGTTGCAGACATCGCCGGCGCAGGCGTTGTCACACTTGAGCGCGCAGGTGACGGGGCTCCGCTTGCCCTTGGTGTGGCCGAGCATGGGCAGGAGGGTGAACTTGCGGGCAGTTTCAGACATGGGAACCTTCCAAGGAATCTCGCTGGGGTGCCTGATCACCCTTCCAGCCGGTTCCTACGGGAAGCCATCAATTGGATGAAGTTATGGTGAACCGCCTGTGACCTGCAGGAACATCTCCAAAACCCGCATCGATTGCTGAGTATCTGCCGTTCTGAGCGTGGAAAGTCAAGTGGTCGTTGCAACGGTTAGGCTGCTGCGGCGAGGAGGAGTTCGTTGAATTTCTGCTTGGGTGTTGCGAGGCCGAGGGTGGGGCGTGGCCGGTTGTTGAGGCTGTCCTGAGCTCGTTTGATGTCCTGGGCCGTGTGGACGGACAGGTCGGTGCTTTTGGCGAACCAGTGCCGCAGGAGCCGGTTGGTGTTCTCGTTCGTCCCGCGTTGCCAGGGCGAGTGCGGGTCGCAGAAGTAGATTTCCGCGTCGATCGCGATCTGGATTTGGGCGTAACGGGCCATCTCGACTCCGCGGTCATAGGTGAGGGTTTTGCGCAGGTCCGCCGGCAGTTCGGCGAACGCGGTGATCATGGCCTTAGCGACCTCGTCTGCGCTGTGGCCGTTGGGCAGGTGCAGCAGCATGGTGTATCGGGTCGAACGTTCCACGCAGGTTCCGATCGCTGAGTTGCTGGCGACCGAGCCGAGTATCAGGTCGCATTCCCAGTGCCCGGGAACGGCCCGGTCCTCGGCTTCAGCAGGACGTTCGGAGATCTTCAGCGCGTCCTTGAACGGACTGTTGTTCCGACCCCGGCCGCGTCCGTCGGTGACCCGTTTGGCCCGGCCGGTGCTCAGTTGCCGGTACAGGTCCTGGCGGACATGACCGCGGCCCTGGACGTAGATGGCCTGATAGATCGTCTCGTGGCTGATCTGCATCCTCTTATCGTCCGGGAATGCACCAGCCAGGACCAGCGAGCACAGCTGGGGGGACCAGCCCTCGTCCATGGCGGACTCCACGAAGCGGGCCAGCGGTTTATGGGCGAGCTTGTGTTCCTTGGGGCGGCGGGCGTTCTGACCTGCCTTTAGCTGCGCGACGTCGGACTGGTAGATGCCGTCATCGCAGCAGTTCCGTCTGGCCTCGCGCCAGATCACTGACCGGTCCCGGCCAAGTTCCCTGCCGATCGCCGCGTAGGACCAGCCATCTCGCAGGCGCACCATGATCACCGCCCGTTCCGACAGACTCAGCCTGCCTGAACCAGGGACGCCGTCCGGAAACGGCGCCCCTGCAGGCCCTCCACGATTGCCCTTGGAAATCTCCACAGGGCCCATCTTCCGGATCCAATGCAGCACCGTTGAGGACCACAGACCCGACACGCGGCACGCCTCACTAATCGACGCTCCCTGCCGCAGCAAAGCAAAAAACCCGTCCCTGACCTGATCCCCAAACACGTACCCCGCCGGCATCGCAACACCCCTTCAAATGGCCTTGTTGCAATGACCATATGAATCCGCCGCGTTGAAAACGACAGATACTCAGCAATCGATGGACTGGACGGGAAGAACGCGCGCACGGGCAGCAGGAGCCCGATTAGCGACAGCGCGATGATGACCAGCTGGTTGAACCTGGTCATTGCCGGGAGGAGGATTTCCAATGAGGTGCACCGCCCAGAACACCGGGTAGAACCAGGGCGCATACCAGGGCCACCGTTCGTGTCGCCGCGCGCTCGAGGTCACCCTATCGCGGCCGGTTCAAGCGGACGATGGGAGTGTCACCATCGGTTGCTGAGTAACTGCCGTTTTGGGCCCTGAAAACGGCAGTTATGGAGCAATCGACGGCTGGGTGGGTGCTGAGCTGAGGAGGGCGTGGACGCGGCGGAGCCGGGCCAGCCACCAGTCCCGTCGTTCGGCAGAAGCCGCAAACTGCCCAAGCAGCCCGGCGTCGGCGCTGACGTCGCGGAGGCGGATGGCGCCGTCGTCGGCCACCAGGGGGTCCAGCGTGATGTCCGATTCGAACAGCGACACGGTTCCCAGGCCGCAGGCGTAAGGCAGCTCCGGCAGGGCGGCGGCCAGCGCAAGGCCCGCACGGATGCCGACGGAGGTGTCCAGCGCGGAGCTGACGACGGCGGGAAGTCCGGCCTGTGCCACGATCTCCAGGGCACGCCGCACTCCCCCAAGTGGTGCCACCTTGACGACGAGAAGGTCCGCCGCCCCGGCCCGGGCCACCTTGAGCGGATCGGTTTCCTTGCGGACGCTCTCGTCCGCGGCGATCAGCACCGGTGTTCCTGCGTCCCGCAGCCGGGTCCGGACCTCAGCCAGGCCCTCGATCGAGGGAACCGGCTGCTCGACGTACTCCAGCACAAACGGTGCCAGCCGGGTCAGGGCGTCCACCGCGCCGGGCACGTCCCAGCCGCCGTTGGCATCCACGCGGATGGCTGCGTCCGGCAAGGCGTCGCGGACGGCACTCACCCGGCTCACGTCGTCGTCCAGGGACTGCCCCTGCTCGGCCACCTTGACCTTGACGGCGTCCACGCGCCCGAACCGGGCCAGGACGTCAGGAACGCGGTCAGCGGAAACGGCGGGCACGGTGGCGTTGACCGGGACGGAGTGCCGCACAGGAGGCGGGAACCCCTGCCAGCCCGCTTCGATGGCGGCGGCCAGCCACCGGGCGGCCTCGGCGTCGCCATACTCGGGGAACGGGCAGAACTCGCCCCAGCCCGCCGGCCCGCGCAGCAGCAGCGTTTCACGTTCCATGATGCCGCGGAACTTCACCCGCATGGGCAGGCTGGCCACGCGGGCGCCTGACAGCAACTCGTCCAGCGGGGGGATGCGGAACTCGTGGGCAGGCATGGATTCACTGTACCGGCGGCTCCGGAAACAGCAGCCGGGAAGCCGCACCTGTGTGGATAACTAGATCCACTTGTTGTGCTTGAACGCCAGGTAAAGGACCAGGCCCATGGCCGCCATCAGGCCCAGCGCGTAGGGGTAGCCGTAGGTCCATGCCAATTCAGGCATATTGGCGAAATTCATGCCGTAGATGGACGCCACCAGCGTTGGGGCGAACAGGATGGCAGCCCAGGAGGAGATGCGCTTGACCTGCTCGCTTTGTTCAAAGCTGGACTCCGTCATCCGCTGCATTTCCTCGTTTTGCCGCTGTGCCACCAGGGCAGCATTCACGGCGAGCGCGTTCTGGAGCAGGGCCCGGAAAGATGCCACACGCTCATTGATCCGGATGACGTGGTCCAGGACGTCGCGGTAGTGGTCCCGCAGCTCGGTTGCCTGGTCACGGGCCGGAGCCCCGGCAATGAGGGCCTGCAGTATTCCCGACAGCGGACTGGTGGCCCGCTGGAAGATGATCACCTGGCGGGACAGCTCGTAGATGCGGCGGGATACATCCGGATCGGCCCCGAAGAGGTCATCCTCAATCTCATCAATGTCGTTTTCGAGGCCGGCCACCACCGGCTCGTATTCGTCCACAACCTGGTCCAGGATGCCGTAGAGCACGGCATCCGGTCCCAGGGCCAGGAATTCGGGCATCGACTCCATCCGGCGGCGGACCTTGGCCAGATCCGGAGACTCGGCGTGCCGAACGGTCACCACATACTCATCCCCGGCAAAAATGTGGATCTCGCCGAAGTCCACCTTTTCCTCGTCGTCCCGATACCGGGCGGGCCTGAGCACAAGGAAAAGGCACTCGCCGTAGTGCTCCAGCTTGGCCCGCTGATGGCCGGCAAGCGCGTCCTCGATGGCCAGGGCGTTGAGGTCGAATTCCTCGCCGACGGACTGCAGCTCCTCACCGTCCGGCCGGTACAGCCCGATCCATGCCATCCCCTCGCGCTGGCGGAGCAGGAAGTAGGTCTCGTCAAGATCCTCCGGGTCCTCGGTGCGCAGCCCGTTCACGTACACCGCGTTGTCAATGATGGTCACGGCGAGCCCTCCCCGGACCGCTCCCGCTCCCAGTCGTCCAGCAGGGCCGGCATCCGCGAATTGAGGAACCGGTAGAAGCGGGCCATGTCCGCCACGCGGGCCTGTGCAGCCGATCCCTCCGGAAGGGTATCCGCCGTCGCGTCGGTCAGCACCGCAAGCTTTTCGTAGATGGGACTGTTCCGCATGGACACCACGTACCACTCGTCCTCATGCAGGGCGTAGAGGTCGCGGCGGCTGCCGGGCAGGGAGACCCGGTGGATAAAACCCACGGTCTGCAGGTACCGCACGGCCCCGGAGACCGCTGCGGCGCTGGCCCCCAGCCGCTCCCCGAGCTCGGCCGCCGTGAGGCTGCCCGTCTCGGACGACACCAGCGCAAGCAGCGTCCGCGCCGGCATCTTGGGGAAACCGGCGGCGGCGAAGGCAGCAGCGGTTCGTTCGGCGGCAGCGACGGTGGGTCCGGCATCGGCAAACCCGGCAGGCCCCGCCGCTCCTGGCACCAGGCCAGCTCCGGGAACCGGCGCGGGCCCGGGAACGGGCGCGGGCCCGGAAACGGGCACGGGCCCCGATACCGGCGCAGCCCCAACATCAGGATCTGCGCTCATGCTGACCCCACTTCCCGCCGCCGCATCACGGCAACGGACAGTGCGGCAACCACTGCGGCGACGGCCAGCATCCACCACGCTCCGCTCCAGTCCGTGGCGTCGCCCTCCGGAACCGGTGTGTGGGTGAACGGGGACAGGTTGCGCAGGTTTTGGTCCAGCCCCAGCATGCCGCCAAAAATGCCCAGCATCACACCCAGGGCCAGCAATGCCCAGCTGGCGGCGATGGTCGCCGCGGGCCACAGGACGAATACCAGGGCCGGAACGGCCAGGTAGTTCAGCGCGGCTGGCACCTGGGCCAACGCGGTCTCCCACAGTGCATCCGCCGGCATGGACATATCACCGGAGCCGCTGAGGGTGGCCCACGCACCCAGGCCTGTCAGCCCTATCACCAGCACCACGGCCGCCGCACCCAGCAGCAGGTAGCCGGCCAGCCACCGGATCCGCCCCACGGGAGCGGCGAGCAGGAGTTCGGCGGTTCCGGCCGCTTCCTCCTGCCGCAGCCTAATGACTGCCTGCAGCGCACAGGCGGCCGCCAGGACCCCGGCCATGGAGAAGATCACCGAGACCATGAGCTGGGTCAGCGAGATTCCCTGCGCCTGGAGCATGGCCCGCATCACCGCCGTGATACCCGTCCCGGGCGTATCGAGGGCGGCTACCGCCTTGCCCAGCGACCCCGCCAGCAGCCCCAGCGCCAGCCCGCTCAGCGCCCAGCCGATGATTGACCCGCTTTGCAGCCGCAGTGCCAGGGCCACCGGACTCCGGAGCCCCGGCCGGGCAGCTGGCCGTCCCGGCCGGGCACCCCACACGCTGGCCCCGGTGTCCCGAATTCGAAGGATGAGCCAGGCGGCCGTCAGGCAGACGACGGCGAGCCCCACCGTCAGCAGCAGGGGCCAGGCGCGGTTCCCTGAGTAGGCATATGTCTGTTGGCCCCAGCCGATCGGTGAGAACCAGCTGGCAAGCCCCTCGGTCATGGTGGTTCCGTCGGCGCCGGGCGTCCCGGTGGCGTCCCCGATCCCGCGCAGGAGATAGGCAAGGACCACCAGCGCGGCAGAGACGCCGTTGGCACCGCGCGAGGTCCCCATGAACTGGGCCACGAGCAGTCCCACGCCCAGGAAAGCGAGGCCGACGGCGCCCGTTGCGGCTCCGGCGGTCAGGGAACCTTGCGGGTCCAGGCCCTGGGCGGCAAAGCCGGCGAACACGGCGAGCGCCACGAGGATGTTCGCCGTGACGCCGTGCAGCAGGGTGGCGGCATTGGGCAGCAGGCGTCCGGCGGGCGTTGCGGCCACCAGTTCCGCGCCGCCGGTTTCCTCGTCGGCGCGGGTGTGGCGTACCGCCAGGAAAGTGCTCATCAGGCCGGCCAGGAGGGCGAGGAACGCGTAAATCAAAAAGAACGTGAAGGCGCCCTGGTCCGCGCCGCGGGGCAGGCCGCGCAGCATCAGGATGGCGGGCGTAGCGATGGCCACCTGCAAAATCTCGGTACGTGCTGCTGCACTGCCGTAGGTTTGGGTGACGGCGGCCGCCGCAAACAGCGCGAACGCCCCGATGGCCGCCACCCAGCTCACCAGCTGCCAGCGGTCCCGCCGCAGGCGCTGGCCCCAGAGGACAAGGAGGACACCCATGTCAGCTCCGCCCCCGGGCGCTGAGCAGGTGCCGCCGGGACCCATGTCCACCGGCGGGTGCATCAGCCTGCGGCTCCGGAGCAGCCGAGGCATCCCCGTAGTGCCGGAGGAACAGCTCCTCCAGCGACGGCGGAACAATCGTCAGGCCCTGGACGCCCAGGGCGCCCAGCGCGGGAAGGACCTCGGCGATCCGGTCCGAGTCGGCGCTGAACCTGACCCGCCCGGCGTCGAGCGTGAGGTCGTGCACCGCTCCCAGGCGCGCCAAGGCCTCCGCGTCCAGGCCGTCCGCGGCGAACGAAACTTGGGACCTGGTGAGGTGCCGCAGCGAGTCCAGCGTGCCGCCGTCGACGATCCTGCCGGCGCGGATGATGCTCACGCGGTGGCACAGCACTTCCACCTCGGAGAGGATATGGCTGGAGAGCAGCACGGTGGCTCCGCGGTCGACGGCGGCAAGCAGCTCGCCGCGGAAGACCTCCTCCATGAGCGGGTCAAGGCCGCTGGTGGGCTCGTCCAGCAGGTAGACCTCCGCTTCGGTGGCCAGGGCCGCGATGAGCGCCACCTTTTGCCGGTTGCCCTTGGAGTAGGCGCGCCCCTTCTTGGCCGGATCGAAATCGAACACCTGGCACAGCCGGTCCTTCCGGCGCCGGTACGCTACAGCGTCCGCGGTGCCGCCGCGCAGCCGGGACAGCAGGTCGATGGTCTCGCCGCCGGACAGGTTGGGCCAGAGCCGGACGTCCCCGGGCACATAGGCCAGGCGGCGGTGCAGCTCCACGGCCTGGCTCCAGGGCTCGAAAGCCAGGACAGCCGCGGAGCCGGAGGTGGGCTTCGCCAGCCCCAGGAGGACGCGCAGGGTGGTGGATTTCCCGGCTCCGTTGGGGCCCAGGAAACCGTGGATCTCACCACGCTGGACGTCCAGGTCCAGCCCGTCCAGGGCCCTGACGTGTCCGAAATGCTTGTGCAGATTCGCTGTGTGGACAACGGTGTTCATGCTTCAAGTCTTCGGAGTTTTCACAATTTTCTGAAGGTACTAAAGTCCCCACTATGAGCACCGGCGATCCCCTGTCCAGCGGCCAGGCCGCCCGCTCCTCCTCGGCGCCCCTCTACGCGGCCGGGTTCGTCACCGCGTTCGGGGCCCACAGCATTGCGGCCGGACTGGGCGCGCAGAGCGGAAACATCGGCCTGACCCTGCTGAACCTGGGCATCCTGCTGGCCCTCTACGACGTTGCCGAGGTCTTCCTGAAGCCCATCTTCGGTGCGCTCAGCGACCGCATCGGTGCCAAGCCTGTCGTCGTCGGCGGACTCCTCGCCTTTGCCGCGCTGTCGCTAATCGGCCTGGGCGCTGCCGACCCATTCATTTTGGCCCTGGCCCGGCTGGGACAGGGCGCGGCGGCGTCGGCCTTCTCGCCGGCGTCGTCCGCCATGGTGGCAAGGATGGCCCGCGGCGGGAAGGCCGGCACTTACTTCGGCCGGTACGGGTCCTGGAAAAGCCTGGGTTACATCATTGGCCCGCCGCTGGGTGCGGGCCTGATCCTGGCCGGCGGCTTCCCGCTGCTGTTCGGCACCCTGTCGGCGCTGGCCGCGGTCACCGCGGTGTGGGTGCTGGTGTCGGTGCCGCACCTGGCGCCGCTGCCGCGGAAGCGGTACACAGTGATGGACCTGGCGCGGCAGGTGGGCGAGCGGCGTTTCCTGGTGCCCACGCTGGTGCTGGCCGCCTCCACGGGAGCGCTGGGTGCCGCCGTCGGCTTCCTTCCAGCGCTGGCCACGCGGCACGGCATGGATGCCTTGGCAGGGACTGCCGCGGTGAGCGTGGTGGCGCTGGGCTCGGTGCTGACCCAGCCGTGGATCGGGCGGCGGCGGGACCGGCACGCCGTCACCGACAACAAGGGTACGACGGCGGGCCTGCTGCTGATTGCCGCGGGCGTCGGCCTGGTGGCGGCCGTCCCCGGCGTGGTCACCATTTTCGTTGCCGCGGCGTGCATCGGGGTGGGGATCGGCGCGGTAACGCCGCTCGGTTTCGCGCACCTGGCGGACACCACCCCGCCGGAGAGGATGGGCCGGACCATGGGTTCGGCGGAACTGGGACGCGAACTGGGCGACGCCGGCGGGCCCCTGCTGGTAGGCGGCATCGCCACGCTCACGGCGCTTCCGTTCGGGCTGGGCGCCCTGGCGCTGCTCGTGGCCGCGGCAAGCATCCCCCGGCTGGACCCGGTCCAACCCACCCCCACCCCCTAAGCGGCCTTCCAGCTTTCTGTGTCACCCTTAACCGCGATGACTTTTTCACAGCAACTACCCACCAGGGCCCTGGTCCGGCCTGCCCCGGGCTCGGCGTTCCTGTTCGTGCTGTCCACCCTGGCGTGCGTTGCCGGACTGTTTGCCACCTACTACTTCTTCGTCCAGACCACCACCGGACAGTTCATTGACGAGTCAGCGCTGGTGGAAGCGGTGGAGATCCACGGCCCCGCCGGAAAGGCAGCCACCCGGTTCCTGGACCTGCTGCCCACCATCTCGCTGGTGATGGCCGCCGTCGTGGTCCTGTTCGTGACGGTGATCCGGCGGCACTGGGCGGAGGCGGGGATCGCCGTGGCCGCCTGCATCGGCGCAAACGTGGCCACCCAAGTGCTGAAGGACCTGCTGCCCCAGCGCCCGGACAAAGGGGTGTTGACGCTGGAGCTGAATTCGCTGCCGTCCGGGCACACCACCCTGGCGGCGTCGGCTGCGGCAGCAGTGTTCCTGATGGCGTCCCCACGCTGGCGGCCCATGGCCGGCTTCATCGGCGGCAGCTTTGCCATCGCCTCCGGGGTATCCACGCTGATCAACCAGTGGCACCGCCCGGCCGACGTGGTGGCCGCGTTCCTGCTGGTGGGCGCGTTCATGATTCCGGCCGGCTGGCTGATCCTCCGCCGCGGTTCATGGAACGAATGGGACGGGTTCGGTGAACATGTTGGCTCGGCCCGGATCTGGCTCACGCTGCCGGTCCTGATCGGGCTGGCCTCGGCCGTGGTGGCGGTGTTTTCGCTGATCCGGATCGCGCCCAGCCCGTGGCAGGAGGCCAGCACCACCAACTACTTCTGGGCGGGCATCGCGCTGATCGTGATCGCGGGCTACCTGGCCACGGTGGCCACCACGTCGCTGTTCGCGTTCGCAGCACGACGGCGGAGCGCGCCGCGCCGCTGACGGGCCGCCTTGGGTGCCACCCTCCCAACTGGGTCGCAATAGATGTCGTTTTCGGGCCTCAAAACGACATCAACTGCGACCTAGTTGGGGAGGGGAAGCAACGGGTCAGCCGGCGTTGAGGCGGGCCAGCAGCAAGGCTTCGGCCACGATGGCGTTCTCGAAGTCGCCCAGGTGGATGGATTCGTTGGCCCCGTGGGCGCGCGAGTCCGGGTCCTCGGCGCCGGTGACCAGGATTTCCGCCTCCGGGTACAGCCTGTTCAGGATGTTGACGGCCGGAATGGAGCCGCCAACGCCCATGGAAACGGCGGGAACACCCCACGCCTCACCCATCGCCGCCAGCATCAGCTGCGATATTGGGGACCCGGCATCCCCCGCAAACCCCTCGGTCCGCCCGCCCGGCGTGAAGACCACTTCGGCGCCGAACGGTACGTGGGCTTCCACGTGCCGGCGGACTGCCTCCATGGCGGCGGCGGTGTCGGAATCCGGTGCCAGGCTGAGGCTGAACCGCGCCCGGGCCGCCGGCTGCAGCGTGTCGGAAGACAGCGCCACGGACGGCGCATCGATCCCGATGATGGCCATGGCGGGTTTGGTCCACAACCGCGACGTCAAGGATCCCGAGCCGGCCAGCGGCACTCCCGGCAGGACGCGGGAATCGGCGCGGAACTCTGCCTCGGTCAGGGACGGACCCGGCTCCTCCGAAGCCGGCAGGCCCTCCACCGCTACGCTGCCGTCGTCGTGGTGGAAGGAAGCGATGAGCCGGGACAGTGCTGCCACGGCGTCCACCAGCGGCCCGCCGTAGGTCCCGGAATGCAGGGCGTGCTCCAGCACCCGCACCTCGATGGTTCCCAGGACCAGCCCGCGCAGGCTGGTGGTCAGGGCCGGCACGCCCACCTTCCAGTTCCCGGAGTCGGCCACCACCAGCACGTCCGCCCGCAGCAGGTCGGCATGCTGCTGCAGCAGCAGGGGCAGCGAAGGCGAGCCCGCCTCCTCCTCGCCGTCGATGAACACGGTAATGCCCACGCCCAGATCGTTGCCCAGGACCCGGAGTGCGTTGCGGACGGAGGCCACGTGCAGCAGCACCCCGGCCTTGTTGTCCGCCACTCCCCTGCCCCACAGCCGGCCGCCGCGCTCCACCGCTTCGAAGGGCGGGCTCTCCCACAGCTCCAGGTCGCCCTCGGGCTGGACGTCGTAGTGCGCGTACAGCAGGATGGTCGGTTTGCCGGGGCGCGCCGGCCGCCGTCCCACCACGGCCGGGGCGCCGGGCTTCCCGTCCGGCCGCGGCGCCTGCAGGATGTCGACGTCGGCAAGGCCGGCGTTGCGGAGCAGGCCCGCCACCTGCTGGGCGGCCTGGTCCAGCTGGGAGGGGTCGAAGGAGTCCCAGGCCATGGCAGGGATGCGGACAAGCTCAGAGAGTTCGTCGACGGCGGCACGGAAGTCGCCGCGGACGGCTTGCCGGAGGCCGGCCAGGACATCCTGGTCCACTGTTGACGGTGGTGCCATCCCTTAGCCCACCCCGTGGCGCTGCAGCCACATTTCCAGCAGCGCGAACTGCCACAGGACATTGCTTTTCACGGGGGTCCGCTGGCTGTTGGGATCCTCCAGCAGCCCGTCGATGTACTCGGGGCGGAACAGTCCGCGCTGCTTGGCCTCGGGTGCGTGGAGGGCATCACTGACCATGGTGATGAACGGTTCCTCGAGGTGCCGCAGTGCCGGGACCGGGAAGTACCCCTTGGGCCGGTCGATCACGGCGGACGGCAGCAGCTGCCGGCCCAGGTCCTTCAGGATGCCCTTGCCGCCCTGGGTTGCCTTGAGGTCCGGCGGGCAGGAGGCGACGAGTTCCACCAGTTCGTGGTCCAGGAACGGAACCCGGGCCTCCAGGCCCCAGGCCATGCTCATGTTGTCCAGCCGCTTCACCGGATCGTCCACCATGAGCAGGTGGGTGTCCAGCCGGAGGACGGCGTCCAGGGCAGTCTCAGCCCCCGAAGCGGCCAAATGGTCCGCGAGCACTTTGCGGCTGACATCGGTCCCGGTCAGCCACTCGGGTTCCAGGATGCCCAGGAGCTCCTCGTGGCTGTGGTCAACGAAAGAGGCCGTGAAGGCCGCCAAAGCCTGCTCCCGGGGCACCCCGGCCAGCGGCTGGTGGTAGCCGTACCCGCCGAACACCTCGTCGGCGCCCTGCCCGCACTGCACCACTTTCAGGTGCCGCGACACCGTGTCGGAGAGCAGGTGGAAGGCGGTGACGTCGTGGCTGGCCATGGGCTCCGACATCGCGTCCAAGGCGCCGCCGATGGAGGGCGCAAACTCGGACGTGGGCACGTGCAGTCGCTCGTGCCGGGTGCCGAACTCGCGCGCCACCAGGTCCGAGTACTCGAACTCGTTCCCGGCGTCGCCGCCGGCGCCGTCGTCGAATCCGATGCTGAAGGTGGACAGTCCGTGCTGGCCCTCGTCGGCGAGCAAGGCAACCAGGAGGCTGGAATCCAGCCCGCCGGACAGAAGGACACCAACCGGCACATCGGCAACCATCCGGCGTCGTACTGCTGTCCGCAAGGCATCCCGGACGGCGTCCTGCCAGTCGGACGTGGACCAGCCCGCATGCTCAGGCTTCCGGGTGTAATCCGGCCGCCAGTACTCGCGGTCATGCCAGTTTCCGTCGGGGCGGATGATGCGGATGGTGGCGGCGGGCAGCTTCTGGACACCGCGAAGGATGGTGCGCGGGGCCGGGACGATCGAGTGCCAGCTCAGGTAGTGGTGCAGGGCCACTTCGTCGATGCCCGTATCGATTCCGCCGGATGCCACCAGCGCGGGCAGCGTGGATGCGAAGCGCAGCTTCCCGGGCAGCTGCGAAACGTACAGCGGCTTGATGCCCAGCCGGTCGCGGACCAGGAGGACCTCCTCCCGCTGCGGATCGTAAATGGCGATCGCGAACATGCCCACCAGGTGATGGACAAAGTCGTCACCCCATTTCCGGTACGCCTTGAGGATCACCTCGGTGTCGCTGGTGGAGCGGAAGCTGAACTCGGGCTCAAGCTCCCGGCGCAGCTCCGGATAGTTGTAGATGCACCCGTTGAAGACAACGGTCAGGCCGCCGTCGTCCTCCATGGGCTGCGCCCCGGCTTCGGAGAGGTCAATGATGCTGAGCCGCCGGTGCCCGAGTGCAACCCAGCCGCCGTTCCAGTGTCCCCTTCCGTCCGGTCCGCGGGAGGCCATGGCCCCCATGATTTTCAGAACTGCTTCCCCCGATGCCGCCCTGCCATTGAATGCGATTTCGCCGGCTATGCCACACATTTTGATTCCTTGCTGTTGACGCAGTCCTACTGCTGCGGTTTATGGGGTTCTTCGCGCACCACGCGAATAGTCTTCAGTGTTGGATCTGCGGGATCGGGCAGGACCATTCCTGCTTCCACGCCGCTCCTGAGGTAGTCGATGGCCGCCTGGTTGATCCGTTCACCGGGAAGCAGGAGCGGGACTCCAGGCGGGTAGGGTGTTGCCATTTCCGCCGCGATCCGGCCTGGTGATTCCTCCACGGGAATGACTTCCACTGGCCCAAAGAAGGCGTCGCGGGGCAGCATCACGGTTTCCAGGAAGAGCTCCTCCTCCTTGGGAATGACGACGGCGGGTGGCCGGGGCAGGGACGGCGCGGCCTCTGCCAGCTGGCGCAGTCCGCCCAGCAGCCGGTCTGCGGTTTCGTCGTCGTCGGAGACGGAGATCACCGCTTCGGTGCGACGATGGTCGTTGGTGCCCAGGTCAATCCGGCAGTTTTCCCGCATCCAGTCCGTCGCTTGGTAGCCGCTGATCCCCAGCTGCGAAACATCGATCAGGACGTGCAGGATGTCCAGGTCGTGGGACGCCTCCTCGTGGACCAGCTCATCCTCCAGGACATGCAGGCCCGGGATTTCCTCAATCTCCCTGCGGACGCGGCGGGCCAGGTCAAGGGCCCGGTCGATCATGCCCTTGCCTTCCTGCACCATCTGCCGCCGCCAGCCATCCATGGCCCCGTAAATCAGGGTGTTGGCGCTGGTGGTGGACAGCATATCGGCGCACTGGTTGAGCCGGACCGGGTCCACCAGGCTTCCCTGCAGGTGGAAGATGGAGCCCTGTTCAAAGCCGAGGCCCATCTTGTGGACGCTGACCACGCAGATATCTGCACCGGCTGACATCGCCCAAGTGGGGGTGTCCGTGTGGAAGGGCAACTGCGCGCCCCACGCTTCATCCACGATTAGCGGCTTGCCCCGCTTATGGCAGATCTCAACGATGGCTTCAAGGTCCGCGCACGTTCCGTACGGGGTGGGGCTCACGATCAGGGCCGCGGAGGCGTCCGGGTAGCGCTGCCACATCTCCTCCACCGTCTCCGGTGCCGGCGGGTGGCTCATCTTCAGCTCGTCATCCCAGCGCGGCTTGATCCAGCGGGGCTGCAGCCCTGACAGGACCAGGCCGGACACCACGGATTTGTGCGCGTCCCTGCTGATCAGGAGTTCGCCCTGGCCGCGGGTCACAGCCAGGATTGCGGCTTTGATGGAGAGCGAACTGCCGCAAGTGGAGAAGAATGCCTTGTCAGCGCCGACGGCGGCCGCCAGCAGTTCTTCAGCTGTGGACAGGTAGCCGTTGGAAGACTTGCGGTTGTCCAGGCCGGAGGAGGCAACGACGTCGGCCTTGAAGCTTTGCTCCCCCAGCACCTCCAGCACGCGCGGGTCCACGCCCCGGCCCTGGCGGTGCGCCGGCGGCGTGAAGCCGTACCGGCCCAGCTTCTGGTGTTCTGCCAGCGCCTCAATCACTGGTGCCTGGTTCTGGTCCATTTCATTCTGGCCCAAGGGGGACCTCCTGGTGTCGGTTTACAGAGTCTGGTTGTCCAGCTGCGGCATGACGCCCTTCGCGCGTGTGGGAGCTTTCCCGTGCAACTGGTGCGGCGAGGCGTCCCTGCGCAGCCGTGTGCGGGCAGCCTGCCCCCGCACGGCCGAGGCGGGCAGGGCGGTGACGTCAATGACCTTTGCGATCATGCCGGGGAGGCTGCCGGCCTGGGCGAACCACTCCCGCTGCACAACAGCCCCCGTCCCGCGGGCCATGACCTGGAACAGCAGCAGCTCCACGGCGGCCAGTTCGCCCTGCTCTTCCAGGACAGGGCGGACGTGGTCCAGCAGGGCCGCCAGCACGTCAGACGCGGGCCGCGGTTTCCCCTCGACGGGATCCAGCAGGTCAGTCTCCAGGCCGAATCGGCTGGCCTGCCAGCAGGCGAGCCGCAACTGGGCAGCGGGCACGGGTGCCGGGGACACCCCGTCGCGCCACTGCCTGGCTGCGGTTTCCGTCAACGCCCGGACCAACGCGGCCACCAGGACCGCATCGTCCGCGAACAGGCAGACGTCAGCTACGCGGACCTCCACAGTGGGATGGCGATCGCTGAGCCTGGCGTCGAAGTAGAGGCTTGCTTTATCAAGCGGGACGCCCGAGCCAAGGAACTGCTGGGCATGCTCATGGTAGGCGGCGGCCGAACCGAAGATGTCACATGGTCCCGTTGTGGGCCAACGATTCCACGCTTGGGAGCGGTAGCCGGCGAAGCCTGAGTCGGTGCCGTTCCAGAACGGCGAGTTTGAGGTGATGGCCTGGAGTACGGGCAGCCAGATCCGGATCCGGTCCAGGATGGCCACGCCTTCCTCGTCGGACTCCACCTCCACGTGCACATGGCAGCCGCAAGTGAGTTGTTCCACGGCGGTCAGCCCGTAGCGCTGCATGAGTTGCTGATACCGCTCGCCGGGGGCCACGGTGGTTTTGACCGGCAGCGGCGAGGTTGCCAGGGCCGCTAAACGCGCTCCGGCCAGCCGTGCCACGGCATCGGCGTTCCTGCGCCCGGCCGTGATGTCCTGGGCCAAGTCGCTGAGGGCCAAGCGTGGGTGCGTACAGGTCTCAATCTGTTCCTGCTTCATTTCGCTGCTGAGGTTGGGGTACTCACAAACCCGCTCAAGCACTGCACCTAATGCCACCGGGTGGCCGTCGGCGCCGTCGACAATGAGGAATTCTTCCTCCACGCCCATGCGGCGCGTCATCGCACAGCTCCAGGACCGCGCAAATTCACAACCAGCACCCGCCCGGTTGGGGGTACCACTCCGTATCCGTTAAAGTTAGCCACGACGCTCCCAAGGTCCAGAACCGCGGGCTCTTGCTCAACCCTTGCTCAACATACTAAGCATGCTTACTTCATGAGAGCAAGGCTGGCTGGTGGCGCGTTCCTTCCCTGGCGACCCCCGCCGCGGCGTTACCGCAGGTCAGAAGGCGTCGGGATTTACCAGGATTGCCGGCGTCGCACCGGGCAGGAAAGAGGCGGGCGCGTCGGTCACGGACGACGGCGTGGCCGGGCTCAGCCGCGACAAATACTTTGCCCGGGCTGCTTCGACGAACCCCCGGAAGAGCCCGAAGTCCTCGGAAAGTTCCTCGGGGTGCCACTGGATACCCAGGGTGAAGGTGGCAGCAGGGTATTCGATCGCTTCCACCACCTGGTCGCGGGTCCAGGCGGACGCCACCAGGCCGTCGCCGAGCTTGTCCACGGCCTGATGGTGGGCTACAGGTACGGCCTGCACGTCGGATCCAATCAACTGCGCCAGCTGGGATTCGGGCCGGACGTGGACCGGGACGCGGTTGAACTGGAAGCCGCCCAGCTGGTGGTCGGCGTGGCCGACCACCTCCGGCAGGTGCTGGTGCAGGGTGCCGCCGAGCGTGACGTTCAGCAGCTGCTCACCGCGGCAGATGCACAGCAGCGGAATGTCCTGGCGGATGGCTTCGCGGATCAGGGCCTGCTCCCAGGCATCGCGTTCGGGCCGCGGGTGGTCGGTGCTGGGGTGCGGTTCCTGCCCGTAGAGCGCCGGGTTCACGTCCCAGCCGCCGGGGATCAGCAGGCCGTCCAGCCGGCTCACCAGCACTTCGATCACGCCGGGAGCGACGGGCTGCGGCGGGAGCAGGGTGGGGATGCCGCCGGCAGCGATGATCGGGGCCAAATATGTTTCCGGAAGGAAGGCGGCACTGACGTCACCACAGCCGGCAGTACCCGCCTGCTCAAGGTAGGTGCTGAGGCCGATGACGGGCTTTACGATTGTGTCCGTGGTTTCCATATGCTGGTGCAGTCCTTCCGGGAAAATCTCTCAGATAAGCGTATAAGAGCCCGGGCCCCGGAATGTTTCAGCCAGATCAAAATCACGTGTCGATTGCCGTCGCGTGCGTCACTCTTTTTCGCCCCGGATGATCCCTTTTGACACTCAGCTTCAAGGGTGTCCCCCTCGTTTTCGACTCCGATATCCGCCCGTGACGCGCATATTCCTCTGCGCGGCCCGGATACAGGCAGCGGGAAGGAATCTGCGACGCCAAGGAGAATATGCGCGTCGCCAGCGGCCCACGCGGGTGCGCTCCAGAGCTACAGGTTGGTCCGCGCCTCCGCGTCGTCCGCATACCTGGCGCCCTGGACGGGAATCCTGGTGATCAGCCGGTCGAGTTCAGTCAGCTCCGCGTCAGTGAGGGCGAGGTCCGCTGCGGCAAGGTTCTCCTCCAGGCGTTCCAGTTTCCTGGTGCCGGGGATGGGCACGATCCAGGGTTTTTGGGCCAGGAGCCAGGCCAGGGCGATCTGCCCCGCCGTCGCCCCCTTGTCCCGTGCGATACTGCGCACGGCGTCCACCAGGGCCTGGTTGTGCGCCATGGCGTCCGGCCCGAAACGGGGGATGTTGGCACGTGCGTCATTGCCGCCGTCGAACGTGCTGGACGCGTCCAGCGTCCCGGTCAGGAAACCACGGCCCAGCGGGCTGTAGGGGACGAAGCCGATGCCCAATTCCCCGCAGACACCCAGGACCTCTTCCTCCGGGCGGCGCCACCAGAGGGAGTATTCGCTTTGGACGGCGGTGACGCGATGGACGGCGTGGGCGCGCCGGATGGTTCCGGCTGCGGCCTCTGACATGCCGAAGTGCTTCACCTTGCCGGCCTCAATGAGTTCCTTGACGGCGCCGGCAACGTCTTCGATGGGAACGTTCGGATCCACCCGGTGCTGGTAGTACAGGTCGATCGCCTCCACGCCGAGCCGCTGCAGCGAGCCCTCCACTGCGGCGCGGATGTGGCCGGGATCGCTGGTGACGTTGCCGCGGGGCTTGCGGGCCACGGGGTCGATGTCGAAGCCGAACTTCGTGGCGATCACCACCTGGTCCCGGTAGGGGGTCAGAGCCTCCCCCACCAGTTCCTCATTCGCGAAGGGCCCGTAGATTTCGGCCGTATCAAAGAAGGTGACGCCGCGGTCCACTGCCGCCCGGAGCAGGGCCACCATGTCTTTCCGTTCCGGCATGCTGCCGTAGCCGCCGGTCATGCTCATGCAGCCAAGCCCAATGGCAGATACCTCCAGGCCGCGGCCGAGTGTGCGCTTGTGCATGGGTGCTCCTGTTCGCTGTGGCAGTTCCGCCCTCCCTTGCCTTAGCACGGAAGGACGCGTGGCGGTGATGTTTTGAGCAAATCTTGAGGAATTGGTGCCCCATAGCTTGAGCCACGCCGTGAATAGTTGCAGGTGCCTGGGCGGCGTCTTGAAGTGGGCGCCGCCCGGTACATCCCCCGCTCTCCCGTTGACTGCCTCAGGTTATGGGATCGAGCCGCTTGCGCAGCAGGCAGAACTCGTTGCCTTCGGGGTCCTGCAGCACGTGCCATTGTTCATTGCCGGTCTGCCCCACGTCGGCCGGCCGCGCGCCGAGGGCCAGCAGGCGTTCCAGCTCCGCGTCCTGGTCCCGGTCCACCGGGTTGACGTCGATATGCAGCGGAAGCCTTCCCACCCGCGGATTGCTGCTGGGGCTCAGGAAGATGGTGGGCTGCAGGCCGCCGAAACCGGCCTCGGGCGGCCCGATCTCGATCGCACCGTCCTCCCGGTCGATCTCCACATACCCCAGGACATCGCTCCAGAACCGCGCGAGCAGTTCCGGGTCGGCACAGTTCAGGACCAGTTCGCTGATGCGGCATGACATGGTGCCAGTGTACGGACGGCCGCCGCCTGCCTGCGGGCAGACACGGGCGGGAAATTACGACGACGGCAGGCAGCATCCGGGGCAAAGCCCAGCTCCGCGGGAGGCGGCGCCGCTGCGTTGGGGGGTATTGCAGCGGCACCTTCTTCCGCCCAGCTGGGAACAACATTGCAGGTCCAACCTCAGGAAGTGAGGGGGTAAAGCGTCAGCAAAAGCTCAAGTTATGTGAAATTCCAATCCGAGTCTGACCTGGGCTTTTACCGAAAGAGGCTCATTTTGATGTGAGCAGCAACCGGCACCAGGCGTCGGTGAGCCAGCCGGCGAACTGGTCAGGGCTCCAGCGGCGCTGGTCCACCAACAGCACCCAGTATTCGGGCCCGTTCATGCTCCAGACGGCGTCGGCGAGTTCGGCGGCCGGGCGGTCTGTCCGCAGCTCCCCTGTGGCGGCAAGATCCTCAACGAACTTCAGCATGTTGGCCGCACGCCGGTCGGAGATCTCCCGCCAGAGCACTGCGCAGTCAGGGTCGGTGCCGGCGGCATCGCGCAGCGCCACATACACGGGAGCCAGCCGCGGCTGGATCCCTGCCAAAGCCTCCGCATAAATCCGGATCCTCTCCGCTGCAGTCTTAGCTTCCCGCATCCGGATCACGTAGTCGCGGCGCTCCGCGGGAACCGCCTGGCCCGTCCCCGAGATGGCTGTTTCCACCACCTCCCGCAGGAGGTCCGGTTTGCGGCCGATGGTGGCGTAAATGGTGTCGACGGCGACGCCGGCCCTCCGTGCGACGCCGGCCACGGTGGTGGAGCGGTAGCCCTCCCCCACGAAGAGCTCACGGGCCGCAGCCAGGACGGCGTCGCGCGTGGCCGCCGCCTGCTCCTTCCGCCGGGGCGAGTGATAGCGGCGGGCTGGGGCATTGACTGCATTCATCGACGGGCCTACCCTAATTTCATCCGAAGTGTATTCGGATGAATCTTAGCAGGAAGCCTGGACCGGCAGTGGCAAAGCGCAGCAACACAAAGCCTGCCGTCCGGGCGGAAGGGCAGGGCATCATGTCAGAGCACTTCGACACCGTGGTGATCGGCGGCGGCCAGGCAGGTTTGGCCATGGGCTACCACCTCTCCCGCCTCAAGCGTCCCTTCGTGATCCTCGACGACAACGCCAGGACCGGTGACAGCTGGCGTACCCGCTGGGACTCCCTCCGGCTGTTCACGCCGGCACGCTACGATGCACTTCCCGGCAGCCGCTTCCCCGCGCCGCCGTGGTCCTACCCGTCCCGCGAGGAGTTCGCCGACTACCTCAGCAGCTATGCGCAAAAATACGAACTGCCGCTGAGGAACAACGTGCGGGTCACCAGCCTGGGGCACAATGGACACCGTTTCGCCATCGAAGCCGGGGGCCGGCACTTCGAAGCGGACAACGTGGTGGTCGCCGCCGGCTGGGACCGGAAGCCCAAAGTGCCGGCGTTCGCCCCGGACCTCAACCCGGCCGTCCACCAGTTGACGGCGGCAAGCTACAAGAGTCCAAAAGACCTCCCAGCAGGCCCCGTGCTGGTGGTCGGTGCTGGCAACTCCGGTGCGGATATCGCCCTGGAGCTGGCGGCCACCCGAAAGACCTATCTCTCCGGCAGGCATCCCGGTGAAATCCCCTGGCCCATCGACGCCGTGGCCGCCAGGCCGCTTACCCTCGCCGTCTTCTTCGCCTTCTCCCACATCCTGACGCTCAACACGCCAGTGGGCCGCAGGGCCCGCCCCCAAATCCTCGCGCACAGCGGACCACTGGTCAGGGTGAAGAACCGCGATCTGGTGCGTGCCGGCGTCGAACGCCTCCCCAGGACGGAAGGCAGCAAAGACGGCCTGCCGCTGCTCGCGGACGGACGAGCCCTGGAGGTGGCCAACGTTATCTGGTGCACCGGCTTCCGCCCCGACCTCGAATGGATCCATCTGCCGGTGTTCGGCCCGGACGGCGGGCCGGAACAGGACCGCGGCGTAGCCAAGGCACAGAAGGGACTCTATTTCCTGGGCGGCATCTTCCAGCAGTCGCTGGCGTCGTCGATGGTCCACGGCGTGGGCAGGGACGCGGCCTTCATTGCACGGCACATCGCAGCAGCGCAAAGCCCCATCAAAATCAGGCCGGAAGGTTCAGCTGCTCCACAATGATCCGGGCGGTGGCGGGGTCGCCAAGGATTCGGAAATGCCCCGCCACCGGCAGTTCGATGTTGGTGGCCCCGGGCAGGATGCTCCGTTCGGGAATGTGCGGATCGAACGGCCCGTAAATGGAGGTGATGCGGCTGTTGATGGTCAGCTCGCGGGACATCTGGAGCGTCAGGGCGTTCTTTGGCGAGAAGATCCGCAGGCTGGGCAGGAGCATGTACCGGGCGTAGCGCGAGCCGGAGAAGGGTGCGCACACGGCGATCATCCGGTCGATCCGGTGCTCCGGATCCAGGGACAGCATGGCATATTTGCCGATCAGGCCGCCCTTGCTGTGCGCCACCAGGATGGCATCGCGCAGGCCCGCCTCCTCCAGGTGCTGGGCCACCAGCTTTGCGGCGTCCGGGACCTTCATCTTGTTGCGCTGGAGCACCGTGACCACGTGGACGGGATGTCCGGCGTCGTGGACGGCCTGTATGAGCGGCATCATGAACTGCCAGTTCTCGTACACGCCGGGGATGATCAGCACGGGCGCGCGGTTGCCGTTGCGGAAGGACTCCGGCTTCACGCGCGACAGGAATCCGCGGACCTGCCAGCCCGCGGCGTAGGCATAGTCCTGGGCCCACCACACGGCTTTTTGCAGCGGACTGATGCGGGCCTCGGCGCCGGGATCACTCATGTGTCGAGAATATCCTCGCCACCCGCGCTACCCACCAATCCGGCACGCTAACACGGCCGGTTGCTCCATCAGATATGGTCCCTAAAACACCTGTTTAGGGACCATAAGTGATGGAGCAACTAGTAGTTGCGGCGGTGCTTCAGGCGGGGAATCACGACGGCGAACACGGCCGCCGCCGCGAACCCCAGCAGGCCCGTGGCTGAGATCCCCGGGCCCAGGGAGGCCAGCGCGGTCACCCCGGAGAGGAGGACGGGGCCGCCGGTGGAGCCGGCGTCCGCCATGAACCGCCAAAGCCCCAGGAACTGCCCGCGGCCGCGGTCCGGCGAGAAGTCGGCACCCAGGGTCATCACCAGCCCGGAGCTGATCCCGTTGCCGAAGCCGATCAGCAGCGCCGCCAGCAGCAGCCCCACGAAGGAACCGGCGAGCGGGATCAGGAGCAGCGCTAATCCCATGAGCAGCGTGGACGGAACCGCCACCCACTGCCGCCCCTTGCGGTCCATCAGTTTCCCGGCGGGATAGAACACCAGCATGTCGATGGCGCCGGAGAGCCCGTAGATAAGGGAGGCGGAGGTGGCGTCCATGCCCAGGTGGTCCGCCCAGAGCGGGATCACCACCTGCCGGGAGGACCGCAGCGCACTGAGCAGCAGGATGCCCACGCCCAGCGAAAGGAACACGCCGGCATGCGACACCGCCACGCTCCGAAGCGTGGGCTGGGGGCCCGCGTGCCCGCCCAAGGGGACATCCGGCGTCGCAAGGTCCGGGATGGTAAGGGACAGCAGCGCGGCGGCTGCCATGGCTACCACCCCCACCCAGTAGGCCCCGGCGATGCCGAAGAACTGCATCGCCGCCGCTCCTGCGAACGGGCCGATGAACACGCCAATGCGGTTCACGCCGCCCAGCGTGGACAGCGCCCGGGCACGGAACGCCACCGGGACCGCCTCCGTGAGGTACTTCTGGCGGGCCAGGCCAAACACCGCCCCGGACATCCCGACGACGGCCATCGCCACAGCGAGCAGCAACAGTCCGTTCGGGGCCACGGCGGAGGTGGCGGCGGCTGCCAGCGCCAGGCCGGCGGCGACGGCGGCGCCCACGATGGACCAGCGTTCCCCGAAGCGAAGGGTCACCAGGGACGCGGGCAGGTTGAAGAACCAGGAACCGAGCCCGATCAGGGTGACGATCAGGGCTGCCACGGCCACCGAGGCGCCGAGCTCGCGGGCAGACAGCGCCACCACCGGAAGGATGGCCCCGGTTCCGATCCCGTAGAGCAGCGTGGGTCCGAAAGCGGCCACGGCAATGCTGCGCAGGCTGAAGGGCGGGGAGTCGTCCGGGGAAGTCATCAGATTTATCCTATGGCCGCCCCTTCACGCGATCTGACCCAGGTGGGAACAGCTCAGCGGGGCTTGGGCTCGAATCCGGCCAGGGCGCGGAACAGATTGACCACTTCCACCACCGCGCCGATCACGGAGCCCACGATGCCGAGCACCAGGAGCACCCGCACCACCACCGGCCAGCCGGACCAGGCGTCGCCGAAGTCGAACGGAAAGACCTCCCACAGACGCAGCATGGCAGCCACCCCGAAGCCCATGACAACAATATTGCCCAGTGCCAGGAGGGCCCGGGCGCGGATCACCACGCAGACCAGGTTCACGATGATGCCCGCGATCAGGGAGGCGTTGATGAGGTCAAGGACGCGGGCCATGTCCGCCGTCAGGAACGGCAGCACCTGCCACCCCGGCCAGATATTGATCCCGTACAGCATCAGGGCGTTGACGATGGCGGAGCCAAGGTTGCCGCTGGGCCGGGTGGTTGTCCTGTCCGCCATTTAGCCGCCTGCCGCCTGCTCCAGGTGCCGCTTGAGGCCGGTCCAGGTCCGCTGCTCCTGGCGGCGTCCCACAACCGTGATGACCGGACCGGCCAGCTTCAAAAGTCCCTTGGGCCTGCAATCCCAGGACCAGTCCATCCGGGTCCCTTCGTCCGTGGGCCGGAAAGTCAAGCCTCCCCGGATATCGACCGCTCCTATCGTGGCGACGGACCCCAGCTGGCGGGGCCGTACAAAGTCGGTGATTTCCAGGTCGAACGATGTCAGCCGACGCTTCGTGCCGGTCGTGGCCCGCCAGACAGTTCCGATCCCTATGGGCCCAGGAGTGGCCTTCTCCACCTTCCGCATCTGCGGGTTGTAGGCCGGCTCGTTCCGCTCATCGGCCACAAAGTCGAAGACTTCCTCCACCGGTCGTCGAATGGCGATGGAACCTTTGATATGTGCCATCCCCATCTCCGTAACTCGTCTCCGCTGGCCCGGTTGCACTCCACCTTCGGCCTTACCAACAGGCTCCAGCCGAACCGTCCGGACCAGAAGTGCCGAAGGTCCCCCGCCCTCCCGCTGCCCAGGCGTCGGGGACGCTCAACCCTGAACAACGAATGGGCCGTTCGGCCCTGTTTCACCACCTGGCTACCCATGACGCTGTTCACGGACGTGGTGACAATGTTTACTCTTCGCACCATGGGCGGCCTCGCCCTCTTATTGGCTGGGAGCAGCTGGTTGTGGATCACGCCCACGTTCGCCACCCGCGGCGTGAACACATCCAGCATCTGGTGGAACATCACCCGGCGTGGAATGTCTTCGTTCACGTCCTGATGGTGGCCGGCGTGGCGGTGCTGCTGCTGGTGCCGCCGCTGGAGCGGTGGGTGAACCAGCAGGTCATGGGTTAGCGGGGAATCAGTAACCTTCCAGGACTTCCCTGGCCTTGCCGTTTGCCGCCGCGCTAATCAACTCTTCTGCCACGAGGTGCAGCTTGACGTTGGCGTGCTGGCTCCTGGTGGCCAGGACCTTGAACGCCGCCTCGGCATCCAGGCTGCGCAGGGCCATGACCATGCCTTTCGCCTGCTCGATGACCGCTTTGTGCCCGAACGCGCCCTCGATGGCCTCGGACGCGGCATGCTGGGACTCGATGCGCAGGCTCTGGGTCACGTCCACCATGAAGCCGCGTGCCCGCTCCACCCGTCCTGATGGGCCGGCAATCGCCTGGATTGCCGAAAAGACGCGCCGCTCCCTGCCCCGGGCGTCCATGATCCGGTGCAGGAGTGCGCCCTGGCCGCCGCCCTCAAGGAGGTCCGCCCACAGTGCCTGCACCGGCTCCCGGTCCACGGGGTGCTTGTGGGCCATCAACACGTCAAACGTGGGCACCACGTCACCCGGTCGCAGCCCGTGAATCGCAAACATGCCCTCGGACCACCGCATGTTTCCTGAGTCGACGTCCAGCTCAAAGGTCCCTGAAGGACAGACCGCGGTAACGGGCAGCGGGAAGAGGTACGCATCCAACTTCGACCACATACATGCCTCCCAACAATCGCCCATCCGGGGCGGGTTTCTGGCATAAGAGTAGCTGAACACGGCGGCCGTTATGTGCCGTGTTCGCTGGCGGCAGGACGCGGATTAGGGGGTCACAAAAGCGGTGTGGAGGAGTAGCGTTCGCCTTATGGGGTGCTGAACCGCGTCCCAATCCAAGGGAAGGTCAATTCATGGGTGAGGCATGGATCCGGACGCTGGGCAACGGGCTGGTCCGGGCAGATCGGGTCACCGAGATTTCATCCACCCGCGGGTCCCTTTATGAGGACCAAGGGTATTCATTAAAGGTCATCGTGGATGGCAAGGGCCACGTGCTGATTGACGACGGCGGGTTGCAGGGGTCCATGTCCGAGCGGCTGGAATACGCCAGGCACATGGAGGACGCCCTGTTGCTGGCCATCGACGAGGCGCGCGAGAGCGACGTGTCGATGGTGATCTCCTACGAGCCGGAGCGGGAGCGCTGGTCCGCAGCTCCAGTTTCAGTCTTAACCGGGCGGCTTCCCGAAGTCGTCTGACGCTGCGCCCCAACTAGCTCGCAGTTAATGTCGTTTTCAGGGTTCATAACGACAACAAGTGCGAGTTAGTTGGGGGCCGGGCAGCAGTACTTAGCTGTGCGTCGGTTCTTCCACGAGGGCGGTGGCGATGCTGGCGGCGTCATCCAGTGCGGCCAGGAACCGTTCGGCGTCCAGGGCCGCAGCGCAGCCGGTGCCGGCGGCGGTGATGGCCTGCCGGTAGCGGTGGTCCACGGCGTCGCCGCAGGCAAATACGCCGGTCAGGTTGGTGCACGTGGTGGGGGCGTCCACCTTGATGTAGCCTTCCTCGTCCAGGTCCACCTGGCCTGCCACCAGCTCGGTGCGGGGAAGGTGTCCGATGGCCACGAAGATGCCCGTGGCGTCCTGGTGCCGGGTTTCGCCGCTGCGGGTGTCCGTGAGGGTGACACCGGTGACCTTGCCGTCGCCGTGGATGGCGGTGACGGCGGAGTTCCAGGCGAAGCGGATCTTGGGGTTGTCCTTGGCGCGCTGGGCCATGATGCGGGAGGCGCGCAGTTCACCCTTGCGGACCACCACGGTCACGGTCTTGCCGAACCGGGTCAGGAAGGTGGCTTCCTCCATGGCGGAGTCGCCGCCACCCACCACGATGATGTCCTGGTTCCGGAAGAAGAACCCGTCGCACGTGGCGCACCAGGAAACACCGTGGCCGCTGAACTTCTTCTCCTCCGGCAGGCCTAGCTCCTTGTACGCCGAGCCGGTGGCCAGGATGACGGCCGGCGCCTCGTAGGTCTCCCCGCCGCCGGTGACCACGCGCTTGAGGGAACCTTTCAGCTCAACGGACGTGGCGTCGTCGTACTCAATGCGCGCGCCGAACCTTTCAGCCTGCTGCTGCAGCCCGTCCATCAGTTCCGGACCCTGGATGCCGCCGGGGAAGCCCGGGAAGTTTTCCACTTCGGTGGTGTTCATCAGCGCGCCGCCGGCGGTGACGGACCCGGCCAGGACCAGCGGGTTCAGGCCGGCGCGCGCGGCATAGATGGCGGCGGTGTAGCCGGCGGGGCCGGACCCGATGATGATCAGCTGCTCTTTACTCATGAATTGTCCTTCGGTGGCGGTACTACTGGGCGTCCGCGTGCTGCGCGGGCAGGAGTTCGGCGATCAGTTGTTCAACGCGGGCCTTGATCTCGTCACGGATGGGACGGACGGAGTCAACGCCCTTGCCGGCCGGATCCTCCAGCACCCAGTCCTCGTAACGCTTGCCCGGGAAGAACGGGCACTCGTCACCGCAGCCCATGGTGATCACCACATCCGATTCTTTCACTGCCTCGGTGGTGAGCACCTTCGGGACCTCGGCGGACATGTCGATGCCCACCTCGGCCATGGCCTCAACGGCGGCCGGGTTGACCTTGTCCGCCGGCTGGGACCCGGCCGAACGGACCTCGACGGCGCCCCTGGACAGGGAGGTGAGGAAGGCGGCAGCCATTTGCGACCGGCCGGCGTTGTGGACGCAGACAAAGAGGACAGAAGGCTTTCCTGCGGGGTCGGTGCTCATGGGTACTCCTCAAACTGATGGGAAACTGCGTTCGGTGTAATAAACGTCACCCGTGTTGCGTGGATCACACTAATTGCCTAATCTAGTTGAGGCTTAAGCAAACAGGCCATGCAAGAAGCTGCAGCGTCGCAGCCAATGCCGGGGAAGGCTTTACAACTTGAACTCTAAGCTGAACATTGTGGTCCGGGTGGATCTGGACCGTAGCAAGGCCAAGGTGATTGCAACGGGGCATATCACCATTCACAGCATCAACGCCCTCTATGTCGTGGCAAAGCGCGCCAACTCCCTCAAGGGAGGCCTGGACCTGGAGCTGGACATTTCCAGCGCCTGGGTGGACCAGGAAGCGCTGGACATGCTCCGCGCCTGCTCTGAAACAAGGCACCTGCCCGCCAAAATCGATCCGGACCAGGCATCCTGCACCATCAGCGTGCTGGCCGACCGCCGACATCGGCGCCAAACGGCAGGCCGCCTGGCCGCATAAGTTTTCCGGCCCCTCGCCGAGCCCAGTTTTCGGGCCAGAACGGGCCGACCCACCGCTTCTTTTTCGCTCCGACGGCACGAAGTGCAGCTGCATCTGAACAAACGGATGGCTGCACTTCGGGCCGGCGGAGCTTTTTTCCGGGCTACAGCACCTGAACGCCCGCGCGCAGAATGTCCTCGAGCTCCTCAACGGTGACGCCGGCGGCCCTGCTCAGCGCGTCGTGCCCAGCTCCCAGGTCCGCAGCACTCCGCAGAACGCTCCCGAACCGCTCCTGTGCCGCATCAAACTCCCACTGCAGGCTCTCCACCCTTGCCGAGGCCAACTGGACCGCTTCCAGCGGATCGCCGGGAGACCCGCCCCGGCGCTTGAAGGTTTTGTCTACCCTGCTGTAACAACGCGGCCGCTCTCGACCGCGTCCAAGGCTTCGCGCATGCGCACCAGGAAGTGCATGACGGCTTTAAGCTCCTCGGGAGACAGCGATTCCGCAGCTTCCAGCATGCGCTTGTGCATCTGGTTGAGGTTGTGCCGGACTTCCTCGTCCGCCCCTGGAGTGGGACGAAGGATGACGGCGCGGCGGTCTGAAGGATGCGGTTCGCGGGTCACGTACCCACCGGCGACGAGCCGGTCCACGAGGCTGGTCATGGAAGCCGAGGTAATCCCCAGGCGGGCGGCAAGTTCCGTAGGGCGGATTCCCACGCCGGCAGCTTCTGCATCGATGAGGTAACGGAGAGCCAGGAGGTCCGTCTCCCCCATCGCAGCTGAGGAGCGCGTGCGCCGCCGCATCGCGCTTTCGGACGTCCGGAATTCGCGGAGGGCATTGATGACGTCAACAGCCCCTGGCTGCGCATCCGCGGTGGGCGGGTACCAGTAGCCTTCGCTTGCACCATACGGTTTCATGCGAATTCCTTCGATGTCCTACTTGCTTGGCTGTCTAACAAAGCCCATGGTAGCCCACTTCGTCCGGTCCACACCTCCACAGCGTTGAAAAGCGCAGGCAAGTACCCGCGCAGGTAGCGGGAGGAAAAGTAGAGTACCGGCTACTCGTGCCCTCCCCCGGCCGGGCCAATAAGTTTCAATGAAACCCGCGGCACCACAGCCAAGGGGCGTGAGATGACGGGGGTTCAGGGTGGCAGGTGGCCCGGCAATCAACGCGGAGCCCGAGCGGCAGGGGTTCCTGCTGGATTTGGTGACAGGGGCCGACGACGATGCAGGGTCCCTGCAGAAGCTCGCCGATGCCGCCTCCCGCTGGATCAGCACCACGTCCGGAAGTGCCATTGAGTGTGCCGCCGTGCTGCACCGTCAGCGGTCCTGTCCTGCCAGCGCCGGGAGCACGCCGGCCGCGGCCAGCCTGGCAGCTGAGGACGAAAACGCGGACGGTCCCGCGGCGATGGGGTCGGCGCTGCCGGCGCCGGCAGTGATCAACCAGGGCGGCGCCCGGTGGCAGGCGTACCGGACGCGGTTGTTGGACAGGGGTTTTGGCGCGGCCCTGGCCGTTCCCCTTGAACTGCAGCCTGGCTCTGCCGGGGCACTGGTGTTCCTGGGGCAGGCAAACTACGTTTTCAGTGCCAGGGTGGTTGACGAGGCAGCCTGGTTCGCCGGGGTGGCGTCGCACAGCCTGAAACTGGCCCTTGACGTGCATGGCGTCATCCGCGCAGGCGACAACCTGAAACAGGTTCTGGAGAGTAGGACCAGCATCGACGTTGCCTGCGGCGTGCTCATGGCACAGAACCGCTGTTCCTACGCGGAGGCATTCGGCAAACTCGCCGGCACCTCACGGCACCGCAACCTGAAGGTCCGCAGCGTTGCGGAGAGCATCCTGAGGTCGCTGCCCAGCGGAGCGCCGGTAACGCGGTTCGAGCCCCCCGCCATCGCATAAGAACGAACTGCGGCGGAGGATCCTAGTGCCGCGCCCTTGCCTTAACTAGTGCCGCCCCCGGAACCGGATGAGGCCTGCCGCCACCAGCCCTGCACACCCGAGTGAAGCCAGCATGCCGCCGAGAGCCACGAAGTAATCGCTAATGGTCATTGTCCTGCGCTCCTTCCGTACTGCCTGATGAGCCCAAGCTATGCGGCGAAACTCAGCGTTCGCCGAAGGATCGCCAGCAGGTTTGGTCAAGATCCGGTAAAGGAGAACTGCGGCGATCCACATACTTTGGCCTCCGATCTTCTCTTTGTCGGGGCGTTCCGTATTATTCATGCATGTGGACAAAACAAAGCCAGAGCTTCTGCCCCACCTGCGGCAGGACCACCAATCACGTCACCCACTTCCAAAAGGACGACGCCGGCGCCCTGGTTGCTGACGTCCGCTGCGTTGAGTGCCCCGAGATCGCTGGGGCGGTCGCCTAGGTAGTTTCGTTTCCGGAAGACGGCGATCCAGCGTCCCTGCCGGAGGCATGGGGACGCACGACGGCGAAGATCACCAATGCGGCGGCCTGGACTACCGTGACGGTCACCGCCAGGGCAGGAACTGAGAATTCGTAGAGCAGGCCGATGAGGAAACTCCCGGCCAGCCAGGCAAGGCCGTAGCAGGCGGTGAACATCCCATAGGCACTCCCCCGCCGGGCCGGCGGGGCCAGCCCCGCGACGCCTGCCCGCATGGTGCTTTCCTGGATACCCATCGCCGCTCCCCACACCAGCACCCCTGCCACTGCGAGCGCAGTGTTGTTGCTGAAGCCCAGCCACGGGACCGCGGCGGCCAGGACCGGCAGGACCAGGAGAACCTTCAGCCCCACCCGGTCAAAGAGCCAGCCGGAAACCAGTGCGGCCACGCCGTCCACTCCCATGGCCGCGGCATAGAGCACCGGGACCAGCGCCGGCGGCAGGAGTCCGGTAGCCACCAGGTGGAACGACAGCAGCCCAAAGGTCGCGTAGCCGAACATGGTCAGGCTGCTGAAGGCGGCGTACAGCCAGAACTCGCGCGGCATTGAGGGCGGGCCGCTGGTTGGCCGCGCGGTTTCGGGCTGCGCTGTTTCGGGCTGCGCGGTTTCGGGCTGCGCGGCTTCGGGCTGCCCTGCGCCTGGCTGTCCGGAGGTTGGCCGGGCTGAAATTGGCTGCCCGCCGGCTGCCTCATAGACAGCAGGATCAGGAACCCGGCGCCTCAGCCACAACAGGATCAGCATGGCGCCGAGCCCCGGAACAGCGAGCAACAGGAACCCCGGCCCGTAGCTGCCGGAAAGCGCCAGGGCCGCCCCCACCAGCAGCGGCCCCACCAACGCCCCCACCTGATCCAGTGCTTCGTGCAGCGCGAATGCCTTGCCTTGCCCCAGTGCAGATCCGGCCTGGGCCAGCATGCTGTCCTTTGCCGGGCTCCGGACCGCCTTGCCCAGCCTCTCGGCCAGGACCAGCAGGCAGGCGATCCACAGCGCGTCGGTGATTCCCAGCAACGGCACAGACACCGCCGTTAGGGCATACCCGCTGATGGCGAGCGTCCACCTTAGCCCCGGCCGGTCAGCCAGCCGGCCGAACACCAGGCGCAGGACCAGCGCCACCGCCTCACCCGCGCCCGTGACCACGCTGACCAGGAGCGCTGACGCGCCCAGTGCACCCAGATATGGTCCGGTGACACTCCGGGCCCCTTTCGTAGACCATGTCCATCAGCGAGCTGACCAACCCGAAAACCAGGATGAAGCGGATGGCAGTCATGGGCGCCGCAGGAACAGTCCCGCCGGTGCTACCGCTGGTGCGCATGCTCCCGGACCTGTACCGGGGCGCGCCCCGACCCAGCCCGGCCGGATACAGCGCGTCCCGGGCGGGTCACCGCCAGGATCACCCCGATGCCGGCCAGCGACGAAACCATGGCCGATCCGCCGTAGGAGATGAACGGCAGCGGCACGCCGATTACCGGCAGCAGTCCGCTGACCATGGCGATGTTGATGACGGCCTGCCCCAGGATCCAGGTGATCACGCTGCAGGCCACGATCCTGGAGAAGGTGTCCGTGGTCCGGGCGATGGTCTTGAACACCGCGATGGCCAAAATGGCGAACAGGCCCAGCACCAGCAGCGTGCCGGCCAGGCCGAGCTCCTCGCCCAGGATCGAGAAGATGAAGTCGTTGTGGGCTTCCGGGATCCAGTTCCACTTCTGCCGGCTTTGCCCCAGGCCCACGCCGAACCAGCCGCCGGAGGCCAGGGCGTAGGCGCCGTGCTGCGCCTGGTAGCCCACTCCCTGCGCGTCCTCCTCCGATCCCATGCCCAGCCAGGAGGAGATCCGGCCCATGCGGTTGCCGCTGGTGGCCGCGAGCAGCAGGGCTGCCACCGCGCAGATCAGCCCGGCCACCGAGAACACTTTCATCCGGACCCCGCCGTAGAACATGGTGGCGGCAAGGATCATCATGATGATCATGGTGGTGCCCAGGTCGTGTCCCAGCCCCACGATCAGCATGATCAGTCCGCCCGCGGGACCCAGCGGCACAACGGCATGTTTCCAATTGGCCAGCAGGGCCTGTTTCCGGTCCAGGATGCCGGCGGCCCACACGATCAGCGAGAGCTTGGCGAATTCGGACGGCTGCGCGGTGAAACCACCCACGCTCAGCCAGTTCCGGTTGCCGTTCACGGACATGCCCAGCGGCGTGAACACCAGCACCAGGGCAACCAGGGAACCGATCAGCAGCGGCCAGCCCAGCCACCGGATCCGCCGTACGGGCATCCGCGCCAGCACCAGCATGATCACCACGCCTGCCACGGTCCACATGGCCTGCTTGAGCGGAAGATCGTACGGATTGTTTCCTGCCGCCACGGATTCCACGGACGACGCCGATGCCACCTCCACGAGTCCGATCGCCGAGAGCGTGAGGACTACCGCCAGGATCAGGGGCCGGAGGCGTCCCGGGGAGTCATCCTCCAGCCACATCGCCAGTTTCCCCAGCCCGCGCCGGGCAGGACGGCCCGTCACGCGCTGCTTTTGTCCTGTATTCATCTGTCCGTTCCTCAACCTGCACAGCAGGGCTTCCCCCATGGCCGGGCCCATCCCCGGGGCGGGTACCGCCGAGAAAAAAGAGTACGCCCTTTGCGGTTATACGGACGGTGGCGGCGCGGCCGGGGGCTGCCGTTCTTAGGGAATTGCCAGCTTGGGCCTGTAGGGTAGCGCAAATCCGTCCCCTCCCGAAGGTTATTTTGTCGTGTTCGGTTCCAGAAAAACCCCCGGCCCGGATCAGGTTGGCCCCACCCCCGCCGCCTACCCCGGCCAAGGCGACCTGTACGCCGAAAGCTCGCTCCGCCGTCGTCCTGTCCGCCGGGTCCCGCGCTGGCTCAAGGCCCTTACGGCTGTGGTGTCCGTGCTGCTCCTGGGCGCCGTGGCCTTCGGCGGCTACTGGGCATGGCGCCTGCAGTCCAACATCAGCACCTCGGAGCTGACGGCCGGCGGGCAGCGGACCGAAGGGACCGTGAACGACAGCAAGGACCGGCTGCAGATCCTGGTCCTGGGCTCGGACACCAGGGACGGCAGCAACAGCCAGTACGGCGCGGCGGAGGACTCCTCCGGGTACGGCCAGTCGGATGTGATGATGCTGCTGGACATTTCCGCTGACAACAAGCATGTGAACGTGGTCAGCTTCCCGCGCGACCTGCTGGTGGACGTGCCCAAATGCACGGACCCCAAAACCAGCCAGTCATATCCCGCGCAACAGGACGTGATGATCAACAGCGCCATGGCGCAGGCCGGCATCGGCTGCGCCGTGGACACCGTGAACAAGCTGACCGGCCTGGAAGTGGACCACTTCATGATGGCCGATTTCAACGCCGTGAAGGAACTTTCCAATGCAGTGGGCGGCGTGGAGGTCTGCGTCAGCGACGCCGTGCACGATCCTGACAGCGGACTGAACCTGCCGGCCGGCACCTCGCAGGTGCAGGGCGAACAGGCCCTGGCGTTCCTGCGCACCCGGCACGCCTTCGCCAACGGCGGGGACCTGGGGCGCATCCAGGCCCAGCAGGGCTTCCTGGCCTCGCTCAGCCGCAAGCTCAAGTCCGAGGGCACCTTGGGCAACCCGCAGAAAACCCTCACTATCGCCGATACCATCACCAGGAACCTGACGGTCGACTCGGGCCTGTCCTCCGTCCCGTCGCTGCTGACCATCGCCAACCGGCTGAAGAATATCGATCCGGCCAACATCAACTTCATCACCGCGCCCACTATGCCTGCGCCGGAGGACCCCAACCGGCTGGCCCTGGATCAACCGGCGGCCTCCAACTTCTTTACGGCGCTGCGCAACAGCCCGGACCTGAGCCAGTCTGCCCCCGCCACCCCCACGGAGACGCCTGCCACTCCCGCGGCGCCCGCCTACGACAAGTCACTGCAGCCCGTCTCCATTGCCAACGGCACGGGTGTAACAGGGCGGAGCAACGCGATCGCCGGGCTGCTCTCGGACGCCGGCTTCACCAACCTGACCAAGCTGCAGGCCCAGGCGCAGGACAAAACCATGGTGTACTACTCGGCCGGCTTCGAGGACGTCGCCGCGGACGTGGCGGCCCTGTTCGGCCTGCCGGCCGGCAGCGTCCAGCAGGTGGCGAACATCCAGGGCGTGCAGCTGTATGCGGCA